>CASFNG010000016.1 GCA_949296075.1 uncultured Parabacteroides sp. | reverse complement strand
TAACAAAGTAGAAAACTTCTTGTTCATAAATCAAAAATTTAATATTAATAATAGTGTGAATTAAAGTTCATTAAGTCGCTACATCCCTCCCGTCTTTCCCGAAAACGGCGAGTTTAAACGATCGTTTAGATCTGCCGTTTTCGGCGGGCGAAAAGGGAAGTTTGTCAGCGGAAGAGGCGGTTTTGTCAAAGGTTGGCTATATCATTGATAAGAAAGCGAATAAGAGGTGAAATTTTTTAGGCGGAAGGGTTGCAAGTGTCGAAGAAACGCGTACCTTTGCAAATGACTGATAAAATCGATGGTTTAAATTAGTCGTTTCTCCCCCTATTATTCAACGTACGCACGTACATTATTAAAAACTGCCCCAACTTTTGGAACAAACAAGCGGATATTTCCCGAAAAACTTGCGCAGGTTCCGGAAAGCAACGGATACCTCCTCGTCCATCCGGGCAAAAAAACGGTGTGTCAGAATGGCAAACTGCTGCGTTATTATCGGGATTCGGGCTAAGTCGTTTACGAGAGTAAACTCCTGTCGCCCTCACCCTCAATGCCTTGCATTTTATCCATCCTGACACACCTAAGGGGCTGCGACAAAATTCATCATTTTGCCACAGCCCCCCGAACAGCACGGAATGACATCACGCCATCCCGCGCCCCGACAACACAGACGTGCATATATGACTTATTCCCCTTTCGGAGCCGACGGCTTGGAGAGCCGCAACAGCTCGCGCAGGGAGACAGTCTCGTTCTGCACCAAGGGTTTCGACCAATAGGAGATCCAAAGGATGTAGCCCAAGGTGACGAAAAGGAAAAGCATCGAGTAGCGCAGTCCGATCAGGTCGCCCAACCCGCCGATAATGAACGGCACCAGCGCCCCGCCGAAGATACCCGTGCAGAGGATGCCCGAGAAGGCGCCGTGATAACTCTCCACCGAGTTGAGCGCCAGGGCGAACACCACCGAGAACATGATCGAGATGCAGAAGCCGCTCGCCGCGAACGCCACGATCGACACCTCACGGGGGCCGAACAGCGCCACCGCCAAGTCGAGCAGGGCGAGGAAAGCGAAGGCGCGCAGCATCAGCCGGGAGTCGATCAGCTTCACGATCACTAATCCCAGCAGGCAACCGATCGACATCAGCCCCCAGAACCAGGCCACCGTGGTAGCTCCGGCCCCCTCCGGGCTCACGCCGTGGTACTGGCTGAGGAAGAGGCTCATCCAGTTGGCCAAGCCCTGCTCCGTGCCCACGTAGGCGATGATACCGAGGAAGTAAAGGATCACCTTCTTCTGCCCCAGCAGCGCCTTGTAGTGCGCCGCCGAGCCCGCTTTCTCGTCCTCCTTCAGCTCCACTTTCGGGAAGCGGGAGGCGAAGATGAGCAACAGCATCAGGATGAACACTATGGTGAAGATGAAGTAGAACGAGCTCCACGGCAGCTCCGCCGGAGCCACCCCGCGAAGGAGGTGCACCACGGGGCTGTCAGCCTCCGGATCACCCTCCATCCGAAGCATCAACCCGGACAGCACGAAGGGGCTGATGAACGAGGCCGCCCCGAAAACCACCTGCGCCAGCACCTGGTTGAAGGCGTAACGCCTCTCGCCGCCCGCCGCGCGCATCAAGGGAAGGATGGTGACCTGAAGCATCGCCATCCCCAGCCCGATCGAGAAAAGGGCGCAGAGCACCATGTGGTAGGTGGGGAACGAGACGAACAACGCCGCCCCTACCAACGCCAAGGCGAAGGCCGTCAGCAATGAAGCCTTGCCGCCATACCGCTCGATAATCATCCCCGCCGGGATCGACATGATACCGTAAGCGAGGAAGAACGAGAAGGGAAGGAAGGAGGCCAGCGTGAGGCTCAGCCCGAAACTGTCGATAATCATCGGCAGCATCGGCCCCATGATATTGGTGACGAAGGAGATGACGAACCAGATGCACAAGATGAGGATCACGATCCAATGATTCTGTTTCATAAACGTATCGATTTAAATTTGTCCGTATGCGAAAAAAGCCCGCGGGCATATCCGGGGAAGGGATGCCCGCGGGCGTGTGTTACTTGCGGCGCCTTGTCAGGCCTGTTCCCCGGCGGCCGCCTCATCGATCAGGCAGGTCACGTTCGGGTGTAGCCACAACAGCGAGGCGGGAAGCTCCGTGGTGATCTCGCGGCGCAGGAAAGCCCGGGCGATCTCCCGCTTCTTCTCGCCGTTGATCAGGAGCAGGATGTGGCGCGAGCGGAAGATGTCCGCCATGCCCAGCGTAAGGCCGTAGCCCGGTTTGCGCTCCTCGTCGGCGATCATGGGATGCTTCAGCGACTTCTCCGACAGCCGTGCCACGTGGCATCCGGCGTGCAGCTTGGGAGCCGGTTCATTAAGGGCGATATGCCCGTTCATGCCGATGCCCAGCACGCAGATGTCGATCGGCGGACGTTGGTCGAGGATCGCTTGCAGCCGCGCGCACTCCTTCTCCGGATCCTCCGGATCGCTGTCGAAGGCGATGTAGCGCTCCGCCGGTATCCCGAGCGGTCCCACGAAGTTCTGCCGCAGGTAGGTCTCGCAGGTGCCGGGATGATCCATCGGGATGCCTCCCCACTCGTCGAGCTTCAGTACCGTCATCCGGTCGAACAACGCAGGCTTGCGCCCCGCCTCCTCCACCAAGGCCTCGTACATCCGGGTAGGCGATCCGCCGGTGGCGGCGCAAAGCGTCAGGTCGCCCTTCCGCTCCAGCGCCTCCACCACGATCTCTTTCGCCCGGAGACTCAGTTCCTCATACGAATGAAAAACGGTTACCTCCATACGGATCAAAGCTCTTTAACACGGATATTGCGGAAGCAAACGCCATAGCCGTGATCCTGCAAGCCGATGTAGCCCGGCTGCTTGCCGCAATCCAGCATATAAGGATAGGCCTCGGGGCACTTCTCGGGGCTGTCGCTGAACTTGCTGAACTTGCTCTTGTCTACCAAAGCTTTCCAAACCGGCGTATCGAAGTCGAAGGCCAGGATCGGCGTGTCGTTCAGGTAATGGATCACGTGCTTGTTGTAAACCACGATTTTCGTCTTGTTCCACTGGCCGTAAGGCTTCACGGTCTGCGGCATCGGCGGGATCATGTCGTAAACGGCACCGGCCTGACGGTTGCCACCCACGCCCTGCCAAGCGTCCGGCATGTTCTCGTTGTCGAGCAACTGGTACTCGGGGCTGGAGTAATAGATCGGCATACCCTCGATCTCCTGAGCCGTATAGAAGATACCGCTGTTACCGGCCTTGTCGATCTTCCACTCGATCTCGAAGACGAAGTTCTTGAACTGCTTGTCGTAGATCAGGTCGCCACCACCCGGATCGACGGTGCTCTCGCTGCCCTCGTAGGTGATCACGCCATCCTTCACTACCCATCCTTTCGGTATGTCCTTGCGGCAATAGCCGCGCCAGCCGTTCAGCGTCTTGCCATCGAACATGGTGATCCACTCGCCGCCCTCGGGGATCCCGTCGGTCGTCGCGGATTGCTCCTGCGCGGATTGAGCGGTCGTACTTGAGTTGTTTCCAGGAGTGCACGAGATGGCCGACACAAACAGGGCAGCCACCATCACTCCGCTAAAAATCTTTTTCATCTTGCTTGAAAATTTAGGGTTTATGTATATTACAATTTCAGTTCTTCCCAACCGTTACGGTAGGTACGTTTGATAAACTGGTTAGCCTGCTCGAAGTTGGTGATGCGCATATTCTCGCCATCCCAGAGGAAGGTCTTGTTCCGTCCCGGATAGACGAATCCCTCACGCTCGCCATAGATCGAGTCCTTCTGCTTGACGCTCTCGCGGATATTGTAGCTCCGGAGGATCAGGTTACCCATGAGTACCGTCTCGGTCAGCGGACCGGCGTAGCCCTCGAAGGGCGACTCCACGTCAGCCTTGTCGTACCCGGCGATACAAGAGTCTATCCAAGCCCAGTAATGCCCGTTGGTACCGCCTTCTATCCTCTTGTACTTGTGCGGTATGTTCACGTCCTTGTCGAAAAGCGGCTTCTTGTTCGCCTTCTGTCCCTTCGGCCAGAAACGAGGATCCGAGCCACCCCATCCACAGGAGGCCATACCCTTCGTCCCGACGAACACCGTAGCGCCCTCCACGTCGTTCGGGTCGAGGTCGCCCATCGCGGGAGTCATGTCCACATCCGGGTCGATCTCCTCGAAACGCTCCGGCATGATACCGCCATCCATCCAGTAGAGGCTGAGGTCATTGCCATCCTGTTTCTTGAACTTGAAGCGTATCGAGCTTGCCACGGGGCAGCTCTCCGGGTAGTAAGCCTCCTCGAAGATGCCCGAGTAGAGCGTCGTCGTGCTGCACGATACCTCCGTCGGGTAACCCAACTTAAGCAGCTTGAATGGAGGGCCGATGATGTGGCATCCCATATCGCCGAGGGCACCCGTACCGAAACGCCACCATCCGCGCCAGTTGAACGGCACCAAGTTCTCGATATAGTCCACGTACTCGGCGGTACCCAGCCACAAGTCCCAGTTCAGGCCCTGCGGCACGTCCACCTTCTGCTTCGGCCAAGGTATCCCCTGCGGCCACACCGGACGGTTGGTCCAGCAATAGACCTTCTGGATGTCGCCCAGCAAGTCGGCCTCCAGCCACTCGCGGAGCACACGCATACCGTCGCACGAGTTACCCTGGTCACCCATCTGGGTCACCACCTTATACTTGCGGGCCGCCTGCGTCAGGATACGAGCCTCGTAAATATCGTGCGCGATCGGTTTTTGCAGATAGACGTGCTTGCCCATCCGCATCGCCCCCAACGCCTGGATAGCGTGGTTATGATCCGGCGTAGAGATGCAGACCGCGTCGAAGTTCTTCGCCTCCTTGTCGTACATCTCCCGGAAATCGTTATAATACTTCGCCTTCGGGTAAGTCTTGCGGGCATCCGCCGACTGGCGGTCGTCCACGTCGCAAAGGCAAGAGATCGCCGCGTTCTTGTGCGGCGTGTTCATCAGGCTCGCCAAGTCAGCGGCACCCATACCTCCACAACCGATCTTGGCGATATACAGCTTATCGCTCGGAGCCACGTGCCCCAGTCCCGCCACCGTGAAACTCGGCAGGATCGTGAAGGCGGCCGCCCCCGTGGCAGCCATCCCTAAGAATTCCCGGCGGCTGATTCCCGCCGGGTTCGTTTTCTGTTCTCTCATATCTCAAATATTAAAAAGTGAGCCGTTATTCGTTAAAAAGCGGGGTATCCCGGATTCTGCACTAAGTTAGGATTTGTTTGCCAAGCCGTCAACGGAATCGGGAAAATTTTTCGATATTCCGGCGTTTCCAGCGGTTTCATGTAGTGCGGTTGCAGGTACGTGCCGAAACGGATCATGTCCTGCCGGCGCACGAACTCGAAGGCCAGCTCATACCCCCGCTCCCGATAGATGTCATCGAGCGTGACAGTGGCGTAATTATGGTTCGAGTCGCCATAGGCCCGCTCGCGGATCGCATTCACCAAGCGGGTCGCCTCACCCACATCAGAGCCCATGCGGAGCAAAGCCTCCGCCTTCATCAGATAAACGTCAGCCAGACGGAAGATCGCGATGTCGTTCTCCATATTGGTGTTCGCCATACCCTTCTCGTACTCCCACTTGTTGATGCGGGCACCTTCCTCCTGATGCACCTCGCCCCAACCGGTCAAGTTGCCGTCGTGGTCGGTCTTCTCCGTCCCGGGGATGATGTTCAGATCGATCGTATGGATCAGGTCGCGGCCGATCGTCGTCTTCAAGACCTCACCCGTGCTCGGGTCGATCATCGGGCCGATCAGGAAGGAGCCCTCGTAGCGCGGATCCTCCTCGTCAAAGGTACGCACGAAATCAGGCTGCGCGTTGATACCGTTCCACATACCGCCGGTGAAACCCAAGGCGATCGGGTCGGAGTAGTGCAACGTCCAGAGATGGATCGTGTTGCCCACGCCATCGGTGGCCCGGTAGCAGATCGGCAGGATCGTCTCCATCGACGATTCGTTGTGCACCTGGAAGTTGGTCTTCCAGTTCGGCTCCAGGATATAACCTAACTTCATGATCTCGTCGCATTGCTCCACGACGCCCTGCCAGTTGGCCTGCCCGATCCACTCCTCGGCGTTCAGGTACATCTTGGCCAGCAACATACGCGCCGCCCCTTGCGTGAACTTCCCATAGCTCTCGCCCGAGACGTCCGAGCGCAAGTTCGGGATAATCTCGTTCAGCTCGTTCACCACGAACTGGTAGATCTCCGCCCGGCTGCTCTGGGTCGGCAAAGAGGTATCCTCATAGTCCGTCACCAAGGGCACGTTGCCGAAGATGTCGATCAGCACATAATACCAGAAGGCACGCAGACCGCGCAGCTCGGAGAGGTAACGGGTCTTCAGCTCCTCGCTGGCCGCCCCATTGCCCTCAATGATCTTATAAACGGAGTTGACCGTCGTCAGCCCCGAGTTGCAATACGACCAGCAGTTCTCCACCGACCATGAGTCGGCACGCCAGGTATGCATACATTGTTCCATGTACTGTCCGCCATCCCACCAGTCGCCACCGTAACGGGTCGGTGCGATCAAGATATCGGAAGTCATCTCCGCGGCACCCCAAGGGCCGTCGTAAGCCAACATATTCTTCAAAGATTGATACGCCGGACCGACAATCGCGTCGAGCTGTTCCTCGGTCGTTCCGAACGAATCGGTCGGCAGCTTATCGTAAACCGTCTCGTCCAGATCCATACAGGAGGAGAGCAGGACGGTGGTCGAGAAGACACCTATTATATTTCGAATGCTTTTTTTCATGGTTATAAATCGTTTATGTATTAGAAATTCAAGCTCAAGCCAATAGAGTACGTACGTGCTTTCGGATAGAACTCACGCGCCTCGACACCCGGATCAAGTCCGCTCATGTTCACCTCAGGATCCAAACCGTTATAACCGGTGATCACGAAGAGGTTCTGCCCCGTGAAGTAAACGCGAAGCCCGTTGAGCGCGTTCTTGAAGGTATACCCCAAGGTCAGGTTGTCCAACCGCATGAAGGATCCCTTCTCTAAGTAGTAACTTGAGTATCTCGGCGTCTCCTTCAACGTATAGGTCAGCGGATCGTTCAACGCGTTGGTACCCGGGAGGAAGCCCGCCTGAGCGAACGCCAGACGCGGACCGTTCAGAATATCGTTGCCTATCACACCGCGCAAGAAGAAGGAGAGATCCCAGTTCTTATAGCGGAACGAGTTGGTGATACCGTAGGTCAGCTTCGGCTGCGCGGATCCTATATACTCACAATCCGTAGGGGTAGAGATCTCACCATCCCCGTTCTTGTCGTTCATGATGTAATGCCCATTCTCATCAAGCCCGCTGCACAACAAGCCGTAGAACTGTCCGACAGGCCGTCCCTCTTGCAGGATATGCGTGGTACTTGAGTCAGCGCCACGGAACCAGAAGCTGCCGACCAAGATGTAATCCTGCTCGAACTCCTCGTTCGACAACTTAATCAGCTCGTTGTCATTATGGGCGAAGTTCAGGTTAATGTTCCAGCTGAAATCCTTCGTACGGATCGGCTCAGCGTTCAAGGTGACCTCGATACCACGGTTCCGCATATCACCCACGTTCGCCATCATCTGGTCATACAAGTAAGGCGGCGTAGCCACCGGATAGGTATAGAGCATATCCGTGGTCTTCTTGTTGTACCACTCGATACGTCCGCCCAAGCGATGATCCAATACGGAGAAGTCGAGACCGACGTTCAGCATGGCCGTCTGCTCCCACTTCAGGTCGGGGTTGGCGTTCTGGCTGATCTTGTAGGCCGTCTTCCATGAGCCGTTGTCATAATAGACCTCGTTAGCGCCGTAAAGCTCCAAGGTCGTGTAGGGATCCAGACCGGTCTGGTTACCCGTGATACCATAGCCGACACTCAGCTTCAAGTCGTTCAGCCATTTAGCGCTCTGCATGAACGATTCCTGTGAGATGTTCCATCCCAAGGATACAGAGGGGAAAGTACCCCACTTATTGTTCGCTCCAAACTTGGAGGATCCATCCCGGCGGACGGTAGCCGTCAACATATACTTCTCAGCGAAACTATAATTCACCCTCGCGTACATGGAGATCAGGCGGCTTTCCCACTTCTCGGAAGTCGCGTCGCCCACGTTGAGGTTCTGCCCGGAGGCAAGGTCGTTCGCTCCCAAGATGTCCGTGACGAATCCACGGGTCCGGATATAAGCCTCCTCATAAGTCTCCTCCTCCCAGGAGTAACCGAGCAGGGCGTTGATCTTATGGTCATTGATCTCCTTGTTATACGTGGCGTTCCACTCCATGATGTCCTTGTCGCGGAGGCGGCTCCAGCGCTCGGCCCGTCCACCGTCGTTATAGCCCGCCTGCGACTCGATGCTGGCATACGAGCTCTCGTTCTCGGTGATCCGGTTCTTCGCTAACAAGGCGCGAATGTCGAGACCCGGGATGATCGAATAGGTAATGTCGGCCGCCCCGTAGAAGTTGTTGATCTTGTTGGTATGCGTGTTCTCATCCTGGTTGCGCACCGGGTTACCCTGATCGTACTCGCGGGTATCGAACCACGTGCCATCCTCGTTCTTCACCGGATAGACCGGGATCATATTGTAGGCCAACAGGAAGTTGGCGGCGTTGGCCACATCATTGTTAGTCACCGTCGCCACACCGCTCAAGTTAATCTTCAGGCGATCGTTCAAGGCTCGCTGCGTGAAGGAGAAACGGGCGTTGTAACGCTCCATCGCGTTATCACGGGCGATACCGTCGCGCTTCATGTACGATACGGATCCCCGGTAGTTGTGGTGTGCGCCGCCACCCGAGAGGGAGACGCTATGATCCTGCTGGAAGCCGATACGGGTGATCTCGTCGAACCAATCGGTGTTCGCGCCCCGGTCGAAGGCGGAGCCATCCTTACCCTCCGTGGTGGAGGTATAGTGGCGCCACTCGTCGGCGGTCAGCAGATCCGGCTTGTTTGCCATCGTGGAGATACCGAACGCGCCCGTATAATTGACGGTCGGCTTGCTCGCATAGCCCCGCTTCGTCGTGATCAGGATGACACCGCTCGCCGCTCGGGATCCGTAGATGGCTGCCGAGGAGGCATCCTTCAAGACGGAGATAGACTCAATATCCTGCGGATTGACAGACGACATATCCATGCCCGGCACGTTATCCACGACAATCAGCGGCCCCGTGTCGCCCTGCAAGGTGGAAAGACCTCTCAACTGGATCGTGGCGTCGGATGTCACGTCGCCCGTGCCGGAGGTGATGTTCAGACCGGCCACCTTACCTTGCAACAGGTCGGCGGCGTTACGGGTCAAGCCCTGGTTGAAGTCCTCGGCGGTCACGTTGGTGACGGATCCGGTGATCTCGCGCTTGGTCTGCGTACCATAACCGACTACCACCACCTCATCGAGCCGCTGGGTATCCTCGCGGAGACCGATCGTCAGCTCGCTCTGGTTGCCGACCTCCACCGTCTGCGTCATGTAGCCGATGTAGGAGACCTCCAGCGAGGCGCCCGCCGCCACCTCCAAGGTGAAACGTCCGTCCACGTCGGTAATGGTACCGTTGGTCGTCCCCTTCTCGATCACGTTCGCGCCGATGACCGGGGTACCTAAGTCGTCTTTCACGACACCCGTCACTTGCTTCCTGCTCTGCTGGTTAGCGAGACCCACCTCCGGCAGATCCGTCCTTGAGGCAGGGAACACGTCGCTCGCCATAGCGGGGCTCAGGGCCGTGCATAGCGAGATCGCAGAGATCGCCAGGATCGCTGATCTCTTGTTCATCTTAGGCCAGGATGGCCTTTCTCTCAAACTATCTTTCATTTGTTTGTATTGATAAAAGGTTAGATATACGCTCCTCGCCTACCCACGCACGACAGGCGGGAAGAAAGATTCATGCTTCATGTAGAAGGGCAGAGTACCGGGGCCCTCTTTTTCCTCGATTTTCTCCCGGATCGAGCGAATACGCGATGCCACTCCCTCGCGACAAGAGAGCGATCACGATCACACCTATCTACAAAGGGATACCCCTCGGGAAGAAGGTGAAAAAAGACTTGGCCTGACAGTTCCTTTTATTTTCAGATGTAGCCCGCTGGCTAATCACATTGGTCATTCATCCGAGCTACGTCAGGAATAATGATTTGTCCATAAGGTTGTTTCCATAATCTAAATTTAAAATTAACTATATGAGAACTAAACACTTAAAATAGACCCTACACTGGTTCTGAATTGATCTTGAAACGACGGATTTAGACGTT
>CASFNG010000015.1 GCA_949296075.1 uncultured Parabacteroides sp. | reverse complement strand
GGGTTTCGGGTTTTATCTTATTGTTTTTTAATAGTTTTTTAAATATATCTTTAAATTTTCTTATGTTTTGTTTTTGTTTAAAGACACTCAATCAATCACACTCTAACAAACACGCACACACACAAAGTCGCTTCACACGTTAATAAGAAAAACTTTCTGGAAAGCAATGTCTTGCGTTCTCTTTTCTTCTTTACGCAAGGCACGATTCCCCTCTTTTTATTCACTTTTAACCCTTACCGCCATGCTCATATCCGTCTCTGACATCGGCACGACGGCTATCGGCACAGGTCGCGGCGGGCTTTTGCTTGCCCTTCTTGTGCTGTGTCTTGCCGTTGCTATCGTGCGCTATGCTGGTCGATACCTCAATATCAGATACGACAGGTTGCCTGAGCTGGGTAACAGGGGCGATCGCTTGAAGGAGGGTCTGTTACTTAGAAATAATTGACGTATGGAAAAAGTTATTCGTAAATTCTATTTGATTTTGGCAGCCGTGCTCATTCTGCTGCCGGTCTCCTGTTCTAAGGATGAGTATCGCACGCCGCATCCCGACAAGGGCGTAATCTCCGTATCGGTGGACTATCCGCAAGGCGCGGAAGAGGGTGACTACACCGTGGAAGTGGACGGCAAGCCGTTGGACGAGGGCGACAACGCCTCCAATCCCCTGACACCGGGCGAACACACGGTGCTGGTGTATAACACCCCCGAAGGCTTCACCGTGACGGACGGCATCGCCTACGTGGAGCGCGTAGACGGCACCCGTGCCTTGACCGACCTGATTAACCCGTTGCCCGAAACGCTTTATTCAGGGACAAAGACCGTAACCGTGGTGGCGGACGACACGCTCCATCTGGATTTGTCCGTGACGCGGCGGACGCGCGACCTCCGCTTGGAACTGACCGTGACCGAGGGCGACCCGGAGCGCATCACAGCCATTATGGGCACACTCTCCGGCGTGGCGGGGGCTTACGATTTGCGGAATGAAACGCTTTATGGCGAAGCAGTCAGCACCGCCCCCGTGTTCACCCGAAGCGGTGACAAGGTGTCGGCAGACCTGCGACTGTTGGGCATCATGGGCGACAGGCAGACATTAACCTTGCGGCTTTCTTTCCTGAATGGAAATCCGCAGGACATCACCATTGAGAGCGACTTGACCGAACAGCTTGCTGGTTTCAACCTCGGTATGGAGACTGTCACATTGACGGGCGAATTGCATACCCCGACGGAGGCCGGAGTGGAAGCCGGCATCACCGGTTGGGAGAAGATTGACGGCGGCGATGTGAATGCCGACCTGTAAGGCATGACGGAAAGACAACAGGAATACACGCAGAAAAGAGAAATAATAAATTAAAAAAGATATGATTAACACTAAGTTATTTGCATTCGCAGCGCTTGCCCTCAGCCTGGCAGCCTGCACCAACGACAACGAAGTGATGGACAACGGTCCCGTAGCGGCACGCATCAACGCCGAAATTTCCAATGCGGTGGCCACCCGCGCCAGCGGCACCACATGGAATGAAAACGACCGCATCGGTCTTACCGGCATCGGCACCCAGTATGACAACGTGCCCTACATCATGAACGGCGGGACGTTCAAGGAAGACGGCGAGCCTATCTACTTCCACACGACCAAAGATGTTGTCTTTCGTGCCTACTATCCATACGACGAGAACGGCAAGACGCTGAAGGCCACCACTGACGACGAGGCGCAAAAGAACCAGCCGAAGATAGACTTCCTCTATGCCACCGGAGCCACAGCCAGCACGCACAATCCTACGGTGAACTTCACCGACGGCACCAAGGCAGGCGGCAAGGACTGTTCTTTCCACCACTGCATGAGCCAGATTACCCTCACTTTCGTGGCAGGCGATGGCGTAAGCTTCTCTGCTATTCAGCCTGAAAGTTACATGCTCTCCGGACTGGTGCTGACGGGCAGTTTCGACACCACTACCGGCATAGCCAAGACAGATGATGGTGCACAGGCAGCCAATCTTGATATGCCGATAGGCAGCCAGCTCACCTCGTCGGTCATCCTCTTCCCGCAGACAGTGACAGCCCTGCCATTGTATGTGAAATACAACGGCGAGAGATATAAAGCCACACTCAACATCCCCGAGGGCGCACTGCAGGCAGGCAACAACTATACCTATACCGTCAAGGTACGCAATAGAGGCATTGAAGTCAGCCAAGCCACGATTGCGGCGTGGAACGAAATAGACCTCGGAGAAGTGGGTGCTGACCTGTAGTCAGATACGAACCGATAAACGATAAGGAATATGAACATCAGACATACATTATACCTGATACCGGCAGTGGCGGTGCTGCTTCTCGCAGCGACCGCCTGCACGCAGGACGAACTGGCGGATGACACCCGTCTGCCCGAAGGGGAATACCCTTTGATTATCAACGCCACCGGCCTGCAGGCCGTGGCAACCCCGGCATCCACCCGTGCCACGGTGGACGGCAACTGGGACGGAGTCACGACCGTAGCCCTCAGTGTGGGCGGCATTGTGAAGGAGTACAGCGTGACAACCACTGACCCCGAGAAGAAGACCGCCACGCTCTCACGCGAGAACGACCCGTTCTGGTGGACGAGCCGCAAGGACATCACTGTCAGCGCATGGTGGCCCTGCAAAGATGACGGGGACAATCTCCTGACAACCATGCCCTCCGTGGTGGTGAAACAAGACCAAAGCACACAGAAAGCCTTTGCAGCCAGCGACTTCATCGCTGCCATCGATCAGACCGTGCAGTTTGACAACCCGACTTTGGAGTTCAGCCACCGCACGGCGCGGGTGACAATCAACCTGAAGCCCGGCACAGGCATCACGAGCGTGGATGGTGCCACGGTGAGCCTGACGAGCCTGTCAGCCGATAATGAAAATCCGACTGTCATCAAGACCTACAACGCAAGCAGAACCAGTTACGAGGCACTGGCCGCCCCGCAGACCGTTGCGGCAGGCGAGCCTTTCATCCAAGTGGACTTGAACGGCGGCACCTTCTACTTCCGTCCGCAGAGCGATGTGGTGCTGACAGCCAATAGCCGCTATATCTACACCATCAATGTGAACGCCACCGGCCTGACGCTGGCAGGCTGCACCATCGGTGAATGGGCTGACGGCGGCCGTGAAGAAGGCACGGCAGAGGATTTGGGCTATTTTATACAGGACGACGGCAGCTATGCAGTCTATACCGCTAACGGCCTAAAGGAATGGGCAGAAACTGTGCAGAGCGACCCGGTACTCAACATCATCCTTACCGCTGACATCGACCTCACGGGCACAGAGTGGACACCGATACAAGGTTATTCAGGCACCTTTGACGGCGGCGGAAAGACCATCACGGGGCTGACTATCAACCAATCGTCAGAGAGCAACGTAGGACTGTTCGCCTCCATCGCCAAAGGAGGCACGGTGAAGAACTTAACGCTGGACGATGTGGACATAACAGCCGGATCCAATGTAGGTGCCATAGCGGGAGAGAATAGGGGCACCATCGAGAATTGCTCGGTATCGGGCAAAGTGGCAGGTTCGTCAGACAATAGCTTTGTCGGCGGCATAGTGGGATGGAATTATGTAGGCACCATCACCGACTGCCACTCCTCCGCCACGGTGGAAGGCAGGGCCTTTGTCGGCGGCATAGCGGGACAAAACAATGCTTATATCACCGCCTGCTATCATGCCACGGGCAGCGTCAACGGAGCCTCAGGAACCACTGGCGGCGTAGCGGGACGGAATTACAAGGACGACTATGTTTCCGGCATCCTCAACGCCTGCTACTGGGACGGTACAGTGACCGGAGACACGGGTATCGGATATGATATGACCGGCTACAGTGCCAGCGATGCCTTGAAGGTGAGCGGCAGAACTACTTGGGCTGAAGCCATGGACCACATGAACTCGGTATTGACCGGCGCAGGTACAGGCTGGCAGTATGCGACCGGCAGCGGGGATGTTCCGCTCACGTTGTATAAACAGTAAACCCGAAAACAGGACGATATGAAACGGCATACATTATATACCTTCCCGGCACTCGCCCTGCTCCTTGCGGCCACCGCCTGCACGCAGGACGATGCGGGAACGCTGCCCGACGGCACGCAGCCGCTGACGCTGACCGCCGCCATAGAGGGCAGCGCCGACACCCGCGCCACCGTGGACAACCGGTGGAACGGAGATGAGACGATAGCCCTGCAAGTAACCGACGGGGACGGCACGGAGTGGTACGAATACAAGACGGACGGAGAAGGCAAACTTTCCGGCAACTACTATTGGACAAAACAAGGTCCCATCACCGTGCAGGGCCTTTACCCGAATATCACGGTGGAAAACAACGGCTTGACTTGGAGTGTGGAGGAAGACCAGAGCAGCGATGAGGACTATCAGTCGGGAGACTTGCTTTGCAGTGAATCCAAGACCGTGGGCTTCGCCCAAACTCCTGCCCTCACCTTCTACCACCAGACCGCCAAGGTGGTGGTGAACATCAAGAGAGACGGCCTGCCCGAAAGCATTGGTGTCACGCCGGGCGACATCTACCTGACCATCGGCGAGGGTGACATCCTCACGATGGACGGCACGTTCACCCTCCCGGCATCGGCGGACGGTGACGGGCGTTGGCTCGGCACATGGACGACTGGCGCCACCAAAGGCAGCATCAGCCCTCACCTCGCCAGTACTCCGGCGACAGGCTATTTCGCCACCTACGAGGCCCTCGTCATTCCGCAGAATGTGACGGCGGGCACACGGCTGCTGGCCTTCACCGCCAAGAAAGGCACTACCGTCTACGGCCCGTTCTACTACACATTGCAGAAAGATGCCGAGTGGAAGCCCGGCCATGTCTACACCTGCGACATCACCATCTTCCACTACGGCCTTGACGTGCAGGTATCGGAAAGTCCCAAGTGGAATACTGGCACAGGAGGCGAAGGATCCATAGCCCTGCCCTGAGAAGCATAGAACGAATAAATGATAGATAAGATGAAGAAATACAGATTATTTTCAACAATATACCTCGTGGCGGCACTGCTGCTCTCCGCCTGTTCGCAAGACGAACTGGCAGAGAACAGCACAGCTTTGCCCGAAGGCGAATATCCCTTGCAGATAGGCAGCGTCAGCCTCACGGCAGAGGTGAGCGAACAGCCGTGGACGCGGGTTGCCGAAAGCACGGACGGGATGAGCAGCGAGTTCAAAGCAGGCGATGCCATTGGTGTCAGTCTCAATGGTGAAACCGCTACCTATACCTACAATGGCAATACATGGACTTCCGAAACTCCTCTCTATTGGAAAGACAAACAACCTGCCACCGTCACGGCTTGGTATCCCGTAGAGGAAGAAATAGACTTCACACAGCAAAATGTAAAAGGACTGACCTACTTGCTGAAAGCAGATGGCGTCGAAGCCAATTACGATACCCCCGCTAACCTTACCTTTGCTCACCAGCTCGCCAAGGTGCGGGTAGTGCTGGAAGGCGACAAGGCGAATGAAGTACAAGCGGTCACCGTGCGGAGTTCTTTGCGGAGTATCAATGACCACGGCACATTAGGAGCAGCTACGGGTGGCGACCCTATTTACGTCCCTATGATGGAAGCCACCTACAATGGCCAACGATGTTGGGAAGCCAGCCTACGCCCCGGCTGGTTAGAACCAGCCAATACCTTCGAAGTGGCAAAGGCGGAGGGTGACCCCGTCCGGGTAACACTGGATGACAGAGTGACCATTAATGCCGGGCAGGTACATACGATAACCATCGGCGTAGAGCAAGCACCAATAGACCTTGGCACCTGCGAAGGCACAACGCTCACTGTTAGCGGAGAGGCTGTCATTACCGGTAAGAACGACAACCTGCAAATCATTCTGCAAGCCGGTGCCGATGTCACGCTGCAAGATGCGGCACTGTCCTACACAGGACTGTCACCCATCCTCTGTCAAGGAGATGCCTCCTTGACACTGGCGGGCAGCAACACGCTAACGGCAACCAGTGTAGCATGGAATTTCGAAAGCGGCACAGGCATCTACGTAGAAAGCGGTACACTCACTATCGATGCGAAAAGCGGTGCGTCACTCGCCATCAACAGAACCGGAGGAGGAGCAAATCAACTGTACGGTGCCGGCATAGGCGTGACGGAAAACGCCAACCTCATTATCAACGGCGGTACAATCATTGTCAATGACATAGATGAATCGTCGGGTTATGATAGTGGTGCCGGTATCGGAGGATTATACGATAAGACCAGTGGCAACATTACAATCGCAGGAGGCACCATCACCATCGGACAACCCAGTTGGTGGAGTGCCGGCATCGGAGGTGGCGGTAGTGGTAATTGTAAAAACATTACCATCACAGGCAGCAGCACGGTGATAACCGTAGCGAAAGGAAGTTTTAACGACCATTACATCGGCTGTAGCAATTTGGGTAGCGTGGAAGGTACTATTACCATCGGCAGCGGTGCCACGGTGAACGGCACGCGGTACGACAATACGCATACCGGGCCGCTGTAATTATAAAGAGAAAAGCCGCGTATGCGGCAGTCAAGACCATCTTGTAGCACCCATACAGTATCAGTTCCGCTCTAAATCGAATCTGCAGGAACTATAGCGGCAATCTGCGTTTCTTATGCAAATTGCCGCTTTTGTTTCTCTAAATCCGGTCGTTCACAAAACATTCCGGTAGTTTGTAAAACAGATTTTGCTGTACTTTCTCAAGTCTTTTGATTTGTAGATTAAAACTATGTAGAATCATAAAAATCCCCGTTCATCGCAAACGGCAACTTGCGGCGAACGGGGATTCGCTTTTATGCGGAAACCGCCCTTACTTGAGCTGTTTGAACGCCGTGCCCAGCATCTCCGTGATGTCGCTGGCGATCATTCCCTCTTCCGAATGGGCAGCCGCGGCCAGATCCCCTGCCGTGCCGTGGAGGAACACCCCTGCCACAGCCGCTGTCTCCGGGGCATATCCCTGCGCCAACAGGCCGAGAATGATCCCTGTCAGCACGTCGCCACTGCCTGCCGTAGCCATGCCCGGATTGCCGCAGCTGTTGAAATAGACGTTACCCGAAGAGGTACATACCGCTGTGTAAGCCCCCTTTAATACGACACATAGCTTATGCTCCGCCGCGAATGCCTGCGCTTTCAGCAATCGGTCGTACGAGTTTGTGCTCTCACCCGCTATCCGGTCGAACTCCTTCGGGTGAGGGGTCAGGATGCTGCGGGGCGGGATCTTATTCACCATCTCCTTGTTGGAGGCGAGGATATTGATCGCGTCCGCGTCGATCACGACCGGCTTCGCGCTGGATTGCAATACCCGCTCGATCGCTGCGGCCGTATCTAAATGCTGCCCGATACCCGGGCCCATGCCTATGGCGGCATATCCACTGATAGCTGGGACAGCGGAGAAATAATCCGTGTTCGTATCTAAGCTCAGCATTGCCTCCGGCAGCGCGGTCTGGAACACGGATTCACCACGGGCTGGTGTATGTACCGTGAGCAGTCCCACTCCGCTTCGCAAGCAAGCCCGGGCCGCCAATATACCGGCGCCCAATTTCCCTTTGCTGCCTGCGATCAGCAAGGCGTGCCCGAAAGTGCCTTTATGCGCGAACCGGTCGCGCGGTCTCAAGGAGTAGCATATATCCTCCTCCGTCACCATAGCGAAGGGAGTCTCGGTACGCTCGATGGCATCCGGGTGCAGCTCGATGTCGAGCGTATGCCACTCGCCCACATAAGGCTCGTTCTCAGGGAACAAGAACGCTAATTTTGGGAAGCCGAACGTAAGGGTGAGGTCAGCTTGGATGATCGCCTCCGGATCGTTGTGGCGGTTGTCCTCTCCGAACAGTCCGGAAGGGATGTCGATAGCTACCACCTCCGCCTCGGATTGGTTAATGTATTTCACTATCCCGGCGAAGCCTCCCGTGAGCGGACGGTTCAATCCGGAGCCGAACATCCCGTCGATCACCACGTCGCGGTCCGTCAGTTCCGGCAGGTCGAACTCGCCCCTCGCCACCTCCGTGAACTCCACCCGATCGACATCGAGCAAGCGGCGCTTGTTCTCCTCGCACTCGGGCGAGAGATGTTCCGTAGGGTTGAGGAGGTAGGTCTCCACCCGATACGACTCCTCAGCCAGCAGCCGGGCTATGGCGAGCGCGTCAGCGCCGTTGTTTCCCTGCCCCGCGAAGATCAAGATGCGTTTCTGCTTGGAGGAATAGCGCCGGCGGAACTCGTGCACGAATTGGGTGGCGGCGCGCTCCACCAAGTCGATCGAACGGATGGGCTCTTGCAGGATCGTGTATTGATCCAATTCTTTCACTTGGTTTGTGGGGAATACCTTAATCATGATTGTTTATGGATTTATTTTGTTTAGTCGCTCATGTTTTTATTCTTCTATACAAAAGTAGAACAATCTTTCGGATGTGACACACTTTTTTGCGCGTCGCCGAAAAAGTTGTACATTTGTCCCTTCGAAAACCAACAGATGTAGAATGGACAGGATTCGTCTAAAGGACAAAGATTTCGAGCTGTTTATCCCCGACTCGGAAATACAGGAGGCCATCCGGGCGATGGCGGTGCGGATCAAGGCGGACGTGGAGGGACGGAACCCTTTGTTCGTGGGAGTGCTCAACGGGGCGTTCATGTTCGTGGCGGAGCTGATGCGGGCTCTCGACGCTCCTTATGAGCTTACTTTCGCCCGTTATTCCTCGTATAGCGGCACGAGCAGTACAGGGGTGTTGCGAGAGATCATGCCTGTGCAGGCCGATCTGCGTGGACGTATGGTGATCCTCTTGGAGGATATTATCGATACGGGCTTCACGATGAGCCGCGTGATGGAGAAATTCAGGGCGGAGGGTGCCGCCGACGTTCGGCTCGCCACGATGCTGTTCAAGCCGGATTCCCTGAAGTGCGACCTGAAGCCGGATTACGTAGGCTTGCGGATCCCGGCGGATTTTATCGTGGGACATGGACTCGACTTTGATGAGCAGGGTCGCTCTTTCCGCGATATTTACAAGGTGGTCGAGGGGTGAGACGAGATTTAATCTAATAATATATTAATAAGGTATGGGGAAAGGTGATTTCCCTGTCTGAAAAAACGAGAAAGGATATGTTGAACGTAGTTATTTTTGGTGCCCCGGGGTCTGGAAAAGGGACACAAAGTGAGTTGATCATCAAGGAATATGGCTTGGATCACATCTCCACCGGCGATGTGTTGCGCGGCGAGATGAAAGCGGAGACTGAGCTGGGCAAGATCGCGAAAGACTATATCGAGAAGGGCCAGTTGGTGCCGGACGAGTTGATCGTCAATATGCTGGCGAATGTGCTGGATAGCAAGAAGCCGGCGAAAGGGGTGATCTTCGATGGTTTCCCCCGTACGATCCCGCAGGCGAAGGCTCTGAAGAAGATGTTGAACGAGCGCGGCACGGATGTGTCCGTTATGCTGAACTTGCAAGTGGACGAGGATGAGTTGATCAAGCGCCTGCTGGAGCGTGGCAAGGTGTCGGGCCGCTCGGATGATAACTTGGAGACGATCAAGTCGCGCCTGGAGGTATATCATACCCAGACCGCCCCGCTGGCTGATTATTATATCGGCGAGGGTAAGCACGTGGCTATCCAGGGTATGGGTACGATCGAGGAGATCTTTGGCCGGATCAAGGAGGCGATCAACGCGCTTTGATACCGTAGAGAGGAGCTATCATGGGGGGGAAGCGGTGTTTGCCTGTATGGGGAACCCCTATCTCGCCTGTGTCTCTGCATGATAAGGGAGGCTGTATCAAAAAAATCACTTTTGACACAGCCTTTCTCGGATTAAATGACTACATTCACCATTCAAAACTGATTACTCTTGGCTGAATCGAATTTTGTAGATTACGTGAAGATCTATTGCCGCTCCGGTAAAGGAGGGCGAGGATCCGCTCATTTCCGTCGCGAGAAATATATCCCGAAAGGTGGTCCGGATGGGGGCGACGGCGGAAGAGGTGGACATATCTATCTCCGGGGGAACCGGAACTATTGGACACTTCTCCACCTGAAGTATGAACGGCATATCATGGCGACCAACGGCGGGAACGGAAGTGCCAAACGCAGTTCCGGGAAAGACGGGGAGGATCGGGTGATCGAGGTGCCTTGTGGCACGGTGGTTTACGATGCGGAGACGGGAGAGTTCATCTGCGACGTGACCGAGGATGGGCAGCAAGTCATGCTTCTGAAAGGGGGACGTGGCGGATTGGGTAACTTCAACTTCAAGACATCCACCAACCAAGCCCCGCGCTATGCGCAGCCGGGTGAGCCTGCTCAGGAACGTATGGTGATCTTGCAGCTGAAGTTGCTTGCCGATGTAGGTCTGGTTGGCTTCCCGAACGCGGGTAAATCCACTTTGCTCTCAGTGGTCTCGGCGGCTAAGCCGAAGATCGCTAATTACCCGTTTACGACCCTTGAGCCGAACTTGGGTATCGTGAGCTACCGTGATAATCGGTCGTTCGTGATGGCGGACATTCCCGGTATTATCGAAGGGGCGAGCGAGGGAAAAGGGCTTGGCTTGCGTTTCCTCCGCCATATCGAGCGGAATTCGTTGCTGTTGTTCATGGTGCCCGCTGATGCGGACGACATACGGAAAGAGTATGAGATCTTGAATAATGAGCTGGTGCAGTATAATCCTGAGTTGCTGGATAAGCGCCGGGTTCTGGCGATAACGAAGAGTGATATGCTGGACGAGGAATTGATGGAGGCCTTGGAGCAAGAGCTGCCGGAAGGCATTCCCCACGTCTTTATCTCGTCAATCACGGGCTTGGGCATCGTGGCTCTGAAAGATCTGCTCTGGCGGGAGCTGAATCAAGAGAACTTCCATGAGGTAGAGAGGATCGTGCATAAGAATATTGACGTGAGTGGTCTGGCATTTGATGATGACGAGGATTTTGTTTTCCCCGTTGACGACGAGGAGGATCCGGATGAGGAATACGAGGAGTATTGGGACGACGAGGAGGATGATACCGGTCGATAAACACGGATGTGTGAAGGTGTCACGGTTCTCTGGTTGGGAGGAATACCGTGACATTTTTCATTTCTCGACAACCCGCCGGGGAGGGGTGAGCGAAGGATCGTTCGCCTCTATGAATCCGGGGCTTTATACGGATGATGATCCCGCCGCGATCCGGAGGAATATAGAGCTGCTGGCTGATACCGTTGGGTTTGACGCGGATTTGCTTTTTATGCCTCGGCAGGTGCATAAGGATCGGATCGAGAAGATCGATGCCGCTTTCTTGGGTTTTAATGAGGCGGGGCGTAAGGCTCGTCTTGACGGAGTGGATGCTTTAATGACCGATCTTCCGGGTGTCTGCGTGGCGGTAGCGACAGCTGACTGTGTCCCGGTGCTGTTATATGCCCCGGATCGGAAGGCGGTGGCGGCAGTCCATGCGGGTTGGCGTGGTACGGTGTCGGGGATCGCCCGGAAAACAGTTCTTCGGATGATAGAGGCGTATGGCTGTGATCCAGCTTGTATGGTGGCTGGAATAGGCCCGTCGATCGGTCCGGATGCTTTTGAGGTAGGAGAAGAGGTCGTGGAGGCATTCTTTAATGCGGGGATGCCAATGGATCGGATTTTACGGAGAAATCCGGCAAGCGGGAAGGCGCATATCGATCTTTGGGAGGCCAACAGATGGCAACTGCTGGAAGCTGGGCTTTCGCCAAGGCGAATCGAGCTGGCTGGGATTTGTACTTATACGTGTCATACGACCTATTTTTCCGCCCGTAGGTTAGGTATCCGGAGCGGACGTATCTTAAGTGGCATCGGTTTGGAGGAAAAAGGCTTTGTGAAATAGAGAGATAAAAAGATGATTTCAATCGAACTTTCGACAGAGATATTGGAGGCTTGTCCGTCACTTCATGTGCTGGCGGTGGCCTGCCAGGTGAGAAATACGGAATCAGACGAGCGATTGTGGCATGAGATCTTGCGGGAAGAGGAGCTTGTCCGTGCCTCGGGACGGCTGGAGGATGTAAATAAATGGGCGCCTATCCAAGCGACCCGGCAGGCATATAAGCGCTTAGGAAAGGATCCTAACCGCTATCGTCCCTCGGCAGAGGCGCTGCGCAGGCGGATTTTCCGGGAACTTCCCTTGTATAAGATCGATACGTTGGTTGATGTGATCAACCTGGTCTCTATCCATAGTGGCTATTCCATTGGAGGTTTTGACGCAGATAAGATAGCTGGGAGCACCCTCTGTTTAGGGGTTGGCCGCGAAGGGGAGCCGTATCGGGGCATCGGACGTGGTGACTTGAACATCGCTGGGCTGCCGGTTTATCGGGATGAGATAGGAGGGATCGGCACTCCCACGAGCGATGAGGAACGGACTAAGATCGGTTTGGAGACAACCTCTTTATTGATGATCGTGAACGGCTATTCTGGACTTGATGGGTTGCTGGAGGCAGGTCGTTACGCGGTGGATCTGTTAAGGCGGTATGTCTCAGCTGACAACGTGGAGGCAGAGCTGATCTGCCGGGAAAAACGGTCGAAAATTATCCTGTAATCCGGGAAATAGAGGGAGAAATAATAAAATAAGCCTCTTTTTATGCTAAAAAACATCTATAATGTTTTGTGTTAATCAATTAATCTATAAATTTGCCCCGTGTAAATTAAATTTCTTCATAAAATGATTGAATTAATTGGAACGAATGCCGGCCTTGTTTGGAATGCGTTGAACGAAGGCGGTAAAATGAGTGTTAAAGCCGTGAAGAAAGCCACGAAAATTAGAGCGGAGAAGGATCTATACGCCGCGTTTGGTTGGTTGGCGAAAGAGGGTAAGTTGGCCTTCGAGGATGTCGAGGGTGAGCTGTTTGTCTCCTTGGTGTAAATAAGAGAGATAATCACGTGTATTAGGGAGGCTGTTCGATTTATTGAACGGCCTTTTTGTTTGCGATGACTTTCCGGGATGTCCAAGAGGTTTTCATGAAAAGTTCCCCGTGAAATAATCGGGCGTACGGCTTGGTTAATTCAATACAAAAACTTACTTTTGTGATAGAATTTGGCATGAAATGACCGAAGATCATAAGAGATTGCTGGCTGTGTTCGAGGTGAGAGTTCGTGATTTGATGGCGCTTTGCGATCAGCAAAAACGTAATATTGACGAGCTTACGGTCGCCTTGAGCCTCAAGGAGGAGGAATTGCGGCAAGCGAAGGAGATGATCGAGGGGTTGCATTCCAAGTACGACAATATGCTGACGGCGAGGATTGTATCCGCTAATGGGGAAGACATGAAGAACGCCCGGACGCGATTGTCGAGATTGGTGCGGGAAGTAGATAAGTGCATCGCGCTTTTAAACGGTTAGATGGCGATGGACGAGGATTTTCTTATAAATATAACGATAGCCGGAAAGAAATATCCGCTTACGATCAAGCGAAAGGACGAGGAGATCGCTCGTGCCGCGGCGGATCAATTGAACAGAAAGATCCTGCGATATAGGCAGCATTTCGCGATCGAGGTGGATACGAGAGATTTGTTAGCTATGGTCGCTTTCCAGCTCTCGATGAATAATCTTGAGCAGGAGGGGCGTAACGATACAAAACCTTTTACGGACAAGATACAGGAGCTCACGGCTGAGCTGGAAGGATATCTGGGGAAATAGATACATATTGTAAGAAGAGAAAAGTTTTCCGCACCGCTTCACACGGGATCCGTGTGCTGGTGGTGTTTTTTTGTATCTTTATATAACGAATTTTAAATTATTAATTAAATGGTGGGAATGTATATAGTTATACCAATAGTGACCTTCGTCGCGGGAGGCTTACTTGCATGGCTGGGCATGCGTTTCCTTTTGAGATCGAAGTACGACTCGGTGCTTCAGGAAGCGGAAAAGGAAGCTGAGGTGATCAAGAAGAACAAGATGCTGGAGGTGAAGGAGAAGTTTCTCCATCTGAAAGCCGACTTGGAGAAGCAAGTCTCGCAAAGGAACTCGAAACTCCAGTCCATAGAGGCGAAATTGAAACAGCGGGAGATCTCGATGAACCAGCGCCAGGAAGAGCTCCAGCGCAAGAATAACGAGATGGAGGCCGTGAAGGAAAACTTAGCCTCGCAGCTGGATTTAGTGGAGAAGAAGAAGCAAGACTTGGATAAGCTGCACCAGAGGGAGGTGGAGCATCTGGAGGCCATCTCCGGGCTTTCGGCGGGCGAGGCCAAGGAGCGCCTGATCGAGTCGTTGAAGGATGAGGCGAAAACGGAGGCCGCTTCCTATATCAATGAGATCCTTGAGGAGGCGAAGATGACCGCCAACAAGGAGGCGAAGAAAATCGTGATACAGTCTATCCAGCGGGTCGCTACCGAGACCGCCATCGAGAACTCCATAACGGTGTTCCACATCGAGTCGGACGAGATAAAGGGACGCATCATCGGGCGTGAGGGACGCAACATCCGGGCGTTGGAGGCCGCTACGGGCATCGAGATCGTGGTGGACGATACCCCGGAGGCGATCGTGCTCTCCGGCTTTGATCCTGTACGTCGCGAGATCGCCCGGCTGGCTTTGCATCAGCTGGTACAAGACGGCCGTATCCACCCGGCGCGTATCGAGGAGGTCGTGTCGAAGGTCAAGAAACAGGTCGAGGAGGAGGTCGTGGAGACCGGTAAGCGTACCGCTATCGACCTTGGCGTGCATGGCTTGCATCCTGAGCTGATCCGGCTGATCGGTAAGATGAAATACCGCTCGTCGTACGGGCAGAACCTGTTGCAGCATGCCCGTGAGACGGCCAATCTCTGTGCCGTGATGGCCTCGGAGCTGGGGTTGAACCCGAAAAAGGCGAAACGTGCCGGCCTGTTGCACGACATCGGTAAGGTACCTGATGATGAGCCTGAGTTGCCGCACGCTATATTGGGTATGAAATTGTGTGAGAAATATAAGGAGAAACCGGATATTTGCAATGCGGTTGGCGCTCACCACGATGAGGTGGAGATGCAGACGCTGCTGGCCCCGATCGTGCAGGTGTGCGATGCGATCTCGGGCGCTCGTCCGGGAGCTCGCCGTGAGATCGTAGAGGCGTATATCAAGCGTTTGAACGACTTGGAGCAGTTGGCGTTGTCGTATCCGGGAGTTGTCAAGACTTACGCTATCCAGGCGGGTAGAGAGTTGCGTGTGATCGTTGGCGCGGACAAGATCGATGATAAGGAGACCGAGAATCTCTCGACAGAGATCGCCAAGAAGATCCAGGATGAGATGACTTATCCGGGACAGGTGAAGATCACGGTGATCCGCGAGACACGCGCCGTAAGTTACGCCAAGTAAGATCCTTTCTTGTCAGATACAAAAAAGTCCGGCTCATCAGGGCCGGACTTTTTTTATGGTTGGCGGATCAACGGTTCCCGAGATCGTCGTATAAGGTTTGTAGCAAGGCCTTGCCTTTCTCTTCCCGCCCGGCGCTGTTGGAGGAGGGATCGGCGAGCAGCGGCTTGTTCCCCTCGTTGTCGTAGACGGTGATACCCGTCTCGTCGATGAATCCGAACCCGTTGTGAAAGGTATAGAAGGCGTAGTGCGGCATGGATGGATCCATGATGTCCTTGCTGAACGTGAATTCCCCGGTCGGGAGCCCGAGTTGATTCAGCAAGGTCGCCGCCAAGTCCGTCTGGTTCGCGTACGTATTGATCTCCCGGGGAGCGGCTATCGCCCCGCCTATCCAGAGCATGGGGATATGAAAGCGCCGGGGACCAAACTCCTGGATAGAGCCCGGATAACGATACCCGTGGTCGGAGACGAGGATCACCAGCGTGTTATCCCATGCGGGTAGCCGCTTGAACTTCTCGATAAAGTCGCCGATACAGCTATCCGTGAAGGCTACGGAATTCAGGTATGGATCCTCTAAACGGTGGTAAGGTACCTCAAACGGTTCATGGCTGCTGAGGGTCAGGAAGGTACTCAGCCAAGGCTTGCCGTCTGAAGGCCGCCTGCTCAGATCCTCGTAGAGCCGTTGAAACGTAATATCGTCGTTGGCGCCCCATTTGCTCAATCGGCTGCTTAGCGGGAAATCTTGATCTGACGTTATCCGGCTGTAGCCGGAGCTATAAAAATAGCTTCGCATATTCGTGAAATTGATGTCACCGCCGTATAGCATATCCGCCGTGTACCCCACTTGTGTAAGGCTTCGCGCGATGGAGGGCAACGTCTGGCTTTTGGCCGGGTATTTCATGATGGAAGTCGTCGGTTGGGCCAAGTAGCCGTTCAATACGGAGACCAGCCCGCGATCGGTACGGAATGAGTTCGCGTACAGGTTGGTGAATAAGATCCCCTCTTTGCTGAGCCGGTTCAGGTTCGGTGTGATCCCCGCCTCGCCACCAACCGCCTCTATCGCGTTTGCCGAGAAGCTCTCCAGTAAGATAATCAGGATGTTCGGGCGATCCGTCTTTAACAGTTGACCAGTCGTCTGCCGGATGGAGTCGCCTTGATGCTCCACTTGTGGCTGAACCAACGTCTCGAACAGCTCTTTGCGCCTTTCTTCCGTGAAAAAGTCGAACTGCGAGGCGAAATCCTGCTGCTTGCTCAACGAGGTGAGCAGGCTGAAACAGGGATTGATAGCCGCGTGATTCAAGAATTGGTTGTCGCTGAAATAGACCATACCTACGTTAGCCGTAGAGGTAGTGACCCCGCCTCGTATCGGAATGAATAAGATCCCTCCCAATAAAAGGATCGAGATTGACTCTCCCAATCGCTCCATTCCCGTGGAAGGAGACGCTGGTGTGCCCGGTGTCTGTAGTAGGATCCAGGAGAACCAAGTGTAGATAGCTGCCGTATAGAGCAGGAAAACGGCCGTCTGCCCGATGAACAGTCCGGTTGGTACGCTTGCCATTGCCTCGGCCGGCGAGCGTAGGTAGAAAAATACGGTGGCATCTATCCGGAATCCCCAGAATCCATACAGGGCGGCGTCTACCGCGAATATGGCGGCTATGGGTATGGCGAGGATAAGGCTGTACGCTTTCAATGCCTTTCTCAACCATATGCCCGGTATCCATACGGAGACAAGTGTCAGCAGGAGGGGGATCACCGTGAGATAACCTGCCACCGTGCAATCCAGAAGCAGGCCGTGGGCGATTACTTGCAAGTAATCAGTTAGCGAATAGTCCTTCGCTAACGCTTGCTGATAAAACATGAATACCGGTTTTTGGATTACAAAAACCGGTAGCCATGCGACAAAGATTGTCAGGATGAATAAAAGTCTTTTTCTCATTTCGAATACAACTTTTCCCGTAATTCAGCTATCGCGGGATCCGTGATATAATCATCATAATCCATGATCTTGTCGATAATCCCGTTCGGGGTCAGCTCGATCACCCGGTTCGCCACGGTCTGGATGAACTCATGGTCGTGGCTCGCGAACAAAATGTTGCCCTTGAACGTCTTCAGCGTATTGTTGAACGCCTGGATGGATTCCAGATCCAAATGGTTGGTCGGGGTATCCAATATCAGGCAATTGGCGTCGGTCAGCATCATACGTGAGATCATGCAACGCATTTTCTCCCCACCCGACAGCACGCTCACCTTCTTCAACAGCTCCTCACCCGAGAACAACATTCGTCCGAGGAAGCCTTTAAGGAAGACTTCGTTCGTGTCCGGCGAGAACTGGCATAGCCAATCTATGAGGTTAAAGTCCGTATTGAAATATTTGGAGTTGTCGAGCGGCAGGTACGAGGTGGTGATCGTTTGTCCCCATTGGTACGAGCCCGCGTCGGCCTTCTCTTCCCCATTTATGATTTGGAACAGGGCGGTCATCGCACGTGGGTCGTGACTTATGAAGACGATCTTGTCATCTTTCTCGACATTGAAGTTCAAGTCTTGGAACAATACTTGCCCGTCAATGCTCTTTGTCAGTCCCTTTACCTCTAAGATCTGGTTGCCCGGCTCGCGATTCGGCGTGAACAAGATACCCGGATAGCGACGCGAGGATGGCTTGATCTCCTCGATGTTCAGCTTCTCCAACATCTTCTTGCGGCTGGTGGTCTGCTTGGATTTCGCCACGTTAGCGCTGAAACGGCGGATGAATTCCTCCAATTCCTTCCGTTTCTCCTCGGCCTTCTTGTTCTGGTTCTGCAATTGGCGGAGCGCCAACTGGCTCGACTCGTACCAATAGCTGTAATTACCGGCGAACAAGGTCAGCTTATTGAAGTCTATATCTACGGTATGGGTACAGACGGAATCAAGGAAGTGACGGTCGTGGCTCACGACCAATACGGTATGCTCGAAGTTGGAAAGGTAATTTTCCAGCCAGGACACGGTCTCTAAGTCGAGGTCGTTGGTCGGCTCGTCGAGCAAGAGGTTGTCCGGCTGACCGAACAACGCGCGAGCCAACAGGACACGCACTTTCTGCTTACCGCTCAAGTCCTTCATCAGCGCATAGTGCAAATCCTCCTTGATACCCAGTCCACTCAGCAAGTTCGCCGCGTCACTCTCGGCGTTCCAGCCCTCCATCTCTGCGAATTTCTCCTCTAACTCCGATACACGTATCCCGTCGGCATCGCTGAAGTCCGGTTTCGCGTACAAGGCGTTCTTCTCGCTCATCACTTCCCATAGGGTAGAGTGTCCCATCAGCACGGTATCCATCACGGTATATTGGTCGAAAGCGAAGTGATCCTGGCTCAACACGGACAGCCGCTCTCCCGGGCCTAAAGTGACGGTCCCGCGTGTTGGATCGAGCTGCTGGCTGAGTACTCGTAAGAAGGTCGATTTACCTGCCCCGTTCGCTCCGATGATACCGTAGCAATTGCCCGGCGTAAATTTCATGTTCACATCCTGGAAGAGGATGCGTTTCCCAAACTGTACATCCAGATTGTTGACTGTTATCATATATATCGTTCTCTTTTAATTGCGATTGGAGACCGCGAAGGTACGAAATTTTCGGGCTGGATTATCGGGACGGCGGATATTTTCGGGAATGGCCGCTTGCGGATAGACCTTGGCATGGGGATGGAGAGGGAAGCCCTCTCACCCCTTTATGCCTTAATCCTTAAGTCGTGCGTATAGAAAGAGCAGGTAGATTACCCCGATCCCAAGGATGATGATCGCTCCCGTCTGCGAAACCATCAGGTCAGACAGCGCCCCCATGAGCAGCGGGAAGATCGTCCCTCCGAATAAGCCCATGATCATGAGCCCGGATACCTCGTTCTTGTAGCGTGGCATCGATTGGAGCGCTTGCGAGAAGATAATCGAGAACACGTTGGAGTTGCCCAGACCGATCAACCCGACGCATACGTACAGGGCATATTCGCCTTGGCAGAAAGAGAGTCCGCCGACAGCCAATGCCATCATCAGCGCGCTGATCCCGAAAAACAGGCGTGTCGGCATCCGGGCCAGCAAGAACGACCCGAGCAGGCATCCCACCGTACGGAATATGAAGTAGAGGCTGGTCGCGAACGAGGCCTCATGCAATCCCATACCGAGCCGTTCCATCAGGATTTTCGGGGCGGTGGTGTTCGTGCCGACATCAATGCCGACATGGCACATGATCCCGATGAAACATAGCGCGATAAACGGATCTTTCAATAACGACAGGCACTCCCCGAACGAGGAGGCTTTCCCCGCGGGCTCCTCTTCCCTGATGGAAGTCGCTCCCAGCGCGAGGATAGCGACGATCGCGATGAGCATATAGATCGGGAAAAGAACCCGCCATCCAAGGCCAAAAGAGGGGATGGCAGCCGTCGCTCCCCACATCGCGATATAAGGGGCGAGAAAAGAGGCGATCGCCTTGACGAACTGCCCGAAGGTCAGGCTGCTGGCCAGTCGGTCTCCCCGGATCACGTTGGATAAGAGAGGATTCAGCGAGGTTTGCATCAACGCGTTGCCGATGCCTAATAAAGAGAAGGAGGCGAGCATCAATCCGTAACTGTCGCCAAAAATAGGCAGGAGCAAGGAGAAAAACGTGACAAGCAGGCTGAGCGATACGGTTCTCTTCCGGCCTATGCGATTCATCAGCATCCCGGTAGGGACGGAGAAGATGAGGAACCAAAAGAACACGAGGGAAGGAAATATATTCGCCTCAGCGTCGCTCAAACTTAAGTCCGCCTTCACGTAATTCGAGGCGATACCCACTAAATCCACGAATCCCATAGCGAAAAACGCCAGCATGATCGGGATCAACTTGATGTAAAGTCCTTTTTCTTTCATGGCTTGTCTGCTCGTCATTGATTATCCCAAATTGATTTTAATTCCGTGACAGATCCCGATAACAGGCGGGTCGTCCCATCTTCCGAGAACAATTCGATCCGGTCGAAAGGGGTGGAGGGGTAGAAGGTATTCGTGAAAACGACACGCCCTTCCGCCGCGAATAGCTCCACGGAAGCCACGTCAATCAGCAAATGCCATTCCATCTCCGGGGTATCCGCGGTATAGGGGCAAACATGGAGCGAGGCATATTTATCGGAGAATACCTCTCCAACCGCGTTGGTGCGATCCACGTAGAACAGTTTATCCGTGTTGTCGTATCCGATCGTGATATGTTCCCCTTTCCCGTTCTTGAGCCGGATGCCGTATCGGGAGGCGGGAGAGCCCACCGCTTCCTCTTGTCCGAAGGTTAGCTTGAGCTCGATGGGCGCCTTGCCGAAACTGATCTTGTCGGACAGGGGAACGATATGCTCTATTCTCGTGCCGTCTATCCGGACGGTCTCCCCGTAAAGATTCCGGATCTCCCTCACCGGCTCCGATACCAGCAGATACCGGCTATCCTCTTTCACGAGCCCCAGATCGCGAGGGAAGGTAGCCGCTCCGCTCCAGGTCTCGCAAGGCTTCTCCCCGGCATATTGCCAGTTATTCATCCAGCCGATCAGGATCCGTCGCCCGTTCGGAGCGTCAGACCAGGTGACTCCCGCGTAATTATCCTTGCCGTGATCCATCCAAAGCGTTTCTTCCTGCTCGCTCGTGAAAGAACTTCCGTCGAAATCTCCCACGAAATATTGGGTAGCGGAGCCCCCTGCCGGTCCTCCCGGGTTGATGTTCACGATAAGTACCCATTTGGTCTCATCCGACCCCTTCACGCCTAAAGGAAACAGATCCGGGCACTCCCATACCCCATCATGGCAGCCCCGGCCTTCCCCGAAATCGCTCAGGTAAGTCCAGTTGAGGCAGTCCGGCGAACCATAGAGACGAATCGTCTGCCCGGCGGTCACGGCCATGATCCATTTGCCGGAAGGCTCGTGCCAGAATACTTTCGGATCCCGGAAATCCCCGATCCCCGGATTCTGGAGAACCGGGTTTTGGGCATATTTTGTCCATGTCCTTCCCTTGTCGCTGCTATACGCCATCCCTTGCGATTCCACCCGGATGTCATGCGCCTGCTCTTTTTTCGGGTCGTGATACGTGAAAAAGGCGATCAAGGGGGGATTCCCTTTTGTGCCAAGCCCCGACGTGTTCCGCCAATCCACCACGGCGCTTCCCGAGAAAATATAACCTAAGCTATCAGGGTAAAGGGCGATGGGCAGATGCTCCCAATGCACGAGATCCTCGCTGACCGCGTGCCCCCAGTGCATGGGACCCCATACCGAGGCTTCCGGATAATGCTGGTAGAACAGATGGTATTCCCCCTCGTAATAGACCATCCCGTTCGGGTCGTTCATCCAATGCTCCTTGGGCGAGAAATGGATCTGCGGGCGATGTTTCTCTTGGAACGGGGCGGTTTCGTCCGTGGTTTCTTTCTGGCTTGCGTTGGAGGCGCAGGAGGCGCACCCGATCATGATGGCCAACGAGATGGATATAGCTGTCCTTTTCATCTGTCGTTCTTGCATTTAAGGTTAATCCCGGGATAGTCCGGGCGAATCCTCCGATGTCCGCGCCCGGTTCCGGTCTGTCTGCAAACATACGGTTTAATTGGCAGATTCCCATGCTTTCGCCTTTTATTTTCTCCTTTCTCCATCTTTTCCGGAAAACAACGCCGACTTTTCGCGAGAACATCCGCGTGTCTGCGGAAAACCCTCCTGTCCCTATCATTCTTCTTCCTTGGTATCTTTTTACGTTAATTATAAAAGGGATTGGAAATAAATGTCTATTTTTGTGCTCTAAAACATTTTTGTAAACAAAAAAGGTAAGATGGCTGAAACAAAACGAATAAAACGAGCCTTGGTCTCTGTGTTCCACAAGGACGGGCTGGATGAGATCTTAAAGAAATTGCATGAGGAGGGGGTTAGTTTTGTCTCGACAGGCGGGACGCAGGCTTTTATCGAGTCGTTAGGATTGCCTTGCGACGCGGTTGAGGACCTGACCTCTTATCCCTCTATCTTGGGCGGACGGGTGAAGACGCTGCATCCCAAGGTGTTCGGCGGTATCCTCGCTCGCCGTGAGAATGAGGGCGACCAGAAGCAACTGGCGGAGTATGAGATCCCCGAGATCGACTTGGTGATCGTGGATCTGTATCCTTTCGAGGAGACCGTGGCTTCCGGAGCTGATGAACAATCGATTATCGAGAAAATAGATATAGGCGGTATCTCCTTGATACGCGCCGCCGCCAAGAACTTCAAGGACGTGGTGATCGTCGCTTCCAAGGCGCAGTATCAGCCCTTGATGGACTTGCTGAACGAGAAGGGAGCCGAGACGACCTTGGAGGATCGCAAATGGTTCGCTAAGGAGGCCTTTGCCGTATCTTCCGGCTACGACTCCGCGATCTTCAATTATTTCGATGACAGAGGCGGCTCGTATTTCCGGGTAGCCGTGGATCATCCGATGCACCTGCGCTATGGGGAGAACCCGCATCAGGCGGCCAAGTTCTATGGGAAGTTCAACGATATGTTCGAGCAGATCCACGGGAAGGAGATCTCGTACAACAATTTGCTGGACATCGATGCCGCCGTCAACCTGATCGATGAGTTCGACGAACTGACGTTCGCTATCCTGAAGCATAACAACGCGTGTGGGATCGCTTCCCGCGGCAATGTGGTGGAGGCCTGGAAAGAGGCGCTTGCCGGTGACCCGGTTTCCGCTTTTGGTGGTATCCTGGTGACCAATACCACGATCAACAAGGCGGTGGCAGAGGAGATCCATAAGATATTCTTCGAGGTGATTATCGCGCCGGCTTACGATGCGGATGCCTTGGAGGTGCTGCAACAGAAGAAGAACCGTATCATCTTGATCCGTAAGGAGTGTAAGACCTGCCCGATGCAGTTCCGTTCCCTGCTGAACGGAGTCTTGATGCAGCAGAAAGACCTGAGTATCCAAGGCGAGGCGGATCTGGAACCGATGACGGTGAAGAAGCCCTCGGCTCCGGAGATCGAGGATCTGCTGTTTGCCAACAAGATCGTGAAGAACAGTAAGTCCAACGCGATCACCTTGGTGAAGAACAAGCAACTTTGCGCGAGTGGTATCGGGCAGACCTCTCGGGTGGACTCGCTCAAGCAGGCGATCGAGAAGGCCAAGTCTTTCGGTTTCGACCTGAACGGGGCGGTGATGGCATCCGATGCCTTCTTCCCCTTCCCTGATTGCGTGGAGATCGCCGACAAGGCCGGCATCACCGCCGTGATACAGCCGGGCGGTTCTATCAACGATAAGCTCTCGGTAGAGTACTGCGACCAGCACGGCTTGGCGATGGTTAAGACCGGGATCCGTCATTTCAAGCATTAATATCAACAGGCCGGTGGGGGAAGGGTGAGTCCTTTACCCCACCGACCGTCAACTCTTACTCAATCAAACATTTCTAATATATAGATTCATAATGGGATTATTTTCTTTCACTCAAGAAGTTGCCATCGATTTAGGGACCGCGAATACCATTATTACCTGCAACGATAAGGTCGTGGTGGATGAGCCTTCGGTGATCGCTCTCGACGCGCGATCGGACAAGGTGCTGGCCGTCGGCAAGGTGGCCCGCGAGATGTACGAGAAGACACATCCGAACATTCGTACCGTACGGCCGTTGCGTGAGGGGGTTATCGCTGATTTCTACGCCGCCGAGCAGATGATACGCGGCTTCATCAAGATGGCAAGCGGGCGGAAACGTTGGTTTACCCCCTCCTTGCGGATGGTGATTGGTATCCCGTCGGGTAGCACGGAGGTAGAGATACGCGCCGTGCGCGATTCCGCCGAGCACGCGGGCGGACGTGATGTGTATATGGTTTTTGAGCCGATGGCGGCCGCTATCGGCGTGGGGATAGATGTATTGGCGCCTGAAGGCAACATGATCGTGGATATAGGCGGAGGTACGACGGAGATCGCCGTGATCTCGCTGGGAGGTATCGTCTCTAACAAGTCGATCCGTATGGCGGGAGATGACCTGACCGCCGACATCGTGGAGTATATGCGCCGCCAACATAACGTCAAAGTGAGCGAGCGTATGGCCGAACGGATCAAGATTAACGTGGGATCGGCGCTGACCGTCTTGGAGGACGCCCCGGAGGATTATGTGGTACATGGCCCTAACCAGATGACGGCTCTCCCGATGGAGGTGCCGGTGTCTTATCAGGAGATCGCGCATTGCTTGGACAAGTCGATCTCGAAGATCGAGGCGGCTATCCTGAGCGCCTTGGAGCAAACCCCTCCCGAGCTGTATGCCGACATCGTGAAGAACGGCATCTATCTGGCGGGCGGTGGCGCTATGTTGCGCGGTTTGGATAAGCGGTTGCGCGACAAGATGAACATCCAGTTCCATATCGCCGAGGATCCGCTCCATGCCGTAGCTAAAGGTACGGGCGTGGCCTTGAAGAACATCGAGAAGTTTAATTTCTTAATCCGGTAAAAAGTCAGTTGACGACGGTCCGTACGTCATCGGGTGGGCGCTCGGTCGTCCCGATGGCGGGATAGGGACGGTTGCCAACTGTTCGCTTTTTTATGCGTAAGCTGTTAGAGTTCCTTGTAGGGAAGAGACATTGGTTCTTGTTCTTCTTGCTGGAGGTGTTGTCCCTGGTATTGGTTTATCGGAACAACGCTTATCAGCGGAACGTGATGCTTAGTTCCGCCAATGTGCTGACCGGGCATATCTCTTCGGTGGCAAGCTCGATTACCTCTTACCTGAATCTGCGGGAAGTCAACAGGGAGTTGCTTGAGCGTAATGGCCAGTTGGAGCTGCGTATGCTGGAGCTCCAGGACCAGATAGAGGCGCTGGCGGCGGATACGGCCCGTTTCGAGGGACTTGCCCTTCCGGATTCGGCGGAGGCTTTCCCATACTCGTTCGTGGTGGCCGACGTGGTGAGCAATAGCGTAACGAGGCTGGCGAACTACATCACGGTGGACAAAGGCTCGGCGGATGGGATCCGCCCGGATATGGGAGTGGTGTCGAACAGAGGTGTGGTAGGCATTGTCTCGACTGTCTCGGAACGTTTCTCCGTAATCATCCCGTTGTTAAATCCAAAACTACGGCTGAGTTGTAAAGTAAGAGGCGGAAGTTTTTTCGGATCCTTGAGCTGGGATGGCCGCGACGCGGCTTACGCGAATCTTGACGAACTTCCGCGCCACGTGGAGTTCCAGAAAGGGGATACGATCGTGACGAGCGGATATTCCGCCGTTTTTCCCGAGGGGATCATCGTGGGGATCGTGGATGACGAGGGAAAGCGGCATGACGATAATTTTTATTCCTTGCGGATAAAGTTGGCTACGGATTTCGGGGCGCTGAACAGCGTGCGGATCATCCGTAATTTCCATCAGTCCGAGCAGTTGGAAGTAGAGCAGGAGGCGAAGAAAAATGATTAATTCCTTATTGCGCGGTTTCGTCTATTTCGTGGTGTTTGTCCTGATCCAGGTGTTGGTGTTGAACAACCTCCATTTCCTTCGGGTCGCGACGCCGTTCCTGTATCTGTACTTTATCCTCAAGATGCCGCTTGGGATCTCTCGCTCGCAGATCGTGTTTTTCTCATTCCTGGCCGGGTTGGTGATCGACGTGTTCGGCAATACGCAAGGGATGCACGCCGCGGCTTGCACGTTGGTGGGCTTCTGCCGCGAGCCCTTGATACAGGTGCTGATGGGAAAAGACCTCCCGGACGGGATCTTCCCCTCTTATAAGACATTCGGGGTGGGAGGTTTCTTCCGTTACGTCTCTTTCTTCGTGCTGCTTCATCATACGGCCTTGTTCCTGATCGAGTCGCTTACCTTGTTCGATCCCTTGTTCTTGCTGGTTCGTGTGCTGGCCAGCGTGGTGATGACGGTCTTGTTGGTTTGTACGGTGGAAGCGTTTAATAGGGAGTCGCAGAAAAGTGGAGAATAATACCAAGTATGTGTTTGAGAACAGGCGGTACGTCTTGGGAGGGGCGGTGATCGTATTGGTCGTCATCTTCATGATCCGCCTGTTTTTCCTGCAAGTGATCGACAGCGATTATAAGGCGTGGGCGGATAGTAACGCTTTCCTGAAGAAAACCTTGTATCCTTCTCGCGGCATGATGTACGACCGTAACGGCAAACTGCTGGTCTATAACCAGCCCGCTTACGACGTGATGATGATTATGCGCGAGGTACAGCCGTTCGACACCCTCGACTTTTGCGGGGTACTTGGCATCACGAAAGAGCAATTTCTCAAAAGGATCGCCGATATAAAGGACCGCCGGAAGAATCCGGGCTATTCCTCCTACGTGCCGCAGGTGTTCATGACCCAGCTTTCCGCCCGGGAATATGGCGTCTTGCAGGAGCGATTGTATAAATTCCCGGGTTTTTACATCCAGAACCGTACGATCCGGCAATACGAGTATCCCAACGCGGCGCTCGTGTTGGGGAATATCGGGGAGGTAAACCAGCGGGACATCGAGAAAGACCCTTATTACACGCAAGGCGATTATTCCGGCCGGACAGGGATAGAGCGGTCGTACGAGGAGATATTGCGCGGGGAGAAGGGGGTGGAGATCCTGCTCCGCGACGCGCACGGGCGCATCCAAGGACGTTATGAGGACGGCGTGCACGACGTACAGCCTAAATCCGGCAAGGATCTTACCTTGGCGATAGACATGGAACTACAAGCGTATGGGGAACAGCTGATGCGTAATAAGTTAGGCGGGATCGTCATGATCGAGCCAGAGACCGGCGAGGTGCTTTGCATGGTCTCCTCGCCGACGTATGATCCGAGCAGCTTGATCGGGCGACAGCGCGGGGCGAATTATGCCGCCTTGCAGAAAGATCCCTTGAAACCTCTGTTCAATCGTCCGCTGATGGCGCAATATCCGCCGGGATCCACCTTCAAGCCTACGCAGGGGCTGATCTTCTTGCAGGAAGGGGTTATCACGCCGGAGACCCGTTATACCTGCGCGCATGGATATACCTTCCGCGGGGGGAAACCTGCCTGCCACGGGCATCCCTCGCCATTGCCCTTGGTCGGGGCGCTGGCTACCTCATGCAACTCCTATTTCCCTTGGGGGCTGCACGATATGCTTGACAGCCGGAAGAGGTATCCCTCCGTGCAAGAGGCCTTCGATGTATGGAAGGATTACATGGTCTCGATGGGGTATGGATATAAGTTAGGTATAGACTTGCCGGGAGAGAAACGGGGATTTATCCCGAACAGCAAGGTCTATGACAAGATTTATCGTGGCCGGTGGAATTCCAGCACGATTATCTCGATCGCTATCGGGCAGGGAGAGATATTGGCCACTCCGCTGCAAATCTGCAATTTGGCGGCTACGGTGGCAAATCGGGGGTATTTCTATACGCCTCATGTGGTGAAGAAGATACAGGATACGCCGCTGGATACCTTATATACCCGGAGGCGTTATACATCGGTGGATACGCGCTATTATGACTATATCGCCGAGGGAATGCGGGAAGCCGTGGCGGGAAGCCCGTACGGGGCCACTTGTAGGGGGGCGGCCATGCCGGACATCGAGGTGTGTGGCAAGACCGGCACGGCGGAGAATCCGCACGGGAAGGATCATTCCATCTTCATGGGGTTCGCCCCGTTCGAGAAGCCGAAGGTGGCGATCGCCGTTTTCGTGGAGAACGCCGGTTTCGGGGCTACCTACGCCGTGCCCATCGGCAAGCTGATGCTGGAGAAGTATCTGAAAGGAGAGATCTCCGAGGCTGACAAGGCTACGGAGGAGTATATCATGAATACCGTAATCTTACCGGGGAATGCGTTATAGGAAGACAGAGATATGGCGGTCGGTTGATTGGTTCACCATCATCCTGTATGTGATCATGGTCGTCGCCGGATGGTTCAGTATCTGCGGGGCGAGCTACGAGTTCGATAATGTCGGGCTTTTCGACCCGTCCGGGCGCCCGGGGATGCAGATGATCTGGATCGCCTCGTCGGTCGTCCTGATATTCGTTATCTTGATGTTGGAGAGCGACTTCTTCGACATATTCGCTTACTTGATCTACGCCGTGGTGATTGTCTTGCTGATCGCCACGATCTTCCTGGCGCCGGACATCAAGGGATCCCATTCCTGGCTCGTCATAGGGCCGATCCGTTTGCAATCGGCGGAGTTGGCCAAGTTCGCCACGGCGCTGGCGGTCGCCAAACTTATGAGTGGCTATGGCTTTAAGTTGACGACATTCAAGAACTTCTCAAGGGTCTTGTTCCTGATCTTCCTGCCTATGATCTGTATCCTCTTGCAGCGGGAGACGGGTTCCGCGCTGGTGTATCTGGCGTTTTTCCTGATGCTTTATCGGGAGGGAATGACAGGTTATGTCTTGCTGACGGGTATCTGCGCGGTAGCTTTCTTTGTCATCAGCATGAAGTATTCGGAAGTGGTGGTCGGGATCACGCCTTTAGGCGAGTTGATCGTCGCCTGCCTGACCCTGCTGATTACGATAGGTTTGGTGGGCCAAGTGAGGAAGGATCATTTTGCCGCCAAGATTATGTTAGGAACTTCGGCGACTTTTTTCCTGATCGGTTACATGTTTTCTTTATTTGTTCCCGTCAATTTCGCGTGGATCGCTATCGGCCTGATCGGGGCGGCGGTGATCTACCTGATCTATCTGTCCGTGCGTAATTGGGTATGGCATTATGTGCTGATCGCCTTGTTCGCGTTAGGATCGGTCGGGTTCCTGTTTTCCGTGGATTACGTCTTCAAGGATATATTGGAGCCTCACCAGCAGATCCGCATCAAGGTGTCGTTAGGCTTGGAGGACGATCCCAGTGGCGCGGGATACAACGTGAACCAGTCCAAGATCGCGATCGGCTCGGGGGGATTGCTGGGCAAGGGGTTCCTGAACGGTACCCAGACGAAGCTGAAATATGTCCCGGAGCAGGATACTGATTTCATCTTCTGTACGGTAGGAGAGGAGCAAGGCTTCTTGGGAGCGTCTGCCGTATTGATTTTGTTTGGGGTGTTTATCTTGAGGCTGATCGTCTTGGCCGAGCGGCAAGACAACGTGTTCGGGCGGGTATATGGGTATTGCGTGGCCTCCATATTCCTGTTCCACCTGGCGATCAATATCGGGATGGTTACGGGATTGACGCCTGTCATAGGCATTCCGCTCCCATTCTTTAGCTATGGAGGCTCCTCGCTCTGGGGATTCACGATCTTGTTGTTTATTTTCCTTCGTCTGGATGCGTCGCGGAAGGAGCGTTAGCCGACGGGAATACCCGCAAGCCTATCTCTTCTATGCCGGGTAACTTGTCTTTTCTCATGCCCTGCCGGAAACTGAACGTGTATTGTCCTTTTATGGGGAAGCGGTAGTTTGTCCGTACCGGGAAGCTGGATTGGAACAGGGAGATGCCGTGTCCGTGCCATTTCCCGTACTCATCCGCGAGCATACATTCGATCGTGTCTTTTTTCAAGGGGCCGAAAGGCTGTTCCTCGTCGCAGAAAACCCATAGATTCTGGTACGGATAGAGATTATTGTTCCGTACTTCCAAAGTTAGGTCGTACGGAACGGATATATCCTCTATCTGGAATGTAAAATAATACACCTTCTCCTTTTCCCAAGCGGTCCCCTCTATGGCCTGGTATTGGTCGTAAACCGCCGGCTGCTCGCAAGAAAAGCCGGCGAGGCAGGCGCAAGCGATCAGGAATCCTCTAAGCCTCCGGTTTCGGATTCGGTTTAGTGTCTGTTTTATTCTCTGCCTTGCTCTCACCTTTGTTCTCCGTTTTAGGGGGTCTGTTCGGCTGCCTCTGCCTGTCGTTGCTCGTCGCTTTCTCGCTGTTCTGCTGTTTGTCGTTGTTTACTTTCTGGCGGTGGCGCGAAGAGTTACGGTTGTTATTCCCCCCGTTCCTTCGTCCTGTCTCCCCTCCCTCGGCGGCTTTGTTGGGAGCCTTTCCCTCCGTGTTGGCGGATGGATTGGAGTTATTGCCATTATTATTTGCCTTGTTGCCGCTGTTAGCCTCCTTATTCTCGCTGTTCTTGTTGCTACCCGAACGTTTTTTCTTTTTCTTCCTTACGGAATCGAAGCGGGTCACGCTATCCTGCCCTAAGATGTCTTGAGCATCTCTTTTCGGCGCTTGCTGCTTGGTGTCGGCCTCTAACGAGAGCGGCTTGATCCCTTTTTTGTTCATGTTGATCACGTCGAAGGCACGTGCCGCCGAGATCGTGACCAAGTTAGCGGCGATTGATTTATCTGTGGAGTAGGTGATTTCCCGCTTGAAGATGTCGGTCTTGAAATGATGATAGGTATTATCCTTCGTTTCCAAGACGATTTCCCGCGAGGGAAGCCGTTTCTGCGCCTCCACGTAGCTGTCTACTTCGTAATTGATACAGCATTTCAGCTTGGCGCATTGGCCAGCCAATTTCTGGGGGTTCATGGATATATCCTGATAACGTGCGGCGCTGGTGGCTACCGATACGAAATTGGTCATCCAGCTGGAGCAGCAAAGTTCCCTGCCGCATGGGCCTATCCCTCCGATACGTCCGGCTTCTTGCCGGGCGCCGATCTGCTTCATCTCGATCCGCACACGGAAAGCCTCTGCCAATACCTTGATAAGCTGCCGGAAATCGACGCGCTCGTCGGCGATGTAATAGAAGATCGCCTTGTTGCCGTCACCTTGATACTCCACGTCGCCGATCTTCATGTTCAAGCCTAAGTCGGCGGCTATTTGCCGCGACCGTATCATCGTGGCATATTCCTTGGCCTTGGCTTCCTCGTATTTCTCGATGTCGATAGGCTTAGCCTTCCGGTAGATCTTTTTCGGCTCGGCCTCCGTGCGTACATTATTCTTATGCATTTGCAGGAGAACCAGCTTGCCTGTCAGGGATACGGTGCCGATGTCGTGTCCGGGCGCGGCCTCTACCGCTACGATGTCGCCCTTCTCCAAGGGGATCTTCGAGCTGTTCAGGTAATAGCCTTTCCGGGTATTCTTGAATTGTACCTCCACGAAGTCCGTGGCTCCTTCCGCGTCAGGCACGTCGCAGAGCCAATCGTAGGTGTTCAGCTTATTGTTTTGCCTTTTGCTGCATCCCTTGCAGCTCATGTGGGCACTTCCTTTATCGTATATGAAATCCATTATTTTTAATATGTAAGTGGGTTATGGATAGATAACCCGGTTTGTCTTAAATATGCAAAAATAATGAATTATTCCTATCCTGTCGCTTCGTTATGATTTTTTCAGTCATAAAATGAGGGAGGGGCGGGATGCCCGTATGGAGGCCCGGATACGAAAAAAGCGCCGGGAGGAGAATCTCCTGCCGACGCCCTTCTTGCTGTATCGTTAATGCTTAGTCTACCAGTCCGTGGCTCTTGAATACCTTATGTATGGTCTCCAATGCATAATCGAGCTGCTCCTTCTTGTGGGTAGCCATCAAGGAGAAGCGGATCAAGGTATCTTCCGACGCAACTGCGGGAGATACGACCGGGTTCACGAAGATGCCTGCCTCGAACAGTTCCTTGACGATCAAGAATGTCAGGTCGTTGTCGCGGATGAACAGCGGGATGATCGGGGTCGATGTGTTACCGATCTCGCATCCCATCTCGCGGAAGCCGTTGAGCGCGTAGTGCGTCAGGTCCCAGAGATGCTGGATCCGTTCAGGCTCGCTCAGCATGATATCCAATGCCGCGTTTGCCGCCGCGGTAGCGGCCGGCGTATTGCTGGCGCTAAATATATAGGAGCGGGAGTGATGCCGCAGGTAATTGATGACAGACTCGTCGGAGGCGATGAACCCGCCGATGGAGGCGAACGACTTGCTGAAGGTTCCCATGATCAGGTCCACGTCGTCGGTCACCCCGAAATGGTTGCAGGTGCCTCGTCCATGATCCCCGAACACGCCCAGTCCGTGCGCCTCGTCCACCATGATGCTCGCGTCGTACTTCTTGGCGAGCGCCACGATCTCTGGCAGTTTCGCCACGTCGCCCTCCATGCTGAACACGCCGTCGATCACGATCAACTTCACCTTGTCAGGCTCGCATTTCTGGAGTTGCTTCTCCAGCGACTCCATATCGTTGTGCTTGAATTTCAGTTTGGTGGAGAAAGAGAGGCGGTGTCCCTCGATGATGGACGCGTGATCTTGCTCATCCCAAAGGATATAATCCTCGCGTCCGGTAACGCAAGATACGACTCCTAAGTTAACTTGGAAACCTGTGGAATATACGATAGCGTCTTCCTTGCCGACGAACTCGGCCAAGCGTTTTTCCAGTTGGATGTGCAGATCCAATGTCCCGTTCAAGAAACGAGATCCGGCGCAACCCGTCCCATACTTCTTGATGGCCTCTATCGCGGCCTCTTTCACTTTCGGATGGTTTGTCAGCCCTAAGTACGCGTTCGAACCGAACATCAACACTTTCTTGCCGTTGATTATGACCTCCGTATCCTGATCACTCTGGATCTCCCTGAAATACGGATAAATACCCAACGCCATGAATCTTTGTGGGATGTCGTATTTCGCTAATTTCTCTTGTAAAAGTTTCATATTATATAAAAGAGAATGTTTGAATCGCTATTTGTTTATTCTAATGAAAGAACACAGTATTACCCCAATACATATTTTCATGCATTCGGTAAATCCAGCCGCAAAAGTAATAAAAAATTGACTTGTGCGAATTGAAATGCTTTAAAAGTTTTCCAAATCCATTATTTTTGTCTTTTCAAAGTAATCAAGGGATGGAGATGAACGCACGAACTATAAAAGTACAAGCCATCATTAACCCGATCTCGGGGGTTGGCTCTAAACGTAAAATACCAAAGATGATAGAGGAGGTATGCTCCGGGCGAGGCTGCCCGTTGGAGGTCTCGTTCACCGAGTATGCCGGCCATGCCAGTGAGCTGACCCGGAGGGCGATCGCCGAGGGCGCCAAGTACATATTGGCGGTCGGGGGCGACGGGACCGTCAACGAGGTCGCACGGGCCATGCTCCATACGGATGCCGTGCTGGGCATCATCCCGAAAGGGTCGGGCAACGGCTTGGCGAGGGAATTGCACATCCCTATGGACGCGAGGAAGGCGATTGACGTGATCGCCGGCGGGAAGATCTCGACGATCGATTGCTGCCGCGCGAACGGGCAGGTCTTTTTCTGTACGTGCGGCGTGGGATTCGACGCCGCGGTCAGCCAAAAGTTTGCCCATGAAAAACGAAGAGGTTCCCGTACTTATTTCAAAAACACGGTGGAGGAATATTTGAGCTATCGCCCCGAGGTATATGAGTTGCTCGTGGACGACAAGCCGATCCGGGAGAAGGCCTTCCTGGTGGCTTGCGCGAATGCCTCGCAGTATGGGAATAACGCCTATATCGCCCCGCACGCGAATATACAAGACGGGAAGATGGATCTCACGATCCTCGCCCCGTTCACCCCCTTGGATATAGCGCCGCTGGCCATCCAGCTGTTCACGAGGAAGATAGATAAGAATAGCAAGATCAAGACGATGCAGGCAAGTCGGGTGACGATCATACGGCAGCATCCCGGCGTGATGCACTTAGACGGGGAACCGGTCATGGCGGATAGCCGTATCGACGTTACGGTGGAGCCGGGAGCCTTGCGGGTGTTCGTGCCGAGGGAGGTCTCGCTCACCCGCGAGGTGCATCAGCTGTTCGAGGAGGTGACGCGCTTCTTCGATAAGCGCCTTCCCTATATCTTCAGGTAAAAATCCCGCATCAGCCTGGTGAATTCCGCTGAATAGCGGCCCCGCTCCATCTCGATGACAAGATGGCTGGCGGGCACGTCTCCCGCGGGATCTGCCGACAGCTCCATGAGCAGGCGCTTGGGCTTGGCTCCCGCCACGGAGGAGACGTGCGTCTCGCGTGCCGGATACAGCCCTTCCTCGCGGGCGGCGTTCACCAACCGGTCCCGTTGGTCGAAAGGAAGCACCAAGGCGATACGTCCTTGGGGCGCGAGCCAGCCCCGGCTGACGTGCAGCAGGTCAGGAAGCGTAAGCGTGTCCGTATGGCGGGCCAGCCGCCGCTTGTCGTCGGGGCATCTCAGGGAATCCGCGAAATAGGGGGGATTGGATACGATCAAGTCGTATGCCATGCCCTCGGCGGGCTCGAATGAGTCGAGGGCGGCGTGATGCACCTGTATCCGGCCGGCGAAAGGAGAGCGGGCGATGTTGTCGCGGGCTTGCAGGCAGGCGTCCATGTCGATGTCGATCGCGTCGATCCTGTCCGCGCCGCGCTGGGCGAGCATGAGGGCGATCAGGCCGGTGCCCGTGCCGATGTCTAATACGTGTTTAAGGGAATCTGCCTGGGCCCAGGCACCGAGGAGGGCGCCATCCGTTCCGACTTTCATGGCACATTTGTCGTGCCATACCGTGAACCGCTTGAACTGGAAATAGGGATTTGCCATGTTTTTGGGATTGAATGTCGCGAAATTACGATGAATTGGACGAAAAGCCGTAACTTTGGCACGTTTATTGTATGGTTTTATACAATTGATACGTATCTATATGAAAGGAAAGACAACAGTATTTTGCCAGAATTCGTTCGACGACTTGGATGATCATATTGGTATCGTCATGCCGATTCTTACAGAATGCGACGCGGATGAGGACTTCTCCGGCGGTATGGAGAACGTGGGAGATACCATCCCGATCCTCCCTTTACGGAATATGGTGCTGTTTCCCGGCGTCGCTATGCCGGTGGTTATCGGACGCCCGAAGTCGATGCGTCTGGTAAAGGAGGCGGTCTATAATAAAAGTTTGGTCGGCGTGGTCTGCCAGAAGTCGATGGAGACGGAGGATCCTGCCTTGGAAGATCTTTATACGACGGGCGTGATCGCGGAGATCGTGCGCGTATTGGAGATGCCAGACGGGAGCACGACCGTCATCCTTCAGGGGAAAAAGCGTTTTGAGCTGCATGAGCTGACGGAGACGGATCCTTATCTCGTGGGAAAGGTCACGCTGCTGGAAGATACGCTGCCCGATAAGACCGACCGGGAGTTCGAGGCGCTTATCTCGACGATCAAGGACTTGACCATCAAGATGCTGAGCGCCGTGGCCGAACCTCCCCGCGATTTGATATTCTCGATCAAGAATAATAAGAATCTCTTGTATCTGATCAATTTCTCGTGCAGTAATATTCCGAGCGGGGCGGCCGAGAAGCAGCAATTGTTGCTGATCGGCGACTTGAAGGAGCGGGCCTATCGGCTGTTGTTCATCTTGAACCGGGAGTATCAGTTAGTAGAGCTGAAGGCTTCCATCCAGATGAAGACGCACGAGGACATCAACCAGCAGCAGAAAGAATACTTTCTCCAGCAGCAAATCAAGACGATCCAAGAGGAATTGGGCGGGAATATCAATGAGATGGAGATCAAGGCGCTGCGAGAGAAGGCGAGCCATAAGAAATGGCCTGAGGAGGTGGCACGAACCTTCGACCAGGAGCTGCGTAAGTTAGAGCGTCTGCATCCCCAATCGCCCGACTACTCGGTGCAGACACAATACGTGCAGACCATCGTGAATCTTCCGTGGAACGAGTATAGCAAGGACAATTTTAGCCTGTCGCATGCGCAAAAGGTGCTCGATCGAGACCATTACGGTTTGGAAAAGGTGAAGGAGCGCATCATTGAGCATCTGGCAGTCTTGAAGCTAAAGGGCGATATGAAGTCGCCCATCATCTGCCTGTATGGTCCTCCGGGCGTAGGGAAAACCTCGTTAGGACGCTCGATCTCTGAGGCGTTGCACCGCAAGTACGTGCGGATCTCGCTTGGAGGCTTGCACGACGAGGCGGAGATCCGCGGACATCGCCGTACCTATATCGGAGCGATGTGCGGGCGGATTATCCAAAATATCCAGAAAGCGGGTACTTCCAACCCCGTCTTTATCTTGGACGAGATCGACAAGATCACCAATGATTTCAAGGGGGATCCCGCTTCCGCGCTGTTGGAGGTGCTGGATCCTGAGCAGAACGTGGCGTTCCACGACAACTATTTGGATATTGACTACGACCTGAGCAAGGTGATGTTCATCGCTACGGCGAATAGCTTGAATACGATTTCCCAGCCCTTGCTGGATCGTATGGAGCTGATCGAGGTGAGCGGCTATATCTTGGAGGAGAAGGTGGAGATCGCGGCGAAGCATCTCGTGCCGAAACAGATGGAGGCGCATGGATTGAAGAAGGGATTGGTAAAGTTCCCGAAGAAGACCTTGCAGGTGATCGTGGAGTCGTACACAAGGGAGAGCGGCGTTCGCGAATTAGATAAGAAGATCGCCAAGATCATGCGTAAGTTAGCCCGGAAAGTGGCTTCGGAAGAGCCTATCCCCACCAGCATAAAGCCTGAGGATCTGCATGAGTATTTAGGGCCGGTGGAATACACTCGCGACAAATACCAGGGGAATGATTACGCAGGTGTGGTGACCGGTTTGGCTTGGACAGCGGTAGGTGGCGAGATCCTTTTCGTGGAGTCGAGCTTGAGCAAGGGCAAAGGCTTGAAGCTGACCTTGACCGGTAACTTAGGCGACGTGATGAAGGAATCGGCTATGCTGGCGCTGGAGTATGTGCATGCCCACGCCGCCTTGTTCGGTATAAGCGAGGATCTGTTCGAGAATTGGAACGTACATATCCATGTGCCGGAGGGGGCGATCCCGAAAGATGGCCCCAGCGCGGGTATAACGATGGCTACCTCCTTGGTTTCTGCCTTTACCCAGCAGAAGGTGAAGAAGAACCTCGCGATGACCGGTGAGATCACTTTGCGCGGGAAGGTGCTTCCCGTGGGTGGGATCAAGGAGAAGATCCTGGCAGCTAAGCGAGCCGGTATCAAGGAGTTGATCCTGTGCCGGGAGAACGAGAAGGATATTAATGAGATCAAGCCGGAATACCTGAAAGGATTGACCTTCCACTATGTGGATGATATACGGCAGGTGGTGGATATTGCCTTGCTGAAGGAAAAGGTGGATAACCCCTTGTTCTGATAGGATAGAGAGACGGATAAAGAGAAAGTCCCCGCGGATCGGTTAGCGTCAAGCGACGCTTTTCCAGATCCGCGGGGACTTTTTTTATTTTCCACGGGAAGTTTCCCGGATTACTTAGGCATGTTTTTCTCCAAGAACTCGATGCTTTGACGGATGTCCTGGAGATCCGACTTGAAGTCATCATATTCGATCGAGATCAGCCCGTCGAATCCCTGTCGCTTCAGCTCGTCGATGAAGGCTTTCACAGGCAGGATACCCGTGCCCCAGGTAGCGTCTTCCATCTTCTCGGTAAGATCTTTCAGATGAGCTACCTTGATACGCCCGGAGAGCATCTGGAGATTCTTGAGCGGATCCTCGCCCACCCGTTTCCAATGACCTATATCGGCGCATACCCCCATCCGGGCGGAGCGTCCCTCCAACGCCTGTTTCACCACCTTGGCGCTGGCGTAAATGCATGGGCTCGGGTGGTTGTGGATGGCTACCTCCATGTCGTATCTCTCGGCGAGCGACTCGATATAGTCTAACTGGCTCAGCTCAGGCTCCACGGTCACGATATGCGCGCCGATCTTATGGGCGAACGCGAAGAACTTGTCCCATTCCTCGTTCGTGCCATACGACGCCACGCCAAAGGCGATGGGCTTTACGCCCCTTTTCTTGAGCTCGTGCCGGAGCAAGGCGCAGTTGTCGTCGCTCAAGTCGTAGTTCAAGTAGGTCTCTTTGGGGAACGGGGCACCCAGTTCCTGGAAGAAGAACGCCTCCACGTAGCCTAACCCCAACTGACGCGTCTTCTCCACCGCCTCCATCAGCGTGTTGTTGTGGAACGTCCATGTCTGCACGCCCACTTTCCAGTCCGTTTTTTGCGCCTTGACGTGTACGGCCTGCCCGATGAGCATGACCGTACAAAGCGCCAATAAGATAATCCTTCTCATCCTCATGCCGGCATATCCGGAAGGCTCCAGCCCTCGCGATACGTATGTTTGATATATTCGGTAGCGGCTTCCAAGGCGTTGAATTCCGCATATTTCGTGTCGAAATAGGGATGCCCGTCGATCACCTTGAAATCATCGCTGGTCACGATCTTCAGCACGTCGGAGGAGGAGATGTTCGTGAAGCGCATATTCTCGGCATCCCACATGAGCTTCTTGTTCAGGCTTTGCAAACGGATCGCCAAAACGCCCAATAAGACCATCTCGTTGAACGGCCCGGAGTAAGCGAAGTTGGAGGTACCCTCCACACGATTCTCGGGCGATTCCTTGCAGGCGCGGATCCAATCCTGCTCGTGGAAGCCATCGAAATAACCCGTGGCGTTCGGGATACGGCGCAGGTAAGGGGTCACTTTCGGTACGCGACCCGACAGGAGCCGGGAGTTGAAGCCTCCGCAATCGCATATCAAGGTATCTTTTGAGCCGACGAAGATACAGCCTCCCAAACCATCACGCATCAGGTCGATCCCATCCGGCAACAGATCCGGGCGTTGCGGCAGCATACCTCCGTCATACCAATAGACCTTCACCTCCGGAAGAGCCACCTTGGGCAGGTTGTCGCGGGCGGGGAAGCGGAACTCCACGATCTCGGATTGCGGAGCCGACTCGGTGTTGATCTGCGTGGAACGCCCTTGTACGCGATCCGGGTAGCCTAATTTCAAGGATTGATAGACCGGATCCAGCACGTGGCAGGCCATGTCGCCGAAAGCGCCGGTACCGAAGTCCCACCAGCCTCGCCAGTTCCAAGGCGTATAGATCTCATGGAAGGGACGCATCTTGGCCGGTCCGATGAACAGATCCCAGTTCATCGTCTTCGGGCAACGCTGCTTCTCTGTCGGGCGTTGCAAGCCTTGCGGCCAGATCGGGCGGTTTGTCCAGGCGTGTACCTCACGTACCTCACCGATCTCCCCGTTCCAGATCCACTCGCACAGCTGGCGGACGCCATCGCCCGAGTTGCCTTGGTTACCCATCTGGGTAGCCACCTTATATTTAGCCGCCAATTTAGTAAGCAGACGGCTCTCGTAGATCGAGTGCGTAAGCGGTTTCTGGCAATATACGTGCTTGCCCATCGTGATAGCGGTAGCGGCTATCGTGGCGTGCGTGTGATCCGGGGTGGCAACCATCACGCCGTCGATCTGGTCGCCCAGCTCGTCGAACATCTTCCGCCAGTCCCAATAACGCTTCGCGTCGGGGAACTCCTCGAAACAGTTCTTCGCGTATTTCCAGTCGATGTCGCACAGCCCGATGATATTCTCGCTCTTCATGCCCACCAAGTTCGGGTGACCCTTACCCCCGATGCCGATACCTACGATATTCATCGTGTCGCTGGGAGCCTTATGCCCCAATCCCGCGATTGTCTTTGACGGTACGATTGTCAGGCCAGCCGCTGCGACAGCGGCTTTCTTCAGAAAATCTCTTCTTGATTCCATATTGAATAGAGTGTTTTTTTAGGTAAATAATTTTTTAGAACTTGAAACAAGCGGTCACCATCCGGTGATCCGAAGGATAAGGCGATACGACCACGTCGGAAGTGGAGGCCGCCTCTCCCGTGATGAAAGCGTCCGTCACCTCACATCCTGAGAACAATACGAAGTCGATCCGGTCATGTACCTCCCGCTCGCCGGGCAGGGGTGTCCAGGTATAGCCCGGTGTCTTCACCTCATCCGGGTGAGCGGTCCGGTAGGCGTCGCCCATGCCGATCTCGGCGAATGCTTTTGTGGCTGGCCATTCCACCTTGATCTTGTGTAAACCAGCGTCAGCGGCCTCCTGGGTCCAGTCGAGGAACGAGGGTTCGTTGAAGTCGCCTGTCAGGAATACGGGAATCCCCTCTTTCATACATTCTTGAATATCTTTCTTATAGCTTTCCACTACATCCGCCCTCGCTTCCCAAGCGAAGCGTACGGCATCGGCCTCGTTATCGACGAAGGGGTAGTCGCCATAGGGAATCCCGTTCAATTGGTAGGGTTGATAGGGGATATAGTTCAAGTGGCAGTTGAACATCCAGCAACATTTGCCTTTCGCCGTTTGTATTTTAACCCCGTAACGAGAAGCTGTGCTGTCGACGATCGGATAGCGGGACAATATGTAATGTCCCTCTCCTTGATCGAAAAGATGGAAGCCTAATGAATCCGCGATTTCAGGGACATGATCGTGCCTGATGCCGTTCTCCACGTAGATCTGACCCTCTTGGATACCGACAATATCCGTCTGGCTCGCTGCGATCACCTTAGCCGTTTGTGAAGGAGGTAACTTGCCTCCTAACGTGTTTAACCAAATATTGAAAGTGCTGACCTTAATTGTTGTCGGCTTATCGCTACACGAGCCGCATATCAAGCAGGACACGATCGCGCAAATCCATATAGTTTTCCACTTTTCCATCTATCGTTGACCTATACCAAGCATAATTAAATCAATCATTGTTCGCTTCTCGTTACAAGGGTTTTATCTTATTTGACCATCGGCCAGGGGAATTTGGACACAAGCTGGATGCGTTTGCCCGTAGCTTGCGATTTCCGGGCCGCCTCGATGATCTCCAACACGTGCAACGCATGCTCCACGTTGATGCGTGGCTCCGTGTCGAGCGCCATGTGCTTGCTGATGTCTGACGCGCCCTCTTGCCAGACGTATCCCTCCGTGTCAGTGACGAACCGCTGCGGGGTGGGATGATCCATCGTGGAGAGGTCCACGCCACTTGGTGCCCAATCGTACCCGACCATGTGCATATTGCCCTTGGAGCCGTAGATGGAGATGGTGGCCTTCTCCTGCCCTTTACCTAAATGGCCGTAAGGATCGAAGTAATTGAAGCCGCACTCGATATGGGAGAGCAGTCCCTTCTCGTGCTCCATGATGATCATGGCATTGTCTTCCTCGCGCACCTGTATCCGGCCCTTATCATCGACGGTACGTTCCGGCGTGACGATCGAGGTCATGGCGACCACCGATTTCGCCGGCCCGAGCAATCCTGTCAGGGTAGCGATGTTATATACGCCCAAATCGGGCATACTGCCTCCTAACGGCTCGTAGAAGAAGGCGGACCAGCTCGGCCCCTCATGCCCATAATGTCCGTGGGCGCAGGCGAGGCTTCCCAAGGTTCCCTTGTTGATCTCCTTCGCCATGAAAGCGAATTGCGGGCTGTTCACCACGGCAGGCGCTCCCCATATCCGCAATCCTTTGCTGGTGGCGAGGTCGTACAGCTCCTTGCCCTCCTTATAGGTGTTGGCCAAGGGCTTCTCGCTCCACACGTTCCTGCCCGCCATCAGGGCCTTGCGGTTAAGCTCGCCGTGTACCTGCATATCGGTCAGGGTCAGCTGGAGGTCGTAATCTGATCCTTCCAGCATGGCGTCGATGTTGTCATACCATTTGGGTATGCCGTACTGTTTAGCTGCCTTTTGGGCGCGATCGGGCTTGATGTCGCAGCAAGCCACGATCTCTACGTAGGGACATTTGGAGATGTGGGGGAAATATTGGGTAGATACGCTTCCGCAACCGATTACGGCTACCCGGATCTTCTTGGAATCTGTCCCCATCGTTTCCGCGTAGGCGGAGAGCGGCGAAAGGAGAGAGGCAATGCTCGCCGCCGCTGTTACTTTTAGAAACTCTTTTCGGTTCATGGCATTCACTTTACGTTTTCACATTGGTTTTACATTAGTCTAAAACTTTTATCTTCACGTTCTTGAAATATACCTTGCTCCCGTGATCCTGGAAGCAGAGCTTCCCGGTGGTGGAGATGCCATAGTCGGGGAAGTCTTCCCATTTACCGCTATAACGGCGCATCTTCCAGTCCTCGGATCCCTCCTGGAAGGAGAATAGTTTTTGCCCGTTGAGCCAGTGCTCCACGTATCCGTCCTTGTAGAGGAGCATGGAGGAGTTCCATTCTCCGGGAGGATTCACCTGCTTGGTCTCGGGTACGTACATCGCGTAGTTGCACCCTGTCTTCTGCCAATCTTCCAGTCCCTCCTTGCCGGTTTCGCTGACCCAAGGATAGTTATCGTCATCGATCAGCTGGTACTCAGGGCCTGTCTCGAAAGGAGCCTTGTATTTGGGCCCTTCCTGCACATGATAGAGGAAGCCGGAATTACCCTCCGGTCCGATCTTCCAATCCCATTTGATCTGGAAATTATGGTAATCCTCCACGGTCACGATGTCGGTGCTCACCTTGATCGTCGTGTCGGCTATCACGTCGCCACCATTGCCGTATCCCACGATCACGCCATCCTCCACCTGCCATCCGGTGACTTCCCCGCCGTTGAACATCTTCCATCCGGTGAAGTCCTTCCCGTTGAACAGCAAGGTATAGCCTTCCGCCTTCTCTTCTTCCGTCAGCACGTTGTCCGGCGTAGCCGACGCCTTCATGGATGAGGAGGACGAGGAGCCCGTTGATCCCGAACCGCATGCGACCATGCACATCCCGCAAACGGTCGCCAGAAAAATAGATACAGCCTTTTTCATGTCTTTTTCCTTATTAATGTTAGATTTCGTCGCTTGGTAGCTCGTTTCTTTATTCGTCAACAAAAATAGCGCGCAATTTGGATATGGATAATAGAATATATAGCTAAAAAAAATGGATTATCTTTGCCTATCGGTTAACTGTCTTAAAGTTTAGGGTCTATGGCAAAGATCAAGCATGGTTTTGCGGGGCAACGATTGGTCGTTTTCCCCTTTTATGTCATCGAGCAGGCGCTGGGCGACCCCCTGACGTCGGACTTGGTGGTGCATTCGATGGGTTATTTCCCGAAGGCAGAGAATCATTATATCGACAGGGCCTCGGGTTGCGGTGAATATCTCCTGATTTATTGCACGAAAGGGGAGGGATGGTACGTGCTCGACGGGCAGCGCCATGTCGTCCCTGAGAACCATTTCTTCATTCTCCCCGCCGAGCGTCCTCATCAATATGGCTCGAGCGAGCATGATCCTTGGTATATCTATTGGGCGCATTTCAAGGGAAAGAAGGCGAGGTACGTCAGCGACCGCCTGCCTGGTGTCATCCCGATCGACGTGGACGACCATTCCCGCATAGGCGACCGTATCGCCTTTTTCGACGAGCTGCTGAACGTGATGGAGAGCGGTACCGACGAGGATACCGTGCATTACGTGAATCTCAGCTTTAATCACCTGATCAGCTCCTTCCTGTTCGTGAGGGTCTATCGGGAGGCGAAATACTCCAAGAACAAGGCCGAGAATACGTTCTTTATCAGCTTAGCTACCCATTTCATGACCGAGAACTTGGAGAATAAGCTGACGCTCAAGGAGCTCGCCTCGCATTTCGGCTATTCGGAGTCGTATATGTACCGCTTGTTTTTCAAGGAGACAGGGTATGCCCCGATGAACTACTTCCTACATATGAAGATAGACCGGGCGCGCCAGCTTTTATCGCACACGAACCTGAAGATCAAGCAGGTATCGCTTAAGATGGGTTTCGATGACCCCTATTATTTCAGCCGTATCTTCAAGAAGATCGTGGGGATGTCGCCGAAAGAATATCGGGAATCGACGGAAGATTGACCGGGAAGGTTTTCGGGAAAGCTGCCGACGTATTTCCGGAAAGTTGGGGGAGGTGGATCTTGAGGGCATAAAAAAGCGCGTCATTCATTCTGTCGGACAAACGACGCGCTTGAATCTTTTTTCCTGAGATATGGCCGTTGAGGTCATCCCCCGAGCCTTACCTCTAATCCCATCCGCTGCCCGATCTCCCGGTAGGGCTGCAGTTCCTCTTTTTGCATCATCCGCTCGTAGGGATAAGGGTAGGGAAGCCCTAACCGTTCGTATTTGTCTTTCCCTAACGTGTGGTAGGGCAATAAATGAACTTGTGAGATCCCGGTCTCGATCGCCAAGTCGAATACTGACCGGATGATGCCCGGATCGTAGTTGAACCCGGGGATGACCGGCATACGGATCGTCACCTTCTCCGCCGATAGCCCGGCGAGGTAGCGGAGGTTCCCGAGCACGACATCCAAATCGGCTCCTGTCACCTCTTTTAATCTCTTGCTGTCGGTATGCTTCACGTCGAAAAGGAAGAGGTCGATCAGCGGGAAAGCTTTCTCGAACCGTTCCCGGGGGACTTGGCCGCAAGTCTCCACCGCCGTGTGCAGACCCTCCGCCTTGCAGCGCGATAGCAGCTCCGTCAACCCCTCGAACTGCGTGAATGCCTCGCCGCCGGAGAAGGTGATGCCGCCCCCAGAGTTGCGGTAATAATCCTTGTCGCGAACCAGCGTGCGCATGATCTCTTCGATAGGCATCGTATCGCCCACGAACTGGATGGCGCTTTGCGGGCAGGCTCGCTCGCAGGTTCGGCAGCCGACGCACGCCTCGCGGTCGAATACCGGGTAAGCGCCTTTCATCGCGATGTTCCCGTGTGGGCAACTGGCCGCGCATCGTCCGCAACCTACGCATTTATTCTTCATGTGGAGCAGCTGTAATTTCCGCTGCCGCGACTCCGGGTTCGAGCACCAAGGGCAATGCAGCGGGCAGCCTTGCAGGAAAACGACCGTGCGTATCCCGGGTCCGTCGTGTATGGCGAACCGCTCTATCTCCATGACGGCTAATCTTGTCCCGCCTGTTGGCTGATTACTTGTCATCGTATAATACCCGGCTTAAGAGTTCTTGTTGGATATTGGGCGACAGATCGACGAAAACCGCGGAGAAGCCGCTTACCCGCACGATCAGGTCCGGGTATTTTTCCGGGTGATCCACCGCGTCTTCCAATACGCCTTTATCAACGACGGTTACCATGAGGTGGCAACCTCCCTTCTCGAAATAGGTCTTGAACAGGCTCTTGATGACCGGACGGTTCTCGTTGAACATGGAGGGGGAGAACTTGATGTTCTGTACCGAGCCGCCATGATACTTAGCGTCGAACCTCGTGAGCGAGTTGAGCATCGCTGTCGGGCCGTTCTTGTTGGCTCCTCCTTGCGGATTGTTCGCCGGGTTCATGTACATGAAGGCGAGCCGTCCGTCAGGCGAGGCTCCCGTGCGGTTGCCCCATTCCGTGTTCAGCTGGTTGTTGCTGATGACGATCAGGAAATACTGCATCCCGATCGCAATGCCCCTGTTGCGTACACCTTTCGCCACGAATTCGTAAAGATCGTTCGCCATCGAGTCCGCCGTGTCTAAATCGTTGCCGTACTTATCGCAGGCTAAACAGTCTTTCCTTAAATCCTCGTAACCCACGAAATTGGCTAACATGGCATCGTTGAGTTGGCGCAGCGTATATTTCTTCCGGATGAATACCAGGTCCTTGATCGCCCAAAGCGAGTCGGAGGTATTGATGTTACCGTAAGTCTCGTTCGTGCCGCCAAGGTAACGTACGCCCCCGTCGAGCAACGCTTTTCCCCGTGCGATGCAATCGTCGGTCAGTATGCTGGTAAACAAGAAACTTACGTAACGGTTCATCACCTCGTAGGAGTGGTATTGCGCTTTTACCGAGAGATCTAAGTAGTAATCAAGCAAGGCTTTGTAACCATCGTAGAACTCTTCGAACGAGTGGTACTCCTCCAATTTCCTCAAAGGTACCGGCCCCGATTTCCGTTTCCCGTCCACCGGGTCGATCCCGTCGTTCATGTAGATGGTAAGCAACTTCAGCAGATTGATGCAGATGTTGGGGGTTCCCGTGCTTTGCCCTTGTATCACGAACTCCGTGCATCCGAACGGTACGTACTGTTCCGCCGTCTTCTCGTCCACCCGCATTCCGTACATGACGGCTGGCACGTTCACGTCGTCGTTGTATAAGGTCGGGTAAGTGGCTCCGGCTCCGAGCGCGTCGAGCGCCTCGTCCCAGACCTCTTCGGGAGTATCCTTGTCGAAACGCAGCGTGAATTGAGGTTCTACGTACCGGCAGTTCTTCGCCACCTTCATGGCGATATGCAGGAATACGTCTGCCTCTTTCGGATGTTTCCGCCCTTTTCCGCCCACGATGATCCGTCCGTTCACGGTGGTTCGCCGGTTCTCGATCATTGTCCAGAGAGCATGGACGTAACGGTAAGCCTCCTCCTCGGTCAGTCTGCCCGCTTTTAAGTCGGCCACTAAGTACGGCCCTAAGTAATCGTCTAAGCGTCCGTAGTTGATGACTCCCGCTAACAGGGCGAACAGCCAGAATAATTGCATCGCCTCGTGGAAGGTTGTCGGCCTTCTCTCCTTGATGTTTTCCAGCCCCTCGTAGATGCGTCTCAGCTCGTTTTTGCGCTGCTCCCCGGCAGAATCCATCTGGGCTAAGGCATCTTGTTGGAGATGGGTGGCACATGCGGCGAACAAGTCGAGGCATTGGAGGCAAGCCTCGTAGAAATGATTCCCCGGCTCCCTCTTCAACCGTTCCTGGATGTCGGCACGTAATCCGCCGATACCTTTATCCAATAATTTAGGGTAGTCCAGCATCATGCCCGAGAGCCGGGCTGTAGCGATCATGGGATATTCGCAATCGATGAACATCCCGATCGTGTCCTCCGTCAAGACCTCCTCGTTGAATCGTGTTTTCAGGTCGTGATCCAGCCAATAGTCATATAGCGCATCCACTCGACCTTGATCCTTCTCTTCCAGTTTTTTCTGGAAGTCCCGGAGCTTCTTGAACACGCAATAATGTCCGACTCCGCCTAAAGAGGTTACGGTCCCGAAACCAATCGGCAGGAAATCGATACGTCCGGCTATCAGGTCTTGGTCGGCTATCTTGCGGAACAGGGTGGGATACAGAACTTTCAGGCATTCCACCTCGCGGATTTCTTTCGGCAGATCAGCGCATGCCTTATGCGTTTCCGTGTATCGCTCCATGATTTCCAATTGGGTAATCAGGGGTTTCTCGCAAGGGATCTTCTTGCTAATCTCCACGTTCTGCGCCGTTTCTACATTGAAGTTTGCCATAAGTTACATTAATTAAAAGGGAATCCGGATCTTATCCGTCGATATGTTTATCCGATGATGGAAGAGAGGATCCGGTCCTCTCTTCCTCTTTATATGCAGGTTAGTGCTTGCTGCGTTCCGCCTTTCGCCAGTCGTTCTGATAACCGGTGAGCAGGTCGGTGAATCGTTTGGTGATGAGGTGCGGACGGGTGATCGCGCTACCTACCACAACGGCATGAGCCCCGAGGAAGATACATTTCATGGCATCCTCAGGCGTATAGACATGCCCTTCCATGATGAGGTAAGCCTTGTCGCCCAAGTCGCGGCACATCCGGGCGAACTCCCGTAGATCCGGTTGTTCTATCTGCTTCGTGTCCGCTGTGTATCCATATAATGTGGGACCTACGATGTCGGCTCCCAGCTCGACAGCTCGCACGGCCTCCTCATAGTTGGACACGTCGGCGAAGATGATCGCTTCGGGTATCTCTTTTTTCACGATCGGGAGCAGCTCGTAAGCCGGCCGTCCCTCGTGCGTGATCTGGCTCGTGCAGTCGAGGGCGATGATCTCCGCTCCCGCCTCCCATACGGCTTTGGCGGCCTCAAGGGTTGGCGTGATGAATACATCGGTATCGTCGTGCCAGATTTTCCATAGGCCGATCACGGGTAAGTCCACCTCTTTCTTGATCGCCTTGATCTGCTCCGGATCGTTAGCCCGTATACCTACGGCTCCTCCCCATTGGGCAGCTTTCGCCATCTTGACGACAAAGTCGATCGAGAATGTCGGATCGTCATGCTGTACTTGGCAAGATACGATCAGTCCTCCCTTGAATGATTCTAAAAGTTTCTTCTTCTTTGTTTCCATTTATAGTTCGCTTTACATTGTCTTTTCTAAGAACGCGGCTCCAATGATGCCAGCGTCGTTGCCCAGCTCCGCCCGGATAACCCGCGGCACCCCGATCTCCTCGCCGGCGAAGGTGCAGGATCGTAACTTCTCGTTCAGGGGATCCAATAACTGATCCCCGGCGTGCGCGATCCCACCTCCAAGGATGATTACCTCCGGCCGGAAAATGGTGATGAAAGTGGAGATGCCGGCGGCGAGCCGGTTGATGTATTCTTCCACGATCTCCCGTGCGAGAGCGTCACCTTGGCGGGCCGCCTTGAAAAGGATCTCCCCGTTTACCTGTTCGGCCTCGCCTTCGCACAACTTCCACAGGAGGGTGTCGCGGTTCTCCCGCATAGCCTCTTTCATGATGCGTATCAAGGCGGTGGAGGAGCAATAGGCCTCTAAGCAGCCTTTCTGCCCGCAGGTGCAACGTTCCCCGTCATAGACTAATTTCGTGTGTCCTAATTCCGCTCCCATATTGTCGAAGCCCGAGTAGATCTTCTTGCCCATGATGATCCCTCCACCTACACCGGTACCCAGCGTGAGCATGATCGCGTCGGAATATTGGCTGGCCGATCCTGCCAGAACCTCGCCGTATGTGGCGCAGTTAGCGTCGTTGGCGATATAGATCGGCAAGGAGGTATGTTTCCTCAGATAGTCGTATATGGGGACATTTTTCCAACCAAAGCAATTGGCATGTACCAGGAGATTCGTCTTAGGATTCACGTAGCTTGGCATCCCGATGCCCCATGATGATATATTCTCCGCGTTTAATCCGGCTTTGCGGACCGCCATCCTGCTGACTTCCGCCATGTCGGCGGTTATTTCCTCGATGGTCCGTCCCGCATGGGTCGGTATGTTTTCTTTAGCGATGATCTGATAGTTCTCGTCCACCACACCGGCGGCCATGTTGGTTCCGCCAACGTCCAGACCTAAGTAGTACTTGGTGCTTTCCATTTTGCCCTTCTTTTTTGAGATCAGTAGAGTGATTTTCGTATTCTGGGGCAAAGTTAGGCCTCTTCCGGCCCTTAGACAATGTGGGTTTTTCGCAAAATTAATGGATTATTTTTGCATAGACAAGGAGCGGTACGAAAAAAGCCTGGCGTGTGAATGCGCCAAGCTTTCGTCTCTTATCTATACCTTAATATTATTCCGCTGCCTGTTCCTCGGTCTCCTTGGCCTCGCCGGCCTCTTCCTGCGGGGTAAATTCCGTGATTCCCGCGTTGACCAATATATTGTACCAGGAGAGGAGCTTCTTGATGTCGCTTGGATAAACCCGATCGCGGTCGAACTCAGGCAGTACCTCGGCGAAGTAAGCGCGAAGCTCATCGGTTGTGGCCTTCGAGGGGACGAAGGAGGTTGGCTTACCCTCTTCCTTGTTTTTCACGCTGGTCAGTACCTCATGCAAGGGGACTTCTCCCTCGTTCGTGTAGATCGCGATGTCTCCCAAGGAGATCACCTTGTCTTTCGCGTATGCGGGTATTTGTTTTTTATCGGCAAGCGATTCCACGAATAACATGTTCTTCCCGTGGGAGACCAGTTTGTACAAACCGGGTTTTCCCGAAATAGACAGAATAGTCTTCAACATAATGCTTGGTTATTTTCGATTAATGTTACACTTTAAAGTCGCGAATGTAGTACAACCGCTTGAATTTTGCGAATGGTTCGGGGTGAAAATGTCCATTATGGCATGATCTGGCGGATAAATTCCCGTACTTGCGGGATCAGGGCCCGGCGGCCGTCATTATAAATGATGTAGTCGGCTCTCTCCTTTTTCACCTCATCCGGCAGCTGGCTGTCGATCCGTCGCTCTATCTCTTCCCGGCTCGCCTTGTCGCGCCCTGCCGCTCTCTCTATCCGTATCTCCCGCGGGGCATATACCATCAGGCGAATATCGACGATCCGGTCGAACCCGGATTCGAACAGGATGGCCGACTCGATCGCGCACAGGGGAGCGGACTGTCTTCCGGCCCAGGCGAGGAAATCGCGGTTCACCTCCGGATGGATGATCCCGTTGACCTGCCTTAGCAGTTCGGGGTCTCCGAAGATGAGGGAGGCGAGCGCCCGCTTGTCCAATCCCTTCGCGGTATAGATCGAGGAGCCGCAAAGGGCGGTCAGTCGCTCGCGTATGACGGGCGATTCGTTGGTCAGCCGCTTGCTCTCTTGGTCGGCTATATAGACGGGGATCCCGTATAAATCCATCACCGAGGCCACGATTGATTTCCCGCTGCCTATGCCTCCCGTGATACCGATCTTCTTGCTCATGGTGTATCCGTATGCTCTAAGATGAATTCGATCTTGTCTGGTTGTAGCGTGGCCGAGTGCACCCAATCAGGTTTCTTGGATAGCGTGACAGGCAGGCTGCCCGATACGTTTTGCTCCAGCTCCTTGTATGGGATCTGGATAGAGAACATCTCTTCCGACAGCTCCTTGAAGCGGGAGAGGGGCACGCCACAGGTCACCTCTATCGTGGCGGGGAATATCCGTATGTTGTAATGAGGAGGCAGGTACTCGCAGGTGACGGGGATCCGCAGGGTCTTTTCCGTGTATTGCTCTACCGGGATCGTGACGGTGACGCTTTCCGGCGTGAGGTTCACCCCCTTGATCTTACTCAGGCGGATCGTCTTGGTTGTTTTCTTGTCAACCTCGCTGAATATCTCGGGCTCCGTGCTTGCCTCGGCCAGCGTGTCCAGGATGGAGGCCGTGGCGTAGGCCTTGACGTATGGGGGCGTTATCCGTATCTCCCCGGATAGCTGGAATCCCGCCTTGGGCCGTATCTCCCCGCCGAAGGTGACGGGGATCTCCTTTTCCTCCCGCTTGCTGAATCGCAGGCTGATCGCCTGTGGCTCGAAGCCCAGCAGGGAGGTGGTGGATATTAGTTGTTTCTGGATATCGCTCTCGATCTGTTTCCTGCTGACTTGGATGGATCCGTTCTTCCGCGTGATGTCACCCATCTTGACCTCGATGGGGGCGAAATTCCGTCCGATGGTATAGTTGAGCAATACGCTCCCCTTGTCTTTTACCTTGGCCGTGATCTCCTGGATCCGTGGGGTATCGAAGGCGATGTCGGCGGGTACGTTCTCGTATCTCACGGGGAAGGCCAGCTCGATCTCGTACTCCTGTTGCAGGCTTTGGAGCATCCAGAAGCAGAAAGCGAGGAATACGAAAAGCAAAAAGACCAAGGCTTCTTTCCATCTTTCCCCGTGGAAAAAAGCCTTAGTCCTCGTTTGTACGGACTTGAAGGAAGCTCGTATGTTCTCAAGCCGCGCCATTGGTTATCCCTTATTTTTGCTGCTGGGCGTCTTCCGCCGAGGCGAAGATCGATGTCTTGTCCACGCGGATGCGCACGCCGCTCGCCACCTCGATCAGCATATAGGTATCGCCGATCTCGGTTATCTTGCCGTAAATGCCTCCGGCGGTGATTACCTTATCGCCATTCTTCAGTGCCTCGCGGGCTTTCTGGATCTCTTTTTGTTTCTTTTGCTGCGGGCGGATCATGAAGAAGTAGAAGATCGCCACGATGACGATCATCATCACGATCCCCGACCATTGGCTGCCTCCGGTGGCCGGTGCCTGGAGTAAGATGTTAAGTAAGCTCATGTCGTACTATTCGTTTTTTATTAGGTTAATGTCCGTTATGATACGGACAAATGTAAGGATAATATCAGTTTTTCAGCAACAAGTTTTCTTTTTTTAACTCGTTGACGATCGAATCCAAAATCCCGTTGATGAACGTGCCGCTCTTGGGCGTGCTGTAATACTTGGCCGCGTCGATGTACTCGTTCAGGGTGACGTTGATCGGTATGGTGGGGAAGGAGGTGATCTCCGCCAAGGCCACTTGCATGATGACCAGATCCATGTTGGCGATGCGTTCCGTCTCCCAGTTCTTCATGTGCTTGTCGATGCGCTCGCGGAACTCCTTGCCCTTGAGCAGGCTCTGGCGGAACAGGTTGATGGCGAATGCCTTGTCCTCCATGTCCTTGAACATGGGTAGCAGGGGCTGCCGGCTCCCGTTTTTCTCCTCGAACTTCTTGATTGTCTTGAGGGTGAAGGTTTCCACGATCTCGATGTCGTCGTTCCAATAGATGCTCTTGTCCTCTAAGAACTCCTCGATCATCTCGTTGCCGCAAATGATCTTCTTGAATACCTGGCGCCAGAACTCGCGGTCGGTCTCATACGTGTCGCTCTCGTTCCGGATATACTCGGCGTAAATCTCGGACCCTAAGATGAGATCCAAAACGTTCTTGACGAATTCCTCATCATTTGCCCAGGAAATCCCGAAATCATCCACATATTTTTTCAAGTCCTCGTTGCTCTCCAACTGGGCGCACAGCCGGTTGTCGATAAATCGGGTGTTGGGATGCAATTCCTCCTCGGTAGGCATATATTTGCTTTTCCGGGCTTCGAGGATCCTTTTCTGTAAATTGGTGACTTCGATGATGAGTAGCAGGAAATAATGGTATAAGTCGTACGACTTCCTGAGGCTGAATAGTAATTCGTTTTCCGCGGTTTTAAGGTCACTATTCCCGTTTTGATAGTAAGAATATACTATTTGCAAAACCTTAATGCGGATTAAATTTCTGTTGATCATCGTTTGAAGGAACTACTTGTTATGAATTTGCCCGCGAATTTAGTCGTTTTTTTGATAAGATGCTCGGGATTCGCTTAATTTTGCGGGTGTTGGTCAATATTTCGTGAAATTGCGGGGAGGTTTCCATTTTAAACCGTTAAAATGGTTGCCATTAAAAAAAAAATGCACATATTTGAAGCAAGTTATGTAAAATGGGTGGGTTTTTAACGAACATTTGCTATCATGGAAGAGTCGATAAAGAAAAAACAAGTTGAGGGAGGTGATAGAGAAATTTTGTACTCCAAGGCGATCAAGGCTGGAAAGCGCATTTATTACATAGACGTGAAGCGGAACCTGAAGGATGATCTGTTTATCGCCGTCACGGAAAGCAAGAAGGTCCAGTCAAAGGATGGCGCGCAAGTCTCGTTCGAGAAGCATAAGATTTTCCTTTACAAGGAGGACTTCGATAAGTTCATGGAAGGTATGCAAGACGTGATCGGGTATATCAAGAGCTCGGGATTGAGGCCTGCCCCGCGTGAGGACGGGGAGGATACCGGGGCGGGGGCTGACGCGTCTGGCGAGCTTCCCGGCGATGAGCTCACCTCGGGCGAGATCAAGTTGGACATCGAGTTCTGATTGTCTGTATAAATGGGGAAAAAGATAGCGGTCTGTCACTCTCGCAGGGTAACAGACCGCTATGTGTTAAGGATCCTGCCTCTTGGAGGGGAACCTATTCTTTGCCGCGAAATTATTCGGCCGGATGGATTGCTTCAGTAGGACAAGCGTCAGCGCAAGTTCCACAGTCCGCGCACAGCTCAGGGTTGATGCTGTATTTGTCACCTTCTGAAATCGCTCCTACCGGACACTCGTCGATACAAGTTCCGCATGCAATGCAATCGTCGCTAATTACGTAAGCCATTTTTTTAACGTTTAAATTTGTAACTCTTGGTAACTATTAGTGGATGCAAAAATAGGGCTTTCTTTCTATTTAAAAAACTTCCTCGTGTTTATTTTTTTCGCCCTGTTTATTTTTCGTAGAAAATAGCGTTTTTTGCAATATCTTTGCCGCGCTTTCGTTATTGAATAAAAACAGGTTGAGATTTGAGACGGTTATTGCTTATATTGTATGTGGTAGGATTGGCGACGTTTGTCGCCTCGGCTCAGAAGGAGAGGGTGAAGAACCAGCCGTACGCTGATTTGAAATGGTTTCATCTTGGCTTTCACGTCGGCATTCATTCCCAGGACTTGTTGCTGACGCATACGGGAGTGGCCACCAATGGCGAGACCTGGTTCGCCGAGATCCCTTCCTATTCCCCGGGATTCAGCGTGGGCGTGATCGGCGACCTTTACCTCAATCCTTATTTTAATTTGCGTTTCTCGCCCTCCATTCACTTCGGTGACAAGACATTCCGTTTCAGGGAGCAAGCCTCGGGCGAGGAGTTCACGACCAACGTCCGTTCCAATTACCTGAATTTCCCGTTAGACATTAAGTATACCGCCTTGAGGTTGAATAATTATCGTCCCTATTTGCTTGCCGGCGTTTATGGATCCGTGGATATAGGTCGTAAGAAAGGGAACCCGATCTTGCTGAAGACGATGGATTGCGGTATCGAGTTTGGCGTGGGATGTGATATTTATCTGCCGTTCTTTAAGCTATGTCCGGAGCTGAAGTTCTGCTTCGGCTTGGTGGACCTGCTGGAGAAAGATCGCCCGGACTTGGTGGAGGAGGCGAATATCAAATATACGAACGCGCTCTCGAAGGCTACTTCCCGTATGGTCGTCCTGACCTTTAATTTTGAATGAACAACTCAATATAGACATACGTGGCGGGAATCGCGAGCATCACGCTGTCGAACCGATCCAGCATCCCCCCGTGGCCGGGCAGGATGTGGCCGGAATCTTTCACGCCTAAGGTCCGTTTGATCAACGACTCGATCAGATCCCCCCATGTGCCGAACAGGACTACCGTAAAGGCTATACCCATCCATAGATACCAGGCATGCTCCGGCAGGAACCTCGCGAATACCAGCGAGGCGATCACCGCGAATGCCAGCCCCCCGAAGAAGCCCTCCCACGATTTCTTGGGAGAGATCCGCTCGAATAGCCGTCTTTTTCCGAATAGGGAGCCGATCAGGTAGGCTCCCGTGTCATTCATCCAGGCGAACACGAAGATGGCCAGCGTGAGGTGTGGGTAGAAAGAGATCTCTCCCGACCACGGATCGGGTACGGGGGTTATGAAGTTCAGCAAGGAGAACGTGCCCGCGCAATAGATCTGCCCGAACAAGGTCAACGCCCAGTTGTTGATAGGGTTGCTTGTCTTGTCGTAAAGCTCGGATACCAAGATGTAGATGAGGAAGAGTATGTAGGGGAGGAAGATGCCTCCTCCCGACAATCCGTTCGCGTATCCGAAAGTGGCGACGAACAGGTAGGCTCCTCCTAATGAGTTGACCAGCCGTTTGATGGCGGCGTTCTCATAGTGCTTGAGCAACCCGTAGAATTCCCACAATAACAATCCGGTGATCAGCCCGAATACCACGAGAAAATAGTAGGAATGAAGACAGATGGCGCCTACCAGCACGAGGACGAAAATGGCGCCTGTCAATGCGCGTGTAAACAGATTCTTCAAGATGATCTTTCTTTATTTGTTCGTGATTCGGGTACAAATATAGGGAATTATATTTATAGTGGAGCGATAAAGAAGCCGGATGCTTCTCCCCTTGGGGGAGGCATCCGGCTTTTTGTGTCATTAGATGGCTTCAAGCCCGGTTATTCCGCCTTCCCGTCAGGGTTGGCATCCGTGGATACGGCCGGTTCCACATCCTCTTTGGAGGGAAGCGCAGCGGGCTCTTCCCGGGACTTGTCGGGAGTCTCTTCCTTTTTCTTCCCGTTTGCCCGCTCTTGCAGTTCGAGGATCTCTTGTGAGCGGGAGATCCAGGCCCGTTTCCCGAAGATATGCTCCACGTCCTCGGAGTAGATCACCTCGCGATCCAGCAGTACTTGCGCCAGCTGGTTGTGTCCCTCCTTGTGTTCGGACAGGATCTTTTTCGCCCGTTCGTATTGCTCGTTGATGATCTTCTGCACCTCGCTGTCGATCAGTTTGGCGGTCTCCTCGCTATACGGCTTGGTGAATCCCCAATCCTGTCCCGTGGAATCATAATAATTGAGGTTGGGGAGCTTGTCGCTCATGCCGAAATAGACCACCATCGCGTAGGCCTGTTTCGTCACCCGCTCCAAGTCGTTCGAGGCTCCGGTCGATATTTTGCCCAGAAACAGCTCCTCGGCGGCCCTGCCTCCCAAGGTGGCGCACATCTCGTCGAGCAGTTGCTCGCGGGTCGTGATCTGCCGTTCCTCGGGCAGGTACCATGCGGCGCCTAACGCCTTGCCGCGCGGGACGATCGTCACCTTCACCAGTGGGTTGGCGTGCTCAAGCAACCAGCTGAGCGTGGCGTGTCCCGCCTCGTGAGTGGCGATGCTCTTGCGCTCCTCCTCGGTCATGATCCGGGAGCGTTTCTCCAATCCGCCTACGATCCGGTCCACGGCGTTCATGAAGTCCTCTTTCTGTACGAATTTCTTGCCGTTGCGCGCGGCGATCAAGGCCGCCTCGTTGCAGACGTTCGCTATATCCGCCCCCGAGAAGCCGGGAGTTTGTCTCGCCAGGAAATCGGCGTCCACGCTCTCGTCGATCTTGATCGGGCGCAGATGTACGCCGAAGATCTCTTTCCGCTCGTTCAAGTCGGGGAGTTCCACATGGATCTGCCGGTCAAAACGGCCGGCGCGCAGCAATGCCTTGTCCAATATGTCCGCGCGGTTGGTGGCGGCCAGGATGATGACCCCGCTGTTCGACCCGAAACCGTCCATCTCTGTCAGCAACTGGTTCAGGGTGTTCTCGCGTTCGTCGTTGCTGTTCATGTTGGCGTTTCGCCCGCGGGCGCGCCCTACGGCGTCGATCTCGTCGATAAAGACGATACAGGGCGATTTCTCTTTCGCCTGGCGGAAGAGGTCGCGTACGCGGGAGGCTCCCACGCCCACGAACATCTCGACGAAATCGGATCCCGAGAGGGAGAAGAACGGCACGTTCGCCTCGCCTGCCACCGCCTTGGCCAATAGGGTCTTACCTGTTCCCGGCGGGCCTACGAGCAAAGCGCCTTTGGGGATCTTTCCTCCTAATTCGGTATATTTCTCCGGGTTCTTCAGGAAGGAGACGATCTCCTCCACCTCTTGCTTGGCCTCCGCCAGCCCGGCCACGTCGCGGAAAGTCACCTTGTGGTCGTTATCCTTGTCGAATAGTTGGGCTTTCGCCTTCCCGACACTGAACACGTTGCCCGGCCCGGCCCCGGCTCCCCCGGACATCCGGCGCATCAGGAAGATCCAGATACCGATCACTAAGATGAAGGGCCCGAACGAGATCAGGAAGTTCCAGAGCGCGTCGTCGCCCTCCTCGAATCTCACCTGGGTGTCTATCTGGTTGGTGGCTACCGCCTTGTCGTAGAAGTCGGAAAACTTGTCTGAGGAGGGGATCATCACGTATACCTTCGGTGACACCCCGATCTTGGAGACATCCATGTCCTTGAACACGGCCCGTGTCTTGTCGCTCTTCACGGTGGCCTCCACCAAGTTTTTCTTGTTATAGACGGTCATCTTCTCGAACACGTTTTCCTGGGCCAGCTTCTGGAACTCCGTCCATCCGACCTCTTTCGTGCCCGAGGAATCGTTTGTCATGTACAGGGCGATGAGCATGATGAAGATGAGCCCATACATCCAGTACAGATTGAAACGGAACATCTTTGGCTTTCCGTCCTTCGGGTTTTTGAACATGTCATTCATATTTTCCATAAACGATTTCGCTTCTTTCTAAAGGTTTAGGCTTGGATCAGTCCATGTCGGGGATTTGCGTCACTTTCGAGTCCGCCCACAGGTTCTCCAAGTTGTAAAACGCCCGTTGCTCCGGCAAGAAGATATGTACAAGAACCGTGCCATAATCCATGCCTATCCATTGGGCTCCCTGGTTCCCGTCGATGGATAGGGGCTTCTCGTTCGCGTTTCTCCGGGCGAAGTCCCATACGGAGTCAGACAGGGCGGAGACTTGTGTGGGCGTGTTCCCCTCGCAAATAACCATGTATTGGCAGATGGCTCCCGGCATCTGGCTTAAATCTACGGTGACGATCTTTTTGCCTTTCTTCTCTTGCAGGCCTTCGATGATAGTGTTTACTAATTGTTTCGTTTGATCCATTTATTTGTCTTGATATAATTACCCAAGTCGCGAATATACTTCTTAATTTAGAATCTACCTTCTCGCCTTTTATTAATATATGTGTAAGCGGTCGTTTTAAGCGCTTCGGGCGGATTCCCCATGTTTTTCGGGAAAGCTCGTCGGCTTTCGCGGATCTCTCGCCGATGTTTTTCAAAAACATCGTGATTTTTTTCGATGGATTGTTTGGCGATTTTGAAAAAGTATATACCTTTGCGCTCGCTAACGAGAGGATCTCGTAGCTTTTCGGGATTGTTCTATGGTGTAATGGTAGCACAACAGATTCTGGTCCTGTTTGTCCTGGTTCGAATCCAGGTAGAACAACATTCCGAGGCGGGAGGGGAATCCTTATGGTTTAGCAAGCCGCATTGTTCTATGGTGTAATGGTAGCACAACAGATTCTGGTCCTGTTTGTCCTGGTTCGAATCCAGGTAGAACAACAAAAAAGCCCTGCCATCCGATCGGATAGCGGGGCTTTTGGTTTTTTCTCGGTTTGCTCCGTTAGTAGCGGAGCCATCGGATTATTTCCTTATAGCCGTTTTTCTTTCCGTACATCAGGATGCCTATCCGGTATATCTTGGCTGATAGCCAGGTGATCGCTATCGCGGATAGGAACAAGGTGCCTAATGACAGCAGGATTTCCCATGCGGCTACCTCGAACGGTATACGCACCATCATCACGATAGGTGACGAGAGCGGGATCATCGAGCCCCAGAACGCCAGCGGCCCTTCCGGGTTCTCCAAGCTGTAAATCCCCGCGTAGAAGGAGAGCAATACTAAGATCGTGACAGGGAACATGAATTGCTGGGTGTCTTCTTGGCTGTCCACCACCGATCCGATCGCCGCGAACAGGGAGGCATAGAGCAGGTATCCGCCGATGAAGTAGAGGACGAACAGGATCCCTATCTCCATGAAGTCGATCGAGCCCAAGGACTCCATCCATCCGTTGTCTCCAAGGATGGCCGCCGCTCCGGTCTCTTCTCCCCAGGATGTCCCGATCTGGAGCAGGATGCCGGTCATGATTCCCCATAAGCACATTTGGGTGATCCCGACAAGCCCTATGCCGAGGATCTTCCCCATCATCAGGTCGAAGGGCTTTACCGACGAGATCATCAGCTCCACGATCCGGTTTGTCTTCTCTTCCATGACTCCTTGCATGACCATTCCCCCGTAGATCATGATAAACATATAAATGAGGACCGTGAACACACCTCCGGTAATGGAGGCTATCGCCGATGACGCGGTTTGCTCGCTGCCGTCGTCTCCCCATTTGACGGTCTGTATCCGGAAGTCTATCTTGCTTTCTTGGATGATAGTCCTCAGGTTTGGGATGTTGAAGGTTGCCAGTTTGTCATCTTGGAGCTGTTCGGATAGCGTCAGGTTGACGATCCGGTTGAGGTCGTTCGGGATCTGCCGGTCAGAATATAGGGTCGCGGCCTTGGGATCTTCCAGCAGGTCTCCCGTGATACAGAGGAAGGCGGTAATCTCTTTATCCGGCGATTTTCTGTAAGCCTCTAAACTTTCTCCGCCGAGGATGAAACGGTAATTGTCCGTATCCTTGAAGAGTGGGGCGTATTTCCCGGTATCGTCGAGGATGGCGACGGTATGTATTTGATCGCTCTTGATCGTTGAGAGCCATAAAGGGACAAAGATAGTCGCGGCGAAGAGGAGAGGGGCCAGCAAGGTGATCAAGAGGAATGATTTCTTGCCTACCCGGTAACGGTATTCCCGTTGGATAACTAATCCGATTTTATTCATGCTGTTTCGTTTTTTGTGTCGGACACCGTATGGATGAATATCTCGTTCATGGAGGGAATCTCTTCCTCGAACGAGAGGATCTCGTAGCGTGTGGCGAGTTGTGCCAGCCATTCCGAGTTGCTGATCGGCTCCTCCTTTTGCAGGCGAAGCTCTTGGCTTTTCCCGGAATCCGTGCGGACGCTCAGCAGATAGCTGTTCTTCTTGAACCGTTCTCGTATCGTCTGGATCTCGCCGGATAGGACAACCTTGGCGTGATTGATGAGCGCGATCTCGTCGCATATCTCCTCCACCGAGGCCATGTTGTGGGTCGAGAAGATGATGGTATGCCCATCCTTCTTCAGTTCTAAGATCTCTTGTTTCAGTAAGTTGGCGTTGATTGGGTCGAATCCGCTGAACGGCTCGTCGAAAATCAGCAATTCCGGGTCGTGAACCACGGTGACGATAAACTGTACCTTTTGTTGCATCCCTTTCGACAGCTCCTCTAACTTTCGGTTCCACCACGGCATGATGTCGAATTTCTCGAACCAATAAGTCAGCCTTTTACGGGCATCAGCGTGCGAAAGTCCTTTTAGCCTCGCTAAATAGATGGCCTGTTCGCCTACTTTCATCTTCCTGTACAATCCCCGTTCCTCCGGTAAATAACCGATCCGATAGACATCATCCGGCCGTGACTCGTGGCCATCGAAGCGAACGAGCCCGCTGTCCGGGGCGGTGATGCGGTTGATGATCCGGATCAGGGAGGTTTTTCCTGCCCCGTTAGGGCCGAGTAGCCCGAATATCTTCCCCCGAGTCACCTGTATGCTCACCTGGTCGAGCGCCAAATGCCCGGCATATTGTTTGACTACATGATCTGTCTCCAGAAAATACATAGTTTCAGATGTTAAAAGATTAATGGATGAATATCCAGAAAGTGATATGTATATCGTGTTTGTCTGACATGATTTAGATGTATTGGTGGATAGTATCGAGAGAACCATCCGCGACAATATTCGGGATTTTTCTCTATATATGCAAATGGGATCTTGTATTTATTTAAAATTAATATGGCGTATTTCAGGCGATGCTTATGGTTGATCTTGGATTGGTCCCTTTTGTGCGTTATTTTCTTACATCTTCAAGACGATCCGTTCGCCCAGCTCCTTGCTCAAGATATTCTTGATCTCGTTGAGTTGGTTCTGCTTTTTGAGCAGTTCGAAGATCCGCTCCATATCTCCTTGCCTCTGCGCCTCTTTGATCGCCTGCTGTACCTCTTTGATCTGTTGCAGGATATTGGCCTCCTTGATGGCGTACATATCCCTTAATACCAGCTGTTTCAACATATCCTCCTCTTGGGGGATCTCCCGGAATTTAGAATGGTATTTGCTGAGTTGGTATTTGTCGCTGAGCAGATTGGCGCCGAGCATACTGACATTGGGATCGGGGTGGGAAAGGAAATACCGGCTCGCCACGAATCCATCCTCTTGACAATGGTCGGTAGCCTCGTCCAACATCCGCTTGAAGAGCGGGGTATAAAAAGTCAGGTCATCGCGCTCCAAGTCCATCTGGATGTAGTCCGCTACCCGTAAGAAAACCTTCTCGCCGGTCTCCTCGTCCTCATATTCATCAATTATCCGCTCCCCATAGCGTACCACATAGCGCAAGAGAGCCAGTTCGTATGCCTCGAACGGGGAATGTGGAACGCCTTTCGCCGTAAGCCCTTCTTGCGTCTGTCGCTCGGGTTGTGGGGACGGGGAGGGCGATTCCTCCTCGGGTATATAGCCATCCGGCAGGGACGGAGGTTCATTTGGGGAGGGCGTCCCAGTCTCCTCTTCTGGCACATAAGGTTGGAAAGTCGGTATGTCAGGATATTCAGGGAGCACCTCGGCGTTAGGAGTTGGTGTCGGAGGCTCGTTCCTGTTCGCCTTTGGATGAGTGTTTCTCACCTTGTCCAGACGGATCTTGTTCACCTCGTTGAGCAATACCTGCTCGTCGATCTCCATAGTCGCCGCGCATTCCCGGATATAGACGGAACGGGCGATGTTGTCCGGTATGATCGCTACCGAACGGATGATGTCGGTGATCAGGGCCGAGCGCTTGATCGGATCATCGCCTGCCTCATCTAATAATAGTTTCGTCTTGAAGCGGATGAAATCTGTCTCGTTCTGCCGGATGAATTCGGCGAACTCACTGGCGCCGTGGCTGCGGGCGAATGAGTCCGGATCCTCCCCATCAGGCAGGAGCACCACCTTCACGTTCATCCCCTCCTCCAAGAGCATGTCGATACCCCGCAATGCCGCTTTGATCCCGGCCGCGTCACCATCATATAATACCGTGATGTTGTTCGTGAAGCGATGGATCAGCCGTATCTGCCCTTGCGTCAATGCGGTTCCCGACGAGGCCACCACGTTCTCCACGCCTACCTGGTGCATCCCGATCACGTCCATGTAGCCCTCCACCAAGAAGCAGCGGTCTTGCCGTACGATCGCCTGCTTAGCGAAGTAAATGCCATACAACTCGTTGCTCTTGTGGTAGATCTCGCTTTCAGGTGAGTTCACGTATTTGGCGGTCTTCTCATCTTTCTTTAATACCCGCCCACCGAAGGCGACGATCTTGCCGCTCAGGGTGTGGACAGGGAAGATGACCCGTCCCCGGAAACGGTCGTTCACGTTCCCGTTATCATAGGTGATCACCAATCCCGTCTTCTCCAAATATTCTTTTTTGTAACCGGCTTTGGTGGCTGCCTTGTAGAGGGCATCGCGCTGGTCGAGGCTATAACCCAACTGGAACTTGCGGATCGTATCTTCCCGCAGCCCCCGTTCGGCGAAGTAGCGCATCCCCACGCTTCTTCCCTCGATATGGTCGTGAAGCAGGGTCGAGAAATACTGTCCCGCCCAGTTGTTCACGATCAGCATACTCTCCCGGTCGCTCCGGATCTGCTTCTCCCGTTCGGTCAGCTCCCGCTCCTGGATCTCGATGTTATACTTCTTCGCCAGGAAGCGGAGCGCGTCGAAATAGTTCAGTTGCTCGTGCTTCATGATGAAGTGCACGGCGGTACCTCCCTCGCCACAAGCGAAGCATTTACAGATATTCTTGGCGGGAGAGACATAGAAAGAGGGAGTCTTGTCGGCGTGGAAGGGGCAAAGTCCCACATAGTTGACCCCCCGTTTGCGTAGGGTCACGAACTCAGAGACCACGTCCACGATGTTGGCCGCGTCTAATATCCGGTCTATGGTAGGTTGATCGATCATCTTCCTCGCTCGCTTTCTTTATAGCGAACACAAAGGTACGGATATTTTTCGTAGGTTGTGTGGGGAGAGGAGGAGGCGAACTATTTCTTGGAATAATAATACCTCATAGAGAATATGTAAACCTCTATGCTATCATCATGTACGGAATAGATGAGCCTGTGCTCTGAATTGATTCGTCTTGACCATTTTCCTGCCAATTCATATCTGAGAGGTTCGGGTTTGCCTATCCCTGTGTAAGGATGTTCCAATATATCGGCAAGCAGTTTTTTGATACGTTTGGCTATATTTGGATCATTCTTTTTCCAATAATCCCAATGTCCCTGAGCCGTAGGGGTAAATATCAGTCTCACAATTCATCTAAGTTTATTTCTATTCCTTTTCCTGCCTTTAAATCTTCTTCTCCTTTGCGTATATCCTTCATGGTCTGTTCGGACGACATGATATATTCGGTTTCTTTCAAGGCGTTATATTCTTCCAGAGAAATCATGACTACTCCCCTACCATTGCCACGGTTGATAAGTACCGTATCGCAATCGTCGATGACCGAGTCAATGTAACTTTTCAGATTGGCTCTAAAATCTGTGTAATTGGCTGTTCTCATAAATACTTCTTTACCTACTTTACCTAACGATGCAAAGATAAGTACTTATTTATGTACTTGCAAATGTGAATGTATCCGTATTAAGTAATTCCATTTAATGATTGTTCATCCTTCCTGTTCGTGAATGCTCGCGAATCTTGCGATTGGGGATGACGGTAACTGGTGAACTCACCTCACCGAGAAGAGGTAGCCGAAGGAGAGCTGGATGGAGCGGTTGCGCATCTTGCCGGGATAAGCTTTGTAATGGTCGGTCAGCCCCAAGAGATAGCGGCCTTCTAAAAAGCAGTTTTTCAAGAAGGTCTCTTGGGGAAAATGGTAGGTCGCTCCGAATATCAGCCCGAAGTCGAATTTCCTGCGCGCTCCATAAAGAGATGTTTTGGGTAAATCCCCATCGCTTTTTAAAGTCTCTCCGACCGATAACCCGGGCTGGATGCCCGCATGGATACAGATGTTCTCTTCCCTACGGAAGGGGTAGAAGTGAACAGAGATTGGAATATCGATGTAATGGGATAAGGTTCGTGTGTTTGTAAACACAGCATCTCCCTGCTCGTTAGGGCTATCAGATAAATTGGCAATTTCCTCTTTGCCCCCTCGTTGGGTATAAAGAATTTCCCCTTGGAGGTCGAATCGATCATGAAACGCATAATTCCCCACGAATCCGATGTTATAACCTACCAGCAATTTCCTTTCTGTTCTGGCAACCTCTAATCCGGTTATCTTGGACCAGTTGATGCCTACCTTGCCGCCTACACGCCATTGAGCGAAGGTGGACGGAACCGCTAATAAACAGAGGAGGATAGAGATGATGATGCGATTATTCATGTTGTTTATTTATTGATTAATGTTGCTTGTAACTATTTAACGGATGTGGCTTGTCTTTATTGTGGATTCACGCTGAATCTCTTTTGATAGGTCCTCACCTCACCGTGAAGAGGTAGCCGATGGAGAGCTGGATGGAGTTACGCCGCATGGTGCCGGGATTGTTCTTGTAATGGTCGGTCAGGCCCCATACATATCGGGCATCGAGGAAGAAGTGGTTTGGGCTTCCTTCGACGGGGAACTGAAAGGCTCCGCCGAAGATCAAGCCGAAGTCGAATACCTTGGGATCTCCGTAATAGTCGGGGAGTGAGGGGTCTTGGATCACCGGATTCTTGAAGGTCTCGCGGATCGAGAATCCGGGCTGGATGCCCGCCTGAAGGCTGAAACAAGCTTCCCGCCGAAAGGGATAGACGTGGATAGTGAGCGGGACATCGACATAATGCGCCAAGGCACGTGTTTTCGCAAGGCTTTTAGGTGGCTGATCGTTTGCCGGGAGCTCACCTCCGATCCAGATCTTTTCCGTATAGCTCCGGAAGGTATAAAGGATCTCCCCTTGCAGGTCAAGCCGTTCTTGAAAGGCATAATTGCCTACGAATCCGGCGTGATAACCGATCCGCAGTTTACTTTTCTGGTCGGAAGCTATAAAACCGTTCAGGTCCGACCAGTTCACGCCAACTTTCCCACCGATTTTCCATTGTTGGGCGTAAGAGGTTTGTGTACAAAAGAAGCTCAAAATCAGGAATAAACATACGTTCTTCATACATAGGACGTTTAAGTGTTACAAAAAATAGGCACATAACGATCAGGTCGCAGGGAGAAATAAAAAAATCCCTATACCTTGCTGTTTGTATAAAACGCCAAGGCAAAGGGATTTATTGTTTTGTCAATAGGAAATAGTGCTTACTGAAAGGCAACTATTTTTGATCGTTCTTCCTCAATTCGCTTACGACGATAACCCCGATATAGCCGATTAAGAAAACTAAAGCCGCTATAAGGTATGTTTCTTTATAAAGGATTCCTGTGAGTGCCAAGGCGAGAAAAACGATTGCTCCTGCGATTTTGTATTTCATAAGCTGTTTTAGATAATAGTTTAGCATTTATTTTACAAAACTATGATATGAGATAGTTGTGCCAAACCCTTACGGGTTAAAAATAATTAAACCAATCCGGCAAACCTTCCCCAAGGTTTCGCGGAAACAGGGCGAAGGTTTCGGAAAAACTTGGGGGAGAGGGGGAATTTGTCGCGATCGAGACCAAAATTCGCGTGCCGATGAGGAACAACAATCCGCGGAAGCGACTAACTTTGTGAGAGGGATCTAAAAAACGTAGCGTTATGAGGTGGAAAAAGATCGTTGGGGGCTTTGTCGCCCTGTTCCTGTTTCTCTTTGTGATCCTGCCGTTGGTGGGGGTAGGGATCGTGAAATGGATGATTCTCCCGCCGGAGAAACTGACTCCCTTGGTGGTGGATAAGGCCAACGAGTTCATCGAGGCGCATTTGGATTGCGAAAGGGTGGAACTGACCTATTTCGAGACCTATCCCTATTTAGGCGTGAAGCTGACCAATGGCCATCTGATCTCAAGACAGGCACGGGATTCCGTCTCCATACAGGAGGAGCTGGCGATCCCCTCGGATTCCCTGCTTGCCTTCAAGAAGGCGATCGTGGTGCTTAACCCGACCGACTATCTCTTCAGCGGTCGCCTGACGATCCCGCGGGTTATCTTGGACAGTATCCGTTGCTATGGCTTCGTGAACGAGGAGGGGCGCGCGAACTGGGAGATCTATCAGGCGGAGATGGACTCGATACGCGATACATCGACCGTGGCGACCCCGATGCCGAAGATCGACCTGAGGCGATTGGACGTGACGGACGCCCGTTTCGTGTATGAGGATCGGAGTCAGGATCTGTATGCCGCCGTGGATGGCTTTTTCCTGCACCTGAAGGGCGGGTTGACCCGTCGGGGAAATCGGTTAGCGGTGGAGACCGGCTCATCGGGGATCGACTTCCGAAGCGCTTCTTATTCTCTGAACAATGAGCTGGCCTGGCGGTTCAAGGGGCGGCTGTTCTTGGGCGAGGGGATGGATCGCTTCGCCTTGCGCGACGCCGAGTTGCGGGTGAACGACCTGCCTTTCAAGGCGGACGGCTTCTTCATCCCCGCCACCGAGCGGGAACCTGCCCGGGTGGATTGCTCGTTTGGCCTGAATGTGGAGGATCTGAACGACCTTTTGCGTTTTGTCCCCGACATGTATTTCAAGCACCGCGACCGGATCCTCGCCGAAGGGCGCATCTCGTTGGAGGGAGACGTACGGGGCGCCTTGGGCGACAGCCTCGTGCCGACCGTGAACCTGCGTTGCCGGATCGACGAGGGAGCCTATCACGTGAAAGGAATCGAGCATGGGATCGACACCTTGCGGATGGACGTGGGGATCCATCTGAACGGAAGTTATCCCGATTCCTCGTATGTATCCCTGAAGGAGCTGACCGTGATCGGCAGGAACACGGGGCTGCGGATGAGCGGGGATGTGTGGAATATCTGGAAAAATCCAAAGGTGCGCGCGAACGTGAAGGGTGGCGTGGATTTCACCCATCTGGCGAGCGATTTCCTGAACCCGGATACGCTCTTTTTGGAGGGAGGGATGTTGGCGGACCTGAACGCCGCCTTTAGCTTAAACGACATCTTGAACAGCCGCTGGGAGCGGGTGAAAGCGGCAGGCACCTTGAGCGTGGATCGCTTCAAGGCGCTCAGCAAGCCGCTCGGGGTGGATATGTATGTCGCGGGAGCCCGCCTGATAGCTGGCTCGCGTGAGCGGGAGAACCGTTTCCTGAACGCGGAGGAGCTGCTGAGCGCACGGCTCTCGGTGGATACCTTGAACGTGCGTTATAAGGATCGGATAGATACCAATATCGGCCGCTTGGTGTTCTCGGCGAATACCGCGCAAACGGTCGATACGACGGCGGTGATCCCACTGACGGCGAGCTTGCGGTTCGATCACTTGCGTACCCGGCTGCCCGACTCTACCTGGCTGATCGCCGGGAAAACGGTCTTGGCGGGCGGTATCAGGGCTTCCGCCACCGATAAACGCACGCCGATGGCGGGTGCGACCATCTCTGTGGATACCTTGAAATATTTCTGGATCCCCCTGCGTACGGGTATGGTGATGGCGGATAGCAAGTTCTCGATCGAGGCGTTGCCTTATAAGCAGGCGGTGCTGCAACGGTGGGTGCGCCGGGCGAAGGCTACCGGCGATACCTTGGCACTTTCCGCAAGATCGCGTGGTGGCTTGCGAAGGCAAGCGAGGGATACGGTGGCTGCTTCCGAAGGCAATCTCCTGCGGAAATGGGAGATGCGCGGGCAGGTGCGGTTTAACCACGTGAGGGGGTTCAGTCGTCTGTTCCCGCTCCCGATCCGCTTGGATGGCACGGACGTGCGGTTCTCGACGAATCAGGTTACCTTGAGCGATGCCTGTCTGCACTTAGGGCATAGCGACCTGACGCTTAATGGTGAGCTGAGTGGGATCCGGCGTGCCTTGCTGCGGGGGGGGACACTGAAAGCGGATTTCGGCTTGCGTTCGGGGCGGATCGACTGCAACCAGCTGATGCGGGCGATGGGGCAGGGGATGCGTTTCTCGGAACAGATGGCAAGTCGCTCGATGGGGGCGTTCACTGAGGATAGCATAGCCGGGTTGGAGATGGATCAGTCGTTGGCTTTGTCTGAGGATACGGTCGCCACGGATTCGATCTCGGGTTTGCTCGTCGTGCCGAAATTCCTGGATCTAACACTCCGTACCAACGCACGGCGGATCGATTTCAAGGACTTGGAACTGAACGACGTACGTGGGGAGGTGGTGATCCGTGACCAGAGCATCAACCTGAGCAACCTCTGTATGGATTCGAACATCGGGTCGGGTGCCTTGACGATGGCCTATACAGCGAAGACGGAGGAGGAGGCGACGATGGGCTTCGAGCTCTCGATGAACAAGATCTTGATCAATAAGTTGATCGACCTCTTCCCGGATATAGATACCTTGGTACCGATGTTGCGCTCGTTCGAGGGGATGGTGGATTGCCAGATGACCGCTACTTGCAAGGCGGATTCCACGATGTCGATCCTTTTACCGACAGTCAATGCTTCTTGCTTCCTGAGTGGAAAGGATATGGTGCTGCTGGATGGCGAGACCTTCGCCGAGATCTCGAAGACGCTCATGTTCAAGAATAAGGAGCGGAACATGATCGATAGTATAGCGGTTGATCTGGCGATCCGGGACAACCAGATCGAGGTGTTCCCCTTCCTTATCGAGATGGACCGATACAAGGTGGCGGTCGGCGGGACACATAACTTGGACATGACCTTCGATTACCACCTCTCGGTATTGAAGTCGCCGGTGCCATTCAAATTAGGCATTGATATTAAGGGAAACTTGGACGACTTCAAGTTCAAGATCGTGAGGTGTAAGTACAAGGATTTCCTGAAACCGGCGAAACAGGCGGAGCTTGACAGTACCCGGAGGAACGTGCGCGAGGGGATTCGTGAGGCGATACGTAAACAAATAAGAGAGGCCGCTCCCGAATTGGGGAACAGCCTCTCTCAAACCGATACGTCGGGGGCAGGATCAGCCCCGGCGGGATCAGCGTGACCCGTACATACGTTCGTAATATCTGAGGTAATCGCCTCCGGTAATCTCCTCCACCCAGTCCTGATGCTCCAAGTACCAGCGGATAGTCTTCACGATACCGATCTCAAAGCCGGTCTCGGGTGTCCATCCTAACTCGCGGGTGATCTTGCTCGGATCGATGGCGTAGCGTTGGTCGTGCCCTAAGCGATCCTTCACGAAAGTAATCAGGCTGTCGTTGATCCAGTCGATAGAGATTTGTCCGTTGGCGTCGATCTCTTTCTTTTTCAGTACCTCGCGGTATTCCGGATGATCGGTCATCAGCTGGCGGATGGTGCGGATGGTCAGTTTGACGATCTCGATGTTCTGCTTCTCGTTGTGGCCGCCTACGTTATAGACCTCACCGGCCCGCCCGCGGTGGATCACGGCGTCGATCGCCTTGCAATGGTCCTCCACGTACAGCCAGTCGCGTACATTCGTGCCATCCCCGTAAACCGGTAAGGATTTCCCTTCCAATATATTCTTTATAATTAGGGGTATAAGTTTCTCCGGGAAGTGGTAAGGCCCGTAATTATTGGAACAGCGGGTGATGGAAACCGGCATCTTATAGGTCTCGTGATAGGCCATCACGAACAGATCCGCGCTGGTCTTCGAGGCGCTATATGGGCTGCGCGGATCCAGCGGCGTGGTCTCGCGGAAATAACCCTCAGCGCCCAAGCTGCCATAGACCTCGTCCGTGGATACCTGATGGAAGCGTACTCCCTCCCGCCAGATGGGGTAACCGGTGGCATCCTTGCCCGTCACCCAAGCCTTCCGGGCCGCGTCGAGCAGATTCTGCGTGCCGAGTATATTCGTTTGCAGGAACAGTTGCGGGTTCTCGATGCTCCGGTCCACATGGCTCTCCGCGGCGAAGTTCACCACATAGTCGAACCCGTATTTCTCGAACAGGCGGTCAGCCAAGGCACGGTCGCAGATGTCTCCCTTCACGAACTCGCAACGATCGCCGTCGATGTCGTCGGCGATAGTCCCTAAATTGCCCGCGTAAGTAAGCAAATCCAATACGATAATCTTGATGTCCTCGTATTTCGAGAGCATATACTTGATGAAATTGGCACCGATAAATCCGGCTGCCCCGGTAACAAGATAGGTGTTCATAGAGGTATGTTTTTAGTAATTGAAATTGATCTCCGCCTCGTCAAGGAAGGGAGCCTTGGTATCTTTCTCGGACAAGTTGAGTGTCTCTTCCGGCATGATGCCCCAATCGACGCGGATTGTCGGGTCGTCGTATCGGATTCCCCGCTCATGCGACGGCATATAGAGGTTGTCCACCTTGTAGGTGAAGATGGCCTCGTCGCTCAGTACATGGAAGCCATGCGCGAACCCCCGCGGGACAAACAGCTGCCGCTTGTTCTCGTCGGATAGCTCCACGGCGACGTATTGGCCGAAGGTGGGTGAGCCGCTCCGTATGTCGACCGCCACATCCAATACCCGTCCCTTGATAACCCGCACTAACTTGGCTTGTGAATAGGGGGCTAATTGGTAATGTAACCCGCGTAATACTCCTTTGGATGAACAGGACTCGTTGTCCTGGATAAACTGGATCTTCCCGATATGCTCCTCAAAGTAGGTCTGCTTGAACGCTTCCATGAAGTACCCGCGCGCATCCTTCCATACTTTAGGTTCGAGGATCCATACGCCGGGTATCTTTGTCTCGGTATAAGTCATTGTTTTCTTATTTGTCAGTTTGATAGGCAAAGGTACGCCCATTTTCGAAACATCAGCATGATTCCTTTTGGGTTTTTGTGCTTTTGTCCCTATTTTTGCCTCAATTTCATAAAATAGAGACTATGATCAAAGAGAATTTCATTCGGATGTATGAGGACAGTTTCAAGGAGAACTGGGACCTGCCCGCGCTGACGGATTATGGAAAAAGCCAGACATTTACATTTGGCGACGTGGCGAAGGAGATCGCTCGTATTCATCTTTTGTTTCACGAGTGCCAGGTGCGGCGGGGAGACCGGATCTCGTTGATCGGGAAAGATTGCGCCCGATGGTGTATCGCTTATATGGCGGCGGTGACGTACGGGGCGATTATCGTGCCGATCCTTCAGGATTTCAATCCGAATGATGTGCATCATATCATCAACCACTCTGAATCGGTATTCCTGTTCGTGAGCGATCGGGTCTGGGATTCGTTGGAGGAGGATAAGATCGAGGAGGTGAGGGGAGTGTTCTCCCTGTCCGATTTCCGTTGCCTGCACCAACGGGATGGCGAGAATATCCAGAAATTGCTCAAATCGCTGGACGCCAAGATGGAAGAGAGGTATCCGAATGGCTTTAGCAAGGAGGATATTAAGTATGCCGAATTAGATAATGACAAGGTGGTGGAGATCAATTATACCTCGGGTACGACCGGCTTTAGTAAAGGGGTCATGCTGACGGGGAATAACTTGGCGGGGAATGTCACCTATGCCCGCACATTGGATCTGTTGTTCCGGGGGGATCGGGAAATTTGTTTCCTCCCGCTGGCTCATGCGTACAGTTGCGCCTTTAATTTGTTGGTGCCTATGGCTTTTGGGGTGCACGTCTTTTTGTTAGGGAAGGTGCCTTCGCCCAAGATCTTGCTGAAGGCCTTCGAGGAGGTGAAGCCAAACTTGATCCTGATGGTGCCGTTGATCTTGGAGAAGATCTACCGGAAAATGATATTGCCTCAATTGACGAAACGTACCATGCGGGTTGCCTTGAACATCCCGTTGCTGGATTCCCGGATCTACGCCCAGATCCGTAAACGGCTGGTCGATGCCTTGGGCGGACGTTTCCGGGAGGTGATCGTAGGCGGGGCGGCGATGAACCAGGAGGTGACGGATTTCTTATATAAGATCAAGTTCCCCTTTACGATAGGTTATGGGATGACGGAGTGCGGACCGCTGATCAGTTATGACCATAACGCGGAGTACGTGCCGGGATCGTGCGGCCAGATACTGAAAGGGATCATGAAAGTGCGTATCGACTCGGACGATCCTTATAATAAGGTGGGGGAGATCCAGGTATCGGGCGAGAACGTGATGAAAGGGTACTATAAGAACGAGGAGGCTACCCGCAATGTGTTCACGGAAGATGGCTGGCTGAAGACGGGTGATCTGGGCACGATCGACCATGATAACCGGATCTATATACGAGGACGTAGCAAGACGATGATCTTGGGGCCCAGCGGGCAGAATATCTATCCGGAGGAGATTGAGTCGAAACTGAATAACCTTCCGTTTGTGCTGGAGAGCTTAGTGGTGGAGAAGGAGGGTAAATTGGTCGGATTGGTCTATCCGGATTATGACTCGGTGGATAGTACGGGCATTTCCCATTCGGACCTGCCGGTCATCATGGAGCAGAACCGGGTCGAGTTGAACAAGCTTTTGGCCCCTTACGAGGCGGTCTCGGCCATCCAGCTCTACCCGACGGAATTCGAGAAAACGCCTAAAAAAAGCATCAAACGCTACTTGTACAGCAATTATTGATAAGTAAGCCAAAAATGGATCTTTTTTATTATCAGGTGATTATATAAACTTGAAAAAATATTTCAAAAAAAAGATGCCTTATGTTGTACAACATATATGTTTGATATATACATTTGCAGCGTTTTTACGATGATAAAGTAATTAAAGACCGTTTAATTAAAAGACAAAATGAAAAAGTTAGTTGCATTTGCTGCCGTTATCGCAGCTGTATCGTTCGCTTCTTGTGGCAATAAGTCCGCTGATTCTACTGAGCCTGTGGCAAACGTAGAGGAATCTACGGTTGTAGAGGAGGCTCCTGTTGTAGAGGAGAATGTTGCCGCTGCTGACTCCGCTCAGGTTGAGGCTGCTGACTCTACCGTTGTAGAGGCCGCTCCCGCTGAGTAATCAGTCGGTAAACGAACAATGATGACAGTCTGTATGTGTTGAGCATACAGACTTTTTTTGTGTATAACCCCGAATCATGTGATATGAGACGAATTTTATTCTTACCTTTGTCCTTGACGCTGGTTGGCTCTGCGTTGGCGCAAGCGCCGGTGGATACGACGCTTTCGATACAGAATATCGAGATACAAGGCGCCCGCTTCGCCGGATTGAGCGAACGAGACGGTACTCGTTTCCTACGGGTAGAGAACAATCTGAGTAGTGTGACGAATACGGCGGCAGAGGCTTTTCGCCAGTTACCATCGGTTATCACCGATATTGAGGGAACAGTCTTCCATCGAGGTTCTAATCGAGTGGGAATGTGGATAAATAATGTCCCGTATGGTCTCTTAGAGGAGAACAGCGGCGATGTGTTGATCCAGTTGCCTGCCTTGTTCTTTGACCGGATCTCTTTGGGAACTTTCCCCGCGATCTCGGATGTGCCGGATGGTGAGTCGGGATCGATCAATCTGGTTTCTAAAATGTATGGGCGGTCTGATACCCCTCTGGCCTTGACTTTGGCTGCTGGATGGAACGAACGTTATAACGTGGGGGCGGTATTGAACCTGCATCCCGGTAAGTTCCATATCAACGCGAAGTATAATTACCGTAAGGAGTATCGGGAACGTGCTTTCAGTAAGCATACCCGTACGGATAAGAACCAGACGAATATGGATAACAACGCCTCGGCCCGGCCGGATGTGCACGTGGCAGACTTGAAAGTAGGCTATGATCTTTCCCGGAAGGATGTGATCTCCGTGGAGGGATTGTATCACTTGATGGATTATAGCCGTTATGGGCGTATCAACAACCGGGTGTTCAATTTGGCGGGCGATCCCATGAAATATGTGATCCGTAACCGGTATAACGATCAAAGGCAGGAGGCTTATGCGGCAGAGGCTCGCTGGAATCATCAGTTTTCCGCTGGCCGGAGTCTCTATACCGTATTTAATTATAATAATTTCTCATACGACGAGGATAATGATTTCAAGAACGAGAATCCGCAGAACGGGAGTATCGTGGCGGAAGACAATCAGTTCATCGGTCATGAGAAACATAATTATTTTTGGGAATTGGGTTATCGTTATAGCTTAAGCGACTGGACTTTTCAGGTCGGGTATATCGGTAGAGCAAGGCGGGAGCATCGGGAAACGTCGGCATCGAACAAGGTGAACGGTGATTTCGTCTTGAATGCCGCCGGAACGTATGAGTATGAGTTTAACCGATACTTGAACTTGATCTATGCTTCTGTCGAGAGAAAGTGGGGGAGCTGGGACATGGATTTAGGCATTCAGGCGGAACTTAGCCACTTTAATTTGGATGAGTCCAGCCCCGCATGGGAAGAGGATCCCTATTGGATGGACAAGAAAGATCGAGATAATGGTCAGGTTCGTTTCCATCTGTATCCTCGGGCTCGCTTAGCTTACATGATCAATTCAGACAATCGACTGATGTTAGGGTATCAACAACGGGTGATCCGGCCTGTGGGATCCTATCTGTGCTCTTTCCTGGACAACAGTGACGCGACACATGTCGTGCAAGGAAATCCGGGATTAAGGGATGAGTTCTTTCACTTATTGGAATTGGGGTACCAATTTTCTACCCCTTATTTACGATTTGCTCCGGCTGTTTATTATCGGTATCGCTCGAATCGGATCATGGAGACCGCTACTCAAGTAAACGACGAGACCGTCTGGCGACGTGAGAATGTAGGACATAGCCAGGTAGTTGGGGCGGATCTCTCCGGAAGCTGGAATCCTTTCCGTATCCTGACGGTTGGTTTCTCCGGGGACATCTACCGGGATGAGATAGACGGGCGTACGATTGGTTACGACTCGAAGAAATCATTGGTTTGTTGGGACGTGAAAGGGAATATCAATTTGGATATAACGCCTACGACCAGCCTGCAAATCGATGGCTTTTACCTCTCGGATCAGCTGACTCCTCAGGGGAAAATCAAAAGTCGGTATAGCGTCAATGCGGGTCTATCCCAATATTTTTGGAACCGTAAGCTGCGTGCGAACTTAAGCGTCAATAATCTTTTTGACAGCTTGGAGGAGGTTACGATTATCGACGCTCCCGGTTTGGAGATGACGCAGCGTCGTAACCGTGACGCTCGGGTAACGTGGCTGACGCTTACGTATCAGTTGTAAGGAGCTTATTTAGAGGATATAAAAAGCCTCGGAGATTATTTCTCCGAGGCTTTTTTTGTTTATTTGTCCGTACGGAAGGGAAGCATCGGCAAGCCTGCCGTATTTTTGAGGTTCCCGATCTGGAAGTTCCGGAAGGCATAGCGGACGGCCACAGGCTTCTTTACCTTCGGGGAGGAGACAACCACCGCCTTCTTTCCTGCGTCAATGGAGGCGTTGGCCGGGTGGAAGCGCATATCTTGTCCGGCGATCTCGAATCCTACGATCCCATTATCGCGATTGAATCCCTCTTCCGTGTGCTTGAAAAAGAGAACGATTTCGTCCTTATTGATCTCATGACGGTCATAAACTGGCCCTTCGCATGCGATAGTCGTGTAGCCATACGTCTTGTTAAGGGCTAAATAACAGAGCCTTTCCCCGATCGTGCGCTTGTCTTTCGGGTGGATCTGCCGCCGTTCGTAATCTTGTACCAAGTCGTTGGTGCAGACGATCCCGCTGTTAGGGATCAACTGGGTCGCCTTATACTGTTCCTCTCGCAGGAAAGCCCCTTTGTCACCTTCCCCATAGTCATAGGGGGCGATCTCCACTAAGTAAAAAGGAAGCTCTTCTGATCCCCATAGTTCCCGCCAATGCTTGACGAGGGTGGCCAGCCGTTGGGCGTAATCCGGATGCCCTACATTCGATTCGCCTTGATACCATAGAAATCCTTTCACGGTGTATTTACTGACCGGTTTCAACATCCCGTTATACATGATCATGGGTTGCAGCATCGGATGCATTTTCTCGTCGTTTCCAGCCAGGGAGAGATCAATATCATCGTATCCTTCCAATATCTCCTTGGGAAGCCATCCCTCTACCGTGGAGCCTCCCCAGCTACAGTTGATGATGCCTACCGGGACATTCAGGGTCTCGGTCAGGAGTGTCGCGAAGAAATAGGCTGTCGCCCCAAAACCGGGAGCGTTCATCGGGTCGCAAGTTTTCCACTCGCCTCCGGTAGGATAGTCTTTCGGTTCCACGGCCCCGACCCGCTGGATCGTGGCGTATCGGATGGCATCTTTATATTTTCCGGACGTGGCTATCGTATGATTCCCCCCTTCGATCGGGCAGTGCCAGAATCCCCGGAGTGGCATCTCCATGTTCGATTGTCCGGATCCTAACCAGACCTCACCGATCAGCAGGTCGTGCAAGACCATTTTATCGTCGTTGTTCTTCAGCGTAATCTGTTGTTTCTCAAAACTTGCCGAAGGAGTTCGCAACCAGATCTCCCATTTGCCATCGGCGTTGACCGAAGTGCTGTAAACGCGTTGATCCCATGAGCAGCTCGCGTTGAGGGTCGTGTTTGGTTCCGCCTCTCCCCAGATACGGACGTCGGTAGACTGTTGCAGTACCATATTGTCGCCGACTAAGGCGGGAAGCTTGATCTCCGCGAACAGGGCGGAAGCGCTCATCAGCAGACTCGCGCATAGATAAAATCTCTTTTTCATCGTATCAGATTCATATATTTATAAATTCATTTGAGGAAGAAAACCTATCCTTGGCCGAGACGCTCGATCAGCTCCAGGCACATCCGTCCGTTATGATAAGGGCATTTCCAGAATCCCGCCTTGTCGTCGCGACGGTTCACCCGATGATCCAACGAGACGCTCCAATGCCATTCGCCATACTTCCGGTCGATCAAATAGCGTTGGATGAATCGCCAGCCTTTATAGGCGGTCTCCAACGCCAGCCGGTCGCCGAAGTGCTGAAAAAGGTTGATATGCCCCACCACGTTCTCTGCCTGTACCCACCAATGCAGATCCGTATCGGCCCGGTTGGTATCCGGATGATATTCGTAAATCAGCCCTCCGTTCGCGAGTAGTCCCTCCTCGGCGGCATGGGCGATCGCCCGTACCTTGGGGAGCACCGCCCGCAGCAACGGTTCATCCCCCAACACGAGCGCCGCCTCGTGCAACAGCCATGAGGCCTCGATGTCGTGCCCATAGGAGAGAAGCCGATGCCTACGATTCCAATGTTCATCGAAAAACAGATCCAGATGGTTCGTCTTCGCGTCTAAGATACGATTCATGAAGATCAAAATCAAGTTTCGCAACTGTTTTTTCAGCCCTTCATCTTTCCAGATACGGTAGAGGCTGGTATATGACTCTAAGATATGCAGGTGCGTGTTCATGGTCTTTTTCTCGTTCTCATCCTTCTCGCTCAGGCGCATATCCTCGATCAATCCCCATTCCCGGGTGAAGGCCTCAAGGTATCCGTTTTCCCGCGGGTCGAAACTGTTCCGCTCGATCGCCTCGAAGAGCCGGATCGCGTAATCCAAGGCCTCCGGGTCTCCAGTGGCTCGATAGTACTCGCTCAATCCGTAGATGGCGAACCCGAGCGCATAGATCTGCTTCTTGGACTGTATGGGATGTCCGGAAGCGTCGAGTTCCCAATAGACCCCACCATAGACCGGGTCGTAAAAATGATCGATCAGGTAGCGTTTGGCCCGGGTAGCGACCTGCTTGTATTCCGGTTCGCGGATTATCCTATATGCGGCCGAGAAGGTCCATAGGATCCGTGCGTTCAGTATCGCCCCCTTGTTCGCCAAGGGGGTTAGCTGGTTATCCCCGGTGATTTGCCCGTAAAAGCCTCCGTTCTCGCGGTCGGTCATCCGGTTGATCCAGAAAGGCAGGATATTGTTCTCCAATTCTTCCCGTACTTCTTCTTGAAATGTGAGGATCATTTTATGCATAGTCGCTCTTGTTTTTTCGTTTGGATTCCAGCTCAGTGGTGATCTCCGACATCTTCTTGTAGCTCAATGGGTAAAAGGCGATGAACACGGCCGAAAGGAAACTCCCTATGGCAGGAAGGATACTCAGGCACATCCTGATCCCGTTGATCGCCTCCTCACTCTGCGCGACGTTTGCCCTAAAACCGAAGAACGCGAGCAGCCAGCCCGTGATGGCGGTACCGATCGCCCACCCGAATTTCTGGCTCATGGAGGAGGAACTGAATATCAACCCCGTGGCTCGACTGCCCGTCTTCCATTCCGAATAGTCGGTACAATCCGCATACATCGACCAGAGGAGCGGGAAGATGCAGCCGGCACAGGCGCTGATTATCACTTGGAAGGCAAAAATCTGTCTCAAGTCTGTCTTGTCAAGCCAGAAGAAAATGATACTCAATAGCGTAGCGAGAATCATGGCTCCCATATAGGTATCCTTTTTCCCGAACCGGTTACTGAGTGGGGCGGCGAGGATCACCCCGATGATATTGGCCGCCTGCCCGACAGCGAGGTACAGTCCGCTCAATACGAACGGGATCCCGAGAAGCGTGATGTCCGCATAGCCCTCCTCGACAATGAAATACTTGAAATAATAGACGGTAGCCCCGTCGCGGATGGAGTTGAAGATGAGTGCCGCGATGCCCGCCCCGAGCAAGATCCACCACGGCTTGTTGTGTTTTAGATCTTTCAGGTCTTGGCGAAGGTCGTTGGCCTTCTCGCGGATCGGCTCTACTCGCTCGCGGGTCCAGGCGAAGCAACCGAAGAACAGGAGCGCGCAAAGGATAGCTATCACCGCCACGGCTAAGGTCCACCCTCGCCGCTCATCGGCAAGCTCGCCCGAGATCCCCCGGAACAGGTTCACTAAAGGCATGAAAAGCAGCAGGGCGATGAAGCTGCCGATGTAGGCGAATACCATACGATAGGTCGATAACGTGTTCCGGTCTTTCGGATGTGGGCTCATTACGCCTAACAAGGAGGCGTAAGGTACGTTGATCGCCGAATAGACCATCATCATGAGCGAGTAGGTGGTATAGGCATAAATGAGTTTACCTGTCGATCCGATTTCGGGCGTGGTGAACGTAAGTACGCCGATCGCCGCGAAGGGAATCGCTAACCAAAGCAGGAAAGGGCGGAATTTCCCCCAGCGGCTGTGAGTACGATCAGCGATTATCCCTACGACCGGGTCGAACAGGGAGTCCCATACACGGGTGATCAGGAACATGGTTCCGACCGCCGCCGCGGGTAGTCCGAAAACATCCGTGTAGAAGATCATCAGGTAGGCCCCGAACAGCTTCCAGAACATGGAGGAGGCCATGTCACCGAGACCGTAACCGATCTTTTCCGTTAGTTTAATCATAAGCGCGGTTTTAGGATCGGATTATCTCAGGAAGGGTTGGTTACGGTCGATCAGCTTCTTCAATGTCTCCACCGACGCTCCGGTGGTGAGCCTGTCCGGAGGCGTATTCAGGCAATAATCCACCAATCGGTCGATCGTGGACACCGCCACGTGCATACGGGTATCGGAAGAGGCGTAATAGATAAACACCGTCCCGTCCTCGTCGGCTATCCAACCGTTGGAGAAAAGCACGTTGGATACGTCGCCTATCCGTTCCTCCCCTTCCGGGGCCATGAAGTAGCCTCCCGGTGTGGCGATCACTTTCGCGGGGTCGTCCAAGGCGGTCATGTAGAGGTAAAGCACGTATCGTAGTCCGGCGGCACATCCGCGTACCCCATGCGCTAAATGCAACCAGCCCTTGGATGTCTTGATCGGGTGGGGTCCCTCGCCGTTTTTCACCTCCTTGATCGTATGATAGTGGCGCGGGTCGATAATGGTCTCTGTCCGTATTTCGGCGTGCGTGATGTCATCGATCAGCGACCAGCCGATACCCCCTCCGCTACCGGTCTCGATAAATCCGTCTTGTGGGCGGGTATAAAGGGCATATTTCCCATCTACAAACTCCGGGTGGAGCACCACGTTACGCTGTTGGCTGTCGCTTCTCAGGTCGGGCAGCCGCTCCCAGTTCACGAGATCCTTGGTCCGTGCGATCCCCGCGGTGGCGGTGGCAGCCGACAGGTCTCCCGGAGCCGCTGCCGGATCATGCCGCTCCGCGCAGAAAATGCCGTAGATCCATCCATCCTCGTGCGCGGTCAATCGCATATCATAGATGTTGGTAGCCGGTACACGCTCCTCGGGCATGGTCACGGGATAGGGCCAGAACCGGAAATTGTCGATACCGTTCGGGCTTTCCGCCACGGCGAAAAACGATTTCCGGTCGTTCCCTTCCACCCTTGCCATCAGGAGATATTTCCCATTCCATTTGATGGCTCCGGCGTTCATGGTGGCGTTCATCCCGATCCGTTCCATTAAATAAGGATTGGTGGCCTCGTTCAGGTCATATCGCCAGAAGATTGGGGTATGAGCCGCTGTCAGTACCGGGTATTTGTAGCGGGTAAAGATACCGTTGCCCCGCTCCACAGGCTCGTTCTTCCGGCATAACAAAGCCTCCTGCGCGGCGAACAGCTCGTCTATTCTTTCTTGAAATGGTTTCATGGTTGCCTATTATTTGTATAGATTGATGTCAGAGGCGAACAAGGTCTTCGGATCTTGGTAAAAGACCTTGAAGTCGTTGGCGGAAACCTGTCCGGGGTAGGGGCCGAAGAAGTGCTCCACACGCTCGCGGGCGTTCCTCCATACCAATACGTATGCGACAGGGTGGCGTGCGATGGCGGGCAGCAACGTTCCGGTCCACCACGAAGAATCCGGAATTCCTTCGTAACCAGTTTCCGAAATGGCGATGATCTTTTTATTTTCCTTCGCGATGCTGTCGATCACGGAAAGACAGGTCTCCAAGCTACGCAGGTAAAGGTCGCGGTCGTCTCGCTGATAAGCGTCGAAACCCAGCACATCGATCAGGTCATGACCGGGGTATCGCTCCAAATAAGAGGCCTGATCCCGCGGCTCTGTCCCCGTGGAATAGGCGTATATCACCTGATCCGCCGCCCCGTGTGTGCCGAGATAGTCTGCCGTCATCCTCCACAATGCCTTATACTCTTCCGCCGAACATAAATCCTGCCCCCACCAAAACCAACTGCCGGTGTGCTCGTGCCACGGACGGAACACGACCGGTATAGGTGTCCCCTCGGTGGTCCGTAGCGAACGGATGAAATCGCAGACTTTCCCTAACCATCCTTGGAATTTAGGATGCAGTTCCCCGCCGGGTAGGATGGAGCGGACCACGGTAGAGTCGGACACGTCCCATGCGTCGCCTCCGGTCTTTGGGTTACGGGCGTGCCAACTCAACGACACCAATCCCCCTCGGTTATATTGGTTGATGATCTCCTGCCGGATCTTCCCGAAGGGCACCTTGTCCAAATTCTGGTCGCCTCCAAGCTCGATCTCCCCCAAATCGAAGCTGATTACCGCTGGGTAATCGCCGCACACGTCGCGCACGTCTGACCGCCCCTCCTCGAACTCCCATCCGATACCATATACCGTATCGTCGTGATGCCCGAACAGGATACCCTTAGAGGGCGCCGCCCGTAAGTTCTCGATTAAGCGATCTTTTGGGGTACTGCCGGCAAGATCCCCATCTTGCCCCTTCCTGGCCGGAGAGCAGGCTACGCAAGCCAAGAGGAAAAGTACGGATAGTAAATTCGTGTTTCTCATGTCGATCGTGTTTTTACTTACGCGAAATTAGGGAGAGCATCCGGTAGAATCTAATATTATTTTGTCGGATGCCGATATTTTCCCGCGTCCCGCCTCGCTAAGCATCCCCGGAAGGATTTCCTCTTATGGTACGGAGCCTTCCTGAGAGGGCGTTATTTCCGTACTTCTACCTGCGTGCGTTGGTCGGAAGAGACCTGTTTCTCGAACACTTTCGGGTCGATCTTGATCGGTTTGCTTACGAAATCCGGGGCATTGTAGGAATAGTCGGAGCGACTATAATAGGTGGCCGGGTCTTTTTGGGGGAGGAGAAATGGCTTGCCGACCTGCCCGTTCCCGTCCACGCTCGCTATGTACAGCCGGGTGTATAGCCCATCCTCCCGGCGACTGCTGAACACGAACCACCGTGAGTTGCCGCTCCAATTATGGAAACTCTCCGTATCCTCGCTGTTCACCTCCGACAAGGGACGGATTTTCCCCGTCGATAGATCCAGCGACCAGAGGTCGGCCTCCTTATGCCAGATCGAGAAGTTCCCGTAATCAGACAGGGTAAACATCAAGGATTTCCCGTCGTATGACGGACGGGGGAAGGAGACGCTTTTCCCCATCGCCTCCGCGTTTACTAACGTATCGATCCGTTCGCCGAACATGCCGGTGGAGGGGTCGAACGCGATAGAACAAAGGTTGTATCGGATCTCCCGGTACTCGTCCGGGATTTTCCTGGCGGCCGCCACGCAAAAATAGAGGGTACGTCCGTCCGGGGAGAAGGCAGGGAATGTCTCGAACCTGTCTTCTCGTCGGAGCGAGTCGCAGAGCAGCACCTGATGATCGGCGGGATGATACACCACGATGTCCGAAGCTAAGTCCAAAACCTCTACCCGTTGGTCTTTGGCCACGTGGAAGCCTTGCCGGGTGTTGTTCGTGGAGTAGGCGATATATTCACCATCCGGATGCCAATACGGATAGACAAAATTAGAGAGGGTCTGATCCGTTTTCGTATGGAGATATTCGTCTTTCCCGGCGGAGCGGAGGAAGGTGGCTCCGTGTGTCCCTCGCACATGGAGACTGAACTGGTCGGGATCGGTATGGTTAGGGGTGTGGCAATTGACGCACATCCCGTTGACTAAGGTGTTTTCTATTAAGGCTTTTTCTTGGAAGCTGGAGAGATCCCGCTCATAGATACCCATACGGCTATACACTTCGTACCCGGGAGCGATCTTCCGATACACCAAGCCGTAATCGATCGTGTGCGGACTGACGTACATCGGGAAGGGACGATAGACGCTCCACTTCCCGTCTCGCTTGACACTCACGGTGAAACGAAGGCTGTCTCCCTTGCTTGAGGCGAGCAGTTGTCTCCAGTCTTTCTCCGGGAAGCGGGCCTGTTCGCCATTGACGTGGATCGTCTTGCCGGAGGAACCTTCCACGAGCACGTCGATGCGTTCGGCGGAACGATCCGCATAGGTGAAGTTCATCGGGGCGATTGTCGCTGGGATGGTCACGCCGATATAGTCCGGATAAATGGAGGGATAGGCGTCGATCCGCTCAGGAGAGATCACCGATTCCCGGCAAGCCGCCAGCAAAAGGAGGCAGAGGCTATAAAAGAAGATACGTGTTGTCATATCGTTTTATTTTCTGAATAGGAGGTAATACCAAAATGTCTTCTCGTATTTAGGACGGAGCAGGGATTCCGCGTCCGGCTGGGTCGTATAGATACGGGCAAACTCACTGACCCCATCCAGCACGCTCCGGGAGATACTCCACGGAAGTCCGTGGAAAGAGCTGTTTTCCTGCGTCCACACAAAAATCAACGCCTCTTGGAACGAGAGCGGGATATGGTCGTAGCCTAACTCTTTCCCCAAGGGATAATAGCGCATGAACCGCTCCAAGTCTTTCCGGAGCAGGGCGTGGGCGAGCAGATACTCGAACGCCATCCGGTTTTTGGGGTTGTGCCGTAGCAACAGGCCCAGCATGGAATCCATCTCGGTCTCGCTGAACAAGAAGTCTTCCGTATAGCGGGCTTTCCGTAGCCATCCCCATTCGGGGTGACTGTTTATCTTCTCCTCGTCGTATAGATAGGCCGTCACCTGGTTCGCCCATCTGCGGTAAAAAAGCGTTTGCCGTAAGGCTTGGAGGTATTTGGCGGCCACGGCGTATTCCCCGTTGATCAGGTTGGTCTCGACAAGGCGTACGTATGCCCGCCCGCTCTTCTTGAAATCGGGGATTGCCTCCATCGCCTCGAAGGTATAGCGTTGGGAGGAATTAATCATGCCTAAATGATAGAACACCTCATTGGTGGAGAGAGGTACCATGAAGTCTCGTTGGAACGAGGCGATAAGGCCTTCGGTCCCGTTCTGGTAGAAATGAAACATCCGGTCGCCTAACTGTCCGGTCTTGGCGAGCGCTAAGTTGAGGCAAGCCACGGAGATCGGGGCTTTCGGCTCTTTCCGTTCCGCTGTCCGGATAATCTCTCCCCATTGTCTCATACGGGCGAGGTAATCGTATCTCATGACCTCCTCCTTCTCGCTATCGCTCACCGCGTAGATCCATGAGCCTCCTCCCGCGGCGATAAGTAGGCAGAGGGCGATACGCCATAAGGACCGGCGCTTGCTGATGTCAGGGAGCAGGCCGGCTATCCATAGTAAGATCGCCGTGACGCAAATGGTGGCGATCATGATCCCCGGGAAGATCGTGGGAAAACGATAATAATCGATTCCCAAGAATAGCCGGGACAAGGGATATTGCGCCCAGCCCTGCGCCAAGATGGGATAAAGGATCCCCAAGAGGAGATAGGCGAGGCTCCTCGCCAACCAATAGGGCGGCTTGTTTCCCCGCTGGTAGGGGATGATGCCGCATACGAAGAGGAGGTAAGCGCCTCCCGCGATCCAATAGAGAAGAGGCATGGCCAGCAACGCGTAGGCTACCTGCCTGTAAGGATGCTTGATGTGACGGTAGACCTGCAAGGCTGTCAGCGAGAGGATCATCGATACCGGCAGGGACAACAAGGCATTCTCGTCGCACAGGAATATCCATAGCAGGAGGGAGGGGATAAAACTTATCGGGAACCATATTCCGGAAGTCCCCGGACTTTTCCCCAAATCATGGAGCTGCTTTTGGAGAATCATCAGCAAGACCGCTATGATCGAGGCTCCCGCCCAGGCAAAGTAGAAGAACTGGGTAAGGAACTCGGCCACATATTCCGCCACCCCTCCCGGATGGGCGATTTTCCCGGCCCAATATTCCGGGGTAAGCAGGAAGAGTTGCAGCTGCTCTTGGTAATGCAGGTGGTGGGGATAGTACAATCCCCAGTACAGGCAGGCCGCGGCTCCGAGGAGCAAGGTCGCTGTTCCTCGCGCGACCGCTTGTCTATGAGATTTTTCCATATACGTACTTATTAAAGGATTCCGACGTTTCATCTCGTAAAGATAGGTTTTTTCTCAAGTACGGATATGATATTATCTTGCCAAAAGATAATACAATCCCCGGCCCGGAGAGCCCTCTCCGAACCGGGGATGATGATAAACAGCGGATAAACGCCGTGCTTAGGCTTGCAATACTTTCCTGAAACGACGGAGGAACTCGGCGGCCTCCTCCATGCTCAGGCAGAGCGGGGGGAGCAGACGGAAGGTGTTCGTGCCTGCCACGCCGGTGAATACCTTTTCCTCGTAAAGTAACCGGGTACGTGCCTCCTTGATCGATTCCTCAAATTCCACCCCGATCATCAACCCGCGGCCGCGTACCTCCTTGATACCCGGAAGTTTGTGCAGCTCGTCGAGCAGGTAGGCTCCCACCTTGGCGGCGTTCTCTATCAGTCGCTCTTGCCGCATGATGTCGAGCACGGCGATCGCCGCGGCGCAAGCTAAGTGATTTCCTCCGAAGGTCGTGCCTAACATTCCGTAAACCGGCTTGAATACCGGGCTGATGAGTACGCCTCCCATCGGGAAGCCGTTCGCGATGCCCTTGGCTACCGTGATCAGGTCAGGCTTGATCCCCGCGTATTGATGCGCGAAGAACTTGCCACTCCGTCCGTAGCCCGACTGGATCTCGTCTAAGATCAGGCAGGCATCGTACTTCGTGCAGAGGTTGCGTAGCTGGCGCAGGAAGTCGTCCGTAGGCTGCTGGATACCGCCTACGCCCTGTATCCCCTCGATGATTACCGAGGAGACATCCCCTTTCCTCAGTTCCGCTTCCACGGCTTCCGTGTCGTTCAAGGGAAGATAGGTGACCTCCAGCCCCTCGTTTACCGGAGCGATGATCTTCGGGTTGTCTGTTACCCGGACAGCCGCCGAGGTACGTCCGTGGAAGGCGTGCTTGAACGCGATCACCTTCTTTTTCCCATTGTGGAAGGAGGCCAATTTCAACGCGTTCTCGTTGGCCTCGGCCCCGGAATTTATCAAGAACAAGGCGTAATCCTCGTAGCCGCAAGCCGCGCCTAACTTATCCGCCAGCTTCTGTTGCAAGCTGTTGATGACCGAGTTCGAGTAGAACCCTAATTTGTTTACTTGATCCGTGATCGCCTGTATATAGGCGGGATGGCTGTGCCCTACGGAAATGACCGCATGGCCGCCATAGAGGTCGAGGTACTCGTTTCCCTCGCTATCCCATACGTGGCATCCTTTTCCCCGTACGATCTCTATGTTGAATAAAGGATATACATCAAATAATCTCATCTTTCTCGTCTTTTTTTGTCTCGTTTGTTATCATGTCCGTAGCTTGGGGTCAGAAAGCGGAGGGCTTCAGGTGCAACCCAACCGTCTCCTCTAATCCGAACAGCAGGTTCATGTTGTGGACTGCCTGCCCGCTCGCCCCTTTCAGCAAGTTGTCGATCATGGATATGATCAGCAACTTGTCGTTGATCCTTTGCAGGTGAATCAAGCATTTGTTCGTGTTCACCACCTGTTTCAGGTCCGGATTCTTGTCCGTGATGAAGGTGAAGCTGTGATCGTCGTAATACTCCTCGTAAATCCGTTGGATCTCCGGTAAGTCGATCTTGCAATCGATATACATCGTGGCGAAGATCCCTCGCGAGAAGTTTCCTCGTACCGGGATGAAATTGATCCGGTTGCCGTAGCTTTTCTGCAACTGTCCCAGACTTTGGTTGATCTCCGCCAAATGCTGGTGCGTAAACGGTTTATAGACTGATATGTTGTCGTTTCGCCAACTGAAGTGGGAGGTTGCCGAGGGCTTCACGCCCGCGCCGGTAGATCCCGTGATCGCGTTGACGTGTATCTCCGAGTTCAGTAGCAAATGCTTGGCAAGAGGCAATAATCCTAACTGGATGCAGGTGGCGAAACAACCCGGATTGGCGATATGACGTGCGTTGCAGATCCTCCGGCGGTTCAGCTCCGGCAATCCGTACACGAAGTCATGTTCCGGCGATTCAATCCGGTAGTCCATGCTTAAGTCGATCACCTTCAGGTTTTCCGGCAGGGAATGGCTCTCCATGAACTTGCGGGTATCCCCGTGAGCCGTGCAAAAGAACAGCAAATCAATCTCGTCTAATGGCAGCTCGCTCGTGAAGACCAAGTCCGTTTCTCCGTAGAGTCCCTCGTGTACGTCCGTGATTTTGTTTCCGGCGTTGCTGGTGCTGTTCACGAACGTGATCTCCGCGTCCGGGTGGTTCAAGAGCAGGCGGATCAATTCGCCTGCCGTGTATCCCGCGCCTCCTATGATGCCGCACTTAATCATATCTTCTCGTCTTTATGGTTCGTGTAATAGACACGCAAGGGAGTGGACAGCACCTTGATGAACCCTTTGGCATCCTCGGCCGTCCAGCCTTTCTGCATCTCTCCATACTCGCCGAACTTCGTCTTTACCAAGTCGTCGTCCGACTCGACACCTACCGTGGAGAACGACAACGGGCGCAGCTCCAGTATCGCGGTCCCGTTCACGTTGCGCTGCGACTCCTGCAACATCGCCTCGATGTCGCGCATTACCGGCTCTAAGTATTGGCTCTCGTGCAGGAACATTCCGTACCAGTTCGCTACCTGATCCTTCCAGTATTGCTGCCATTTGCTTAAGGTATATTTTTCCAGGAACCGGTGAGCGCCGATAATCAGCATCGGGGCTGCCGCCTCGAAGCCCACGCGTCCCTTGATCCCGATGATCGTATCGCCAACGTGCATATCACGTCCTATCCCGTAGGCGGCACCGATCTCCTCGATCTTCTGGATCGCGGCGATCTTGTCCTCGAATACTTCTCCGTTCACGGCATGAACCTCGCCGTTCTTGAACTCGATGCGCAATTGCTCGCTTCCGCTCTTTGTCACCTGTTTCAGGTAAGCGCTCTCGGGCAAGCCCTGCGCGGAATCCAGTATCTCGCCACCGCAGATCGAGGTCCCCCACAATCCTACGTTGTAGGAGTACTTCAGTTTCGTGAAATCCGCCTCGAACCCATGCTCTTTCAAGTAGTTGATCTCGAAATCGCGGCTCAGGGCCATGTCGCGGGTCAGGGTGATGATCTCGACATCCGGAGCCAATACAAGGAAAGTCATGTCGAACCGGACTTGGTCGTTGCCGGCACCTGTGGATCCGTGCGCGATGGCATCTGCGCCGATCTCATTGGCGTAACGGGCGATAGCCAGCGCCTGGAAGATCCGCTCGGAGCTGACGGAAATCGGGTAAGTGCCATTCCGCAACACGTTTCCGAAGATCATATATTTCAAGCTTTTCTCGTAATATTCCTTGGTCACGTCGAGCGTCACGTATTGTTTCGCTCCCAATTTGTAGGCGTTCTCCTCGTTTCGCTTGAGCTGTTCCTCGCTGAATCCGCCCGTGTTCGCGCAAGCGGCATATACCTCATACCCTTTTTCTTTCGCTAAATACATCACCGTGAACGAGGTATCCAATCCCCCGCTGAACGCTACCACTACTTTCTTTTTCATTGTCTTTTTATTTTTTAATTTGTTTTTACTGATTAAAAATGAAAGGGAATCCTCTCTTCTCTCATGACCGGTCGGCCGCGTCGCGCTCCTTGCGCTCCCTTTCCGCCCGGTGCGGATCGGCCGGATCGAACAGCATGGCCGTGCAGATGCAATATTTCCGTCCGGTACGCTCCAATATGTCGTGGTTCACGCAGCCGTTGCATCCCCGCCAGAAAGCCTCGTCGTCCGTCAGGTCGGCGAAGGTCACGGGCACGTAGCCCAGCTCGGTGTTCATCTTCATCACGGCGGCTCCTGAGGTTAGGCTGAAGATCTTCGCTTTCGGCCAGCGCATCCGGGCGAGCTTGAACGTCATCTCCTTGATTCGCTTCGCGATGCCGAGCCCGCGATATTTAGGATGTACGATCAGTCCGGAGGTGGTCACGTACTGCTTGTTCCCCCACGACTCGATATAGCTGAACCCCGCGAACTCGTCGCCTGCCAAGGCGATCACCGCCTTTCCCTCTTTCATCTTCTGCGCCACATACTCGTGCGTGCGCTTCGCGATGCCCGTCCCCCGTACTTTCGCGGCGGATTCGATCGTCTCCAAGATCGTGTCTACATAGGCCTCGTGCGATGCCTCGGCGATCATAACTTCAATCTCTGTTTCTTGTTCCATTGTATTGTATGCTTATTTTCCCTCTACTTGTATTTAGACGAAACGGGCCAGCGCCGCGATCACCTGCGCCTGGCTTACCCCGTTGCGGGGGATCACGAGGATCGTGTCGTCGCCCGCTATGGTGGCGAGTATCTCGTTGGGCGCGTGCGAGTCAATATCGGAGGCGATCCCCATCGCGTAGCCCGGACGTGTCTTTACGACCGCCAAGTTGCCGGAGAACTCGATGTTCATCTTCCGCTGGGAGTCCTGCCGAGCCTGCTCGCCCGCTGGCTCCTCGGGGAGGCGATATACGTAATCCCCGTCCCCATCGTGCACCTTCGCTACTTGCAATTGCTTGATGTCGCGTGAAAGCGTAGCCTGGGTGATCGGGAATCCGTTAGCCGCCAGCTCATTGAGCAGCTCCTCCTGATTGTGGATCGCTTTTGCCCGGATGATCCGGCAAATGGTGTCCAATCGTTCCTTCTTCGTACTCATTGCATATTTATTCAAAACTGGCTGCAAATATAGGGGTTGTTATTGAATAAATATTCATAAAAGGATTATTTTTTTCAAAGAATCCGCGTTAAAAGGCGCGGAAGAGCTTTCGGGAAAAAACACGGGATGTTTTCCCGGAACCTTGGGCATGTTTTTTCTGTTTCTTGGGGGCGTTTTTTGGGCCGAATCGCTATCTTTGTTTTCCAAAACACGAATAATAACTTAATGTAACAGAAGGAAAGAAAATGAAAATCGTAAGTTTCTTTATGGCGCTGCTGCTGTTGGCGGCCTGCGCGAGCGTGCCGTTGACCGGGCGCAAACAGGTGTTACTGGTCTCGGATCAAGAGGTGTTGGCTTCCAGTCTCACCCAATATAACGACTATATGAAAAGCGCCAAGAAATCGTCTAACTCATCCAAGAGCGCGATGGTTACCCGTGTGGGAAAGCGAATAGCCGACGCGACGGAGCGTTACCTGAAGGCGAACGGGATGGAGGAGGAGCTGAAGAATTTCTCTTGGGAGTTTAATTTGGTGAAAGACAACCAAGTGAACGCTTTCTGTATGCCGGGCGGGAAGATCGTGGTCTATGAGGGACTGCTCCCGTTGGTCTCGTCGGACGACGAACTGGCGGTAGTGCTCGGGCATGAGGTGGCTCACGCGGTGGCTAAGCATAGTAACGAGCGGATGAGCCAGCAGCTGTTGGCGCAATATGGAGCCGCTATCTTAGGTGTAGCTGTCCAAAATAAGAGCCAGGCGGTGCAGCAGGTGGCGAGCACGGTCTATGGCGTGGGCGCGCAGTATGGCGTGATGCTCCCGTTCTCGCGTAAGCACGAGTCGGAGGCGGATTATATGGGATTGGTATTCATGACGATGGCTGGCTATAATCCCGACGTGGCGATCAACTTCTGGAAGAAGATGTCGGCAGGCAATAGTGGCTCCGTCCCGGAGTTCATGAGCACGCACCCCAGCGACGCGACCCGTATCGCGGAGATCCAGCGCGCGCTCCCCGCTATCAAGGCGAAATATGGAAAATAACGGAGCTTGAGTTCCCCCCTTTCGTGGGGCTGGGAATGACAAGCGTGGGCACGCCCGGTTTTACATCCTGACGATGTAGGCCGGGCGTGCCTTTTTGTGTGGATACCTCGAATGTCGTTAAAATCTTCCTTCCCTATCATGTCTTGTACATGATAGATCTCCTTTCTGTTTATATAAGATGCTGATTATTAGGTTTTAATTGGTAAGTCGATGTACATCTTCTTTTTTGGCCAGTCCTCTTTTTCGGTTGTATCTTTGCGGCGTTTTAATGTATTACTTATGGACAAAAGGATTTTTATGAGGTACTGCATGGTGATGCTGGCAGGGCTATTCTTGCTGTCAGCTTGTGCCGAGTTAGACATTACCACGCCCAAAGGGAAGAAAGGGGAGACGGGAGATTCGGGGCTTTCCGATTATGAACTTTGGAAAACGGAGGTGTCGGCAGGACGAATTGATTGGAACAGAGACGCGACCGCGCTCACGGATTTTTTCAGGTTCCTGAAAGGAAAAGACGGGAAAGATGGCGTGGACGGAGCGGATGGAGCGGATGGCCAAAGCGCTTTCGAGCTTTGGAAAGAGGCTGTAGCGGCGGGGAAGGTGACGGACCCGAGGAATCCGGGGCAGTCTTGGCCATCGACTACTGTTGGATTGGCTGATTTTCTGTATTTCCTCACAGGCTTGACGGATGAGGAGGTGCCGGCTCCGCATATCGACCGGACTACCGGGCACTGGTTCATCGGGTCAAGGGATACGGGCGTGCCCGCGCGAGGCGATAAAGGGGAGCGCGGCGACGCGGCGCAACCGCCGATCGTGAGCATCATCGACGGTTTCTGGGCGGTGGACGGCGTGCGGACCGATTATCCCGCTACCCCGATCGACGGGGGCGACGGGACAAGCACCGATCCGCTCACGGTCTCGATCAGCTCGAAGGGCACATGGATATTGAACGGTGTGGATACCGGGATCAATGCCCGGGGAACGGATGGGCAGAGCCCGCAGATCGGTATCAGTACCCTCACGGGTAACTGGGTGATCAACGGCGTGGACACCGGCAACCCGGCCTTCGGCATACAGGGTCCGAAGGGCGATGACGGGCAAGATGGCAAGGATGCCGAGATCCCTTGGAATAACAGGAATGCGAATAATCCCCCGGCGATACCCAAGTGATCGATAATCCGGCCGCGAAAAGGGCGGCGGAACTTTTTTCAAACAAATAATTGACATAGGATAATGAATAGCATGAACAAAATTCTTTTTTGCGTATTCTCTTCCGTCGTCCTCCTGCTGATGGCTGGTTGTTCGGAGGTGGATACCTTGATGCCTCCCGGTGAGAGGGGAGAGAGGGGCGCTGACGGCCTCGATGCCTATGCGCTCTGGAAAGAGGCGCTGGCGGGTGGCCAGATCGCGGATTGGGATGCGGACAAGAATACGGAGGCCGACTTCGCTAAGTACCTGCAAGGCCGGGATGGCCGGAACGGCGCGGACGGAAAAGACGGTCGGACGGGCGAAAGCGCCTTCGAGACCTGGGTGCGGATGGTGAAAAGCGGACAGGTGGACAACCCGCACAGTACCGCGGAACCGAAGGAGAAATGGCCGACGGATCACGTCTCCATGCGCGATTTCTGGTTTTTCCTGATCGGGGCGAGCGGTGAGGCCGGACAGATCCCTCATATCGGCTCGAACGGGCATTGGTTCGTCGGGACGGAAGATACCGGCGTCCCGGCACGGGGCGAGAAAGGTGATACCGGAAAGGCGGCGCAACCTCCGGTGATCGGCATCAACGACGCGGGTAACTGGACGATCAATGGCGTTTCGACCGGCGTGCGTGCCGCGGCGATCGACGGGAAAGGGGGAAGGACCCTCAGCAACTCGGTCTCCATCAACGATGCCGGTTTCTGGGTGATCGACGGAAAGGTGACCGACGTGAAGGCAAAGGCGGAGGACGGCGTCCCCGTCGTGGTCACGATCGAGAACGGGATGTGGAAGATCGGCACCACCTCGACCGGCATTCCTGCGTTCGGCACGAAAGGAGAGCCTGGCGACGATGGTGCCGACGGACGCAGCGCTTACCAGCTTTGGACGGAATATATCAAGGATGGTACGGCGGACGATCCTCACCACCCGGGTGAGAAGTGGCCCGCCGGTAAGAACTCGTTGGCGGATTTCTGGGAGTTCCTTTCTGATTTCAACTCCGGGTCGGCGGAAGACGACGCGATGTATGTCATCGCTCCGCAGGTGGCTCATACCTTTACGGATGGGAGCGTGGAGTATGTCAACCGCGACAATGGGGGCGTGCTTTACCGCATTTACCGGAATGGTGAGGCGGTAGGCGCGGGCTTCGAGGTCAGCGGCTTGCCGGGACTTCTGAATAACTGGGGGCCGGATCCGGCCGATGCGGATTTGAGCTTTACGACCGATGCGAACGGTGAGTTCACCATTCCCGCTTATAACCTGCCGAATCACGCGGATGAGAGTACCCGTAAGGGAGAGGCCTCGGTGAAGGCTCCGGGGGCTTCCTCGGCGGTGAAGAGCAATCCGGTTCTGGTGTACAACCGGGTGAACGTGCGTGTCACGATTAATAAGGTGTATCTGGCGAGTTACTCGAATTTTCTGATGCTTCAGGCTACCGTGGAGAGGGAAACGGGTGACGGTAACTGGACGAACCGGTTCCCTGTGTCTGAACGTATGCCTTATAAGGAGTTGATTGCTTGGTATTTATCCTTCAAGGTCAAGGATCCTTCGCGACCGCTCAGCGCCGATAACTTGGATTTAAGCGAAATGAAAAAGGATCGGTCGGAATGGAGATGGTTTAATCAGGCGTATAATGCTTATGATCCTGAGGAATCTAAATCTATCGTACTGAAACGTCCGATCAGTTTAGATGAGGATGAGAAGGCTTCCACGGGCGAGGATAAAGACTTTAAGGAGAACATCTATCCGTACCGTTGGGACGGTGAGGCAAACTATGTCGGTGTGGTGAACAGAGACTATGGTAATACTTGGGTGGCTTCTGAGAAAGTGCTTGTCCCGGAGGTCTATTCCGCTCTCAAGCTGAAGAGCGGTACCCTGTATATCGACGATACGAAGCCGGATAACTGCATTATCTGGGGTGAGGTGGACGAGAACAGCTTCAATCCCTTCTACCTGACGGAGGGATCTACCTACAAGAAGGACGCTGCCGATGAGGGAAGATACACTGACGACGATATATTGTTTGTTAAAGATGGTGACTCGTGGATCCCGAATCCGGCGTATCATACGGACGGCGGCAAGATCAACGGGGACCGGACGAAGCTCGGTAAGACCTCTCTCATGATCTTCAAGGTGAAAGGTGGACAAGGCAACCGAACTCATTATTTCAAACGGCAACCAGCGTTCGATGTGTGGAACTTCCGGTTCAAGATTGATAAGACCATTCCGGGATGTTTGATCTCTACCTATACGTCGAACGGGAGTTCGAGCCAGGGTAACTCCACGAATGAGTATCGAGAGCGGGTTGTTTACCGCTTGGAGAAGGGGAGGGATGGCTCTTACAGTTTGCGGAATCCGTACAATGACGAGATCCTTCCGCTGATAAAGGGAACTTATCAGGAAGGATGGGAGAATCAATAGGATGATTAAATACAGAATGACAATATGAGCAGAAACAGATGGATATATTTTCTCGGGCTTGTCGTGGCGCTTTTCGCCACGGCCTGCACCGAGATCGGTATCACCACGCCCGAGGGCGAGAAAGGGGAGGCCGGTTTTTCCGCCTACGAGGTCTGGAAAAACAAGTTGGAGGCCGGTTATATCCCCAACTGGAACAAGGAGGAGAACAGCATCGCCGACTATTTCAAGTTCCGTAAGGGGCAAGACGGAAAGGACGGCGTTGATGGTGCCAACGGTGCCGATGGACTGAGCGCCTATGTACAATGGCGTATCTTGGTGGAGACGGGTAAATTGGACGATCCTTTCCAGCCTGGCAAGAAATGGGAGAAGACGAAAAACTCCATGTCTGACTTTTTTGTCTTCTTGACCGGAGGAACGAAGGAGATCGGTGCCATCCCGTATGTGGGAGAGAACGGACATTGGTTCGTCGGCTTGGACGATACCGGCGTTCCGGCGAAAGGAGAGAAAGGAAACACCGGCCGCTTGGCGGAGCCTCCCCGGGTAACGATCGTGGATGGTTACTGGGCGATCAACGGCGTGAAGACGAGCACGAAGGCGATCGGTTTCGAGGGTTCCGGTGGCTCGGGAGCCGGAATACCGGGCATCACCACGAACGCCGAGGGCTTCTGGGTGATCAATGGCAAGCCGACCGACGTGAAGGCGTTCGGAACCGACGGCACCTATCCGGAAGTGACGATCAGCACGAACCGGACCTGGGTAATCGGCGGGCAGGACACCGGCATCCCCGCGTTCGGCCCGAAGGGCGACCGGGGAAAGGATGGCAAGGACGGCAAGAGCGCGTACGAGCTGTGGAAGGAATACATCGCCGACGGCAACGCACCGGATCCCCACAACCCAGGAGAGAAGTGGAATAAGGACAAGAATACTGAGATGGATTTCTGGAACTACCTGCATGGTTCGGGTGACACACCGGTAGACAACCCTGAGAAATATTCGGTGATCCCGGAATTCTTCTATCCCGACCAGCGGGAATACGTGAACCCGAAGGACGGAAGCGTCTCCTTCCTGTTGCTCGATGAGGTAGGGCAACCTGCCGCCGCGGGCGTGAAGATCAAATCCATGCCGGGAGCGAACATCCAAGAGACGGAACAACCGGTGACGGATGCCACGGGCCACTTCAAGCTCACTCGCGAGCAGCTGCCCGACCGTTTGGACAATAACGCCCGTACCGGCGAGGCCGTGCTTCTGGTGGCGGGAGCCGAGAAGGAAAGCTATCCGATGACTACGCCAAACCGTATCAATTTCCGGGCTACGGTGGATAAGGTTTTACTCTTTCCGAGGTTCAGTACTTCCGGAGTCACGGATGGGATGGAAGTCGTTTACCTGAAGTTCGAACGGCAGGTTGACAATGAATGGGAGGTCTTGCCTATCTATGTCGAGAATCCGCTCGCGACAGGCCAGTTGGTAATCGATAAGGACCAGGAGGTCGGCGCGGACAATCTGCGTACTCCGCAGGGAGGATATGAAATCCGGTTTAAGACCGAACAACTTTTCCGGAATGGTATCCCTTGCCAGAATATCTCTTATTTTGTGTTGGATCGTCCGCTTAAGCTGTCGGAGACCGAGAAAAAGCAGAATCCCAATTGGTTGACCGTCAATGAGGACTGGATGCCTACGGTGTCGAATTCGAAATTCCCGCCCATGATCTACCAAGAGGGTGGAGAAAAATACGTTGGAATCTCGGTAGGCGATGGTGAGGGAGATATGAACGATTACGGTGAGTCCATGTATCTCCCGGACAAGATCTACTTGGCTGAGCAGGCTCAAGACATCAAATTGGAGGAGATGCCCGCCACTTTCTACGTAGAGCCGAAAGACAATGAGCTATGGCTCTGGGGAGAAGTTGACATTAAAGATATGGACGGATTTTACGATATTACCCCGGTAGCAGACCTGCAGTCGAAGGATCGTGAGATCGATACATACCATTCTTACCAGAGTGCGCTGACGAAAGATGCGGGCAACATCTGGAAACCCGCCGGAGGCTGGAAAGCTTATACCGAATTGCCGGACGTTTGTGTGTTCAAGTTGATCTCCAGTTCCACGGGGACAGGTACATACTGGTTCTCCGCTTACACGAAGGAGATCGCGAGACTGGCCGGGACCAAAGTCCGTTTCCGGGTGCAGATCGTGGAGAACGCTTTTGTCTCGTTCAGCATGTACCGGAAACGGGACGATTTCGCGACATCCGGCGAATATAAGATGTCCGGAGAATACCGGATGGGCAAGAGCTTGACGCTGAGAAAACGGTCGGACGGCACCTATTACCTGCAAGGTCTCCGTACGATGGAGGCGGAGGTGAAGCCATGCCCTGCCGATTACTTGGATTATTAATGGAAGTTTAATTAAAAAGGAAATCAATTTATATGTATCGTAAATTCATTTGTATCATCTCGTTTCTCGTCGCCCTCTGGAGCGATGGAACCGTATGGGCGCAACAGGAAGGTGACAAGGCGGAGATGTCCCGTAACACCGGGCGGAAGGAAAGCAAGGCTTGGGAGATCGGTCTCGGCGGATCGCTGATCAACTGGAACCGGGTTTCTTTCTCCGGTTTCACGGCAAATCCGGATAATTATTACCACAACTTGAAGGTAGATCACCTGTTAGGTGGCCCGAGCCTGTATGTCGCCCGGGAGATCTGCCCCTGGGTGTACGTGGATCTGCAAGGGATGATGGGGATCTCGGAGCATAACTCCGATCCCCGTTCCGGGAAGAAACACAGCTTGCTCTATATGGGAGGCCTGGGCGTGCAACTGCGCCTCACCCCCTTGTTCGAGTCGAAGTACGTGGAGCCTTATCTCCGGGTAGGTATCAACTACCTCCACAAGAACTTCGCATCGGCTTACTCGGGCAATTTCGCTGACGATCCCACCGGGTTGGCGCATTGGGAGGCATCCGACTTCTGGAATCCCAACGGCCGTAAGTCCGATAAGGACAACATGGTGCCCCTTTCCTTCGGCTTAGGCGTGAACGCCTGGATGAGCAACCGCCTCGGCGTGGGAATCCAGGGGGAATACCTGATGCCGGTACAGAAAGACCTGCCCCGTTTCTTCGCCGCTTCGGTACGTCTGTTGCTACGTTTCGGCGGTAAGGATAAGCGTCCGGCCCCGGTCGTTCGCACGATAGAGGTGGAGAAGCCGGTGGAGCGGATCGTGGAGAAGGTCGTGGAGGTTCCGGTGGAATCCGCTGCCTCGACCTCGTATAACCTGTGTCGCCTGTTGGATAACGTGCATTTCGACTTTGACCGCGACCAGATCGCCACCGAGAGCGAGTCGCTCTTGGACGAGATCGTCGACGTGCTGAAGAACAACGCGGACTCGAAGTGGCTGATCACGGGCTATACGGACGCACGCGGTAGCCGGGCGTACAACATCGACCTCTCGAAGCGTCGGGCTAAGATGGTGTACGATGCCTTGCTGGAGCGGGGTGTCCCCGCGACCTCCCTGAAGTGGCGCGGCGTGGGCAAGGCCGCCGCCGCGATACCGGCGACGGGAAGCGACGCGGTTCGCCGAGGCGACCGGAAGGTCTTGCTCGAGCGGGTGGACAACGAAGCCTACTGGCAGGCGTTAGATTGACGCCTCGCGGGAATGGCTATCCGATAGAAGCGGGCACTTGCCGCCAATCCTTGGTGCGGCGGGTGCCCGCTTCCTTTTTATGGGCGGTCGGGGAGTGGAGATGGGGATCAATCCAATATGATCCCCATCTTCCGCATCAGGAAGCAGGCGTTCATGTTTTGGGCGATTCCCTCTCGCAGACGGTATGAGAAGGATAGCTCATCGTCATGGATGTCTGCCTCGAAACGGTAGTTGCGGATCTCGCCCGGAAACTCATCCGCCAAGGTGCCCAAGACCAAGTCGTGCGTGGCGATGATGCCACATGCGTGGTAAGAGACCAATTGCTTCATCAGTGCCAAGGAACCTTTCTGCTTGTCGATGGAGTTCGTACCTTTCAAGATCTCGTCCAAGATGATGAAGAGGCGTTCGCCAGCCTGAAGCCGGTCGATAATCATTTTCAGCCGTTTCAGCTCGGCGAAGAAATAAGACTCATGGCTGGCCAACGAGTCGGACGTACGTAAGCTGGTCACCAAGGGAGCCGGATAGACCGTCAGGGAGGCGGCGCATACCGGTGCTCCGATGCAAGATAGCAGATAATTGACTCCTACCGTACGCAGGTAAGTGCTTTTCCCCGCCATGTTCGCTCCCGTGACGATCAGGAACCACGGACTCTGCCGGATGTCGATGTCGTTCCTCACGCAAATGGAACGATCCAGCAGGGGATGCCCTAAAGCCTTTCCCTCCATTTGGAAATACGAGTCGGCGATCGTGGGATAGATATAATCGGGATGGTTGAACGCGAAGCCACCCAATGAGCAGAAGGCGTCGAAACGTGCCAGCGCGTCGAACCACATGGGGAGCCTGCCGGCATATTCCCGTTGCCAACGCTCTAACAAGATCGTATGCCGTATATCCCTTAAATAAAGGATGTTGAACACGATTCCCGCCAGACTGTAACGTTGGTCCAGCCCACCTATATAGCGGGATAGCCGCCCGATAGCCCGGGAAGCGCGCTCCTGTCTGTTTTTCAATAGTTCCTGTACCTCTCTCAGTTCTTCCGATTGGAACTGGGCCTGCTCCACACATTCCATCAACTGGGCATAACACTTGAAGATCGCCTCCATCTTGTTGACGGTAGCGTAGCGTGCGTTCACCTCCTTGACCCGTGCGTACGCTATCCCCAAGGCGAGCAGGAAATAGAGATTCAGCAGGGTTCCTCCGGCGAGCCCGATATAATAGGCGATCCCCAGCACGGCCCATCCGATAGGAACGATCCAGATGGCGGCCTTCCAAAAGCGGTTGTCGCTGAACGCGTATCTTTGGCGCGAGAACTTATCCATGAAAGAGACGTCGTGCTCCGTCAGCGCGGATCGCTCGTTCCGTATGCTCCCGACCGCCCGGAAGCGTTGCCTGAGATCCGGCTGGCCGGCCATTTCCCGGATCGCCTCCTGCCTGCGCAGGATCTCGCCTTTATCCATGAGCGGGCCGGAGAACCATCCGGCGAGCCGTTCCCGGCCGAACCCGGTCACGGTGCGATTGATCGATTGAAAAAGGGAACGTTCCCCGAACAGGTCGAGATCCAAGCTGAACGGGTGATCGGCCGAGATCTTGTCGGAAGCCCCATCAAACGGGCTGAAGTCATAACCCAACCCTTTTAACTCCTCCTCATTGTGCCGGATCAAGGTCTCAAGATAGAGCTTCTTGGCATATAATCTGTCGTGATAACGCATCAAGATGATAAAAGGGAGCGCGAAGGCGGCCGTGGTCCCCGTGAGCCATAGCCAAGACGCGTCGCGCAGCGTCCATAGGGCGAGCAAGAGACCTGCCACCAACAGCAGACGGATGCTGCCGATCGCGTGGATCCGCTTTTTCAAATTACCGAGTTCTTGGGTATATGTACGGATATTTCCCTCGTAATGGGAATAAACTTGTCGCATGGGCATAGATCGTTTTTCCTGTTTCGGCTGCGAATATAGAAAAATCCGCCGGAGTTTTTCCGGAATGTATGTGATGTTTTCTTTGAAAGATCCCCGTGTTTTGAAAATCAAGGATGATGATCCTTTTTTCAGGAAACGGGAATCTCTTTTTACAGGGTGGTTATATGAGGATTTTTTTCAATCTTATAAATTATTTTTTACATTTGTCCTGTTTTATGAACCAATTCGAATCAGTAAGTTATTAAGCTATGTTAACAGCGATGGTGATCGTGTTTCTGGCCGGTTATTTGATGATCGCGTTAGAACATCCTTTGAAGATAAACAAGGCCGGGACCGCCTTGCTTATCGGTACGGTTTTGTGGGTTATGTACGCTTCCGCGTCGCCCCTCTTTATCCCTCAGGTCTCCGCGGAAGAATTCGCCGCCTTCCTCCATGCATTCCCCGAGTTGGGGGATCTGTCCTTGAAAGAGCAGTGTACACGCTTCGTGGTGGAGCGGCAGGTACTCGACAGTATCGGGGAGGTAGGGGAGACACTCGTTTTCTTGGTGGGCGCGATGATTACCGTGGAGCTGATCGACACGCACGGCGGATTCCTTTTCATCACGAATTATATCAAGACGCGCGACAAGCGGAAGCTCTTGGCCATGATCGTCACGATCACCTTCTTCCTTTCCGCCGTATTGGATAACCTGACGACCTCGATCGTCATGGTCATGCTGATCCGTAAGTTGATCGGCGACAACAAGGAACGCTGGGTATTCGGCAGCCTTATCGTGATCGCCGCCAATAGCGGTGGGGCTTGGTCTCCTATCGGCGACGTGACGACGATCATGCTATGGGTGAAAGGTAATATCTCCACGTCGGCTACTATCCCTCATCTGTTCCTGCCCAGTTTGGTGTCGGCGTTGGTGCCGTTGCTGCTCGCCATGCGTCTTCTGCATGGGGAGGTGACGCCTCCTGCCCCTTCGGGCGAGATGGAGGAGGGCGCGAGCCTGTTGCAACGGAACCTGAGTACGAGGAGCCGCTTCTCGATCCTCGTGATCGGCATCCTTTGCCTTTTGTTCGTTCCCGTGTTCAAGACGGTTACCCATCTGCCTCCCTTTATGGGGATCCTGATGGGAGTCTCCTTCCTATGGGTCTATACCGAGCTTATGTACGCGCGCCTTCCGATCCCGGAGGAGGTGAAGTTGCGCGTCTCGAAGGTGGTCCATCGGATCGATGGGACGACGCTGTTGTTCTTCCTCGGGATCTTGTTGGCGGTAGATGCCTTGCGATATAGCGGTTTGCTGGCCGATTTCGCCTTATGGCTGGATCATTCGGTAGGGAATGTCTATGTGGTGAATATCGTGATTGGCGCGTTGTCGTCGATCGTGGATAACGTGCCCCTTGTAGCGGGAGCTATCGGGATGTATCCCGTGCCTACCGAGGCGATGGTGGCGGCTGCGGCTGATCCGGCGTACTTGGCCAACTTCATGCAGGATGGCGTGTTCTGGCAGTTCCTTGCCTATTGCGCCGGTGTGGGAGGCAGTATGTTGATTATCGGTTCCGCCGCGGGGGTCGTGGTCATGGGGCTGGAGCGGATCAATTTCATTTGGTACCTTAAGCGTATATCCTTGTTGGCCTTGGCCGGATATTTGTCGGGAGCGGGTGTGTATATCCTTCAAAATTGGCTGTTATGATACTGATCGCGGATAGTGGTTCCACGAAGACGGAGTGGTGTCTGGCGGATCAGGGCGCGGCGGTGAGGCGTTTGCTGACCGCCGGGACGAACCCTTATTTCCAGACTCCGGAAGAGATCAGCCGGGAGATCCGTGAATCGCTTCGCCCGGCCTTGGAGGGGATGCCTGTCGAGGCCATCTGTTTTTATGGAGCGGGATGTGCCTCGCCCGAGAAGAACCGGATCGTGGAAGAGGCGCTTGCCTCATATTTCCCCGTGCCGATCAATGTGTATAGCGATTTGGTAGGGGCGGCTCGCTCCTTGTGTGGCGACCGGCCAGGCATCGCCTGTATCCTCGGTACTGGGTCGAACTCTTGTGTCTATGACGGACAGAGGATCACGGATCAGGTATCTCCCTTGGGTTTTATCCTTGGGGACGAGGGAAGCGGGGCGACGCTCGGAAAGATGTTGGTTGGCGATTGCCTAAAACGGCAGTTGCCGGAGCCTTTGGCACGGGAGTTCATGGAGCGTTACGGGCTTACGCCGGCCCTGTTGCTGGAGCGGGTCTATAAGCGTCCGTTCCCCAATCGGTATCTGGCCTCCTTCTCCCCTTTCTTGCGAGAGCACCTCGCGGAACCCGCTATCCATCGGTTGGTATATGACAGTTTCCGGAGCTTCTTCGTGCGGAATATCTTGGTATATAAGGAATATGGGAGGTATCCGGCGCATTTCGTTGGCTCGGTTGCCTTTCATTTCCAAGAAGTCTTGAGAGAAGCCGCCGCTTCTGTCGGTGTAGAGCTCGGATTGATCCGGCAGGCGCCGATGGAAGGGCTGGTAGAGTATCATTTCAAAGTGGGTAATCAGGAAGCGTGAGTCATGAGTTTTCAGAAGATAACAGAACAGGAATCATTATATAGCGACTTGGATCGTATGTCGGTTCGCGAATTGCTGGAGGGAATCAATCAGGAAGACCGGAAAGTGGCGGCCGCTGTGGGGGCGGAGATCCCTAAGATCGAGCGACTGGTGACCCTTCTCGTGGAGCGGATGCGCCAAGGGGGGCGATTGTTCTATATCGGGGCGGGGACGAGCGGGCGGTTAGGTGTGCTGGATGCCTCCGAGATCCCACCGACCTATGGTATGCCGGATACGTTGGTGATCGGCTTGATCGCCGGTGGCGACCGGGCGTTGCGCCACCCCGTGGAGGCCGCCGAGGATGATCCGGAAAAGGCTTGGGAGGAACTTTCCAAATATCATATCCAGCCGATTGATACGCTGGTGGGGATCGCTGCCTCGGGTACGACGCCTTATGTGATCGGGGCGCTCCGGAAGGCTCGCTCGATGGGCGTATTGACCGCCTCGATCTCATGCAATCCGGATTCGCCCGTGGCGCAGGAGGCGGAGATCGCTATCGAGCCGGTGGTTGGCCCCGAGTTCGTGACCGGGAGTACGCGGATGAAGAGCGGCACGGCGCAGAAGATGGTACTGAACATGATCTCCACTTCCACGATGATCCGGCTGGGACGTGTGAAGGGAAACCGGATGGTGAATATGCAGTTGACCAACCAAAAACTGGTGGATCGGGGAGTGCGTATGATTATGGAGGAGTTGGGCCTGGCGTATGAGCCGGCGAGGGAGCTCCTGTCGCTGCATGGCTCCGTAAGGGAGGCGATCGACTCGTATCATCGGGAGTGGAGGCTTAATCAATAAAGCGTTGCGGCGTGTGGCAAGTTTTCGTATATTCGCGAGTCTGAAATTCTTATAATGTTGTACGATGAGTTTTATTTCTAAATTATTCAAGAAAAACACGCCGGAGAAGGAGGAGACTACGCAAGGTTCCGTGGAGGAGTTTGTCTCGCTGATCCGTGTATATTACCAGGCGGTCATGGCGGTGAACTTAGGTATCACGAACCTGAATATCCTGGCCGATCTCGCCCTGTTTAAGCGGATGCTGAAGATCCCTACCCAAAACAACAAGTTGGGTGTCGCCGAGAAGTCGCGCGTCCGCAAGGTCCTGATGGACGATTATGGATTGAGTGAGACCTTTTTTAAGGAGATCGATGGCTCGGTGAAGAAGAACTGTCGGAACCAGAATGATATAAAGGCATATTTCTTCATGTTCCAGGGCTTTTGCAATGATTTATTCAACTTGATAGGGAACTTGATGGAGTGGAAATTCCGATTCTCTATCTTGGTGAAGAAATTGCTGTACAATATGACTTCCAAGACGGTGCATGAGATCTTGACTAAGTCGGAATGGAAAGATATTAGCGTGCAGAAAGCCGCTTGGAGCGTGCGTAAGTATGCCGAGAAATTGGGCTACTCGGAGCAGTGGATCACCGACTTTGTCTATAATGTGGTACTGCTCGCCCGGGAAGACCAGAAGAAGGAACTCAAGCGCGGCAAGAAGGCATGACGACCGAGACGCACCCGCTCGGCTTTTTCTTGCCGGAAGGGACCCGGTTGTTGATGCTGGGAAGTTTCCCGCCTCCGAAGCGCCGTTGGTCCATGAACTTCTACTATCCGAATATCCAAAATGATATGTGGCGTATCCTTGGCTCTATCTTTTATGGAGACAAGGACTACTTCTTGCTGGATAAACGGGCGTTTAGCGAGGAGAAGGCGAAGGCTTTCTGTCGGGAGAAGGGGATCGGTATAGGGGATACCGCCCAAGAGGTGATCCGCTTGAGGGAGAATGCGTCGGACAAGTTCCTGGAGGTTGTCAAGCCCATTGAGCTGGATAAGGTACTGATGGAGATACCGAATTGTAAAGCGATCGTGGTGACTGGCCAAAAGGCGATGGATACGTTGCTGTCTGTCTTGCCGGGAGTGGAGGAACCGCCCGTGGGAGGATTTACGGAATTCCTATATTTGGGCAGAAGCCTCCGTCTGTACCGTATGCCATCCTCCTCAAGAGCCTATCCGAAGCCGCTGGCGGAGAAAGCGGCCGTTTACCGGGCCATGTTCGAGGCGTTAGGGATGTCGCGATAACCATTGGGGTTGTATAATATAGAAAGCGGGCGTATCAAAAGACTTTGATACGCCCGCTTTTTTCATCTCCTGCCCCGGGAATGTCATTCCCGGGCGGTGGTAGCCAGACTTTCGTCAGTTGGTAGCCACGCTCCCAAGCCGTGGTAGTGTGGATCGCCGGTATCCCTTGCCTGAGATGGCCGGGGAGGTTATTCCTTGGCCTTGAAGTTCCAGAACCAAGCGGTTCCACCTTCTCCGGCTCCGGCCTCGGGAGCGCATAGGCGCAGGTGGTTGTCGTCGGTCACGAGGATGTGATAAGTGTACTCTTTCGCGTTCCCGGCGTTAGGCTGTATCCCCAACAGAGGTGTGGTCCCTGAGAAAGACAGGGTACCGATGTCCCAGCCCTCTTTCACGACGGCAGACAAGTCCCAGGAGATCGTTCCCGTTTCCCCGCGGCTTGTCTCAACAGTTCTCCCGGCGAGCGTGAACCGTATCCATCCTTTCTCGATCGTATCTTCGGTATATCCCTTATCGATGGCCTGTTGGTTCAGGTCGGCGGCCTGTACGATCCACCAGCCCGGTCCCGTATTGTTCATGTAGGCTCCGTTCCCCCATACGCCATCCGTGGCCTCGGTATCCCATACCCAGGTGCGGGAGGTGTAGTCGGGCCCGAATAATTGGCGATAGATGGCGGGTACATTCACGTATTCGTTGATGGTGACCTCCTGGGTGAACGAGGTGATGGAGGCGTCTTGGTTTATCGCGCGTACCGTAAGGCTTGTCAAGGGAGGGATGCCTACGATGGAACCTTCGGTGCCCGTGGCCAATATATTTCCGTCTTGATCCGAGATCTGTACGGTAAGAGCCGGGTTCGTCGAGAAGCTAAACAGGTTCTGTCCCGCGTTGGTCTGTGTCAGTGTCACACGGGAGCTCAAGTCTGATTCCGTTAAATTAGGCCTCAATGCGGGGCTTTCCTCGGTCATGGGGTCGCAGGAGAGCAAGATCCCCGCGGCCAATGCCAGCGTTATATATGTTTTCTTAATCATGACAGTTAATCTAAATTAGAATGTTATTAATTAGCCCATGCGTTATATTCGGCATCAGCGCCCCATCCCTCGTTCTGCCGTAGCATATTGGAGAGAGAGATCTGGCTTTCCGGTATCTTCAAGAATCCGGCGGTAGCGTTATACCTGGCCGCATATCCTCCATTCTGGGGCTTGTTGGTGGACGCCACGCCGCTGATGTAGATGGGTACCCCGTTCTGTCTTTGCAAAGCGGCAGCGGCTATATGCCAACGGCGGATGTCATTCCAGCGGACGCCCTCAAGAGCCAGTTCCCATCGGCGCTCGTTCTGCAAGGCTTGTAAGGAATATCCTACGGCAGGCAATCCGGCACGTGCGCGGACCCTGTTCATGCCGGTGGCGTCTTCCTTGAGCTCGGATTGCATCAGCAGCACATCCGCGAACCGGATCAGCACGAGATCATGGATGTTGTTCAGCTGGAAGTTGTTCGCCCCGGGAGTCCAGTTATCTCCCCCATACATCAAGTTCTCGAAGCATGACAGATAATCGCCGGCGTCGGGGAATTGGGCTTTATCCGTATTCTTGCAGGAGATAGGGGCCCATTTCATCGCGAAGTAGTCGGTCTCTTGCACGAAGTCCGCCCAGCCGCCCCGGGTATATTTCGGGAGGTTGTTGACGTTGTAGACCGTGGCGTCGCGGCGCATATCGTTTGGTTCGGCCGTTTTCCAGTCGTTTACCAAGTTCGGGGCGACGGGCCCCGCTCCCCAGCCTTGCCCGAAGGGGAAGGTATTGGCGAAATCTTGTCCGCCGCGCACGCCGAAGTGCAAGGCATATCCGTTTGCGTATCCGATCGTCGTGTTCCAATCCGCCAGCTTATTGAACTTGATGGCGAACATGGATTCCGGGTTGATCGCGTTGTCGTCCTCCACCCATTTGAGACCTTTCCCCGCGGTGTACTTGAAGTCGTTCACGGTGCAGCGGTTCGTGTAGGCCCATAGATTGCGGAAATCAGGCACGAGCGAGTACCCGGAGTTGTTCACGCAATCGTCTATATACCCGATCACTTGCTCTTTTGTCAAGACGTTCCCGTCAGGCAAGGTGACCGACGTGAGTGGAGCGTAGTTCGTGCTGGTCAATGCCGCCAGGTCATCCCCGTTGCAATACATACCGGTGTAGAATAACCAGGCTCGGCCGAGCATCGCCTCCGCCACGTATTTGTCTACATGGCCGGTCGACAAATCCCCGCCTCCGGCCCGGCGTGCGGGCATGATGTCGCAAGCGGTCTTGAGGTCGAGCAAGATCTGTCCCCACAACTCAGCCGCCGTAGCTTGCGGGAGATCCTCGGCCACTGTCGACAGGATCAAGGGCACCGTGCCGTATTGCGAGCATAGCTCATAATAGAAGAAGGCACGCATGAAGAGCGCCTCGCCCATGATCTGGTTACGCTCTTCCACGGAAGGATAGTCCGTGGCGTTGTCCAACGTCTCGATCAGGTTGTTCGCCCGGAAGATCCCCGCATAGCGATCTTTCCAGAACTGGCGGGTCATATCCGCCTGATAGTTACAGATCAGGTCCATCGCCTGCATCAGCTTGTCGTTCGTTCCGCCTCCGCCCAAAGCGTCGTCGCTGGCGAGTTGAGAGTAGTACAGGAACGATACCTGCGGGGTGGCGCATACGGCGCTCATGTTCTGGTAGACAGCCGTCAGCATCTGTTGGGCATCCTCGTAAGTCTCGGGGAAGGTCGCCGTGGTCTTCTCCGTGTAGTTGGTCGTGTCAAGCATATCCTCGCAGCTTGAGAAAGCCACGGCCGTGCCCATGCAAAGCGCATATAATAACTTTTTCATGTCAGTAATTCCTTAAAATTTAATGTTAACACCAATCAAGTAAGTTCTCGGCGTAGGGTAAGCTCCCAGGTCGATACCTTTAGCCCAGGGGTTGTCTCCGCTATATCCCTCGTTTGTCCCGATCTCCGGATCCATGCCTTTGTATCCGGTGAAGGTAAACAGGTTCTGGGCGCTGAGGTAAAGCCGCAGTTGAGGCAGCGGGCAGTTCTTCCAGAGGTTCTTGAAGTCGTATCCGAGCGTCACGTTCTGGATTCGCCAGTAGCTGGCGTTTTCCACATAAATATCCGATATTTGTTGAAAATTCACGCCAACATTTCCCGGAACCAAGCGGGGATATTTATTGGAAGTTCCCTCGCCTTGCCAATAGTCGAATACCTCGGAGGTATAATTCTCGTATTGTCCATCGGTGAACTTGCGATAGGAGCGCATATTCTGCTGCCCGAACGCCCCGTAAGTCGTCACGGACAGGTCGAATCCCTTATAGCCGACATTGAAGCTCAAGCCCATCGTCAGGTCCGGGTGCGGGTTGCCCACCTCCGTCTTGTCATCCTCATTGATGACACCATCACCGTTCACGTCCACGAACTTCAGGTCGCCCGGCTGGATGGAGCTGCCTTGTAAGGAGTTGCTTGCCTTCCCGCCGCAGTTCTGGTCCAAGTAAGCCTGTACGTCAGCCGCGTTTTGCATGACACCGTCCGTCTTGTAAGCCCAGAAGTAACCAATCGGGTGCCCGATCTCCATGCGGGATACGGGGCGCGTGTTCTCCGCCAACACGTTCACGGGGCCTAAGATATAGCCGTCGTTGTTGTTGATTTCCGTCACCTCGTTCTTGTTGTGAGCCAAGTTCAGGTTCACGCCATAAGTCCAGTCCCCATGCTGGTCGTTCCAGGCCAAGCCGAGCTCTACACCCTTGTTCTCCACGGTTCCCCCGTTGATATAAGGAGCGTTAGTCCCGTAGCTGTCCAAGATCGGAGCGACGATCAGGAGATCCTTGGTCTTCTTGTCGTACCAGTCGAAGGCCACGCTCAGCCGGCTGTTCAGGAAGCGGGCGTCTAATCCCAGATCCAGCTGCTCGGATGTCTCCCACGTCACGTCGCCATTCGGCATGATATTTGCGTAACCGCCTTGGCTCGCGCTATTCTTGTTGTTTCCGAAAGGATATTGCCCCAAGGAGTCGAAAGCGACAGTCGCCACGTACTGGAAGTTATCGATGTTACAGTTACCGTTTTGTCCCCAGCTCGCGCGGATTTTCAGGAAATCCATCCAATCACGCGTGCTTTCCATGAACGCCTCGTTGCTGACAACCCATCCAGCGGATACGGAAGGGAACACGCCCCAGCGTTTACCACGGGCGAAATTCGACGATCCATCGGTACGGAGGATCACGCTCGCCATATACTTCTCATTGTAGTTGTAGTTGATACGTCCGAAGAACGAGGCCAACGCGTTGTCCGCTGTCGGGTAACCGCCTGCGCTTGTCGGCTGGCTTGCCGTACTGTTGCTCAGCCAAGCTCTATCCCAGTCCGTGAACAGCAGGGAGTTGGCCGTGGCTTCCATGTATTCGCCCATGCCGAATCCGCTTTTCTTGAACGACTGTCCGACCAAGACATCGAAGTTATGCTTTTGTATATCGAAGGTATAATTCAAGGTGTTCTCGATCTGCCAGTCCCAGCCAGTCGTCATGTTCTGCGTGACGGTGTCATCCACCCGTTGATCCGTGATCGTGAGGCGATATTTAGGCTTGTAGGAACGGTATGAGCTTGAGTTCTGCTTGTAGCTGACCTGCCCGCGGTAGGTCAGCCCCTTGATAGGTTGTACCTTTAAGTAGCCAACCATCGTGAGGCCGTAGTTCTTGCTTTTGTTGTTTCCCCTGTCCGAATAGACCATCGACGCGATCGGGTTGCTGGTATATGAGTTGTAATTGAACCATCCGGCTTGATTGAGATCGTCGTACATGAAGTACTCACCGTCCGAGTTGTAGATCGGTACCAGAGGGTTCGCCCGGAGCATTGATGATATATCGTTACCATATTGATTGCCTTCGGCGATACCTGACCGCTCGTTGTGGTTGTAATACAGGTTTTCTCCAAAAGTGATAATATCCAAGTCGCCCTCTTTCCATAAGATATGCTCGGAATTCATGCGGACCGTGAAACGGGAATAGTCGGAGGGCACCGGCTTGCCCAGCGTCCCTTCCTGCTTGGTGTAGGATATACCGGTAGAGAACTTGGAACGTTCCGTACCTCCGGCTAAGTTCAAGGAATGGCTGGTCGTGATGGCGTTCTTGTTTCGGATCTCGTCGAGCCAGTTCGTGCCCTCATCCTCTCCGCTCATGAAGCGGTTGTACTGCTCTTGCGACATATAGTTCGTCCAGGTGTACGGCTGGCTTCCCGTGTTGAAGTTCAGTTGATCCATGACAGCCATATATTCCTTTGCGTTCAGCAGGTCAGGCATCTTGTAGATATTCTGGAACCCCACGTAGCCATCGTAAGACACCTGCAATTTCCCTTGCTTTCCCTGCTTGGTCGTGATCAATACGACACCATTGGCGGCCCGGGATCCGTAGATGGCAGCGGAAGCCGCGTCTTTCAATACGTCCAAGCTCTCTATGTCGGCGGGGCTCAAGGAGTTGATGTCTCCCTCCACGCCATCGATGATGTACAAAGGAGCCGTGCTGCCATTCGTACCGGCACCACGTATATTAATGTCGAAGCCTTTGCCGGGCTGTCCGGAGTTCGACACAATGTTGACACCCGGGCTTTGGCTTTGCAAGGCGCCCAGCGGGTTTGTCGTGTTCAGTTTCTGGATATTCTCACCCTTTACCTGCAAGGTCGCGCCCGTCACTAATTTCTTCTTTTGCACACCATAACCAACCACCACCACCTCGTCGAGGCTCTGCGAGTCCTCTTTCAGGAGGATTTGCAAGTCACCAGTCTGTTCGGTGACCGTGATCTCGGCGGTGACATATCCGATATAGGAGATCTCAATGATTGATCCGGGAGCCACGTTCAGGCTGAATTTGCCATCTAAGTCGGTTATCACTCCGTTTGTCGTACCCTTCTCGATTACGTTGGCGCCGATCACTTCCATGCCCGACGCGTCTTTCACCGTGCCTGTCACTTTGATTGTCTGTTGCATAACTTCCATAGATGGGCTTGGTGCGGCTAACAGTTGTGGTATGACACCAAGTTGAAAAGCTACGCATGCGCTCAAACATAGCGTTGTTTTTGTAATTCTTGAATTCATTTTTTGTGCATTAAATCTTATAAGGCTAAACTAATTTTTAGAAATCTGTTTGGATCATTAGCGGTCAATAGCTAAAAGTCATGTGATATTAGATCTTTTCCATAGGCAACATATATGTTTATTAATATATAAGTGTTAAATACTTTGCAAAGGTAATATGGGCTTCCATCGCTGTACAAATACTATTTTATCCAAGAATAATACTTTCTTGTGTACCGTGTTTTCAGGGCATCTTGCTTGTGGAAGCGGGCATAGATTCCTTTTGTTTGAGACAAAGGTAGAGATGGAGAGCAAGAGTGGAGGGGGTGTTTTGTATAGAAATAGGGGGGCTTATGTATTGCCCGGGCAGGCATGAATGTATCCCTCAAATGATAATTTTTGTCTTTTTGTAATTGTCCCTGAACTCTTTAGGGGAGCAATTCTTCTTTTTCTTAAAGATCCGGTTGAAATTGGAGAGGTTGTTGAATCCGCACTCATAGCAGATCTCGGCGATCGATCGCTGGGTGTCCACCAACATACGGCTCGCATAGCCGATACGGATGTCGGTAATGTAGTCGGAGAGGGTCTTTCCCGTACGTAGCCGGAAGAAGCGGCTGAAAGCGGATGGGGTCATTCCCGCGAGCTCCGCCAATTGAGCCAGGCGGATGTCTTGTTGATACCGCTCATTGATGAAGTTCTGTATGCGTTGGATACGGCGGCTTTCCGAATGAGATTCCTTTATCTGCGCGAACGAGGAGCTTGACAGGATCTTGTAATTGCCCTCGATGGAGAGCTCGTATAAGATGGTAAGGAAATGCAATACCGCGTAAAAACTTTGCTCCTCGGCGACTAACCGGTTCAGCAGGTGATACACTTTCATGATGGCGGACAGGGGAAAACTGATCCCGCACCGTGCGTCCTCTATCATCTTCCAGATGCTGTTGAACTGGTTTTTCTTCAGTAAATCGTTTCCTAAAAGATCGGGAGAGAACTGGATCGTGATCTCGCGGATCAGCGATGAGGTGCACTCATGCTGCTCCCAGACGTGCTCCAGTTCTTTCCCGGTAATCAAGACCAACTCATATTCCCCGATCACTTCCGCCGAGTCGCCTACCACGCGCCGTACGCCCGGAGCGTGCTCGATGAAATTGAGCTCGTATTCCGTATGGCAGTGGATCGGGTAGGTAAACTCTGTCTTGCGGCGATCCACGATGTAGAAACAGTCCTTTCCCGATAGGGGAGTTATCTCGTGGATGATATGATCGTGAGGGATCATGGCGGCCGCCTATATGCTTATCAATTCTGCTCTTTCAGGATCACGTCGTGCGCTCCGCCCTCCACGATGCTGGTCGAGGAAACAAGCGTGATCTTGGCGTGTTTCTGCAATTCCTGGATCGAGATAGAGCCACAGCTGCACATGGTCGCGATGATCTTGCCCAACGTCACGTTCAGGTTGTCCTTCATCTTTCCGGCATAGGGCACGTAGCTATCCACGCCCTCCTCGAACTTCAGGGCCTCGCTGCCTCCCATGTCGTAGCGTTGCCAGTTCTTGGCGCGGTTGGATCCCTCGCCCCAGTACTCTTTCACGAAGTTGTTCCCGATGCGGAGCTTCTTCGTGGGCGACTCGTCGAAGCGGGCGAAGTAACGGCCCATCATCAGGAAGTCGGCACCCATCGCCAAGGCTAATACCATGTGATAGTCGTGCACCAATCCGCCATCGCTACAGATGGGGATATATACGCCATGTTTCTCCATATAAGCGTCGCGGGCTTTCGCCACGTCGATCAGCGCCGTGGCCTGTCCGCGGCCGATACCTTTCTGCTCGCGGGTGATACAGATCGATCCGCCGCCGATACCCACCTTCACGAAGTCGGCGCCCGCGTCGGCCAGATAGTTGAATCCCTCCTGATCCACCACGTTGCCGGCGCCAACCAATACCTTGTCGCCATACGTATCCTTGATCCAGCGTAGCGTCTCGTATTGCCATTCCGAGTATCCGTCTGACGAGTCGATGCAAACCACGTCTACGCCAGCCTCCACTAAAGCGGGCACGCGCTCCTTATAGTCGCGGGTGTTGATCCCGGCCCCCACCAGCAGTTTCTTGTCGCTGCCAGACAGCTCTTTCGGGTTCTCGCGGTGGCTGTCATAATCCTTGCGGAAAACGAAGTATTGCAGGTTCTGCTCCTTATCTATGATAGGCAATGTATTCAGCTTGTGATCCCAGATGATCTGGTTCGCCTCTTTCAGGCTGATTCCCAGCTCACCGACGATCAATTTAGAGAACGGGGTCATGAATTCCTTCACCTTCATGTCCAGCGGATCCTTGCCTTCCCGGTAGTCGCGGCTGGTTACCATACCTAATAGTTTCCCGTTCGGTGTACCGTCGGCGGTGACACCGATCGTGGAGTGTCCTGTCCGATGAACCAGCTCCAATACGTCGGCGAGGCTGTTCTCGGGCGTAAGGTTTGAGTCGCTGATCACGAATCCTGCCTTGAATTTCTTTACTTTACGAACCATATCCGCCTGGCTTGCGATCGGCTGTGAGCCAAAGATGAACGAAAGCCCTCCGTTGCGTGCCAGCTCGATCGCCAGTTCAGGCCCGGAAACCGACTGCATGATCGCCGATACGAAAGGAATATTCAATTCGATAGCGGATTTCTCGCCAGCCTTGAACTTCACAAGCGGCGTTTTCAAAGAGACATTCGAGGGAATACACTCCTTGGTGGTCAAGCCCGGGATCAACAGGTATTCTCCAAATGTCCTTGATACATCGTTTAAGTAGATTGCCATAAAATTTAATGTTTAACAGGATAGTTTTTTGATCGTACAAAGTTAGTTATTTCTGTTTATATATGAACATTTGAGCACTTGAAATCTCAAGAAATGGCGCAAGATTGGGATAGAGGGGGGGGATTTAGGGGGATCCGATCGCATTGATCTGTTGTCTTCAGAGGTTTGTCGTCTCCTTGTAATGCGTCTGTAATATGGATGTCAGATCTTTATGGCCTATTAGAGGAGTTATAATCATGAAGACGAAAAAAGAGATCTCGAAATACTACATAGAGCGAGACGTGAGTTGGATGTATTTTAATCAACGTATCTTATTGGAAGCTGCCAAGAAGAGTGTGCCCCTGTTGGAGCGATTGTCTTTTTTAGGGATTTACTCGAATAACTTAGATGAGTTTTTCAGGGTGCGTGTCGCCACTTTGAACCGGATTATCGAGTGTGGGGATAAGGAGATCCGCAAGGAAAGGGAGAACGCCGCCCGTGAGTTGAAGCAGATCAGCCGCTTGAACGCACTTTATACCTGCCAGTTTGAGGAGACCTTCCAGCAAGTCGTGCAAGATCTGGAGGAGCAGGGTATTTATCTCGTGAATGAGCGGCAGCTTACCGAGCGGCAAGAGGCCTATATCCGGGCATTCTATCAGAATAACCTGAACGGATCCACCTTTCCTTTCTTTCTCTCGGAAATGAAATTGCTGGGCGAGATGGCGGATTCGGATATTTATCTGGCGGTCAGCCTGATCCGTAAGAATGGGGAGCGCAGGAAAAAGGATTGTGCGTTGATCGAGATGCCGGTCAGTGAGTTTGGGCGTTTTATTCGCTTGCCCGACGATGAGGGGAAGATCTGCCTGATGTTCCTCGATGACGTGATCCGTTTCTGCCTGCCGCTCATTTTCGTGGGGATGGAGTACGAGCAGTATGAGGCCTACACCTTCAAGTTCACGAAAGATGCGGAGATGGAGATCGATCCGGAGGTGCGTAGCGGTGTGTTGGAGAAAGTCTCGAAGGGGGTCAAGAGCCGTAAGAAAGGCAACCCGATCCGGCTGGTCTATGACGCCACTATCCCGAAAGACCTCTTGAGGCAGATCTCCAATAAGCTGAACTTGGATAAACTGGATACGCAAGTGGCGGGTGGCCGCTATCATAATCTGAAAGACCTGATGCGCTTCCCCGACTGTGGCCGCGCAGATCTGAAGTTTCCGCCACAGCCCCCGCTCTTCAAGCCGGAGATGGAACAAGGCAGCATCCTGAGCCTGATCCGGGAGAAAGACCGTTATTTACATTATCCCTACCATAGTTTCTCTACCTATTTGCGGGTGCTTCGCGAGGCGGCTATCAGCAAAGACGTGAAGTGCGTCAAGACGACCCTGTATCGCTTGGCGAAAGACTCTCGGGTGGTGAAGGCCTTGATTTGCGCCGCCAAGAACGGGAAGAGCGTGACGGTCGTGATCGAGCTGCTGGCCCGTTTCGACGAGGCTTCCAATATCAGCTGGTCCAAGAAAATGCAGGATGCGGGGATTCGTGTCCTCTTCGGGGTGGAGGGGCTGAAGGTCCATTCCAAGCTTACTTATATAGGATCCTCAAAGGGTGACTTGGTTTGCGTGAGCACCGGCAATTTCCATGAGGGGAACGCGAGGGCTTATACGGATCTTACCTTGATGACAGCCAACCGGCCGATCGTGCGCGAGGTGAAGACCGTGTTCGATTTCATCGAGAAGCCTTATTCGCCCAAACCATTCCGCCACTTGCTGGTGTCGCCCAACGATATGCGGAAAAAACTGGTAGGCTTGATCGACGGGGAGATCAAGCAAGCGAAGGCTGGAAATCAGGCCTATATCATGGCGAAGATTAATCATGTGACCGATAGAGCCTTGGTACGTAAATTGTATGAGGCCTCGGCCGCGGGTGTGCGGATTGACTTGCTGGTTCGGGGAAACTGCTCGTTGGTGACCGGAGTGCCGAAGGTGAGCGATAGGATCCGGGTGAACGGGATTATCGACCGCTATTTGGAACATTCGCGGATCCTGATTTTCGGGAATGGGGGGAATGAACGCTATTACATTGGCTCGGCGGATTGGATGACGCGCAACCTGGACAACCGGATCGAGGTGATGGCACCGGTATATGACCCGGATATCCAGCGGGATCTGCGACGGGTCATCGAGTTCGGGCTGAGAGATACGACACAGGGGCATATCGTGGATGGTTCCGGGCGCAACCTGCCGTGGACCACGGAGGATAACCTGCCTTTCCGCTCGCAAGAGGCCTTGTATAGAGGCTATAAGGAAGAGCTATGATTCCCGGAGAGCATTATCGGGTGTGATGCGCTTGTCTGGGAAGGATTCATGAAAACGCGGGGGAGATTCCCGGAAACCTCCCCATGTGTGGTAAGAAAACTGATGATCCATCCTCGGGTGGGATGGGAAAGATAGTGAAAAGATGGGAAAAGTGAATTACGCCGCGATCGACATAGGCTCGAACGCAGTACGTTTGTTGATAAAAAGCGTGAACGAGGACACGAAAGATGAGCTGTTCTCCAAGGAATTGTTGGTTCGGGTACCGTTGCGATTGGGAGCGGAGGTCTTCGATGGGGGAATGATCCCGGAAAAGAAGGCGGAGAACCTGCTCCGGCTGATCAAGTCGTTCCGGCAACTCATGAAGATTTATGAGGTGGTGGATTACCGGGCTTGCGCTACCTCCGCCATGCGCGACGCGCGCAACGGACGGAAGGTGGCGGAGCGGATCTATAAGAAGACCGGTATCCGGATCGAGGTGATCAGTGGCCAGGAGGAGGCGAGGATTGTTTATGACAACCATATCGAGAACCTGCTGAGCCGCGAGAAGAATTATATCTATGTGGATGTGGGAGGCGGCAGCACGGAGATCAGCTTGATCAGCGGAGGAAAACTGATCTCGTCGCGCTCGTATAACGTGGGGACGGTACGGATGCTAAAAAACGCGGTCAAGGCAGAGGATCTTGAGGCTTTGCGCCGGGATGTGGAAGATATCGGTTCCGCTTACGACGACCTGATCGTGATTGGCTCGGGAGGTAATATCAACAAACTGTTCCGCTTGGCCGATGAGAAAGATAAGAAAGCGGCGATTCTTCCGGTAGAGTCGCTCCGGAAGATCTATGCAGGGTTAAAACAATGTACTTACGAGGAACGCCGGAAACTGTTCCGGCTCAAGCCGGATCGGGCTGAGGTGATTGTGCCTGCCGCCGAGATCTTCTTGGAGGTGGCTGACCGTGGTCGTTCGGGATGGATCTGGGTACCCACGATCGGCTTGGCGGATGGTATTATAGATAGCCTATATACCAACCGCCTGAAGCGACATCCCCGTCAGCCCTGACGGCTCAAGGTACGGGCTTGTCGGTATAGTAATCGATCATGCGGGAGATCGCCCGGCTGCATGCGGGGCAGAATGGCGCATAATCCCTCATCATGCAGTGATCCATCGGGCGATAAATCCCTTTGGGGATATACCCGCCTCCCTCGAATACGCCGGGCTTGTCCCGATGTGCCTCGTCCAAGGGGGTAGGGATGGGGGTATCGGGCGGAAGCAGGTCTTTCCATTTCGAGCTGAAATCCACTAACGTGGTGATATTCGGCTCCCAAGGCTCCTGCCGCAAGTCGTAGAAGTCTTGATAGGCTACCTCGGACGAGAAGTACTCGTCGGCCAGCCCGGCGAGGCTGTGTCCTAACTCATGGACGAACACGACCGGTGTGCGCGGGTTGTCGGCGGTGCCCATCGCGTAAAAGTTATACATCCCGCCCCCGCCATACGTGTCCGTGTTCACCAAGATGAAGATCGCGTCGCAAGGGACGTTCCATACGGCGTCGCGTATCGCCTCCATATCGGGAGTCGTCAGGTAGCGATCCACGCCGAACGTGTAATAGCCGGAGTTGAGCGCGGTATGCTTGAATATCCCTTTTCCGGATACGTCCGTCCCCGATTCCTCGGACTCGGTGCCTACCGCCCAGATATTGAAATCCTCCCGTCGCGAGTCGTAGGGAGGCGTGTCGAACAAGGCCTCCATGAAGCGACGCGCGTCCTCCTGGAATTTTTCTTGCTCGTCGGCGGTATAGCCCTCGGCGAGGAACACGAGATCCAGTTTGCTTTCCGGCTCTCCCTTGTATTGAAGCCGGGTCACCGGGTTCTCTTTCAGTTTTCCCCGGTCGATAAAGATGCTGCTCGGGTCGATCGTTTGCGTCAGTAGCGGGTAGAACCGCATATCCGATTTGTCTCGGGCGGCCAGCTCGATCCGTACGGTCGCCTTGGGATAGGGTACGGATACGCTGTTGCTCCACGACTGCGTCTCTGTCTTGGCCTGCTCCGTGCTCCTCCATTCCTCGAACAAGGTGTTGAATCCGCGGGAGTAGATCCGCTCCCCACTCCGCTCGTCGTATACATTAATATAATAGCTGCCATATCCGAAAGGATCGATCAGGTTCTTCACCGGTCCGGCCCATACCGGCTCCTCGCGCAGTCGTTGGATAGCCGCGGCCTGGCTCTCCCTGTTCCCGCTTAGGGCGAAGTCGATCCGTAGGCTCTTACGCGTGAAATACTTCTCGAAATCCTCCTGTCCGCGGATGGCGAGGCAGATCAATGAGGAGAGTAGGCATAAAACGATTTTTTTGCTCATGGTATATTTCGGTTTGTTCATGAAGATATGCTTAATGTCTGATACGCGAAATTGGCTTTTTCTCCGGAAAGATGCCCATGTTTTTGCTTGAAATTTGCGTGATAAGGGGAATGTCGCGCGGGATTCCTGTGGCTTTCAGATAATTTGCGCGAAAAAAAGATCCAACCGTTTGGTTTGTTCATGGATAATGACTACTTTTGCACCGCAAAATTTTATTAATCCAATTAAATAGCGTTTTATGAACAATTACGAAACCGTTTTCATTTTGACTCCCGTTTTGTCTGACGCACAGATGAAGGAAGCGGTAGAAAAGTTTACGGATCTCTTGAAGTCTCAAGGTGCTGAGATCGTGAACGAGGAAAACTGGGGCTTACGCAAGTTAGCTTATCCGATCGATAAGAAGACTACGGGCTTCTATCAGTTTGTTGAGTTTAAGGCTGATCCGAGCGTGATCGCTACGTTGGAGGTGAACTTCCGTCGTGACGAGCGTGTGATCCGTTTCTTGACCTTCCGTCAAGACAAATACGCGGCAGAATACGCGGCTAAGAGAAGAAATTTGAAAGCATCTAAAGAAACAGTAAAGGAGAATTAATCATGGCAGCAACTCAATCAGAAATCAGATACTTAACTCCGCCTTCAGTTGACGTTAAGAAGAAGAAATATTGCCGTTTCAAGAAGAACGGTATCAAGTATATCGATTATAAGGATCCTGAGTTCTTGAAGAAATTCTTGAACGAGCAGGGCAAGATTCTCCCGCGTCGCATCACGGGTACTTCCTTGAAGTTCCAACGTCGCGTGGCTCAGGCCGTGAAGCGTGCCCGTCACTTGGCTTTGCTTCCTTTCGTAACCGATTTGATGAAATAATAAATTAGAGGAGACAGAATATGCAAGTTATTTTGAAAGAGGATGTAGCTAACTTAGGCTACAAGGACGATATCGTAACGGTAAAAGACGGTTACGGACGTAACTTTCTAATCCCCAAAGGTAAAGCCGTGATCGCTTCTGAGTCCGCCAAGAAGGTGCTGGCAGAGGATCTGAAGCAGCGTGCGCACAAATTGGCTAAGATCAAGGAAGAGGCTGAGGCTCTGGCCGCTAAGTTGGAGGGTGTATCCTTGACTATCGGTGCCAAGACCAGCTCTACGGGTACGATCTTCGGTTCCGTGACGAATATCCAGATCGCGGATGCCTTGGCAAAGGCCGGATTCGAGAATATCGACCGCAAGATTATCTCTATCAAGGAGTCCGTGAAGGAGGTAGGTAACTATAAGGCTACTCTCAAGCTTCACAAGGAGGTTTCGGTGGAGATTCCTTTCGAGGTCGTTTCCGAGTAAGATCGATTGTTCTATCTAACGACGATATGAGCGGTCAGTCCGTGTGGGCTGGCCGCTCTTTTTGTCTGCCATCTTTATTAATTATCCAAAAGGCTTCTGCCAATCAGCAAAAAAAGCGTTACATTTGTCCTCCGTATTCGTAATGATTTCAGTCGTGAGAAAGAGCTCTTGTCTATACGTAGGCTTATTGTTCGCCCTGTTCTTTTTCTTGCCCGCTCTCCAGGCCGGCGAGAAGGACTTTACGGTCGTGATCGATGCCGGGCATGGCGGGAAGGATCCGGGCGCGAGAGGGACGAGAATCAATGAGAAAGAGATCAATCTCTCGGTCGCCTTGAAGTTGGGACGACTGATCGAGCGGAACGATAAGGATGTACGGGTGATCTATACCCGCCAGACGGATCGTTTCGTGGAATTGGATGAACGGGCCAATATCGCGAATCGTAACAAGGCTGATTTGTTCATCTCCATCCATACGAATGCAGTGAAACGGGGAAGCTCCGTACAGGGGACGGAGACGTACACGCTGGGTCTGGCCCGCAGCGAGGAGAACCTGGAGGTCGCCATGAGCGAGAACTCCGCTATCCTGTTGGAGGACAATTACCAGCAGCGTTATGAGGGATTCGATCCGAACTCATCGGAGTCGTACATCATTTTCGAGTTCATGCAGAACAAGCACATGGAGCAAAGCGTCAGCTTAGCCTCGGAGGTGCAGAAAGCCTTCAAGACAAGTGGACGGGTGGATAGAGGTGTCCGGCAGGCCGGATTCCTGGTGCTCCGCAAGACGAGTATGCCCAGTGTGCTGGTTGAATTAGGTTATATATCGAATCGCCGTGAAGAGGATTTCATGCGTACCTCCTCCGGGCAGGATCAGTTGGCGAAGGCCTTGTATGGCGCTTTCTCGCGTTATAAGCGGAATTACGATCGTCGGGTGGGCAACCTCTCGGCGGCCTCTGTCTCCCCAGAGCCGGAGATAGGAGAGGTGGAGGAGAGTGGGCGCCCGGTAGCGGACGAGGTAGATGCTCCTCCTCCCGGAAGCGAGGCGGACATATTGAGCCGGAAGCGGCGTAAATCGCATGGTGCATCCGCGTCTACCCGGGTGGAAGCCTCGAACAAGGAGGAGCCCAAGGGGAAGATCGTATATAAAGTCCAGATACTGACTTCCGATAAGAAACTACCGGCTAACTCCCGCTTGTTGAAGGGATATAAGCCGGTGGATTATTACGTGGAGAAGGGCATCTATAAATATACCTATGGAGAGACAACGGACTTTAACGTGATCCGGAAAACGCGCCGTAAGGTGGCGAAGGATTTCAAGGATGCCTTTATTGTCGCGTTCAAGGATGGACGTAAGGTGAAATATTGAAAACGTAAATCATACAGTTTAGAAAAAAGAAGATGAAAAATGTATTCACGAAGGAGGCGAAGATAGGATTGGTCTCGATCGTAAGTTTGGTCTTGTTATATGTGGGGATTAACTATTTGAAAGGGATCAACTTGTTCCAGCCGGTGAACCATTATTATGTATCGTTCAAGAACGTGAAGGGAGTGACGATCTCCAGCCCGGTGTTTATCGAGGGATTCAAGGTAGGTTTGGTGCGCGACATCGTTTATGATTACTCGACTACCGGCAAGATTACCGTGGAGGTGAGCTTAGAGGACAAGATGCGGTTGAATAAAGGAAGCTATATCACGGTAGTTAACAGCTTCTTGGGGGGGGCGGAACTGCATATTCACCTGAATACCTACGTGGATGATTACCTGAAGCCCGGTGATACGATAGAGGGGCGCATGGAGGAAGAGATGATGCAGGCCATCCAGCAAAACATACTCCCCGGCGTGGAGGGAATGCTCCCGAAGATCGATTCCATCTTGGTGGGCTTGCAAACCTTGATTAACCATCCCGCGCTCACGCGGTCGCTGGAGCATATAGAGACAACGACGGGTAACTTGGAAACCTCCTCGCGGCAACTTAACCGCCTGCTGAGTCAGGATGTGCCCGGAATCGTGAATGACCTACATACCATAACGTCTAATTTCTCGGAAGTAAGCTCCAATTTGAAGGAACTGGATCTCGCCACCACGGTAAATTCGATCAACGCTACCTTGGCTAATCTGAAACTGACCACGGATAAGTTGAACTCTACGGATAATAGCGTGGGCTTATTGCTGAACGATAAGGCTTTATATGACAATCTGAACAGCACGATGGACAACGCTTCCAAGTTGTTGTTGGATCTGCGCGAGAATCCGAAGCGCTATGTGCACTTCTCTGTCTTTTGAAAGACAAGGCAAGGTGTCCGGGATTAGTTCCTATTTAGAATCATTCTAATTAGAAGTATCCCCGTATAAATCCTCGAGGATGAGGGGTAAGGTGTTTAAGGCAAGGAAGATAGCCTGTGCGGATGGCTTTTGGGCTTTGCCGGGCATGGAAGGCTTGTCTCGCGAAGATGGCTCTAAAATAGGGGACTCGTGAAGGGTGTGTGATGATAAATGTCAGAAAATCAGCGATGTATATCTAACTGTCTGACATTAAAAGGGATATTGAAAAATCCTGTTTACCAAACAAAATCGCACTTTTTTTTTTAGAATTAATTTCTAAACTTTGTAGTCCGATAGGAAAAGTTGTTAGTGGAAGAGAAATAAAACATGCAGACTGATTATCAAATATTGTGGAGCAAGTGCCTCGCCGTCATTAAGGACATCGTGCCTAAGGCGGCGTTTGACACATGGTTCGTGCCGATCGTCCCGTTATCATACGAAGACAATAAATTCACTATACAGGTGCCAAGCCAATTCTTCTATGAGTATCTGGAGGAAAAGTACGTGAATGTGTTGAAGGTAACGCTGCATCGTATAATCGGTCAAGGAACTATCCTTATTTACCGTGTCATGGTAGATAAGACGACGGGGGGGACAGTGGATTACCCGACCGGGGAAAAAACGCAGGCAGACGGAATGGCTCCGTCAGGTAACGCTACACGCCCGGCGACACCTCCTTATGTGGGTGTGCACTCTCCGGAAGTGAGTGCGCGCGATTGGAATCCGCACTTGAATCCGAAATATAATTTTGATAATTATTTTGAGGGGACAAGCAATAAGTTGGTGCGTACCGCGGGTGAGGCCGTGGCTCAGGATCCGGGAACGACAACTTTTAATCCCTTGTTCGTGTTTGGTCCTTCAGGCGTGGGGAAAACGCATCTGTGCCATGCTATCGGGGCACGTATCCGTGAGTTGCATCCCGAGAAGAAGGTGCTCTATGTATCTTCTCATCTGTTCCGGGTTCAATTTACCGATGCGGTCCGTAAGAACGCCACGAACGACTTCCTGAACTTCTATCAGAATATAGACGTTTTGCTGCTGGATGATATTCAGGAGCTGATCGGCATGGATAAGACGCAGAATACATTCTTCCATATATTTAATCATTTGCACCAGTTGGGGAAGCAGCTTATCCTGACCTCGGATAAACCTCCGGTGGATCTGCAAGGGATGGAAGAGCGTTTGGTCACTCGCCTGAAGTGGGGATTGACGGCCGAATTGAGCCGTCCGGATCTGGACTTGCGCAAGAAGATCTTGAAGAACAAGATTAGCCACGATGGAATCGTGATCCCTGATGAGGTGTTCAATTTCATCGCTAATAACGTTACCGAGAACGTGCGCGATTTGGAGGGTATTTTGGTCTCCTTGATGGCGAATGCCGTGATCAATAACCGGGAGATCGATCTGCCGTTGACGAAGCGGGTCATTAGTCAGGCCGTGCGTTTGGAGAAGAAGCAGATCTCGGTACAGACGATCCAGGAGACAGTTTGCAAGTATTTTAACATAGAGCAATCGGTCATCCAGGCGAACTCTCGTAAGAGGGAAATCGTGCAAGCACGTCAGATCACGATGTACTTGGCGAAGAAATATACCGATTCGTCCTTCTCGCATATAGGGAAGCTCGTCGGGAAGAAGGATCATGCGACCGTGTTGCACGCTTGTAAGACGATCAAGGATCAGATCGAGACGAGTAAGGCCTTCCGCTCTTCCGTGGAGGAGATTGAGGTGATGCTCAAGAATTGAAGGTGAAATCAAGAGTTAGGAAAGGACGCTTTATAGGCGTCCTTCTTCGTTTTGGAGTATTCGAAAAATGATGAGTTAACCTTTTTGGAAAACAAGCGCGGTTGTTTGTTTTTATAAGTCATTGATAAATAGGTGGTGTTATTGAAGTTTTGGGAAAACTTTTTAATCTCTTGTTTTTTTAATGGTGCGTAATTTGGATAACTGATAAAGTATGCGTAAACTTGCATCGATAAAATAAAAACTACTATTGTGGACAGAAAAACTTATACTTTTGACGAAGCGTTTAAGGCTTCATTGGATTACTTTACCGGTGACGAGCTCGCCGCTAAAGTATGGGTAAATAAATATGCCTTGAAGGATGCGTTTGGGAATATTTATGAGAAATCCCCAATGGATATGCATCATCGTTTGGCCAGTGAGATTGCCCGCATAGAAAGCAAGTATCCGAATCCCTTGTCGGAACCGGAACTTTTTGACCTGTTTGACCATTTCCGCTATATCGTTCCGCAAGGAAGCCCGATGACGGGAATAGGTAATGACTATCAGATCGCCTCCCTCTCTAATTGCTTCGTGATTGGGCTGGATGGGGAAGCGGATTCGTATGGAGCGATCATCCGTATCGATGAGGAGCAGGTCCAACTGATGAAGCGTCGCGGAGGTGTAGGCCATGATCTGTCCCATATCCGTCCGAAAGGCTCGCCCGTGAAGAACTCTGCTTTGACTTCTACGGGGTTGGTGCCTTTTATGGAACGTTACTCGAACTCGACTCGTGAGGTTGCCCAGGATGGACGTCGTGGGGCCTTGATGTTGAGTGTCTCGATCAAGCATCCGGATTCGGAGGCTTTTATTGATGCCAAGATGACGGAAGGCAAAGTGACGGGGGCCAACGTTTCCGTGAAGATTGATGACGAATTCATGAATGCCGCTATCAATGGCGGAAGTTATACGCAGCAATATCCGATCGACTCGGATAAGCCTTGGTACTCGAAGGAGATCGATGCTTCTGCATTGTGGAAGAAAATCATTCATAACGCATGGAAATCCGCTGAGCCCGGGGTCCTGTTCTGGGATACGATCTTGAAGGAGTCTGTGCCGGATTGCTATGCGGATCTCGGTTTCCGTACGGTTTCCACGAATCCCTGCGGAGAAATACCTCTTTGCCCTTATGACAGCTGCCGGCTTTTGGCGATCAACTTATATTCTTATGTGGTAAATCCGTTTACGCCAGATGCGTATTTTGATTTTGACCTGTTCAAGAAGCATGTTGTGCTCGCTCAGCGTATCATGGATGATATCATTGACTTGGAGTCGGAGAAGATAGAGATGATTCTCGCAAAGATCGATTCTGACCCGGAATCATTAGAGGTGAAACAGGCTGAGCGTCATTTATGGGAGAAGATCCAGCGTAAGACCTTGCAAGGGCGGCGTACCGGTGTAGGTATCACCGCGGAGGGGGATATGTTGGCGGCTTTGGGACTTCGCTACGGTACTGAGGAGGCTACCGCTTTCGCGGAGGAGGTCCAGAAGACATTGGCCTTGTCCGCTTACCGTTCGTCCGTAATTATGGCGAAGGAGCGTGGGGCGTTCGAGGTATTTGATGCGAAGCGAGAGGCGAACAACCCGTTTATTAACCGTTTGCGTGAAGCGGATCCTGCCTTGTATGAGGATATGGTGAAATATGGACGCCGTAATATCGCCTGCCTGACGATAGCTCCTACTGGGACGACCAGCTTGATGACACAGACTACCTCGGGTATAGAGCCGGTATTTCTCCCGGTTTATAAACGGCGTCGCAAGGTGAATCCGAATGATTCGGAGGCTCGTGTGGATTTCGTGGATGAGACGGGTGACGCTTTTGAGGAATATATCGTATTCCATCATAAGTTCGTGACTTGGATGCAGGCGAATGGCTATTCGACGATCAAGAAATATTCGCAGGAGGAGGTGGATGATTTGGTGGCTAAGTCCCCTTATTATAAAGCTACTTCCAATGATGTGGATTGGTTGCAGAAGGTGCGTATGCAAGGCCGTATCCAGAAATGGGTGGATCACTCGATCAGCGTGACCATTAACCTGCCCAATAATGTAACCGAGGAGTTGGTGGATTCATTGTATGTAGAGGCATGGCGCTGCGGTTGCAAGGGATGTACCGTATATAGGGATGGCTCTCGTGCGGGTGTGCTGCTGGCTACGGACAAGAAGAAAAAGAAGGATGACTGTAATTGCATGCAACCTCCGATCATTGTCTCTACTCGTCCGAGAGAGTTGGAGGCTGATGTCGTGAAGTTCCAGAATAACCGGGAGAAATGGATCGCTTTCGTGGGACTATTGAACGGGCGTCCTTATGAGATCTTCACCGGTCTCGCGGATGATGATGAAGGGATCATGCTGCCAAAGAACGTCTCTAAAGGTTCGATTATCAAGAGCTATGATGAGGATGGCAAGAAGCATTATGACTTCCAGTTCAAGAATAAGCGTGGGTATAAGATGACAATCGAAGGATTGGATGGTAAATTCAATCCGGAATATTGGAATTACGCGAAATTGATCTCAGGAGTGCTTCGCTATGGTATGCCTATCGATCAGGTGATAAAGTTGGTTCAAGGTATGGAATTGAACAGTGAGTCAATCAATACTTGGAAGAATGGCGTGGAAAGAGCCTTGAAAAAGTATTTGCCGAACGGGATGGAAGCGAAAGGGCAAAAGTGTCCGAACTGTGGATTGGAGTCGTTGATCTACCAGGAGGGTTGCCTGATTTGTACGAATTGTGGCGCCTCTAAATGCGGTTAGGAGGCGATTAAACGTATAGACCATGAAAATCATATTTAATATAAACTTCCATACTGTATGGGGGCAGAAACTCTGTGTCGTAGGATCTATCCCGGAGTTGGGCTCTTGGGAACCTGCTCTGGCTCGGGAAATGGCCTATGTGGGCGATGGAAACTGGAGGTTAGAGCTGGAACTTCCCCGAGGATTGGAGGAGATTGAATATCGATATTTCTTGAGTATTAACGAGAAGCAGGTTTTTGAGGAGTGGGAAAAGAACCATCGGATAACCCTGGATGGACAGGCTGATTCGTATATCTTATACGATTATTGGCAGATCCGTCCGGAAAACCTGGCTTTCTTCTCTTCCGCTTTTACCAAGGGCTTGTTTGCACATCCTTGTAATACGCATGAAAGGGTGATCAGGAGTGAGCGCAAACTCGTGATAAAGATCTCAGCTCCAAGAGTGGAAAAGACACAGAGTGTCGCGATTACCGGCAATCAAGAGTGTTTGGGTAATTGGAACCCGGATAAGGCTTTATTGTTAAGTTGCGACACATTCCCGGAATGGCATATCGATTTAGATGCGAATGAGATCCGGTATCCGTTAGAATATAAGTTCTTGATCTGGGATAACGAGACCCGGAAGCCTTTATATTGGGAGAAGGATGAGAATAGGGTGTTGGATCTTATTCCTCAAGAGAAGGGTGAGACAGTCGTGATCTCCGGGCTATCTTTCCGGGATGACCTACCATTATGGCGTTGTGCCGGCTCCGTGATCCCTGTATTTTCCCTGCGCTCTGAGCGTAGTTTTGGGGTGGGGGATTTAGGGGACTTGCGTATGTTGGTTGATTGGGTGAAAAAGACACGGCAACGTATTATCCAGGTTTTACCCATGAATGATACGACTACGACCCATACATGGACTGATTCGTATCCTTATAGCGCGATCTCTATTTATGCCTTACACCCGATGTATGTGGATTTAACGGCGTTGGGAAAGCTGCAGGAGCCGGAGCGAGCCGCTTTCTATGAGGAAAAGAGGAAAGAACTAAACGCAAAGGATGAGGTCGACTACGAGGCTGTCCAAGAATATAAGATGGCTTATTGCCGGGAGTTTTTCGCTCAAGAAGGAAATAAGATATTAGGTTCCAGGGAGTTCAAGGAGTTCTTGGAACGGAATGAGGCTTGGCTGATGCCGTATGCTGCCTATTGTTTTTTGAGGGATAGCTACGGAACTTCGGATTTCTCTCGATGGCAGGGGAATTCTATGTACAATAGGACCCGTGCCAAGGCTCTATGCCGGGAGGGGAGTAACGCATGGCCTGCGATATCGTTCACTTATTTTATGCAATTCGTGCTGCATTCCCAATTCAAGGCGGTGTCGGAATATGCCCGTAAGAATGGGATCGTGCTGAAAGGTGATCTTCCTATAGGTGTGAGCCGGACCAGTGTAGAGGTTTGGACTGAACCGAAATATTTCAATATGGGCGGTCAAGCGGGGGCTCCGCCCGACGATTTCTCGACAGAAGGCCAGAATTGGGGATTCCCGACCTATAATTGGGAGGCGATGGAGAAAGACAATTTCTCATGGTGGAAAAGGCGTTTCGCTAAATTGAGCGATTATTTTGATTGTTTTCGTATCGATCATATCTTGGGATTCTTCCGGATTTGGGAAGTCCCGTGTGAGTATGTGCAAGGACTTTGCGGGCATTTTAACCCCGCTTTGCCCCTCTCCAAGGAGGAGATTGAGCAATACGGGATGAGTTTTAACGAGTTGCGTTTCACGATCCCGCATATCAAGTCTTGTTTCCTGCCTGAGTTATTCGGAGAGAACGTACCGTTTGTGATAGATACATACTTGGCTCGTTCCTCTTCGGAGTATTATGTCTTGAAACCATTCTGTGATACCCAACAAAAGATAGAGACCTTATTTGCGGGGCGGGAAGATGAAGTCTCCAAAAGGATCAAGAAAGGGCTGTTTTCTATCGCTAATGAGGTGTTATTCTTGCGTGATCCGAAAGAAAGCGGCAAGTTTCATCCTCGGATCTCGGCCAGCCAATCTTATTTGTATCGGGAGTTGAGCAGTTCCGATCGATATGCGTTCGACCAGCTATATTGGCACTTTTTCTATCATAGGCACAATGATTTCTGGAAAGAGCAAGCCTTCAAGCGTTTGACGCCCTTGGTTTCTTCCACGGATATGTTAGTTTGCGGAGAAGACTTGGGGATGATTCCGGCCTCTGTGCCTGAGGTGATGAATAAGTTGCAGATATTCAGCTTAGAGATTGAGCGGATGCCCAAAACTCCTCAACGGGAGTTTACGGATCTGTTGAATTTGCCGTATCATTCCGTTTGCACCACTTCCACGCATGATATGTCTCCTTTGCGTAGTTGGTGGAAAGAAGATCCGGAAAAGACACAGCGATATTATCATACGGTATTGAAACGGGAGGGGGACGCTCCCGAAGAGTGCTCGGCTGAGATCGCTACCCAGATCGTCTTGAACCACTTGAATTCCCGCTCTATGCTGGCGATTATCCCGTTGCAGGATTGGTTCGCTATGGACGACTCGATCAAGCGGGAGGATTGTGAGGCCGAGCGGATTAATGTTCCGGCAGATTCGAGACATTACTGGCGGTATCGTATGCATATCACCTTAGAGCGGCTTTTGGAAGCTGATGGGCTGAATAATAAGATTATCTCCTTGATTAAGGAATCCGGACGCAAATAGGGATAGGCTGATTGGATCTGTCTGACATTTGGTGGGGATTCCTTTGGTAAAGGAAGAGATACTGAAGGGTGTCATATCTCGTGAAATTCGAGATATGGCACCCTTTTTTTGTGGCAGTCTCCCGATTGTTGTGAATAGGAGAGGTGAGGTGTATGAAAAAACAGACCTTACCTGGACTCACAGATCCGTAGAAGTCCGGGTAAGGTCGTTGTTTTTATCCCAGAGCTGAGGTATCTGCCTCAGCCCTTGGATCATATTAACTTAGAAATAGGGGTTCTGCACCAGATGCCCTTCCGAACGGTCGATCTCCGATTGAGGGATAGGGAAATACTTCTTTGTCTCGTCCCAGCCGGGCAAGAAATCTTTGGCTTGGTTGGTACGTACCAAATCCCAGTAACGGATACCCTCCATCGCGAACTCGTAGCGGCGCTCCTTGTAGATGTTGTCCAAGGAGACTTCGGGAACGGCGTAGTCATCACCCATCGCACGCTTGACCACCCTGCCGTAATAGTCCTGTGCCTCGCTTACGCTACCACCGCTTCTCAGCAAGGCCTCAGAAGCCATCAGCAGCACGTCGGCGAAACGGATGACACGGTAGTTGTTCTTATAGTTAAGGGCCTCCGTTCCCGTGGTAGACGAGTAACCTACACGGGGTGCGTATTTACGGACGGTATATCCCGTATATTGGTTCGAGTCGGTATTGATCGATCCACCCTCGGCCACGAACTCCGCATGGTCGATGATCGTTGTCCATTTCCGGGGATCTCCGGGCAAGAAGGCGTCGTTCAAGGCTTTCGTCACAGGCGCGAATCCCCAGCCTTCCACATAAACGTTGTTCGGGTCTTTCAAGCCACGGGCTCCCAGCATGATAATATCCGAGTTGCCTTGGTTGCTTCGTCCCTCCCAGTCGTTGGAATTTCCGATTTCCGAGTAATTCACCTCGAAGACAGACTCCGAGCACCACTCATACTCATCGTCGAAGAGTACCGTATAGTCCGGCACTAAGGCGTATTGATATTCCGGATCCGTGATCAGCTCTTTCAGCTGCTGGGCGATCACGCCCATTCTCGACTCATCGTTCTGATACAACACCATGCGAGCTTTCAAGGCGATGGCTGCCCCGTTGGTGGCACGGCCTTTCTCATCAGCGGAGACTGTCTTGGGCAATTTCCCGATCACGTTCCCATCAAGGTCAGCGATCAGCTTCTCATATACCTCATCCGGCTGTAACTGAGGCACCGTGGTGATCTCGTCCACGCTCAGGTTTTGCTCATAGTAAGGAATATAACCCCAGAAACGCCATAATTGGAAATAGTAGAATATCCGCAGGAAGTGTGCCTCCGCGATATATCTTTCCCGTAAATCCTGAGGCATCACCTCGTCAGAAAGCTGCGGGCATCGCTCGATCACGAGATTGGCCCGGTAGATGCCTTCGTAAGAACGCCCCCACAATCCTTCGGGCAGGTTCGTGGGTGTGACCCAGTTGGTGAAGTCGTTGGCGCGTTGGAATTGAGGCTGGTCGGAGACGGTCGCTCCTCCCGCTTCCGCGTCGTCGGACAAGATATTGCTGACTAACTCATACGAGCTGTAATTGCTGTACGCGTTCCACTTCAAGGGGTCGTAAGCGGCGACCAGCGCCTCGGTCATCTGTTCTTGTGTTTGGTAATATTCGCTCTCTATGATCATGTTCGTAGGCGACAGTTCCAGGAAGTCATTACAGCCGCATACGGATAACATGGCGGCGCATAATAGGATATATTTATTCATGATAGATTCATTTATTTAATTGGTTAGAATGATAAATTGAGTCCTACGGTATAAGCCCGGGCTTGCGGATAGACGCCTTTATCGATACCCATTGTCGATCCGATCTCGGGATCCATACCTTTGTATCCCGTGATGGTGACGAGGTTGTCGAACGAGGCGTAGAAACGCAGTCGTTGGATATGGGCCTTTCTCGTCAAGCTCGCTGGCAGCGTGTAACCCACCTGTAAGTTACGCAGGCGAACGAACGACGCGTCGTGTACCAAGAGCGTAGAGGGACGGAAGTTCTTGGGCGTATCTCCCAATACGATCCGTGGCATATCATACGAGGTACCCTCGCCGTGCCAACGATCCATCACGTCGGAGGTATAGTTCACGTCCGCCAACTCAAACCGACGAAGCGCGTCAAATACGTCAGCCCCGAAGGAACCTTGGAAGAAGGCGCTCAGGTCGAAGCCATTCCAGTCTGCCGTGAAGGTGAATCCGACCGTCCAATCCGGATTGGGCTTTCCGATCATGGTGCGATCCTCGTTATCATCGCTGATCACGCCATCGCCATTCAGGTCAGCGAACTTGACATCACCGGGCTTGGCGTCGGGCTGGATCGGCTTGCCGGTTGTCGGGCTGATATAATTGTCGATCTCCTCCTGGTTCTGGAAGATGCCGAGCGCCTGATAGCCGAAGAAGTAGCCGATCGGATACCCGTTCTGGTCGCGGGTGATCGTTCCGTAGGTCGGCAGGCTTTCCCGGTCGATGTATCCCGTTTGGTTACCGATATTCTTCACCTCGTTCTTTACGTAAGAGGCATTTGCCAAGAACGAGAGGTTGACTTTATCCACGTTAAGCTTATAGCCCACCTCAAACTCGATACCTTGGTTGGTCAATGTGCCCACATTCGCCAACGGCGATCCGCTACCCACATACGTCGGGATCGGCCGGGTCAGCAACATATCCTTCGTATCTTTCTTAAACCAATCGAAGCTGAACGAGAGGGCGCTGTTGAAGAAGCGTGAGTCGAAACCGAAGTCCAGCTGCTCGGATGTCTCCCATTTCAGGTCGGGGTTAGCCATCGCACTCGGTCTGGTACCGCTGTGGATGACTCCATTCGAGCCGGCTCCGAAAGTATAGTTATTGCTACCCACCATCGTGGTCGTATAACCGAAGGCATCGATGTTCTCGTTACCGTTCTGTCCCCAGCTTCCGCGGATCTTCAGGAAGTCGAACCAACCGGGCTTGTTTTCCATGAAAGGCTCGTTGGTCAGTGTCCATCCTGCCGATACGGAGGGGAAGTACGCGAAGCGGTTGTTCGTCCCGAAGTTGGAGGATCCATCCCTACGTAAGGTAACCTCCAGCATATACCGCTCGTCGAAGTTATAGTTCACACGTCCGAATACGGAAGCCATCCGGTGCTCCGAGGCTCCTCCCGAGGTATGCTGATCGCCCGGCGTGGCGCTATTCGTGAAGCTGATCCAAGCGCTATGGTCGCCCTCTGCCCGGAGATTCTGGGCGGTTCCGGTCAAGTACTTGCTGTCGTACCGCTCCATCGAGGTACCCAACAGCACGTTGAAGTTATGCTTCTCGATGTTGAACTTATAATTCACGGTATTTTCCCAAAGGAGCTTGACTCCCCGGTTCATGGCTTGCTCCACCCGGGATTTCTCGGTCTTTTGCATATAGCTTAAGTAAGCCACCGGATACCAGTTTCGGTAGCCCCAGAAGGCCATATCGGTAGAAAGAGAGGTCCTGAAAGTCAAATCCTTGAAAAATTCCAGCTCGCCCCAGATCGTCCCGATGAACTTATCCGCGTCGTTGTCCCTATGCCAAGTCTCCAGCATCGCTTTCGGGTTCACGATCTCCTGATTCTCGATGACGGTATAGATACGACCGTCCGGATCCGTCACGTAACCCGGGTAATACTGGTCGTAGTAGGCGATCTCCTCCGCCGTGGGATTCTCTAAGTAAACCGACTTGTTCGGCGGGGTCATGATCGCGCTGGAAAGCGGACCGGAGAAGTTATCGTTCTCGGAGATACCCTTGTTCATGATGCGCGTATAGCCTAAGTTCGCGCCGACCTTGAGCCCTCGGAAGAACTTGTTGTTTTTATTCTCGAAAATCTGGTAGGTATTGTTGAACCGGAACGTATAGCGCTTGTAGTCCGATTTTTGTACGATACCCTCTTGATCTAAATAGCCGAACGACAGGAAGTAGGTACCTTTCTCGCCACCCCCGCTGATGCTTGCCTGATGGTTCATGATCGGCGCGTTCTTGTTATAGATCTCATCCTGCCAGTTCGTGCCCACACCGGCGGCGGAAGCGGCATCCTTCAGTACCTCTACCGACTGGATGTCCAAGGGATTCAAATAGTCGATGCCACTCTCCAGAGGTACACCATCCACGATGTACAACGGGTCGCTGTTATTGATCGTACCGGTACCGCGGATCCGCACCCTTGAGGCGGTACCCGGCTGTCCGGAGTTTTGCGTGATGCTGATACCCGACACCTTACCTCGTAAGACATCCTCCACGCGGGTAGGAGTCAGTTTCTCCAAGTCGTCCGAGGTCACGCGGCTGATGGCGGCTGTCATGACGCTCTTCTTCTGGACGCCGTAACCTACCACGACCACTTCGTCCAGCGCTTGCGTATCCTCTTTCAATACGATGTTCAGGTTCGTGGATGCCCCGACCTTTATGGTCTGGGATAAATAGCCGATATAGGAGATCTCCAATACGGCGTTCTCGCTTACATCTAAGGTAAATGTACCGTTCATGTCCGAGATGGTTCCTTGGGTGGTCCCTTTCACGGAGATGCTTGCCCCGATAACCGGCAGTCCGCCCGTATCCACGATCGTGCCTCGTATCGTTTTCGTGGATTGAGTGACTTCCGTTACGTCGTCAACAGTGGATGTGCCCGCGTTCGCTACCCAACTCCCGTTGATTAGAAAAGCGCATAATAGAGATCCGGAGTATAAATAATGCCGATATTTACTCCTGTCTCATCTGTTTTTCTGCTTCATACAGTTACAAAGTTTTAAAAGGTTGAACAAAAGTTTCTAAAAGATTTTATGAAAACGTTTAAAAGGTTAAACAAAAACTTCCTGATGATTTATTAAAATATATAATTCTGATAATCAAATGGTAATAGGAAGTATCTATGATATGGCTTCTTTTTGAGGAACCGATAAACTCCCTGCCCCGGCACTCTCTTGAAGTGCCGGGTGGGAGATGGGGCATGATTTATGGATCCCTATTGAAGCTTGTAGTCGAAGTAGTCCTTGTAGGAAGAGGCGGCATCGCCGATCTTCAAGTATCGGCGGCTCAATACCGGTTCGCTCTTGCCCTGCTCAAGGTATTCGGCGACTAAGAGATAGCCGCCCGGTCGGGTGGGTAGCCGTAATTGGCAGGGCTGGATCTGCTTGCCGAAAGACTCGATCTCCACAGACGTTTCCTGCGTATAGACTACATTCCCTTTCTCGTCGAGTATTTTCAAGGTGACCTTGCCGGAAGATTCCCGGTTCAGGTCGTTTACGCCAACTAAGTTGAAAAGCAAATCGCTACCCGGATCCAGTGAGGGCAGATGCTTGGTGTAGCGACGATCCGGCAAGTCGATGAACACGGCCGACGGAGCGAAGCAATGCTTGAACCACCGGAAAGCGGGGGAGGGCTCCAGATCCTTGATGTCGTTGATGAACCAATCCCCGGTAAAGCCGTAATTATTGGTCAGGTGGCAGAAGGCCAAAAGGCCACCTACCGCACGCTCCGAGCGCAACCACTCGGTCTCTAATTGCAGCCAATAGGCTTGTAGCTCGCGGCATTGATCCGGCTTCGCGTTCTCCCCCAAATAATAGTTGTAATTGTTGACCGTCAGTTTCGAGGGCCTTCCGTCCCTCCATAGCCAGATCCAGCCATATTCGTTGACCAACTGCGGCACGCCCGCGTCGAGGATAGAGGAGAAGCCTCTCCAGTTCTCATGCAGCGCCCCTATGCTGTACGGGTTATTCTTGAAATACTCGTTCAGCTCGTCCGAGTGCATCAGGGTGAGCGCCCGGTAAGGATGCGGCTCATCCATCTCGTCGTTGGTACCCATCTGGGCGGAGGTCATGTAGCCCGCGTCCCAGATACGGGTCGGATCCAGCCGTTTCAGCTCAGGGATCAGCGTGTTGCCGATGTAGCTGTCCCAATTCTCGTTGATCGCGTCCCAGATCACGATACTGGGATGGTTGCCGTCGCTCCACACCCAATTCGTATATTCCTTGCGCACCTGTTCGTCCCATCCGTGGTTTTGCCAATAAAGCCACTCATTTTGCAAGACGATACCGTATTCGTCGCAGAGGTCGTACCAGAAGTCCGGTACGATACCTACGCAGATCCGCATGGCGTTCCAGTCGATCGATTTCGGAAGGTCGATCATCAATTTCTTTACCCAATCCCTGTCCCAGGCGAGCGCTTGGCAATCGGGATCCTCGAAGAAGCGTTGCAGCGTGATGTTGGAGCCGCGTAGGTAGAATTTCTCACCGTTGAGGGTGAAGAACTTCCCGGATCGGGAGAAATCGCGCATCCCGAAGTTCACCTGATACGTGTCCACCAATTTCCCCTTGTCGTATACGGATACCTCCCCTTCATACAGGAAAGGGGTGTCGGGGGTCCATGCCTTGGGAGCATCCATCGGGATCACCGTCTCGAAATAGGTCCGGTTGTCCCGTTTGGCCTCGCCCTCGATTGTCCGCTCGCTCACGACCTTTCCCGTGCTCTTCTCCTTGATGCGGAACTCTAATCGGCAAGCGTCGTACATTTTATCTCCATAAAGCATCTGAGGCGGGTACATACTTCGTACCAACGTCTTCACCGTCACCTCTTTCTTGGCCAGCGAAGGGAGGAACAGCGCCTTGTCTACCCGCAACTTCCCGGTAGCCGTGATGAATACGTCGTCCCAAATGCCGGGAAGGTAGTGCACCTTTTCTTTATCCGTCCCGCCGGCAGCCTCGCTGGGCAACCAAGCCCGGTCGCCTACCTGGATCAGGATCTCGTTGTCCGCCCCGAACTTCACCGCTTCGGTGATCTTGAAGTCCATAGGCGTATAGCACTCCATCGAGGAGCCTACCTCATGGCCGTTGACAAACGCCCGCGTCACGTATTGGCTCTTCTTGATCGTGAGGAAAAGTTCTTCCCCCTTGAGCTGCTCGTCGATGAAGATCGTCCGTCTATACCAGTTATACATGGGCGTATAGTCCCGCTCTAAGAAGTTGGATTGCTCCACCATCTCCACGGCATCCGGTTTCTTGAAAAATTTCTCGTACTGGGAGATTCTCGGCTTCGCGAGGTGTACCAATCCGGGAACGGGTATCTTGCGAGTGAACCGTTGTGGGGGGAACGCCCGCTCGGTCTGGTCAAAATCCCATTCCCCGTTCAGGGGGATCGTCGTTCTCCTCTCGTCCGCCCAAGCGATGGCTGACAGGAAACAACATAGGATGACGAATATCTGTTTCATGGTATCTAACGTGTTATCGGTTTTTCTGTACGCAAAATAAAGCGATTATATGTTTAAAAATTCAAAAATCTTATCTTCTGATTTTAGAATCTTGCCCTGATCGCAATTTCTTGTGGAATAGGGCTTTCTTGGACGCCGGACGAGATCCGGGGTCTTGTCCGGCGAGATGGATCCGCGGCCTCTCATTCCTTTACAGGGATGTCCCTTAGGCTGAATACCTCGTCCTCGCCTGTGCCGTAAACCGCCCTGAGTTGGAAATCCCCGTTCCCGTTCGGTACAGACGTATCAAAGGAGATTATCTTGACCTCGTAGGGAGCTACTTCCACGGGGAGCGCCAGGGTCTGGATAGCGCCTCCCTCTTTCAGCCATTCCAAACGAACCTCTTGGGCAAAAGGCCTATCCAAGTCGTTGATTACATAGACCGGGACTGACAGCTTTGTCCCTGCCTTGTAGCTCTTTTCCCATAGATCGATCATCAATCCCACGGGGGCGAATGAGGACCGGACATACTTATAAAAGGAGGGTTGGTAGCGGAGGTTTACCAAGTCGATCCAATGATCCGAGGTCTGTCCCCGAGGCTCTTCCGGGCGGGAGTAGCCTAATCCGCAAAAATGCAAGATGCCAAAAGCTTGCCGATGTGCCCGCCAATACTCGGTAAGCATCGCCAAATGGCGGCTATAAATCTCGATCCGTTGTTCCGGCGTGAGGCTTTTTCCGTCCCATAAGACATCATATACCCGGTCTGTAAGCGTGGTGGTAGAGCCATCCCTGTTCAGCCAGATCCATCCGTACTCGTTGATAAGGGAGGGATTGTCGAAGGAGCCCTTCTCATCCTTATGTACCTCGAAGTAGCGTTGGTTCGCGTCGTTCATCGGTCTGATCGCATGGCCGAACAGCTCTTTCTTGTATCCCTCGGGCGGCTCTTGTACGCCTTCCTCCATATACTTGATGAACAGATAGGGATGCGACTCGCTTGGATCTGTTGCCCGTTCCGGTCGGGACCAACCATTCTCCCAAGGACGGTCGGAGAGGTCGAGTTCGCGCACCTGACGGATCGCCTTCCCGGTCTCCTCCGTGACCAGCTCGTTCTGGGCATCCCAGATCACGACGCTGGGATGGTTCCAGCGTTCCCGCATCCAGCGTTTGTACTCCTCCGCGATCTGCGGGGACTTCACCTTCTCCTTGAGGTACCAGATCGGGTACTCGTCTTGCAGCATGAATCCCAAACTGTCGCAAATCTCGTACCAACGCTCGGGCGGGAAGCCGATGCAATAGCGCATCATGTGCCAGTTCATCCGCTTGAATTGCTGGTGCAGCTGTATCGGCCATTCGGCGTCCCAAGGCAAAGAGCCCCTTTGCGGATCCTCGAAGAAACGGAAGATGCAGACATTCGTGCCTTTTATATAATAAGGTTTCTCATTCAGCAGGGCGATCTTGCGCTCGGGGTCGATGCGGAAGCTCCGCATCCCGAAGCGTGTGCGCTTGTCGTCACCCTCCGTCTTTACGAGAAGCTCGTAGAGGAAGGGCGATTCGGGCGACCATAAGTTGGATCCTTCCATGTCGATCTCGAAATCCACTTTCACGATTCCCTCTTCCGGGACAGGGGTTCCGTCAACCGCCAAGGAGCCTTTCCGGAAAGCCTCGCGGGAGATGACCTCCGTCACCTCATATTCCAAAGGGATTCCCCCGGCTTGCTCGGTCTCTAACTCGGCTACCACCCGAAGCCGCCCGTTGATCACGTCGGGTACGCACTGGATATTCCGGATGTAGGGACGGTTTGCCAAAATGATCTCCACCTTATCGTAAATCCCTGGGATATATTTTAATTTTTCATAGTCATGCCCGTCGGGGATCGTGTCCGGCAATTGATCCTTGCATCCTACGCCGATCAGGAGCTCGTTGGGCTGGCCCGCGGGGTTCAGGTAGGGCTTGAGGTCGAAATACGACGGGGTGAAGCAGTAGAGATTCTCCCCTGCATATTGCCCATTGACATATACCTTGGTATGGTATTTCGCTTTGTGGATTTTTAACTCGATCTTTTCGAAATCGGTCTCTTTCAGCTCGAAGCTCGACTTGTGCCAGTACCATCCATCCTGATACATGGCTTGAAGCGTATCGATGGCAGGTGTCGCCAAGTCCACCAAGCCCGGTACTTGTACCGTGGCGCTGAAATGGGAGGGAAGCTCGCCATCCGTTTTCTCGATCTCCCAGATCCCGTTGAGGTTTACCACTTGCCGTTTATCCGCTTGTGTCCCGCAGGCAGTAAGGAGGATCCCTAAGCAGTACATCAATAGGTTGATATGGTAAAAGTGTCTCATGGTAAAATGCTTGGATTTGTTTATTTATTTTCTCTCTTTTCCTAAATCCTTGGGGCGACCGCCTTTCCGCCAATAAGCCTCGATCTTCTCTAACGAGATGCCTTTGGTCTCAGGCACGTAGAAATAGCCCCAGATGATCGCTAAGATCGCTATGAACGCATAGAACAAAAATACACCGGCAGGGTTCTCCTGGCTCCCTTCCCCGGAGACTAACTCGGTGCCGGGGATGGAGAAGATCCGCAATATCTTGAAAAAGGTGAACGAGACGATCGCGTTGAAGAACCATACCGTCAGCGATCCGATGGAGGTCCCTAAGCTTCTCATCTTCTGGGGGAAGACCTCCGATACGATCAGCCAGCCTAAAGGCCCGATACTCATCGCGAAAAAGCCGACATACAGGAAGATGAACAGGAAGGAGATCCATTTGCCCGCCTCGCCTAATTGCGTGGTGAACAGGAAGGAGGCCGCTAAAGCCAGCAGGGAAATCGTGATGCCGCTTAGCCCCGTGAAGTATAGCTTGCGTCGGCCTATCCGATCCACGAAATAGACGGACAGGATGGTGAACAGCAGGTTTATGATGCCTACGCCGACAGAAGCGCCGATCGCGGAGACCGCGCCATCGAAACCAGCCATCAGGAAGATTTTCGGGCTGTAATACATCACGGTATTGATTCCTACGCATTGTTGGAAGAACATGATCCCTATGGTGATGATCAGCGCGTTACGCATCCACGGTTGAGCCAGATCTTTTAAACTCCCCTGCCGAGAGTCGTCTTTCCGGATCTCCGTCCGTATCTGCTCGAAGGAACTCTCTATTAAATCCGGATGCTCTACCTTCCGTAAGACCGATAGGCATTCTTCTTCCTTACCGATAGACATCAGCCATCTCGGGGAGGGAGGAACCAACAGCATCCCGACAAACAGGATAAGGGCGGGGATTACCCCGACATAGAACATTGGCCGCCAGCAAGAAAGTGATGACTCGTCCGCGAAATAGAGATCCGAGAGATAAGAGACCAAGATCCCGACCGTGATCATGAGCTGGAACATGGAGACAAGCATTCCCCTCGACTTGGCGGGAGAGATTTCGGCGATGTAAAGAGGCACGGCGAAAGAGGAGATACCGATCGCTATCCCCAAGAAGAGGCGTGCCGTGACTAAATGGGAGAAATCGGGAGCGAATCCTGACCATAGCGCCCCGAGCGCGAAGATAATGGCCGCCAGTAGAATGACTTTCCTGCGCCCGGCGCGATCTGTCAGCTTACCACAGCACAAAGCGCCTAAGATGGCCCCGATCAGACCCGCTGAGGTCACGATTTCCACCTGTCCGTCGTCGATGTTGAAATCCGCTTGGAAAAAGGGAATGGCGCCGGAGATCACGCCGGTATCGAAGCCGAACAGGAGCCCTCCCATAGCGGCGATCGTCGCGATGACGTAGATCATCCATTTTTTATAGCCTGTGTCTTTCATGATTCGTTCGTGATTGTTTAGTATGTAGATGCGTGGTAAATCTCTCAGGGTTCGAAATCTCGCCATACTTCCGCCTTCAGCCCGGGCTGAGGTACATACAAGAACAATTCAGGATCTTCCTCGAATAGCTTGTAGATGGAGACTCCTTTGCGGATACCTAAGGCGGAATAATCCGAAGGTGATTTCCGGATCAGCCGCGAAGGCTCATACATCGGGTTGGCAGACCACTCCAGCTCGTCGTTCTCGCCCCAGATCGGGAACCAGGCGATTCCCTTATGCTTCCGGACGCCGTCGTAGACAAACCCGTATTCCCGGTCGCACCATGCCCCGAAAGTCAGCGGACAGCTCAGATCCGCGCTGATCGTGGCGTGTACCCAGTTTGGGGGAACGATCACCACATCGCCGGGTGAGGCATACACGGCGTAGCATCTTCCCGGCTGATCCTCGGCGTATTCTTGCATATAGATGACCGCCTTGCCCGACCAGATCTCGTAGATTTCCGGGGTAGACCACCCGCTATATGGGGAGACCTTGTGGATATGCCCTTGGCTTCGGATAGGCTCTTGCCCTAATTTCCCGGCACTATAAGTCACTACTCCGTATAATAGATGAAGTTTATCCAATAAAGCGCGGTGTTCTTCTTTGCCTACATCCATCGCGATGGCATAGACTTCCTCAGGCCCTTCGCACGACGGATCCCGAAGGCTCGCCCGTATGTCATTCAGGTGGCGGATTTCCACCTCCGGCCCGAATACGCCCGCTCCATAGACGAACCCCATTGGAGATTGGGTCGGCGTTATGTCAATACCTTTGTCAAACATGAATCCTTTCATTTTGTCGTCGTTTTATCATGATATGCGCTAAACCGAACAAAGCCGCGTTGTCTCCTAATACGGCCGGTACGATGGGTACCTTCCCGGATGGGCACCAAGCCCATTTTTGTACCCGCTCGCTTACGTAAGGGATGATGACTTCTTGGCTATTCATGACACCTCCTCCCAAAATCACGATCTCCGGATCGTAGGCGTGTATATAGGTAATGATCGCCGCAGCCCAAATATCCATGCACTCATCCCGCACGATACGGGCATCTTTGTCGCCTGCTTGCGCGGACTCGAAGATCAGTTTGAAATCATAGCGCTCTGCTTCGCGCTTGAATGCGTCAGACAATCGGGGATGCTCCCGGATGATCGTCGGCAGGAAGAACGAGGACGAGAGCGCCTCCACGCATCCTTTGTTTCCGCAGGAGCAACGTCGTCCCTTATAATCCAGCACGAAATGTCCACCCAAGGAGCCCGCCTGGAAATGTTCGCCGTATAGAAGCCGGCCATCGATCACGACCCCGGTACCGATTCCCGTGCCGATTGTCATCATGACCACGTTTCGTTTACCTTGACCCGCCCCATGTCTCCATTCGCCGGCCACGGCCAAACGGGCATCGTTGTCCATATAAAACGGGACGCCCCAGTTATTCTCGACCCATTGATCCATACGGATGGAGCGGGCATCCTCGTATTTCTGGTTGGTGGAGATGACCTCGCTCCGGATCGGGTTCACCAATCCCGGGAAGGCGAGCCCTATACCGCTAAGGTCGCCCGCCTCGATCTGCCAAGTGAGCAGCAGCCGATCTATCGCCTGTTGGATATGCGGCAAGTTCGGCCTCAGCCCTAAGGCTAAATGAGCCGGTAGCCGTACGCAATCCAAGAGCTGGCCGTCGCGTAATAGCCCGATCTTGACGATCGTCCCTCCTAAATCTATCGCGATTACGTTATCCATGATTACCGCAGTTTAGGGGTACCATTCTCCTCGATCAGCCGGGCAGAGAAACCCTCGTTCGCTATCTCCTCGTAATTGTGGCCGGCATCCGAGGGCCAGCACGCGGCAAACGACAGGATCCCGCTACCCGTATTCGTGACACGATGGGCGACACCTCCGGGGATGTAGTGCAGGCTGCCCGGGACCATCCTCTCCGCCCAGGTGTTTCTCTCCCGATCCATCAGGATAAGCATCCCTTCGCCTTCCAATCCCCAATAATATTCCGCCCGATCTTCCAGCCGGTGGAAATGGCCCTTGGTCATGAAATACTCATTCCCGACCTTGCCGGGATACAGGCGTGTGATGCCGAAGTAGAGCCCGCCCGGAGTTCCTTCCCGCTCAGGCAAGTAACTATACACCTCGTAGGCCAACTGTTCCGCTGGCATACGCCCATAAGCCGCCTGATCCTCGAAAATCCCGGCTAAGTCGCCTAAGGTACGTTGGCTCTTTGACACGTTCTCTCCCTTCAGCTCATCGCCTATGAAGAATAATCCGGGAGATAAAATAGCTTTATGTTTCATGACACCCTCTTTTGCGATATGACTTCTATCACAAAAATAGGTCGGAAATCCTGAGCCGGATTTTAGGATTTTTCCCGAGAACTATGCTATCCTATCTTAATTCGGCGTCCGGATGCTCTTTGTATTTCCTTTGGTACTCGGAAGGTAGCATATTCGTGCTTCGCTTGAATTGCCCGATGAAGTTGGAAAGGTTGTTGAATCCCGCCTCCGCGCTGATGGCGGCGATCTTCAGATCCCCGGCTATCAATAGCTTTTTGGCGTGCCCGATACGCATATCGTTCAGGTACTCGACAAAGGTCTTTTTGGTCCGTTTCTTGAAATAGCGGCAGAAAGCCGTAGGCGTCAAGCCAACCAATGCCGCCACCTCCTCCAATTTGATCGGGGAGGTGAAATTGTTGATCAGATACTTGTTGATCTTATTGAAACGCTCGAAATCATCCGAATTGACCGTCTCCGTGAAGCCCACGCTCGCCAGCAGCTCATACTCGTCGGAGGTAGCCATCAGCTCCAGCAAGGAGATCAGGTTGATTACCTTGTGTACCCCGGGTTCTTTTGCCGCTTGGCTGATTAGCTCGGCGATACGTGCCCGCGATTTCCCGACAAACTTGATCCCTCTGCGGGAACGCTCGATCAAGTCGCGTATATGGCTCATCTCCGGTAGGCGGATCAGGTTAGGCTCAAAGATCTGACGTTTGAAAAACAAGCAGATACAAGTGGCCCGCAGCCCGGAATCCTTGTTGAAATAGACCGGATCGTTCCGCCATTCATGAGGAAGTTGCGGCCCGATCATGCACACATCTCCCTCGAAATAGCCCTCCACATGATCCCCGACGAAACGGGTTCCCGTACCGCTCGTGATATACATGATCTCGATGGCGGGATGATAGTGCCAGGGCACGATGAAATGCGGAAGATCCTCCACGTAGAAATTCATGTAACTGTCGGCCGGGAACGGTAATTCTTGGAACAACGGTTTCATATCGCTATGCTTTAAGACCCTTCTTTACGCGCGAATATGCTGGACGCACGTTGGAACAACGGCGCTAAAATACATAAAAAACTTATACGTTGGAAATATAACCTCCGAAATTCAAGGGGTTTAGTCCGGTCGTCTCGACCTCTCCCCGGGATTTACCTTTTGGATCGGGAGCGCATATTGCCAAGCGGCACCATCGGGATGGGGAAAGTTGATGATGCCTTTTGGAAAAGAAGAGGATGTTTTCGCGAGAACTTGCGGATGCTTATCAGCATCCGCTACCATCGATGTTGCAGGCCGCCCCCTCCGTGGCCGGGCGTGAGCGCAATCCCGCGTCCTCGGGTGTCAATGTCACGCTTCCATCTTCTAATACGAAGCAGGGTATCCCTACCGCACCCATCTGTTTCGCCGCCTCGAACGCCGGATGATGGTCGCGTAACCTCAAGAAAGCCTTCAGCGCTTTCACGTGCCGCCCGATGTCGATTACCTGATAGCGGTTGTCTCCTTTCACCTGCTCCTCCACATAGGTACAATCAGGGCAGGTCTCCATGCCATAAATCGTGATCATGATCTGATTCGTTTTAAAGGTCCCTTATTCGTGAGGAAAACGATTTCCCCGAAGGCAAAATTAGAAAAAAGGAGAGATCCGGGAGAACCGTCAGCGAGGTTTCATTGTCAAACAATTGGACAGTGTTGTCAAATTTTTTGACACTCAGAAGATCCTTTTGTTTTTCTATTTATTTGATATATAATGGATTAATAGGTTTGGCACGCTATTTGATTTTATTTATGCGGAAATAAAGGATAGAACGATGAAAAATAAGCGGACATTTATCATGATCCTGTTATGCGGCCAAGCCTGGTTGGGGATGGCGCAAGAAAAGATATGGACGTTGGACGACTGTATGCGATATGCCGTGGAGAATAGCCCTTCCGTGAAGAAGCAGGTGCATACGGCAGATACCTATAAGGCGGAGCGAAACGCGGCGATCGCCTCTTTCTTCCCGACCGCCTCGGCTACCATAGGGGCGCAATATAGCTTCGGGCGTTCGATCGACCCGGCGACCAATACGTACGAGAATACCTCCAATTTCAATAATGATTACGGACTTTCCACCTCGATTCCCCTGTTTACGGGCGGCCAGCTCATCAACCAATGGCTGATGGCGAAGTCGAATCGCCGGATGGGGCTCAACGACGTGCAGAAAGCGAAAGATGACTTGGCGCTCCAGACGATGCAGGCCTACATGGATGTGGTCTATTACCAAGGGACGATCCGCATGGCCGCCGAGAAGTTGGAGGAGAGCGAACGGACGCTTTACAAGACCCGCCGACAGGAGGAACTGGGGGTAAAAGGAAAGGCGGACGTGGCGCAATTGGAGGCGCAGGTAGCCGCCGACGATTATACCTTGACGCATCAGCGAAACCTGTATAACACGGCGCTGCTCACGCTGCGGGAGCGCATGAATTATCCGGCGGATGAGGCACTTCTGGTGGACACGGCATTGCCCGAGATCCAGACGGTGCCGGAGATCGAGAGCGTGGCGGAGATTTTCGCCTACGCCTCCGGGAATAACCCGACAGCTTTGCAAGCGGAATATCAGTTGGCGCAGAGTAAATATCAGTACCGGATCAGCAAGGGGCAGCTGTTGCCAAGCATTTACCTGAATGCGGGAATCTCTACCTCTTACTTCGAGAACCTGAAGGCGGCCGAGGCCCCGGCGGCATTCAGGGATCAGTTCCGGAATAACCGGGGAGAATATATCTCGTTCAGCTTCAGTTTTCCGTTGTTCGACGGGCTGAGCAGATGGACGAACGCGCGCCGATACCGGAATAACCTGCGGATCGCGAGAGAGACCCGTACCGAGGTGCTCCGGCAGCTACGCACGGCGGTGGAGCAATCGGTGCTGGATCGGGAGGGATACGCGAAGGAGGCGATCCAGATGGACAAGAAGGTTCGCTCGGACGATCTGGCCTACCGCGTTACCTTGCGGAAGTACGAGGAGGGGCTGATGAGCCCGCTTGACGTGCAGACGAGCGCGAATACCTTGTTGGAGTCGAAAGCCAACCTGTTGCAGACTAAGTTGATGTTCTTGCTGAAAAGCAAATTGGTGGATTATTATAAAGGGAAGCCCTTGATCGAGCCGTGATAGGGGGTAATACTTGGGATTGGAAAAATATAAAAAGGAAAAACGATGGATATACAGTTAGAGAAAAAGAAAGGTTTGCAAAAGAAGCATATCCCTTACGTGGCAGGGGGAGCCGTACTTGTATTCATGATCGGGTGGATCCTGTTCGGGAATCATGCCTCTACCTTGCGGGTTGACGCAAAGGGCTTGAGTATCGGGAACGTGACCCATGAGCTGTTTAATGATTTCTTCCGGGTGGACGGACAGGTACAGCCGATCACGGTGGTACAGCTAAGCCCCGAGGAGGGGGGGATCGTCCGGGAGAAGGTCGTGGAAGAAGGCTCTACCGTGCGGAAGGGCGACGTGATCGTGCGGCTGAGCAACTCAAGCCTTGACTTGGAGATACTGAACGCCGAGGCGGAACTGGCGGAGAAGCAGAACTTCTTGCGCAATACGCAGGTGACGATGGAGCAGGATAAGCTGAACAACCAGATGGAGAAATTGCAGTATGATATGGATATGAGCCGCTCGCTCCGGACGTTCGAGCAGCAAAAGCGGTTGTACGAGGAGGACTTGATCGCCCGGGAGGATTACTTGCAGGCGAAAGAGAATTTCGAGCTGGCATCCCAGAAACACGCCTTGATCACGGAGCGTCTGCGGCAGGATTCCATCTCGCGGACGATCCAGATGGACGAGATGGAGGCGAGCTTGGCGAATATGCGCCGGAATATCCGGCTGATCCATGAGCGGAAGGAGAACCTGAACGTTCGTTCGCAGATCGACGGGGAGCTGGGTCTGCTGGATGTCACCTTAGGGCAGAGCATCAGTCCGGGGCAGAAGATCGGGCAGATCAACGATCTTTCCGATTACAAGATCGAGGCGATGATCGACGAGCATTATATTGATCGGGTACGTGCCGGATTGAAAGCCACCTTCGAGCGGCAAGGGGCGACGTACGAGCTGATCGTGCGCAAGGTATATCCCGAGGTACGCGACGGGAAATTCCGTACGGATCTTGTTTTCACGAGCGAGCGGCCGGATAATATCCGTAGCGGCCAGACTTATTATATCAACCTGGAGTTGGGGCAGCCTACCGAGAGCGTCATTATCCCCAAGGGCACCTTTTTCCAGAGTACGGGCGGCAACTGGATCTTCGTGCTCGACGCGGACGGGAAGCGGGCTTATCGCCGCTCTATCAAGATCGGTCGGCAGAACCCGCAATATTACGAGGTGCTCGAAGGATTGGAGCCGGGCGAGCGGGTCATCGTCTCCGGTTATGAGAGCTATAAGGATAATGAGATTTTGATCTTGGAATAAGATGGAAAATATAAAATAGAAGTGATATGGAATTATTGGCACAGTTTAAGTCATTCTTCAAGTTCCTGGAGCGGAAACAGGAGTTATACATTAATTAATGTAGGTGGGTTATCCGTATCCTTGATGTTCGTGCTCTTGATCGCGGTTTATACGGTTCAGGAACTGTCAACGGATCAGTTTCACGAGAATAAGGACCGGATTTATATCGTGGGTTCGGAGGAGGATGCGGCTACGGGTGCCGCGATCGCCTATAAGATCAAGGATCGTTATCCGGAGGTAGAGAAGGTATGTCCGGTGGTTAGCTCCGGAGAGAAATTTGTGGTGAAGGTAGGAGATCAGAAATGGCGGGGAGAGTTCCTATTTGCCGATTCGACCTTTTTTGACCTCTTTTCCTTTCCCTTGGTGGAGGGGGATCGTTCGCAGGCATTGTCTGCCTTGAATTACGCGGTGGTATCCGAGTCGTTCGCTAAGAAGCTGTTTGGTGCGGAGGATCCTTTAGGCAAGACGTTTACGGTAGCCGACTCGCTTTCTTTGGTCGTGAGTGGGGTGATGCGGGATATGGAGCGGACTTCCTTCCATCCGGCGGATGTGATCTTGCGCTGGCAGCTGGTCAAATACTGGAATTTCTCTTTGGCTCCAGACCAATTGAGTAACGCGGCCGGGACGATGGCTTTCGTGTTGGCACGGGAAGGGACCGACTTCACCTCGCGTGCGGAGGATATGCGAGACTGGTTCAAGACCTTCTTTTGGATCTATCAGCGCGGTATATGGAATGAGGTGCGGATTGAACCGTTGGAGGATTTCTATTTTTCCGGCTGGAATAGTCGCTATATGCTCCAGACGGGAGATTGGGATTTTGTGCTGCTCTTGCTGTCGATCGGTATCTTGATCCTCGTTTTCGCGGTGATCAATTATGTCAACCTGACGGTGGCCCAAGCCGGTTTCCGGGCGAAGGAGATGGCTACCCGCCGTCTGTTAGGCTCGTTGCGGGGAGAGATCTTCCTCCGGCTGATGGCGGAGACGACTTTGCTTACCTTCATCTCGTTGCTGATCGGTATCTTGTTGGCCTATTTCCTTTGTCCGCACGTGAACGACCTACTCCAGACCCAATTAGATATGAGCGTGCTGTTTGCACCTGCTTGGATCACCGCTTTGTTGGCGCTGACTTTAGTGGTCGGGGCGATCTCCGGACTGTTGCCGGCGATCGTCATCTCTTCCGCCAAGCCGATCGAGGTGGTTCGGGGAACCTTGTGTACCCGTACGAAGATGACATTCAGTAAAGGGTTTATCATTTTCCAGAACGTGATCACGATCACGATGGTGGCGGTCTCGATCGTGATGATCTCCCAGATCCGGTATATGCTGAACGCCCCGTTGGGTTACCGGACCAACAACCTTTTGGTCGTGGATCTGACCATGCTGACCGGAAATACAGAAGGCCTCGCGAACGAGCTTCGGGGGCTGCCGGGCGTGAGACAGGTAGGCAAGGTGGCTGGTTTACCGCTGTTCGGCAGTAATAACTGGACCACGACCTATCAAGGGAATAACATCTCTTTCCAGCAATTCCGGATGGATAAGGAGAGTTTCGGGATGCTGGGCCTGGAGATCGTACGGGATAACCATCTGGCTTCCGATGGTTGGTTCTTGAGTGAGCAGGCGATGCGGGAGATGAATCTGCCGGAGGACGCTACCTCTGTGCAGCTTGAGGAGTCCACGATCCCGATCGCCGGCATTATCCGTGATTTCTATTGCTTAGGAAACGTGCTGGCCGGGAAAAGCCCGGTTATGTTGCGCTTGAATGAAAAGACGGATCCTTGGGCATTCTTGGTCGAGACGCAAGGTGATCCTGTCCTTGCCAAGAAGGAGGTTGAGGAGACTTTCGCTAAGGTAATCGGGCTGGATGGTGAGACGCAATTCATGGATGAGGCGTTGCAACGGTCGTTCGAGTCGCAAATCCGCATGGCGAAAATCGTGAGCGTTTTCTCCGTGATCGCGATCCTGATCTCCCTTTTGGGCTTGTTGGCGATGTCGATCTATTTCATCCAGCAGCGGGTATTGGAGATCTCCATCCGGAAGGTGTATGGCTCCAGCGACCGGCAGATCTTGACCCGGTTAGTGCTTACCTTTTTGAGCTACGTGCTGGTCGCGTTCGTGATCGCGATACCGATCATTATCTATTTCATGCGCGACTGGTTATCGGATTATTCGTATCGGATTTCTTTACATCCGTTGTATTTTGTCGCCGCAGGAGTGTTTTGCCTGCTGACCTCTTTTGGCACGGTATTCTTCCAATGCTACCGGGCGTCGATCTCGAATCCGGCGGATAATTTCCGGAATCAATTCTGAGTCTCTGTAATATAAAAAATTGACATGTAGCTATGTATGAAGAGAGAGAAGCCGTGAGGTTCCTCTCTCTTCTCTTTTTTAGGATAGGAAAAACACGTTTATATAGATTCGTTTTCATCTTAAATCCGTAATTTTGACGTCAAAATCAATTTAAGCAAGGAGAATAGAGAGATGAGAAGTTTCGCGAGTGACAATAATTCCGGCGTGCATCCCCGGATCATGGATGCGGTATTGAAGGCCAATGATAATCATGCGGCAGGCTATGGCGATGATCCTTGGACAAAAGCCGCCGAACTGAAGATTCAGGAGGTGTTCGGGAAAGAGGCAGCCCCTTTCTTCGTATTTAATGGAACGGGAGCGAATAGCGTGGCATTACAGGCGGTGACTCGCCCGTTCAACAGTATCCTTTGTGCCGAGACTGCGCATATCAACGTGGATGAATGCGGGGCTCCTGCCCGGATGACCGGCTGTGCCGTCATTGCCATTCCGACTAAAGACGGTAAACTGACTCCCGATTTGATCCGTCCTCACTTGAAGAATTTCGGGGTTTGCCACCACTCGCAGCCCAAGGCTGTCTATATCTCCCAGGTATCCGAGTTGGGAACTATCTATACGATTGAAGAGGTGAAGGCGATAGCTGAGCTGTTGCACGCTCATTCCATGTATCTCCACATGGACGGGGCGCGCTTGGCGAACGCTTGTGCCTACTTGAACTGCTCGATGCGCGAGGTGACAGTGGATGCGGGTGTGGACATCTTGAGCTTTGGAGGTACGAAGAATGGCATGATGATGGGTGAGGCTGTCGTCTCGTTCCGTCCGGAGATCACGGAAAATCTTCAGTTCTTCCGTAAGCAATCCGCTCAGCTCGCCTCCAAGTTGCGTTATCTGTCTGCGCAATTCATCCCTTATTTGGAGAATGGTCTTTGGTTAGAGAACGCGACGAAAGCGAACGCGAGCGCCATGAAGCTGGCGGAGGTGTTGAGAAAGTATCCGGAAATTCATTTTACGCAGAAGGTGGAGTCTAACCAGCTTTTCTTCACGATCCCGTCGGAACCGTTGCGGAAGTTGCAGGAGGAGTACTTCTTTTATATGTGGAATGAGGATATTAACGAAGTGCGCTTAGTGACATCTTGGGATACTACGGAAGAGGATATCGCGCGTTTTGGACGGTCACTGGAAAGGATATTCGCTTAATTTTTGTAAATTCGCGTAATCAAATCGGTATGAGTAAATACTTGTTGTGGGTAACCTTGATATGCTGTTGGTTACCCCTTTTTGACGCTTTTCCCAAAAAAGAGGATCATTCCGGGGAAGAGGCGTTACGTATCATGAGCTATAATATCCGGAACGGGCGAGGTATGGACGACGTGGCGGATCTTGATCGTGTAGCGGCCGCTATACAGCGTGTGGATCCGGATGTGGTTGCCGTGCAAGAGGTGGACAGCGTGACCCGGAGAAGTGGCGGAACCGATGTCTTACGGAAGCTTGCGGACGAGGTGTCTATGTGTTCTACCTATGCGTCGGCAATCTCCTTTGACGGGGGAAAGTATGGTGTTGGCGTGTTGAGTAAGGAGAAACCTCTGGCTTTTCATTCTGTCCCTTTACCTGGACGGGAGGAAGAGCGGGTGTTGCTCTGGGTGGAGTTCGAGGATTATATCTTTTGCTGCACGCATCTCTCCTTGACGCCGGAAGACCAAATGCTTTCTTTGCCGATCCTCCGGAAGGAAGCGGCTAAGGCTCGTAAACCATTGTTTCTCGCCGGTGACTGGAATGCTTGCCCAGATTCTCCTTTGATAGGTGATATTCAGCGAGATTTCCAATTGTTGAGCGATACGGATCAGCTTACTTTCCCGGCTTCTGAACCGGATCGGTGCTTAGACTATATCGCTGGTTACTCGAAAGGAGGGCATTCGTTCAACGTCCGATCCGCATGGGTCCCGGGAGAGTCCGTGGCATCCGACCATCGTCCGGTCGTGGTTGAGGTCACTTTCTGATCGGGCCTATTAATTATTATGTACATATAAAAGCAAAAGGCATGAATACTGATTTGATTTATGGAATTGAGGATCGCCCTCCCTTGAAGGAGGCCTTGTTCGCGGCTCTCCAACATCTGCTGGCAATCTTCGTGGCAATTATAACGCCGCCGCTGATTATCGCGAGCGCATTGAAGTTGGATTTGGAAACGACCGGATTTTTGGTGTCGATGGCGTTGTTCGCCTCAGGTGTCTCTACGTTCATCCAATGCCGTAAGTTCGGGCCTGTGGGCGCAAGGTTGCTATGTATCCAAGGAACTAGCTTCTCGTTTATCGGACCGATCATCACGGCCGGGTTGACAGGTGGGCTTCCCTTGGTCTTTGGAGTCTGTATCGCCGCTTCTCCTGTGGAGATGATCGTGAGCCAGACGTTCAAGTACTTGCGTTCGGTGATTACCCCGCTGGTATCTGGGATCGTAGTCTTGTTGATTGGTTTGAGTTTGATCAAGGTTGGCGTGGTCGCTTGTGGCGGTGGGTATGCCGCTATGGATAACGGGACGTTCGGGAGTATCCCGAATATGGGCGTTTCGGCTTGTGTGTTGCTAAGCGTCTTGTTCTTTAATCGGTGCAAGAATAAATATCTGCGGATGAGTTCGATCGTGCTGGGCTTGTGCATTGGCTATGCGGTCGCGTTCGCTTTGGGAATGGTGGATTTAGGAGCTATCTCTAAACAAAGCTTGACAGGCTTCAATATACCGGTACCGTTTAAGTATGGATTGGACTTTAATATCTCATCCTTCATCGCAATAGCGTTGATCTATCTCATTACGGCGATCGAGGCGACGGGCGACATTACCGCCAACTCCATGATCTCCGGAAAATCGATTGAGGGGGAGAGTTATTTGAAGCGGGTATCCAGCGGCGTCTTGGCGGATGGCGTGAACTCGTTTATCTCGGGAGTCTTTAATTCGTTCCCGAATTCTATCTTTGCGCAGAACAATGGGATTATCCAATTGACGGGTGTGGCGAGCCGCTACGTGGGCTATTATATCGCCGGTATGCTGGTGCTGTTGGGATTGTTCCCGATAGTGGGAATTGTTTTCTCGCTGATGCCAGATCCCGTATTGGGTGGGGCCACCTTGCTGATGTTCGGGACGGTGGCGGCGGCCGGTATCCGTATTATCGCCTCGCAGCGTATCGACCGGAAAGCGACGCTGGTCTTGGCGGTTAGCTTGTCGTTGGGCTTAGGTGTCGAGCTGATGCCGGATATATTAGGTTCGGCGCCGGAGGTGATCCGCAGTATTTTCTCGTCGGGCATAACGACGGGTGGACTTACCGCCATCCTGGCGAATTTGTTCATACATGTAAAAGAGGAAAATTAACGGTTTAAAGGAATAGAGAAGGAATATATTATGGAATTATTAAAACAGCGCATCTTGCAAGACGGTCGTTGTTATCCGGGCGGCATCTTGAAGGTGGACAGTTTTATCAATCATCAGATGGATCCCATGCTGATGTACAAGATCGCGGAGGAGTTTATCCGGCGTTTTCAAGATTGCCCGATCAATAAGATCGTCACGATCGAGGCGAGTGGTATCGCTCCTGCCATCATGGTGGGATATATCATGCGCCTGCCTGTGGTGTTCGTGAAGAAAAAGAAGCCTAAGACGATGGAGAATATGCTTTCTACCGTAGTTCACTCATTCACGAAAGACCGGGATTATACGGTTTGTATCAGCAATAATTTCTTGACACCAGAGGATCATGTCCTGTTTATCGATGATTTTCTCGCTTACGGCAACGCCGCGATGGGTATGATCGAGTTGGCCGAACAAGCGGGAGCCGTGATAGAGGGTATGGGATTCATTATCGAGAAAGCGTTCCAGGATGGGGGTAATCTATTGCGTGGCCGGGGTATACGGGTAGAGAGTCTCGCCATTATTGACAGTTTGGATGATTGTATGATAGCGATTCGTTAACAGGAGGTGAATAATATGGATGAAAGAGTTCGGGAAAAGTTGATGAACAGGGCGAAAACTAACCCTTACGTAAACTTCTTGGGGATCCGTTTCACGGTGATAGAGGAGGGACGTGTGGAAGCGCATATGCCTTTGCATGAGGAACAGCGGCAGTATAGCGGGGTGACGCATGGAGGCGTTTTGGCGGCCTTGGCGGATACGATCGCTGGATTCGCCGCTTATACGATGACCCCGATCGAGAAGGATGTGCTTACGGCTGAGCTGAAGATGTCGTTCTTGCGGGCGGCTTGGGGGAATGAGCTGATCGCGAAGGGTACCGTGATCAAGGCAGGTCGGCATATTCATTTCTGCGAGTGCGAGATTTATTGCGACGATAAGTTGGTAAGCAAGGCTTCGGGCACGTTTTGCGTGGTGACCTCGCAGGTTTAGGAGGGAAGAGGATAGGGAATGAACCGGAGAAAACCTTGAAAATCCCTATAGACCTCCTGAAAATTTGTTGCGAAAGTATATTGTAGAACATCTTTTTGTTAAATCTGTTTAAACAAATGAGATTTCCAAATAAAAAGCTATGCTACATAACATAAATGTCATACATTTGCAATGTGTTTTTCATGGTATTAGATTTAAGGTTAACAATTGAGATTGGCTGTCCGTGATGGATAGCCTTTTTTATTGCCTTTAAGTGCCATTCTGAGCCTCTTCGGAGAAAATTCTTGCCAAGGCTTTTGAAAAAATGATGGGATAGTTTCCCGGATTCATGGGACATTTTCGGGAAAGGTTGGCGGACATGCTTCCGAAGCGACTTTTTTCGTACCTTCGCGTTCGGTAAGAAACGTAAAAACGGTTTGGACGGTATGAAAAGAGTGTTCTGCCCGAAATGTGACAATCAATTATCTTTTGACGAGACCAAGTATCCGGATGGAAAGGTGCTTGCCTTTGTCTGCCCCCAATGTGGCGCCCAATTCAAGATCAAGTTAGGACGGAAGGTCGTGAAGACATCCTCAGGAGAGGAGAAGGAGATAAAGGAGCCGGACTTCTCTTGCGGGTATATCTCGGTGATCGAGAACGCTTTCGCGTTTAAGCAGGAGCTTCCCTTGGTGATGGGCGACAACGTGATAGGGCGCCGGAACAAGGATACGGAGGGTGTGGACGTGCCTATCGTCACGAGCGACCCGAGCATGGGACGCAAGCACTGCGTGATCCATGTGAAGAAAGACGCTGAGGGGCGTTTCGTTTACATGGTCCGAGATTTCCCGAGCTTGACGGGTACGTTCGTCCGCAATACGTTGGTCGGCAAGAAAGAACAGGTCCGTATCGGCGATGGGGAGATCATCACGATCGGGGCGACCACCTTTATCCTCCATTCCGCCAATGAGGGAGAGGAAGAGGAATGAACGAGAGGAGGAGGTTGGGCTTTTTTCTGGATCGTAAGGTTGTCTATTCCGTGAAGCAAATATATCTTGTGGCACTTATCAGATGAAAATGAGCCATTAATCTAAATACTTAAACATGAAATCTGCGGTTGTTATCAGTTTGGGGGCTTCGCTGTTGGCCTCTTGTTCCGGGAATCGGCAGAATAGGGAGACGGCGAAACTTCCCGATAAGCCGAACGTGATCTTCTTGATCGCTGATGATATTGGCTATGGCGACTTGAGTTGCAACGGATCGACTACGATCCATACACCGAACGTGGAGCGGTTGGCGGAACGGGGCGTGCGGTTTACCGACGCGCATTCCGTGGCCGCGACGAGTACTCCATCCCGTTATTCCTTGTTTACGGGGCATTATGCCTGGAGGAGGGACGATACCGGGATCGCCGCGGGAGACGCCGGTATGGTGATCCGTCCGGAACAGCCTACCGTGGCCGATCTCTTCAAGGAATGTGGCTACACGACAGGGGCGATCGGGAAGTGGCATTTGGGCTTGGGGGATAAGACCGGCTCGCAGGATTGGAACGGATTCATCACGCCCGGGCCCGCCGATATTGGCTTTGATTACTCCTACTTGATGGCGGCTACGGCGGATCGGGTGCCTTGCGTCTTCGTGGAGAACCAGCGGATCGTCAACCTCGATCCGGAAGATCCCGTGGCGGTAAGCTATAAAGAGCCATTCCCCGGCGAGCCCTTGGGCAAGGATCATCCCGAGCTGCTGACGAAGCTCAAGCCAAGTCCCAATCACGGGCACGATATGGCGATCGTTAACGGGATCTCCCGGATCGGTTATATGAAAGGCGGCAAACGGGCTTTGTGGGAAGATGAGAATATAGCGGACAGCATCACGTGCAAGGCGGTACGGTTTATCGAAGAGCATAAGTCGGAGCCCTTCTTCCTTTATGTCGGGACGAACGATGTTCATGTCCCTCGCTGGCCGCATCCCCGCTTCGTGGGCAAAAGCGGGATGGGGCCTCGCGGCGATGCCTTGTTGCAATTCGACTGGACGGTAGGCGAGATCATGGCGGCGCTTGAGAAAGCCGGGATAGCGGAGAACACGTTGATCGTCATGAGCAGCGACAACGGTCCGGTGGTGGACGATGGTTACGCGGATCGTGCCGTCGAGCTGTTGGGCGATCATAAGCCTTGGGGACCGTTCCGCGGCGGCAAGTATAGCATCTTCGAGGCCGGTACCCGGATCCCGATGATCGTGAGTTGGCCGGCCCGGGTAAAGCCGGGCGTGTCCGACGCGCTGGTTTCCCAGGTTGATTTATACGCTTCGCTGGCGAGCCTGTTGGGAAAGAGCTTGCCGGAGGGGGCTGCTCCCGATAGCCAGGATCATTTGGCTGCCTTCTTGGGTGAGGATCCGAAGGGACGCGATTACGTGATCGAGGTGGCCGGCGCCCTGTCGGTCTCCGATGGGGAATGGAAATATATCGCGCCAAGCGAGGATGCCGCCTACCAGAAACTGACGAACATCGAGTTAGGCAACAGCCGGGAGGAGCAACTGTATAATTTACGGCAAGACATAGGCGAGCGAAACAACCAAGCAGCGGAACATCCGGAGATCGTCCGTCGATTGAAGGAGGTACTTGAGGCAGAGAAGGCTCGTTGACGCGAACAGCCGGAATAGGGAAGAAGCCCCGTGAGGAAACAGATCTCTTCACGGGGCTTCTTGCTGAATGGATAAATCGGCAGGGTCTGTGCGATGATTACCATAAATCGTTACCTTTGCGAGGTAATAGAAAAAGAGGGAATACATGAGGAATTTAGTTTTATTGATCGTCGCTTGTTGCCCGTTGTTGGGGCTTCTCGCCCAGGAGAAGGCTCCAAAATGGATGAATAAGCAGAAGAAAGCGTTGGTTACGATCACTACCTATGGCGTGGATAACCAGAAAAAAGCGGAAGGGGTTGGCTTCTTTATATCCGAGACGGGCGAGGCTTTGTCCGGTTATTCCGTTTTTAAGGGAGCGGAAAGGGCGACCGTGACGGATACGGAGGGGAAGGTATATCCGGTAGTCCGTATCATGGGAGCTGATGAGTTGTACGACGTGATCAAATTCAAGGCAGAGGTGCCGAAAAAGGTGGATTGCTTGGCGATTGGGCAAGAGACTGTTCCGCAAGGAGCTACCGCCTATTTGATGCCCTTTTCCACCGAGAAGAAAGTGAAATTCGGGAAAGGTGCCGTCTCGGAGGTGAGCAAACTGAAAGATCCCTTCAGCTACTATAAGTTATCGATTCCCTTGGAAGCAGGCTGGACAAACGCCCCGATCCTGACCGAGGAGGGCAAGGTATTCGGCTTGGCGCAGGAAGACGCGACCGGGAATAAGGATGTTTCTTATGCGGTATCGGCCGGGTACGCCAATAGCCTGACGATCCATTCGGCGGATGTGTTGAACTCTACCTATACGCAGATAGGGATACGCAAGGCATGGCCGGCGGACGTGGAGCAAGCGCAGGTGGCGCTTTTCCTCTTGGCTAACTCGCAAGATCCGAAAACCTATTTAGAGACCTTGAACGATTTCATCGCCTCTTTCCCGGAATCCGCCGAAGGATATTTGAGCCGGGCGAATCATTACGCTTATCATCGGGCGGCCTTGGCCTCCTCGGAAGAGGAGCGATCCGCTTTCCTTGACAAGGCCTTGGAGGATATAGACGCGGCTTCCCGGTTTTCCGACAGCGAGAATGAACTGTGGTATAACCGTGCTAAGCTGATCTATGGCGTGGCGGCTATGGATACGACCCTAAAGGATGAGCGATGGACGGTAGACGCCGCTTTGGAGGCGGTCCAAAAAGCGATCGGAGGGGCTGATCTTCCCGCCTATCGGCAGCTGGAAGGGGATATTTATTTTTACCAAAAGCGATTTGAGCAGGCGTATGATGATTACATGAAGGTAAACCAAAGTGAGATCGCTTCTCCCTCGTCGTGGTATTTGGCGGCTAAGGCGAAATCGAATGTCTTTGGCGTTAATATCGGGGAGATCATCAATTTGCTGGATAGCGCGATCGCTAAGTGCGGGAATCCGCCTACCCCAGAGGCTGCCACCTACATCCTTGAGCGGATCGACTATCGCCTGCGGCTTATGCAATACCCGGAAGCCGTGGCGGATTACGACTTGTATTATACGATCCTGAATGGACAAGTAGGCGATCGCTTCTATTATTATCGCGAGCAGGCGAAGTTCCGTATGGATGATTTCGCTGGGGCTTTGGAGGATATAAAAGCGGCGATCCGCTTGAACCCGGGCGACGCTATGTATCGCGCTGAGGAGGCTTCGGTCTATATTCGGCAGGAGAATTACGAGGCGGCCTTGAAGAGTGTGGACGAGTCGCTGAAGATCGCTCCCGATTTCGCCTCCTCTTACCGGTTGCGCGGTATCTGCCTTGTTCGGCAGGGCAAGAAAGACGAGGCGTGTGAAGCCTTCCAGAAGGCGAAAGAGCTGGGCGATCCGGTCGTGGACAAGCTGATTAAGCAGCACTGCCAATAGGGAAGAGGGATAGTGCCCTCTTGACTTCTTAGAATATAGACTCCTTATGGGTCAGGAATTCCCTGAATGCTTCTACTTTGTCGTTGAGTAGCAGGCGTTCGGGGAATTCTGTTTCTTGAAGCAAGGCTTGGATATGGTCGTACCGGGCGATGTCGAACGATATATGCGCGTCGCTGCCCAAGATAACCGGTACCTCGTACCGCTTGCAGAGGCGCAGGATCTCTAAATTGTTGGCGCGGGCCTTGACCTTATTGCGGACGGGGTTGAGGGAACTGTTGTTTATCTCCAGCAGGGTGTGGTAACTCTTGGAGGCTTGCACTACCGCTTCAAGGTTCACGTCGGCTGTGCCGTCGCCCGGGTGACTGATGATATGGATGTACGGGTTGCGTATCGCCCCGATCATGGCCTCCGTGTTTTCCTCCACCGTGCCGGGGGTATAGCAAAGCGAGTGGATACCGGCGATCCGTATGTCCAGCATACGCAGGTAATTCTCCTCTAAGTCGATAGACCCTTTGTAGTCAATGATATTAAGCTCCGCTCCCAATAACAGCTCCACTCCGTACATCTGTCGGGGTACCACGTGCAGGTTGCGGAAATAGATAAGAGGGCAGGTCCCGGGGATGCTGGGTGCGTGCTCGGTGATCCCTAACAATCGTAGCCCTTTCTCCGAGGCCGCCGATACCATCTCCTGCAAGGTGCTGAAAGCGTGTCCGCTGGCTACCGTATGGGTGTGCACGTCAAGTAATGTCTTCATGAATTTATCTTTAACATGGCGCGAAGGTAAGCATTCGTAACGGGGAAAATCGTATCTTCGCGGCAGAATAATAGGTAAAGTAATTCGTATAGATTGTTTATGTCGTTACCCAATGATCCGATGATGCTATACAGCTTCATCAACATGAAATTACGTGATAATTATGCTTCCCTCGATGATTTGTGCGAGGATTTGAAAGTGAATAAGAAATCGCTGCTCTCCAAGCTGAAAGACGCCGGGTTCGAGTATAGCCCGGAGCATAATAAGTTCTGGTGATCGGAGCGGATTGTCGAAGAGGGGTCGCATCAAGCTATTGAGCTGATGCGGCCCCTCTTCCTGTTTCTTCCAGCCTATTCCACGTAACGCTTCTCCACCGGTTTGCGATCCGAGTATTTCGGGTAGCGGAAAGCCGGTATGCCAAGCGCCATGATCGCCTGTATCTCCCCGTCGATCCCTAACAGCTTGGCGAGTTTCCCCTTCTTGCCAGAGCGGATCGCGGTGAGGACGAATCCCATGTAGATCTGGCTGATCCCTAATGATTGCGCCATCAACGAGGCGTTTTGGTAGGCGAGGTTAGCGTCCTCGTGGCCGAAACGGTTCGAACGGGGCGTATGGATCAGCAACAGGGCGGTGGCTTTCCGCAGGATCGGGTCCTTGCCCGCCTCGTAATCCGCTTTCAATCGCCGGAAGGCGGGTACATATTGATATATCTCCTTCAGGAAGGGGGTCGCGATGAGCCGTACGATCGGATTCAGGAGCACTTTCGCTATCGAGTCGAACACGCCGATCGTATATTCGTTGACCAAACGTAATTTCGCGGGATCGGTGACGATAGTGAACGACACGGTCTGCGCGTTGGTGGCTGTCGGCGCGCAAGCGGCCGCCTCCACGATCTGGTCGAGCTGCTCGCGGGGGATCACCTTCCCGGTCAGCGTGCGGTTGGAGCGTCTGGACTTCATCAGCGCCATGACCTGCCCGGGGGAGGGCATCATCCCATAGTCGATCGGATGGATCTTCTCGGGCGGGAAATCCTCATGGACGACCGAGTCCGTCGGGCATACGTCCACGCAATGCCCGCACACGATACAACTATCCCTGTTTATCAAGCCGACAGCCTCGCCGACCTTCTCCTGCGTGAATATCCCCGAGGGGCATACCCGCACGCACTTCCCGCATCGGATGCAGGTATCCGCGTTAATCTCAATATTCATTTCCATGCTCATTTCCCGCGAAAATACGATTTTTTCCGGGATGATTTTCCTCCATTCTCCACGCCGGGGAAAGGCTCTTGGAAGAATGTGGCGGGATATGCCGAAAAACAAGGCGTAGAATCCCGGAAAACTTGGGCCTGCCTTTACGTAAACTTGGGCAAGGATTGTGGGGGAAGTCCTCTTCTTCCTTGCATCTCTTGCCGGAAAGGGTTACTTTCGCGGCTTTATTTCCACTTGAACATGAATCTCAAAATTGAACCTAAACAAATCATAGACGCTTATAGCACGCCGATCGTGCAACAGACCTCCTTCTGGTCGAAGGTGAAGGAGAGGTTGGGGTTGAATTCCAGCGCGTTCGAGTTTTCCGTACGCAACAGTGATATTTACGCGAACGTGGGAGGGTTCTCCTATACCCATGCAGACTTTATCTTGTTTTTCCAATATTTGAACGCCGAGGATTACGTGGCTTATGTGCCGTATGGCCCGGAGATAGAGCCTTCGGAGGCGAATCAGGGACAATTCTTAGAGGAGCTGTCCGAATCCTTGCGCTCTTACCTACCGCGGCACTGCGTCGCGCTCCGGTACGACCTGAATTGGCAGTCGCATTGGTGCAAAAGCGAGGATTTCGACGAGGAGGGGAACTGGGTCGGCCTTCCCAAGAAAGAGCTTCAGGAGATCAAGCTGAATTATGGCACCTGCAACCGGAACCTGAGGAAGTCGAACACCAATATCCTGCCCGCTAACACGATTATCCTGGATCTCTCGCGAGAGGAGCGGGAGATCCTGTCAGCCATGAAACCCAAGACGCGCTATAACATCAGCCTGGCTCTTCGCAAAGGGATCGATGTCCGGCGGGTAGGGGTGGAAGGTTTAGGGGTATGGTATGACCTCTACACGGAGACCGCTCTCAGGAATGGCTTGTACCTGAACGATATATCTTATTTCCGGAATATGTTTGTCCCCAAGATGGAGAATCCGGACGACGACGTGCGTGTGGAACTCATGATCGCCTATTACGACGATATGCCGCTCGCCGCGCTTTTCTTGGTGCTCTCCGCGCATCGGGCCACCTACCTGTATGGCGCCTCCTCGTCCGTGTTTCGCAACTTGATGCCTACGTATGCCTTGCAGTGGAGGGCTATCCAGATAGCCAAGGCAAGCGGCTGCCGGGAGTATGATATGTTCGGCATCGCCCCGGGGCCGGATCCCTCGCATCCGATGTACGGGTTGTATAAGTTCAAGCAAGGTTTCGGTGGCGAGATCTATCATCAGTTGGGCTGTTGGGACTATCCTTTGGAAGAGGACAAATACACCTATCTCACGGCTCGCGAGCTTCAGATGCAAGGCTATTACCAAGATTGACAAGAATAAGCGCCCTGGGTACGGATATTCGTGCCCGAGGTTTCCTGTATCGTTGGGGAAGATTCCCTTTTTTGATGGGGATGTTTTTCCGGGAGGTTGATTTTCCGTCCAACAAGGTGGTACGAAGAGACTTGTATTTTTGTATATTTGCGTCTTGATATTAAGGTAGTCTTCATTCATCATACAGGCATGAAAGTGTTGAAACGGGATAGGAGAGATACACTGTTATCCGCGGTCGCCGCCGACGACCGCGGGGCGTTCGACCGTTTCTTCCATTTGTATTACGATCAGGTCTTTAGGTTCGCCTACTATCATGTAGGGGAGAAGGAGGCCTGCAAGGAGGTCGTGTCGGAGGTGTTTTACTCGATCTGGAAGTCGAAGAAGCGCCTTGCCGACATCGAGAGCATCGACGCGTACCTGTTTGCCTCTGTCCGCAACGAGGCGTTGCGTTGGCTCTCCAAGAACAGGCGCGACGGGCAGGTCCCGATCGAGGAGCTGATCGGGAATGAGCCGGAGGATGGCGATTCCCCCTTGGAGCTGCTTGAGTCGGAGGAGCTGAGAGATGTCTTGAGCCAAGCGATCGACTCCTTGCCGGAGCGATGCCGGATCATCTTCTTGCTGGCGAGGGAGGAGGGATTGAAACCCAAGGAGATCGCCGAGATGCTGTCGATCAAGGAAAGTACCGTCAGGGTGCAGATGAAGCTCGCCGTAGATCGGCTGATCGCCTATTTGAGACCGATTTTCCCAAATATGTCCTTCTCTTGGTTCTTGCCGTTCTTGTTTTGAGAAAAAAGAGGCGAATGCCTTAAACGTTTTTCAAGTATCCCTACTCTTTCCTTATAGCAAGCGATAGTATAATGGAAACAAGGAAAGAGATCATAAAGCGAATGGGTGATGAGATGAGGGAGGAGATCTATCTCACGGTCACCCGTCGTATCCAACGCGACCGGCGTAGGATTGTCCTGCGGAAGGCGATCGCTATAGCGGCTTCACTCGCTATCTTGGTGGGGATATTCAGCCATTATCTGCTGGATGGCACGGAGCGTCAAGAGGGCGAATGGCTGGAGAAGGTGAGCCCGATGGGAGAGCGGGCGACAGTCATGCTGGCCGACGGGACAAAGGTGACGCTCAACTCCGCCACGACCATGCGTTATCCGGCGGTTTTCTCTGACCGCTGCCGGGAGGTGAGCATAGATGGGGAGGCGTTTTTCGAGGTGTTCAAGGATAAGGCCCGTCCATTTATCGTAAGCGCCAAGAATCTTCGGGTGAAAGTGTTGGGCACCAAATTCAACGTGAAAGCCTATAAGGAAGAGCGAGAGATCGAGGTTACCTTGCAAGAGGGCGAGGTGGGGGTAGGATTGGATACGGAGAATCTTATCCGTATCAAGCCCGGGCAACAGGTCTCTTATTCGGAAAGTACGGATGTTTTCCAGACGACAGACGTGAAAGCGGAGGATTATACCGCATGGATGCGGGGACATTTCAACTTCGTGAACCAGCCGTTAGAGCAAATCGCGAGACAGCTGGAGCGGCATTTCAATGTCCGGATCAATATCGTGGGGGATGAGCTGAAAAAGACCCCGTTCACGGGGGATTTCGTGCATGGCGAGAGCCTTGACCAGATCCTTAGGGTCATGACAATGAACAGGCCGATCCGGTATGAGATGGGCGGGAACCAGATCGAGATCAGGAAGAGATAATGAAGTTAAACTATAAATCGGGATTGCCTATGGGATAAGACGGGAAGGAAGAACAAAAGGATAACACGGAAAATGTTGCCGCATTTTCCGTGTTAAAGATTCAAGTTAGAATTATCGCAATACAATTACAAACTTTAAATCATCGCAAAAGTATGAAATTAATTCCACACGTGAAGTTTTATGTGCCGAAAGTTAGCCTTAAAAGGGCGTTCGATGTCCTGAGAATAGCCGTGTTATGTATGTTTTGTGTATATCATGTCTCCGCGAAGGCAGACTACTCGCAGACATTGGAGATCTCGCTGGATCTGCAAAACGTGACCATATCGGAGGTGCTGGACGAGATCAAGAGCCAGAGTGATTACTCCTTTTGGTATAATAATGACGAGATCAACTTGGATGAGCGGGTGTCCGTGACGGTCACGAGGCAAAACATCCATGAAGTCTTGCGTACGATCTTGGCAAACCAGGGATTGTCCTATACGATCGAGGGCAAACATATCGTGATTTATAAGAAAGATTCCGCCCCAAGGGTGTCCCAACAGGCCAATAAGGTGTCCGGAACGGTCACGGATGAGCATGGTGAGCCGATAATTGGTGCCAATGTTGTCGTGAAAGGTACCTCAAATGGTACGATCACCGACGTGAATGGTCGTTTTAGCATAGAGGCGTCTCAAGACGATGTGCTCCAGGTTTCTTACATAGGATATTTGTCGGAGGAGGCAACGGTGAGTGGCAACCAAGTGCTTAACATACGTTTGAGAGAGGATACCCAGAAGCTGGAAGAGGTGGTCGTGATCGGTTATGGTACCCAGAGGAGAAGCAATATCTCCGGGGCGATCTCGAAAATATCCTCAGAGGCGATCGAGTCCAAGCCTGTCACGAACGTGCTGTCCGCCTTGCAGGGCGAGATCCCGGGAATGGTCATCCAGCGTGGCTCCGGACAGCCCGGTAATGAGGCTTTTGACATCAATGTTCGTGGTGCTTCGTCCGTGAATGGCGGAAATACTCCGTTGGTATTGGTGGATGGTATACCGGGCGACATGAACATGATCAACCCCCAGGACATAGAGGCGATCTCGGTCTTGAAGGATGCCGCCGCCTCTATTTATGGAGCCCGTGCGGCTGGTGGAGTCGTCTTGATCACGACGAAGAAGGGACGGAGCGGTGGCCCGAAACTTACGTATAACGGGAATCTCGCGATCACCCGAATGACGGGCATAATGGAGGCTCCCACGAACTACGAGATGGCGATCATGGATAATGAGGCCAATATCCATAATGGCGCGGCTCCGGTTTATACGCAAGAGTTACTGGACCGGATCTTGGCGAACGATCCCAACCCGATCGATCACCCGACGCAACCGGGATGGAAATTGTTCTTTACCAATACGGACTGGATGGACGAGCTGCTTACGAATGGTGTGCAACACAAGCATAACTTGACGATCTCGGGTGGAGGAGAGAAGTCCAACTATTATCTGTCTGCCGGTTATAGTAAGCAATATGGTGTGGTAAGATATGCGGACGACAACAACACCCGCCTGAACTTGCGCTTGAACTACGATTATCAGTTGGCGAAGTGGTTGAGGTTAGAGACGAAGGTCTCCTTGGAGAACCAGAAGCGGACGGATGTGGGAAGCAATGGAGCTTGGGTAATCGGTGAGGCGATGTTTGATATGCCGAACTTCCCGATTTATAACCAATATGGCCAGTTCTTCACGCAAGGTGGCTGGAGTAACGCGATCGCCTTGGCTAAGGAGAGCGAGACTGCCACGTTTAATACCCGCGAGATGAACGGTAATTTCAGGTTGGTGGCCAATATCACGGATGGCTTGGTGTTGAATGCTCAAGCGGGTGTGAACTATGAGAACCTGAACAACGAGGATATAGCGAAAGCGATTCCTCTTTATACCTGGGATGGCGCTATTAATTACTATACGGGAGCAAGTAGCCCGGAACAGGCGGCTGTGGATCGTACCACGCAGGAGACCATTTATCAGAACTATACCGCCTACCTGAATTACAATAAGGACTTTGGCGGGGATCATCATTTGGATGCCATGATTGGTGTGGCTTACGAGAAGGAGGAGATCCGTATGTTTATGGCCCGTCGCGACAACTTTATCACGGACCAGCTGTGGGAGTTGAACTTAGGTGGTACGGGAAATATGCAAAACAACGCCTCAGCGGAGCATTGGGCGACGGGATCCGCTTTCGCCCGTATCGGGTATAACTACAAACATAAGTACATTTTAGAGACCAATTTCCGTTACGACGGCAGTTCCCGCTTCGCTCCGGGTAATCGTTGGCGTATGTTCCCGGGTGTATCCGCCAGCTGGCGTATCTCGCAAGAGGAGTTCATGAAGGATTCCAATGTGTTCAACGAGTTGAAGTTGAGGGCTTCTTACGGACAGACCGGTAATCAGGAGGGGATCCGTCTGTACGATTATATCCAGTTGTTGAAGTTTCATGATGATGGCTGGGGAACCGTGATGACTTATCCCTTTGGAAGTGGCTCGCAGTCACAGGCGATCGTGCTGGACGTGCTCGCCGGCGTGGATCGCTCGTGGGAGATCTTGGAGAATATAAACGTAGGTATCGACGCGGCTTTCCTGGATTCCCGGTTAGGCGTCTCGTTCGATTACTTCGTGAAGCGCAACAATAATATGTTGATCCCGGTGACTTATCCCAGTATGTTGGGCGCTACCCCGCCGGACTCCAATTCCGGTAAGCTGCGGACCAACGGTTTTGAGCTGACCTTGAATTGGGCCGACAAGATCGGTGAGGTAGAGTACTCGGCTACATTCCAGTTGAGCGACGCGAAGAACAAGCTGGTCGATTACGGAGGCCAGGATACCTATGAGTTAGGCTTGAACGCTACCCGCGAGGGCTACCCGATCAATTCCTATTTCGCTTACGTGTATGACGGCGTGATCAAGGATCAGGCGGAATTAGACGCTTACAAGCAGTTGGAGGGCGTGCCGTCGAACATCGGGATCGGCGACGCGAAATTCAAGGATCTGAACGGTGACGGTAGGATCTCTACCTATGGTGACGCGGAAGGCGACGACGGCGACGCCGAATATGTAGGCTCCATCACGCCGCGTTTCAACTTCGGCCTGACGCTGGGCGCCAAGTGGAATAATTTCGACATCAGCCTGTTCTTCCAAGGAGTGGCGAAGCGTACCCTGTTCCGTACGGGTGAGTTCTCGATGCCTTGGAGTGATTGGTGGCGTTATCCGCCTCGTTTCTATTACGGTGAGACCTGGAACGAGGATCGTCCCGACGCTTATTATCCCCGTCTGACCCACGGTGACATCCGTCATTGGAATTACCAGGCGTCCACCTTGCAGAAGATCAACGCGGCTTACGTCCGCTTGAAGAATATCCAGATCGGTTATACGCTGCCTACGAACCTGTTGGCGAAGATAGGTATTGAGAGAACCCGTTTCTATGTCAGCGGCCAGGACTTATTTGAGATCCACGGCGTGAAGGGAGGATGGGATCCGGAGTCGGATACGGGAGGATTCAACTATCCGTTCCAGCGTTATTATTCATTCGGTATTGATTTGACATTTTAAAGGCTCTATAGATCATGAAGAACATTATGAAACGATTTGATATAATTATCGCGGCGTTCGCCATGTTGGGGTTATCCAATTGTGATCTGGACATGGAACCGATGGATCAGGTATCTGATGCCGTATTTTGGATTAAGCCGGCGGATTTCCAGTTGGCGGCGAATGATTTTTACTTCAGCTTGCAAGAGGTCTCGCAGTTCATAGACGAGAACTCGGATATAGCGTTCGGGCAGGGGACGGATGACGTCAGCGACGGCTCCTATATCGCTCCCGTGAACTCTACCGATTGGGATACGCCTTGGCAATATATCCAATCCACCTCTTATCTATTGAAGAAGGCGGACGAGTCGGGGCTGACCGATGAGGAGATCGGTCGCTGGAAAGGGGAGGCCTATTTCTTCAGGGCTTATAATTATTGGAAGCTGATGAAGAATTACGGAGGGGTGCCCAAGATAGACATTCCCTTGAACACCTCCTCGGAGGAGTTGTATATGCCCCGCTCATCCCAGCAGGAGATCGCGGATTTCATCATCGAGGATTTAGACAAGGCGATCCCCCTCTTGCCTTTGCAGAGCGAGCTGACGGCCGACGAGCTGGGCCGTACGACCCAAGGCGCGGCCTTGGCCCTGAAAGCCCGTGTCGCCTTGTTCGAGGGAACCTGGGAGAAATATCACGATGGAGCGGATGCGAGCAAGTATCTGGACCTCGCTGTCCAGTCGGCCCAGGCGGTGGTCGATTCCAAGGAGTATGAGCTTTACCGGGAGATGGGTGAGCAGAGCTATAAATACCTACATATCTTGCAAGGGGATGATAGCAAGGAGGTGCTTCTGGCACGGCGTTATTATGCACTGAGAGCTACCCATAACTGGACGCGCGAGCTGTTGCTCGGGGCGATGGCTCCCACCAAGAACATGGCGGATCTCTATCTCTGCACGGACGGATTGCCTATTGACAAGTCTCCGTTGTTCCAAGGATTTGAGACACAGCGCAGCGAGTTCGAGAACCGGGATTCCCGGATGGAGCAGACCTTCGTGGTGCCGGGTAGCGAGATCTTCTCGGAAGGTGGCGGTTGGGTGGCCGTGGAGCCCAGTTTCTTGGGTACCAACTCTACCCGCACGGGTTATATGATCCGTAAGTTCATGGATGAGACGCTGGACGCCGTGCAGTTTATCGGCGAATACGATTTCAAGGAGTTCCGTTATGGCGAGGTACTGCTGATCTTGGCGGAGGCCTTGTTCGAGAAGAACGGGGCGATCACCGACGATCAGCTTGACCTGACGATCAACGACCTGCGGAGCCGGGCGAATATGCCGCGCCTCACGAACGCTTTCGTGACGGCCAATGGCTTGAATATGCTGGACGAGATTCGCCGGGAGCGGACGGTGGAGCTGGCCTTCGAGGGGTATCGCCGGGACGACTTGCGCCGTTGGGGGACAGCCGTTACGGTACTCCCGCAGGCGATACGGGGCGTGAAGTTCGTGGGTACGGAGTTTCAAGAGAAATTCCCGGAGCTGACGATCGGGCAAGACATCCAGGTGGACGACGAGGGATTCGTGGTCGTGCAGGCGGCCTCGGCACGGAAATTCGAGACCCCGAAGCATTGGTGGTCCCCGATTCCCCTGCAACAGGTACAGCTGTCGCAAGGTACGTTGGAGCAAAACCCGGGTTGGTAAAAAGCATGGAGATCTTTTCCTGAAAACATGGAGATATAAAGGATTTTTCATGGCCAAGTTTTTAATCAAAGATATAATCGCATGAAAAAAGTATTTATAACGATCATTAGCTGCATAGCATATTCTCAATTTTGTATAGGCCAAGTATATCCGGGACAGATCGATTCCTCGTTTGTCCCGACCCGGAGCCATCATTATGAGCCCGAGTTGACGTTTGATTATTGCTTGGATGAGCCGGCCTGGGAGAACCAGGCTGGCCTCCACGCCGCCTTTGGATCGACCGATCGGCTCTACTTCCGGAAGGAAGCCCCGGTGAGCACGGATAAAACCTTGTCGCCTACCTATACCGCTACCGTGTGGCGGGGCGAGCGGGCGAACGCCCAGATCTTGGTTTGGTCCGCCGACGCATGGGAGCAGGTTCGAGTGGAGGCAGGCGATTTGAGAAGCGCCGAGGGGAATGTCATATCGGGCGATCAAATCACGTTCGAGCTTGTACGTTATGTGTTGTCTAATTACCCTTATGCCGACAAGAAGGCGATCTGCGGGGAATCCCCGTATAAATCGGGTTTCTTGATGCCCGACCGGTTCGAGACCTTGGATCGTTTCGATCTCCCGTCCGAGACTACCCGTCCGGTATGGATGATGGTGGATGTGCCGAGAGGGACTGCCCCGGGTGTCTATAAGGGGCAAGTCGAGGTGAAGGCGAAGGGCGGCGAGGCCCGGGCGCTGAACGTGGAGATCACGGTGCAGGATCAGTTGCTCCCCTTGCCCAAGGATTGGGAATATAGGCTGGACTTGTGGCAGAATCCGTGGGCGGTGGCTTGGTACAACGACGTGGAGCCTTGGTCGGAAGAGCATAAGCTGCTGCTGAGGAAGCACCTCAGCCATTACGCGAACGCGGGGGGAACCTACATCACCACTTACGGGATACACTCGCCTTGGTCGGACAACTCGTACATGATCGAGGGAGGGATGATCGAGTGGATCAAGAAGACGGATGGAAACTGGGCCTTTGATTATACGATATTCGACGAGTATGTGGAATTGGCGATGGAATGTGGGGTCAACGAGGCGATCACGCTTTATACGCCGATCCCGTGGGGATTCCGCCATCGCTATCTGGACGAGGCGACGGGCGACTATTCCTATATTAATTGGGCCCCGACCTCGGAGGAGTTCGAGCGGATGTGGAACATTTTCCTGACCGACTTCAAGTTCCATCTGGAGGCGAAAGGATGGTTTGACATCACCTATATAGGGATCAACGAGAACCCGATGGAGGAGACCTTGGCGGCGATCAAGGTGGTGAAGGCGCACGACAAGAATTGGAAGATCACCTATGCCGGTAATTGGCATGAGGAGCTGGATGGCTTGCTGGACGATTACTCTTTCCTCTATGGCGAGGAACCGACCGTGGCTGAGCAGGCCAAGCGGCGACAAGAGGGGCGTACCTCTACCGTCTATGTGTGTTGCAACCCGCCGGTGCCCAATAATTTCGTATTCTCTCCCCCTATCGAGGGGCGGTGGATCAGCTGGTACGTGATGGCTCATGGATATGACGGTTTCTTGCGTTGGGCTTACGACGCTTGGCCCGAGGACGTGAACCGCGACGCGCGCCACGGCTCTTGGGCGGCGGGAGACTGCTATATGGTCTATCCCGGTGGCAAGAGCTGTATCCGCTTCGAGAAGATGCGGGAAGGTATCGTGGATTTCGAGAAAGTCCGTGTCTTGAGGGAATTGGCGGCCCGGTCCGATAACCCGCAAGCCCGTGAGCTGATCGGGAAATTGGACCGGCATCTGCCCGTGTTCCTGAGCGAGAAGGATTTCGATGAGACGAAAATCGCGGCGGATGTACGCGAGGGGCTTCAGATCATCAACCAGCTTTCCGATCTGTTGGCGGATTGAGGAAGCGATTCATGCAGTTACTTTAATCACGGCCGTCCTCCGGTATTTGGGGGATGGCCGTTCTCGTTTGTCGCCGTCTCGTGTCCGGCTAAGGGATACTTGCGCTATCAGACTTTAAGGAGAGAGGGAAAAGACTGCGTTTTTAACTAAAGTAGAGCGCATTCCGCTTCCTTGGAAGATACGGTTTGTCGGAAAGATTTTCTACCTTCGCGGGAGGTATTGCGAACAGCAAGACAGATTTATTCACATAACACGCTGACAAAATGAAAAAGTATCTTACATTCGTTACCGCGGCCCTGCTATTGGCCGCCTGCGACAAGCCGGGCTATGAGATCACCGGTACGGTAGATAACGCCGACCTGAATGGCAAATATGTATATCTGACGGCATACGGGGTGCCCGACGTCGCTCCGGCCGATAGCGCCTTGGTGCAGAATGGCACCTTTACGCTGCAAGGATCCCAGGAGAACCCGGCCCTTTATAAATTGGCTTTCGCCGAGGATGTGGTAGAGCCCCAAAGAGCGGCCGCTGGAGCGAACGCGCCCTTCACGAGTGTTTTCGTGTTGGAGAACGGGCAGCTGAAGGCTACCTTGGCCGAGAAGTTGTCGTCGGTATCCGGTACCCCCGAGAATGACGCGTTGACGGCGCTGCAAGAACAGATGGACGGCCTTCGGGCGAAACTGGATGAGCTTACGCCCGACTTGAAGTCGGAAGACGAGAAGGTGGCGGAGGCCGCTGTCCAAAAGTATGAGGAGATAGAGCGGCAGATCGCTGACGTGGCGAAGACCTACATCTTGGGTAACACGACTAAGCGGACAGCCGCCAAGCTGTTGTATGATTTCCGGTACGACATCGAGGAGGAGGTGCAAAACGAGATTATCGGCAAGGCAGACTCTGTATTTAAGTCCGTGCCTAATATCGATAAGCTGATGGCTCATTTGGAGGTGCTGAAGACCGTGGCCGTAGGCAAGAAATTCACCGATTTTGAGATGGCTGACGCGGATGGGAAGATGCACAAGCTCTCCGAGTTCGTTGGCAACGGGAAGAATGTCGTGCTGATCGACTTCTGGGCAAGTTGGTGCCCTCCCTGCCGTCGCGATATGCCGAACCTGGTGGCCGCTTACAAGAAATACAAGAATAAGGGCTTCGACATCGTGGGTATCTCGCTCGACAGCAAGGCGGAGGCCTGGGCGAAGGGCGTGAAGGATCTTAACATCACATGGACGCAACTCTCCGACCTGCAAGGGTGGAAGAACGCCGGCGCGCAGCTGTATGGCGTGAACAGTATCCCTCACACCGTGCTGGTGGACAAGGACGGCACGATCATCGCCAAGAACCTGCATGGCGAGGAGATCGACGCTAAATTACAGGAGATCCTTAAATAGGAGAGATGAGTGAGGCCTGTGACGACCTGTCCGGCCGATAGGATAAACAAGCCGCGGGAGGGGGCAAGAAGGAGCTTCCCCCTCTTGCATGGATAGATTTAAAAAATTATCTTTGTGCGGTTTTTCAAGAAAGCGATATACCATAACATTAGCAGAAGGTTTTTATATACTACATTAATATAATTAGCGATTATGATTTATTCACAGGAAGTTCAACACATGTGTGTTGTAAAGAAGGGAGCCAACCATCCATGCGCTCCGATTCCAGAAGAAGGAAAGTGGGTTAGGGCAACTCAGATCTCTGACATCTCTGGTTTGACTCACGGTATCGGTTGGTGCGCGCCGAAGCAAGGTGGATGCAAGCTGACATTGAACGTTAAGGAGGGTATCATCCAGGAGGCGTTGGTGGAGACGATCGGTTGCTCCGGTATGACACACTCCGCCGCTATGGCATCCGAGATCCTTCCGGGAAAGACGCTTTTGGAGGCGTTGAATACGGACTTGGTTTGCGACGCGATCAATACCGCTATGCGCGAGCTGTTCTTGCAGATCGTGTATGGTCGTACGCAGTCCGCTTTCTCCGAGGGTGGCCTGCCCGTAGGCGCCGGTCTGGAGGACTTAGGTAAGGGATTGCGCAGCCAGGTTGGTACCATGTTCGGCACCTTGGCGAAAGGTCCTCGCTACTTGGAGATGGCGGAAGGCTATTGCACCCGTATGGCGCTCGACGCTAACAACGAAGTAATCGGTTATGAGTTTGTTCACTTAGGCAAATTCATGGATATGGTAAAGAAAGGTATGGATGCTAACGAAGCGCTGGAGAAAGCGAAAGGCTCTTACGGTCGTTTCAAAGAAGCTGTAAAATATATCGATCCTCGTAATGAATAAGAAAGCGTTTACACGCGTCCTCATCGGCTTGATCTTGATTACGCTGGTGGCTACGGCGATCGCCTATTTCGCGATCAAGCCGGATAAGCCGTGGCTGGCGTTTTATGTGGCTTGTTGTGGCGGTGTATTGGTTTTCAACTTTCTGATATCTTTATTTCTGGTAAATAAGAATTTAAAAAAGTAAAAAATAATATGGCTTTATTTGAAAGTTATGACCGTCGTATTGATCATATCAACGCGGTTCTGAAAGAATATGGTATCAACGGCATCGACGACGCTAAGGCGATTTGCGACGCTAAAGGTATCGACCCTTATACGATGTGTAAGGAAACTCAACCGATCTGTTTCGAGAACGCTTGCTGGGCCTATGTAGTAGGTGCGGCTATCGCGATCAAGAAGGGCTGCACGAACGCCGCTGACGCTGCCGAGGCTATCGGTATCGGTTTGCAGGCATTCTGTATCGCCGGCTCTGTAGCTGACGACCGTAAGGTAGGTATCGGTCATGGTAACTTGGCCGCTCGCCTGCTCCGCGAGGAGACGAAGTGTTTCGCCTTCTTGGCAGGTCACGAGTCGTTCGCTGCCGCTGAGGGCGCTATCAAGATCGCTGAGATGGCGAATAAGGTTCGTAAAGAGCCGTTGCGCGTTATCTTGAATGGTTTGGGTAAGGATGCCGCCAAGATCATTTCTCGTATCAATGGCTTTACTTATGTACAGACTGAGTTCGACTACATGACGGGTGAGGTAAAGGTGATCGAGGAGACTCCGTATTCGAACGGACTTCGCTCGAAGGTGAAATGCTATGGCGCTGATGATGTACGCGAGGGAGTGGCTATCATGTGGAAAGAGGATGTGGACGTATCCATCACGGGTAACTCCACGAATCCGACCCGCTTCCAGCATCCGGTTGCCGGAACCTATAAGAAAGAGCGTGTGTTGGCAGGCAAGCCGTACTTCTCGGTAGCATCCGGTGGTGGTACGGGCCGTACGTTGCACCCGGATAACATGGCTGCCGGTCCCGCTTCCTACGGTATGACCGACACGATGGGCCGTATGCACTCTGACGCCCAGTTCGCGGGCTCCTCTTCCGTTCCCGCTCACGTGGAGATGATGGGCTTCTTGGGTATGGGTAACAACCCGATGGTAGGCGCTACGGTGGCCGTGGCTGTCGCTATCGAGGAGGCAATGAAGAAGTAAGAGGACTCTATCCTTCCATATAAACTCCTGTAATCCTTGTGATTGCAGGAGTTTTTTTATGTCTGCTCATAGGGGGAGCTTCCCTTGGAAAGAACTTGAGTCTGAGACGATATGGGAGCCGGTGACGTTTATATTTAAGTCATAATCAGTAAAATCGTCACAATCCTCCGTGGAATCGTTACGTCTTTATGTATAGTGTGCCGCTATCTTTGCGTCAAAAGAAAAAACGTAATGGGTACGGATAGTAAAATAAGCAGGAGAAGTTTCATCAGGACTTCCGTTGCGACTGGAGGAGCCATGCTTGCTTCCACGACTATACCGATGAAGGCGATGAATTTGTTACAGGAACAGAAGAACGATAACAGGTTTACCAATGACGGTCTGTTGAGAGACGTGTGCGACATCCACCTGCATTGTCGCCCGGATTTGCGGGAGCGGTCGGTAGATGAATATGGCTTTATGAAAGACGCGATGGCGGCTGGCTACCGTGCTGTCATGTTCAAGTCCAACGATTTCAGTTGCCATGACCGGGCGTATATCATTCGTCAGGCATTGCCGGGAGCGGAGTGCTTCGGCAGTTTCTGCATGAATCGGGTGCATGGCGACAAGGTGAATGTGTTCGCGGCGCGAAAGGCTGTCGAGACAAGCGGAGGATTGTGCCGCTGCATCTGGATGCCGACATTGGATGCCACCTACCAATATCAAAGTGAAGGACGAAAAGAAAAAGGTATCCCCGTATTGGATGATAACGGGCGAGTATTGCCGGAAGTGGTCAAGGTGATGGAAATATGCGCCGAGGCAGACATTATTTTCGCGACCGGACATTCATCCCCGGAAGAGAGCATCACGCTTGTCCGCAAGGCGCACGAAGTTGGCGTGAGGCGTATCGTTGTCACTCACGCAAATTCCTCTATCTGGACAATGACACCCGACCAAATCAAGCGATGTATAGACCTTGGCGCATATATCGAATATTGCTACTTGCCTTGTCTTTGGGGAGAAGATTCGAAAATGTCGGGATATAAGCGACAAAGCATCGGGGAGTTTTCTTCATTTGTTCGCATAGATCCGGAACGGAGTTTCATCATCACGGATTTGGGGCAGGCTGTGATGCCACATCCCATTGAGGGCATGAGGGATTGCGTCACGAGGTTGCGGGCCGAAGGCGTGTCTCAAAGCGATATTGACCTGCTTGTTCGTGGCAATCCCGCATGGTTGATAGGTTTAGACAAATAAGGAGCGAGGATATGGACAGACGGAATTTTATCAGGAGTGGGCTTCTTGTCACGGCGACAAGCGCGATGAATGGATCAAAGGCCATCGCTCAGGAAGCCGAAAGGCAAGCGGCGGAGGAACGATTGCCGAAAGAGGTCCTCAATTACAATCCGCGGATGCGATACCGCCCGATGGGGCGTACGGGAGTGAACGTGTCGGCATTGGGCTTCGGGATGTTGCGCCTGCCGATGAAGAACGGGCACGTGGACTTCGACCAGACCACGCCGATGGTGCGCCGTGCCATCGAAGGCGGCGTGAACTATATTGACACGGGGCGTGTCTATCTCGGCGGCGAGAGTGAGCAGGCGGTAGGCAAAGCCCTCGCCGGAGGCTGGCGAGACCGGGTGTATGTCACGTCCAAGATGCCGTGGTGGGAGATGCGCTCGGCGGACGACTTCGAGAAGTTCTTCGACCAGTCGCGTCGCGTCATCGGCACGGACGTGATAGATTTCTATCACATCCACATGATTATGCACCGTGTGTGGAAGGACTATGTGCTGCCTTACAAGCTCATCGAGAAAATGGAGCGGCTGAAGGCGCAGGGCAAGATACGCTTTATGGGCTTCTCTTTCCACGACAGCCTCCAGCTTTTCAAGCGGGTAGTGGAATACACGCCCGCTTGGGATTTCTGCCTCATCCAGCACAATTATTTGGATTACGAATATGAGGCGGGCGTACTCGGCCCGAAATACGCCGCCGCCAACGGCATGGGGCTGGCGGTGATGAAGCCCGTCCGCACGGGATTCCTTGCCAACCTGCCGCAGCCGATGCGTGAAGCGCTTGCCTCCACGGGCATCCGCAAGCCCGATGCGGAGTGGGCGTTGGATTACCTGTGGGACATTCCCGAAGTCAGCGTAGCGGTCAGCGGCATGGGCAGCATGGAGGATGTGGAGGAGAATCTGAAGTATGCCGCCAAAGCCCGCCCGAATATGCTTACCCCTGCGGAACGCGAGGCATTGGGTGCGGCCATCTACGCCTACCGCCATGCGCCGGGACACATCGACTGCACGGGCTGCTACCAGTGTATCCCCTGCCCGCACAATGTCGCCATCGGCTACATCTTCGCTTACGTGTACAACAACTACCTCCTGCACCATAACAAGGAGAGGGCGATGGCGGACTATACCGTCTCGATGTCGCCCGTACAGCGTGGCGACCCGGCATCCTCGTGCGTCGCCTGCGGCGAATGTCTGGCGAAGTGCCCGCAGCATCTGGATATTCCGAACTTATTGGCGCGGGTGAAGGAAGCGTTGGGGAAATAGATTCACGGTTTATAATAACTGATTCAATATGAGAATTTCGAGATTTATAGTTATTTTGGGCTTGATATATGCGTCTCATTCAACTGCGCAAATCCGGTATACGGAGAAAGGACAGGCTTATCCTCAAGCTACGAGGCATTTTGACGGGAAAGCCTTTGAGTCGAGTAATCATACGGTCATTCGTTGGTTGGGAAACGCGGGGTTCTTTATAAATAGCCGAGGTACTTGTATCATGGTGGACCCTTTGCTGGTCGGTTTCGATATGCCCCTCTTGATAGAGCCACCCATATTGCCGGATGAGGTTCCCTCTTTGGATGCGGTATTGATCACACATGGCGATAACGATCATTTCAGCAAGCTTACTTGTAAACAGTTGTCGGCTGTCTGCAAAGCCTTCCACTCAACGGCTTATGTGGATTCTCTGATGAAAGATATGCGGCTTCCTTCTTTCGGCCATAGCTTGAAAGATACTTTCCAAATCGAGGATATTACGGTAAGTCTTACACCAGCTTGGCACACATGGCAAAATGAGTTCGGAGGTTTCGACAGGACATTCCGGCGGGAAGACTATTGCGGATTCTTGATGCGGACGGCAGACGGGCTGATTTGGGCTCCGGGAGATTCCCGTTTTTTGCCGGAATTTCTTCATCTGCGGCCTAATCCGGACGTTATCTTCTTCGATTTTTCAGATGATAGCTGGCATATCGGTTTAGAGAACGCCATTAAAATCGCCAACGCCTATCCCAACGCCCATCTATTGCTTTCACATTGGGGTACAGTCGATGCTCCAGAGATGAAGCCATTTAATGCGGATCCTGAGGATTTGAGGGGACGGATAGTGAACCCGGGGCGTATTCATATATTGGCTCCCGGAGAGGAATTCTGGCTAAATACGGCTAAAAAACAAGAAATAGTAACTGAAAAAGACAAATTATGAACCAGAACAATTATCCGTCTATCGCGTTAGGAACGTGGTCGTGTGTGATATTTATGCGTTTTAATCTCCAATACATGAAAAAGATATTGTTTTTATTATTCATAGTGACAATGATTAACATTCAAGGATTTATGGCACAAGAAAAGATTACCCCGACGGCGGAAGCGGATGGCAAGGCGGCTTTCCAGCGGGAAATGATATTCCCGATCGGAGAGCCGAACACCGCATACGCCAAGTATTTTATCGGTAACAGCTATCTGGCCCCAATATCCAGGGAGCAGATACCGTTTAGTAATGTCACTTTCGAGCCGTGTTGCCGCAACAACTGGCATATTCATCACGCTACTAAAGGGGGAGGGCAGATGCTGGTCTGCGTGGCTGGCAAGGGCTGGTATCAGGAGGAAGGCAAACCTGCCGTGCGGATGCTTCCGGGCGATGTCATCCATATCCCGGCGAATGTGAAGCACTGGCATGGAGCGGCGGCGGATAGCTGGTTCGCGCATCTCGCTTTTGAGGTTCCTGGAGAGAACACCTCCAACGAATGGCTGGAACCTGTAACCGATGAAGAGTATAACCAATTAGAGAGATGATCATGACACTCGAGGAATTTAAGGATTTCGTGAAGACAGGCAAGCCGCTTGACACGGAGGAGGTACATCAGTTTATGGACAAGATGGGCGGAGAGGCGCGGAAAGTCACTTTCCAGTTGAACTCAGCGTACCATACTCCGGAAGAGATCAGGGACATCCTTTCCGGGCTTTTCGGAAAGGCCGTTCCCGCTACGCTCCGTGTATTCCCGCCGTTTTATACCGATTTCGGGAAGAATATCGAAGTGGGCGAAAATGTGTTCATCAATGCCTGTTGCCATTTTCAGGATCATGGTGGCGTGACTATCGGGGATGGCTGTCAGATAGGGCATAATGTAGTGTTTGCCACGCTCAACCATTTTCTGGAGCCGGAGAAGCGCAAAATGACCTATTCCGCGCCTATCGTCCTGGGGAAGAATGTCTGGGTAGGTTCTAACGCGACCATCCTTCAAGGCGTGACCATCGGTGATAATGCGGTCGTGGCGGCAGGTGCGGTTGTGACTAAAGATGTTCCGGATAATGTAGTAGTTGGTGGTGTCCCGGCAAAAGTTATCAAGAAAATAATGGCGGATGAATGATTATGCAAGCCCTCAAATTACACAACGGTGTGGAAATGCCGATGGAAGGTTTTGGCGTATTTCAAGTGTCCGACCTCGGCGTGTGCGAGCGGGCGGTATCGGATGCCATCGCCACGGGCTACCGCCTGATAGACACGGCGTCTTCCTATCAGAACGAGACGGCGGTGGGTACGGCAATCCGCAAATCAGGAGTTCCGCGAGAAGATTTGTTCGTCACCTCAAAAGCCTTTATCAACGAGATGGGATACGAGCGGACGAAAGAGGCTTTCCAACGGACACTCGACAATCTCGGCTTCGATTATCTCGACCTGTATCTCATCCACATGCCTTTCGGTGACTATTACGGTGCATGGCGGGCGATGGAGGAACTGTACAAGGAGGGGCGCATCCGAGCTATCGGCGTGAGCAACTTCCAGAGCGACCGCATCATTGACCTCTGCTATACGGCTGAAATCAAGCCTATGGTGAACCAACTGGAACTGCACCCTTTCTACCAGCGTGAAGAGGAACTTGCCATTTTGCGTGAGTATGGCATCGTGCCGCAGGCGTGGGCACCTTTTGCCGAAGGAATGAACGGGATGTTCACCCATCCCGTGCTGAAAGGCATTGCGGAGCGGCACGGCAAGACGGTGGCGCAGGTCATTCTCCGTTGGGATGTGCAACGGGGCGTGGGTATCATCCCGAAGTCCGTCCATCGCAACCGAATGGAAGAGAATCTCGATATTTGGGACTTTGAGCTTTCCGCATCGGATAGGAAACAAATCGCATCGCTCGACCTTGCCCGTCCGCAGATGCTCGACCCTCGCAAGCCGAGCGAGGTGCATCGGCTGTTCAACTATCTGGAAAACCCCGTGCTGACAAGTCTGTAACGGCGAAGAATGGAAAAGGAACAGCGGGGACAGTGCTTATCCGCACGGATAAGCACTGTCCCCATCCTTTTTCCCGCTTATCCTACAAGATTGCTCCCATCCGAGGGGAGGCTACATCATCATATATATGAGCCTACCTCAGGTCGGATTTGAGATACCCTAAGGTCCGACCTTTGCAGAACGGCATTCTGAGACCCTTTGCCTTTTCAGTAAAATTGTTACAAACGCAGAGGATATGTCTATCCGGCCTCGTCTTGTGTCGCTGTATCTTTGCAACATTGAAAGAATCAATAAATTAAAGGATATGAAAAAGTTATTTTTTATCTCATTGATGCTGCTGGCAACGCTTATGCTGACAGCGGCTTGCAGCGAAGATGAACCGCTGACGGACGGGCAGGAACAGGTTACTCCCGGAGAAGACGACGGGGAAGAAGGGAATGAAGGAAACGAAAATGAAGATGAAGGCGGAAATGTAGAAGGAGGCAATGGCAGATACCTCATCCTCTATTGTTCCCGTACAGGCAATACCGAGCGTATGGCACAGACTATCCAATCCACGTTGGATTGCGATATGATAATGGTAGAGCCTAAAACACCTTACGAGGATGACTACAATGCGATGCTCGATCGTGCACAGGCGGAACTGGATGCGATAGAACAAGGCAACTATCCCGCCATCACCACATCGGTGGAAGGTTTCGATGAGTATGACATCGTGTTCATTGGCTATCCGATATGGTACAGCCACATGGCCACCCCGATGCAGACCTTCCTGCACAATCACGCCGATTTGTTGGCAGGAAAACGTATCGCCCTTTTCGCCAGCAGTGGAAGCAGTGGCATAGGCACTTCCGAGAGGGATGCAGCAACGCTTGTCCCCGATGCCGTGTTTGAGGAATCGCTGTTGCTCACATCAAGTACGCTGGGCAATATGGCTACACGCATTCCGCAATGGCTGGAAAGCCTTGGCGCAAGCCGGGAAGAGCCGGACGTGCCCGATGCTGTATCCTTAAACATCAACATCATTGTGGGCGATCAAACCATTACCGCCACGATGGAAGACAACGGTGCGGCCCGTGATTTCTTCTCGCGTCTGCCGCTAGAAGTTACCTTAGAGGACTACAACAGCGGGGTGGAAAAGATATTCTATCCCGACCCCGAACTCAGCCTTGACGACACGCCGTGCGGCTGCGACCCCGTGCCGGGCGACATCACCATCTACGAGCCGTGGGGCAATGTCGCCATCTTCTGCCGTGATTGGTCGGAGAGCAATTCGCTCATCAAAATCGGACATATCGATGACGACGGCATCAGCCTGTTGCAAGGAACTGAGAGTATGAACGTAAGATTTGAAAGACAATAAATTATGATACGAAATCTATTAACCGCATTGCTCCTGTTCGGACTGCTGTTATGCGGCGGAACTGGAAAGGAAATGCGTCCGTCCACGCAGCCGGGTATGTGCGCCAAGCAACAGATGACGTCAAGCGGCATTGTGCGCCTGTCGAAAGTCGAAGTCTATCCGCAATATCTCGATGAATATACGAAATATGCAACAGAAGTAGGCGAAACCTCCCTTCGTACCGAGCCGGGTGTACTAACCATGTATGCCGTCGCCGAACAAGAGAATCCCTGCAAGATAACCATCCTTGAAACATACGCGAGCCGGGAGGCATACGACAAGCACATAGCCTCCGCACATTTCCAGAAGTACAAGCAAGGGACGCTGCACATGGTAAGTCATTGGAACTGACTGACCAGACACCGCTCAATCCCGACAACCGAATCAACAACTTTATAGAGTAATATAATAGTAACAATCAAAATAAGAACAGAAAATGAAAGAGCAACCATCAATCGCATTAGGTACATGGTCGTGGGGCAAAGGAATGGCCGGAGGCGACCAAGTGTTTGGCAACAACGTAGGCGTGAACGAACTGCGTCCTGTATTTGACGAGGCAATGAAGAGCGGATTGAACCTGTGGGATTCCGCCGTGGTCTATGGCATGGGCGATTCGGAAAACATCCTGTCATCATTCACCAAAGAATGCAAGCGTGAGGACGTGCTTATCTCCACCAAGTTCACCCCGCAGATAGCCGACGAGACAGCGATAAACCCCGTGGTGGCAATGTGCGATAGCAGCCTTTCGCGTTTCGGCACGGACTACATTGATATGTACTGGATCCACAATCCGGCAAATGTGGAGCGTTGGACGCCTTATCTCATACCATTGGTAAAGAGCGGCAAGGTGCGCCGTGTGGGTGTGTCAAACCACAATCTGGCGCAAATCGAACGAGTGGAAGAGATCCTCTCGGCGGAAGGTGTACACGTGTCCGCTGTGCAGAACCATTACAGTCTGCTCTATCGCTCGTCGGAGAAAGCCGGCATCTTGGACTACTGCAAGGAGAACGGCATCGGCTTTTGGGCGTACATGGTGCTGGAGCAGGGAGCGTTGAGCGGCAAGTATAACACGCGTCATCCGCTTCCGGCGGGCAGCCAGCGCGGTGAAACCTACAATCCGATGCTGCCTCAGATAGAGAAATTAGTGACGGTGATGCGCGGCATCGGCGAGAAGTATGGCATATCTCCCGCACAAGTGGCATTGGCATGGGCTATCGCCAAAGGTACAACGCCGATTATCGGAGTTACGAAGGTGTCGCAAGTGCAGGATGCGGTGAAGGCCATGCATATTTCCCTTACCGTAGAAGAAATCAACCAAATGGAGGCAATGGCGGAAGAAACGGGAGTTGATACGCGTGGCTCTTGGGAAATGCCCATGATTTGAGGTAGTCAATGAAACGAGAAATCTCTATGGGATTGTTAGGTATGGCATTGGCCGTCGCCCCTTTATCGGCGCAGACGGTCGATGTCCACACCCACATCATCATTCCCGAATACGTGGAAGTGCTGAAAGCCCACGGGGCAGAACTGGAAGAAACCTTCCCGTTGCCCACGTGGGATGCGGAGCGACACATTGCCTTCATGGACAGTGCGGGCATCCGAACCGCCGTGCTGACCATGCCTGCCCCACAACCTTTTTATGGCAATGTAGAGGAAAGTGCTGCTTGCATCCGCAAAGTAAATGAAGTGTCGGCAAAAGTGGAACATAACTACCCCGGCAGGTTCAGGTTCTGCGCCGCCCTGCCTTTGCCCGATGTGGACGCCGCCATCCGTGAAGCTATTTATGCGCTTGATACGTTGGAAGCAGACGGCGTGAAGTTGGCGACCAACAGCCGGGGACAATACTTGGGCGACGAGGAACTGGACCCGTTGATGGAAGTACTGAACGAGCGTAATGCCGTTATCATCATCCATCCGCACCGTCCCACGCCTTATCCGGAGGGGATTATCTCTACCACACCGCTGGCGATGTACGAATATCCGGCGGAGACCACCCGTGCCGTGGTGAACATGTTGGCAAGGAATGTGTTGGTGCGCTACCCGAACCTGAAAGTGGTCGTGCCCCATTGCGGCTCATTCCTGCCATTGGCGTTGCCGCGAATGAAATCTATCCTTCCGGCGATGGTTGTGCAGGGGTATATGCGGCCGATAGACTGGGAAGGCAACCTGTCCCACCTCTACTTCGACTTGGCGGGCAGTCCCACCATCGAAGTCCTGCGGTCGCTGCTCACCATTACCACGCCCGACCATATCCTTTACGGTTCGGATTATCCTTATCTGCCTGATGTCGTACTGAAAGGCAACCTTGAACGACTGAAACAGACGCTCGCTTCGGACGAGGAACTCTCCGTATATGCGGATATGTTTTTATGGAAGAATGCGGAAAGATTATTTATCAACGCAACCTCTGGCAATATTCCGAAGGAGTGATGCCCTCCTGTTTCTTGAACATCCGGCTGAAATGCTGGGGATACTCGAAGCCGAGGCGGTCTGACACTTGGAAGACGGTCTCTCCGGTGGCAAGGTTGTTCTTGGCAAGCTGGATCACGAACTGGCGGATGTGGTTGCTCGCCGTGTCTCCTGTCGTCTTTTTGATGACGTCGCCGAAATAGTTGGGCGACATGCACAGCTTGTCGGCGCAATACTGCACGGTAGGTAGGCCGAGGGTCTGTTGGAAGTTCTCCTCGAAATAGTCGCGCAGCAGGCGGTCGAAGCGGATGAGGATGTCGGAATTCTCTATCTTTCGGGTTATGAACTGACGGTTGTAGAAACGTTGGCAGAAGTTTAGGGCCAACTCGATATAGCCCACGATGATAGCGTTCTGAAGCTCGTCCGGCTTCTTGCTGAGTTCATCCCGAGTCTGTCGCATCAGGGAGGCCAGGATGTCGTGCTCCTCATCCGTCATGTGCAGGGCCTCGTTCACGCGGTAGTCGAAAAAAGAATAATCCTTGATACGCCTCTCCAATGGGAAGCCATGCAGCAGGTCGGGATGGAACAGGAGGGCCCAGCCCGTCAGCGTCACTTCCTCACCGTTGTCTTCCTTGCCGCCTATCTGCCCGGGGGCCACGCAGATGACCGTTCCTTTCTTGTAATCATACTTGCCGCAGCCGTATGCCAGATCGATCTCCGCCTCATCGTGAAAGAAGATACCATACACGCCATAATCATTCAGGCTGTGGCGCACGGGTGATACCTTGGCATAGTCGATGACACAGACCAACGGGTGCTGGTCGGTACATCCGAGGTAGCGGCCATAGTCATTGACATTCCTAACTTTCAGTATCTTGCTCATCATTCTTCCTGTTCAAGTGATACAAAGATAAAGTATTTAGCGGACAAAGGATTACGCAGACCGTAATTTCAGTAAAAATGGTACGGATTGCCTACTTATGGATACAATCTTCCTCCCCATTACGCTGTATTTTTGCATCAAATAAAACAAGAATGCAATGAAACGGAAAACAGAATTTGTGGAAGAATTGTGCGCGGATGAGGCGGTTTGCTTCATCGCGACCCGCTACCATGTCACGCCGCGACAACTCTTGCGCCATTTCTTCGCGAGGGAGGCTTGCGTACCTTTGGAACCTAACGAGGTAGAGATCTTGAAAGGGTTGTGCGGGATGGTCAGGAATGATAGGATTACGGACATAAAAACAAGATAACAAATGAAAAAACTAATAGGTATAATCGCCCTCGCGCTGGCAGGAAGCCTGTCCGCGATGGCACAAACAACAGATCATATGGATAGAATTGAGGTTTGCAAGCAGAATTATCATACCCTGTTCGGCGGGGAGGCTCTTACCGGGCAGGGTACGGATCCGGAGATGATGGACATTCTTCAGAAGTTTATCTTCGGAGAGGTGTTCCAGACAGGGAACCTGAGTTTGAAACAGCGTGAGATGATTACTTGCGTAGCCCTTGCCACGATGCAGACACTTCCGCAGCTGAAGGCCCATGCGGGGGCGGCGCTCAACGTAGGGGTGACACCCGAGGAATTGCGTGAGGTGATGTATCTCACCGCACCGTTCATCGGTTTTCCGAAGATGCTGAATGCCGTGGCTACGGTAAATGAGGTATTCAAGGAACGGGGCTTCTCCTTGTTTTTGGAAAAACAAGGTAAAGTAACGGAAAAAACACGCCATGAAACGGGAAAAAACATCCAAGACAAACTGTATCCCGGTGGGATCGCCTCGGCGATGGCTGGTCTGCCCGGCGACATGGGCAAGGAGGTGGAGCGGTTCCTCACGGATTATTTCTTTGGCGAGATATACAGTCGGGGCGCGCTCGATCTGCATACACGCGAGTTGTTGGGTTACTGTATATTGACAACCTTGGAGGCCGAAAGCCAGCTCCATTCGCATTATCACGGCAACATCAACGCGGGCAACACGCCCGAGACATTGACCGCCGCCGTCATCCAGTGCCTGCCTTATATCGGTTTCCCTGCCGCTGTCAAGGCGCTGCGCATCATCAAAGAGGAATATGCCAAGCCTGTCCCTGCCGAAAACAACTTGGTGCGCCTGTCGAAGATTACGGTTGACCCTTCTCAATTGGATGCCTACAATGCCTTTCTGAAAGAGGAAATCGAAGCCTCGATGCGGTTGGAGCCGGGCGTGCTGACACTTTACGCCACCGCCGAGAAAGACGTGCCTCACAAGGTGACCATCCTTGAGATCTATGCCGATTGCGCCGCCTACGAGAGCCATCTGAAAACGCCTCATTTCCAGAAATACAAGCAAGGCACGCTTTCGATGGTGAAGGAACTGGAATTGGTGGACGTGAAGCCGCTTATACCTGGATTGAAAATCAAGTGACACTTTTATAATGAATGATTTATGAACAAGATTATTTTAACGTTGGCGGCGGTAATGACTATTGGTTTTGCCGCTTGTGCCCAAAACAAAGGAGATAAACGTATGCAAACCGAAAACAAATCATTAGTCGCGTATTTTTCAGCCACAGGCACGACCGCCCGGGCTGCCCGGACGATCGCGGAGGTCGCGGGCGGCACATTGTACGAGATCGTTCCGCTACAAGCCTATACTTCCGATGATCTTGACTGGAACGACAGGCAGTCGCGCAGCTCGGTGGAAATGGGTAACCCGCAGGCTCGCCCGGCATTAAAAGATCCAAAAGTGGATGTCGCTGCCTATGATGTCATTTTCATCGGCTATCCCATCTGGTGGGATCAGGCCCCAAGAATTATCAATACATTCATCGAGAGCCATGACCTGAAAGGCAAGGCGCTCATCCCATTTGCCACATCCGGCGGAAGTGGGATAAACAACAGTGTAAGGGAATTGAGGAAAGCGTATCCCGATCTGGACTGGCGAGACGGGAAGCTGCTGAACGGTGCAAGCCGGAATGCCATCCAAGGCTGGGTCAGCGATATGGCTTTTTAGTCGGTGAAAACGCTATTTTTGCGTATCATTCTGGAATCTGCTGAAAATTAAATGTTTGGGCCACTTCTTTCCTTGTAATAGGATAAGAAGTGACCCTATTGTATAAGTCTTCCCAATAACGGTACGTATACTCCCGGAGAAATATTTTTAGATCGTATTTCTTAGGCATTGTCTTGCCTATCCATTGCTATCTTAGTTGAAAAACAAAACGAGGCGACTACAGAATTCGTGATAGAGGATCCACAAGTCTCTCCTTACTTTAGTGAATTGGAATTGACCAAATCAGCATAGATTGGTGTCGTGGTGATATGCTTATGCGTCAGCATCTTTGGTACTGTGTAGATAGCTGTGCCTAAATAAATTTGAATGACGGCGTAGCTGTGCCTAACTTACTGACAAGTACGGGCATCCTATATTTGTACGTCAGTTTGCCTGCCTGAGTAATTTGCCTTCCCTTATTTTGACTTTACTTTAATGAGTATATATGAGTACGACGCAGTATGTGTACATCATTGATTATCAATAGTATAGCGCTCTAAAAGGTACAACCAGCAGGTTGGCAAGTATCTGAGAATGTGTAAGTTAGTGATTTTTAGCACCATTCTCGGCATGTACCTCCATTTTGGAAAGTAAAAGTAAGTGTAATTTCTTGAATATCAAAATGTGCGGTACAAAAACTTGTGAAAAATGCCGTTTTTTGATGAGAAAAGGTACAAAAATAGCCCTGAAACCGAGGGCCACATTATGATTATTTTGCGAAGTATTCAGTCTTCAACCAATAGGCATAAATCGGGTCCAGGAATGAGATTTCACCGGCCTTATTATTCAATATGTCATTCTTGATAAGGGTAGCCTTTGAGCGGGATATTGAGGTCGTTGAAGAGATTTGATAGCGATGCACCACTTCAGTTGAACTGATGGTCTTTTCTCCGGCTATAAGGTTAATATAGTTTAGTTGCTGTGTGATCAGTATTTCAGTGATTGTTACAAATGACGACTTATGTGACAGAAATCGCTATTTCTTAAGATTGTATTAGCAGTAATAATTTGAATAGAAAAAGAAGTATTATTTCTTTTATAGTTCAAAATATCGCTATATTTGCAGTATGGACAGGCAATTAAATGAAATAGGAACCATTCCAGTAACGACTTCAATCATTGAATCGTTATATCCGGAACTTAAGTCTGCTAATAAGAAAGTAACCTGGCTCGAAAAGCAAGGGGTTATCATCAGACTTAAGCGAGGACTTTATGTGATCAACCCCGAATATTCAGGAAAGACT
>CASFNG010000014.1 GCA_949296075.1 uncultured Parabacteroides sp. | reverse complement strand
GGCGCGCTTCAGGTGATCGCCCAAATACGAGCAGACACCACGGGCGCGCTCATTCTCCGGAAGGGATACCTTCACCTCGCCCGACAAGACGACCGAGCCTTGCCTATCCTCTATCTCGTTCGGGAGCGGGATGATCGAGTAACTATCTCCCGTTTTCCCTCCCGAACAGGCAACCAATGCCAGACACATCCCTACAATTATGCCAGCCAAACGGTTATTCGCAGTAAAAACCCTCATAATTCTTTTCCTTTCACCTCACGAAAGCGCCACTTCCCCGAGGTTAATCCTTCAGACCCTATTAATCAACCACACATTCGCCCGCACGTACGGGCTACCTTTATTCCTTAATTATCTTATACCTATCGATCATTTCCTCTATTCATAGACCTCTATCTCGTCCAAGGCGAGCACGCTTGACTCCCCTTCCGCGAAGTATCCGGCACGGCAAGGGCCTCCATCCAGCAACTCAACCCGCACGAATGCCGCCTTACGGGGCTCGAACGCGAGCGATACGGGGAAGCGAGTCGCCTCCGTCCGCGTAAAATCATACTCCAATGCCCGCTTATCGACCTGCTGATACCGTACCCCGTCTTCCGAGACGGACACGATCGCCTGACGAGGCGGCCAAAATCTCGTGCACGGTCGCCAAAGCGCCGCGAATGCCACCTCACGGATCTCCGAAGGCTCCCGCAGTTTCACGTCGATCCGCACCGTGTCGCTCCCCAAGGGGTTCCAGCAATGCATATGAACCGGGAAACCTCTCAAGCCATCCGTCAGGCCAAGTTTTCCGCCCCGGCGTCTCCATTTCATCTCCGGCACGCAAGTATAGTCGCAGCCGGTGGCGAGGTTCACGGCGAAAGTCTTGCGAGTGATCTTCCCGAGCCGCTTCCCGTCCAAGTAAGCCGCCGCATAAACCGTATCCACCTTGTCCAAGGTAATCGGAGCGGTATAGCGACTCTTGAAATTCGCCTCCACGGAATCGTTCAAGGCATAGCGGATCTCCATCCCCGGACAGAAGGTCTTCATCGCGACCTCGTACCGTCCGGAAGCGGCATTCCAGCCCCCCTCGAAATTCACCTCGTAGAAGTTGCGGCAAGCGTTCACCTTATTGTAATCCAACCGCTTGAACTCGTCCGCCAAGCGATAGGTGAAATCCTCGAAATCCTTGCGATCCGGGTTCGTCCACTGCACCTCCGACATCGCCAACAGGCGGGGGAAAGCCATATACTCTAAGTACTCCGGTGTCTGGATATACTCACCCCATACATTAGCCTGCGGCCCGATAATGTAGCGTTGTTCCTCGGGAGTCAGCTCACCGGGCAGCGGATCATAGGCATAGGCCGTGTCCAACGGCAAGAAATGGCCGATCTCCAAGGGAGCGAATTCCGGATCTTCTTGATAATAATCGTAATAACAATACTGGCTGGGCGACATGATCACATTATGCCGCTGCCGGGCGGCAGCGATACCGCCTGCCTCTCCCCTCCACGACATCACCGTGGCGTTGGGAGCCAAGCCACCTTCCAAGATCTCATCCCAGCCGATTATATCGCGTCCCTTGCTGTTCACGAACGCCTCGATCCGGTGGATGAACCAGCTTTGCAGCTCCTCCTCGTTCTTTAGTCCCTCCTTCCGGATCAACGCCTGGCAACGAGGGCATTTCTTCCAAGCCTTCTTCGAGCACTCGTCGCCCCCGATATGGATATAATGGCTCGGGAAAAGCTCGATCACCTCGGAGAGCACATCCTCCAAGAAGGAGATCGTCCGCTCCGTGGGACAGAAGAGTTCGTCGAACACGTCCCAATAATCACGCACCACATAGGTATCCAGCAAGCCGCACGAGAGCTCCGGATAAGCCGCCAATGCCGCCGACGCGTGCCCCGGCATCTCGATCTCCGGGATAATCGTGATGAAACGCTCCTCGGCGTACCGCACGATCTCCTTTATATCCTCCTGCGTATAATAGCCCTCACGCGGGATCCCGTCGAAACGGCGGGGCCAATAATAGTCGCAATGCCCCACCATCGTCCGGCTACGCTTGGAGCCTACCTCCGTGAGGCGGGGGTATTTCTTGATCTCGATGCGCCAACCCTGGTCGTCCGTCAGGTGGAAATGCAGACGGTTCATCTTGTAGGCCGCCATCTGGTCGATGAATTTCATGACAAACTCCTTGGGCATGAAGTTCCTGCCCACGTCGATCATCG
>CASFNG010000013.1 GCA_949296075.1 uncultured Parabacteroides sp. | reverse complement strand
TCCGTGTAGAAATCATCGCCCCACTGGTGCGGATGGTCGAAACGCACTTTCACGTTTACCGAATATTCGTTTTCCTCCGTGTCCTCGATAACGCCCGTTACCATCATGCCCGTAAAAATGCACTCGCAACGCCTGCCGATTAGGTCTTTGCTTACTTCTGTCGTTTTCATGTCCTCTAAATTTTATGGGTTATTACTCCTGTCTTTCTTCTCTATCCATTCGTTACGCCTGCGGCGGCACTCCGCCAGCGTCTTAGCCACTGTCGAAAACAGTTCCCCGTCCGTATGGCGGTAGTCGTATTGGTAGAATGTCCGTCCCCCAAATGCGCCCGAACGGAACTTCACGTACTTTTCTTCTCCCGGTGTTTGGGTGATACTCACCCCGTTTCTGTTCAATGATTGCATAAATTTCTGTCTTTGTTGGTTACGAATTTGTTATTTTAGTGGGCAGGGCTTTGACACCCCGCCCGGATTACTTTCAAGCCGCCCGGAACACAAAGCCGTCATCAAACCAATAGTCGTACATGAACAAATCACGGGCAAACTGTTTGTAGTCGAAATAGGTCTTTGCGAACTCCGGCAGGTCGTAGCATTCTTCCACGATTTGGTAGGCGAAATCTTCTTCATCGTCATACTGCCCTTGATACTCGTCTTGGAAGTCCCTAACAAGGTCGTCCGCATCTTTTTCGCCCACGTCATAGCCTTTGTAGTTGCACCACACGAAAAAGGCTTCCTGTTCGGTGTCGCCCAAATCCTCCACCGCATCCCGCAAGGTGAAGAAGTTTTCGGAAATCCAGCTTTCGGAAATCAAATTCTCCGGGATATTCTCGTAATCCTGAAACATAAATTCCGCATCTTCCTCGTCCTTGTGAAGCTCCCGGCAGGCTTCGTAAAACTCTTCCTTGTCCGCATAGTCCGACAAGTCCAGCCATGCGCCGAACAGTGAACCGTTGTTGTACTTGCCGTAAGTGCCTACATAAACTCTTGCTTCTGATAATGTTGCCGTTTCCATATCGCTGTAATTTTTAAGTTTTTAATTTTTATGCGGATTCGAGAGGTGAGGGAGTTGAAGTTTCACTGAACTTTTTTCCCGTTTCCCGTAAATCCGACCTTTTTTTTATGCGTCTTCCGGTCGGGTCGGTCGTTTTCGTTTCACATAGGCTGGTTTGTGAAGGGGTCTTGCTATGCAAATTTTTCCGATAAAAAATTTTCCCCGACCAACGGAAGACGGAACAATTTTTTTCGATGAAACCTAATTTGCAGAGCCAAAAGCCCCCGTAGCTACCTTTGCCTATTGAAACGTGAAAAACGACCTCCCGGCTGGGGGACTGCATAAGGGGGAGGGTTTACCGATAGGGAAACGGGATAAAAGTTCTTGTTCCCTTTCATCTGATAGGGAACACTATACGAAGCGGGCGGGAAAGGCAAGGGTGTCGGAAGCCCGTCTTTCGATACGCTTGTGCGGGTTTCCGAAGGCTCTTTTCACGAAAAACAGTCAGCCATGCCCCGCACGGCTGGCGTTTCGGGGAATGTGCCGGAGGAAAAGGGGATAAAAAATGCGGGTAGCCCGGTGGACTGCCCGTAAGATGAATGGAAACTACTTGTTGGAATACAGTATATTAAACAGCATTTCGTTACCGAAACCGTTAACTGTCTGTTTCCGGTTTGTCATAGGTAACGAAAAATAGAATTATGTCAGTTGGGGGCATCACATTTTGTGATACCCCTAACTGATTATAAAGCGATTTCCTTGTAAATCTTCTCAATGCCAACAAATTTTTTATCAAGCCCTTGCATATCGTTGCCTATCTTGCTGTTGGTTATGCGGGCGTAAATTTGGGTCGTTTCAATATTTGTATGTCCCAGCATCTTGGACACAGTTTCAATGGGTACGCCCTTTGCCAACGTGGTGGTCGTGGCGAACGTGTGCCGGGCAAGATGGAATGTAAGATTCTTTTTAATTCCGCAAATGTCGGCGATTTCTTTTAAGTACGCATTTAACTTCTGATTGCTGATTACGGGAAGTATCTTGCCATTCGGCAATTTGCCTTTGTACTTCTTCAAAATCATCTTGGGAATATCCAGCAAGGGAACATTTACATCTGTGTTCGTTTTCTGTCGTTTCGTCATTATCCAAAGTTTGCCATCAAATGACTTACGGATATTTTCCTCACGCAGATTTGCCACATCACTATATGCCAAGCCAGTGAAGCAGGAAAAGATAAATAAGTCCCTGACATGTTCCAACCGTTCAGAAACCATCTTCTTTTTGAGGATGATTTTTATTTCGTCTTCTGTCAGATACCCCCTGTCCACTTTCTTCATTTGAATCTTATAATTGGCAAACGGGTCTTTGGTCAATATGCCATTGTTTCGGGCGACAATGATAATGCTTTTCAGGAACAGTAAGAACTTCGCAGCCGTATTATATCCACATTTGCAAGCCGTGCGTAAGTATAACTCGAAATCGGTAATGAACATCGGTGTTATCTCTCTGATAGGAATATCCGATAAATTGTATTTATCATGGATGAAATCGGCGAGGTGTCGGCGGGTAACCTCATACTTCCGGTAAGTCGCTATCGTTCTTGATATGCCAACAAGTTGTTTCATGTTATCATTGTGTTTTTGAAACAAGGAAAGGATGGTCTCATGCTTCTCTGTATGCCCCAAGAACTCGTTCTTGACCTTCTCTGCGGTAACATAGTTATCTCGCCGTTGCATTTCATGATAAATGGTATTTAGGGCAGAACGTATGTCGTCCAACAAGGCATTTATCTTTCCCGCATCCTTGCCTTTTGCTTTACCCGATGCCACGCTCCAATTATTAGGAAGGATGCTTTGCTTCGTACTGAACTGGCATAGCTTGCCATCAATAGTGATACGTGCCATAATCATGACTTCACCGTTCTTCTTCTCTGAACCTTTCTTTAGGTAAAATAGTACCCGGAATGTTGATTTCATAACTCACTGTTTTTAGTCGTTGCAAAATTACTTTTTACTTTTTGTTTTGAGTTATGCAGCCAGTGGACTAATAAGGTCATTATCAGGTCATTTTAAGACAATTCGTTACCGCTTTTGTCCGGTGGCGAATAGGTAACGATTTAGTAACGTTGCTCTGTCTTGTTCGGTACTTTTGAAGTCTTGGAAGTAGGTCTTTGGGGTAATAAAAAAAGCTACAAATCAATGACTTGTAGCTTTTTGTCCGTTTACTGACCATTTCTGTCCAGTATGTTCAGCGGAAAGACAGGGATTCGAACCCTGGGAACAGTTACCCGTTCACCGCATTTCGAGTGCGGCCCGATCGACCACTCCGGCATCTTTCCTTTTTGCTGGCGCAAAAGTACGCAAAAAATATGGATTCATAAACCTTTTTGGGGCACATTTTTTCTGCGAGTTCAATAAGAAAGGGCATCCCTTTTGGCATGCCCCTCAAAATCAAGCCGATCGGCTTTCTCATTTCTTGAAATAACGGTTGTATAATCCCTCGAAACCTTTTCCGTGACGAGCCTCGTCCTTGCACATCTCGTGTACGGTGTCGTGGATAGCGTCCAGATTCTGTTGCTTAGCCAAGGTAGCGATACGCTTCTTGTCCTCGCAAGCGCCGGCCTCAGCCTCCATACGCTTCTTCAGGTTCGTCTTCGTATCCCAAACGACATCACCCAGCAATTCAGCGAACTTAGCGGCGTGCTCAGCCTCCTCCCAAGCATAACGCTTGAAAGCCTCGGCGATCTCGGGATAGCCCTCGCGATCGGCCTGACGGCTCATCGCCAAGTACATACCCACCTCGGTGCACTCACCCGTGAAATGAGCGTTCAATCCTTCGAGGATAACGGGATCAACACCCTTAGCCACGCCTAACACGTGCTCGTCAACGAACTTCAAGGCGCCTTCCGTCTCTACCAGTTCCTTGAATTTGCTCTTCGGTTGTTTACATTGAGGGCAAAAATCGGGAGCCTCATCCCCTTCGTGCACGTAACCACATACGGTGCAAATCCATTTCTTCTTCATAATATATCGCTAATTTTTTATTGGTTGTACGCGAATTTAATGAGACTATCCGAGAAGGCAACAAATATTCGATCAATTTAATCGATGATGCCATCAAAAAAAGTGATGGAATCACAAAAAAGATCCCCTTGCTTCCGGGGAAACAAGGGGATGATCTCTCAAAAACACGGGGTTACTTTTTCAGCCACTTATCCAGCCACTCGAAAAAGGTACGTTGCCACAGGATACCGTTCTGGGGTTTCAGCACCCAATGGTTCTCGTCCGGATAGATCAGCAGCTCCGCCGGTACCCCCCGGAGCACGGCGGCGTTGAAGGCCGCCATCCCCTGGTTGGCGAGGATACGGTAATCCTTCTCGCCGTGGATACACAGGATAGGCGTGTCCCACTTATCCACGAACAGGTGAGGCGAGTTGGCGAAGGTGCGTTGAGCCGTGGCGTTCTGCTTCTCCCAATAAGCGCCACCCATATCCCAGTTGGCGAACCACATCTCCTCGGTCTCTAAGTATTGCATCTCCATGTTGAAGATACCGTCGTGAGCGATGAATGCCTTGAAGCGCTTGTCGTGATGTCCGGCCAGCCAATAGACGGAAAATCCGCCGAAGCTCGCTCCCACGCAGCCTAAGCGATCCTTGTCCACGTAAGGCTCCTTCGCCATCTCGTCGATCGCCGTGAAGTAATCCTTCATGCACTGGCCGCCATAATCGCCGCTGACCGCCTCGTTCCACTCCATGCCGAATCCCGGCAAGCCGCGGCGATTGGGGGCTACCACGATATAATCGTTGGCCGCCATGATCTGCATATTCCAGCGATACGACCAGAATTGGCTGACAGGGCTTTGCGGGCCGCCCTCGCAGAAGAGCAGCGTCGGGTACTTCTTGCTCGGGTCGAAATGCGGCGGATAGATCACCCAGGTAAGCATCCGCTTGCCGTCGGTGGTGGTCATCCAGCGGCCTTCCACCTTGCCCATCGTCAACTGATCGTATATATGCTTGTTCTCGAAGGTCAGCTGTGTCACCTTACGCTCGCCCGCCAGGTCGATCGCGTACAGCTCATCGGCCATGCTCATGGAGTGCCGTTGGGCGATCAGCCGGTCGTTCCCCAAGAGAGCCACCGACGCGTAATCATACATCCCCTCGGTCAGCGGGGAAATCTTGTTCCCATTCGCCAAGTCGATCTCATACACTTGCGTCTCGCCATGCCATACGCCGGTGAAATAGAGCCGTGCGCAATCCGCGCTCCAGCAATAAGAATCCACGTTGGAGTCGAAGTCCTTGCTCACGAACGACTTCTCACCCGTAGCCAGATCCATCACCATCAGGCGATTCTGGTCCGACTCATAGCCATCCCGCTCCATGCTCAGCCAAGCGAGGCTCTTCCCATCGGGCGAATAGACGGGATTCGTATCGTATCCCATATTACCCTCGGTCAAATTGACGGTCTCCCCCGTCTTCAAGTCATACTGATAAATATCGGAATTGGTTGAGATCGCGTACGCTTTCCCTACCTTCTTCCGGCAGGTATAGGCGATCTTGTCCGACGTGGTGTTCCAAGCCAGTTGCTCGATGCCTCCGAAAGGTTTCATCGGGCTCTCGTAAGGCTCCCCTTCCATGATGTCCACCGGGTTAGAGACAGACAAGCCATCGAAATCCGCCACGAAAGGATGCGGGGCTGTCGTCACCCACTCATCCCAATGCTTGTACATCAAGTCCGTCACGATCACGCCCGTCGCCTTGTCCAAGTCGGGATACTTATCCACCGTGCTATCCACGGTCTTCACCTGAGCGATAAGCAACACCTTCTTTCCGTCAGGCGAGAAGGCGAATCCCTCTATATCCTTATCGAGATCGGATAGGCGTTTACGCCCGGTCCCGTCGGGATTCATCTCCCATAGCTGGCTGCTTCCGCTCTCGTTGCTCAAGAAGGCGATCTTGGATCCCCCCTTGATCCACACGGCCCCGTTCTCGGAGAATCCGGTACGCGTGACCTGCTTGTTGTCCGATCCATCCGTGTTCATCACGAAGATCTCACGGTTACTCTTGTTCTCCGGCACGCTATAATATGCCACCGAATATACCACTCTCTTCCCGTCGGGAGACACATTCATTCCCCCGATGCGCCCCATAGCCCACAAGGCCTCCGGCGTGAGGCGACCGTCCTTGAGCTGGATATCCGACTTTCCGATCAACGGGGCTCCGGCGGAAGTCGCCGCCTGTTCCCCTTTGTCCAAACCACATGCTCCAACCAGCAAAGATGTCGCCATAATCATTGTTCCGATTGATTTATTCATACCAATATCACTAAATATATTACAAAACGCGTGCGAAAATACTAATTATAATTTATATCTTCGCGATACGAATAAATTACTAAGAACGAAACAGTATGAACAAGATTTGGTTATTTGGAGCCGCTATATGTATGATTTTATCACTCGGCTCGTGTAAACCTAAACAGAGCGCGTACAAGGCTGCTTACGAACAAGCCAAAGAAAAGGAATCGACAGCCCCTGTAACCGCAGTGGAAGCAGAGGATGACGTAGTGGAAGTAGCCCCGGTATCTAAACCCAGGACCTCCTCGGCCGCCACTCGTACGGAACGGATCAATGCGGCTCAAGGAGAAGACGCCAGCCGCTTGAAGCGTTACAGTGTCGTTGTCGGCAGCTTCAAGAATAAGACAAACGCCTACGCGCTGAAAGAGCGGATGCAGAATGATGGTTACAACGCCGTGCTGGGTGAGAACGAGCAAGGTATGTTGCGCGTGATCGTGGCCAGCTTCGACAACAAGGCCGACGCAGCCGACAGCCGCGACGCGATCAAGGCGAAATACGCTCCCAACTTCCAGGACGCTTGGTTGTTAGAGAGAGCTTATTGATCCCGGAATCTCATCCAATAGGATAAAGAAAGGGTAGTCGCCATCCAGCGGACTCTTTCCAAGAAACAGATCCCGCTTCCTCTCAGGAGAACTGAGAGGAAGCGGGATCGTTCATTATGCCTCGGCTCCACAAACACGGATAAAAAAAGAGCCCGACTTCAACAGCCGAGCTTCTTTCACCAATCTAATCTAACCTAACCTAAAACCATCTCACTTTCTTTTTGCCTCTTTTTTGAACCTAATGATCTTTTTGCCTTAAGATTAACACCAGCATAAAACAACTGTAAACTTAAAAACATCTAAACACATATGATAAAAGAATATTTATTTGCCGTACACAGGCCAAGCCCCTTCACGGGAACACACGAACGCCGCCGTATCGACCGCGAACCGATGGGCCTCGGCCAAGGATTTACCCTGCAAAAGCGAGGTTATCAGCGCCCCGGAGAAGGAATCGCCCGCCCCAACCGTATCTACCACCTGGACTTTAGCGGTTGGCATGGTAGAGGTCTCCTCTTTCGTGTAGACCGTACTATGGGAAGCTCCCGCCGTCAACACGAACATCCGTAAGCCATAACGCTCCATGAACCAATGGGCTACCTCAAGTTCCGGACCTTCCAATCCAAACATCTCTCTAAGCACGACCAATTCCTCGTCGTTTACCTTCAAGACATTGGCCAAATAGAGCGATTCCTCGATCAATTCCTTTGTATAATAGTGCTGCCTGAGATTAATATCCAGCAACAAATAGGCGTCTTTCGGGGCGAACGATGAGATAGACTGGATAGTCTCCCTCGACTGGCGGGAACGTTGCGCCAATGTCCCGAAACAGATCGCGTCCGCCTTCTCCACCAAATCGATAGCGGCAGAGGTGAGTGGTATATGATCCCACGCCACTCCTTCTTTTATCGTGTAGGTAGGGATCCCATCCTTCAGGTCCACTTGGACCGTACCCGTGGGATAAGGCACTTTCTCCACCATATGGCGGATGTGATTCTTGTCTAACTCCTCTAAGATCTCACGCCCTAACTCATCATTTCCAACCGCGCTGATAGCGTATCCTTCCGCCCCTAAACAGGAAGCGTGATACACGAAATTGACAGGAGCCCCACCGGCTTTCTTCCCGGAAGGCAGCATATCCCATAACAATTCCCCGACACCAACCACGATCGGTTTCCGATTCATATCTACTGTTCGTTCCATGATGATCAATCCACTTTCGTTCGTCTCTCAAATCTGATACCGCGAAAATAGCTCATCATGTAACAGGCAACGATAACTATCGCTACAAGATAAATCAAACTCGTTACATGAATGTTTCTTTTACAAAGGAATATCACGGAAGTTACCGGTATGTAACATCCGTACAAAGGAGGCGTTTATTCCACGGAATCCATGAATTCGGTAGGAGTTATGTTATAGACTGCCTTAAAGCACTTCGAGAAATAGGCGGGCGAGCTGAATCCCGTGGCATACGCTACCTCGCTGATCGTGGAAGTCTTCTGACGCAGCAAGGCTGAGGCCTTCTTCAATCGATAATCGCGCAGGAAGTCGGTAGGCGTAATCCCCGAGACCTCTTTCACCTTCCGGTAGAGATGTACCCTCGACAACCCTAATCGCTCGCTTCCTTTCTCGATGCTAAAATCAGGATCACTATACTTTTCCTCGATAAGGGCGATAAATTTTCGCATAAACAGGCTATCCATTCCCTTGACATTCCCTATACTCTCCGTCGAGGAAGCGGCGGGAGACTGATAATCCTTCAAGAACAGTTCTCGTAATCGGTTCCGCTCTTCCAGCAACTTGATGACTCGAAGTTTCACGAACTCCACGAGGAAAGGTTTCTGGATATACTCATCCGCTCCCTCATCTACCCCATACAACCGGAGGCTATCGTCGGTAAGTGCCGTAAGAAGGATCACCGGTATATGGCTCAGCGCCATGTCCGATTTTACCCTTCGGCAAAGCTCAAAGCCGTTCATCTCAGGCATCATCACGTCCGTAATGACCAAGGAGATATTCTCCTTTAATAAAATATCCACGGCTTGCAGGCCATTCTCGGCCACCCGCACACGAAAATTGGCAGACAACTCATGTTCCAGATAAGAGCGGATGTCAAAATCATCCTCCACCACAAGGATCGTGTAGTCATAGCGACGGCTTAGGGTAGCCTTGACCTTGGATGTATCTAGGCTTGCCACCCCAGAGGACAATTCGGTCGCGCTCGAAACAAAAACGCAAGATTCATCGAAATGGGATCTCCCCTTCGGGACACGGACGGTAAAGACGGTTCGCTTGCCCGGCTCGCTCTCCACTTGGATAGAACCCTTATGCATCAGCACGAACTCACGGGTCAGATGCAAGCCAATCCCCGTACCCGAGGAATAGTCCTTGCCGCTCGTGAAAAAACGCTCGAAAACAGACGACAGATTCTCGGGCGGAATCCCTTCGCCATTGTCTTCGACCGCGATAAAGGCATCCGCATCCTCTTCCCACAGACGGATCGTAATCCGGCCCTGATCCGGGGTAAACTTAAACGCGTTCGACAATAAGTTCGTCAAGATCTTCTCCATCTTGTCCATATCCACCCAGACCAAGAGGGAATCCATCGGATGGATGAAAGAATACTCAATTTGTTTACTCTGAGCCAAGCCATTGAAATAGGATCTCACGTCCTGGATAAAGGCGACCAAGTCTGTCTGGCTTACCCTCAGCCCCATCTTATTGCTCTCGATCTTGCGGAAATCCAGCAATTGATCGATCACACGCTTCAGGCGCTCCGCATTTTTCTTGACAATGCGGATGTCATCCGAGAAATTGTCGGCCGAGGCCTCTTGAACGATCTTGTTCAGCGGGCCAAGAATCAAGGTCAAGGGCGTCTTGATCTCATGGGAGACATTCGTGAAGAACTGCAATTTTTGGGCGGTCACCTGCTCGATCCGGCGATTCGCCACAGACAGTTCCTCCTTTTGTCGCTGGATCTGTTGGTTACGCTCGTTCAGCAAACGGTTCTGATGCCGGATCTTCCGGATCGTATAGACCATATAAATGGCGGAACCACCCAACAATACAGCCAGCGTAAGGATGATAATCAACGAGCTATACAGGAAATCATATCTGGAGAGTAGCCGTGACAAATGCAGTCTTTGCTTCTCGATTTGCCGTTGGTACTCCGTCAACCGATCCGATTGTAAATATAATGTACCTGCGTTCGTCTTATCAATCATGGCTGTGTTCAAGGTATATCGCTTCGAGAATGGCTCCCCGCTCAAGATCAGCCAAGCCACCTTGATCGCCACTCCGCCCCCTGTAGGATAATAGAAGGAGGCATCCAGCTTCCCTCGCGCCACCGACTCAACACCCAGTCCATCCCCCAAGAGCCCGTCCACCCCGACAAAATGGATACGGTTCACCAAGGCGGTATCCCGTCTCTCTATCGCGTCGCGGGCGGCCAAGGCCATCCTGTCGTTATGGGCAAACACAATATCAATCTCTTCCGGGGAAGGAAAAGAAGATAGCTTCCCGAAAGCCTCCTCGTACGACCAATTGCCGTCTAAGCTCCTCACCGTCACGGCTGGATCTAAGGACAAGGCATCCCTAAAGCCCTGATGCCTCTCCTCGGCGGAAGAGGAACCTCTCCGCCCCCAAAGCTCAAGGATCGTCGTCTCCCCATCGAGCAACGAATTGACATACATCGCCACGGAATGGCCAATCTCGTAATTGTCCGCCCCGATGTACGTCGTATATTCATCGCTCTTGATCTTACGATCCAGGATAATCGTCGGGATCCCCGCACGATAAGCCTCCACCGCGACAGGCGTAAGCGCCTCCGACTCGTTGGGGGATATAATCAACAAATCCACCTTCCTCTTGATGAAATTCTTGATCTGACGTATCTGGGTACGATTATCAAGCGCGGCATCGCTCACGATCAGCTCGATCTCCTCATGGTTGGAAGCCTCCACCTCCATATCGCTTATCATCGCCTGACGCCACACGTCAGCCATCGAGCATTGGGATACCCCTATGACAAATTTCTTTTCCTTTCTGCCCATCGAGGAACAGCCGGCGCATAACGCCAACAGGAGAAGCAGCAATCCATATAAAGGAGTGGCTTTCATGCGGTCAATTCATCCATGAGAATGTTCAATTCACAAATATACGAAAAAACAGAACATATCTCAACAAAAATTTTTTGTACATTCGCCTTAAAAAGATACAGATACGATGAAAATCATTAGCGAAAGCCTTTTAGACGAGACCCGGGAAAAAGCGCTGTGCTCTCCCCGTTTACGGATGAATCATAACTTCCACGAACGGTTAGACGATCCCATCAACCGACTGCTGAACGCGATGGAACCGGGTAGCTATATCCGCCCTCATCGCCATTCCAACCCGGCTAAAGAGGAGATCTTCCTGCTGCTACGGGGGAAAGTGGCCCTTTTCCTGTTCGACGACACGGGGAAGATCACGAAAACCACGATCCTCGCCCCTCAAGAGGGGATGTACGGTGCCGAGATAGAGGCGGGCGTTTGGCATGGGTTGCTGGTGATCGAGCCCGCGACCGTGATCTATGAGATCAAGCGAGGGCCATTCTCTCCATTGGCTCCGGAAGACTTAGCTCCCTGGAGCCCGGCGGCGGAAGATACCGAACGGGCGAACGCATATATGAGATGGCTGGAAGCACAGCTTTGATCCAAGGGAAACGGGCGATCGTTCACTCGTCCGCATAGACAAGCATCTGGCAATTCTTGCAATCGAACCGCAATCGCAGGCGCATATCCTTATACCTTAAATAAAAAGGCTCCTCATAGGGGGATCGTCGCTTCTGGAAGGTGGGGCACCAACCCATGCTATACCGTAGGCAATGCTTCGAGAACATCAGGGGAACCCCCTCTCGGGGAGACCATTCGAAGGCCTCTTCTACCTTATTTACCCCATGCGACTCATAAAAACGCCTCGCCTCCTGATTGGAGACATTACCTAAGTAGGTAAGCTCCTTTTCAGGGAAAACGGCCTTCTCCGCCTTCACCCGTACCTGATCCCAGCGAGTCTCTTCGCGGCGATAACGGATACGTCTCGCCGCCAACAGCGCCTCCACTCCTTTCCGCCGCATCTCCGCCAAAAAGGAGGAAGGGACAAACCAGTTATCCATCATCGAGATCTCGACCGCCTCCACCTCAAAGGGGGTATTCCCCAATTTCGATAATTGCGCGCGGATATTATCCGCCTGATCACGGCGGGCGAGCTCTTTCTCGAATGGCTGGGTGATCGTGACCCTCGCTCCCGTCTCATCGGTCAGCGACAAGGAGAAACCGAAGGCATTATCCCCCCACTCCATACGCAAGGCGAGCTTACGCTCAGCGGAAGGCTTGGATAACAGTCGCTCAAATTCCTGATCCACATTGCGGAACAAGGGTATCCGCAGACGGATCGCCGGGCGATCCAAGGGGAAGATCCGGTTCGCCTCCACCCGGTTTACCCGAAATCCTTCTAACTCACCCCGCTCGTTGAAAAAGGTGAGACCATCCCCGTTATTCAAGGTCTTCAGCCCGGCTATCGTAAACGAGTTCCCCTTCAGCTCTTTCACCGTACCTACCGGCTCACCCAGCGACTTCGGCGTATCGAAGCTGGTGATCTCTTTCGTACGCCCATGCAGGAAGAACGGGGTGAATCCCCGGTTAAAGCTCTTTTCCGCCACGGGCTCAAAAGTGAAGGTACTTGTACCCGCGGATGCCCTCACGTACTCCGGGCGACGAGCCAAGATAGCGTCTATCTTCTTCCTATACCAGGCCGTCACGTTCTTCACGTAAGAGACATCCTTCAGGCGCCCCTCGATCTTGAGCGACGAAGCGCCCGCATCGAGCAACTCTTCTATATAATCTCCCCGATTCATATCTTTCAAGGAGAGCAAATGCTTACGTGATACGATCGTCTTTCCCCGGGCGTCCTCCAGATCATAGGGCAGACGGCAATATTGGGCACACTCGCCCCGGTTAGCGCTCCGTCCGCTCATCGCGGCGCTCAGGTAACATTGCCCACTGTAACTCACGCATAGCGCCCCATGCACGAACACTTCCAAGGGGACGGTTGCCCGCTCCGCGACCGCACGGATCTGGTTCAACGACAATTCTCTCGCCAAGACGACCTGCGAGAAGCCGACCTCTTCCAAGAAACGGACCTTCTCCGGCGTACGGTTGTCCATCTGCGTGCTGGCGTGCAGCGGGATAGGCGGCAGATCCATCCGGGTGATCCCCATATCCTGCACGATCAAGGCATCCACGCCCGCCTCATACAATCTCCGGATCATCCGCTCCACCTCCCCCAGTTCCTCGTCTCTCAGGATCGTGTTCAAGGCCACATAGATACGAGCCGAGTAGAGATGAGCGAAATCGCAAAGTTCCCGAATATCATCCAGCGTATTCCCCGCGGCGGCACGTGCGCTGAATCTCGGGGCTCCTATATACACCGCGTCAGCGCCATGCAGGATCGCCTCCTTACCGCAGGTCAGATCCTTTGCCGGCGACAACAGTTCGATCGGGCGAGCCTCAGTCCTCATTTACAGATCTCCCAAATTCTTGATGTCTTCCCGATGGAACGGGGTTTCCTGATATACATAATAATTCAACCAATTGGTGAAGAGCAGGTTGGCGTGTCCCCGCCAACGAACCACGGGGCCTTGGGCGGGATCGTCATTGCGATAGTAATTACGCGGCTTCTCGATCGGCAATCCCTTGCCCAGATCCCGCATATATTCATCGTTCAGGGTATAGGGGGAATACTCCGAGTGCCCAGTGATAAAGAATTCCCGGCCACCCCGAGCCATCACCATATAAACACCTGACTCCTCGCTCTCCGACAACAGGGTCAACTCGGGGATCTTGAGAATATCCTCCCTGCGGATCTCCGTATGCCGGCTGTGAGGCACGAAGAACTCATCGTCGAACCCGCGGAAGATCGGCACGAACGGCTCGCGCAAGGAATGCCGGAATATGCCGAACATCTTCGAGGGCAACGGATATTTAGGCACGCCATAAAAATGATATAGTCCCGCCTGAGCCGCCCAGCAGATGTAGAGGGTAGAGGTTACGTGAGTACGGGCCCAGTCGAAAATGCGGGTCACCTCATCCCAATAAGTCACCTCCTCGAACGGCATCTGCTCCACCGGAGCGCCCGTCACGATCATGCCGTCGTAGAAATCATCCGCCATCTCATCAAAATCCTTATAGAATTCCCGCATATGCTCGATAGGCGTATTCTTCGGCGTATGCCCCTTGATCTTCATGAAATCGAGCTCTACCTGCAAAGGCGTGTTGCTGAGCAGGCGGACTAAATCGGTCTCCGTGGTGATCTTCAGGGGCATCAGGTTCAGCACCACGACCCTCAACGGGCGTATGTCCTGCGTAGAGGCGCGCAGCGAGTCCATCACGAAGATATGCTCCTTCTTCAACAGCTCGATGGCGGGCAGGTTCTTCTGTAAATTCAACGGCATATTTTACGTATTAGTTGGGCAAAGATAATGAGAAATTTCGGCATAAATCGATAAAACGTCCCTAAACAAAAATACCGGCGACCAGCGGAGGGTTCTTCATATAGAACCATCAATCCACTGATCGCCGACATCCAAGACCCCCCGGCACGAAGCCGGGGGGCATCTTCATCAATATCCTCCCCCGAGCGCCTTATATAAATTGACGATCGAGAGCAACTCAGACAAGACAGCGTCGTTCAACCCGATCTGCGCCTCCAGCAAACCACGTTGCGCATCCAATACATCCATGTAGCTGGTGACTCCGTTAATATATTGCAACTGGGCAAGTTCCAGATACTTCCGGGCCGAGCTTTCCAGATTCTCCATTGACGACCGGATCTCTTTCACTTTCCGAGCGGTGACGATCGCGTTGTTCACCTCCTTGAAAGCGATCAGTACGCTCTTCTCGTAGGCATATACCTCCTGCTCATACCGGGCTTTCTCCGCCTTCACCTTCGCCCGGTTCTTCCCCATCGCGAATATCGGCTGCACAAGATTTCCCAAAATATAGCCGGCCGGGCTCTTCAACAAGGAACTCAGCTCATCACTCTCGAAGCCATAATAGCCAGTCAGGGTAATTTTGGGGAACAGGTTCGTCTGCGCGACGCCGACCCTCGCGTTCGCCGCACGCAAGCGATATTCCGCCTGACGCATATCCGGACGCCGTTCCAGCAACGAGGAGGGCAAGCCCACCGGCAAGCTATCCGGCAGACGCTGGTCGCTCAAGGAAAGCCCGCGGGGTATATCTCCCGTATATTCGCCAAGCAGCAGGCTAAGGTCACTTTCCTTGATCTTGATCTGCCGCTCCAACGAAGGGATCAGGGTCTCAGTACGGGCCAACTCCACCAAGGCCTGGTTATAAGAGGTCTCGGAGGTAAGTCCACCCTCATACCGCAACTTCGCCAACCGCACGCCCTCTCTCCGGGCCTCCAAGGTCTGTTGCACGATCGACAACTCCTGATCCAACGCGCAAAGCTCGTAATAATTGGAAGCGACCTCGGCTACGATCGTCAGCCTCAAGGCACGCTGTCCTTCCACGGTCGCCATATACGAGGCGATAGCCGCCTCGTTCGCCCATCTAAGGTTGCCCCATAGATCCACTTCCCACGAGAAGGTCAGCTTGGCTCCCGACTCCGGATCGGGCTTCGGCTCGTCGCCCCCGTAATTCAACCGTTCCTTCTCCGCATAGATCCTCGCCCCTACCTCGGGCAGCATATTGGCGAAAGATATTCGCTTGGCGGCCATCATCTCCTTGATACGAGCGGCGGCGATCTTCATATCCTTATTGTTCTCCAACGCTTTCGCGATCAGTTCCTTCAATGTATCGTCGGCATACAGGCTCTCCCAGGCGATACCCTCCACCGAAGTCGTATCCAACGTATCGGTATTCGCCTCTATCCGACCTGGCAAGTTCAAGTCCGGACGAGCGTATCGTTTACCGATCTTGCAGGAGGAAAGCACAACCGCGCAGCAAATCACGGAAAAGCATATAATAACACCTCTCTTCATCATCATAATCATCTGTTTTTGATTCTCTGTAACATGGAAGTCACCATCTCTTTCCTACGGACAACCACCTCCCGATTCACGATGCGATCCATCCGGATCTTCCGCCTCAACTTATAGATCAACACGAAGAAAAAGGGAACCAAGACGATACCGGCCGTGATCGCCACCAACATTCCGAAGAATACACCCGTACCGATACTATGGCGGGAGGCCGACCCCGGCCCGGAAGCCATCACCATCGGGAGCATACCCAGCACAAAAGCTAACGAAGTCATCAAGATAGGCCGGAAACGCATCTGGGCGGCATGGATGGCGGCCTTCACCACCTCCACTCCATGATCCACCTGTACCTTGGCGAACTCAACGATCAGGATGGCGTTCTTCGCCGCCAAACCGATCAAGGTGACCAAGCCGATCTGGAAATAGATGTCGTTTTCCAGTCCGGTGACCCAGATCCCTAAGTAAGCGCCCAACGTAGCCACCGGTAAGGAAAGCAGCACGGCGATCGGTACGATCCAGCTCTCGTACTGAGCCGCCAAGAAAAGAAACACGAACAAGAAGACCAACGCCAGAACCATACCGGTCTGTCCGCCGGCTTGCTTCTCCTGATAAGAAAGACCGCTCCACTCCAATCCGATATTCTCCGGTAAATGTTCCCGCACGATCCGCTCCATCGCCGCCATCGCGTCGCCCGTACTATAACCCGGGGCTGCCACGGCGTTAATCGATGCTGTCGAGAACATATTGAAACGTTTGATCGTACCGGGACCGGTCGTGTATTGTACCGTGCCCAAAGCCGTCAACGGAACCATCGCCCCGTCCTTGCTACGCACAAAGAAAAGGTCCAAGTTATCCCGGGTCGCCCGGTAAGGTGCCTCAGCTTGGATATAAACCCGGTAAATACGGTTGAACATATTGAAGTCGTTCACATAAACAGAGCCCAAATAGGCCTTCATGGTCGAGAAAATATCAGAAAGCGGAATGCCCAAGAACTTCGCTTGGTCGCGATCCACGTCGAAATATAATTGTGGAATCTCGCTCTGCATCGCCGACGAGACGCTCTGGATCTCTGGAGCGAGCGAGGCGTAATGAAGGAAGGTATCCGTAGCGTTCACCAAATTATCCCAACTGGCATCACCGCGAGCCTCCAACTGCATCTCCAATCCGCCACTCTCTCCTAATCCGGGGATCACGGGCGGACGATTCACGTAGGCTTTCGCCTCCGGATAATAGTAGAATTCCTTGCGGGCATCCGCCATCACATCCTCCACTTTCATGCCTGAAGCCTTGCGCTCCTCCCAAGGTTTCAGGATAACCGTCAAGGTAGCCCGTCCTTGGTTCGTACCCACTCTCGGACTACTACCGGTCAGATTCTGCACATAAGCCACGGCAGGATGGTGATCCAGATAGTCGATCGCCCGATTCGTCACTTCACGTGTGCGCTCTAATGTCGTACCTTCCGGCATCTCCAGCTCCACATAGAAGAATCCTTGATCCTCTTCGGGGATAAAACTGGTCGGCAAGGCACGATTCAGCACGAAGATGAATACCAACACCATCCCAAAACCAGCCAATATCCGCCGAGGATTGGAGATAGCGATACGTAACAAGGAGGAATAACGCCTGTTTCCCTTAGCCAACCAATAATTGATCCAACGGAATAGCAGCGGCTTTTTCGTATGTGACGGGCGTAAGATGATCGCGCACATCGCCGGACTTAACGTCAAGGCAACCACCGTAGACAAGATCACCGACACCGCGATCGTAATAGAGAACTGGCGATAGAGCAATCCCGTGATGCCTCCAAGGAAACTCACCGGGACAAACACGGCGGCCAAGACCATCGAGGTCGCGATCAAGGCTCCCGACAGCTCTTTCATGGCCTTATGCGTAGCTTCACGAGCCGTCAGATGCTCCTCTTCCATGATACGTTCCACATTCTCGACCACGACAATCGCATCGTCCACCACGATACCGATCGCCAGGATCAAGCCTAAAAGAGTCAGCATATTCAAGGAGAAGTCAAAAACCAACATGAATCCGAATGTCCCGATCAAGGAGATCGGCACGGCGATCGTAGGGATTAATGCGGCACGCCAGTTTTGCAACGAGAGAAACACCACCAGCACGACCAAGAATAACGCCTCGAATAAAGTCTTATAAACCTCATGGATCGACTGGGAGATGTACTCCGTCATATCGAAAGGAAAGTTATATTCCAGACCCTCCGGGAAATTCTGGCTGATCTCCTTCATGGCGTTCTTCACATTCTCGGCCACCTCCAAGGCATTCGCCCCTGGCAACATATAAATTCCCAAGATAGCGGCGTTCTTACCATTGATACCACTCTCCGTGGAATATGAGGATGCCTCCAACGACACCCGAGCCACATCGCTCATACGGACGATCGACCCGTCCGGATTGGCCCGGATCACGATGTCCTCGAACTCCTCGACAGTTGACAAACGACCGGGAGCCGTGATCGGCAGGGTTATATCCACGTCAAGAACCGGCTGCTTGCCTAACTCGCCCGCCGCCGATTCCCGGTTCTGATCCTTCAAGGCATCCTGCAGATCCTTCACGGTCAAGCCCATATTCGCCAAGCGATCCGGATAGACCCAGATCTGCATACCGTAATAACGGCTACCGATATTCGACACACGTCCCACACCGGGAATACGCCGCAGCACGTCCAGCACATTAATCGTAGCGAAGTTACTCAAATAAATCTCATCAAACTTCGGGTCGTCCGACATCAAGCTCAACGTCATCAACTGGCTGGGAGCCTGCTTCTCGATAGAGATACCGTTCTGGATCACCTCGGCGGGCAAACGGCTTTCCGCCAATTTCACCCGGTTTTGTATCTCGACTGCCGCCAAATCCGCGTTTGTCGAGACATCAAAGGTAACAGTAATATTTAAATTTCCCGAATTGGAACTGCTACTTTGCATATAAATCATACCCGGAGTCCCGTTCAGCTCTTGCTCGATCGGTGTCGCCACCGCTTGGGATACGGTCAATGCGCTCGCTCCCGGATAGGAGGCGCTGATCTTCACCACGGGCGGGGTAATCTGCGGATACTGGTCGATCGGCAACGATACCAACCCGATCAGCCCGACAATCACGATCAAGACTGACAAGACAGTCGAGAAGACCGGACGATCTATGAAAAATCCTGGTTTCATCCTTCCTCCTCCTCTCTTAGCTTCTGGATCGCCTTCTCGTCGTCCGCGTCAACGGCATGCACCTTAACGCCGGGAACCAGTTTATGATAGCCTTCCACCACGACACGCTCGTTCTCGCCCAAACCACGCTCGATCACGACCTTATTCCCGATCTCAGGGCCGATCTGCACGAAACGTTTCTCCGCCACGTCATCACGACGGATAATGTAGATAAAAGCTCCTCCCTTCTCGATTGACAAAGCCTTGCGAGGAACCACGATCGAACGCTCGCGCACGTCGAGCAAGAGCTTCACTTTCGTGAACTGCCCGGGCAACAATTTCTGGTTAGGATTAGGCAACTCGGCGCGGACACCGAAGGTTCCTGTCTGGGGATCCACCGATGGATCCGCGAAGTCAACGATACCTTTCACCGGATATTCCGAATTATCAGCCAAAGTGACCGTCACGGTAGGCTGCCAGGAACGTGTCGTATCCCGCTCCCCGAAGCGCACGTTGCGGCGCTCGGCACGCAAGTAATCAAGGGCGGTCATCTTGAAATCCACAAGGACGGTATCGCTCTTCACCACCGCCGCCAACTTAGAGTTCAATCCCGGGCCCACCAACGCCCCTACATCCACGAAGCGCTCACTGATATTCCCCGCCAAAGGAGAGGTCACCACAGTATAGCTCAATTCCATCTCCGCCTGATCCAGATCAGCCTGGTTCATGGCGATGTCGGCCTCCGCGTCCTCCAACGCGGCGATCGCGTTGTCGAGATCCAACTGGCTGGCGGCGTGCTGCTCATACAGCGGGGTCAGTCGCTCCACGTCGCGTCTGGCCTTGGCCGCTTGCGCCTGGCTCTTTTTCAAACGAGCCTTCGCCTTCTCCACACGTGCCCTATACGGAGCGGAGTTTATGATAAACAGCGGCTCATTGAGTTCTACCCGTTTCCCTTCCTCAAACAACATCTTCTCCAGGAATCCCTCTACCCGGGCATGGATTTCCACGAAACTGGCGGCCCGGATACTGCCTACGTATTCCCCATAAATCTGCACATCCTCCTTGGACGGCTTATCCACGACCACAATCGGTAGTTGCTGCTCTTCTTTCTGGCGACATCCTGTCACCGCAACGACAAGAGCGATCAAAATAACCTGTGCTTTCGCCAATCTTTTTCTACTCATTCGCTCGCTATATAAATTACGTATATTACATTCTCCCGCTTATTCCTGAAAAAATCGTTCCAACACATCGCATAGCATCAATTATTAACACAACTTCACAGACACAAGATCTCTTAGCGCATCCATTAACATTTTAGTTGGATTTTCTCCCGCCAATCCGTGGAATAAATCCACGCACAGGCAAACACGTCCACACCTCTCAAGGAATAAACCCCATCGCGAAGAAACAAAAAAATTCCTTCCGAATGAAACCCCACACCTCATCCGGAAGGAATTCCGCTTATCAATCTTATCGGCGTACGCCTGTTTACAACCCAGCCGACAAGGCCTTCCACAAATTATCGTCCGGTACCGGGGCCACGATACTTATCTCTTTCTTCGATACGGGATGGATAAACTCCACGCTACGCGCATGCAAGCTGATACCTCCATCCTTATTCGAGCGATCGAAGCCATACTTCAAGTCGCCCTTGATCGGGCACCCGATCTTCGCCAGCTGGCAGCGGATCTGGTGATGCCGGCCGGTCTTCAAGTCGATCTCCAGCAAGAAATAATTGTCCGAGCTGGCGATCAGCCGATAACGCAAGATCGCCTTCTTAGCCCCGGGACGCTCCGAGTCGTAAGCGTAACTCTTGTTTTGCCGCTCATTGCGCACCAACCAGTTCACCAGCTCCCCCTCCTCCCGGGGAGGACGGTTCTTCACGATCGCCCAATAGGTCTTATGTACCGATCCATCCCGGAACATCTCGTTCAGGCGAGAGAGCGCCTTGCTCGTCTTGGCGAACACGACGATCCCGCTCACCGGTCGGTCCAAACGGTGCGTCACGCCGACAAACACGTTGCCCGGCTTGCAGTATTTCTCTTTCAGCCACGCCTTCAGCAAGTCCGAAAGCGGCTTGTCGCCCGTCTTGTCGCCCTGTACGATCTCGCGGCAATTCTTATTTACCGCGATAATATGATTATCCTCGTAAACGACTTCCATCTTACATATTCATGCCGCCGTCAACCTGGATCACCTGACCGGAGACATAAGACGACATATCGGAAGCCAAGAAGAGCGCGATATTCGCCACATCATCTACCGTACCGCCACGACGCAAGGGGATCTTCTTGCACCACTCGGAGCGTACCTCCTCCGACAGCTGGGCGGTCATATCGGTAATGATAAAGCCCGGGGCGATCGCGTTCGCGCGGATGCCGCGGGAACCCAACTCCTGGGCAACCGATTTCGCCAAGCCGATCATACCTGCTTTCGAGGCGGAATAGTTGGCTTGCCCGGCATTGCCATGTACGCCAACGACCGACGACATATTGATGATGCTACCCGCACGCTGCTTCATCATGACCGGCGTACAGGCGTGGATGAAGTTGAACGCGGATTTCAGGTTCACGTTCAAGACGGCATCCCACTGCCCCTCGCTCATGCGCATCATCAGGCCGTCCTTCGTGATGCCGGCGTTATTGACCAGAATATCCACACGGCCAAAGTCTTTCACGATCTCGGCCACCACGTTATGAGTCTCCTCAAAGTTGGCGGCGTTCGAGGCATATCCTTTAGCCTTCACGCCTAAAGCCTCGATCTCGGCCTGCGTAGCCAAGCCCTTCTCGTCGATCACTAAATCCGTGAACGCGATATTCGCTCCCTCAGCGGCGAACTTCATGGCGATCGCCTTGCCAATACCACGGGCAGCCCCGGTTACGACAGCTACCTTTCCTTCCAATAGTTTCATATCTTCCCCAATTTTTAGTTATCAATATTTGATCAAGCAAGCGCCGGTCGAGTATCCACCGCCGAACACGGTGATGGCGATCAGGTCGTCTTTCTTGAAGATATTCTCATTTTGCGCGTAAACCAACGCCGAGCTAACCGAGCCGGTATTTCCCAGCTCCTCGATGTTGTGCAAGAATTTCTCATCCGGCAGCTCCAATTGCTTGGCGATATTCGCCATGATACGCATATTGGCCTGATGGCCGATGAAATAGGTCAGTTGATCCAACGTATAGCCATTCTTCTCCAACAGGAAAAGGACATTTTTCGGCATATAGGTACAAGCCTGCATGAACACGTCGCGTCCCTCCGGCATAAGGATCCCTCCGTGCCGAGGGCGCAGGTGGACGGCCTCCATCGCCTTCGGCAAATAGCCAAGTCCCTGCGTATAGACCTCCAAGATCTCGGCGTCGCTCTCCCGCAGACGTTCTTTCGAGATGAAAAAGGCCGCGGCGGCGTCTCCCCACAAATGACCCGCCTTGGGATCGGTCTCATTCCAGTAAGCCGAGTTCTTGTCCGCCGAGAGCACTAAGGCTTTCGAGGCTTTCCCCGTGGCGAAATAGCCTTCCACCACCTCCAAGGCATTCAGGAATGAGGAGCAAGCGGAGGAGAGATACAACGCTTTCGCGTCGGTGATCATGTAGGTATGCTGCACTTGATGCGCGGCTGTCGCGACCGTATCATAAGGAGAATACGACGCGGAGACGATCAGATCGACTTCCGTAATATCATAGGGCAATTTAGGGAGGGCATCTTTCACGGCCTCAAGGCTCATGGTATTGATATTCTCATCCTCTCTCGCCTTGGAGCGGGTATGAATCCCCGTCCGCTGCTCAATCCACTCGCTCGTCAAACCGTTCAATTCCAGAAAATGTTGGTTATCGACCCGTTCCTCGGGTACATAAAACCCAGTCGCATTTATAAACATCCTTCGTGTCGTTTGATTATTTTATCTTTATACCATTGTATATCAAATTCATCACATTATCCCGGCGCTTGATCCGCTGGCTGATCTGGTCGCCCATGATCCCGCGGATATAAGGTACCTCCAAGCCTTTCAGCGCGTAATGGAGCACCAAGGCCGTGATGTCGGTGTCAGGCATGCTGAACACGCCTTCCCTCACCCCATCGTCCAAGATCCCCTTGATGATCTCCACCTCTCGCTGGTCAAATCCCTTGCGCACCTTCTCCACTCTCCATATATCACGGAAAAAGGTGGCCCTCAGCGTCCCGTTACGGAACACCAATGCCTTCACGGCGTCCAGACGGGTATAGATGAAGGTCATCAACTTCTCGTCAGCGGGGAGATCCTTCTCCGCCACGTCCAACAGCGTCCGGTGCAGCTGATCCAGCTCCGACTCCACCACCGCTAAATAGATCTCGTTCTTGTTCTTGAAATAGGTGTATAGCGTGCGCCTCCCCTTCCGGGAAGCCTGGGCGATGTCGTTCATGGTCGTGTTGTCAACCCCCATACGGGCAAATAATTGCCTGGCCACATCCACTAACATTTCTCGCGTCTTGGAAACCGTCATCGACATCGCATTGCACATTTTAATGAAAACTGTGCGCGAAAGTACCGGAAAAAATAATAACTACCAAAAACCAAATCTACATTTATCCAAACATTCCCCAACAAATCAGAAAAAGGCGGCCTGCTTTCCCCGAAAAGTTGACCAGCTTCCCGGCACTTCGGGACAAGACGAACCATCCGGCTCTTGAAGAGCCGGACAAGGTATCCCGTCAATCATCCGGGAAAGAAAAGATAAGGAATGGTTATTTCATGCGAATATCCGCGCCCCACATCAACTTCTCGCGCAAGGTCTGGTAGAAAGTGTGGTTATATCGCTTGACTACCCGGGTAGTATAATCGGCCTTGCTTATATTCAGCTCGATACCGGCGGGGAAGATCTCCGATCGCCCGTCAAGGGAGATCAGGAAGTATTTGTTCCGGCTCTCCACCCGAAGCGTGATGACATCGGAATCCGGGATCACCAAGGGGCGCACGTTCAAGGAATGCGGGGCGACGGGGCTCAAGACGATGTTATTGCTCTGCGGGACGATGATAGGCCCGTTCACGCTCATGGAGTAGGCAGTGGAACCGGTAGGCGTGGCGACCACCAAGCCATCGGCCTGGTATGAGGTAAGGTATTCCTCGTTCAAGAAGGTATGTATCATGATCATCGACGAGCTGTCGCGCTTCAAGACGGCGATCTCGTTCAACGCATAGTTATATCCCCTATACGCCCGGTCTTTCGTATGCAAGCGAAGCAAGGTACGCTCCTCTACCTTGTAATAGTTCTTGAAGATCTCGTCGAGCGTGTCATTCAGCTCTCCGGCGCCTACATCCGCGAGGAATCCCAATCTCCCCGTATTGATCCCCAGGATCGGGATGGCCTGTCGGTTCACCCGGGCCGCCGTACGCAGGAACGTACCGTCGCCCCCTACGCTGAGGGCAAGATCGAGATCGAACTCATCCCCCTCCAACACTCCTTGGATATTAGGCTCAAAGTCCAAGGCATCCGTCAGGAACGTATAAAACGAACGATCCACGTAAACCTCGGCTTCCCGTATCCTCAACTCCTCGAACAGCCGCTTGATCAAGCTTTGCCGCTCCACCTGGTATTCACTCCCAAATATTCCTACTCTCATCCCGTATCTTGCTCTCTTTACATATTCATATAATATAACAACTCATCCATGCGTTGGCGCAGCTGATCGTCTACCGTCCCCGTCTCCATGAAATGGTAAAGCACCGTATAATTGAACCGCTCGAAACTCCGGATCACGGGAGAGGCATCCTCCAAGTCGATCTTCAGGGTAACGAGCAGGCGTCCGGTCTCCTTGTCCTGCCGCGACAGCAAATTAAGCACATGCGCGTTGTTGGATTCCACGAGGCGGGCGATGTCAGTCAGCGAATAGTCCTGCGGCATCATCTCTAATACGATCACGCTTCCAGCCGCCTCCGCGTTGCACAACTCGGAGAGGAGATCGACCAACCTATCCCGGGTAATGGCACCCCGATAGGCTCCATCCTCCCCAACCACGGGAAGCAGGCTCAAGCCATAACGGGTAATCATCGCCAATGCCTGATGCAGATGACCGTACTCCGGGATAGCGGGGGCGAACAAGACCGGCTCCCCTATCGTGGCGGATACGTTGGGCATAGCCAGCAGATCCTTCTCCGACACCAAACAGAGATACGCGTTATCGTTCAAGAGCGGGAGATGCCTCAGCTTGAAATCTTCCATCAGGTTTAAAGCGTACTCAACCGTGTCAAAATTTTTTAACACCGGAATTTCCCGTGTTATGAAATCTTTCACTAACATTATTCTGTTAATTCCCTAATTCCTGCTAAATTTGCCGATACTTTTTGCAAAAGTAGTGAAAGAAAAAAGATATACGATATACGATGACTAATTTAAGCGTAAACATTAACAAGGTCGCCACCATCCGAAACGCAAGGGGTGGCAATGTGCCGGACGTGCTCAAGGTGGCGCAAGACTGCGAGGCGTTCGGCGCGCAAGGCATCACGGTTCATCCGCGCCCGGACGAGCGCCATATCCGTTATAGCGACGTTTACGGGCTTAAGCCGCTGATCCGGACGGAATTCAACATCGAGGGCTATCCGTCCGACAAGTTTATCGACTTGGTATCCAAGGTAAAGCCTACACAGGTGACCTTGGTTCCCGACGCTCCTGACGCCATCACCTCGAACGCGGGATGGGACGTGAAAGCGAACTTCGACTTCCTTTGCGAATTGGTGGACACCTTTACATCGCAAGGTATCCGCACCTCGATCTTCGTAGGGACCGATCTCGCCAACATCGAGCTGGCGGCCAAGACCGGGACGGATCGCGTGGAGCTTTATACGGAGCCTTACGCCACCATGTACCCGGAGGATCGCGAGAAGGCGGTGGCTCCGTTCATTGAGGCGGCACAGTTGGCGAAGAACTTAGGCTTAGGGGTCAACGCCGGCCACGACCTCAGCTTGGAGAACCTGGCGTTCTTCAGCAAAAGTATCCCTTGGTTAGAGGAGGTCTCTATCGGCCATGCCTTGATTTGCGACGCACTTTACCACGGGTTGCAAGAGACCATCGCCCTTTATCGGGCCTGCTTGAATAATCAATCTATCTGAAAACATAATTAACTACATCAAACAATGAGTATTTTACTTTCACTTCAAGCCGCGGGAGAGCAGGCGGCAGAGCAAATGCCTGACCTGACGGCGGTTACCGTCCCGACGGAAGCAGAAATCAACGTGATTGACTTAGCGTTTAAGGGTGGCTGGATCATGGTCGTCTTGCTCCTGCTTTCCCTGATGGCTATCTATATTTTCGTGCAACGGCTGATTGTCATTCGCCGGGCCGGGAAAGAAGACGAGAATTTCATGAACCGCATCAAGGATTATATCCATGAGGGAAAAGTGGATTCGGCCTTGAACTTATGCCGATCCACCAACACGCCGGCCGCCCGCATGATCGAGAAAGGGATCTCCCGGTTGGGTCGCCCGATGAACGACGTACTGGTGGCTATCGAGAATGTAGGTAACCTAGAGGTCGCCAAGTTAGAGAAAGGTTTCCCCTTGATCGCGACAACCGCCGCGGGAGCTCCTATGCTCGGCTTTTTGGGAACGGTGACAGGTATGGTACGGGCCTTCTTCGATATGGCCAATGCCGGAACAAACGTCGATGTATCGCTGTTATCCGGTGGCATATACGAGGCATTGGTTACTACGGTAGGCGGCTTGGTCGTGGGTATTATCACCTTGTTCGCTTACAATTACTTAGTGTCTCAAGTAGATAACGTGGTGAACAAGATGGAGGCACGCACGATGGAATTTATGGACCTGTTAAACGAGCCGGCGAATTAAGCTCACGAGATCACTATGGCTTTAAAGAGAAGGACAAAAGTAAACGAAGCGTTCAGCATGGCGTCCATGACGGACGTCATATTCCTGCTGCTGATCTTCTTCATGGTAACCTCGACCGTGGTGATTCCCAACGCCATCAAGGTCACGTTACCACAAGCGCAAAAGCAGACAGCGGCGAAACCGCTTACCCGGGTGACGATCGACGCGAACCTGAATTATTACGTAGCGTTCGGGAAACAAAAGGAGGTACAGGTATCATTCGATGAGATCACGCCGTTCTTGCAGGAAAGCTACGCAAAAGAGCCGGAGATGTTCGTCGCCCTATATGCCGACGAGACTGTCCCTTATAAGGAGATCGTGAAGATACTGAACATAGCGAACGAGAATAAATTCAAGATGGTTCTCGCCACTCGTCCGCAGAAATGACAATTATGAGACTGAACAAGGATGACATATACAGCTTGATTGGTACCGTGGTTTTCCACGGAGCCATTCTGTTGATACTTTGGTTCACCGTACTGAAGAGCGAGGTCCCGGAAGAAGACGGGGGCGTACTCGTCAACTTCGGGAACATCGACGCGGCGGCTGGTCAGTTTGAGCCCAGATATACCGGGCAAGAGCCACCCCAGGAGACGACAACTCCTCCGCCACCTGCCCCGGAGCCTCAGCCTCAAACGCCTAAACAGGAACTGATCACGCAAGACTTGGAGGAAAGCGTCTCCATCGAAGAAACGAAAAAGAAAAAAGAAGAGGAGAAGCGTAAGCGAGAAGAGGCCGAGAAACGGCGCAAGGAGGAAGAGGAGAAAGAACGGATCCACAAGGAAGAGGCCGAGAAAAAACGGATCGCCGAGGAGCGTCGCAAAAAAGAGCAGGCTATCCGGAACAAGGTGGCCGGCGCTTTTGGCATGGGTAGCGCCGAAGGAAACAGCCAAGGTGACGCGGCAAATGGCACCGGCAACCAAGGCAGTCCGTTCGGCAATTCGGATCATGGGGAGAACGAGGGCGTAGGAGGCTACGGATCGTTCAACTTGAACGGGCGATCAATCGGAGCCGGAGGACTCCCGAGACCCGCATATACGATCCAGGAGGAGGGGCGTATCGTGATCAACATCACCGTCGACCCGAAAGGGAACGTCATATTCGCCGAGGTAGGACGAGGGACGAATATCGACAACGCCTCCATGCGAAAGAGCGCGCTTGAGGCTGCCCGAAGAGCGAAATTCAATAGCATTAGCGGAGCGAACAACCAAAGTGGGACGATCACCTATATGTACAAATTTAAATAACTGATTCTTATGAAAAAAGCGATCGTATTCTTAGCGAACGGCTTCGAGGAAATGGAAGCCACAGGAACCGTTGACGTCTTGCGTCGCGGAGGTATTGGCGTGAAAACCGTCTCCATCACGAACGAGCGGAAGGTCGTCGGCGCGCATCATATGGAGTATATGGCTGACGCTCTTTTCAGCGAGATCGACTTTTCAGACGTGGATGCCCTGATCTTGCCTGGGGGAATGCCGGGAAGCAGCAACCTCAACGAGTGCGAACCGCTGAAGGAACGTTTGATCGAGCAGTATAAGAACAATAAGATCGTGGCAGCCATCTGCGCGGCACCGATGGTGTTAGGCGGCTTAGGTCTACTGAAGGGACGCAGGGCAACTTGCTACCCGGGCTTCGAGCCGAAGCTGATCGGCGCCACCGTAACCGGCGAGGCTGTAGAGGTTGACGGCCACGTGATCACAGGAAAAGGCCCCGGATTGGTATTCAACTTCGGACTGGCATTGGTAGCCGCACTGAAAGGGGATGCCGTAGCCGAGGAGGTAGCTGCCGGATTATTGCTATAATAGCTCAAGACGACATAGCGAAAGGGGGAAAGGACGAGTTCTTTTCCCCCTTTTTTATAGCCCCATGCCATCGGGAATGAGGAAAACTTCACCAACAATCTTGCGACTTTCGCCGAAAAGACCTACTTTCGCACCCGAATTCGATAAAGGGGTGCCTTAATATGACGGGCTGAGATCATACCCATGAACCTGATCCGGGTAATGCCGGCGGAGGGAAAAAGAAGAAAAGTTCCCCTTTTCTGAATAAATCCAAATAACGATCTAAACAAAAAGAAAGGAACACATGAAGCGACAAGCGATGGTTTCCTGCCTATTGACGGCAGTATGTTGCGCAAGCGCGCAGACAAGGGAACAAGACAGCCTACGGGTTGTCAACTTAGATGAGGTACAGATCATCTCCACCCGGGCGACCCACACCCAACCGGTGGCCTTCACCAACGTAAGTAAAGAACAACTCAAACAGCAAAATCACGGACAGGATCTCCCCTACCTGCTGAGCATGACTCCTTCCGCCATCACGACCAGCGACGCCGGGGCGGGGATCGGCTATACCAGCCTACGCATCCGGGGTACCGATGGCACTCGTATTAACGTAACCGCCAACGGGATCCCCATCAACGACGCGGAAAGCCATACCGTATTCTGGGTCAACCTGCCGGATTTCGCCTCATCCGTGAAAGATATACAGGTACAACGGGGCGTGGGTACCTCCACCAACGGGGCCGGAGCGTTCGGGGCGAGCATCAATATGCGGACAGGAGAATTATCAACCAAGCCCTACGCCGGGTTCGACGGCTCGTACGGATCCTTCAACACGCATAAAGAGACGGTAAAAGCGGGTACGGGATTGATTAACGGCCACTGGGCTCTCGACCTGCGCCTCTCCAACATCGGCACGGACGGTTACTTGGACCGGGCGACAGCGGATCTGAATTCCTACTATCTCCAAGGGGGATATTATAATGACAACACCTCCATCAAGCTGATCTCGTTCGCCGGAAAGGAGCGCACGTATCATGCATGGAACTATCCCAGCCGGGAGGAGATGGATCTGTACGGAAGGCGTTACAACTCGTGCGGGCTCATGTACACCGACGAGAACGGAGTACAGCATTTCTACGAGGATCAGACGGACAATTACACGCAAAAGAATTACCAGCTACTGATCAACCACCAGTTCTCCCGCCCTTGGAACCTGAATATTGGCTTGCATTACACCAAAGGCGACGGGTATTACAAGGAGTACAAGACCGGGCGCAAACTGATCGAATATGGGCTTTCCCCTTATGAGCAAGAGGGTAAGTTGGTCAAGAAAAGCGACCTCATCCGCAAGAAGGCGATGGATAACCGCTTCGGAGGGGGAATCTTCTCCCTGAATTATAAGGGAGAACGGTTAGAGGCCTCCGCGGGAGGTGCCTTGAACCGGTATGATGGCGACCATTTCGGGCAGGTGCTTTGGGTGAAGAATTATCTCGGATCCTTAGATCCGGACCAACGTTATTACACGAATAATGGCGCCAAGACAGACGGGAACATCTACGTAAAAGCCGATTATTCATGGGTGAAAGGGATCCATATCTACGCGGATCTGCAATACCGGCACATCGATTACAAAATCGAAGGCAGCAATGATAAGTGGAACGGGGCGACCAATGCCTTGCAGCGGCTCGATATTCACGAGAAGTTCGACTTCTTCAACCCCAAGGCCGGACTTTCCTGGCAGATCAACCGGGCGCATCGGCTGTATGGCTCGTTCAGCGTGGCACATAAGGAGCCAACCCGCAACAATTATACGGACGGACCGCTGACCGAGCATCCCACGGCGGAGCGGTTATTCGACTACGAGTTGGGCTATACATACGCCAACTCCTGGCTGAACGCGGGAGCGAACCTCTACTATATGGACTACAAGGACCAGCTGATCCTGACCGGTGAGCTCAACGAGATCGGCGAGGCGATCGCCGCCAACGTGCCCGACAGTTACCGGATGGGGATCGAGCTGATGGCGGGCATCAAGCTGCCTTTCGGCCTTTCATGGGAACTCAACGCGACCTTGAGCCGGAACCGGATCCGCGACTTCGTGGAGACGCTCTACGGATACGACGAGGAGTGGAACGAGCTGCCCGGCGTAAAGGTCGAGCACGGGACGACCCATATCGCCTTCTCACCCGACCTGATCGTGAACAGCCGCGTCGGTTATACGCTGAGAGGGCTTGAGATCTCCCTCCGCTCGCAATACGTGGGCAAGCAATACATGAGCAACATGGACATCGAGGAGCATCGGTTAGACGCTTACTTCGTGAGCGATCTCGACCTCGCCTACACCTTCTCGCTTCCCTATACACGCTCTATCACGCTCGGTTGCACGATCTATAACCTCTTCAACGAGCGCTACGAGAACAACGGCTGGGCTTCGAGCAACTACATCGGCACGCCCGATCACCGGGCCAACTACACCGGTTACGCGGCGCAGGCAGGCACGAACGTATTGGCACATCTATCCGTAAGCTTCTGATGGAACAAGCGCTTGAGATAGCCGGCACGCTCGTGGGACTGCTCTACCTTTGGTTCGAGTACCGTGCCAGCATCTACCTCTGGGTGGCGAGCGTCGTCATGCCCGCCATCTACCTGTTCGTCTATTATGAGGCAGGATTATACGCCGACTTCGGGATCAATGTCTATTACCTGCTCGCCGCCCTCTACGGATGGATCACGTGGCGATATGGCATCGCCCGCCACCGCGGGAAGAGCGGGGGAAAAACCTCCCACCCCGAGGCCTCGGGTGATCCGCTTCCCATCAGCAAAATCCCAAGGCGCTACCTCCTCCCGGCAATTATCGCCTTCGGGATCGCTTTCGGGGGGATCGCCTGGATCTTGATCCGGTTCACCAACAGCGACGTACCCTGGCTGGATTCGTTCACTACGGCGCTAAGTATCGTCGGGATGTGGATGCTGGCCCGCAAATATGTGGAACAGTGGTGGGTATGGATCGGCGTGGACGTGGTAAGCGTGGGGCTATATCTTTACAAGGGGCTTTATTTCACCGCCGCCTTGTACACCTTTTACGCGATTATCGCCATCTTTGGCTATCTTAGATGGGAAAAAATAAGGAAATCGAATCATGCGAACGAATGAATATGAGAGAACAGTCCCGGAGGCTGTCGTCTTGGCGAACGGGGATTACCCAAGCGCCCCTCATCCCTTGGAGGTCTTGCGGCAAGCTCCCTATGTGGTCTGCTGCGACGGGGCGGCCAACGAGTATATCCGCCGGGGGAACCTGCCGGACATGATCGTGGGCGATGGCGACTCGCTCTCCCCCGGGATCCGAGAACGGTACGCGGACCGGGTGCTGCGCGTCGCCGACCAAGAGACGAACGACCAGACCAAGGCGGTACGTTTCCTGTTAGGACAAGGCAAACGACGGATCGCCATCGTGGGAGCCACCGGCAAGCGCGAGGATCACACCTTGGGAAACATCAGCCTGCTGATCGACTATATGCGGGCAGGCGCGGAGGTAAGCCTCTATACCGACCACTGCCTGATCCTCCCCTGCCGGGATACACGCACCCTCGGCTGTACGCCCGGGGCACAAGTGTCCATCATCAACTTCGGGGCCCGGGGGATACGTGGCGAAGGGCTCGCCTATCCGCTCCGCGACTTCACGAATTGGTGGCAAGGTACGCTCAACGAATGCACCGGCAGCCAATTCACCATCGAGGCGGAAGGGGAATACCTGCTCATCCTCCCCTATTGATCCTCCCCATCGCAAGCGGTCTATCGCTTAAAACCCGCCGTACTTTTCCCGAAAGCATCCTCACGACCAAGGGAAAAGGCGGCGATGCTTTTTCCAAGAGCCAAGAGCCTTTCCACTAAAAGTGCCGATTTACAATCCGCGAGCCGAGGATAATCGGGATAGAATTCGTATGTTTGTGCCCATTTTACCCGATGGATACAAACTATATCGCATGACAAACAATCTGAAAGGTTTCGCTTACGGGATCGCCACCTCCGCCACGTTCGGACTGATCCCCCTGTTTTCGCTCCCGCTCATGGAGAGGGGGATGGGATTCGAGTCTATCTTGTTCTACCGCTTCCTGTTCGCGGGCAGCGCGTTGGCGGTGATGCTCGCGATCCAGCGTGAATCATTCCGGATACAACGGAGCTACCTGCCTACGCTGGTCATGCTGGGATTCTTCTACACCGGCTCCTCTCTCTTCCTGCTATGGGGATATACCTTCATGGCGGCGGGGATCGCCACCACCCTCCACTTCACCTACCCGATCTTCGTGACGCTATTCATGCTCCTTCTATTCAGGGAGAAGGCCTCGTGGATCACGCTTCTCGCTATCGGGCTCGCCGTTGGTGGGGTGGCGCGGTTATCGATCGACGGAGGCGAGATGCGCTTAGATAAGATAGGAGTTTTCATCGTATTGCTCTCGGCGGTGGCCTACGCGCTCTATATCGTGGCGGTCAACAAATCCAAGGCACGCCTCTTACCGGGCAGGAAACTCACCTTTTACGTGTTCTGCGTCAGCACCGTACTATTCTTCTGCAAGGCCGAGACAGGAGGAGGCATACAGCCGATACCCGACCTGCCCTCCTTCCTTAACCTCGCGGCGCTCGCCCTACTGCCAACCATCGTGTCCAACATCACGCTGGTACACGCCGTCCATCACATCGGTTCTACCCTCACCGCCATATTAGGGGCGATGGAGCCGCTGACCGCCGTCTGCATCGGCGTGGCGATCTTCGACGAGCCGTTTACCGCACGGCTCGCCTTGGGGATCGCTTTGATCATCACCGCGGTGACCTTGGTCATCCTCTCCCCATTCCTGCAAAAGTATCTGCGGGAAACATTCCGCCAGCTCAAGCCCCGCTCTTAAGGGACCAGCAAGGTAAGCGACAAGAGGAGCGCGTAGAGCAGCACGTTGCGGGCGGTATGCCCCAAGGTGGCGTTGAGCGCCCGCCCCTCTTTCTGACGCATCTCCTGCCAGGTGATGAAGAACAGGCCGCTGAAAAGGGCGAACAGCCCCACGATCCAGAAAGGCTTGACCAGCAAGAGCGGAAGGGTGATCAGAAGCGCCAAGATCCCGTTAAGCAAATAGGCGACCAAACCGAAAGTACGCCCGAACAACACGACGGTGGTTCGCTTGCGAGCCAACTTATCTTGCGCGTAATCCCGATAGTTATTCACAAGCAAGATGTTGTCTGACAGGAACCCCATCGCCAACGATAGCAAGAACGCGAGCAACGAGAAGGAGAGCGCCTGCACGTAATAGGTGAAACAAACAGGAATGATCCCGTAGAAAAGGATCACGCAGACATCTCCTAACCCATTATAGGCTAAAGGAAATGGACCGGCAGAATAGGCCAGCACGCAGAGCGCGATAGCCAAGCCTACCCAGATCAGTTCCCATCCGGCCAAGGCCAGCAGGAAACAACCGCAAAGGCAAGCCAACCCCAGCGCGACGAACGTGCCGTATAGCATCGACTTCGGGGGGATCCATCCGGATGCCACCGCACGAGCCGGCCCTAACCGCTCCTCGGTATCGGCTCCCTTCTTGAAATCAAAATAGTCGTTGGCGAAATTACTGGCGATCTGGGCGAGCAATGCCACCATGACACACAACAAGGCCGGCAGCCATTGGAACACACCGTCGCGGTAAGCCAACGCGCAACCCACCAACACCGGGCTGAACGAGGCCGGCAACGTACGTGGACGGGCCGCCTCTATCCACGCGCGAATCAAGGATTTATTCTCTTCCATTCTTCTTGTTATTTTTCACAAATTATCCGCGAAAATAAGAAACAAATAACATTTATTATTGTCCTATATAAGAAATACTCGTATATTCGCGGTATGAAAAATATACTGTTCATAATAGGCCTATTACTCAGCGTCGTGCTCTTCGTGCCGGAAGAGGGGGCTGAAGGAATGCGGGAGGATAATATCGCCACCCGGTCGGCCATTATGCAGGAACAGGGATCGGCGGATACGCAACGACACTTCGAGATGATCAGCAACGACTTGAAGTCGTGCAATTGTCTGACGCCTCGCCGGGTATTCCAACCCGGTAATAACACATTCGACCTGAAGAGTTGGAAAACAACGGAGAAGATGCTCCAGGATATGCGCTTGAGAAGCGAGAACCAAATCCATAAGGCTTCTCAACATACCTCTTTTCATCAAGCCTTAGAATTATCCACTTTAGTTTGCCGCGGCGGCGAGCATGTCTATGCCCTGCGAAAACTCATTCTTTAGCCCTTTATCGTTTTTTTGATTTCTTCCCTTTTAAGCGGGTCGTTATCACGTCTCGTGATGTGGATTATTGTCAGTAATTAGACGATTTTCCATCGGGAATTCTTATCTATTTACCAACATAAATAAAAACGATAAAAACATACGATTATGGCAAAGAATAAATCTGGAAAAGTACGCATATATCTTTACGTTCTCTTGACTATCGCAGGCTGTGTATTCGCTTGCAGTTCTATCATTCCAAACGACTACGTGAAACTTGTCGTCGTAATGGGTACTATGTGCGTCGGCCTCTATGGCATCATGAAAGGTCTCAGTAATACCGAGATCCTTTCGGAAGAGAACGTCGCGGAGAAAGAGAACACGTATAATAACCCTAAAAAATAAGGATGCCTTATGAACGTAAATAAAGATTTAGCGGATGCGGTGATGATGATCTCGTTCATCTCACTTGTATTGGTTGGCACAACGACTTTTGATAGCGAGAGCACGAAGAACATGATCATGGTCATCCTGGCCGTGATCACGGTGGGGATGTTAGGACTTCGCATCAAGAGCTCGATGAATCACAAAGATGACAAAGAAGCCTTTTAGTTGATATAGTCTGCGGTTTCCTGTTGTTATTCCGGGGTGATCTCGGGATTATCTGAGATACGTTTTTCTACCTACATTACAATAACTTGCTGTTTGACTTGGATATAGCGCTAATTAGCTTGGCAACAGGGAACCAGACTATTTTATCTTACCGGAGCTTTTCTCTCCTTCCATTGAGTCATATCGCCGATACGGCCGGAATCTCTTCACGGAAGGTATCCTATGTCCAAAAACATCATCCAAAGACTTGGTGCTTAAAGACGTGATGAGCGGGATTATTCCCGCAAAACAAGCACGAAAACACACCCGTTTCCACACGAAGGAGACTTTAGCCGCAAATCAGCGAATAGCGATCCTTTTATTCTACCTTTCTATCCTTTAACGGGATTTTAAACGGTTTTTCGTCTATTCTCATAGAATAAATATCCATTTTTTTTTGTTTCTATGTTCTATTTTTATCGTACTGAATAATAAGTATTTATTAATTTCTATCTTTGAAATGGATTACCGTTTAAATTATGGAAGGAGAAATGATCACACTCGATATCACAAACGATTTTATCGTCAAAGATCGTGTTACCAAAGAGACGCTAAATAAATACAGCGGGCTCCCCCATAGAATCAAGGCAGGCTTGTTCTTGCTTTGCGTGGAGGGAAGCGTGACCGTATCCATCAATCTCTCGAGGTACAGGGTCAACAAGTACGACTTTGTGACGCTTGTGCCCAACAACTTCATCCAATTCCACGAAATATCGGACGACGCCCGTTTCTATTTGGCAGGATTCTCGTCGGAGTTCATGACCAACATCAACTTCATCAAATCGACAATGGGCTTCCTTCCTGTCATCACGGAGCATCCTATCATGCCACTCGAGGAGCAGGTCGCGCAATTGTACATCGATGGATACCGTTTACTGCTTCGCGCGCAATCGCTGACTCCCAATCACTCGTTGGTAAACAAGGACCTTATCATCGCTTACCTCACGATCTTCATGCAAGGGACCGCCGAGTTATACAAGAACCACAGCAACTGGACGAATGGCGTACGGACACGCACGAACGAGATCTACCGCAAATTTATCCAGTTAGTCGTAGAGCATTACACCACGGAGCACAGCGTCTCGTTCTACGCCGCCCAACTAAATCTATCGCTGCCGCACTTCTGCACGACGATCAAGAAGGCGATCGGACTTACTCCGCTGGAGATCATCTCCTCCATCATCACGATGGACGCCAAGGCTCAGCTTCGTTCCACGGATCTGACGGTAAAAGAGATCGCCTTCTCCTTAGGGTTCAACAACCTGTCGTTCTTCAACAAGTATTTCCGCCAGCACACGGGCATGACGCCGCAAGAATATCGCCGGACAAAGAACACCTCCAACGCATAAAAATACCTCAGCAAAGCCAAACTTTACTGAGGTATCGTAAAATCTTATTCCCCTATCACGGATCACCAAATGACGACCCGATCTTCCGGAGCCATATACATCGGATCACCTTCCTTTATGCCAAAAGCAGCGTAGAAGGAATCAATGTTGCGCAAGGCAGCGTTCACCCGCCATTTACCTAAGGAGTGCGGATCGCTCTTCGTGCGGCGACGTATCTCTTCCGGGCGGATATTCTGTCCCCACAGGGCGGCATAGCCCAAGAAGAAGCGCTGCTCGTTCGTAAACCCGTCTATCGGGGCGGGAACCTCCTTCCCCTTCAAGCTGTTCTGGTAAGCCTGATGAGCCACCAAGAGGCCTCCGTGATCGGCGATATTCTCGCCCAACGTGAAGCGGCCATTCGCATGCAACGTATCAACCACGATGATCTGGTCGTACTGGGCGGCGAGCTTATCCGCGCGTTCGGTGAAACGGGCAGCGTCGTCGGCCGTCCACCAATCCACCAAGTTGCCCTCCTTATCATAATTACGTCCCTGGTCATCAAAACCGTGCGTCATCTCGTGGCCGATCACCACGCCGATAGCCCCGTAATTCACGGCATCATCCGCCTCGGGGTTGAAGAAAGGAGGCTGGAGGATCGCCGCGGGGAAGCAGATCTCGTTCGTGGAGGGGCTGTAATAGGCGTTGACCGTCTGCGGGCTCATGTACCAACGCGACTTATCCACCGGCTTGCCCACGTCGGCCAGTTGGTAATCCATCTCGAAGATGTTGGCGCGGCGGACATTCGCCCAATACGAGTCGTCCTTGACCTCCAAGCCACTGTAATCGCGCCATTTGTCCGGATAACCGATCTTCACCGTAAAGGCCGCGAGTTTCTCATGCGCCTTCGCCTTGGTCGTGTCGCTCATCCAAGCCAGCTGGTCGATCCGCTCGCCCAGGGCCTCTTGCAGATTCCCTACCATCTCCAGCATCTTCTCTTTCGAGGAGGCGGGGAAATATTTCGCCACGTACATCTCGCCGACAGCCTCGCCCAAGATACCATTCACCGTGTTCAGCGAGCGCTTCCAGCGGGGTTGCTGCTCTTGCTTGCCCGACATCATCTTGCCGTAGAACTCAAACGCGGCGTCAGCGAAATCATCGCTCAGGTAAGGAGCGGCGGCATCCAAGAGATTGAACGCCAGATAGTACTTCTGCTCATCTACCGTCGTGCCTCGTAAAGCCTCGCTCATCTTCTTGTAATAATCCACCTGCTTGGCGTCGAGTTCCTTCAAGTCGGCCAATCCCATTGTCTCGAAGTAGACATCCCAATCCAATGGGGCCTCTATCTTCTTGAACTCCTCAATCGGCATCTTGTTGTAGTTCCGGCGCGGGTCGCGCAGCTCCTCACGGCTGTACGAGATCCCGGCGAGAGCGGTCTCGATCTTCATCACCGCATTCATCACGGCGTCCGCCTGCTCAGGGCTCGCCTCCGCCAGCAAGAACAACTTATTGATATAGGCCTTGTAAGCCTCCCGTATCTTCGCGGTACTCTCGTCGTCCGAGAGATAATAGTCGCGGTCGCCCATGCCGATACCCGCTTGATAAAGCTGCACGATATTCATCGAGCTATTCTGCTCGTCGGCCCCCACGAACAGGGCGAAGAAGGGAGTCATACCCTCTTTCTGGAGCGTAGCCACCATCTTGGACAGATCCGCTTTCGTGGCCAGCGCGTTGATCGCCCCAAGCTCCTCTTTCACCGGTGCCATCCGGTCGGCATTCAGCTTCGTGCTATCCAATCCCGCCGCATACAAGGCACTGATCTTATAGCCCACGCTACCTACCTCCTGCGGGGTCGAGCTCAACTCCTCGATCAGAAGGCGAAGACGCTCCTGGTTATCCTCCAGCAACTGGTCGAACGTCCCGAAGCGGGCATATTCCGGCTTCAAGGGATTGTTCTTTATCCATCCTCCACAGGCGTACTCGTAGAAATCCGCTCCCGGCGCGACTGTCGTGTCGAGATTGGCGAGATTGATCGCCGCCACTTTCACGGGCTCTTTCTGGGGAGTGCCACAGCCCGCCAAGGTGACCATCCCAGCCACCATCAACGTAAACATTTCTCTCTTTTTCATTTTGCCTCTTTTTGCTTTAAAGTACGCGAAGATACGATAAATACGTGAACATCTTCTAACAGAACGGAAAAAGGATGGTCATCTTCTCAAAAAAACACGCCGAAAAAAACGCGAAAAGATGGTCATGTCGCTATAATTGCTACCTTTGCTTGAAGAATCTGAATCACACCATATAAAAAACATAACATGAAACCTACTTTATTCGTATTAGCCGCCGGTATGGGAAGCCGTTACGGCGGATTGAAACAATTAGACGGACTCGGCCCCAATGGGGAGACGATCATGGATTACTCGATATTCGACGCGATTCGCGGCGGATTCGGCAAGCTCGTCTTCGTGATCCGTAAATCATTCGAGAAAGACTTCCGAGAGAAAATCGTATCCAAATATGAGAACCATATCCCGGTAGAGGTGGTATTCCAGGACCTGAACGACCTGCCGGAAGGCTTTGCCTGCCCCGAGGGAAGAGAGAAACCGTGGGGAACGAACCATGCCGTACTGATGGGACGGAAGGTGATCAAGGAGCCTTTCGCCGTGATCAACGCGGACGATTTCTACGGGCGCGACAGCTTCGCCGTCATCGGCAAGTGGCTCTCGGGAATGGACGGGAAGAAGAACGATTACTGCATGGTAGGCTACCGTGTGGGTAACACCTTGAGCGATAGCGGATCCGTGGCACGAGGCGTATGTACCACCAACGCGGAGGGCTACCTGACCGGGGTCGTTGAGCGTACCGCCATCGAGCGGATTGAGGGGGAGATCCAGTTCACCGACGAGAACGGCAAGAAAGTCGTGTTAGAGGAGAACACCCCCGTATCCATGAATATGTGGGGCTTCACCCCGGATTATTTCGCCTACTCGGAGGAATACTTCAAGGAGTTCCTGCGGGCGAATATCGGCAACCTGAAAAGCGAGTATTTCATCCCGTTGATGGTGAACAAGCTGATCACCGAGGGCACGGCCCGAGTGAAAGTGCTGGACACGACCTCCAAATGGTTTGGCGTGACCTACGCGGCGGATCGCCAAGGCGTGGTAGATAAGATCCAGGCGCTGATCGACGCGGGTGAGTATCCGTCCAAACTATTTTAAACGATAGGACATACACCCCTTTATATCTTCCCCCGGGTCCGGATGGTCTCGGGGGATTTTTTCGCGGTATATCCCCGCGGATAAAGAGGAAACCGATATTTATCCGTATCTTTGTACATAGAAACCAAAATAAAGAATGTATATGAGACGGATCCTCTCGATGTTGTTTGTCTCGGCGTTCATCCTATCCCTTTGCCCCTTACGGGCGCAAAAGGCCGAGACGTTAGTGCTGATTGATACGGATATGGGTAAGATCAAGGTGAAACTGTATGACGATACGCCCTTGCATCGCGACAATTTCATCAAGAACGTGGAAAATCACCTTTATGACGGGCTGTTGTTCCATCGCGTCATCAAGCAATTCATGATCCAGGCGGGCGACATCAACTCCAAGGATGCCCCCATAGATAAGCATTTGGGGGATGGTGACCTGGATTACACGATCCCGGCGGAATTCGTCTATCCCAAGTATTTCCATAAGCGGGGAGCCCTTTGCGCCGCGCGTACCGGCGACGAGGAGAACCCCGAGAAAGCCTCATCGGCCACGCAGTTCTATATCGTGACAGGGAAGTTCTACACGGAAATGGAACTCGACAAGATGACCAAGGAAAAGGGGATGAAGTTCACGCCGGAGCAGAAGCAAGCTTATATGTTGGAGGGCGGCACACCCCAGCTCGACGGGAGATATACCGTATTCGGCGAGGTGGTGAGCGGCATGAAGACGGTGGACAAGATCCAGTTCGTGGAGACCAACTCGGAAGACAGACCCACGAAAAACATCAAGATCAAGTTAATGAAAATCGTAAAGAAATAAAGGAAATAGCAAGCAGATGGACAGACAAGCGAAAGAGACTGAGGTGCTGATGCGCACGAGCAAGGGTAACATCAAGCTGAAATTGTATAACGAGACACCGTTGCACCGCGACAACTTCATCAAGTTGGCGAAAGAAGGCTGTTATAACGGACTGCTCTTCCACCGGGTCATCAAGGACTTCATGATACAAGGGGGCGACGTCACCTCCAAGGATGCCCCGATGAGCAAGCAATTAGGGGCCGGGGATCTCGGCTATACCATCCCGGCGGAATTCCGCTACCCGACCTGTTTCCATAAACGGGGCGCCCTTTGCGCCGCGCGTACCGGCGACGAGGTAAACCCTGAGAAGGCCTCATCGGCATCGCAGTTCTATATCGTGACAGGAAAGAGATATTCGGAGCAGGAGCTGCGGCAAATGGAGAAGCAGTTGGAGAATCGCCTGCGGCAGGAGATCTTCAACCGCCTGCAAACCGAGAACAAACCTAAGATCATGGAGCTGTACCGGAGCGGGAACAAGGAGGAGCTGGCGATATTGCGGGATACGCTGATCGGCAAGACCGAGATAGAGGCCGAGAGGCGGAAGGAGGAGGCTAAGCTAAGCCCCGAGGTCAAGGAGGCCTACATGAGCGTAGGAGGCGTGCCTTTCCTCGACAACCAATATACCGTGTATGGGGAGGTGACCGAAGGCATGGAGGTGGTGGACGAGATCCAGTCGGCGAAGACGAACCGTCAGGATCGCCCTACCGAGAATATCGTCATCCAATCCATCGAGATCCTGTAACGTATAGGGAAAAATGCCTTGAGGAAAATCATACATGTCGATATGGACGCGTTCTACGCTTCCGTGGAACAGCGTGATAATCCGGAGCTGCGGGGGAAACCCATAGCCGTAGGCCATGCCGAGCAACGGGGTGTGGTGGCCGCCGCGAGCTACGAGGCAAGGAAATACGGGGTACGATCCGCCATGTCGTCGCAAAAGGCGAAACGCCTCTGCCCCGACCTGATATTCGTGCACGGGCGGATGGATGTCTATAAGGCCGTATCCCGGCAAATCCATGAGATTTTCCACGACTATACCGACCTGATCGAGCCGATCTCGTTAGACGAGGCTTTCCTGGATGTCACGGAGAACAAGAAAAACATCCCCCTCGCCGTGACCATCGCAAAGGAGATCAAGCGCCGTATCCGGGAAGAGTTGCACCTGATCGCCTCGGCAGGTGTCTCCTATAATAAGTTTCTCGCCAAGATAGCCTCGGATTACCGGAAACCGAACGGGCTATGCACCATCCATCCGGACCAGGCGTTAGACTTCATCGCGCGCCTCCCCATCGAGTCGTTTTGGGGAGTTGGACCGGTGACCGCCCGGAAGATGCACACGTTAGGCATACATAATGGATCACAACTAAGGGAATGTTCCGCCGAGATGCTCGCCCGGCAGTTCGGGAAGATGGGAGCGATTTACCACGCCTTCGCCCGCGGCATAGACGAACGTCCCGTAGAGGCGGTACGTATCCGGAAGTCCGTCGGTTGCGAGCACACGTTGGAAAGGGACATCGCCCGGAAGTCGTCCGTGATCATCGAGCTGTATCACGTGGCGACCGAGCTGGTCGGACGGATCGCCCGATCCGGGTTCAAGGGGAATACGTTGACCTTAAAGATCAAGTTTCACGATTTTAACCAAATAACAAGGAGCCAAAGCCGCCATGAGGAGCTGGACACGCTCGACAAGATCCTCCCGCTCGCCAAGGAATTACTGCAAGAGGTGGAATACGAAAGCCACCCCATCCGGCTTATCGGCCTGTCGGTCTCGAATCCCGTCAAGGAAGAACGTACGGCGAAAGGACGATGGGAGCAGCTTAGTTTCGAGTTCAGCGACTGGAAATAAGGAGCCAAATCAGAATGACAGCTTCATCATGAAGCGCACGCCTCTCGTCTGGATACCGGGATGATCCTTATAGGTCAGGCGCCATACATAATCCAACCGCAAGAACTTGAAGATATTCTCTATACCAACGCCCACCTCCATATAAGGTGTTGAGGGATCCATCACGTAAGAACCCTCGGGAAATAGGTATAACCCCTCCTTGTTGCCCTCAAGGAACGGATTGTTCTTGTCCGTCAGATGGCCGAACATTCCCCGGAAGGAGAACACCTCTCTCCACTTCAGTTTCTTAATCAAGGGGATCCGGTTCAGCAAGGCGCCATTCATGAAGTAGGTCACATCCCAAGAGGCGTACTCATCATTGATGAACTCCATAGCGTTCATGTTCGTGTACGACTCCGGCTGCACCAAATACGACAAGTTGGCGTTAGGAAGTATCAACAGCGGGTAGGGAGCCTTCGTCCAGACTTTTCCGGCCTTGGCCAAAATATCCACGTAACCAAAGGCGGAAAACCAGAAACGCTTCTGGATCCCGAACTCCGTCTTCTGATAATTGTATGAGCTGCCGAGGACGTCCTGGAATGCCATCGTATGGTTCAAGGTAAACACGGGAGCGTCGAGCGTGATCGGGTACCGGTAATTACGGGTCTGATAGAACTTCTCGTTCGGGGCAAAGCGCAACTTCAGCTCTAATTGGGACATTTGGTAGGAATCCTCAGCCGTGACAGCGCCATCGGCCCCAATTCGGTTAAAAGCGGCGTAACCGGTCGAGTATTCCTTGAGGTTGCGCAACACGGCTCCATACGCCCAACCATTATAATGCTCGCGATAATAGGTCAGTTCCGCCTTCCGGAGATAGGTAGCCCGCGTGTCCTTTTGCCGCTTAAGCGCCAAGAACATATTATCCTTGTTCGTGTACATATACTGCTGCCCCAGCTGGTTTATGTCGTACATATACTCAAAACGCAGCGAGTGTACAGGGAACTCTTTCCGATAGTCCTTCTTGTCAATAAAGGAGTACTCCAGGATCCCATCATATTTCAGCTTACGATCTTTCGATCCATAAGCCATATATCCATCCATAAACAGACGTTTGCTGAAAGCCGTGGTCGTGGTTCCCCCCACCCTGAAGCGAGCGCCCTCTATCGCGTTACCACTGATATAGGTATTCACGGGACCAAACTCGAACTTGCTCTTCTCCTTCACCTTATTGGTCTGTATATATCCCGAGGTAAAGATAGACACGACTTTCTCAGTCACGTAGAAGATAGGAACGGAACGTAACTTAGCCATCAGCAATTCCACGTTATTCTGTTTTCGTGTCCCCGCCTCGGATGGGCGATTCTCCGCCCAATAATCCGCGGAACGACGATACGCCTCCACCGGGATGATGACGGGAGCGCTCTCCTCAAATATCGTGGAATCCTCCGGAGCCTCGAACTGCTGATTCGAGTAGATATTCAAGCGTCGGGCATACATTCCCTTCGATTTCTCTGTCAGCTTGAAGTCCACGTGTATATCATCCTTCGTGATGATACGAGTTCCATCCGGAGCCCTATCAAAAGTCTGCTCGATTGTCATGCCTCCCACGAAATTCAGGTTGATCTTCTTCGGGACGTTCAACTTGACCTTTCTCACGAAATAGGTAGAATCCAACGTCACATACAGATGTCCAGTAAAGCCGAATGTCTCCGGCGTGAAGGGGACAAAGCCCAAATCCACGCACTTTTGTCCGGCCACCTCCACGGTATCCATCAGATAGTACTTATAGAAATTAGGTCCCATCGTAGACATCGGGCTGACAAAGCGGTTCAAGAAAAGCGGAATGTCGTTCTGGAAAATATTCACCTCCCGGAAAACCTCATTCAAGAACTGCTGCATACCATCGCGAGAGAACACCTCATCCACACCAGCCGCCTTCGTCGCATGAACGACACGCCGCTCAATCTTCGGATCTTTCCGGTAATAAACAGTCTGGATCTTCTCCCTCTCCGAGACCGGCAAGATCGTAGTTCCTATCTCCAGTGTATCCACAAAATCGGTAAGGAAGTCGAACTTCCCCGCCTTCCCGTCCTTACGAGGTTTCGGCTGGTAATCATTCATGGCGAAAACCATCTTCTCGTATTGGTCATACTTGAAATAATCGTGGTTACGAGGGTCATTACTCTCTCGCCTCTCGATCACCTTCTTGATGAAGATGACCGCGGGATTATCTTTCTTCTTGTACTTATCTTTCTTCGGGCTAACAACCACTTCCGACAGGTTAATCGCCTCCGGAGCCAAGCGGATCTTCAAGTCATCCGTCTTACCCGGAACGAAAGACAGCTCTTTCGTTGCATATCCCAGATAAGAGACCTGCAACGTACGCACCCTCGATGAAGACGACAAGGTAAAAATTCCGTCCAGATCGGTAGTCGCCCCGATCGTAGTTCCTTTCAACAAGACTGCCACATACGGGAGCGGCTCACCTGTCACGGAGTCAGTCACGACTCCTTTTATCGTATAATTCTGGCCTCTCGCCACCAAGGCGATACACAACACACAGAAAATTAAAACAACTCTTTTACCCATCAACTCTGACACCGATTAAAAACCTCGCAAAGGTACAACAGATTACTTGAATTAAATGTTCCAAAACACATACATTATATTCCAATTAGCAACAATTCACCAAAAAGAGGCGGGAAACCTCTTAAGAACGGCTTATTTGAAGTCCCTCCCCCGACAGCTCCATATCCACGAAACGTGCGTTCGGGTTGGAAGGTGACGAAGCCAGCCGTTGCCGGATCCGACGAGCCGCCTCAGGATCTTTCGCCACGATATACAGGTATCCCCCACCTCCGGCTCCCGGCAACTTGTATCCTAAGGCTAACGGATGGATCTCGGATATGATCGCCTCCACCGCCGCCGGATTCGTACCCGCGTCAAGTGCCTTGTTGAGTTGCCAACTCTTGGCGATCAGCCTGCCATACGCATCGAAATCCCCGCGCGAGATCACCTCATACAGATCGAGCGCATGCGCCTTCATCTCCGCCAACAGATCCAAGCACCGCCCGTTATTCAAGAACATCCCCCGTACGATCTCGGCCAATATTCCTTTAGCCGTGCGGGTAATCCCCGTATAATACAGCAGATGGCACGACCTGCACTCCGGATCCGTAAACAGATACTCGGGCAACCAGCGCGTTTGCGGACGCTGGTCAAGCCCCTCCTCCGTATGCAGCAGCTTCAATCCATGCAAGATTCCCCCATATTGATCCTGCCATCCCCCACCGGTCGTCAGCAGCTGCTCCAAGATCAAGGTACGGTTTCCGATCTCCCCTTTATCCCAAGCCAATCCGCAAAAATCGGAAAGCGCCCCCAATACCGTGGCGGCGAGGATCGAGCTTGTCCCTAACCCGGAACCCGCGGGGACAGCCGCCAGCAGCGTGATCTCTATGCCCCCGCCAAAAGCTCTCAGTTGCTCCTCCAACGAGCCGAATCTATCCGCGGAAAACTCAGGCAGGAAGCCCGCCAACGCCAATGCCGCCTTCGGGATGGAAAACGGAGAGCCTACCTTATTATACATACGCAGTTCCTCCCAATCGGAGATAACCTCCATCGCCCCTAAGTCGATCGAGCGCAAGATAATCTTATAAGTCGAGGCTGACTTGATATAGACTTGCAACGGAGGCTGCCCATTCAGCAGGACAGCTGCGTTCACCACGTCGCCACCCGCATACAAGCAATAGGGCGGCGTATCCGTCCATCCCCCCGCCAAATCGATGCGCACCGGACTGCGCCCCCACACGATCTGATCCCGGTACACGTTCAATCGGGGAGATTGCTTATCGAGAGCGACCATGCCCGCAAGCTCCTCCCTCAACAAATCAAAAGCAGCCCGTTCCTCCTCTTCATAACCCACTCCCGACAATTTCATTACCCGCGAGCGAAACATCCGGTCGTGTATCCGCTCCATTAGCGGGCGACCCTCGGAAAGCGGATCAGGCAAGGCGATTCCTCCCCGCGCGAATTCCCGGGCCGCGTCAGAGAGATCCAATTGATAAAAGACGCTTCTCTCGTGATTGGCGGCGAGACGAGACCAGGTCTTCTCCCGGAACGCCCCTCGTTGGCGCACCAACCGCGGCAGGTTGGCCTGTTCCATCAACTGGTTAGCGGATAATCTACGGGAAGATAGCCAGATCCGGCGTCCCTCCTCCCTTCCGGGATCGACAATCATCCAGCTAAACACCTCCCCCAACGCATCCACGTCGGCGCAAACAGGGAACAGAGGGGCATCCTGTATATCAGCCTCCTCGTCCACTAAAGAGATCCCTCGCTCGCGAGCCCACTCCAAGAAAGGGCGCCCCATGAACCGTGTCGCCTCATCAGACAGTCGTCCCTTGAACAGATCCTCGAAACCATACGGACGAGCCACCCACTCGCTCTCCCCTACCGGTACGGCATCCACGCAGACACCTTCCGGCAACGAGAGCCGCCAATCATTCACGGGTACCCCAGTAATAATATGCCGACATCCCAACTCCCATCCCGAAGGGATATAACTGTTCTCGATCCACACTTCCGAGTTGGCGGAAGTCAAGGGCTTATCCAGCAAAGCGTTCTGCACGAACATAGCAGGATGAGGCTTCACCTTCCGCTGCATGATCATCCGCTGGTCGCTCACCAAATTCTGCACGGCGAGCGTGGACGAGATCAACTCCCGGCTCGTGCCATAATGGTAAAACTCCCCTCCCTCCAAAGGCAGGATAGCCACCGACAGCCGGTTAAGCTCCGGATCCTGGATCCGGGGATTCTTGCCCAAGGACAACCCGAACTCGGCGTACAGGTCATAAGGCCTCATCGACTGCCCGTCAGCGGAACGGGATCGTTCAACCAACAGGTTCACCGCCCTGTCGCTCAACAGCCAGATCCCTATATCCATCAGGACGAGATGGCTCCCGGCCAACTCGCCCAACCTTTCCAACGAAGGCTTTTGCAGCATAAAATCCAGCTCGTCCGGTGAGCGCCTGTCCAAGGCGAACACGCCATGACGCGTCGCCAACGAAGGATCCACCCACAGCCCATAGCACACCACATCCGCCTCCGGGATCTCCCGCAAAGGGCGGGTCGCCCGGATATATACGTCGCCACTCGCCACCAAGGTACGCAGCGAGGCGGGAGCCTTCCGCATGATCCGCTCGTAAAGCGGGACTTGCAGGGAAAGCAAGTCCTGGGAAAGCCGTTGCCCCCTCGCCCAACGGAATACGGGAATCGGGGTCAATATTTTCCCGGATGGCGCATAGGCTGGCAGACGTCGGCTTTGCCCTCCCGCATGCAGCAGGATCCTCTTTTCCCTCCCTAACCACTCTCCGAACGGCAGATCGGGATCCTCTCCCGCATGAGCGGCCTCCAAGAGCCAGGCGGTACCTCCGCCGGATCCCAGACGGACACCTCCCGGATCAGAGGCGCAAAACCACTCTTCCGGACTCACTTGCTCAATCTCATGGAAACGATTCACCAAATTCGGGGGTAAGGATAGTAATTTCTTCATGCCACAAACGATTATTCCAAGACCTGTCTTGTTTCTTTCAAGAGGCAAAGGTAGCTCAATTTTTTCATCTAAAAATTCTTTCTCTTTTTTCTCTCCTATATCTCGGTGAAGATCAGGGGTTATCGAGTTTCCGCCCATGTTTCCCTAAATTCTTCCTCAAGAAAAAACGTTGCTAATTAAATCCTTTGCCGTATCTTGGTTGTGGTTTATAATATATGTGGTATATGGTATATGGTTATGTAAGAGTCAGCACAGACAAACAAACCACTGAAAATCAACGATTCGAGATTGAGAAATTCACGAAATCAAGGAACATCCGGATCGACAAGTGGGTAGATGAGACGATCAGCGGGACCAAACTGATAGCTGAGCGTCGGTTAGGGAAACTATTAAGGAACACACGCAAGGGAGACATCCTCATCATCACGGAGCTGTCTCGCCTCGGGCGTAATCTCATGCAGGTAATGAGTTTCCTCCATCAGTGCATGGAGCGAGACATTATCGTGTTTACCGTCAAGGAGGGGTACGAGCTTGGCAACAACATCAACAGCAAGATCCTGGCCTTCGCCTTCAGCCTGAGCGCGGAGATAGAGCGCAACCTGATCTCGCAACGCACGAAAGAGGCGCTGGCCCGCCGGAAGACGGAAGGCATCCAACTGGGGCGCCCGCAAGGGGAACGCCCCAACATCCGCAAGCTATACGGAAAGGAGGAGATGATCTTGCGGTACATCAAGGAGCAAAAGACCAAGGTGTACATCAGCAAGAAATTAGGAGTGAACCGGCAAACGCTACGGGAATTCCTGAAAACGCACCCGGAGATCCCCCAGACATGGAAACGGATCCAAAAAAATTAGTCCCTTAACCACTTAAATCATCAACGAATGTTAAATAAATGGAGATTCATTCCCTTTTCGCGCGATAGCCCAAGTTTTTTTGATAACTTGTACAAGGATTCGCGAAAAGATCCCCAAGTATTCAGGGAAAGAACCCAACTTTTTAATCAATTTAATACGACATCTATGGAAAAGACCTTAGTCATCCTAAAACCTTGCACCGTGCAAAGAGGGCTGATCGGGGAAATCATCAACCGATTCGAGCGAAAGGGGCTTCAATTAGCCGGCATGAAAATGGTATGGCTCACCGATGAGATCCTGAGCGAGCACTACGCCCACCTGAAAGAGAAACCGTTCTTCCAGCGCATCAAGGACGCCATGAGCGTATGCCCCGTAATCGTCTGCTGTTGGGAAGGGGTAGACGCCATCCATGTGGTACGGACGCTCGCGGGCTCCACGAACGGAAGGAACGCCGCGCCGGGCACGATCCGCGGGGATTACAGCATGAGCGTACAGGAGAACATCGTGCACGCGTCCGACTCCCCGGAGACGGCGGAGATCGAGCTAAGACGTTTCTTCAAGGAGGAGGAGATCTTCAGCTACAAGCCGAACAACCTATTGAGCCTCTACGCGAACGATGAGTTTTAGGCCGTAGGGAAAGACCTGGAATGGGGGTGGGACATCCTTATCCCCCTCCCGGCCTTACCCTCGCCATGACACATAGACAGACCTCGGAGTTATCCCCGGATCCGGTTGCTTAATTGATGAATAGCTACTATATTTGTACGTTAATTTCAAAAAGGATCATTAATTAAGAAAGACTATGCACAATTGGTTTGAATGTAAGGTATCGTACGAGAAAACGCTGGAGAATGGAATGCAGAAGAAAGTGACCGAGCCTTACTTAGTGGACGCCTTGTCGTTTACGGAAGCGGAAGCCCGGATCATCGAGGAGATACGCCCCTTCATCACGGGAGAATTCACCGTCACCGACATCAAGCGGGCGCGCCTGTCCGAGCTGTTCTTCAACGAGAATGGCGACCGATTCTACAAGATAAAGGTCTATTTCATCACGCTCGACGAGAAGAGCGGAGCCGAGAAGAAAACCGCCGCGCAAATGCTCGCCCAAGCCTCGACCCTCAAGGAGGCGATCGACGTGCTGGAAGAGGGGATGAAAGGGACGCTGGCGGATTATACCATCGCTTCCGTCACCGAGACCGCGCTGATGGACGTGTTCCCCTTCGACGCGAACCGGATCCCGGAGGAGAAGAAAAGCGAGGAGGAGTTGATCGCGGAGCAAAGACAACAGGCGGAAGCGCAAAAGAGTTAAGAGATGAGTATAGCCCAGAACATAGCTCAACTGAAAGCGGCACTGCCCGAGGGGGTGAGACTGGTCGCCGTGTCGAAGTTCCATCCCGTGGAAGCCTTGCGGGAAGCCTACGACGCCGGCCAACGCATATTCGGCGAAAGCCGGGCACAAGAGCTCCGAGCCAAGCGGGAACAGCTGCCCGACGATATTGAATGGCACTTCATCGGCCCCCTGCAAAGCAACAAGGTCAAGGACATAGCGCCTTTCATCCACCTGATCCATAGCATCGATTCCCTGAAATTATTGGAGGAGGTGGACAAACAGGCGCGGAAAAACGGACGGGTCATCCCCGTGCTATTGGAGATACATGTCGCGAAGGAGGAATCCAAGCACGGATTCACGCCGGACGAATGCGAGGAGCTGATACGCGGCGGAGCGTTGTCGGATCTCAAGAATGTCCGGCTACGCGGGCTCATGGGCATGGCCACCAACACGGACGACACAGGACAGATACGGAAGGAGTTCCGACAGATCCGCGGCCTGTTCGATCATCTGAAAAACACCTACTTCAAGGACGATCCCAACTTCACGGAAATCTCTATGGGCATGAGCCACGATTACCCGATCGCGGTACAGGAGGGAAGCACGTTGGTCCGGGTAGGGACACGTATCTTTGGAGAACGAGAATATTGAATCTACTTATTTAAATCTAAATATGGACGACATGATTGACATGAAGACCCAATATGCGGGGCTAACGCTTCGCAACCCGATCATAATCGGGAGCTCCGGCCTGACGAACAAGGCGGAGCGTAACCGGGATTTCGAGAAGGCAGGCGCCGGAGCCATCGTGCTGAAATCACTCTTCGAGGAGCAAATCGAGATGCAAAGCGACGCCTTGATGCAAGAATCGGATTACCCGGAAGCGGCCGACTATATCCGCGGCTACGTAAAAGCGAACCAGGTAAACGACTATTTAGAGCTGATAAAGAAGAGCAAGGAGCTGTGCACCATCCCTATCATAGCGAGCATAAACTGCTACAAGGCGGACGTATGGATCGATTTCGCCCGGCAGATCGAGATGGCTGGGGCGGACGCGCTGGAGCTGAACGTGTTCTTCTTGGAGACCTCTCTCACGGAAAACACGGGAAGCATACGGGATACCTACATCCAGATCCTGCGCAAGGTGAAAGAGGCGGTATCCATCCCGGTAATCATGAAGATCGGCAAGAATTACGACAACATCCCAGCCTTGATACATGCCTTGAAAATAAATGGAGCTGACGGTGTCGTGCTATTCAATCGTTTCTACCAGCCGGACATCGACATCAACAATATGCAAATCGTATCCGGCAACGTGTTCAGCAATCACTCAGACTTGAGCGACACGATCCGCTGGACAGCCATCATCTCCGGAAAGATCCCTGAGATCAGCATAGCGTCATCTACCGGGATACACGACTGGGAAGATGTGATTAAATGCCTGTTGGTCGGGGCTTCCGCCGTACAGATGTGCAGCGCGGTCTATACGCATGGGACGGAGATCATCTCGCAAGTGCTGACTTGCGTGGAAGAGTGGATGCACCAAGCGCACTACCATTCGATCGAGCAGTTCAGGGGTAAGCTGAACTACGCGAACATCCCGAACCCGGCGATGTACGAACGTTCGCAATTCATGAAATATTTCTCCAACAGAGATTAAACCGGACTGCCATGAGATTCCTGATCATCGGAGGCGTAGCTGGCGGAGCGACCGTGGCCGCACGGCTACGCCGCTTGGACGAGAATGCGGAGATTGTCTTGATCGAACGGGGACAATATGTTTCTTACGCGAATTGCGGACTCCCATACTACATCGGGGATACGATACAGGACCGGAACAACCTGTTCGTCCAGTCCATCAAAGGACTGACTGACCGGTACCGTATCGAGATACGTGCGGAGCAAGAGGTCACGAAGATCTTGACAACCTCCAAGCAGGTGGAGATCAAAAACCGGATCACCGGGGAGATCTATACAGACTCTTATGACAAATTAGTCCTTTCCCCGGGAGCGGAGCCTTTGCGCCCCCGCATCGAGGGAATCGAAAGTGGCCGGATCTTTACCTTACGCAACGTTCCGGACACGGATCGGATCAAGGCTTATGTCAATGCCACCCGCCCTCGTTCGGCAATCGTGGTGGGAGGTGGCTTCATCGGGTTAGAGATGGCGGAGAACCTGCGTACGCTTGGATTGACAGTCTCTATCGTGGAAATGGCAAACCAGGTGATGGCTCCGCTTGATTATTCCATGGCCGCTATCGTACATCAGCACCTCATGGCGAAAGGGGTACGTCTGGTACTGGAAGACGGGGTCGCCCGTTTTGAGGAGAAAGGTGACGGACTGTGCCTTCACTTGAGCAGTGGCAAACAAATGGAGACGGATTTTGTCGTGCTGAGCATCGGTGTCCGTCCGGAAACCAAGTTGGCGAAGGAGGCAGGTTTGGCGATCGGTTCGCTGGGAGGTATCGAGGTTAATGCCTATATGCAGACATCCGATCCGGATATTTACGCCTTGGGTGATGCCGTAGAGGTACGTCATCTCGTGACCGGGAAGCCCGCATTGATTCCCTTGGCCGGACCAGCCAACAAGCAGGGGCGGATCGTCGCCAATAATCTTGTGCTCGGAAACCGCCAGACGTACGAGGGAACGATGGGAACCTCCATCGCCAAGGTGTTCGACCTCACCGTTGCTACGGCCGGAGCCAACGCGAAACTCCTAAAAAAAGAGGGCATCCCCTATCAATCTTCTTACACACACGGTGTCTCTCATGCCGGATATTATCCGGGAGCCTTGCCCTTGTCGGTGAAGATCCTGTTCGATCCGACGGACGGCAGGTTGTTAGGGGCCCAAGTTGTCGGTGCGGACGGAGTGGACAAGCGTATCGAGATGTTGGCGCAAGTGATCCAACGGAAAGGTACGGTCTACGACCTGGCTGAATTGGAACATGCCTACGCCCCGCCCTATTCCGCGGCGAAAGACCCGGTGAACATGGCAGGGTTCGTGGCGGAGAACCTGTTGACAGGGCAATGCAAGGCAATCCATTGGAGGGAAATCGAGCGATTATCGCCTGATACCTGCCGCATCGACGTACGTACACCTACCGAATATAGGATGGGGACTATACCAGGCTTCATCAATATCCCGGTGGACAAGCTGCGGGAGCATCTCGACGAATTGCCGAAAGACAAGCCGATCGTGGTGACATGCGCGGTAGGGTTGCGTGGCTACTTGGCCTACCGTATCTTGATACAACATGGCTTCCGCGACGTCCGCAACCTATCAGGAGGCTACAAGACCTGGAGCGTGGCGACCGCCAAGCTGCCGGATTGATCCTCACATCGGTTTGTAAAGACAAAAGAAGGGAAAAATCAATCCCCTTATAACAACGGATCCCGACATCCATCCCCTATTTGGGAAAGGATGCCGGGATCTATATTTCGTAAAGTCCCAGTAATCGCTTACCGGATCATGTCAAATCCCGTGTAAGGAACCAACGCTTTCGGGATACGGATGCCCTCGGGCGTCTGGTTATTCTCCAACAAGGCGGCGACGATACGGGGCAAAGCCAAGGCACTGCCGTTCAAGGTATGACAAAGCTGCGTCTTCTTGTTCTCATCGCGATAGCGGCACTTCAGGCGATTCGCCTGATAGGTATCGAAATTAGAGACGGAGCTTACCTCCAACCAGCGCTTCTGTGCCTCCGAATAAACCTCGAAGTCATAGCAGATAGCGGCCGTGAAACTCATATCTCCCCCGCATAGGCGAAGGATGCGGTACGGTAACTCCAGCTTCTTCAGCAAGCCTTCCACATGATCCAGCATCTCTTGGTGCGACTGGCGGGAATGCTCCGGCGTATCGATCCGCACCAGTTCCACTTTCGAGAACTCATGCAGGCGGTTCAGTCCGCGTACATCCTTGCCATAAGAGCCCGCCTCGCGGCGGAAGCATTGCGTATAAGCGCAATTCTTGATCGGGAGTTGTTTCTCGTCGAGGATCACGTCGCGGTAAATATTGGTGACGGGCACCTCGGCTGTCGGGATCAGATAGAGGTCGTCCACCTCACAATGATACATCTGCCCCTCCTTGTCGGGGAGCTGCCCCGTACCATAACCGGAGGCGGCGTTCACGACCGTAGGCGGCATGATCTCCATGTATCCCGCGTCGCGGGCCTCATCGAGGAAGAAGTTAATCAAGGCACGTTGCAAACGGGCGCCCTGTCCCTTGTAAACAGGGAATCCAGCTCCCGTGATCTTCACGCCAAGATCGAAATCGATCAGGTCGTATTTCTTGGCGAGCTCCCAGTGTGGCAGCGCGTCCTTGGGGAGTTCCGTCTCCATCCCTCCCATCTTGACCACCACGTTGTCTTCGGCGCCTAACCCCTCGGGCACCTCGTCGTAAGGTACGTTCGGTATCGTATAGAGCAGGTTCTGAAGCTCCTCGGCAGCCTGATCCATCTCGGCTTGCAGGCGCTTGCTCACCTCCTTGATCTCGCTCACCTGCTTCTTGGCGGCCTCCGCCTCCTCTCGCCGTCCCTCTTTCATCAGTTGGCCGATCGTCTTCGAGGTAGCGTTCACCTCCGCCAGGTTCTTATCCAGCTGGTTTTGGGCGTTCCGCCGTTTATCGTTCAATTCCAATACTTTCGCCACGCTCTCCCGGGCGTCCTTGAAATGCTTTTTCTCCAGTCCACGGATCACCGCTTCGGTATTTTCCGAGATTAATTTGATCGTCAGCATACGCTATTTATTCGTTTTTGTTCTTTTCCAATGCCGCGAATTTAGCAATTTTATTTTACCCTACCACCTGTAATCCAAGTTCTCACGTAATAAGGCTCGCTCAGGCTGCTCACGATCACGCCACGGGAGGTACTGGTATGGAGAAAACGCCCGTTCTTCAGGTAGATACCCACGTGGTCGGGCACGCCCCGCTTCCCTCTCCGACTGGTCTTGAAGAACACCAGATCGCCCTCGCGTAGCTTGCCGCGGCTTACTTTCCTGCAATCGTGCCGCAACATATCCGCCGATGTCCTCGAAAGCCGCTTGCCATATATCTCCCGATAGATGGCCACCACGAGCCCGGAGCAATCCACGCCCCGCTTCGTGCTTCCGCCCAACTTATGGCGTACGCCAAGCCACTTCGCGCCCTCGTTGTACAAGAAGATGTTATCTTCCGGCGTGATACGCACGCCATACAGCCGCCCTAATTCCCTTGGTCCCTTGAAGTCGGCGGGCAGCGCCACCTGCCGCTTCCGGCTTCCACAGGAAGCGAGCAACGCCAACAGGCACAGCAGCAAGATGTTCCACACCAAGCGTCTCTTATCTTTCAAAGCCTCAGTTTCCATACGGAGACGAAGATACGGAATTTATCCCGATCTTCCGGAAAAAAGATGACCGACTTCCGCGGGAAACACCACCAAGGTTTCCCGGAAAGTCGGTCAACTTTTCCCCGATGGAAAAAGATACTTCATTCCCTGTATTCCATCCTTCCTGTTACCTTTTAATGAATAACCTCATTAAGATGAGCGGTGTATTCCTTATGGTACCTCTCGATTCGCTCCGGGGTAGCGTTCTTTTCCAAATCATGGAAATGAAAACCCGGTATTCTCGTCAATCCCACGAATTGATTCATCTTATGAAACCCGAACAACACGCCATCGTCCACCGAACGCTGGTCGAAGAACTCTCCCTCCAAGGTAAATGCCGCCTGAGGCGCGTTCCAAGAGGAGGTCACCATATAACGCTTGCCTTGCATCAACCCTCCGGTGCCATAATTCCGCTCAGGGTCCACACGATGCCTCCCATCGCTATGGTATATGCCGTTATCATGACCTGCCGTGAAAACCTCGTCGATATATAGTTTCAAGCGATTGGGTACCTGGAACCACCATATCGGGGTATGGTAAATAATGATGTCCGCCCACTTGAAATTCTCCACTTCCACCTCCGGATCAAACGGATCATTAATATCCGTCACCCGATACTCAAAGTTTCTCGCTTTCATCACCTCGACCGTCCAACCCGTCAACGTCTGGTTGAACATACCGCCAGAATGGGCGAATCGCTGCCCGCCATTTAGAATAAATACCTTCATCTCTTTTTTGCCTTAAATTGATGTCGCGAAGATAAACGCAACATTGTCAGGATAAAAATAGTTTAAATAATAGGGAAGTATCATAAAACTAATAGATATGAAATGGAATCTGGAATGGCTGCGTACCTTCAAGGCGATCTATGAGACCGGGACCTTGACCGCCGCGGCGCAAGAACTGTTTATTTCGCAACCCGGGGTCAGCCTGCACCTCAACTCGTTGGAAGCGTATACCGGCTATAAGCTGTTCGACCGAGGCTCCAAGAAAATGACACCCACCGAAAAAGGGAAAATGCTCTATAATTTCATTGTCACTCCCCTTAATAAGCTAGAGGAAGGCGAGAAGCAATTTCATAAGCGATCGCGGCAGCAACGATGCACCATCAGCGTAGGGATGTGTTTCGAGACCTTCCAGCATACCTTGGAAAAGTATATCCCCACACTTCCTTTCAACCTGATAATCCGGTTCGGGGAATATCAACAAATGCTACAGGATTTAGACAACGGATTGCTGGATCTTATCATAACCCCTCACAAAGGCACACAACCCAATCTTTCTTATCGGGAGTTCGCCAAAGAGCGGATCGTACTAATCACGGGGATGAACACGGAGATCCTGCCCATACAAAGCCTCTTAAAGAAAAGAGAATTGAAAGACGCCATCGCGATCCTAAAGCAAGGGCTGTGGTACAGCACCTCCGCCGACATGGATCACTTATTGAACTTCTGGAGAAAACATTTTGGGGAACATCCCGACTTCAGCCCGAATTTCATCGTGCCAAACATCAGTTCTATCATCCGTTGCCTAAGTGAGGGCGAAGGTTTCGCGGTCGTACCCGATTTCCTTTGCGAAGAGGCGATCCGCTCCAACAAGATCAAGATCGTCTGGGAAGGAGACGAACCCTTGGAGAACACGCTCTATTTCGGCACAAGAGAGAATACGATTTACCAAAAAGAGGTGGAACTACTGGAGAACCTATTCATCAAGGAGTGGGCAAGTAAATAGACAAAAAAAGATCCGGCCCGGCACGATAAACATCGCACCGGAACCGGATCTATCCATTAATCAATGAACAATTATCTCTTCGGGCTTACTCGGACAACGAGCGGATCACCTCCTGATTTACCGCACGCACTTCCGCCTCATTGATCTTGATTACCTTACGGTCGTACGTCATCAAGCCATTCACCTCGCCTTCCACGTCCGTTGTCTGGGTATAGACAGCCGCGGAGAAGCCTTTCGGCACCAACTGCTTCAACTCGCGGGCGAACTTCACGTATTCGGCGGTTACCTCATCGCTATTCTTGAACTGGACATATCCCCAATTCCGCTTGTTCCACCACAAATGATCCGTTATCGCCAAGCCGATACCGCCATACTCGCCCAACACGTTCACACGAGCCGGGTCAAACAGGAACATCGACGGGTTCGGATAGTTGTGCAAATCGAGTATATCTCCACAGGCACGGTGATTTCCCCCGCTCGCCGGATTCACCAAGCGAGAGGGATCATAGTTCTTCGTCCACTCGGCAGCCTTCTCGGTATCGAACTGACCCCAAGCCTCGTTGAAGGGAACCCATACCACCACGCTCGGGTTCGAGACGCAAAGATCCATGATCTCTTTCCACTCCCGATAATAGTTAGCGACCGACTCGTCGGTACGATCCTTGTCCGTTCCTCCATTATACGTATGGGGAGCCCACTGGTTGCCCATATCGCCACTCGGCATATCCTGCCAAACCAACATACCTTCCTTATCGCAATGGTAATACCAGCGGGCAGGCTCTACCTTCACGTGTTTGCGGATCATGTTGAATCCCCACTCCTTTGTCTTCACGATGTCATAACGCAGTGCCTCGTCGGTCGGAGCCGTATAGAGGCCATCGGGCCACCATCCTTGATCTAACGGACCATATTGGAAAAGATTCTTGTTGTTCAAGCGCATCCTCATGATGCCATTGGCGTCGCGCTCGGCCGAGATCTTCCTGAACGCCGTGTACGACTTCACCTCGTCTACCTTCTTCCCTCCTTTAGAGAGGCTCACGGTCATATCATACAAATAAGGATTGGCTGGCTCCCACAGGGTAGGATCTTGCACGGAGAGGCGCAGTTCCTTGCCGCTTATCCCTTTCGCCGTGGCCACTACCTTGCCCTTGTCGAGCAGGTTCACCTCCACGATCTCCGACGTCGGGGCATCCGAGCAGGTATTTACCGTAACGGCCATCACGCCGCGGTCGATGTCGGGTATGGAACGTACAGAGGTGATATGCGAAGGGGAAACAGGCTCTATCCATACGGTCTGCCAAATTCCGGTAACTGGCGTATACCAGATTCCCTCTGGATCGGAGACCTGCTTGCCACGAGGCTGGTAACCCTTGTCCGTCGGGTCCCAGACACGTACCACCAGTTTCTGGGTGCTCCCCGCCTTACCTAAATAAGGTGTGATGTCGAGCGAGAAGGGCGTGTAGCCTCCCGTATGCGAACCGATCAGAATATCATTCACGAACACGTCCGCCTTCCAATCGACAGCCCCGAAATTCAGCAAGACGTTCTTCCCTCTCCAGGAGGAAGGAACCGTGAACGTGCGTTTGTACCACAGTTCATTCTTCTCCCCGACCATTTTCTGCACGCCCGACAAGGACGACTCCACGGCAAACGGCACTAAGATATTCCCGTCGAAAGCCGAAGGCTCCGCCTCTCCTTTCGGACGGATGGCATATTCCCACTCGCCGTTCAGGTTCTGCCAATCGGCACGTTCCATCCCCGGACGCGGATATTCGGGCAATACGTTTTGGGGATCTACCTTACCCGCCCAGTCAGTCTTGATCTTATCTCCGGCAGGTTTCCACTGCGCGCCAGCGGTCCAGATGGAAGCGAACGCGAGTAACGTCAGCAATACTTTCTTCATGATATTAACTTGATTGATAATGATAATAAATATTTTGTTGAGCAAATATAGAGGAAAATATCAAGAATCCGTTTTTATCCGGCATCCGCAAGTTTGATTATACGATTTATTAACGTACATTCGCGAGGGAAATATTAAATCCGTAATTCGATGAAAACGCATTTACGCGAAAGCATGCTGGCGCTTCTCGCCTTTGGACTTCTCACCACGGGCTGCGGTACGGGCAAGAAAAAGTCCGCCGAGAACTCGATCACGTTCGACTCGATCAGCGTGGAGAAAACCTACCATTTATTAGAGAATCCGGATAACCCGAACTGCGATTTGGAAATCAAGTTCGTATATCCCCACTCGTACTCGGATAAGGAAGTCCTCAAGCGTTTGCAGAAACAGTTTGTCTCCTCCTATTTCGGGGAGAGTTATGAGGAATTATCTCCGGAAGAGGCGGTACGGAAATATACGGAAGATTATTTAGCCTCTTACAAGGAATTGGAAAGCGATTACAAGAGCGAGCTGGAAAAGGCGGACGAGACACCCGTCGGGTCATGGTTCTCGTATTACGAGATGTCAGCGGACGAGATTGTCTATAACCAAAACGGCATTATCAGCTACACGGTAAGCTTCGAGAATTACACGGGTGGAGCTCATGGCGCCCATTCTTATAATAATCACGTGCTCAACCTGAAAACCGGCGCTCCGATCACGGAGGAAGAGATCTTCGTGGATAACTACCAGGACAGCCTCGCCCAGATATTGGTGGATCAGATAGCCCGCCAGAACAACGTGACGGATGCCAAGGAATTGGAGAACATCGGATTCTTCAGCGTGGATGAGATCTCACCGAACGGCAATTTCCTCGTGGATGATACAGGTATCACCTACTCTTTCAACGAATACGAGATAGCCGCTTATGTGGTAGGCGTGACCAACGTGCATCTCCCGTTCAAGGATATTCGCTACCTGTTGCGCGATGACAGCCCGATCAGCCAATTACTGACGGCAGACTAACCGCACTCAATCCGGATCAAGCGTATTTAATAATAGGATGGAAACGACAGGTAACACATCGGCATACGATCACCAGTTCTCGCTTATCGAGACCTATTTCCCGGATCTCAGCGAACGGCAGAAGGAGCAATATGCCGCCTTGTACGATCTTTATACAGACTGGAACGCAAAGATCAACGTGATCTCGCGGAAAGATATAGAGAATCTATACCCCCATCATGTGCTTCACTCGCTTGGGATCGCGCAAATGTTGCGTTTCAAGGATGGGACATCTGTCATGGATCTGGGCACGGGAGGAGGTTTCCCGGGAATCCCTTTAGCGATCATGTTCCCGGAGACCCATTTCCACCTGATAGACAGTATCGGGAAGAAAATAAAAGTCGGACAAGCGGTTGCCGAGGCGATCGGCTTGAAAAACATATCTTTCCGCCACTGCCGTGGAGAAGAGGAGAAAGGATTGTTCGATTTCGTAGTGAGCCGTGCGGTCATGCCATTGAATGACTTGGCGAAGATCGTCCGGAAAAATATCCGGAAAGAGCAGGTCAACGCCTTGCCGAACGGACTGATCTGCCTGAAAGGAGGTGAGTTGGCGAATGAGATAGCGCCATTCCGCAAACAGTCCATAAGCATCGACTTGAAAGATTTCTTTAAAGAAGAGTTTTTTGAAACGAAAAAAGTAGTATACGTACCGCTATGATCACGATCAAATCTTTTGAGGTAAATTATTTCTCTGAAAACACCTATCTTCTATATGACGAGACGGGTGAGGCAGTCTTGATCGATTGTGGATGCTTACGTAAAGAGGAACAAAAGGAGCTTAGCGATTTCATCACCCAAAATGGCCTGATCCTGAAACGTTATTTGTGTACGCATTTACATTTGGATCACATTTTTGGCAATGAATTCATATATGAGACCTACGGATTGAGCCCCGAGGCTCATAAAGCGGACGTGGAAGGTCTACCCTCACCCTCGGAACAAGCGAAAGGTTTTGGGCTTCCTATCCAGATAAAGAACGTCCCGATCGGGAAATACTTAGTAAACGGCGAGATCGTTAAATTCGGGAAATCAGAGTTGAAAGTGCTGAGCGTTCCCGGACATTCGCCTGGAGGCTTAGCGTTCTACAACGAGAAAAATGGATTCGTGATTGTAGGAGATTCCTTGTTCGCGGGAAGCGTGGGACGAACAGACCTGTGGGGCGGGAACCAAGAAGTCTTGATCGCCGCCATTCACGACAAGCTCCTGACATTACCCGACGAGACAATTGTCTATCCGGGACATGGACCTGAGACACGTATCATAGATGAGAAATTAGACAATCCTTATTTATAAAATACTAATATTATGGACACGAATAAATTTGTAAACCGACATGTGGGCATTTCGGCTGAAGATATTCCGGCAATGCTGGAAACAATCGGTGTCAAGTCGCTGGATGAGCTGATAGATCAAACCATTCCGGCCAATATCCGCCTAAAGGAGCCATTGAATCTCCCGGAGGCAATGACGGAACGTGAGTTCGCGGAACATATCGCTGAACTGGCATCCAAGAATGAGGTGTTCACCTCTTACATAGGTATGGGCTGGTACGACACGGTATGTCCCGCTCCTATACAACGTAATGTGTTCGAGAATCCCGTATGGTATACCTCATATACCCCCTATCAAGCGGAAGTATCACAAGGACGGTTGGAAGCGTTGTTCAATTTCCAGACCGTTATTTGTGAGCTGACTGGACTGCCTTTAGCCAACTGTTCCTTGCTTGACGAGGCAACGGCGGCGGCCGAGGCGATCACCATGTTCCACGGATCTCGCAGCCGGGCTCAAGTCAAGGCGGAGGCGAACACAGTCTTTGTGGATGAGAATGTATTCGCGTCCACGCAAGCCGTAATTCATACCCGCATGATCCCCCAGGGCATCAAGATCGTGACGGGAGATTATAAGAAGTTTGAGTTCACGCCTGACGTATTCGCGGCCATCGTTCAATATCCGAATGGCGACGGGTCGGTTGAAGATTACAGTGACTTTGTGAAACGGGCGAACGAGGCAGGAGCGAAAGTAGGAGTAGCTGCTGACCTTATGAGCCTTGTATTATTGACTCCTCCGGGAGAATGGGGCGCGGACGTCGTATTCGGCAGCAGCCAACGTTTCGGTATCCCGATGTTCTACGGAGGGCCTTCCGCCGCTTTCTTCGCGACAAAAGATGATTACAAGCGGACGATTCCCGGACGTATTATCGGCTTATCCAAGGATGCTTATGGCCATCCGGCTTACCGATTAGCCCTGCAAACACGAGAGCAGCATATCAAACGCGAGAAAGCTACCTCCAATATCTGTACGGCTCAAGCGCTGTTGGCTACTATGGCGGGGTTCTACGCCGTATATCATGGAGCGGAAGGGCTGAAAGACATCGCTGGACGGATCCATTCTTACGCAGGCTTCTTAGCCACGGAGTTAGAGAAATTAGGATACATCCAATTAAACAAAAATTTCTTTGATACCTTAAAGGTAGAACTGCCCGCTCAAGTCTCGATCAATGCCCTGCGCGAGATTGCCTTGGAATGCAAGGTAAACTTACGTTATTTCGAGGACGGTCATATAGGGATCAGCATCGACGAGACCACCCAACCCACGGATATAGGCGTACTACTGTATATTTTCGCGGGAGCTGCGGGTAAAGACTATATGTTGAACGAGTCGATACCGACAAAGACGCACATTAATCCTCAATTCGCGAGGACTTCCGATTTCCTGCAAGAGGACGTATTCAAGAAATATCATACGGAGACAGAGCTGATGCGCTACATCACTCGCTTGGGACGCAAGGACGTTTCATTAGCCCAATCCATGATCTCTTTGGGATCCTGCACGATGAAACTGAACCCCGCCTCCACGATGCTGCCGCTCAGTCGGCCGGAGTTCATGAATATCCACCCGTACGCGCCGGAAGAGCAAGTGGAAGGCTATACGGAACTGATCGAGAATCTCTCTTCATACCTCTGCACTATCACGGGATTCAAGGGATGCACGCTGCAACCCAACTCCGGGGCAGCGGGAGAATATACCGGACTCCGTGTCATCCGCGCTTATCAAGAAAGCATCGGACAAGGACATCGAGATATTGTCTTGCTACCGGCTTCCGCGCATGGCACGAACCCTGCCAGCGCGATCCAGTGTGGATATAAGACCGTTACCGTCAAGTGCGATGAGCACGGCAACATCGATCTCGCCGACTTCCGGGCCAAAGCGGAGGAGAACAAGGATAATCTGGCCGCCAGCATGATCACCTATCCCTCCACGCATGGAATCTTTGAGGCAGACATCAAGGAGATGTGTGACATCGTACACGCTTGTGGCGGGCAACTCTACATGGACGGTGCCAACATGAACGCCCAGGTAGGACTGACAAATCCCGGCACGATCGGAGCGGATGTCTGCCATCTCAACCTGCACAAGACCTTCTCCTCGCCTCACGGCGGTGGAGGTCCCGGCGTAGGACCGATATGTGTAGCGGAGCACTTGGTACCGTTCTTGCCTCAACACCCGATACGTTGGGGTAGCGACCTGAATACCGTAGCCTCGGCTCCTTATGGCAGCGCGGGAATACTACCCATCACCTACGCCTATATCCGGATGTTAGGAGCAGAAGGCCTGGAGACCGTGACAAAAACAGCGATCTTGAACGCTAACTACCTCGCCGCACGGTTCAAGGACACCTACGGGATCGTCTATACCGGTACGACAGGACGTGTAGGACATGAGCTGATCTTGGAATGTCGCACGGTAAAAGAGCGTTCAGGCATCGACGAGAGCGACATAGCCAAGCGGCTGATGGATTTCGGCTATCACGCGCCTACCCTCTCCTTCCCGGTACACGGCACCCTAATGGTTGAGCCAACCGAGAGCGAGAGCAAAGCTGAGCTGGATCGCTTCGTGGAAATCATGGAGTGCATCTGGAGCGAGATCAAGGAGGTAGAGGAAGGCAAGGCGTCGAAAGAGGATAACGTCTTGAAAAATGCCCCGCATCCGGAATATGAGGTTACCGCCGACGAGTGGATCCATACCTATCCGCGCAGCAAGGCGGCCTTCCCGCTTGATTGGCTGCACGAGCGAAAGTTCTGGGTTAATGTAGCCCGAGTTGACAACGCATACGGCGACCGTAACCTGGTGGCCTCCATGTGCGCTTGCCACGCTTGACCACATTAAACATTCAATAGACTGAAAGGCTATCTAAGAATACGTGTTTTTAGATAGCCTTTTTTTCTCACGTATCCGTACGTACCCCCAAGTTTCCACGAATATTCTAATCTATTCAATCCAAATACATCATGACAACCAAGAAAAAAGAGAAAATCAAGTTTAGCAAAGCTTTCTGGGTCGCGAATACGGTCGAACTATTCGAACGAGCCGCTTATTACGGAGTATTTATCGTCATAACCCTCTATCTAAGCCGGATATTGGGATTCAACGACATCCAGGCGGCAAGTATCGCCGGTATCTTCTCCGCCTGTCTATACCTGTTGCCCACGTTTGCCGGAGCACTCGCCGATAAGATCGGATTCCGTAACTCCATGTTGCTGGCCTTCTCGCTGCTGACCACCGGCTACCTCGGCCTTGCCATTTACCCGACTTGGCTGCAATCCGCTGGTCTTGTGGAGTATGGTACCACGACAACCTTCACGGGATTATTAGACAGTAACCTGCGATATGGCATCATCCCCATCATGGTGCTGATCGTATGCGGAGGGGCTTTCATCAAGAGCGTGATCTCGGGCACGGTCGCCAAGGAGACCACACCCGAAACCCGCGCAAAGGGTTTCTCCATCTTCTACGCGATGGTGAACATCGGAGCCTTCTCCGGAAAGACGATCGTCAAGCCCCTCCGGGAAGCATTAGGCAACGAGGGGTTCATCACGCTCAACTATTTCTCGGCGAGCATGACCTTCCTCGCGCTGCTTGCCATCTGGTTCTTCTACAAGAGCTCGCAGCACTCGGGCGAGGGCAAGACTTTCAGGCAGATCTGGAGCGCCTTGCTGAAAGTATGCGGCAACGGGCGGCTTCTGACCCTGATATTGATCATCACCGGTTTCTGGATGGTGCAGCACCAGCTCTACGCCACCATGCCGAAATACGTGCTCCGTCTGGCCGGTGAGGGAGCCTCTCCCTCCTGGTATGCCAACGTAAACCCGCTCGTGGTGGTACTTTGCGTGAATCTTGTCACCCAAATGATGAAAAACCGCACCGCTCTCACCTCCATGACCGTAGGTATGTTCATCATGCCCATATCGGCCTTGTGCATGGCCTCCGGGAATATGTTCGACGAGAGCTCACCGATCCTCGGGATGCACCCCGTGGCATTCATGATGGTAGTAGGCATCGTGTTCCAAGGACTTGCGGAGACTTTCATATCTCCCCGCTTCCTTGAATACTTCTCCTTACAAGCGCCCAAAGGCGAAGAAGGGCTCTATTTAGGATTCAGCCACCTGCACTCCTTCCTATCTTCGATTTTCGGATTCGGGCTATCGGGCTTCCTGCTCAGCAAATATTGCCCTGAGCCAGCCCTATTCGCCTCGCATGAGGATTGGGTAGCGGCCAGCGCCAACGCCCACTACATCTGGTATTATTTCGGGGCGATCGCCCTGATCTCCGCCTTCGCCCTCATCATCTACGGGAAGGTGACACAAAGGATAGACGCACGCGCCGCTAGCCGGGCATAAGCTGCTCTTAAATAAAAATAACCGCGGCTGTGTCTTATCTGATACAGCCGCGGTTGTTCTATAAATAGCGTTCCCTGTCAGGGAGATCCCATCACTCAATCCAACTTATGGATCACGAGGCCGGAACGCAGCTTAGGCTCAAACCAAGTTGTCTTGGGAGGCATGATATTGCCCGTGTCCGCGATGTCCATCAATTGTTTCATCGTCACCGGATACAAAGCCAAGGCCACACGCATCTCTCCACTGTCCACCCTGCGTTTCAGCTCGCCCAATCCACGGATACCACCTACGAAATCAATCCGCTTGTCCGAACGCAGATCCTTGATGCCCAATATCTCATCCAAGATCAGATTGGAAGAAATCGTCACATCCAGCACCCCGATCGGGTCATTGTCGTCATACGTCCCCGGTTTAGCGGTCAAGGAGTACCATTTACCGGACAAATAAAGAGAGAAGTTATGCAATCCTGCCGGCTTGTAGATGTCCGTTCCCTTCTCCTCCACCTTGAAGTTCTTCGCCAAGGCATTCAAGAATTCCTCATCCGTCAGGCCGTTCAAGTCCTTTACCACGCGATTATAATCGATGATCGTCAGCTGGTTAGCCGGGAAACAGACAGCCATGAAATAATTATACTCCTCATCTCCCCGGTGATTCGGGTTTTGCTTCGCCTTCTCCGCACCCACCAAGGCAGCCGCCGCCGAGCGATGATGCCCGTCAGCGATGTACAACGCAGGCATCCCGGCGAACAACTCCGTGATACGCTTGATGTCCTTATCGTCGTCGATCACCCAAAAAGTGTGGCCGAATCCATCCAGTTTCGCCACGAAATCGTACTCCGGCTCGCGAGCCGTATATTTCATAACGATAGCGTCCAGCTCCGGATTATCCGGATAAGCGAAGAATACCGGCTCGATATTGGCGTTGTTTACACGCACATGCTTCATCCGATCCTCCTCCTTATCCCGACGGGTCAGCTCATGCTTCTTGATCGTGCCATTCATGTAATCGGGCACATAAGCGCCCACCACCAAACCATACTGCGTCTTGCCGTTCATGGTCTGGGCATATACATAATAACATTCCTTCGGATCTTGCACTAACCAGCCTTTTTCCTGGAACATCTTGAAATTAGCCGCCGCCTTCAAATAGACCGCCGGATCATGCTCATCCGTGCCCTCCGGGAAATCGATCTCCGGCTTAATGATATGATATAGGGACTTCTCGTTGCCTTCCGCCTCTTTCCGAGCCTCAGCCGAGTTCAACACATCGTATGGGCGAGAGGCGACCTCCTCGATCAACGCCTTTGGCGGTCGAAGTCCCTTAAAAGGTTTTATTGTTGCCATGAAAAATTGTTTTGAGTCGTAAGTCTTGTTCTGGAAAGAAAGGCTCCCGCTTATCGCGGGAACCATGTTCTCTTATTTGTTTACGCGGAACTTCTCGTTACCATGCACCAAGAAATCCACGATCTGCTCAGCCGCGGCGATACCCGCGTTGATATTCGCCTCCGCGGTTTGAGCGCCCATTTTCTTGGGAGTACTGAAATAACGGCCCACATAAGTCTCCACCAAATCGGCATGGATCGCCGGCATGATGTCCGTCAGATACTTAAAGTCGGGACGCTCCGCCAGCATCTTGGCGAGCCCAGCCTCATCCATCACCTCCTTACGTGCGGTATTCACCACGATAGCCCCCTTTGGCATGGAGCTCATCAGCTCGAAATTGATCGAACCTTTCGTCTCGGCGGTAGCCGGGATATGAAGAGACACGATCTGGCACGTCTTGAACAGCTCAGCCGCCGAAGACACAGCCTTCACGCCGTCCGCCTCGATCGCCGAAGCCGGACAGAAAGCGTCGAACGCATAAATCTCCATCCCGAAGCCTTTCGCGATACGGGCCACGTTACGTCCTACGTTTCCATAGGCCAATATACCCAATTTCTTGCCTTTCAATTCCGACCCGGAGGTACCGTTATAGAAATTACGCACGCCATATACCAGCAGACCAAACACTAACTCGGCAACCGCGTTCGAGTTCTGTCCCGGGGTATTCATCACGCAAACCTGATGAGCCGTGGCAGCCGCCAAGTCTACATTGTCGTAACCGGCACCGGCACGTACCACGATCTTCAATTTCCCCGCGGCGGCGAGCACCTCCTCATCCACCTTATCGCTACGGATAATCAAGGCATCCGCGTCTTTCACGGCATCGAGGAGCTGAGCCTTTTCCGTATATTTCTCCAACAGCGCCAGTTCCATCCCGGCACCTTCCACCACTTCACGTATTCCATTTACAGCCACCGCCGCGAACGGCTTCTCCGTGGCTACCAACACTTTCTTCATGATCGTAAAATTTAAGGTTGTTAAATCAATGTTTCCGCTCAAATTCCTTCATGCAAGCCACCAAAGCCTCCACGCTGCTCTTCGGCATGGCATTGTAGAGAGAGGCACGGAAGCCACCTACGGAACGATGGCCCTTGATACCGACCATACCTGCCGCCGAAGCGAACTTGTTGAACTCGTCTTCCAGCTCCTTGTACTCATCGTTCATCACGAAGCATACGTTCATGATCGAGCGATCTTCCGGCACGGCGGTACCACGGAACAGCTTGTTGCGGTCGATCTCGTCGTACAGGATAGCGGCGTTCTCCAGATCCTTCTTCTCCATAGCGGCGATGCCTCCCTGCTCCTTATACCACTTCAAGGTCTGCAAAGCGGCGAAGATCGGCAATACAGGCGGCGTATTGAACATGGAGTCCTTGTCTACGTGCGTCTTGTAATTCAGCATGGTAGGGATCGGACGATCCACATGTCCCAGCGCGTCCACACGTACGATCGCCAAGGTAACCCCGGCAGGAGCCAGGTTCTTCTGGGCACCCGCATAGATCAAGTCATACTTGGAGACATCGATCGGGCGGGAGAATATATCGGACGACATATCGCATACCAACCGTTGCTTCACGTCCGGATCTTTACGGATCTCCGTCCCGTAGATCGTATTGTTCGACGTATAGTGGAAATAGTCCGAATCATCCGCGATCGTATAGCCTTTCGGGATATAGGTATAATTCTTGTCTTTAGAAGAAGCGACAACCTCCACCTCGCCAAACAGCTTGGCCTCCTTGATCGCTTTCGAGGCCCATGTACCCGTATCGAGGTAAGAAGCCTTCTTTTTCAGCAAATTATACGGAGCCATGCAGAACTGCAAGCTGGCGCCTCCTCCCAAGAAGACGACCTCGTAGCCCGCCGGCACATCCAGTAACTCCTTAATCAACGCACGAGCCTCGTCGTTTACGGCAACAAACTCCTTACTCCTGTGAGAGATCTCCAAAAGAGACAACCCCATCCCCGCGAAATTCTCTACCGCGGCGGCCGTGTTCTTAATCGTGTACTCGCTTAAGATAGAAGGACCTGCATAAAAATTGTGCTTCTTCATACTATTATTTTTTAGATTGTTATGTAAATAAAAAAGTAATGTCTCCTTAAAAACGATCACCCCAAAGACTTCGCATCCGCTCCACCAACTTCCGCTCGGCGGGACTGTCCTGCCCTTTCCAGAATCGCTCGTTAGCGAGTTCTTTCGGCAGGTAATCCTGCTTCACGAAATGGTTCTCGTAATCATGCGCGTATTTATAGTCTTTCCCGTAATCCAGTTCCGCCATCAGTTGGGTAGGCGCGTTCCTCAAGTGCAAGGGGACTGGCAGATTACCCGTCTGCCCCACCGTCCGCAGCGCCTCGTCGATCGCCAAGTAAGCCGAGTTGCTCTTCGGGCTGCAAGCCAGGTAAACGGTCGTCTCCGCCAGGATGATCCGTCCCTCGGGCCAACCGATCTTCTTCAACGCGTCGAAGCAAGCGTTAGCCAGCAAGAGCGCGTTCGGGTTGGCCAACCCAATGTCCTCGGAAGCGGAGATCACCAATCTCCGGGCGATAAACTCCGGATCCTCACCCCCGGCCACCATCCTCGCCAACCAATATATAGCGGCATCCGGATCGCTTCCCCGGATCGACTTGATAAAGGCGGAGATAATGTCGTAATGCATCTCGCCTCCCTTATCATAGGCAGCCGGATTCTCCTGCAACCGCTCCACCACTTTCGCGTCCAAGATCTCGATCTCCTCGCTCTCTTCCGCCGATACCACCAGCTCCAATATATTCAGCAGCTTGCGAGCGTCGCCCCCGGAATAGCGCAAGAGCGCGCCGGTCTCCGTAAGCCGTATCTTCTTCTCCCGCAATACCACGTCTTCCGTGATCGCCCGATGAAGGAGAGCCAGCAGATCGTCTTTCTCCAACGACTTCAGCACATAGACCTGGCAGCGCGAGAGCAGCGGACGGATCACCTCGAACGAGGGATTCTCCGTGGTCGCCCCGATCAGCGTCACCACCCCCGTCTCCACGGCGTTCAACAAGGAATCTTGCTGCGATTTGCTGAAGCGATGGATCTCGTCGATAAACAGGATGGGCGATACCGTATCGAAAAAACGGTTACTCTTCGCCTTCTCGATCACGTCGCGTACATCCTTCACGCCCGAGCTGATGGCGCTCAAGGTATAGAAGGGCGCCTCCAGCCGATTCGCCACGATCCGCGCGAGCGTGGTCTTTCCCACACCCGGAGGCCCCCACAAGATAAAGGAGGGGACCCTGCCGGCCTCAATCATCTTCCTCAGCACGGCTCCCGGCCCTACCAAATGCTTCTGCCCGATGTAATCGTCCAGATTCCTCGGGCGCATTCTCTCCGCTAATGGCTGATTCATCATGCAAGCAAAAGTCGGATATTTTATTTACTTTTCAAAGGATAAATACCGAATTTTTTCCGTAAAGAAACATGTTAAATAATAGTTTTTTCTAACAAATGGAAACTAAAAAATCATAATACGGAGGCATACCCTTTTTACATGATAACATTATGACAGCTTAAGCCCTCGTTTTCGCACGATCTCCCTCCCATACTCCGACACCTCGGGAAGCCTTGAAATCTATCGTCTTGTTTTTGGAGATCCATCCCCATGTTTCAGGAAAATCAAGGGCATGAAAATCAAGATCGCCGTAGGGACAGGCAGAATGGATAAGGCCCCATCCGGCAAGATGGAGCCTCTCACACAAAAAAGAGACGCCTCCCCCATGACGGAGAGGCGCCTCTCTATACATTATTATATATACGTCCGATTAGCGTGTACCGCCAGCCCACCATACCGGCTCGCTATAAATATACGAGCCATCACCGTACGCCTCGCTCACGTTCGGGTTCGCCGAAACCGAGCTGTTACCATACGGGAGACGCTTCGGGTAGCGGTTGATGCCACTCTGCGTGTTCATCGGGTTCGTGAGGGTGATATACGACTCGCCCATCGCCTCCACACGACGCATATCATTGAAGGTCTCGACCTGCTCGTCTACGCATTGCGCCAGGTACTTCTGCTCGAAGAGGGTCTGCAAGGTCGGCGTTCCCAACGACGCAGCGTAAGCGGCCGCGTCAACCGGATCACCAAACCAGCCACATACCTCAGATACCGCGCTCGCTACCGCCGTCTGGAAGGCTGCCGTAGCGTCCTCGCCGGTACGGAGCTGCGTCTCCGCCAGGATGAAGTAAACCTCCGCCTTGCTCAACAGGTGAGCCGGTTGCGAACCAAGGTCGATCCACTGCGGGAAGGCGTAGATCGGGGCGCCCGTATTCTGATCGATCACCATCATGACTTGAGCGATCTTCTCGTCGCCCGGGTTATAAGCCTCCCCGAAACCATAGGTATAATAGGTTAAACGGGGATCATCGTACTTCTTCATCAAGTTCACCACCGTGTTCGAGGATACGAGATACTCACGGCTCCACTGGAAGGCACTCCACGGATTATCGCAGTTGATCCCGTTGAACGCCGTGATCGAGCAGCCCTCGAAACCTAAGTCGATAGCGGCTTGAGCGGCAGCCTTCGCCTCGGCATATACAGAAGCGTTCACGGCCGACTGGTGCAACAGGTAACGCGCCTTCAAGCCATAGGCGGTCGCTTTCCACTGGGTCAAGTCACCAGCCAAGGCAATGTCTTGCGCCGCCGGCACGGAAGCCAATCCCTCGGCCTCGGCTTGCTCGATATTGGCGATAGCCTCGTCCAAGGTAGCGATGATGTCCGCATAGATCTCCTGCTGCGCGTCTAATTTCGGCTGCATGTTCTCCTGCCCCATCAAGGCCTCGCTATAAGGAATATCCCCGTGCATATCCGTCAGCACACCAAAGTTGAGCGCTTTCAGGATCTGGGCGATACCCAACAGGTCGTATTGCCCGGCGCTCCCGTTCACGCCGGTCTCGATCTTGCGGATCATTTCCTTGATGTTATTCAAATTCGAATATACACTGTTCCACGAGTTGTTAAAAGTGGCGGAAGCGCCCCACTCATTGGCGTTGCGCAGCTCCGCACGCATGAACTGGTTATTACCCACACCTACCAACTGCTCCGTAAGCGAGGAGAGATAGAAGGCATAGTCTCCCGATACCGCGCCATAAGAGGTTTGCATCAAGGCATCGGTCAACTGAAGATAAGCGGGGACAGCGTCGGGTGAAGGGTGCTGGTTATCCTTGTTGATCTCATCGAGTTTATCCTCCGTACAGGCCGAGAATCCCAGCAGAGCCACCGACATCGCGATGATTATATTTCTTTTCATATTCACTTTCGATTTATAAAGATTAGAATGTTAATGTAAGACCCGCTCCGTAGCTGGACGTATTAGGCACGGAGAAACGCTCGAAATAACCACTCATGTTCGTGTTACCCTGCGACGACTCCGGATCGAAGTTGGGCAGTGCCGACCAAAGCAGGATGTTACGGGCGAAACCATAGACAGAGATGTCCACACCGGCGATCTTCGGCAGCTGATAAGTCAGCGTCAAGTCGCGCAACTTCACGAACGAGGTGCTGTAAACACCAGCCTCGCTGATGTCGTAATAGGCCATATAATAGTCTTGCTTGCTCACCTTTACCTCATTCGGCTTGCCTGTCGCCTCGTCGATACCCTCGGCCACCATCGTACCCTCGTGATAAGGCAGCGACTCCTTCGTGGCACCGAAGTAGTTCAACGTCATGTTCGTACCATGATACATGTGGCCACCCTGCTGCCAGCTCCAAGTCGTGGAGAGCGAGAGGCGCTTGTAACGGCCACCCAAGGTGATACCCGAGATAAAGTCGGGCGAGCAAGCGCCCAAATCTTGCATATCTCCGGAAGCCTGAGGCTTACCATTCAGCAAAAGCAGGTTACCCGCCTCGTCACGCTTGAAGGCGTTACCGTAGATATTCGGATACGTGGTACCGGCCTGCGCACGGACCTGCGGCTCAACGAAGCCACCCAGCATGATGGACTCCACGCCCGGAGCCAGCTCAACCACCTCGCTACGCACACGAGTCACGTTGAAACCGATCGTCAAGTCATAATCTTTCTCGCGCAAGATGTCCGCCGAGATCGAGAACTCGTGCGACTTCGTACGCATCTCACCCGCGTTGGTCAGCAACGACTGATAACCGGTCGCGCCGTCCAAGGGCACCTCGAAGATCTGATCCGTCACGTTCTGCAAGCTATATGTATATTCTACCTTCACCCGGCCGTTAAAGAAGTTCAGATCCGTTCCGACCTCCCAGTTAGAGGTGTTCTGCGGTTTCAGGTTCTCGTCGTACTGGATGAAATAAGGAACGAACGAAGATACACCGCTCGCCAAAGGATAAGATACCGGCGTGTACATGAAGAAGCCACCTCCGTAAGACGGGGTATAGTAATAGTTGTCATAATATTCGCCAGCCTGTCCTACTTGAGCGAACGAGGCGCGCAACTTACCGTAATTCAAGATCCGGTTCCCCTCCAAGAACGGGAGCTTCGTGAATTCCCATCCCAAGGAAACGGAGGGATAGAAGAAGCTACGGCTTCCGCGGGGCATCGTCGATACGTAATCGTTACGGCCGGTAACCGTCAGGTAAAGCTGATCTTTCCACGAGGCGGACACGCTCCCGAAGAAACCTACCGTACGCTCCCGGCGACCATACTCGCTCGCCATAAGCGAAGTCGTGTTACCGATCGTGGGGAAGCCGGCGAAGTTGAAGTTGGCTCCATAGTAATCCCACGTACGGATATTCTCGTCGTTGAACTCGTTACCCAGCACGACATTCACGCCCCACTCCTCGTCCATGCCGAAGCGTCCGTCGAAGTTGATCGTAAACAGGTTATTAAATACATTATGCTGCGTACCGTAATTCTCTATATCACCCTGCGGCAGCGAAGAGGTAGAGCCTACCTCGCGGAGATCTAAGTAATCGGATGTCCAAATATCCAGACCCGCCTGCTCGCGGAACTTCAATGTCATGTTGTCTCCCCAGTCCAGTTTCGGCTGATACTCCACGTAGGCGTTACCGAACACACGGTTCGTATGCTGGCGATACTCGTTGTGATCCGCCCACCAATAGGGGTTGGTGAAGCCTAAGTTACGGAACAGGATCTGCTGCGTCTCGTCGCCCGGCACATGATTGGGGATCCCCTTCAAGTCATACTCCGACGGAGCCGAGTAAACCACGTTCATGATACCGTCGTTCGCTCCCGGAGCCGAATTGATCTTGCTCGACGAATAGTTGGCGGAGAAGCCCGTGTTCCACTGATCGTTGATCTTCCAGTCCACCAAGCCGCGGGCGCCCCAGCGGTTCATGCCGGTAGAAGGAATGATACCCTCCTGATAGGAGTTGTTCACGCCGAAGGAGTAATTGATCCCGTTCTTGCTCTGCGAGATGTTCACGTTCGTATTCTCGGTGAAACCGGTACCCAAGAAATCGCCTACATTATCATAGATCTGTGGCGTAGTCCACGGATCTAAGCCCGCTTGCGCGCGCTGCGGGCTATAATACATCCCCTGATGCATCCCGTATTGCTGCGTATAAGCGTTGTTTACGTTACCACCGTATGTCGCGTCGTTCGCCAACTCGCTGATCTTCGGACCCCAAGTGTTCGAGGTATTCGGGTTGAAAGCGTTGATGTTGTCGCCCTGCGCGTACACATCCTGACGCTCGAACTTGCGGGATACCCGCTGCGCGCTCAGGTTGGTGGACACCGTCACGGTAGGACGGCCCTCGGCGTTCTTGTTGCCGCGCTTTGTCGTGATGACGATCACACCGTTGGAGGCGCGGATACCATACAAGGCGGATGCCGCCTGTCCCTTCAAGACGTTGATAGACTCGATGTCCTCCGGATTAATATCGATGCTACGATCGGAGTAGTTAGCACCCGACACGGAATCACCCGTATCGAAATCGGCCGTGGTATTGATCGGCATACCATCGATCACATACAGCGGCTGGTTGTTGCCATTGAACGAACGCGCGCCGCGGATCATGATCTGCGAGGAGGCTCCTGGCGCTCCGGACGACTGACGGATCTCGACACCGGTCAGCTTACCTTGGATAGCGCTTGCCAACGAGGTCGTACCGCTCTTGTTCAGCTGATCCGACTTCAGGTCCTGCGCGGCGTAACCCAATGCCTTACGGTCGCGCTTGATACCCATCGCCGTAACGACCACCTCGTCCAGGTTCTGGGTATCCGAAAGCATCGTCACGTTGATGTTCGGCGCAACCATCACCTCTTGCGATTTCATTCCGATGTAGGAGATCACCAACTGTTTTCCATTCTCGGGGACATCCAGCACGAAGTTTCCATCGTAGTCTGTCACCGTACCAACCGTTGTTCCCTTCACGATAATGGAGGCGCCGATCACCGGTTCTCCATCTTCTCCGATAACCTTACCAGTAACCTTTGAAGACTGTGCTGAAACAACTCCCATGCCCATCGCGAGGAAGAGCAATACTGAAGTTAACTTTTTCTTCATAAACACATTTTTTATAACTCTAACCCTAAAGATTCTATACCTAATCGTAATATGCCGCCACCCTAAACAGGCGGCATCTCACCCTCTTTTATGTTTTACGACATACTCTCTTATTCGTAAACGGGCGCAAAAATACAAAATATCCCATTAAAAACAACAAATCATTATTTTTTCAGGCCGTTTATTTTCTATTCGTAACTACCTGATTTTATCAAAAAGAAAGGAGAAGGCAGACGAAACAGACGGAACCTCCCCACGTATTTCCTCTTTTCGGGAGAAATCCATCCATTTTCATTCCTTTTTGGCAATAAAAAATTTTATTCTTTTTGTAATCAAATCGCGACATTTCTCTCAAATCTATTTCCAAATCCTTTGGGAATACAGAAGTCGAGACTCTATTTCAGTAAATTTCTATGATTTACTTCTTCCAATATTTTCATTTGTTGAATAGCGATCTGGTTCAGTTTGACCAATCTATCCGATTGTCCGATACCTTCATTGATAAACACCGCATTTAAATTCTCCATGTTCGATAAGCAAATCAGCTCATTGATTGTGGCATAATCCCTTATGTTCCCTCTCAAATCTGGATGAGCTTCCCTCCATTGTTTAGCGGTTTGCCCAAATAAGGCGACATTCAGCACATCCGCTTCATTAGCATAAACCTGGGATATTTGCTGCGGAGTAAGCTGGGAAGGGATAAGATGTTGCTTGATGGCATCCGTATGAATATGGTAATTGATCTTGGATAACTCTCTCTTTGCTGTCCAACCCAATAACTTCTTCTTTTCTTCCTGCAAACGTTGATACTCTTTCACAAGTAATAGTTGGAAACGAGGGCTGATCCACATACCAAAATGATAGGCAATATCTTTATGCGCATAAGTTCCTCCATATCTTCCCGCTTTCGCCACTATACCGATCGCATGGGTCCGCTCGATCCAAGCCTTGACGGACAACACAAAATTATTGCTACCTGCGGCATCTCTAATTGTACCGAATTCGGTATAATTAAAATTCGGATTATACAGGGCTTCCCATTCTCCGATATACTCTATAGTGCTCTTCAGACTCATCCAACGAAATATAATGTGTTCCTGCATTTGGCTATGAGCCATATCTGTCAGCGAGATATAGTCCTCTTGTCCTTGAGCCAACAGACTTATTTCAGCGTCGTCTATATGGATAAATTGCTTTTTCATAAGTATTCATTTTAAAGCCATTAGTTTTCATAGTCGTGTTTTCGGATATTCCCAATTTCTATCTATGAAGCGTAAAGATACTTATTTTTATGTGATTAGGATCGAATACTTCTGCCAATAATGAAAAGAGTCGCTCTTCTTACCTCACTAACATCAACATTCCCTGACATTTCTCTCAAATCTATTTCCAGATCCTTTAGGAATGCTGGGAATCCCTATTCATTTCGCGGGAAGGGTTCGAGAAAACTTCCCTTGTTTTCGGAAAAGCAAGGGCAGGGAATGCCAGATTGTTGATGAACCTTCCGGAATAAGACAGGCTCCTTCCATTTCGTGGAAGGAGCCTTATCATACAAAAAAAAAAAAACGCCTCCCCTAAACCGGGGAGGCGCTCTCTCACTAATACTATGTTACCAAGCGATTAGCGTGAGCCACCGGCCCACCATACCGGCTCGCTATAAATATAGGAGCCATCGCCATACGCCTTGTTCACGTTCGGGTTCGACAGGACCGCACTGTTGCCGTAAGGCAAGCGTTTCGGGTAGCGATTGATACCGCTCTGCGTGTTCATCGGGTTCGTGAGGGTGATGTACGACTCGCCCATCGCCTCCACACGACGAAGATCGTTGAAAGTCTCTATCTGCTCGTCCACGCATTGCGCCAGATACTTCTGCTCGAAGAGGGTCTGCAAGGTCGGCTTTCCTAACGACTCCGCGTAAGCGGCAGCGTCAACCGAATCGCCAAACCAGCCGCATACCTCAGATACAGCGCTCGTTACCGCAGCCTGGAATGCTTCCGTAGCGTCCTCGCCGGTACGGAGTTGTGCCTCCGCCAAGATGAAATAGACCTCCGCCTTGCTCAACAGGTGCCCCGGTTGGTTACCGAGGTCGATCCATTCGGGGAAAGCGTAGGCGGGAGAGCCGTCGCGATTGGTCACGCCCGACAATTTCGCGATCTCCGCGTCGCCCGGGTTATAGGCCTCATCGAAACCGTATGTATAATGAACCAGGCGCGGATCGTTATACTTTTTCATCAGTTTCACTACGGTATTCGAGGAAACTACATACTCGCGGCTCCACTGGAAGGCGCTCCAAGGGTTATCCCCCACGCTCTTGTAGTCGATCGAGCAGCCGTTGAAGCCTAAGTCGATTGCGGCTTTGGCTGCGGCCTTCGCCTCAGCATAGACAGAAGCGTCTTTCGCCGACTGATGCAGGAGGTAACGGGCCTTCAGGCCATAGGCGGTAGCCTTCCACAGCTTCACGTTGCCACCCAACGCGATGTCCTGCTTAGCCGGCACGGAAGCCAACCCTGCCTTCTCGGCTTGCGTGAAATTAGCCAACGCGGAGTCTAAGGTAGCGATGATGTCCTTGTATATATCCTGCTGCACATCCAACTTCGGTTGCTTATTGTCCTGCCCTTGCAACGCCTCGCTATAAGGAATATCCCCATGCACGTCCGTCAAGATTCCGAAGTTGAGGGCTTTCAAGGTCTGGGCGATACCCAACAGATCATATTGCCCCGCGCTTCCGTTCACGCCAGTCTCGATCTTACGGATCATCTCCTTGATATTGACCAAGTTGCTATATACGCTATTCCAAGCGTTACTGAAGGTAGACGAAGCTCCCCACTCGTTGGCGTTACGCAGCTCCGCACGCATGAATTGGTTGTTGCCTACACCTACTAATTGCTCCGTAAGCGAGGAGATATAGTAAGCGTAATCCCCGGAAACCGCGCCATAAGAGGTGTTCAGCAACGCGTCAGTCAATTGCAAGTAAGCGGGAACCGCATCCGGTGAGGGATGCCGGTTATCCTTGTTGATTTCGTCGAGAGTGTCCTCTGAGCAGGCGGAGAAGCCCAACAGAGCCACCGACATCGCGATGATTATATTTCTTTTCATAATGCTTTTTTCCTATTTATTACCAATTAGAATGTTAATGTAAGACCCGCTCCGTAGCTGGAGGTGTTCGGAACGGAGAAACGCTCGAAGTAACCACCCATGTTGTTGTTACCCTGCGACGACTCCGGATCGAAGTTAGGCAGCGCCGACCAGAGCAGGATGTTGCGGGCAAACCCGTAAACCGATACATCCACGCCCGCGATCTTCGGCAGATGATAGGTCAGCGTCAGGTCGCGCAATTTCACGAACGAGGTGCTATACACGCCTGCCTCCGTGACGTTGTAATACGACATATAGTAATCCTGCTTGCTTACCTCTACCTCGTTCGGCTTGCCGGTAGCCTCGTCGATACCCTCGGCCACCATCGTGCCCTCGTGATACGGCAGCGACTCCTTCGTGGCACCGAAGTAGTTCAGCGTCAAGTTCGTACCGTGGTACATATGGCCACCCTGCTGCCAGCTCCAAGTCGTGGAGAGCGAGAGTCGTTTGTAGCGACCGCCCAAGGTGATACCCGAGATGAAGTCCGGCGTACAAGCGCCCAAGTCCTTCATATCTCCGGAAGCCTGGGGCAGACCGTCCAACAGTAACAGGTTGCCAGCCTCGTCGCGCTTGAAGGCGTTACCATACACATTCGGATAGGTAGTACCTGCCTGCGCACGGATCTGCGGCTCCACGAAACCACCCAGCATGATGGATTCCACGCCCGGAGCCAGCTCGATCACCTCGCTACGTACCCGGCTCACGTTGAAGCCTAAGGTCAGGTCGTAATCCTTGGTGCGCAAGATGTCCGCGGAGATCGAGAACTCGTGTGCTTTCGTACGCATCTCACCGGCATTCGTGATTAATCCTTGATAACCAGTCGCACCGTCCAAAGGAACCTCGAAGATCTGATCCGTCACGTTCTGCAAACTATAGGTATATTCTACCTTCACCCGGCTGCTGAAGAAGTGCAAGTCCGTACCGACTTCCCAGTTGGAAGTGTTCTGCGGCTTCAGATTCTCGTCGAACAAACGGTAATAGGGTACGAACGAGGCGGCCTTGTTTGGCAGCGGATAAGAGACCGGCGTATAGGCCAAGAACCCGCCACCATATGCAGGCGTGTAATAGTAATTCTGATAATAATCACCGGCCTGTCCCACTTGGGCGAACGATCCGCGCAACTTACCGTAGTTCAACACCTTGTTATCCTCTAAGAAGGGCAGTTTCGTGAACTCCCATCCCAAGGAAACGGAGGGGTAGAAGAAGCTGCGGCTGCCTCGTGGCATGGTCGATACATAATCATTACGGCCGGTCACCGTCAGGTAGAGCTGGTCTTTCCAGGAGAGCGACGCGCTTCCGAAGAAACCTACCGTACGCTCACGGCGGGCATACTCCTCGGCGGTCAGCGTGATGGCGTTCCCGATCGTCGGAAAACCGGCGAAGTTAAAGTCAACTCCATCATACTCCCAGTTACGTATATTCTCATCGTTGAACTCATTTCCCAAGACCACGTTCAAGCCCCACTCCTCGTCGCCGCCAAAACGTCCGTCGAAGTTGACCGTAAACAGGTTGTTGAATACGTTATGTTGTGTACCATAGTTCTTGATGTCCCCATTCTTCAAGGAGGTAGTCGTACCTGCCTCTCGGATGTCGGCGTAATCGGAGGTCCAGATGTCCAGACCCGCCTGCTCGCGGAACTTCAGGGTTATGTTGTCGCCCCAGTTCAGATTCGGCTGGAACTCCACATACGCGTTGCCGAACACACGATTCGTATGCTGGCGATACTCGTTATGATCCGCCCACCAATAGGGATTGACGAAGCTCGTCCGACGGAACAATACCTGCTCTGTCTCATTGCCCGGCACATGGGAGGGAATCCCCTTCAGGTCGTACTCCGACGGAGCCGAGTAAACCACGTTCATGATACCGTCGTTCGCTCCCGGAGCCGAAGTGATCTTGCTCGACGAGTAGTTGGCGGAGAAGCCGGTGTTCCATTGATCGTTGATCTTCCAGTCCACCAAGCCGCGGGCGCCCCAACGGTTCATGCCGGTAGAGGGGATGATACCGTTCTGGTGTGAGTTGTTCACGCCGAAAGAGTAGTTCACGCCATTCACGCTCTGCGAGAGGTTCACGTTCGTGTTCTCGGTGAAACCGGTACCGAGGAAGTCGCCTACATTATCGTAGATCTGCGGCGCGCTCCACGGATCCAAGCCCGCCTGCGCACGTTTCGGGTTATAATACATCCCTTGGTGAAGGCCGTCCTGTTTCGTATAGGCGTTGTCCACGTTACCTCCATACTTCGGATCGTTCGGAAGCTCGCTGATCTTCGGACCCCACGAGATCGAGGTTGTAGGGTCGAATGCGTTCACGCTATTACCTTGCGCGTATACATCCTGACGCTCGAACTTGCGGGATACCCGCTGGGCGCTCAGGTTGGTGGAAACCGTCACGGTAGGACGTCCTTTCGCGCTCTTGCTCCCGCGCTTTGTCGTGATGACAATCACGCCGTTGGAGGCGCGGATACCATATAGGGCGGAGGCTGCCTGCCCCTTCAAGACGTTGATGGACTCGATGTCCTCCGGGTTAATATCGATACTACGGTCGGCATAGTTGGCACCCGTCACCGAATCATCCGTATCAAAGTCAGCCGAAGTATTGATAGGCATACCATCCACCACATAGAGCGGCTGGTTATTCCCATCGAACGAGCGTGCGCCGCGGATCATGATCTGCGCGGACGCTCCCGGCGCGCCGGACGACTGGCGAATATCCACGCCGGTCAACCGCCCCTGTATGGCGCTTGCCAACGAGGTCGTACCGCTCTTGTTCAACTGATCCGACTTCAAGTCCTGCGCGGCGTAGCCCAATGCCTTACGGTCGCGCTTGATACCCATCGCCGTAACGACCACCTCGTCCAGGTTCTGGGTATCCGACAACATCTTTACCTGAATATTCGAAGAGATAGCTACCTCCTGGGATTTCATTCCGATATAAGAGATAACCAATCGTTTACCATTCGCGGGAACCTCCAAGACGAAATTCCCGTCATAATCAGTCACTGTACCAACCGTTGTTCCCTTCACCATGATGGAAGCACCGATCACCGGCTCTCCATCTTCGCCCACAACCTTACCTGTAACCTTCGAAGATTGAGCGGAAACAACTCCCATGCCCATCGCGAGGAAGAGCACCACAGAAGTCAACTTTTTCTCCATACACACACTTTGTTTAGTAACTAATAGATATTGAAGGATGGCGTAACCTATAAAATCTGGCGTTCTATAAAATTTGGCGTTTCACAAAATCCGGCGTTTATAGTATCACGACATACTTTCTCTCTTGAATTCGAGCGTAAAAGTATAAAATATATTTAAAAAAACAACAATTCATTAGTTTTTTCTTCCTCTAATTTTTCATTTGTAATTCGCAAATTTTACCAAAAAGAAAGAAAGATACACTACAAATAGGCCAATATAGAAGAATAGGCAGCGAACCGCGGGCGATAACCCCGGACTACCCTGCCTTTTTGACAAGAAAAAATTTTTTCTTTTTTATGCGGATCGTATGGCGCTTCCCCGACTTTTCTCCAAGACTTGCCGTAGAAAAATGAAATAGCGGCCTTGTTTTCCGGAATCCTTGGCGATAAAAAAGCGGTGACAGCCCGTACAGCCATCACCGCCTATCCCTATCTTATATAAGGAACGCGCACGAGAATAGAGGTGTCCCCCCACCCTATGGGTCAGCTACGCTTCACGAGCTCGAAACGCCGGGTCACGCAAGCCGGAAGCTCATGCGGATAATGGGTCACATAGATCAAGGTCTTCCCCGGACGCTCACAAAAACGCTCGATAATCCGGGCCGCCCGCTTCTTGTTGCTCACGTCCAAGCCATGAAGCGGCTCGTCCAAGATCAGCAGATCCGGATCCTTCACGAACGCCCGTGCCAACAAGACCAAGCGCTGCTCCCCCGAGGAGAGGCTGAGGAAGAGCCGATCCCGCAAATGCTCGATCCCGAAGACCCGCATCCATGCCAACGCTACCTCCTCCTGACGGGCGTCACACTTCCGAAAAAGGCCACCCGAATCGAAAAAGCCCGCGCTTACGATCCGGATCGCCGGGACGTTCTCCTTATAGAACAGGTGCATCTCCGGCGACACGTAGCCGATACGCCGCTTGATCTCCCAAATGCTCTCGCCGGATCCCCGCTTCCGGTCGAAAAGGTACAAGGTGTTAGCATACGACTGCGGATTGTCGGCATAGACCAAGCTCAACAGGGTGGACTTGCCCGCCCCATTCGGGCCGAACAGCGCCCATTTCTCGCCGTTCCGGATCTCCCAATCCAAGTTCTCCAAGATCGTACGGCTCCCATACCGGATCCTCACTTGCTCCATCCGGAGCGTCACCTCGTGAGTGGAAGCCGGTTTATCCGCCTCCACCGGCAAAGAGATCTCCCCATGAGCATCCATACCGCCCTCCGCCTCCGTGGGGAAGAGGCGAGCTATCAGCCCCTTATCCTCCAAGAAAGCCTCCCGCGTCATGGCAGGCAGGCAGGCGCGGTCGAGAACCGGCAGGACGTGCGTCACCATCGGGGGTATATCGTCGGGATTCGACAGGAGCAACACCACCTGTACCCCCTCCAACTCAGCGATCTTCCCTAACATATCCACGAGCAGCTCCCGCGAGGGCGCATCCAAGCCGATAAAGGGATTGTCTAAGATCAAAACCCGCGGACGGGATAACAGGGTACGCACGATCAGGAACTTACGCAACTCACCGCTCGACAGGAAGATCAGTTTCTTCGGGAGCAGATCCTCGATACCGAACAAACGCAGGATCTTCCCCAGATCCGGAGACTCCTTATAGGCTTCGAGCAAGCTCTCGACGGTCGGCATATCCTCCGTCTCGGTGGCATGCCAACGCTGCTGGTAGTAAGTGTTCCGGCAATCCGCCAACGAGTAAATATCCTTGAAAGCGATGCTCTTGATGGCCTCGTTCATACGCAGGCCGTCCGCGAGCACGACCTCACCCTCCTTCAGCGCGAACTTACGCTGCATCATATCCGCCACCAAGGTTTTCCCTGCCCCATTCGGGCCGATCACCGCCCATTGCTGCCCACGCTCGATCCGCCAGCTCACCGGCTCCTTGAAGCACAATTCGGGCAAACGGGTGACGATATGCCGCATATCAACCACGATTTTCTCTTCTTTTTCCATGCTTTTCTAAATAAACCGGACAAAGGTAAAGAGTTTCTTCCAAAATAATTTCATACTTTTAGCGGCATAATCTTAAAAAAACAGAGGTATCATGAAACATTTCATTCTATGGATGGCCCTGATCGGGTGTATGGCGACCGGATCCGCCTCGGCCGCGGACAACGGGAAATGGAAGCCGCTTTTCGGCGAGAATTTAGAGGAGGCGAACTATAACCCCGAGGTATGGAGCGAGAAGGACGGGGTATTGAGCGCCGTGAAAGACGAGGCGATCTGGAGCAAGAGCGAATACGAGAACTTTGAGCTGGATCTCGACTTCAAGAACGATGTGGGGACCAACAGTGGCGTGGTGGTCTATTGCACGGACACGAAGGACTGGATCCCGAACTCCGTGGAGATCCAGATAGCCGACGACCATTGCGAGCAATGGGGCAACGGCAAGCCTTATGAGAAGTGTGGCGCCATCTACGGCCACTTGGGCGCCAAGCAGGATAAGGTGGTGAAGAAGCCGGGCGAATGGAACCACATGCGTATCCGCTGCGCCGGCCAGCATATCATGGTGATCCTCAACGGGAAGAAGGTAACGGAGATGGACATGAGCCAATGGACGTCGGGCACCAAGAATCCGGACGGGAGCGACATCCCAAGCTGGCTGCCCAAGCCTTTCGCCGAACTGCCCACCAAAGGCTATATCGGCCTGCAAGGAAAGCATGGCAACTCGCTGATCTGGTTCCGCAACGTGAAGATCCGGAGTTTGTAAAAACACGCATTCCACAAAAAACGAAAGAGGGGCTTCCAGAAGCCCCTCTTCTTGTATCAAGATACCCGTGTGCCTTTCCCGCCGCCAATCTCCGAGGCTTGGGTGATAATCACCTCCTTCACGCCCGCGTCGATGGCCTGGAAAGCGTTTTCCAATTTCGGGATCATCCCTCCTTGTATGACCCCTTCTTCCACATATCGCTTGAACAGGTCGCGGTCTATCTCGGGGATCACGCTCTCGTCGTCGTTCTCGTCACGCAAGACTCCCTTCTTCTCGAAGCAGAACATCAGGGTCACATCGAAGTGACGAGCCAAGGCCTTCGCCGCCTCTCCGGCGATGGTATCGGCGTTGGTATTCAGCATATGCCCCAGTTTGTCGTGAGTAAGCGGCGCCAGCACGGGAACCACGCCTTGATGAATCAAGGAGGCCAGCAGATCGGCGTTCACCTCTTTCACGTCACCCACGAAGCCGTAGTCCACCTCCGCCACGGGACGCTTCTCAGAGCGCATCAGGTTCATGTCCGCCCCGGTCAGTCCGAGCGCGTTCACGCCCATCGCCTGCAATCCCGCCACGATATTCTTGTTGACCAAGCCTCCATAGACCATCGTCACCACCTTCAAGGTCTCGGCATCGGTGATCCGGCGACCGTTTACCATCCGGCTCTCGATGCCCAACCGCTCGGCGATTCGGGTGGCGGAGCGGCCACCCCCATGTACCAATACCTTATATCCCTCGATAGAGGCGAAGTCGCACAGCAAGTTTCGCAAGGTATCCTCCTCCTCCACGATCTTCCCTCCTACCTTAATCAAGATCAGTTTTTCCATATTCTGTAGTCCTTATATATTATATGTAGCGCGAAGATAGTACGATCGCGAGAGGGAGCAAAAGAGTTTTCCCCGCTTTTCGCGAAATCATGAGGAGGATTTCGGGATGCCCACATGGATAGGCATAGATATAGCTTCTTTTTTCGAAAATTTTCGGCATAACTATTGCCGGGGAAAAATAAATGCTTACATTTGCACTCGCAATGCGGTAGTAGCTCAGTTGGTAGAGCATCAGCTTCCCAAGCTGAGGGTCACGAGTTCGAGCCTCGCCTACCGCTCACAAAGGAGCTAAAGAGCGATTCGCCTTTAGCTCCTTTTGCTTTATATGCCTATCTCACGCTAAAAAGTGATTCTCCGGCCATAGATGCACTCATCCAAAAGAGAAATGGAATATCCTTGCCAACCATGAATTATATATTACCTTTGTCTTGAACGATATAAATATCATGCTTCATTACACGAATTTTATTTTGGCTAAAATCGTATAGATTCATTCATAACAATTAGGAATAGTGGCTAAAAAATTTGAGATACGAAACAGTACCGTAGAGTTTCTTACCTTTGTGACCGAAGGCAAGGAGGAAGGCATACAGGTGCTTTATAAAGATGAAACGATTTGGGCTACCCAAAAAGCAATGGCCGTATTATTTGACGTCGACAGAAGTGTTATCACGAAACACCTGGGGAACATCTTTAAAAGTTCTGAATTACAGAAACATTCAGTATGTGCAAAATTTGCACATACTGCCGAAGACGGGAAAACATACGACACTACATTTTACAATCTCGACGCAATTATTTCCGTAGGTTATCGCATCAATTCCGTACGGGCCACCCAATTCCGCCAATGGTGTACATACGTGCTTCGCCAGTTCGCTATCAGAGGCTATGTCATCGACAGGAAACGCATGGAGAACGGCTCGTTTATCGGAGAGGATTACTTTGAGCATCTGCTCGCGGAAATCCGGGAGATACGCCTAAGTGAACGGCGATTCTACCAGAAACTTACCGACATATACGCTACCGCTATCGACTATCAGACAAACGCGCCCACCACACGCCTATTCTACCAAAAGGTACAGAATAAAATTCACTATGCCGTACACGGACATACGGCAGCGGAATTAATTGTTGAACGGGCTAACGCGGAAAAAGAACATATGGGACTGACCACTTGGGAGAATGCTCCCGATGGGAAAATCGTAAAACCGGACGTGAGTATAGCCAAAAACTATCTGAAAGAAACCGAATTGGCAGACATGGGACGCTTGGTAAACGCTGTATTAGATATGGCAGAGCGGATGGCGACACGTCACATTCCAATGACAATGGAGGATTGGGCTAAACGTATCGATATGATTCTTGAAGCCGGAGGTGACGCGATCTTAGATAACGCAGGACGTATCACGTCCGAATTCGCTAAGCATTTCGCGGAATCTGAGTTTGAAAAATACCGTGTCATCCAAGACCGAGACTTTTCTTCTGATTTCGATCGTTTTATCGGCGATAATCCCATGCCGCTTGATCCTATGCCTAAAGACAAGTAACTTTATTTCCTTGTATAGATGCATACTCCTATTACGACAACGACAAAGGATCGTCCCTACAATGTAAGCTTCGGGAAAAAGCGTACCTTTACGCCGTTAAATACAAAAACACGGATGAAAAATAGAGTGATCCTATTCCTGCTGTCCCTGTTGCAGCTCCCGCTCCTCGCCCAACCGCGCTTGAGCGAGGAGGCCAGCGTGAGCCTGCTGACCAGCGCCCCTTACGAGGAGGAGATCTTCACCGTATATGGGCATACCGCCCTTCGGGTACACGATCCGGCGCAAGGCATCGACTACATATTCAATTATGGGTTGTTCGACTTCTCCACGCCCCACTTCGCGTACCGGTTCGCCAAGGGAGATACCTATTATAAACTGGGTGTCGCCAATTTTCCCGATTACGTGATCGAATACCAAATGCGGGGAAGCGCGATCACGGAGCAGGAGTTGAATCTCTCACTAACGGAAAAAGAACGCTTATGGGAAGCGCTGCTCGTCAACTACCGGCCGGAGAACCGGGTGTATCGCTATGATTTCTTTTTCGATAATTGCGCCACCCGTCCAGCCGTATTGATAGAGAAATCGGTTGACGGACAGATAGACTACCGGTATCCCTATCCGGAGAAAACGTTTCGGGAACTAATCAACCATTGTACCCGCAACCACCCGTGGCTGACGTTCGGTTGTGATCTCGCCTTAGGCAGCCCTACCGACCGGCAGGCTACCCGGCACGAGATGATGTTCCTGCCTGAGTACCTGCGCGACGCGGTGTCGGGGGCGATCATCATGGCTCCGGACGGAACGACCCGCCCCTTGGTGAAGCGAACGCAAGTGATCGAGGCCGCCGAGCCTGACGATCCTGAAAAAAGCGTATGGGATTGGCTCACGCCTACCGCTTGTGCCTGGATCCTATTCGCCTTGATAGCGGCCCTGACCGTAACCGAATGGCGAAAAGAAGGTTATTTCTTAGCCGTGGATTGCGCGCTCTTTCTTTTAGCGGGCATAGGAGGTGTCATCATGTTCTTCCTCTGTTTCCTCTCCTCTCACTCCAGCATCTGGCCTAACTGGTCGATCGTATGGCTACATCCTTTCCATCTGATCGCCGTCATTTTGTTTTGCGTAAAAAAAGGAAAGAAGGCTGCATATTATTATCATTTTATTAACTTCGCGGCACTTACGCTGCTGCTATTGGGAATCTATTTCATCCCACAGCATCTAAACAGCGCTTTCATCCCACTCGTAGCCTCGATTTGGCTTCGCTCGGGTTGGGGTGTTTACAGAATGAAATGGAAAAACGGATGAGAAAAATCATATCGTCGCTTATCGCCATCCTCGTGGTAACCAACCTTGAGGCGCAGCAACGTACCCCAAAGTTGGTGGTTTGCATCACGGTGGATCAGCTAAGGGGCGATTATATCGAATATTTCTACAACACGTTCGGGGAGCGAGGATTCAAGCGTCTGATGAACGAGGGGATCGTCTATAACAACATTCGCTTCGAGTTTACCGACATCGACCAGGCGAGCGCGTTCGCGACGATCTTCACCGGCAGTAATCCCTGCTTCAGCGGGATACCGGGAGATAAGACATTCGATTTCGAGCACAACCGGGAAATCTCCATCTTGAACGACCCGGAGTTCTTGGGTAATTACACGAAAGAGAATTACTCACCCAGGAATCTCATCAGTTCCACGATCGGGGACGAGCTGAAAATCGCCTCTTTCGGGAGAAGCGACGTCTATGCGATCGCCCCTGACGCAGAAAGCGCTATCTTATCGGCCGGACACGCCGCCAATGGAGCATTCTGGATGGATAACCTGAACGGGAAATGGGCGACAACCACCTATTATAAGGGAATCCCTTGGTACGTGGATCGGTATAATAACGGGCCGGAGTCGTTGTCATCCCGATTGGAGAAGATGGTTTGGACTCCCTCTTTACCCAAGGAAAAGTATGACGCTTTCCCGTATGTATTGGATGATTTGCCTTTCCGATATACGTTTAACGAGAAATCGGCCAACTGTTACCCGAACCTGAAAACAACACCATTTGTCAATAAGGAGATCAACCGCCTCGCCTTGCAGTTCCTTGAGTATGGGGCTTTCGGCACACGTAGCTGTCCGGATATGCTGGCGATCACTTACTATGCGGGGAACTACCGGGGCATGCTGGATAAGGAATATAACCGGGAGATCCAGGATACGTATTATCAACTCGACCAAGACATCGAGCATCTGCTGGATGCGATCGATAAAAAGGTAGGCTTGGCGAACACGTTAGTGGTATTCACCGGATCGGGTTATTACAAAAGTGAGGAGTCATACCCGGACGGTCTGCAAGTCAACGGAGGCGAGTTCCATCCGAAGCGTTGCGTGGCGCTCCTGAATATGTATCTGATGGCGATTTATGGCCAGCAGAGCAACTGGGTAAAAGGATATTACGACAATCAAATCTACCTGAACCGGAAAGCGATAGAGGACGCAAAGCTCGATCTGGCGACGGTACAGGGAAAAGCGGCCGAGTTCATCCAGGAATTCAGCGGCGTGCAACTGGTCACTACCGACAAGAACCTGCTAACCGGACATTGGAACGAGGGGACTGCCCGCTTCCGCCAAGGGACGCATCATTTAAGACGAGGCGACTTGATTATCGAGTTGCAGCCCGGTTGGAAAGTGAACCTCGACAACTCAAAAGAGAAAGTCAAGATCATACGAGATAACGCGGTTATAACTCCGCTGATATTCATGGGTAACGGGTTAAAACCCCAGCATATCTACCGAGAGGTAAAAGCAACGGAAATAGCCCCCACTGTCACCCATGTGCTAAGGATACGGCCACCCAACGCAGCTCAAAGCTTACCTTTGAGAGAACTGACCCTCAACCAATAAAAGTAAGGGACATATCTCTACTGATTTTATATCACCAATTCGATCATTGAATTAACGAGCCAACAAGAAATAAGCGGTGAGGGAAGCGGATAGCCCTGTCTCTCCACCGGGAAAGTATGTGGCTCCTTTTATAACAGAAATAAATAAAACAAATAATATCATGGGATTTAATGAGTTTATGACGAAGCTGTTCGGCAACAAGTCGCAGCGAGACCTGAAAGAGATCACCCCCTATGTGGAGAAGGTGAAGGCCGTATATCCGTCGATCCAAGCGCTCTCGAACGATGAGCTACGCGCCAAGACTGACGAGATCAAACAGCGGATACAAGATTACGTGGCAGAGGAGAAGGCAAAAGTGGCTGAACTCCGCCAAGGCATCGAAGACAAGGAATTGGAAGAACGAGAGGCGATCTGGGCTGAAGTGGACAAGATCGAGAAGACCATCACCGACAAAATGGAGATCGTGCTGGAGCAATCCCTTCCGGAGGTGTTCGCGATCGTGAAAGACACGGCTCGCCGCTTTGCCGAGAACGAGGAGATCGTAGTAACCGCCAACCAATTTGACCGGGATCTGGCCACCCAACACGATTTCGTTCGTATAGAAGGAGATAAAGCTATTTACGTAAACCACTGGAAGGCGGGAGGTAACGAGATAACCTGGGACATGATTCATTATGATGTCCAATTATTCGGAGGTGTCGTCCTGCACAAAGGGAAAATCGCGGAGATGGCTACCGGAGAGGGAAAGACGCTTGTGGCGACCCTTCCTGTGTTCTTGAACGCATTGACGAGAAATGGCGTGCACGTGGTTACCGTGAACGACTACCTGTCAAAGCGTGACTCCGAGTGGATGGGACCGCTCTATATGTTCCACGGCCTTTCGGTTGACTGTATAGACAAGCATCAACCGAACTCTGAGGCACGCCGGAAAGCTTACGAGGCGGACATTACTTTCGGAACCAACAACGAGTTTGGCTTCGATTATCTGCGCGACAATATGGCGATCAGCCCGAGAGACTTAGTGCAGCGCAAACACAATTACGCGATCGTCGATGAGGTGGACTCCGTCTTGATCGACGATGCCCGTACACCCTTGATTATTTCCGGACCGGTTCCCCGAGGAGAGGAACAGTTATTCGAGCAGTTCCGTCCGAACGTTGAGATCGTGGTGAACGCCCAGAAGGATCTTTGCTCCAAGCTCTTGATTGAAGCCAAGAAAAAGATGGCAAGCGACGATCCGAAGGTGGTAGAGGAAGGCTCTGTCCTTCTGTATCGCTCCTTCAAAGGATACCCGCGAAACAAGGCTTTGATTAAGTTCTTAAGCGAACAGGGCGTCAAGGCTCAGATGCTGAAAACGGAGGAATACTTCATGTCTGAGAATATGCGCCATATGCACGAGGCAACAGATGAGCTATACTTCGTAATCGATGAGAAAAACAATAGCATAGAACTGACAGATAAAGGTATCGACCTGCTGACAGGAAAGAGCGATGACCCGACATTCTTCGTCTTGCCTGACATTACCTCCCAGCTTTCCCAATTGGAAAATATGGAAGGTACCGAGGAAGAAAAGCAAGCGAAAAAAGACGAGATCCTCGCGAATTACTCCGTCAAGAGCGAACGTGTGCATACGATCAACCAACTTCTGAAGGCTTATACCCTGTTCGAGAAAGACGACGAGTACGTCGTGATCGACAACAAGGTAATGATCGTGGATGAGCAGACCGGGCGTATCATGGATGGCCGACGGTATTCCGACGGCTTGCATCAGGCGATCGAGGCAAAGGAGCGAGTGAAGGTAGAGGCCGCCACGCAGACATTCGCGACAATCACGTTACAGAACTATTTCCGTATGTACCACAAGTTGGCAGGTATGACCGGTACCGCCGAGACAGAGGCGGGCGAGTTCTGGGACATCTACAAGCTGGATGTAGTGGTAATCCCGACCAACCGTCCGATCGCCCGCAAAGACATGAACGACCGTATCTACAAGACTAAGCGGGAAAAGTACAACGCTGTGATCGAAGAGATCGTGCGCCTGACAGAAGCCGGACGTCCGGTCTTGGTAGGTACGACCTCCGTAGAAATATCCGAGCTGCTGAGCCGTATGCTGACAATGCGTAAGATACAGCATAATGTATTGAACGCTAAGTTACACCAACGTGAGGCGGAGATCGTGGCCTTGGCAGGCCAGAAGAGCACGGTGACGATCGCCACCAACATGGCCGGTCGTGGTACCGATATTAAACTGTCGAAAGAGGTGAAAGAGGCAGGAGGTCTGGCCATTATCGGTACGGAGCGTCACGAGAGCCGTCGTGTCGATCGCCAGTTACGCGGTCGTGCAGGTCGTCAAGGAGACCCGGGTTCTTCCGTATTCTTCGTATCCTTGGAAGACGACTTGATGCGTTTGTTCGCATCCGAGAAGATCGCCGGATTGATGGACAAGCTCGGATTCAAGGAAGGCGAGGTACTGGAGCACAATATGCTGAGCAAATCCGTAGAGAGAGCCCAGAAGAAAGTGGAGGAAAACAACTTCGGTATCCGTAAACGTCTGCTGGAATACGATGACGTGATGAACTCACAACGTAACGTGATCTACACCCGTCGCCGGCACGCCCTGATGGGTGAGCGAATCGGTCTCGACGTGCTGAACACGATCTACGATACGGCAACAGCCATAGCCGACCAGCACGCAGACGATTTCGAGGGCTTCAAGTTAGAGCTCTTCAAGACTTTCGCCATGGAAAGCCCCTTTAGCGAGGAGGAGTTCAAGGGCATGAAACCGGAGACGCTCGTTGAGAAGCTGTTCGACGAGGCGTTGAAGACTTACAAGCGCCGTATGGAGCGCATGACGCAAGTGGCCAACCCAGTCATCAAGCAAGTTTATGAGAATCAAGGAGCGATGTACGAGAATATCATGATCCCCATAACCGACGGCAAACGGATGTATAACGTGGCTTGCAACCTGAAAGAGGCTTACGACACGGAAAGCAAGGCGATCGTGAAAGCCTTCCAGAAATCGATCGTGCTCCACATGATCGACGAGGCATGGAAGGAGCATCTGAGAGAGATGGATGAGTTACGCCATTCCGTGCAGAACGCGAGCTACGAGAACAAGGATCCCTTGCTGATCTACAAGCTCGAATCGTACAACCTCTTCAAGGCGATGGTCGACACGATGAACCGTAAGACGGCGGCCGTCCTCATGCGCGGGCAAATCCCCGTACGGGAGGAACCGACCGAGGAGCAACGTAAGGCTATGGCCGAGCGGCAAGCGGCTATGGCCCGGCAAGCCGCCCAAGCGATCGCCGAGGAGCGCGCGCGGTTACAGCGTATCGCCGTACAAGAAGCCGCTCCGGAGCGCCACGAGGACATGAGCCGTTATCGTATGGAGAAGAGCGACCTGGAGGGAAACAACACGCAGGCTAATGCCCCACAGCCCAAGCAGGCGCCGATACGCTCCGAGAAACGGGTCGGGCGTAACGATCCCTGTCCTTGCGGGAGCGGCAAGAAATACAAGAACTGCCACGGACAAGGCTTATAAACTGTCCTGACGATTTGACAAAAAAGAGAGGCGGAAACTTTTTCCGTCTCTCTTTTTTTGTATCTTGCCGCCGAATAAATCCTTTAAATCCTACCATTATGATTATTGGAATCCCAAAAGAGATCAAGAACAACGAGAACAGGGTAGCCCTCACTCCCGCCGGAGCGAGAGAGTTAGTGAAAAAAGGCCATACCGTGTATGTACAACACACGGCAGGCTTGAACAGCGGTTTCGACGACAACGCCTACGAGACCGCCGGAGCCCGGATCCTCCCTGACATCGAGGCCGTCTATGCCGCCGCGGAGATGATCGTGAAGGTAAAAGAACCGATCGCCCTCGAATATCCTCTCGTGCGGAAAGGACAGCTGCTCTTCACCTACTTCCATTTCGCCTCCGACGAGGCGCTGACAGAGGCGATGCTACGAAGCGGCTCCACCTGCATAGCTTACGAGACAGTGGAGGCCCCCGACCACAGCCTTCCCCTCCTGATCCCGATGAGCGAGGTGGCCGGACGCATGTCGGTGCAAGAAGGCGCGCGCTTCCTGGAGAAGCCCCAAGGCGGCAAGGGGCTCCTGCTGGGCGGAGTGCCCGGGGTAAAACCGGGCAAGGTGCTGGTATTAGGCGGAGGAGTCGTGGGGCATAACGCGGCGTTGATGGCTGCCGGGCTGGGAGCCGACGTGACCATAGCCGACATATCCCTGCCCCGTCTCCGCTACTTGGCGGAGACCATGCCTAAGAACGTACGCACCTTATACTCCTCTACCCACAACATCGAGCAGGAACTCCCCGTGACCGACCTCGTGATAGGTGCCGTACTGATCCCGGGGGCGAAAGCTCCCCACCTGATCTCACGGGATATGCTGAAAAAGATGCGACCCGGAAGCGTTTTGGTAGACGTGGCGATCGACCAGGGCGGATGTTTCGAGACCTCCCACCCCACCACGCACGCCGACCCGGTCTATGAGATCGAGCACATCCTGCATTATTGCGTGGCTAACATCCCGGGAGCCGTGCCAAGCACCTCCACGCTGGCGCTCACCAACGCTACCCTCCCGTACGTGATCAAGCTGGCCGGCAAAGGATGGGAACAGGCTTGCGAGGAAGATGCCGGATTAAGGCTCGGGCTTAATATCGTGGACGGGAAGATCGTCTATCCCGCCGTGGCCGAGGCCTTCCCGCATCTCAGCCATTAAACCGCCCCCGACGTACACGTATCCGGTCTCTTCTCTCACAAGGATACGTGTACGTCAGCAATCCCTCCGGCGACTTTTCCGGAAACTATCGTCAAGTTCCATGAAATTCATCGCCTCCCTTTGAATAATGTTTCCTATCGCTATTGTTCTTTAAAAAAAGTGAAATGGCTTGGAGACTTATGCCATACAAATTAACTTCGATCGAACATTTAAACATAAGTGATAGAACCATGAAGAAAACAATTTTAACTGTGGCTTTTTGTCTGTGCATCGGTAACCTATTCGCACAAGACGCCGACAAACTGAGAGATGAGGGAGACGCGGCCTTAAAAGCGAAAGACTACGCTACCGCTGTCACGAAGTATGGGGAATACTTAAAACAAACTAATTACCAAGACACCATCCGTATTTTCAATTGCGGATTCGCGGCAAACCAAGCCAAGAACTATGCAGAGGCCGCCAAATATTTTGATATGGCAGTCAAGATGAATTACAACGTGGACGACTCCTATGTCGGCGAAGCCATGGCATACCGTAATTTAAACAAAACAGAAGATTTCCTGACCACCGTAGAGGAGGGGCTCAAGGCGATCCCGGATGGGAACAAGAACAAGACCAACCTTGAGAAATTACTTTACGCCTACTGCATCAAGCAAGGACAGGCCCTGCAAAAGAAGGGGGATACCGCCGGGGCGGAGAAGATGTACAAAGAGGTGCTGGCTGTCTCCAACAAGGAGTACCAAAGCAATGCATATTATTGCCTCGGCGCCATGTATTACGGCAACGGGGCCAAGATCCTGCAAGCGGCCACCCCGGTAGCTACATCCGACCCGGACAAGTACGCGAGCGAGAAGGCGAAAGCCGACAAGGATTTCACCCAAGCCAAGGAATATTTAGACAAGGCGGTGGAACTGGATCCGAATGACGAGAACTCGAAGAAGATCCTCGCCTCCATCAACGACCTGCTGAAATAATCAGTCTTTACCGAACCGGAAGATCGGCCAGAGCGATAAGCGGCCGGAACCGGTGAGAAGACCGAATGTATACGCGCCCCGGCAAGATCTACGTGCCGGGGCGTCCGTTTTTCAATATCCGCGCATAAACACGGACGGCTCGCGATCCAATAAACCAAATTATTCCTTATCTTCGCGGAAAACGAGTACCCGATGTCACGTATCAAAGAGTTTTATCAAAAATACCTGTCATGGATCAACGCCTATTGGCTGGTTACCATCGCCTTCCTGATCGTTACCTTCACGGTAGGCGACAGCAGCTTGTACAAGCGTTATACGTACGACGAGAAAATCCGCGGCTTGGAGAAAGAGATCAAGCATTACCAGGAAGAAATCGAGATCAACAGCAAGAAGCTGAACGATCTGCATACGGACAAGGACGGGCTTGAGCGCTTCGCCCGCGAGGAATATTTCATGAAACGGGCGGACGAGGATGTCTATATCATTAAAGAGAAATAAATGAACTCACGCACAAGGACCATACTTTTCGCGGCGGCCGGCTTGCTGGTCTTGACGGGCGCCACCTCCTACCTCTCCCACTGGGTGGCGGCTCCTTACCTGTTCGCCGTGGGATCGGCGGGCATCGCGATCTGCTATCTCACGCTCCCGGTGAAAGACCTTGACTTCCGCAGCCGCAGGCTCCATCGCTGGAACGTGTTCGCCGGGCTATTGATGATCGTCGCTTCCGGCCTTATGTTCAACGAGCGTAAGGAATGGATCCTCTGCCTGACCATCGCCGCCTTCCTGCAACTCTACACCTCTTTCGCCATGCCGAGGCGATAATCCCGGCCAAGCACGAAAAAAGGCTACCGGAACTCCGGCAGCCTTCATTATATCTGCTTCGCTTAATCCCGCTTATTTCTCGGGAGAGGAATAATTCTTGTTCAGGAACTCAAGCAACTCGGCCGTGATGTCGTACGAATCACCCGCCAAGAGGATATTATCACCCACCGTATTGCTGAACACCACCTGGTAACCGCGTCCTTGGTTGAACTTCTTCAGTAAGGAAACCACCGTGTCGCGCAATTGCTCGTTCAGCTTTTGCTGCTCCTGCATCAACTCCTGCGCCAACTGGTTATCCAAGTTCTGCAACTCCTGCTGCTTGTTCAGCAAACGTTGCTGCTCCTGCTCCGCACGCTCGCGGGTAAGGAAAGCGTTGTTCTCCACCTTCCGCTGGAAATCCTGCATCTCACTTTGTAAACTACGGGCCTTCTGCGTGATGTTGGCGCGCGAGTTCTCCTGTTTCTTCAAGATGATCTCGTTCAGATCCTTGGAATAGTTGTAATTAAGCAGCAACGAGTCCACGTTGACATAAGCGATCGGAAGCAACGCCGTCGTATCGCCCGCGGAGGCGAATGTTCTCGTTACGCCGGATTCTTTCTTCCCGGAGAATTGCATGATATACAAGATCACGACAGCAACCGCCAACACACCGTTAATAACGTAGTTAATGTTCTTCATAAAGTGCAAATTAAATCTTATTTTTTATTCTTTTATTTCGTTGATAATGTCATAGAGACCTTTACGCTGCACAGCCATACGATCCATCGTCCTGGCGCAAAATATACCTTTTTTCCGTAAGGCTTTATTTCCCTCTATGTGGGTATTCGGGAATCTGCCGCCCTTTTTCAATAAGATTTTCACGCAGAACAGCAGCATGCACAGCACAAGAATTATAACCGTAATGAATAATGTTGTAAGCATTTTCTCTATATTTGTGGACGCAAATATAAGAGTTTAAGTGAATAGAAGACCAGTTTTTGGCATTTTATTCTACTTTTTTTCAAACAAAACTCCATTCTTTGCGGTTTTATTAACGTTATAATAACAGTAATAATACTTTGTAACATTATGAAAATAACAGATTTAAAACCCGCCATCGTATGGAAGTTCTTCCATCAGGTAACTCAAGTGCCGCGCCCTTCCAAAAAGGAAGGAAAGATCATCGCGTTCCTGGAATCCTTCGCCAAGGAACACAAGATCGCACTTAAAAAAGACGAGGCAGGTAACATTTTGATGTCGAAGCCGGCGACACCGGGCATGGAAAACCGTCCGGTAGTGGTGTTACAATCACACATGGACATGGTTTGCGAGAAAAATAACGGCACCGTACACGATTTCGAGAACGACCCGATCGAGACTATCGTGGACGGGGAATGGCTCCGTGCTAACGGCACCACCTTAGGGGCCGACAACGGGATCGGTATCGCCGCCGAGCTCGCCCTTCTTGCCTCCGACGACATCGAGCATGGCCCCATCGAATGCCTGTTCACCGTCGACGAGGAGACCGGTCTCACCGGAGCGAAAGCGCTGAAAGAGGGCTTCATGACAGGAGAGATCCTATTGAATCTCGACAGCGAGGACGAGGGCGAGATCTTCATGGGTTGCGCGGGCGGTAAAGATACCCAGGCGATCTTCCACTATGAGCCGGTTCCCACATCAGATAAACTGCAATATTTCCGGATCGATGTCAAAGGCTTGAACGGTGGCCACTCTGGGGGGGAAATCCACAAGGGATTAGGCAACGCGAACAAGATATTGGTTCGCTTCCTGTTCTTGCTGAAAAAGAAATTCGAGCTCGCTCTCTGCTCAATTGACGGAGGAAACTTACGGAACGCGATCGCGCGCGAGGCTCACGCCGTGATCGGGATCAGCCCGGATCACAAGGAAGAGGTCCGTATATTGCTGAACCATTTCGCCGCCGACGTGGAGAATGAGCTCCGGAAAGTGGATCCCGCCGTGCGCTTGAGCATGGAATCGACGGATCGTCCGGCCTTCAAGATCGATGACGCTACCGCCGAGAAACTGATTTACAGCTTGCACGCCTGCCCGCACGGAGTGATCGGCATGAGCCATGACATCGAAGGATTAGTGGAGACATCGACCAACCTCGCTTCCGTGAAGATGAAAGAGGGGAACACGATCGTGGTAGGCACCAGCCAGCGAAGCTCGATAGAATCGAGCAAGAACGCGATCGCCAATACGGTGGCCTCTACCTTCTTATTGGCGGGCGCCGAGGTTAGACATGGCGACGGATACCCCGGTTGGGCACCTAACACCGATTCCAAGATCTTGAAGATAGCACAAGAGTCATACAAGCGGCTGTTCAATAAAGAGCCTAAGATCATGGCTATCCATGCGGGATTGGAATGTGGTTTGTTCTTGGAGAAGTATCCTCACTTAGACATGATCTCCTTTGGGCCGACCATGCGCGAGGTACACTCACCGAACGAACGCTTAGAGATCGCCACGGTAGGGCTGTGGTGGACACATCTGTTGGATATATTAAAGAATATCCCCGCAAAATAAATCAGGAAATTCCACGTTATAAGAAGAGGAGAGACCGGGAAATCCCGATCGATCCTCTTTTTATTTTTCAGATAGGATGACGTAACCGCGATACAATGAAAAAAGGATTCATAACACTATTCTCGCTCATGGTCTGCTTGATAGGTATTCTCCCTGCTTGCGACGGCCTGGACGATCATTATTCCACCAATCCGACACTGCGACTCAGCTTCTCGGCTGACACGCTCGCTTTCGATACGATCTTCAGCACGATCGGATCGACCACCAAGCAATTCATGATTTACAATCCAAATAACGAGGCACTCAACATCGAGTCAATCATGTTGGCGAGCGGAGAAGCCACCGGATTCCGTATCAACGTGGACGGACGGCGAGGCAGCTTGTTCAACAATATCGGGATCCTCGCCAACGACAGTATGTATGTGTTCGTGGAGGTGACCGTCGACCCGAATGGGGAAAACCAGCCCTTGCTGATCCAAGACTCCGTGTTATTCACCGTGAACGGCAACCGTCAGGCGGTTTTGCTGGAAGCCTACGGACAAGATGTTACCTTATTCAAAGGCGGGGTCACGATCACGAAAGATTCTACCCTCACTTCCGACCGGCCATTCTTGATATACGACAGCCTGACTATCGGGCAAGGCGCCAACGTGACAATCGAACCGGGAACGGTTTTCTATATGCACGACCAAGCGAAATGGATCGTACGAGGCTCCATGAACGCCACCGGGACACAGGATGCCCCCATTACCTTCAGGGGTGATCGGCTGGATTATATCCTCAACGACATCTTACCTTACGACCGGACACCTGGACAGTGGGATGGTATCCTGTTCGGGGCTGAGAGCTATGGGAATGTATGGGAGAACGTCATCGTCCGCAATGGGACAAACGGCATACAGTTTGAGCCATCCACCCCGGAACAGCCCAAAATCCGGATCCACAACTCGCAAATCACGAATATGTCGAACGATCTATTATTCGCTGTCAACTGCGACATAACGGCGACCAACACGGAGTTTAGCAATGCCGGAGGCAGCGTCCTCACGCTAATAGGCGGCAAGTATGCTTTCACGCATTGTACAATGGCCAATTACATGACCTTGACCACTCGGGATTTGGCGGGATCGACCGTACCCTTGAGCAGCAAATGCCTATACCTGCTTCATAACGCTACGGTAGATGGGAGTGGCCCCTACCCGATCGGGCAAGCGCGTTTTGACAATTGCCTCATCGACGGGAGCTTCAAGGCAGGCGACCTCCTTGAAAGTGGGGAAATTGAGATCTCCTCGAACAAGGAACTCAAGACAAAAGCGAAGGCCTTACCGGATTTCAATTATCAATTCAACCATTGCATCCTGAAAGCGGAAGCGATCTCGGACGGACATTTTCCGGGGACGACATTCATCCAGAACGAGGATGGCAGATCGCTTTTCCTCCTGACAGGAGGACGTGAGAATCGGTATGCCTATGATTTCCGCCCTGACTCTACCGCCATATCCGGCATAGGGAAGGCTGATTTAGAAATCTCTCGGCAATATCCTACGGATCGTTACGGAGTGGATCGGATAAGCAACCCGAATGGCCCGACAATCGGAGCCTACGAACCAGTATCTCTCGAGGGCGAGGACGAAAAATAGGCATCTCTTAAAAACAGACAACCAACCTTGACTATGAGATTTTTCGTATTACTTCTTTTCTATTGCACAGGGGCTTTATATGCGCAAGAGACCTTCAGGGTGATCACGTACAACGTGGAAAACATGTTTGATACAGCGGATAACCCGGCGAAAGAGGACAACGAGTTTCTTCCCGAGGGTAGCCATGCATGGACACCCGGACGCTATTATTACAAACTACGGCAGATCGCGAAAGTGATCTCCGCGGCGGGCGAATGGGGGACACCGGCGTTGATCGGGCTTTGCGAGGTAGAGAATGATTCCGTACTCTATCATCTGACCCACCGGACGCCGCTCCGTAAGCAAGGCTACCAATACCTAATCACGGATGGACCCGACATCCGGGGGATCAACGTCGGGCTTTTGTATCACCCGGAGCAGTTTCACTACTTAACCCACCAAGCCATCCCCATCCGATTCTCCAAGCCCCCGCACAAACCAACCCGTGAGATACTTCACGTATGCGGACTGATCGCGAATGGCGATACGCTCGACCTATGTGTCTGCCACTTTCCTTCACGCTATGGTGGCGAGAAAATGACAGAAAGGGAACGCTTCGACGCGGCACGTACCCTGCGAGAAGTTTGCGACTCGATCCGGACAATCCGGCAAACGCCGAAGATCATAGCGATGGGCGACTTCAATGATACGCCCACCAACCGGAGCCTCACGGAATTTTTCGCCGCAAAATCCTTTTTCAAAGGAGGAGATCCCCTGCATGACAGTCCGGATACCTATTACGACCTCTTCGCCGACCTGCCTAAAGGTTTCCCTCCAGGAAGCCACAAATACCAAGGCGTATGGGGTATATTAGACCACATCGTGATCAACAAGGAACTGGCCACACCGCGGTCGTCCCTTCGTATCATCCCGGAAAGTATACGGATCTTCGCCCCCAATTTCCTGTTGATCCCAGATGACAACTGGTTTGGCGTCCGCCCTTTCCGCACCTATTTCGGATATAAATATGAGGGAGGATTTAGCGACCATCTTCCACTAATTGTCGATTTTTATATACATTTGCCCGCAAAAACAGATAACACTCATGCGGATTAATCCCATTTATTTAGCCGTGTCCCTCCTGATAGCGGGAACCGTCGCTAAAGGACACGCGCAAACACTCAGGAATCCATTTGATTTCCCGATCCTCCTGAGCGGAAACTTCGGGGAACTGCGAAACAATCATTTTCACTCAGGCATCGATTTCAAGACACAAGGAGCGGAAGGCAAACCCGTCCATTGCGTAGAGGATGGATATGTAGCCCGCATATCCGTAAGTCCGTGGGGATATGGCAACGCCCTCTATATCGCGCATCCCGACGGAACAACCACCGTATATGCCCATCTCCAGAAGTTTTCCCGGGAAATAGCGGCATACGTCAAGGAGCAACAATACGCGCAAGAGCGGTTCGCCGTGAACCTCGTCTTGCCACCCGACTCGCTCCCGGTACGGAAAGACGAGGTCATCGCCCTCAGCGGAAATACGGGAAGCTCCGGAGGACCTCACCTCCACTTCGAGATCCGAGACACCAAGACCGAGGAGGTCATGGATCCCCTACCCTATTTCTTGGATCAGATAACGGATACCCAAGCGCCGAGGATACAAGGTATATTGATCGACCCGATAGCCGGGGAAGGAGTGGTAAACGGCAAAAAAGAGCCTGTTGAGCTAAAGCCCGTATCCACGAAAGGGCAAGGGCTCACCTTATCCGGGAAAATAGAGGCATGGGGAGAGATCGGCTTTGCCGTGAAAGCGTATGATTATATGGACAAGACCTCCAATATCTACGGGGTAAGGGAGATCACCCTCACGGCGGACGACCGGGTAATCTTCCATAGCGATCTCGACCGATTCGCGTTCGACGAGACCCGTTACCTCAACTCTTTCACCGATTATGAAAGATGGCGGGAGAAGCGATCGTTTTATGTACGGGGCTTCGTGGAACCGGGCAACCGTCTCCGTTTCATCGAAAGCGAGAACCGAGGGATCCTCCGGATCGATGAGCCGCGGGAATACCGGCTGACCTACACCCTGTCGGACGCTTTCGGGAATACGACCCGGCTCAATTTCACCGTCGTGGGCAAAGAGCAAGCGATCCCCCCGATCGAGACGGAAGGGACGGAACTGTTTCACTGGGCAAGCGCGAACCGCTTCGGGGCGAAAGGGATCCGGCTGACCATCCCGAGAGGCAATCTTTACGACGACATCTACTTCCGTTATTCCGCCAAGCCAGACAGTACAGGGCTATCCGACCTGCACCAACTGCACGACCGGCCGGTAGCGCTCCATCAATCGGCCCGCTTATCCCTCTTCCTGAGAAACGATACCTTGATAAACAAACGGCAATATGGCATCGTGCAGATCAGAAAAGGGAGAGCCTCGTGGATCGGAGGGGAATACCGGAACGGATGGATCGACGCGGAAATCAGGGAATTAGGGGAATACGAGATCCGGCAGGACACGAAAGCCCCGACAATCACGCCCCTCAGCCCACAGACCTGGGCCAGCAAACGGCTTTTCTCCTTCCGCCTGACCGACAATTTAAGCGGGGTCGATACCTATAGAGGCGAGATCGACGGCCAATTCGCCCTGTTCGAGATGAATAACCGCTCGGTAATCACCTACCATTTCGACAAGGAACGGCTGCCGAGGGGGAAACATGAACTACGATTAATCGTCACCGACGCTTGCGGAAACGAAGCCGTCTACACCCATCCATTTACTTGGTGAACCTTTCGGGAATTTTTCGAGAAATATTTTCACATTGATTGCGAAGCTTTCAGAAATTCGTATCTTTGACAAACAAATCGTTTCGAACAGCTTATTTGCAATAGATACAATAAATATTATAAACATGGAAAACAACGATTTATTGGAGAAAGTAAAACGTAAGGCTCAAGGCTGGCTTACGGAAAGTTACGACAAGGAAACACGTGCTCAGGTGCAAGCGCTTCTTGACAACGAGGATCCTACAGAATTAATCGAAAGCTTTTACAAAGACTTGGAATTTGGTACGGGAGGCTTACGCGGCATCATGGGCGTAGGCTCGAACCGCATGAATATATACACGGTAGGCGCGGCTACACAAGGATTGTCGAACTACCTGAAAAAAGAGTTCGCCGACTTGGAGCAGATCAAGGTGGTCATCGGCCACGATTGCCGGAACAACAGCCGCAAGTTCGCCGAGATCTCCGCTGACATCTTCTCAGCGAACGGGATCAAGGTCTATCTGTTCGAGGATCTGCGCCCGACCCCTGAGATGTCGTACGCGATCCGCAAGTTAGGATGCCAAAGCGGTATCATCCTGACCGCCTCGCACAATCCGAAAGAGTACAACGGATACAAGGCCTATTGGAACGATGGCGCGCAGATGATCGCCCCGCACGACAAGAACACGATCGCGGAGGTTAATAAGATCCGTAACGCCAGCGAGATCAAATTCAAGGGTAACAAGAAGTTGATAGAGATCATCGGCCAAGAGATCGACGACCAATATATCAAGGATCTGACCTCGATCTCCCTCTCGCCCGAGGCTATCTCCCGCCACAAAGACATGAAGATCGTCTATACGCCGATCCACGGAACGGGTGTCAAGTTAGTGCCCGCCGCGCTGAAGGCTTATGGATTCACGAATATCATCCACGTACCCGAACAGGATGTCGTAAGCGGAGACTTCCCGACCGTCATATCTCCTAACCCGGAAGAGCCCGCGGCTTTGGCGATGGCGGTAGAGAAGGCCAAGGAGACTGACGCCGAGTTGGTATTGGCATCCGATCCCGATGCGGATCGCGTGGGAGCCGCCGTAAAGAACAATGAGGGAGAATGGGTACTCCTCAACGGGAACCAGACCGCTCTCATGTTTGTCTATTACCTGATCACCCGCTGGAAAGAGTTAGGGCGTATCAACGGAAAAGAATATGTGGTAAAGACGATCGTGACAACGGAGACCATCAAGGCGATAGCCGAACGCAACGGAGTAGAGATGTACGACGTATATACAGGCTTTAAGTGGATCGCGAACGTCATGCGAGAGAACGAAGGCAAGAAAAACTATATCGGAGGTGGCGAGGAAAGCTACGGATTCCTTTGCGAGGATTTCGTGCGTGACAAGGACGCCGTTTCCGCTTGCGCGATGCTGGCAGAGATCACCGCTTGGGCAAAAGACCAGGGATTGAGCCTCTATCAATTGCTGCAAAAGATCTACGTGGAGTATGGTTTCTCGAAAGAGAAGGGCATCTCTGTCGTGAAGAAAGGCAAGAGCGGGGCGGAAGAGATCGAGGCGATGATGAAACAGTTCCGCCAGAACCCGCTGACGGAGATCGCGGGATCCAAGGTGACTTACTTCTACGATTACTCCACCTTGAAAGGGAAAGATTATAGCGAGAACGAGATCGTCACGCTGGATATGCCTACGACCTCCAACGTGCTGCAATATTTCACGGAAGACAACACGAAAGTCTCCATCCGTCCGTCAGGCACGGAGCCAAAGATCAAGTTCTATTGCGAGGTACACTCCAAGGTAAAGAGCACTGACGAGCTACCCGCGGCAGAAAAGGCGGCACAAGAGAAGATAGACCAGATCAAGGCCTCGTTAGGCATCTAAGAGGTTCGCTGGAAAGATAACCGGAAGCGGCAAGGATGAGCAGATCCTTGCCGCTTTTTTTCGCCTCTACAAATCGGATTGCCCGAAACAAAGGGGAAGCAACGCCTCTGCCGAAGGTACAAGCCAAGCCTCCTCTTTGCCACAGAGGAGGACAGCCAGCGGTCTGCCATGCCGCTGCTCAGTCTCCAGCATCACCTGGCGGCAGGCTCCGCAAGGCGTGACACGCCCAACCCTTTCCCCGCCATTGATAGCGGCGATCGCCAACATCCGGACAGGCACATCCGGGTATCGCGCCCCCGCATAGAACAAAGCCGTACGCTCCGCACAAAGTCCGGATGGATAAGCCGCGTTCTCTTGGTTGTTACCCGCCACGATTACCCCGTTCTCTAACAAGGCTGCCGCTCCCACATGGAATCCCGAATAGGGAGCATACGCATCCTCCGCCGCCTTAAAAGCGGACTCATACAACGAACGACAGGCCTCATCCAATTCATTCACCGCATACGATTTCACCACCGTCTCGATCCTTACCTCTTTCATCTTTCCACAATTTAACCGTTCATGAAGAGCGTCAGGCGCTCCACAGGTGATAAATATAAAAAGAATCCGCTAATTTCGCATATACAATTCACACATAACACGACAACAATGATGAACAAAATGCTTCTGACCGCCGACAAAGACCCGATGGGAGCCGCTATCGCTGACTACCTGAAGAACGGGAAAGCCGGCAAACTCCGGGTATTCTCCTCCATGTTCGAGGAAGACGAGATCCCCGTATCCCAGCTATTCCGCACATTCCGGCAGATGCCTCCCTTAGAGCAGACGGCGCTCCGCCTCAGCCGGGGAAAGATCTTAGACGTAGGCGCGGGAAGCGGATGCCATTCCTTGGCCTTGCAAGAGATGGGGCAGCAAGTGACGGCGATCGACATCTCCCCGCTCTCCGTGGAAGCCATGCGGGAAAGGGGCGTAAAAGAGGTACGGCTACAAAATTTCTTCGACCGTCGCCTGGCCGGGCCTTTCGATACGATCCTCCTTTTGATGAATGGATCGGGAATCGTAGGCAAGTTGGAGAACCTACCCGCTTTCTTCCTTCGCCTGAAAGAACTTCTTGCCCCGGGAGGGCAACTGTTGCTCGACTCCAGCGATCTCAGTTTCTTATATGAGGATGAGGCTGGGAATCTGGACATCGCCCCGGAGGATCCCTATTTTGGCGAGATCGATTTCCAGATGCGGTACGGGCAGATCCAAGGAGACCCTTTCGACTGGCTGTATCTCGATTTCAACACCCTCCGGCTATATGCCTCGCAAGCGAGTTTCCATGCGGAGATCGTGGAGAAAGGGGAGCACTACGACTATTTGGCTCGTGTCTGCCGCGCTGAATGAGTGCCTGTCCCGGTAAAAACCTTGGGCCAAAACCCGAAATCATCCCCAAGGATTCTATTTTTCTTTTATATATTTGCACGATATAATCGGACTGAAAAAATAGTTATGCGTTTATCCCTTCACATTCTCGGGCTCATGCTCCTCTCGCTTACCTGCCTGAACGCGGGGGCGGCAAGTCAGCGTAAGCTAACCTCCTACCAGAAATACATCGAGCGATACAGCGACTTGGCGATCCAGCAACAAAAGAAATACCGGATCCCGGCAAGTATCACCTTAGCGCAGGGGCTGCTGGAATCTGGGGCCGGACAAAGTGACCTCGCCCGCCGCTCAAACAACCATTTCGGGATCAAGTGTCACTCCGACTGGCGGGGCGGCCGGGTTTATCACGACGATGACCTGCGCGGAGAATGCTTCCGGAAATACAAACGAGTGGAGGAGTCGTATGAGGATCATTCCCGCTTCCTCGCGGAGCGATCTCGATACGCCAGTCTGTTCCGGCTGAACATCAAGGATTACAAAGGATGGGCCAAAGGGCTGCAACGATGTGGCTACGCGACCGACCGCGCCTACGCGAACAAGCTGATCAAGGTGATCGAGGATTACGAGCTCTATCGGTTCGACTCCGGGAAGGGAAAGCGGTCTTCCTCAAGAGACCAGGAGATGCCGGCCGTCAGGTACCAGATCTACCGTACCTACGGGCTGCTCTATGTATATGCCAAGGAGAACGATAGTTTTGAGCATATAGCAAGGAATTTAGGATTCAAGGCGAGGTCTTTGCGAAAATATAACGAGGTTCCGGAAAATTTCCCCCTACAAAAAGGAGACATCGTCTATTTGGAGAAAAAGAAGAAAAAAGCGGACAAGCCCCATTATGACCATGTGGTGCAGATAGGCGAGTCGATGCATAGTATCGCGCAGATGTATGGCATCCAAATCAAGAGCTTGTACAAAATGAACAAAAAAGACAAAGATTACGTGCCAGAGGAAGGAGATGTCTTAAAACTTAGGTAAGTAAGACAAAAAAGTATTAACTTCGCGAATCAAACAAGATAGAAAATGAGTGACCAACGTTATAACTTGAGAGGCGTTTCCGCTTCCAAAGAAGATGTTCACAACGCGATAAAGAACATCGACAAGGGGATCTTCCCCAAAGCATTCTGCAAGATCATCCCCGACATCTTGGGGGGTGACCCGGATTATTGCAATATCATGCATGCGGACGGGGCCGGCACGAAATCATCGCTGGCCTATATGTACTGGAAAGAGACCGGCGACCTCTCCGTATGGAAAGGGATCGCGCAAGACGCGCTGATCATGAATATCGATGACCTGCTGTGCGTAGGAGCCGCCGACAACATATTGGTATCCTCCACGATCGGGCGCAACAAGCTGCTGATCCCGGGCGAGGTAATCTCCGCCATCATCAACGGGACCGACGAGCTGCTGGCCGAGCTTCGCGAGATGGGTGTGGGTTGCTACGCCACCGGAGGGGAGACTGCCGACGTGGGCGACCTGGTCCGCACGATCATCGTGGACAGCACGGTGACCTGCCGCATGAGACGTGCCGACGTAATCGACAACAAACATATACAGGGTGGCGACGTGATCGTAGGACTGGCCTCGTACGGACAGGCTACCTATGAGAAAACGTACAACGGTGGCATGGGCAGTAACGGGCTCACCTCCGCGCGCCACGACGTATTCGCCAACTACCTGGCCAAGAAGTATCCCGAGAGCTACGATGCCGCCGTACCGCCTGAGTTGGTCTATTCCGGAAGCCTGAGACTTACGGATCAGATAGAAGGCTTGGGTATCGACGCGGGAAAACTGGTTCTCTCGCCGACACGTACGTACGCCCCCGTGATCAAGGTATTGCTGGATAAGTTGCGCCCGCAGATCCACGGTATGGTACACTGCTCGGGAGGCGCACAGACCAAGGTGATGCACTTCGTGGAGAACAAGCGGGTCACCAAGAATAACCTCTTCCCTATCCCACCGCTGTTCCGCACGATCCAAGAGCAAAGCGGAACTGATTGGAGCGAGATGTACAAGGTATTCAATATGGGACACCGGATGGAAATCTATATCTCTCCCGAATACGCCGACGAGGTAATCAGTATCTCCAAGAGTTTCGGGATCGACGCCCAGGTGGTAGGCTTCGTGGAAGACGCGGAGAAGAATGAATTGATTATCGAAAGCGAGAAGGGTCGTTTCACCTACTAATTCCTCCAAAGAATAATGGCCGAAAATAGTTTACTGAGTAAATTAGATGGTTTAGTGAGCCGTTTCGAGGAGGTAGGGACATTGATCACCGACCCGGCCGTGATCGCCGACATGAAGCGCTTCGTGAAGCTGAACAAGGAATACCGCGACTTGGAGAAGATCGTGGCAGCCCGTTCGGAATATCTCAAGGCGCTCAACGGGATCGAGGAGGCAAAAGCCTTGCTTGAGTCGGAACAAGATCCCGAGATGCGCGAGATGGCCCGCGAGGAACTGGATAGCTGTAACGCACGTGTGCCGGCATTGGAGGAGGAGATCAAGCTATTGCTCGTACCCGCCGATCCTCAGGACGACAAGAACGCGATCGTGGAGATACGAGGAGGTACGGGTGGCGACGAGGCCGCATTATTCGCGGGCGACCTCTACCGGATGTACGTGAAATATTGCGAACTGAAAGGCTGGAAGATCAGCGTATCCAGTTTCAGCGAGGGATCCTCGGGCGGTTTCAAGGAGATCATCTTCACCGTATCGGGCGAGAAGGTATATGGCACGCTGAAATATGAGTCGGGCGTACACCGCGTACAGCGCGTGCCCGCCACGGAGACGCAGGGACGTGTGCATACCTCGGCGGCGACAGTTGCCGTATTGCCCGAGGCGGACGAGTTCGACGTGGAGATCAACGAGGGAGAGATCAAGTGGGATACGTTCCGGTCAGGCGGGGCAGGCGGACAGAACGTGAACAAGGTCGAATCCGGAGTACGCCTCCGATATGTGTGGAAGAACCCCATCACGGGCGTAAGCGAGGAGATATTGATCGAATGTACGGAGACACGGGATCAGCCCAAGAACAAGGAAAGGGCATTGACACGCCTACGCTCCTTCATCTACGATAAGGAACATCAAAAGTACCTTGACGATATAGCCAGCAAACGGAAGACAATGGTATCTACCGGCGATCGCTCGGCTAAGATCCGTACCTACAATTACCCGCAAGGGCGAATCACCGATCACCGGATCAACTATACGATTTATAACCTCTCGGCGTTCATGGACGGGGACATCCAGGATTGCTTGGATCACCTGATCGTGGCTGAGAATGCGGAGCGGCTGAAAGAATCCGAACTGTAAACAGGTCTAATCATAATATACACAAAAACAATGAACAAGAAGCAACTTTTCGAGAATATAAAGAGCAAGCGTTCTTTCCTTTGCGTAGGATTGGACACGGATATCCGGAAAATCCCAAGCCATTTGCTGGAGGAGGAAGACCCTATCTTCGCTTTTAACAAGGCGATCATCGATGCCACGGCGGATTATTGCGTGGCCTACAAGCCTAATATGGCCTTTTACGAGAGCCTTGGGACCAAGGGACTGCTGGCATTCGAGAAAACAGTATCCTACCTGCGGACTAATTACCCGGATCAGTTCATTATCGCTGACGCGAAACGAGGCGACATCGGGAATACCTCCGAGATGTACGCGCGCTCTTTCTTCGATCACCTGAAGGTGGACGCCGTAACGGCGGCTCCTTATATGGGCGAGGATAGCGTGAAACCGTTCCTGATCTATCCGGAGGCATGGGTCATCTTGCTCGCGCTGACCTCCAACAAAGGGTCGCACGATTTCCAACTGACAGAGGATGCCAATGGAGAACGCCTCTTCGAGAAGGTATTGCGGAAATCTCAAGAATGGGCGACCGATGAGCAGATGATGTACGTGGTTGGCGCCACGCAAGGGAAAATGTTCCTCGACATCCGCAAACACGCCCCGAACCACTTCCTGCTGGTACCCGGCGTAGGTGCCCAAGGAGGTAGCTTGGAGGAGGTGGCCAAATACGGGATGAACGAGCAATGCGGGCTCTTGGTGAACTCCTCGCGGGCGATCATTTACGCGGACAAAACCGAGTCATTCGCCCAGGCAGCCCGGGAAGCGGCCCGCAAGGTGCAAGAGGAAATGGCAGGCTATTTGCTCAACAAGGGAATTATTACGGCCAAAGCATAGGACATCTAAATATTTTTCACCATTTTTGCAAACTGACCGTCTGAGAATGACGGGGCAAAAAGATAAAACACAATATAATATATAGTAATAATGGAGTTTTCAGCTCAACAAATTGCCAGCCTCCTGCAAGGGACGATCGAAGGCGACCCGGACGTAAAAGTCAGTAACTTCTCCAAGATCGAGGAAGGGAAACCTGGCACATTGACTTTTTTGGCGAATCTAAAATATGCGCATCATATTTATGACACCAAGGCGAGCGTCGTCTTGGTGAACAATGACTTCAAGCCGGAACAACCAATCCGGGCGACCCTCATCAGAGTAGAGAACGCTTATGCGGCTCTCGCCATCTTGCTGAACCTGGTCGAGAAGTCGAAAAGCAAGAAAAAAGGAGTTGACTCCACCGCTTTCATCGCCGCTTCGGCGACCGTGGGCGAGGATTGCTATATCGGGAACTTCGCGTATATCGGCGAGGGCGCGAAGCTGGGTAAGAATTGCATGATCTATCCTTATGCCTATATTGGCGATAACGTGACCGTTGGGGACAACTGTACCTTTTATCCGCATGCTACCGTCTATGAGAACTGCCAGATCGGGAATAATTGCATTCTCCATGCGGGAAGCGTGATAGGAGCTGACGGCTTCGGGTTCGCCCCAGAGGGAGAAGTCTACAAGAAAATCCCCCAATTAGGGAATGTCATCATCGAGGATGATGTCGAGATCGGAGCCAATACGACCATCGACCGGGCGGTGATGGACTCCACGATCATCCGCAAGGGCGTCAAGCTGGATAACTTGGTACAAATCGCCCATAACGTGGAGATTGGAGAAAATACCGTCATGGCGGCCCAAGTTGGTATCGCTGGATCCGTGAAGGTAGGGAAACACTGTATGTTTGGCGGGCAGGTTGGTCTGGCCGGACATATCCATATAACGGATCACGTCGTGTTCGGCGCCCAGGCTGGCGTAATCAGCGACGTGAAAGAGCCGATGACCTTATTGGGGGCCCCGGCTATCAACGCGAAGAATTTCATGCGATCGAGCGCGATATTTAACCGGTTGCCGGACATCTACCGGACCATCGGCCAGCTACAACGAGAAATAGAACAACTCAAGACAGAAATCAATAAACAATAAGACCTATGCAAAAACAGAAAACGCTTGCGACAAGCTTCTCCTTGAAAGGAAAAGGATTGCATACCGGATTAGAGATAGAGATCTCTTTTAATCCGGCTCCGGAGAACCACGGTTACAAGATCAAACGCATTGATCTGGAAGGACAGCCGGTGATCGACGCTTTAGCTGAGAACGTGACCTGCACCCAACGGGGCACAGTGCTTAGCAAGAACGGCGTCCAGGTAAGTACGATCGAGCATGCGATGGCGGCTTTATATGCCTATGAGATCGACAACTGCCTGATCGAGGTGAACGCTCCCGAGTTCCCGATCCTGGATGGAAGCTCTCGCTTTTTCTCCGAGGGTATACAGAAGGCGGGGATCGTAGAGCAGCAAGCGCCGAAAGATTATTATATCGTAAAACACAAGATTGAGGTGAAGGACGAGGAGAGCGGCTCCTCGCTGGTCATCCTCCCGGATGACAAATTCAGCGTGAACGTGCTGATCTCGTTCGACTCCCCTGTACTGTCCAACCAATTCGCCACGTTGAACGACTTGAGCGAGTTCCCGACAGAGCTGGCCGCCTCACGTACGTTCGTATTCGTACGGGAAGTGGAGATGCTGCTCAATCATAACTTGATAAAGGGAGGCGACTTAGATAACGCGATCGTTATCTATGACCAGATCATCCCCCAGGAATCGCTGGATAAACTGGCGGATATGCTGAACCTGCCTCACAAGAACCTCAAGGAACTGGGTTACATCAACAATAAGCCGCTTGTTTTCGACAATGAGCCCGCACGACATAAGTTGATCGACGTGATCGGAGATATAGCCTTGATCGGAAAACCGATCCGCGGACGAGTGATCGCTACCCGTCCGGGGCATAAGATCAACAACCAACTTGCCCGGATGATCCGCAAGGACATCAAGCTAAATAGCGTACAGGCACCTGTTTACGATCCTGAGCGCGCTCCGATCATGGACGTCAATCGGATCCGGGAGCTTCTGCCCCACCGGTATCCTTTCCAATTGGTCGACAAGATCATAGAGATCGGCGGAAACTATATCGTGGGGGTCAAGAACATCACTACTGACGAGCCGTTCTTCCAAGGGCATTTCCCGGAAGAGCCGGTCATGCCGGGTGTGTTGCAGATCGAGGCGATGGCCCAGACAGGTGGATTGCTGGTGCTGAACTCCGTTGACGAGCCGGAAAGATATTCCACCTATTTCATGACAATCAACAACGTGAAATTCCGCCAAAAGGTTATCCCCGGAGATACACTTATCCTGCGCTTGGAGCTGCTGGCCCCTATCCGCCGCGGCATATCCACGATGCAAGGTTATGTGTTCGTTGGAGACAAATTAGTTAGCGAGGCTGAATTCATGGCCCAAATCATAAAAAATAAATAACGAAAGATGAATATATCCCCCTTAGCCGTCGTTCACCCCGAGGCTCAAATAGGACAAAACGTAACGATCGATCCGTTCGCGGTGATCGAGAAAGATGTTATAATCGGAGACAACTGCCATATCTATCCACATGCCGTCATATTGGATGGTGCCCGAATCGGGAAGAATTGCAGAGTATTTCCGGGAGCAGTCATAGCCGGAATCCCTCAAGACCTGAAATTCAAAGGAGAGATCACGACAGCCGAAATCGGGGATGACACGACTATCCGCGAATGTGTGACCATCAACAGAGGTACTGCCTCCAAAGGAAAGACCATCGTAGGTAACGATTGCTTGATCATGGCCTACTCACATGTCGCTCACGATTGCGTATTAAAGGATCATATCATCATCGGAAACGCTTCCCAAATAGCGGGCGAGGTGGAGATCGACGATTACGCGATCGTCAGCGGAGGGTCATTGGTACACCAATTCACCCGTATCTCAAAGCATGTCATGATCCAAGGGGGATCGCGCATCGGGAAAGATATTCCTCCTTATACGTTGATCGGCCGTGACCCGATCGTGTACTGCGGGATCAATATCGTAGGCTTGCGCAGACGGGGATTCACGAATCAGCAAGTATTCCTGATCCAGGATATATATCGCACCTTATATACCAGAGGCCTGAATAATACGGAGGCCTTGAAAGCGATCGAGACCGAATATGAGCCCAGCGAAGAAAGAGACTTGATACTCAATTTTATCAAGACCTCGAACCGAGGGATCGTAAGAGGGTCTATCGACGAGTAATAAGGTATATCTTACGCTTACGCCAATAGTTCCATAAGCTCAAAACCATCGTGTCAAGCATAAGCTTGATTGAAATTTGGCTTGTCGGACTATTGGCGTTTTATTATATTTTTTACTACTTTTGAGCCAGTAAAAATGAAACGATTATGCTATTCAGATTTTTAATTCTATCTGACGAGGTGGATGACTTCAAGCGAGAGATCAAGATCGACTCCGAAGCCACATTCTTAGACCTACAGAACGCTATCCTTGACTCCGTAGGTTATACGAAAGACCAAATGACCTCTTTCTTTATTTGTGATGACGACTGGACAAAAAAGACTGAGATCACGTTAGTGGAAATGGATACATCTTCCGATGAGGATAGTTACGTCATGGCGGATACGCGATTAGACGAATTATTGGAAGATGAGCATCAAAAACTCCTTTTCGTATTTGATTACATGACCGAGCGCGCCTTCTTCATGGAGCTTCGTGAGATAGTTCCCGGAAAGGATCTCGATGCTCCTATCTGTAGTAAATCGGCAGGTACGCCTCCCGCCCAGATGATCTCGATCGAGGAGTTCGAGGCGAAGAACCCGACACCGGAGGTCGGCGAGGACTTTTACGGAGACTCCGAGTACGACATCGATGAGTTAGACCGGGATGGCTTCGATGGCTTAAGCGAGGGGCCAATGGATAATCCCTACGATGACGACCGCTTTTGATGAAATCCCTCATCGTTTTACTCGGGCCAACAGGAGTCGGAAAGACGGAATTGAGCCTGCGAATAGCAGAGCATTTCAATACTTCCATCATCTCTTCCGACTCTCGTCAGCTTTATAAGGAATTACCGATCGGGACAGCCGCCCCAACCAAGGAGCAATTAAGGCGTGTCAAGCATTATATGGTGGGGATACTTTCCCTTACGGACTACTATAGCGCCAGCAACTTCGAGAAGGATGTAATCACCTTATTAGATCAATTATACCAAACTACCCCAACTGTCGTGATGAGTGGGGGATCCATGATGTATATCGATGCCGTATGCCGGGGAATCGACGACATCCCTACCGTAACCCCAGAGATACGCGATGCCTTATACCGACAATTTGAGGAAGAGGGATTAGCCCCTATCTTAGAGGAACTCCAGCAGAAGGATCCGGTTCATTTCGAGGAGGTGGACAGGAATAACCACAAACGGGTCATACATGCCGTAGAGATCTGCCGGATGACAGGCAAGCCCTACTCCTCTTTCCGCACGAACCGAAAAAAAGAACGCCCCTTCCAGATCATCAAGGTGGGCCTCCGCAGAGACCGTGAGGAGCTTTACGAACGGATCAACCAACGGGTAGACCAAATGATGGAGGAAGGCCTGTTAGAGGAGGCCCGAAGCGTTTATCCCTTCCGAGAATACAATTCATTGAACACGGTCGGCTACAAAGAATTATTCCATTATCTCGATGGGACATGGAGCCTGCCATTCGCGGTCGAGAAGATCAAAAGAAACTCCCGAGTCTACGCACGAAAGCAAATGACTTGGTTCAAACGAGATCCCGAGATCACCTGGTTCCACCCGGACGACCTCGGCCCTATCCTCTCCTTCTTGGACGAACGGATCACTTCATGAAGACAAAATACACAGCCATCACCAAGCAGACGCAAGCCGCCAAATGGTTCCAATGAAATGACTCTCCCTTAAAGGCCGTAGCGCTAAAGATAACGAACACGATCAGCGTGATCACCTCTTGGATCACTTTCAACTGCATCAAGCTAAACGGTCCCCCATTATCCCGGAACCCGATACGATTGGCCGGCACCTGGAAACAATACTCCATAAACGCGAGCAACCAGCTGAATAGGATGACCCCGAACAAAGGCAGGTGCTCGAACCAGCTGAATTGTTGCTTCATCTTCAAATGCCCATACCAAGCGCAAGTCATGAAGATATTCGAGACGATCAACAATAAAATAGTATATACCCCTTGCATAGCTTATTCTCTTTCCACTTTTCTCGGTAAATAATTTTCTTGAATATTCGTCATGCTCCCCCAAAGACTGTAACGAGCTTTCGGGTCGATGGCTTCCATCCTCCTCAACAGATCCTTCATGTCCGACCGGCTCGATCCCGTCTCGTAAGGACAATTCTTCAATTGCTTCCGATACCCCCTCCAAGCCGCAATCCGGATCAGTTCCTCCTCTTCCACCAAACATAGCGGACGGATGATCTCCATGTCAAACTTGTCCATCCTCAACCGGGGAGGCATCGTCCCGAAAGAGCCTTGATGGATCAGGTTCATCAGCAGCGTAGCCAGCAGATCATCCTGATGATGGCCCAACGCGATCTTATTGCATCGGGTGGACTTGGCGATCTCGAACAGAGCCTTCCGGCGCGTCCACGAGCAAAGGAAGCAGGGTGATTTCCGGTTGTCCGTGGAGGGATCGAAACTCGTCTCGCGGACGATGAACGGCAAATCGTGCTCCTCGGCGCGCGAGCGCAGGTAATCCAGATCCGAGCGATACGGGATATTCGTCATCACCACATGAGCGACAACCAGCTCGAACCGAGGCGCGTAAATCTTTGAACGACGCCCCAAAAGATCCACCAAGGCCAGCGAATCCTTCCCCCCGGACAAACCTACCAGGATGCGGTCGCCATCCCGGATAAGCCCGTAATCGAAGATCGCCTTCTTCACCTTCTCTTCCACCCGACGGAACGAACGTTCCTCCTCTGTCAATCGTGCCATACGCCTTTTTTCACGAGCGCGAAATTATACATTAATCTCTTTGATTATAGACCAACTTCTAAAATATTCTTATCTTTGAAACCGTATAATTATATAATCTATAGCCAAAAGGATGAAACGATTACCGAGAAAATTCATTTATACGTTGACCGCGATGCTCCTATGCGGAGGACTACATTTGCACGCGCAAGGCTTGGATGAGGCAAAAAAACTATATAACGAGGGGAAGTACGACGAGGCCAAACCCATTTTCGAGCGACTATGGAAAAAGGCGCCCAGCAACACGAACTATAACCATTGGTACGGGGTATGTTGCCTTGAGACCGGTGACTTGCAAGGAGCTGAGAAACCATTGAAATTCGCCGTGAGACGCAGGGTCCAAGAGGCGTATAGATACTTGGGACTCCTCTATTTCCAGACTTATCGCTTCGAGGAGGCGGAAGAGATGCTCAACGATTATATAGAACTCTTGGAGAAAAAGAAAAAAGATACGGCACCTTTTGAGGAATTGTTGGACATGGCCCAAAATGCCAACCGGATGCTCGACAAGGTGGAGGATGTGCAAATAATCGACAGCGTCGTGGTAGACAAGGCCAACTTCCTGAACGCTTACACCCTGAGCGAGGAAAGCGGGAAGTTGATGACCTATCAGGATTTCTTCCAGACCAGCGAGCCCAACCTCTCCTCGGTATACATGAACCAGAAAGGCGACAAGATCTATTACGCCCATGAGACGGAGAGCAACCACGCCTGCCTGTTCACCCAATCGAAGCTCCTGGATCATTGGGGCGACGAGAAGCAACTCCCCATGAACATCAACAGCGATGACGATGACGGATACCCCTTCGTGTTGCCTGACGGCGTAACGATCTACTATGCCTCCAAGGGGAACGGCTCGTTAGGCGGATACGACCTGTTCGTCACCCGATACAACATCGAGTCCGACACCTACCTCTCTCCCGAGCAGTTGGGGATGCCTTACAACTCCCCCTTCAACGACTATATGATGGTGCTCGACGAGACCAAGCGATTGGGCTGGTTCGTCTCCGACCGTTTCCAGCCGGAAGGGAAAGTATGCGTATATCTGTTCATCCCCAATGAGGACCGGAAACGGATAGAAAGCGAAGACATTGAGCTTAAGCGGGCACGGGCCTCGATCACCTCGATCAAGGACTCGTGGGTAGCGGGTTCCGATTACGGGGATCTGGTCAAGCTCGCCCATACCGCTATCCCATACGGGCAAAAAAAGATCCGGAAAGATTTCACTTTCCCGATCGATGACCGGCGCGTTTACTACACGCTCGACGACATCCAAAGCCCCGAGGCGAGAAATCTATACCAGAAAGCCATCTCGCTCAACCAGCAGATCCAGGCTCTAAGCGCACGGATCGACGAGATGCGCTCCGCCTACACGAAAGGCAACCCCACCAAGCGAGACCAGCTTCGCCCCTCCATATTAGAGGCGGAGGAACAATTAGAGAGCCTATTACCTCAACCGGACGAATGGGAGAAGAGGGCACGTAACGCAGAAGTCACCTACTTGAGAAATCACGCAAAATAGACCGAGCCATGCTGCTGGACACGATCTTGATCATCTTCTTGATGGGCGTAGCCATCCTGCTCGCGCTGATGGAGATCTTCCTGTTCCCGGGGATCACCGTAGCCGGCGTGGGCGGAGCCTTGTTCGCCATCGGAGGCATCGTTTTCGCCTATTCGGTCAGTACCTGGATAGGTCACCTCACCTTGGCCATATCCTCCATAGCGTTTATCGCCGCGTTCCTTTGGACGCTACGCTCCAAGTCGTTTAGCAAGGTCGCCCTGCATACAGACATCGATTCGAGGCTCACCTCCTGCCAAGAGCTCGGCATAGAGCCCGGCGACGAGGGGATCACCCTGTCACGGCTCGCTCCCATCGGGAAAGCGCGGATCAAGGGAATAACCGTGGAGGCCAAGTCGCAAGGGGAACTGATAGACGAGAACACCCCTATCAAGGTAATCAAGGTAGAGGGCTACAACGTAACCGTCAGTCCCCGAGAATAAAAACAGTATTCACTTTTAATCATTCAAATATGGAAGTAACCTTTTTCCCCCTTATCCTATTAGGAGCCGCAGTGCTTCTCTTAGCGATTTTCTTTTACTATGTACCATTCCTGCTTTGGATCTCAGCCAAGGTATCGGGAGTGAACATCTCCCTTATCCAACTATTCCTGATGCGTATCCGGAAAGTTCCGCCCTATATTATCACCCGGGCCATGATCGAGGCGCATAAGGCCGGCCTGAAGACGCTCACCCGCGACGAGCTGGAGGCACACTATCTCGCTGGAGGTCATGTGGAGCGGGTGGTTCACGCCCTCGTATCCGCCTCGAAAGCCAATATCGACCTGCCTTTCCAGATGGCGACAGCGATCGATCTCGCCGGGCGCGACGTATTCGAGGCCGTGCAAATGTCAGTAAACCCGAAGGTGATCGACACCCCTCCGGTAACTGCCGTGGCGAAAGATGGTATCCAGCTGATCGCCAAGGCACGTGTCACCGTACGGGCGAACATAAAGCGGTTGGTGGGTGGCGCCGGCGAGGAGACGATACTCGCCCGCGTAGGCGAAGGAATCGTATCGTCGATCGGTTCGTCGGACAGCCATAAGACCGTGCTGGAAAACCCGGATTCCATCTCCAAATTAGTGCTCCGCAAAGGATTGGACGCAGGGACAGCGTTCGAGATCCTTTCCATCGACATCGCCGACATCGACATAGGCAAGAACATCGGGGCTTATCTGCAAATGGATCAGGCTCAGGCCGACAAGAATATCGCACAGGCGAAAGCGGAAGAGCGTCGGGCAATGGCCGTTGCGCTCGAACAAGAGATGAAGGCCAAGGCCCAAGAGGCACGCGCGAAGGTGATCGAGGCAGAAGCAGAGGTGCCCAAGGCGATGGCTGACGCTTTCCGCTCCGGCAATTTAGGGGTGATGGACTACTACAAGATGAAAAACATCGAGGCTGACACCTCCATGCGTGAGGCGATAGCGAAACCCACCACACCAGCCAACAAACCGTTGAAGGAATAAAATAGAAAAAACGTATGCGAAGAATACCCGAATCAGAGTTAGTGATCAACGCGGATGGCAGCGTATTCCATCTGCATTTACGGCCCGATCAGTTGGCGGACCGGGTGATCCTCGTGGGAGATCCCGCACGGGTCACGGCGATCGCCTCTTATCTCGACAGCCAAGAGTGTGAGGTCTCCAACCGGGAGTTCCATACTATCACAGGGACATACCGGGGGAAGCGGATCAGCATCGTGTCGCATGGTATCGGGACCGACAACATCGACATCGTACTGAACGAGCTGGACGCGCTCGCCAACATCGACTTCCAGACACGGACGATCCTCCCTACCCACAGGCAGCTCACGCTCGTGCGCATAGGCACCTCAGGCGGATTGCAACCCTTCGTGCCGATCGGAAGCTACGTGGCCGCTGAAAAATCAGTAGGGTTCGATGGGGTCATCTATTTCTACGCCAACAACGAATCGGTACGTGACACCAATTTGGAAAGCGAGTTGCGCAGGCAATTGGAATGGAAGATCGACGGTTTGCGTCCATACGCCGTATCCGCGGATCCCTCCCTTATCGAGCAAATCACGAGGGACGACATCATCCGCGGGATCACCATCGCGGCGAACGGATTTTATGGCCCCCAAGGGCGGGAATTGCGCCTACCTTTGGCGGATCCGGATCTGAACAAAAAGATTGAGGCTTTTGATTACCACGGGCAGAAAATCACCAATTTCGAGATGGAAAGCTCCTCATTGGCGGGATTGGCGGCCTTGATGGGGCATCGGGCCATGACGGTATGCTGTATCATCGCCGGGCGTGTGGACAAACGGATGAACACCGATTACAAAAACTCGATGGAGAATCTGATAAAACTTGTATTGGAAAGAATCTAAACATGGCCAAGAACCCCGGCGATCCTGCCGGGGTTCTTTTTTCTATCATTACCCTTCCTTTGGCAGGAAGCCTTGCTGCCTCAGCACCTCCAGCAACACGCCCGAGAAATGCTCGTTATTCGCCTTCGTATAACGCACGTCGGTAAAGACTTGCGCCAAGGTCTCCTTGCCATTCTCGCGCACGAACTGCTTATTCACCTCCAAGCTCTCCTTCTCTCGATACAACTCATCGATAGAGGCCGGGGTATAATCCGTATAACACTCCTGATGAACGATCGCCTCCAAGGGCAGACGTTCCGGCTGGGCGGGCAGCGGCTCGGCCGGATAGCCTACCGTGACCGTACAAATCGGGACAACCAATCGGGGCAAGGAGAGCGCCTCGATGATCTTGTCGGCATTATAGGCGGTAGTACCCAAGAAGCAAATTCCCAACCCGTTAGCCTCGGCAGCGTCGCAAAAGCCTTGGGCGAACAGCATCGAGTCGATCGTGGCGGCGATGAAAGTCTGCAAATTGTCGAATCCCGCCTCCGCCTTCCGGCACTCGGCCCACTTGACGAAGCGATTCGCGTCCGCGCAAAAAGTCAGCACTACCGGAGCCCCGGTTATCATCGGCTGATTAAAATGCGCGGGAGCCAATCGCTCCTTGTTCGCCTTATCACGGGTCACCACCACGCTATACAGCTGCATATTGCCCGTATTGGAGGCCCGGGAGGCGATCCGTAACAGTTCGTTCAACAATGTTTCGGGGACATCCTGGCTCGTGTATTTGCGGATGCTCCTCCTGTTCTTCATACTCTCTAACATATCCTTGATTTTAATTTATGATCACCAATCCACGCGAATATAAAAAATGTCACCTGTTTTTCGTACTTTCGCGGATACTAAACCAATAAAAAATGAGTACCTCAAACGTTTATTTCACGAATTTACGAACGACTCCGAACAGCAACCTATTGGACAAGCTGGAGCGTTTGGTTAAACGGGCTGGCATCAACCAGATCGACTTCAAGAACCAGTTCGTCGCGATCAAGATCCATTTCGGGGAACCGGGCAATTTAGCCTACATCCGCCCTAACTACGCGGCTCGTTTGGTAAAGGTGCTACAAGACTTGGGCGCCAAGCCATTCCTGACCGACTGTAATACCCTCTACTCCGGCCGTCGCTCGAACGCGGTGGATCACCTGCATAGCGCGATGGAGAATGGATTCAATCCGCTATCCGCCGGATGCAATGTCATCATAGCCGATGGCGTGAAAGGGACCGACTACCGGGAGATCGAGATCGACGGGCAATATTGCAAAGCCCCGAAGATCGGCGCGGCGATCGCTGACGCCGACATTATCATCTCCATGAATCACTTTAAGGGACATGAGCAGGCCGGGTTCGGCGGAGCGCTGAAGAACTTAGGCATGGGATGTGCCAGTGTGGGAGGCAAACTGGAATTGCATTGCGCCTCGCAACCGCGTATCGACACGGATGCCTGCAAGGGGTGTAATGTCTGCGTAAAGCATTGCGCGCACGATGCCATCCACCTCAACGCGAACCGTAAGGCGGAGATCGATTACGACCGTTGCGTGGGCTGCGGGCAATGCGTGGCCCTTTGCCAATACGAGGGTGCCGTGATGGGCGAGGGCGACACCTCTGAGCGATTGAATTACAAGATCGATGAATATACGAAAGCGGTATTGGCGGGTAAGCCGAACTTCCACGTCAGCTTCATCATGAACGTATCTCCGGAATGTGATTGCTGGAACCATAACGACGCGGCGATCGTACCAGACTTAGGTATAGCGGCCTCGTTCGACCCGGTAGCATTGGATCAAGCCTGCGTGGATATGGTACGCCGCGCTCCGATCATCGGAGGGAACACCTTGGCGGAAGCGCATCCTCACGAGCATTTGGAAGGTGTAGAGAAGTTCCAGCTGATCCACCCGGATACCAACTGGGAAGCGGGTCTCCGTTATGCTGAGGAGATCGGCTTAGGATCAAGAACTTACGAGTTGATAACCGTTTGATCTAAAAGATGGATACGATTTGCGCCATATCGACAGCCCCCGGTGTAGGCGGGATCGCTGTCATACGTGTCTCTGGGCCTGACGCGCTCCAGGTTTGCGACCGGATATTCCAACCTAAGGTCGCGGGGAAAAGCCTGTCGAGACAAAAGGCATATAGCTTGACGTATGGCAGCGTAGCCGGAGAGGATGGCGAGATCGTGGACGAGGTGATCGCCGCCGTATTCCATGCCCCCCACTCTTTCACGGGCGAGAACACGGTGGAGATCTCTTGTCACGGCTCGACCTATATCCAGCAGCGGATCTTGCAAACACTCATCACGGCGGGATGCCGCATGGCGCGGCCCGGGGAGTTTACCCAGCGGGCTTTCATGAACGGGAAAATGGATCTCAGCCAAGCGGAGGCGGTAGCCGACCTGATCGCCTCGACCTCGGCAGGGCAACATCGCTTGGCGATGAACCAGATGCGAGGGGGATTCAGCCGAGAGCTGGCAAACTTAAGGGATCAATTGCTTGAGCTGACCTCGCTCATGGAATTGGAGCTGGACTTCAGCGACCATGAGGAATTAGAGTTCGCCGACCGCGGGGAACTACGCACGCTATCCGGGAAGATAGAGCAGGTCATCGCCCGGCTCGCCCATTCCTTCAGCGTCGGGAACGTGATCAAGAACGGTGTACCCGTGGCTATCATCGGAGAGACGAACGCCGGGAAATCGACCTTGCTCAACGCCTTGCTGAACGAGGAGAAAGCGATCGTCAGCGACATCCACGGCACCACCCGCGACGTGATCGAGGACACGATAAATATCAATGGCCAGCTTTTCCGCTTTATCGACACCGCAGGTATACGTGAGACCTCCGATACGATTGAGGCTTTAGGCATCGAACGAAGTTTCAAGGCATTGGATCAGGCCCAGATCGTCATCTTGATGTACGACCTCACCCGCGACACCGACGAGTCACGCTCCTTCTGCCAAAGGATAGCGCCCCGCCTGAGCGGTAAGTCGGTCATCCTCGCCCTCAACAAATGTGACCTTTACCCCGAGTCGCTCCCCTCCCACCCGGAGTTTCCCGAGGATTGGCACCAGATCGCCATCTCCGCGAAAAGCAAGCTCCATATCCCGGAACTCAAGCGACTTCTCACGGAGACATCATCCCTCTCCTCTATCCAGGCCGGTGATATAATCGTGAGCAACGCACGCCATTACGAGGCGCTCACCCATGCCCTCGACGCGATCCACAGGGTACAAGAAGGTCTCCAGACCTCCCTATCAGGCGACTTCATATCCCAAGATCTCCGCGAGTGCATCTACCACCTCTCCGACATCGTAGGCGAAGTAACCACCGACCAAGTCTTAGGAACCATCTTCCAGAAGTTCTGCATCGGCAAATAAATGCTTGATTATCAAATAGTTGAATTGATTATAATCGATTAATATGGCGCTCTTTACGGGCGCCTTTTTTGTTGCTCAAGTATCGTTGATAATCGTTGCTAAGCCTTTTTACGCCATTTTTTGTACCTCCTGTGTACCTCACCACGAAAATCCGAGGATTATC
>CASFNG010000012.1 GCA_949296075.1 uncultured Parabacteroides sp. | reverse complement strand
TCCATAATACTTGTACTACTTCTCGTTGCGTTATGTAATATCCTCAAAGAACTCGTGTCGCATCCGTCCAGCGGATGGCGAACGTGGACGCAAAGATAAGGACTTTTGTCCCGAACTTCCAAATCCCTCGCGATCTTTTTTTCAAAAAAAATCTTCCCGGGGCGTCCCCCCGCCATTCTCTCCCGAATGCGGACGCAAAAGTAATGTTATAAAACATAATATCCAAGCCCTGCCTGATCTTTTTTTCACGGGGCATTCCAAAGGGACAGAAAAGGAATGGATTAACTTAATATATTAATGTATATAGAAAGCCCCTCCCGCAAGAAGATGCTTACAGGAGGGGCTGTATCTAACAGACTATTTTTATCCTAACAAATCTTTCACCTTCCCTTCGGATTGCAGCTTAACGATCAACTCGCCAAATAGCGTATTGGTCCAAGCGAACCAAGAACGGGTGTATTTACTCGGGTCATCTTTATGGAAAGACTCATGCATGAAGCCTGTTCCTCCATCCGTATCCCGAAGAGTCTCTATGCAATACCGGATCTCGGCCTCATCATTGGAAGTCGTAGCACGCATGATCAAGCTCATCGGCCAAATATAATCGAAACCGATATGGGGACCGCCGATACCTTCACCCGCCTTACCCTTGAAGAAATAAGGATTAGCCGGACTCAACACCAGCTTGCGCGTATTTTGATATACCGGGTCGTTCACATCCACACAGCCCAGGAAAGGCAAAGCCAACAGACTGGGGACATTAGCGTCGTCCATAAAGGCATGGCTTCCATATCCATCCACCTCAAAGGCATATACCTTCCCGAATTCCGGATGCTCCACGATGGCATATTTCTTCACCGCCGCTTCCACCTCATTCGCCAACGCCTCGCAACGTCCGGCCAGTTCCGCGTTTTTGCGTACGGCACGCAAGATCTCGGCGGCCTGCCGCAAAGACACGATCGCGAACATATTAGAGGGCACCAGGAAACCGAACAAGGTAGCGTCGTCTGACGGACGGAAAGAAGAGACGATCAGCCCTACCGGATTCACGGGACTTCCCCAGCCGTCGTTGAGCAAAGTATCACTCTGCCGATCCGTCACCCGGCCAAAGCGATAAGGACCTAAGCCCTCTTTCCGCTGTTGCTCCCGGAACGTACGATAGACCGCTTCCATCGCCTTCTCCCATTTAGCGTCGAACACGGAGGTATCACCCACCTCTTTCCAGTAATGATATGCCAAGCGTATCGGGTAGCAGAGCGAGTCAATCTCCCACTTACGCTCATGCAGTTCTTTTTTCATTTCCGTGCGGTCACTCTCCCACTCGCTGCCAGTCGGCCCCTCGTTGAATGCGTTCGCGTACGGATCGATCAAGATACAGGCCGTCTGCCGGTTGATCGCCCCTATAAGCATCTGCCTCAAGTCGTCGTCATGCTTAGCCAACGTGACAAACGGGTACACCTGAGCGGAAGAGTCTCGCAACCACATGGCATGAATATCTCCCGTGATCACGAAAGTATCCGGCTTGCCATCCACGATCTTGAACTCGCAAGTAGTATCCAGCGTGTTCGGATAGCAGTTCTCGAACATCCACGCTAACTTAGGATCCTTGATACGGGCTTTCGCCGCCTTGAGCTGCTCCTCCACGGCTTTCGACGTGAATTTACGAGCCTCGGGAGCGGGGCGCTTACAGGTATAGTCTCCCGTCACCTTGGAAGCTATCGTACTGAAACTTTTTTTCTTGTCAGGCGCGCCTACGGCGGAGTAAACCTTCCCGCCAACCATCAGCCCGGCCAAGGAAAGTGATCCTGCTTTCAGGAAATTACGTCTTGTTGTCATTTATAAAGTTTTTAATGTATTTAGCTCTAACCACAAATGTAAGTAAAAACCTGGAATCTGACATAAAAAACGCAAAGAATCGCTCACGAGATGCTACTTGAGCCCTTGATTAACCTACCAGAGAGCCTTCAGCCCACCTATACGGGGATCGCCCGCTCACTTGCTCTCCAGAAGGGCGAAGGGGAAGGCCAGAACAGGAAAGAGGCCTTTACCCAAACGGGTAGAGGCCTCTGCTCTTAAAGTATCTATTTATCTTTACTGTATCAACCCAGATATGACTTGAGGAGCTTGCTGCGCGTCCCCTGTCGCAACCGGCGGATCGCTTTCTCCTTGATCTGGCGGACACGTTCACGCGTCAAACCGAACTTATCACCGATCTCCTCGAGCGTCATCTCCTGACAGCCGATCCCGAAGAACATCTTGATAATCTCGCACTCCCGCTCTGTCAGCGTAGCCAGCGCCCGGTCTATCTCCTTCGCCAACGACTCGTTCATCAACGAACGGTCGGCCACCGGAGCGTCGTCGTTCACCAAGACATCAAGCAGGCTATTGTCCTCGCCTTCCACGAAGGGGGCATCCACCGAGATATGGCGCCCTGACACCTTCAACGTATCCGAGATCTTATCGACCGGTATATCCAGCTCATCCGCCAACTCCTCGGGCGACGGCCTACGCTCGTTCTCTTGCTCAAATTTCGAGAAGGCCTTGCTGATCTTGTTCAATGATCCTACCTGGTTCAACGGAAGACGGACAATTCTCGATTGCTCAGCCAAAGCCTGCAAAATAGACTGGCGGATCCACCATACGGCATAAGAGATGAACTTGAAGCCTCGGGTCTCGTCAAACTTCTCCGCCGCCTTGATCAAACCCAGATTCCCTTCATTTATCAAGTCCGGCAGACTTAATCCTTGGTTTTGGTATTGCTTAGCCACGGAAACGACAAAACGGAGATTCGCTCTCGTCAGTTTTTCCAATGCCTTCCGATCCCCTCTTTTGATAGCCTGCGCCAACTCAACCTCTTCCTCTACCGTAATAAGGTCCTCACGACCAATCTCTTGAAGATACTTGTCCAAAGAAGCGCTCTCGCGGTTGGTTATAGACTTTGTAATCTTTAATTGCCTCATTTAATTATTTAATTGAGAATATGGAATGCAAAGATACTCTTTTTTATCGGAAAAGAATTGGCTGGATGCACCCACAACCAGCCAATTATAAACCTTTAACAATCTTTTTACACCTATAAGATCGCTTCCTTTACTCCGCAAGGTCGATCGCGTAATATTTCGTACGCCCATTCGGGTAGAATCCCTTGATGAACAAGCCTTGATCCTCCGAGCGCCCTTGCAGGATATTCTCCACGATCGTCTCCAGATCCTCGGGCGTGGAGATCTTCTGGTTGTTCACGATCATGATGATGAAGCCCTTCTTGATGCCGACATCCCGCAGCTTGCCGTTAGTCAGGCCCGTCACCTCGATGCCATAGCTTACGCCCAACTTCCGTTTTTGCTCCTTGCTCAGCGCCTTGAAGGCTCCGCCCATCACCTCGGTGCTATCCCCGGCCTTCACGACCTTCGTGCTCCCTTGCGCGTTGCGCAGCTCCACGGTCAGTTTCTTCGTGTCGCCCTTACGGTTCACGGTCAGCTCTACCTTATCGCCCGGGCGATACTTGCTGATCTGCTCCTGGAGGGCGCTCGACGATTTCACCTTAGCCCCATTCACGGCCACGATCACGTCGCCTTTCTCCACACCGGCCTCCTTCGCCGAGCTACGCTCCGCAAACCCGCCGACATAAGCGCCCTCGAACACCTTCACGTTCTCCTTCTCCTCGTCAGTCACATACTGGGGATCCTGGATCAAGACACCCAGCACGGCGCGCTGTACGGTACCATACTGCTTCAGGTCGTTCGCCACCTTACCGGCGATGCTGATAGGCACGGCGAAAGAATACCCCGCGAAGTTACCTGTCTCCGAGTAGATGGCGGTGTTGATACCAACCAGCTCCCCTTTCGTGTTCACCAAGGCTCCACCGCTATTGCCGGGGTTCACGGCGGCATCAGTCTGTATAAACGACTCGATCTTGCTACGGTCTCTCCCCCCTGTCCCGATATTTCCGCGGCTCTTAGCGCTCACGATACCCGCGGTAACGGTGGAAGTCAGGTTAAACGGATTACCGACAGCCAGCACCCACTCACCTACCTTCAGCTTCTCCGAATTGCCAAACGGGATGGTAGGCAGATCCTTGGCGTCGATCTTGATCAGCGCGATATCCGTGGTCGGGTCGGCCCCGATCACCTTCGCCGGGAACTCCCGGTTATCGTTCAAGGTCACCTCCAACTCGTCGGCTCCCTCTATCACATGATTGTTAGTGATGATATAACCATCCGTCGAGATAATGACGCCCGACCCGGCTCCCACGCGCGGTTGCGGCTGCGGACGCTGGAATCCGCCCCTGTTCCCGAAACCGAAGAAATACTCGAACGGGTCGATGTATTGTCCCTCGTCACCACCTGCCATCCGGGCATTGGTCGTAGCCTTGATATGGACCACGCCATGCACGGCGCTCTCGGCGGCTACCGTGAAATCGGTGTTCTCGGCGGCTACCGTCGCCAAGTTCGCCAACCGGTACGACGACTGCTTGAAGCTATTCTCATTTCCGGAGGTCAATTCCGCCGGACGTTGGTTCCTATTCATCAGATAAGCGCTCGTACCGATAGCGGCACCCGAACTAATCACGGCTACTAAAGCAACGCCAAGCACATTCTTCCAGATTGTTCTCATACTCCTGAATATTTAATTAAACACTTAATTTTAACAGAATCTTTACGACAAAGAAAGAGCAAAAAACGTACGGATATTCCTTTCAGCCCGTATTTTTTATCACTTTTAACGAGGTGTCACAGGGACTTAACCGCACTTAACTGTACTATGCAAAGCAAAGTACCTTTTTAACAATTAAACGACTGACAATTCTGCCATATAATCATCCTCCTGGCAGGATATTCCGCCAAGACGCACCATATTCCCTCCGAAAGCCCCGCCCTCCCCTGACATACTTGCCGACACGCTCAAAAAAGTCGCGGGCATTCTCGCGAAACGCGGGTCAAGCATCGAAGAAAACATGGGCAGACTTTTCCAACTCACCGAAAACACGTATCTTTGCCCGAACGCAGCCTGCCGGCCTGTCGCTCACCTTCGGGTGTGAGGAAAGTCCGGGCAACACAGAGCGCCATACTTCCTAACGGGAAGCTATCCGCGAGGGTAGAGTAGCGTAACAGAAAAGAACCGCCAGACTCGCTCTGGTAAGGGTGAAAAGGTGAGGCAAGAGCTCACCGGGTCTTGTAGCGATACAAGATGCCGTACGCCTTATGGGTTGTAAGGTCATGTATACCGGCGCAGTAGGATGGCTCGTCCGATGCCGGGGGGTAGACCGCTAAAGCTTACCGGTGACGGTAAGACAAGATAAATGGCAGGCGCCTTCCCTTTCGGGGAGGTACGGGACCCGGCTTACAGGCAGGCTGCGTTTTTTTCATTATACCTAACTTAATCAAGAGCCAAGATGCCCAAGAACGAGCCACGTGAAGAAAAAAAGTCCATCGGAGAACGGATCAGCGCGCTACTGGCACGGGTGATCCGCTTCATCACCTACGACATATGGAGAATCACCGAGAATGAGGTAAGCGGGCTCAAAGAGGTCTATATCAACATCATCAAGACCCTTATCCTCGCTATCCGGGGCTTCCGTAACGACAACCTGCAAACCAAGGCCTCGGCGCTCACGTACAACACGCTGCTCGCGATCGTGCCTTTGCTGGCCGTGCTGGTAGGCGTAGCCAAGGGGTTCGGGTTCCAAGGTACCGTGCAGCAAGAACTGTCCGATTACTTCCCCGGCCATGAGGCAGAGCTCGACACGGCGTTCCAGTTCGTGGAGAGTTACCTGACGCAAGCGCAGGGAGGCGTGATCATCGGGGTTGGGTTGATCCTGCTGTTCTATACGGTAATCAGCCTGATCTCCTCGATCGAGTCCACCTTCAACGCCATCTGGCAGATACAGAAATCCCGGCCCTGGTACCGGAAAATATCCGATTACCTCGCCTTGTTCCTCATCCTGCCAGTCCTGATGACGACCTCGAGCGGGCTCTCGATCTTCATTTCCACCTTGCAAAGTACCTTCATGGGGCACTACCTCTTCCTGACTCCCTTGGTAGAGCTGAGCCTGCATATATTGCCCTATCTCATCACCACGCTGGCATTCACGGGGCTCTACATATCACTCCCGAACACGAAAGTGAAGTTCATGAACGGGTTGGCAGCAGGCTTCATAGCCGGCTGCGCGTTCCAGCTCTTCCAATACATCTATATCAGCGGACAAATCTGGGTAAGTAAGTACAACGCGATCTACGGTAGCTTCGCCGCCCTGCCACTCTTGCTGCTTTGGCTGCAACTCTCGTGGCTGATCTGCTTGTTCGGGGCGGAATTATCGTATGCGTCCCAAAACGTGAAGAAATTCAGCTTCGAGCGAGATAGCAAGAACATCAGCAGGCGCTACAAGGATTTCCTCACCCTATTGATAACCTCACTGATCGTAAAGCGATTCGAGCGGGGAGACAAGCCCTATACAGCGGATGAGCTATCCGACGCGTACCGCATACCGATCCGCATAACGACCCAGATCCTATACCATCTCATGGAATTAGGCATCATTATAGAGGTGAATTACGGAGACGACGACCGAGTAGCCTATTACCAACCGGCGATCGACATCAATCAGATCACGGTAAGTTACCTGTTCAGCCGGATGGACAAGTATGGATCCGAGAACTTCAAGATAGATACCAGCCAGCTCTTCAACAAGGAATGGGAAGTGCTATTGAAAACACGTGAGGACATGGTCAAGGCCAACGACCATATCTTACTCAAGGATCTATAACCAACCATGAAACTGAAAGCTGATGTAGGACATAGGGATCTGACGGAAGGCGCGGTGGGAAGCGTGATCTTACGCTTCGCTCTCCCCCTCTTGCTTGGCAACTTGCTGCAACAGCTTTACAACGTGACCGACAGCGTCATCGTAGGCCAGTTCTTGGGCAAACAGGCATTGGCAGCCGTGTCAGCCTCCTTCTTCATCTACTATTTCATCATCTCGCTGGTCATCGGCATCGGGAGCGGCACCTCTGTGGTCATCTCCCAATTCTTCGGGGCCAAACAGTTCGATAAAGTACAGCGAGCCTTCTCTTCCTTCTTTATTTTCATGCTGGTAGCCGGTATTCTATTGTCGATCGCCGGGATCATCTTCGCCGAGCCTATGTTCCGGCTGACGAATACCCCTGAGGACGTGATCCCGCAAGCGGTGATTTACTTCCGGATTTATGTCGGCGGGACCTTCTTGTTCGTCACGTTCAACAGCATCATATCCATTCTGAGAGGCGTAGGCGAATCGGTTCGCCCCATGCTGTTCATCCTGCTGACGACCCTGCTTAACATCGCATTAGACCTACTTTTCATCGTCGTATTCAAGTGGGGAATCGAAGGGGCGGCGAGGGCGACAGTCATCGCCCAAGGGATCGGGATGTGCGTGGCGCTCGGCTACGTAAACAACACCCACCCCTTGCTCTCCATCAAGAAAAAGGATCTGCTTTTCGACATGAACCTATTCAAGGAGGGGCTTCGGATCGGGCTCCCGACCAGCGTACAACAATGCTCCATCTCGCTCGGCTTGATCGCCCTGTTAGGGATCGTGAACGGATTCGGCACAGATACACTTACCGCTTATGGCGCGGCCGGGAAGATAGACACGATCATCACCCAAGCCGTATTGACCCTCTCCAGCGCACTCGCCGCCTTCAGCGGACAAAACATAGGCGCGGGACGCTTAGATCGCCTGCGTGCCGGTGTTCGCTTCTCCATGCGGGTGAACCTGTCGCTCGGGATAGCCACCGTCGCGGCGATCTATTTCTTTGGTGATTGGATGATGCGGGCTTTCACCAACGACCCGAATGTCATCCAGATCGGCAAGGAATATCTGCTGATCATCGGCGGCTTCTTTGTCGTGCATGGCGGACTTAACGTCTTCAACGGTGCCCTTCGAGGCGCTGGCGCCACCTTCTTCCCGATGGTGGTCAGCATTGTCTGCTTCTGGCTGATACGCATTCCCCTCGCCTATTGGTTCAGCTCCATCTGGGGCAGAGCCGGCATTTGGTGGGCTATCGGCGCCAGCTTCAGCATCGGATTAGCGGTCACTTACGCTTATTACAAATCCGGGATCTGGAAAAAGAACGGAGTGGCACGGAAATCATAGCAGACTCATGGCAAACGACATATACAAGCATATAAAAAGTGCCCAAGAATCATCTTAGGCACTCTCCAAAGTTGCGGAGGCAAGACTCGAACTTACGACCTTTGGGTTATGAGCCCAACGAGCTACCACTGCTCCACTCCGCGATATTAACACCATCATTTCTGATTTCGATTGCAAAGGTAGGGATTATTTTTTTAAATCCAAACTTTTCGCTGTTTATTTTTTCAAGCATTGTTCACCCTACCTTCTGACACCACTCCGCACGAGCTCGTTTATGGCTCATACATACGCAGTTGAGATCTTAACGAGCGCACTTCATCTTGCAGGTTTCTTACCCGGTCTAAGAGGTGATGAATCGCCCCTATCCCCTCTATATTGATCGAAAGGTCGTAATACATCCGGGCATACCGCTCCAAATCCCGGAGTTGAGAAGCGAGCAGATAACGCTCCCCTTCCTGCACATCGACATCGATCAAGCCCTCTTCCTCCAGCAAGACGATAAAGGAAGGCTCTATATGGCACTTCTGGCAGTATTCACTGACAATAATCAAATCTGTTTGCATAATACCCCATTTTTAACTCAAACGCTGTATTTCCCGGAACAACTCCTTTTGTCTCTCCGTGAGGTTCGTCGGGACCTCGATCAAATAGGTAATAATCAAGTCGCCAAACGCGCCCTCTTGCTTATAACGCGGGAAACCTTTCCCCTTCAGACGTACCTTCGCATTATTTTGCGTACCGGGACTTACCTTCAATTTCACTTTCCCATCCAACGTATCCACGATCTGCTCCCCTCCTAACACGGCAGTATAGAGATCCAAGGGTACCGTTTGATACAAATCGTCACCAACCCGCTTGAAGCGAACGTCGTCCGGAATAACAAAAGTAATATACAAATCACCGGCGGGGCCACCATTCTCGCCCGGCCCTCCCTGGCCTTTTAGCTTGATGGTCTGTCCGTTCGCCACGCCTGCCGGCACCGTGATCCGCAAGTTCTTCCCGTTTACGGTAATCACTTGCTTATGTGTCTTCGACGCATCCATCAGCGACAGATGCAACTCAGCCGTATAATCCTGGCCCCGGAAGCCATAAGTCGAGCGGCGGCCTCCTCTACGGGAACCGAACAGCGACTCGAAGAAGTCGGAGAACTCGCCGTCGCCTCCTGACGACGACCAGAAAGTGGAGCCTCCGTCCGTGAAGCCACCGAAACCGGCGCCTCCCCCGGCTGATTGCCTCCGCTGTTCCTCGAACTCATCCGCATGCTTCCAATTCTCCCCGTATTGATCATATTTCTTCCGTCTATCCGGATCGCTCAACACCTCGTTCGCCTCGTTGATCTCCTGGAACTTGCGCTGCGCGTCAGGATCATTCGGATTCAAGTCGGGATGATACTTACGGGCCAATTTCTTATAGGCCTTCTTGATCTCTTCCTGGGAAGCGTCTTTCGACACTCCTAAAATGTTATAATAATCGATATAGGCCATACATTAAATCTATTTTAGTTATCCATCTCATACGAAAGTATCCCCACAAGAAATATACCAACAAGCGGTATCCGCAGTGTAAATATGCTTAAAAAAGAGACAGAGGCTTTGGCCCGCCGGTATAAACAGGCAGGCTAAAGCCCTACATCAATACAGGCGATCGCCAGCCTTACTTGAATTGCATCATCTTGCTGATATACTTCCCTACGATGTCGAACTCCAAGTTGACAACCGAGCCCTTCTCGATCTGACAGAAATTCGTGTTATCATGCGTGTAAGGGATGATAGCGACCCGGAATCCGTCCACACGCGAGTCGCAGACCGTCAGGCTCACGCCATTCACGCAGACAGAACCTTTCTCTACGGTCATGTAGCCTTGCCGGGCCATCTCCTTATCGAACGGGTAATCGAAGGTATAATACCAGCTTCCGTCCGCCTCCGCCACGTCGGTACAAACAGCGGTCTGATCCACGTGCCCTTGTACGATATGGCCATCCAACCTGCCATTCATCATCATGCTACGCTCCACGTTCACCTTGTCGCCCACCTTCAAGCTCCCCAAGTTGGAACGTTCCAGCGTCTCCTTGACCGCGGTGACGGTATAAGTATCCTCCGTCATGCTAACCACCGTAAGGCAAACGCCATTATGCGCCACGCTCTGGTCTATCTTCAGCTCATTCACGAATGAGCATCTCAACGTCAGATGAAGATTCCCCTTATCCTGTTGAAGCGCTACCACCTGGGCCGCTTCCTCTACAATACCTGAAAACATAATCCTATCGCTTTTCATTTATACTCTCTGACGAACAAAGATAGCGGCTTTAAGCCAATATGCCTACACGATTAAACGTTAAAAACGAATGAGGCCCCGCCCTTACCGGCGGAGCCTCGCTATAAAAGCCCTTAAAGGGAAATCCTATGCCCCATTTTTACTTCGCTTGCTCCAGCTGAAGCGTCTTGGTCGGCTGGTCGCAAACCTCCGTCGGGCCGAAATACTGGATCGGACCCGGATAGACGTAGCTGGTCGTCAACGCCCATTCGTCGCGGTGAGCGGCGAACTCCTTGAAAGGAGCGCCATCCAGCTTCACCAAAGCCTTCTGGATAACCGGCTTCATCTCGCCATGACGCTTCTCCATGTTCATCATCATCGTGACAGGGATACCGCCGGCGATCCACTGGTCAGCGGGCGCTGTCGTGTTACGTACGGACGACATATATCCCGTCTTACCGGCAGCGATCAGGCAAGATGCCGTGTAACCCAACGAATAGCAATAGTCAGCGTCGTAGTTCGACGGGGCGGCGCAACGGCCCTCATACCCGAAGAAGTGATGTTGGGCGGCGAACTTACCCACATACTTGCCCTCGGCCTTCCACTCGGCGAGCTTCTTGCCTACCATCTCGGACAGCAGTTTCTCGGTCTCGATCAAGGATACCTGTACGTTCCCGTGCGGATCACGATCCAGCGACAACTGGCGAGCCACCCCTTCCGGCAGCGAGGCGTAAAGCTCGGAGTTCTCCTTCGTCAGCTTGCTGATGATGTAAGCGCGTTGCTCGCTCTTCTTGATCATCTTGAACTCCGCGTCGTGCTTAGCCAGGAAGTCGTTCAGCTCGGCGATCAGGCGCTTCATGGCCGGTACGAACTCGATCAATCCCTCAGGGATCAACACCGTTCCGAAGTTATGTCCCTCGGCGGCACGTTTAGCCACGATGTCAGCTATATAGGTCACGATGTCATCCAACGACATGTTCTTCTCCTCGACCTCCTCGGAAATGATGCAGATATTCGGTTGCGTCTGCAAGGCACACTCCAAGGCGATATGCGAGGCGGAACGGCCCATCAGCTTGATGAAGTGCCAATATTTCTGGGCAGAGTTACAATCGCGCTGGATATTGCCTATCACCTCCGAATATACCTTACAAGCGGTATCGAAGCCGAAAGAGGTCTCGATCTGGGCGTTCTTCAAGTCGCCATCGATCGTCTTCGGGCAACCGATCACCTGGACACCCGCGCCGATCGCCTTGTAATACTCGGCCAACACACAAGCGTTCGTATTGGAATCGTCGCCGCCGATGATAACCAACGCCTTGATATTAAGTTCCTTCAAGATCTCCAAGCCCTTATCGAATTGCTCTTTCTGCTCTAATTTCGTACGTCCGGAGCCGATCATGTCGAAACCACCCGTATTACGATACTCGTCGATGATGTCGGCGGTCAATTCCATATATTTATGATCCACCAAACCGCCCGGGCCCAGGATGAAGCCATACAGACGGGAATCGGCGTTGTGCGCCTTGATGCCATCGAACAGGCCGGCAATCACGTTATGTCCGCCGGGAGCCTGTCCCCCGGAGAGGATCACGCCCACGTTCATAGCGGGCATCGCCTTCGACTCGTTGCTCTTCTCGAACGTGACGATCGGCATCCCATACGTGTTCGGGAACAATTTCTTGATCTCTTCCTGATCGGCCACGGATTGGGTATATTCACCGTCAACGGCTTTTACCGCACCTCTCAAAGCGGCGGGTACCTTCGGTTGGTAAGCCGCTCTCGCGATTTGTAATGCACTCTTTACCATTTCTTTCTGATTTATTTGGAAATTGATTGATACATACTCCTTAAAAGCGATGCAAATATAAGGAAAAAATCCATACCTCTGTTTACTGAAGATTTTATTTCTGAGGGCACACATTCCAAAAAGGATTGAAATACAAGGACGAGCCTAACCAATAAACGACCTCCGCCCAACGCCCAGCAATTCCTCATGGCCGATCCCTATCCAAGAAGGATTCCGCCGGAACAGGGATCTAATCCTCAACCTCATTTCTCAATCCCCTCTTCCTCCTTGAAGAACCCTTCCATATATGGATTCTTGCGTAACTCCAAAAGGCAGGAATCCGTATGGATCGTATCGCTGTTGTGGAAATAGAGATCGGCCAACACTTTTGAAAGTGCGATATAGTCAGGACAAGAGTTTTCAAAAAAATAAAAGGGTTCGGTGATATACCGAACCCTTTTTACTTACCAGGCAGAACCCAAACGTTCCGCTATTCTTTATTAAACAAGGTGCCGCAAATCAGATTCCCCGCAGGAATCAGTTGCTTATCTCACTTATATCTTGAATTAACCGGCCGCCTAATTCCTCAGCCTCTTCCATCGTATGCGCCTCAGAGTAGATACGGATAATCGGTTCCGTATTGCTCTTGCGCAAATGCACCCACTTATCAGGGAAATCAATCTTCACCCCATCAATATCTGTAATATCGTATTGGGAATACTTCTCCTTCACTTTTGCCAACACGGCATCCACATCGATCTCAGGAGTCAATTGTATTTTCTGTTTCGAGATATAATAAGAGGGATAAGACGCCTTTAATTCGCTGACCTTCATCTTCTTTTTAGCCAAATGAGTCAAGAATAAGGCTATACCAACCAATGCGTCACGTCCATAATGACAGGCCGGATAGATAACGCCGCCATTACCTTCGCCACCAATCACGGCATTCGTCTCTTTCATCTTGGCGACTACGTTTACCTCTCCCACCGCTGACGCATTGTATTCGCATCCATGAGCACGGGTAACATCACGAAGCGCACGGCTTGAGCTCAAATTACTTACCGTATTCCCGGGCGTATGGCTTAACACATAATCACTGACCGCGACCAGCGTGTATTCCTCGTTAAACATCTCGCCATTCTCGCAAATGATCGCCAAACGATCCACATCCGGGTCCACCACAAAACCCACATCTGCCTTCGCATGGCTCATCAATGCGGAGATTTCCGTCAGATTCTCGGGGATAGGCTCCGGATTATGGGAGAAGTTGCCATGAGGCGCACAATGCAACTTGAAAATCTCTTTCACGCCTAAGGCATACAACAGATCAGGGATGACAATCCCGCCAACAGAATTCACGCAATCAATGGCGACACGGAAATTCGCTGCCTTGATAGCCTCGACATCCACGAGATCCAGATTCAATACATTCTCGATGTGTTTCTGCTTATAGGTCGTGTTCGAGATGATCTTACCGAGATGATCCACATCAGCGAACTCGAACTCCTCAGCGGCGGCGATACGCAAAACCTCCGCCCCTTCCTTGGCGTCCAGAAACTCTCCTTTCGCATTTAAGAGTTTCAAGGCATTCCATTGCTTCGGATTATGACTGGCGGTCAAGATAATCCCTCCGCAGGCTCCTTCCAGGGCGACAGCCAATTCTGTCGTGGGCGTCGTTGCCAAATCTATATCTATCACATCGAATCCCATACCGATCAAGGTCCCTAAAACGACCTGTTTCACCATCGGACCTGAGATCCTGGCATCGCGTCCCACAACGATCTTATTTGTTGTCACGCTCGTGTTCTTCCGGATAAAAGTGGCATAAGCGGCCACGAACTTCACGATCGCCAAAGGATTCAAGCCCTCCTCCGGATTACCTCCAATCGTGCCTCGAATGCCAGAAATAGATTTAATTAATGTCATAAATTATCTTCAAATATATATTCTAATGTCTCATAAAACACAGGTTGCCCGGAGGATTGATCATTATACGTTCCTTTCCTGAACGGGACAATCAACTTCACTTTCGCACGATCACCCACATACTGCAAGGGATCTTGCAAGCCTTCACTCACATACATGGGATCCGAGGAGGTAGCGTAGCTACCATACGTAAACTCGAAGGGGGAAGTTCCATTGCTATGTGGCCCATAATTCTGGATATAATAAGGCGTGTTATAGATATAGCTGGAATCCATCGGATAGGAGACATAGCACCTATACAATATCTTCTGGTTATACACAGCCCTCTCATCAGATCCCTTGTCAATGATATTCAAATAGGATCCGCTCTTCAACTTCACGAATTGGTTTTCCAAGAAAACCGTATCTTCCGGGAAATCGGGCAAGACCTCAAAACCCTTCTCGTCGAACAAACGATCAATCGCGTCTTCCTCATCCTCCAACATCTCCGTGTACGACTTCGTGTTGCTGCAAGAGACAGCCACAATCGAGATACACAGAATCAACAGCCTATTCAATCCGCTCTTCATATATACGTTTTTAAATGAATGAATTGCAAATGTATATAATCTTCCCCAAACCTTACGCAAGTTTATGGATTTCTTCTGATTTATTAGGATTAAATTCACGTAAGCCCTTCTCAAACAAGGCTATGGCATCCTCTAATGAGCCATAGAACTCTCCGCCGGAAGCGTTCTTATGCCCGCCTCCGTTAAAATAAGAGGACGCGAATTGATTACATGGGAAATCGCCTACGGAGCGGAAGGATATTTTCACGTAATCCTGGTCTTCCCGGATGAATGTACTGAAACACACGTTCTCTATGCTCAACGGCAGGTTCACGAATCCCTCCGTATCACCCGTCTGGTATTGGAAACGGCTTAACTCCTCTTTAGACAGCGTGATCAGAGCCGCCTGATACTCAGGATAGATTCTCATCTTCTCGTATAAGACATACCCCATCATCCTCAGCCGATTTTCCGAATACACCTGATTTACCTTTCGATATATCAAGTCCTTGTCTATTCCCTTCTTTATCAATTGGCTGATAATCGTGTAGATCTCCGGCTTATTCGAATTATAAGTGAACGCCCCCGTATCCGTCATCATCCCGGTGTAGATACAAACCGCAGCGTCCTTGTTCAACAGGTCAAACAATCCCATACGACAAATAAAGCGGAATATCATCTCGCTCGTCGAGGATATTTCCGGGTAGGACATAGTGACCCGACAGAAATCCGCAGGATTCAGGTGATGGTCGATCATGACCTTACGCCCCTCCGCCGCCAAAACAGCCGGCGCCAGTTTCTCGATTCGTTTCGGCTCGTTAAAATCCAGGCAGAAAATCACGTCCGCCTCCCGGATCAGCTTCTCCGCGAATTCGGGATACTTCTCATGGATCACCACGTCTTTCGCTCCCGGCATCCAACGATAGAACGCAGGAAAGTTGTTCGGTACAATCACCGCCACGTTATCTTTTCCATAAGCCAAGAGGAAGTGATACAAGCCTAAAGAGGATCCTAAGGCATCACCATCAGGAGATACATGGGTAACGATGACAAAACGGTCACCTTTCTCCACATATTTTTTAGCTCTCTGGATCTCTTCCTCGTGAATGATTTTAGTGATCATATAATCTCTTCTCTAATTCCCGTCAAAGTTACGATTTTTTTTGATTCTTTCCCTACCCCAATCGGGCAATAAGATATTTAGCGACCCAAGCCAAGGCACAACCAACAGCCATTAACGCGACCTTGGGCACACGTGTCTTGAGATAGATCATCCATAAGATAAGGGTTATGTAGCCGACCCATAGATCAAACACGCCAAAACTCCCCTTGACCGCCGCGTAGGGCAGCGAGCTGAACCAATTCACCACCTTTACCAATAGATGTAACATATTCTCCACTCCCCATTGTATCCATTCATGCCCCCAAAGCGCCTCCGGATAAGCCAACCACAAGAAGGTGAGAGGAAGCAGGAACGTGGTCAACAGGGTGACAGGAAGATTAGTGAACAAGAATACCGTCGAGAATTGCTTAAAATAATAAAAGCAAAGCAAGGCCGTCCCTATCTGCGCCGCTATCGAGACCGTCACCCAGCCACAGGGAATCGCCCATATCGTACGCTCCGCCCCAAGCCATCGGTTCAAGCGAGGGACCCAGAACAAGATAAAGAAGACCGCCAAGAAACTGAGTTGAAAACCGACATCAAACAAATAACCGGGATTGTAAACCAACATGAAACAGGCTGCCGCCGCCAAAGTGTTATAGCTGTCCGGGGTACGCCGAAGCACCTTGCCGGTCAGATAAATCGTCAACATCACGGCGGCTCTTACCGCAGGTGCCGCCAATCCCGTGATGAAAACAAATACCCATAGGCCTCCCTCCACGACGAAGAAGCGAATCCAGCGCCCAATACCCCAGCGGGGGAGAAAGGAACAGAATAACGAGAGAAAAGCACAGACCACCGACACGTGAAAGCCGCTCACCGCCAAGATATGGGCCACGCCCGCTAAGGAAAAACGCCTTCTCGTCTGCCATCTCATCCCCTTCTTATAACCGAACGTCAACGTAGACAAGACCGATCGTTCCTCCCGAGAGACGTGCAGTTGACGGAATCGGCTTGTCAACGAGACTTGCGTGGCCGCGGCCAACCGCTCTATCCGGGAAGGAGGCCGGTCGGATCGGTCTATATAACGGTCGTTTACGCAACTGATCAGCATCGCCACGCAGACAGCCAAAGCCGAGAACATGGATCCCCGGACCCATCGATATGCATAAGCATAATCTGAAGAGGTACACCATATATATAAGATCATGGCGAAAACGGCCCAAGCTAAAAGCAGGCCCCCGATCCACGCCAGCCATACGCCGGACACATACCGGTATAGCATAATACCCATAATCCACAAAAAAAGAGGCCGCGCAAAAGGCCGCCTCACGATCTCTTCAATCATCGTATTCGGTTTTGGCGTATTTGGTTTTGGTGATTTCTCGGGGAGAGACGAAGCTACAAGGCTTTCAGCTCTTTGATCGTCCGGACAGGATCAGCAGACTTAAACACGAAATTACCTGCCACTAACACATCCGCGCCCGCATCTACCAGCCGTCTGCCCGTTTCTAAGTTCACGCCCCCATCCACCTCTATCAAGGTACGTAAACCCTTCCGATCGATCATCTCCCGCAAGCGGGCGACTTTCTCCACGGAATGCTCGATAAACCGCTGTCCCCCATATCCCGGGTTCACGGACATCAGCAATACCATGTCCACATCCTGCACAATATCCTCCAGGAGGCAAACCGGCGTATGGGGATTCAGGGTAACGCCAGCCTTCATGCCCGCCTCCTTGATAGCCGCCACAGTACGATGCAAATGCGTGCATGCCTCATAATGCACGTTCATCATATAAGCGCCCGAGGCTGCCACCTCCGGGATGAATTTTTGCGGCTCCACGATCATCAGATGCACATCCATCGGTTTACGGCAGACCGCCTTCAACGCGTTCAGCACCGGGAAACCAAACGATATATTCGGGACGAACACACCATCCATAATATCTAAATGCAGCCAATCCGCTTCACTGCCATTAATCCAATCCAATTCTTTCCTCAAGTCCAGGAAATTAGCGGACAAGAGCGAGGGGGCTATCAAATGCTTCATAACTTCCTTTTTTGTGTTTTCACAAAAGTATATAAAAAAAGAAAGAGAACCTAATCAATAAGTTCTCTTCCCTGAATCTTAATTAAGCACAAATCCACAAAGTTCTTGTCGCTTCATCGCCTCCACCTGATATGCCCGGGCGAACTGTCTCAAAAGATCTATCGTCTGTTTCCGGGGCGAGCTTTTCTCTTCCCGTGAAGGCTTCTCTTTTTGATTCAAATCATTCATGCATCGTGTAGAAAGTTTCCTCATAGGCATCCTCTTTTTATGTCACATTAATAAAACGGATCCGCCTATCACTTATTGCATGAAACGATCATTATTTTATGCCATCGACAATTCGATTTGGTTCTCGCACACCATACGTCTCATGTTCAGGATCGCATAGCGCATACGTCCTAATGCCGTATTAATGCTAACGCCCGTTATATCAGCGATTTCCTTAAAACTAAGATCCTGATAATAACGCATCTCAAGAACCTCCCGTTGATTATCCGGCAAATGCTTAACCAGCTTCTTCACGTCCGAGAGCACCTGATGTTGCACCAAATCGTCCTCTACCGTCCCGTCACACAATTTAATATTGTTGAACAAGTCGACCTCCACCTCATCATTCGAGATCGTGTTCTCGCTACGCTCCTGCCGGAAATTATCGATAATCAAGTTATGCGCGATACGGGTAATCCAAGCCTTGAACTTCCCGTTCTCGGTATATCGACCTTGCTTTATCGTCATGATGACCTTCACGAAAGTCTCTTGAAAAATATCTTCCGCCAATTCTTTATTATGGACTATAAAATAGATATAGGAGTAAATACTACTTTTATGCCGATTCAACAAAACGTCGAAAGCGGCATTATTACCTCTTGCATAAAGGATGACCAATTCTTCATCAGCCATCATTCTCAAAGTCTTCATTACCTTAATCTTTTGGTTTATTCGAGTAATGTTATGCTATAGGCGTGAGGTTTTAATAGTTATACAATGTTATTTATGTTGGCAAAAAAACAAAAAATATTTTAGACCGGCAAATTTTTCATTTCAAAACCTAAAAAAATGTCCCCTGCCCGTACTTTTAACGTACGAACAGGGGATATTCACGATCCAACGCTCTATCAGAACTTATATCCTAACGTAAGCGCTACCCGAGTGGTATTCGTCTTCATGGTAGCGGGCTGCGACAGGATCACCGCTTGCCCGCTATCCCCGTCAAACATACTGGAGAACGCATACACATCATCTTTGTGCGTACGGTAAACACAGGCCAGATCCATATAGAAGTTAGGCGTGAAACGATAACCGAAACCGACCGTATAATCCGTAGTGTTCTTTTCGATCGTATAATGAGGTATCGTCCCGACCGTGACAACCTCCTTTTCGCCATTCCTAAAAGGATCCTTGATCGGGCTATCGCTATAAGCCACTCCTGCCCGGATAGCGAACTGAGGTGTCACCTTATACTCTGCGCCCACACGCAACGTGTTCCCGATCTTGAAGTCGTCCTTTATATCCTGATTGGTATACACGTTACTGCTTCCATCGGTATGGTACATGCGCATATGGTTATAGTTGGTCAACTCATAATCCACGCTCAGCAAGGCCTTTGTGCCCAAGATAGCCGCCGCGCTGAATATCCAACGATCCGGCGCACGGTACTCATAATCATAGTATCCCTCCGGCGTCGCGCTATCCCACTTACGGCTGGCAGCGCTTCCATTCACCATACGTGTCAAGGTTGATCCCGCCTCCGCATAATAGGTATCCGTCATCTTATACCAAGTCGGCGAGTTGTATGCCACGCCAAAACGGAGAAAATCCACCGGACGTACGATCGCACCGATATTGAAGGCATACCCTGTTCCATCTGTCCGCAGATAATTGGACAAGTACATATTATCGGCATTCTCAAACGTCTCCTCATACATCGACTGGTAGCGATAATCCAGATCCGTGATCGCCACCGTCGCCCCCAGCATCACAAGCTCTGAGATATTCATGCCAAAAGCCAAATCGTATTGGCCTACCGATCCCCGTTCCGAGACAGACAACTGCCCACTTTTCAATTTATAAGGCTCCCATTGCCCGACCGCGTTGTTATCGCCGAACGCGCTATAATAGAGCTTCTGGTTATCGCTATACGCGTCCATGAATCCCGCATCGTATCCAAGGATCGACAACCAGTCTCCTATATCTCCATTGTCGTACGGATTATAATTATCGCTCGACAACAGATCCGAGCTGTTCAGGCCGGTCGCACGCATGGCCGTATAGTCGGAAAGAGAGGTATTCATGTTTCCACCCGTAGCCATCGTATAGTTCCGGTTGAAGTTCTTCAAGCGATTATACGAAAAGCCGACATTCCAGCTGACGATTCCCTCGTCGTTAGCCGTCGGGAAATAGCCTACATAAGCGATATTGTCGAAGTTCACTTTCGTCCGGCTGTTGTCCACTTCCGTACCCAGCCAATTCACGTTTGTCTTTGCGGACGAGACACTCAATGTAGTCACCACTTCCGAGCTCTTATAGATCGCCAATCCCGCGGGATTCGTATTCAGTACGGAAATATCGCCACCCAAGGCGCCAAAAGCGCCTCCCATACTCATATAGCGCGCCGTACCGCTCAACTCCCGCTGCGCGTACTTAAAGGCATCCAATTGCGATTGCGCGAAGGCGGTGCCGCCTCCTAAAGCCAGCACCGTCATGATAATTGCTAACCTATTCATCCTTGTCATTATTTATCAACCTAAACGTTTATCTGCGTCCCGCTCCGGAACGTCCACCTCCCATCGAGGCTCCGCCACCACTGGAACGTCCGCCTCCAAAGCTACGCGACGAGCCCACCGAGCTGCTACGCGAAGGCGTGTAACTCCTGAACTGCGAAGAGGAGGAGGAAGAACGACCGGTAGAAAAGCCGCTGTTACTTCTCGAAGAGGAGCGGGTGATCGGGGTCGAATACCGGCTCCGGGAAGCTCCGCTCGACTGCTCCCGCGAAATCCGTGTCCGTGCGGAACCGCTGTTCACGCTCGAAGCGCTCCGGGTAATCGCCGTATTATTACCGGTAGAGGAACGTCTTCCGGCTCCGGAAGCCTCAGCGATCGATCGCCTTGAGGTCCCTACATTCCCATTGCTCAACGACCTCGCCGAGGAGCGGGAAGTAGTGCCGCCCGAATTCCGGAACGTCGTGTTCCCCGCGTTATCCCGGGCATTCGCGTAAGCGGCGCTACGGCCGTTCGAATATCCAGCGGCGCCACGGCTGCCACCCCCCGAATAGCTCCGGTTATTCCGATACGAGGAACGACCGTTTGCGTAATACTTCACGGGAGGCGCGTAGTGATGGTGGTGGTAATGCGGGTAATAACCGCCCCAATAGCCGCCCCAGCCCCAATACGAGCCATACCAAGGATCGTACCACGGGCTGTAAAGCCCGGCATAGAAGCCACCCCATCCCCAGCCCCAACGCCAAGAGGGACCATAGTAGAAAGAGGAATAGGTCCACCACGGGCTATAGCCATAGAACCAAGGATCGTACCAGCTGGAGTACCACCAGGAGGGACCCCACCAGCCGTTGCCGATATTGATATTCAGGCTTACGTTGGCGCCATTATCGGAATAGTCCGTATCATATCCATACGCGTAATAGCCGTCACTCAGATACAGGTCGACCTGATCCGCCCCGGCGATCGTGATCTTGCTGGGGGAATGATACCGGATGATACGCTCCGAATATTCCATGTCCGAGCGGCGATCCGCGGAAGATCCGCGCTCTTCCTCGACAGCCTCAGGCTCCTCTCCCCGATAGGGTTCCTCCACCTCCACCGAGGTATAACGGCGGTTATATTCGTCCACATCCCGTATATCAGAGGAGGCCGGCTTCACCGTCGTCACCGTCCGAGCCTCGGCTACCGGCTTGGCCTGAACGGTGTTTTTCTCCTCAACCTGTTCTTTCTGTTTCTTGTTTTTTGAAGAGAAATAGACATCATCGAAGAAGACCTCCTGACCCGCGGCACTGAGCGCGATCGAGAGCATCATCACCAAAGTTGTTAATTTCATGGGTCTCATAATTGTTTCTCCTCTACTTTAAATGAATTTCTGTTTTTTGTTTCGATCCTTTCCCGACCGAAGGGTTTAAACGCCTTATGCTTTTATAACGTTACGGCGCCATTTCCCACACTAAAGCATTATACAAATATATGCGTTACACCTGAACGCCACAACATTTACATATACTTTAACTTACCATTCCTAATAAGAAGATGCGTAAATGGAGCGAAACGCTGCAAGTACTTCCCAGAACCATGCCGGATTTTCCCGGAAAAGTTGACATGGAAACAAGAAAAAAGTCGGCATGTTTTTTAATAAACAAACCGACTTCATTCCCATTTTTCCTCATCAGCGGAGAAGCCCCTCGCGAAGGCTTCCCGAAAGACAATCCTAATTCACCTCGCTCACGCTCCCCGTCGGAGTATGGATCTCCGGCTTATAGAGCTGTTCGTTGAAACGAACCGCCTTTTCCGAGGCCGACTCGGCACAACGGCCAATCGCCACGGGCGAGACGCGCACCGCTCCCTTGACAAGGCGAGGCAGATTGTAAGCCTTCATGTCGCGCAAGTTGAACGCCGGATCCCGCTGGGGCAACAAGAAAGGTTTACCCAAGCGGCCCGACGCATCTATGTGGGCGATGTAAAGCCGGTTATACACCCCATCTTCCCGGCGACTGCTGAACACGACCCAACGGCTGTTCGATGACCAGCTCGTGCAGCTCTCCGCCTGTTCGCTGTTCCATTCGGAGGCGGGGCGGACGGTCTTTTCCCGCAGATCGTACAGGTAAAGGTCGGATTCCGGGATCCAACTGGAGAAACAGCCGCTTGGGGCAACAGAACAGAGGATGAATCGTCCATCAGGCGACACGCTGGGTAAGGTAGCGCTCTTGCCGGAGGCGGTGAGATCGACAAGCGTATCGACACGTTCGTCAAAACAGCGGCTCGCCAAGTCAAACCCGATCGAGCAAATGCGGTACCTCACCTTCTCGAACTGCTGGGGCAGGCTATCCACCCGGTCGCAGGTACAGAAATAGAGCCGCTTCCCGTCAGGAGCGAAAAAGGGGAAGTTCTCCAACTTATCAGGATCAGAAAGCATGGGGCTCGTATAAACCTCGTTCCTTTGGATGTCATACATCACGATATCGGATTGAGCGTCATATACCTCGATGATCTTGGGGTGGGCATCGTAGAACGACATCTGCGTAATATTCGTGGAGAAAGCGATCTGCTCCCCCGAGGGATGCCAGTCCGGATAGACAAAATTGGAGATGGTATAAGGGGTCTGGGTGTTCAGTTTCTGGCATACCCCATCCCGGATCAAGAGCGTGCCGGCATTCACCTTGCGCATGTGCATGACCAGCTCGTCGGGATTACCCTGATTGAAAGTATGGCAGTTGATACAATTGTTCCCGCTCTTCCGGTTCGAGAGGATCTCCGTCTCCTCGAACGAGGCGAGATCCCGCTGACAGATGGCCATACCGTTCCAGTTAGCGTAAGTCGGCTCGATCAGACGATAAGCCACATAACCGTCGATGGAATCTGAGGAAACGGTCCATGCGAACGGCTGATAACGATACCAATCCTCTTTTTGTCGGCTAAACACGGTGACGGAAAGGGAGTCTCCCTGATTCTCGCCCAGCAGTCTCCGCCAGGCCCTGAGCGGAATATCCACCACCCCTCTTCCTTTCACCACAAGAGGTTCCCCCTTCCCCTTGATCTGGACGATGTGCTCTTCCCCCTCGTCACGAATCTCGAAGTTCAGCGGGGCTATATTCACAGGGATAGTGGCATCTTGGTACTCCGGATAAATAGGGGGAGTAGTCCCCCATTCGGATTTCGCGACAGGCAGGCGGTTCCCGTCGCAACCGGACAGGCAACAGATGGATAGCAGGAAAACATAAAAAGCGGCAAGTCTCATTTCGTATTCTTATTATATTGGACGTAATACCAATAGGTATCTCTGTATGGTTCTAACAAATGCTTGACTTCCTCGTCGGACTTTCCGGACTGGTTGATCCGCAAATACCGGTAAAAACGCTCCAACACCGGTTGACCGATACCCCAATCTTGGATCAGGGCATTATCTTTCAGCAGGTAAGCGTACATCAACAAGAACTCTTGGTACGCCTCACAACCGGAAAGAGACAGGTTGGTTCGCTTAGCCAACTGGATGAACGCATTATACTGGTTGTTGAGCATATATCTGGCCAGCAGGAAATCGGCCACTTTCGGATTGTCGCCTCCACTTTGCCGCCAATGTTGCTCCACGTTGTAGAGCATCTCTTTTGCCAGAAAGGAGTCATTTTCCGGATAAGCGGGTACATCATCCGTCGATGTAGAAGAGACGTTCATGGCCTTCCGGAAGTCTCTCGCCCAATCTGCGTAAAACAGGGTTGACTCCAATAAGGTCACGTATTTCAGGCTTGCCGCGGCATTTCCACGGCGGTATTCGATCTCCGCCAAACGTCTCAAGTAAAGCGGAGATCGACTTAAAGGAGTCTGGGTATTCGCCATGAACATATACGCCCGGGCGGCGTAGAGCATATCCAATTGGTAATACGTCTCTGCCGTCAGGTAATTCAGCAAATGGTTAGATGACCAGAACTCATTCACGTGGGGTGTCTGGTAGAACTGGAATTGCTTTTGCGAAAGGCAATGCTTGTTCAGCAACGCGATGTTAGCATAAGAAGAGAGCAAGATATTCTTGGACGACTCTCCCTCCATCACCTTGAGCACCTGATCCCATTGGGCATGCGCTGTCAAATGGTGCAAGCGATAAAGCCGCTCGTCTTTCAGCTTCACATGGCTCACGACAAGTCCGATGGCCGCGAGGCAAACAAGCAGGTCGAGCGCAAAAACGACCTTCCGCTTCCCCCACCACGGCATCCCTTTCAGCCAATCAGCGAGCAAGGGCGGAAGCAGCAAGGTCGCCGCAAGAATATAAAGTCCGGACAAAGACTCACCGGTCAACAAGCAGCCCGTACCGATCCATGCCTGGGTCTCGGTTATATCGTACCGGTAATAGGCAAGAAGCGGTGGAAGAATGGCGAGAAGCCCATAGACTATCCACCAGCCATAACGCCGGTCCCGGGAGTAAATAGCCTCGTCCAACAAAAGAATCCCTAAATACAGAAAAACACCCGCCCCCGTCAAGAAATAACAAATCGGCAACCCGACGAGCGAGAGGGCCCGACGGATCCAGCCCGATCGCTCCCGGATCGTTATCCGTGCGAACAAAAAGGTGATCAGAAGCCCGACAATCAACCCAAAAGAGGTATCCAAACTCAAGAAAGCCAACGATAGGGCTCCCGCAGGGAACAACGCCCAAGAAGCGCTCCCGGGCAATCCCCAATGGGCTAACAGCCTCTTATAGGCCATACATACCCCTCCGATCCCGATGGCGATCAGCAAGCCACCGAAATGGTTCCAGTGATAAAATTGCGAGATGAACTCTCCTATATAGGCAGACAGCCCACCGGGCTCGCGAATCGTCTCGTTAAAATAAGCTCCATTCCACTCGAAAAGGCGCAATTGCTCCACGAATAACACGTGATAATTGTAGAAAAAGGCATAAAGGATCGCCGTGAACAAAAGAAAAACCGGCAATCCCAAGGCGCAGGAAAAAGGATTAAGGTGTCTCGTCGTTACCATAGCTTGATAAAATCGTCTTTGGTATAAGTTTTAAGCACATCGACCAATGTACTTTCTCTCTTCTCTTCCTGCCGATGGAACAGACGATATACGGCCGCAACCGGAGTAAGGACAAAAAAATAGACGCTTCCTAACAAGATAGGTGAGGTTATCTTGTTCAGTGCCTTGCCCAAGCGAATCCAGCCATTCAGCAACCAGCGATAAAGAGTTTTCCAGTTCATTGGTTTAAAATAAGGTGTAAATAAACGGAGCGACCACCGGATTCCCCGTGGCGACCAAGAGAAGCCCGATCAATAGCACAAAAATCAGGACAGGCAGTAACCACCATTTCTTTCGTTCCTTTATAAACAACAGCAATTCTTTCAGTGTTTCCATGTCTCTATTCATCATTTATTTATTTTTCAAAATCAGGAAATTCCCGAGTACCAGCACATCCAGGTCAGTCGCCCGGAAGCAGCGATAGGCATCTTGCGGAGAGCAGACAATCGGCTCTCCCCGTACGTTAAAACTGGTATTGATTAACAACGGGCAACCGGTAAGCCGGTCGAAAGCACGAATCAGCTGGGTCAGTCGCGGATTGGTGCAGGCATCAACCGTCTGTACCCGAGCAGAAAAATCCACATGGGTGATAGCAGGTACGTCCGACTTGGGCAACGCCAACCGCTCCTTCCCGCTTAGTTCCTTATAATGATCGGGCAGAGCCAACCGATGAGCGCGGGTGACCTCAGCAGTCAGTAGCATATAATCGGATTCAGGTACTCCCTCGAAATACTCGCTCACTCGCTCTTTCAATATAACGGGGGCGAATGGCCGGAAACTCTCCCTGAATTTGATCTTCAGGTTTAGCCGTTTCTGCATCCCTGTTCCCCTCGGATCCGCCAAGATGCTCCGGTTTCCCAACGCTCTGGGGCCATACTCCATACGCCCCTGGAACCATCCCACGCATAAGCCCGAGGCGATCAGCTCCGCCACACGCTGACACAACTGTTCCTCTTCCATATACGTATAGGGAACTTCCAAAGAATCTAAAAAGATCCGGACTTCTTGATCCGTGAACGACGGACCTGTCTGGGCATGGCACATCCGGTCTTTTTCTCCCTCCCGGATAATACGCTCATGCCCTTGGTAGATATAATATGCCGCCCAAGCGGCTCCCAGCGCCCCTCCCGCATCACCGGAAGCGGGCTGGATAAACATCCGCTCAAACAATCCCGAACGCAAGATTTTTCCATTAGCCACACAGTTCAGGGCAACCCCGCCCGCCAAGCACAAATTGGAGGATCCTGTAAGCTCTTTCGCCGTTTTCACGATCCGTAGAAGCGCCTCTTCCACGACAATCTGAGCGGCAAGCGCCAGACAGGCATGCTGGGGGAGCAATTCGCTCTCCGGTTTACGGGGCTTAAGTTGGAACAAGGCTTCCCAACGCCTCTCATCGACCATCCGCATCTTTTTATGGAAAGAGAAATAACGCATGTTCAATGAGATCGAGCCATCCGGATGAAGTGTCAATAAATGCCGCTTGATACGCTCTACGTAAGAGCGGGTTAGCTCTCCATCCCGATCGGCATAAGGCGCCAGCCCCATCATCTTGTATTCCCCGGAATTCACCTTGAAACCCAAATAATAGGTAAAGGAAGAATACAACAAGCCTAAGGAATCAGGGAAGCGCATCTCTTTCAACAAAGAGATCCGATTACCTTCCCCACGCATGATGGAGAGGGTACTCCACTCTCCCACGCCATCCGCGGTGACGATCGCGGCTTCCCGGAAATTAGAGCCAAAGAATGCCGATGCGGCATGTGACAAATGGTGCTCGGAAAACAGAAGTTTGTGCTTCGCGGCATCGAAGCCTTCGATCTGGGAGAGCGCCCGTCTAAGCATCCGTCGGCAAAACAGTTTCTCCTCGATCCACAAAGGAAGCCCTTGTATGAATTGTCCGGCTCCCCACGGGGCGTATCGGTAAAAGATCTCCAAGATCCGCTCGAATTTCAAATAAGGTTTTTCGTAATAGACGATCTCGGGCACCTCCGAGAGCGTAATGCCGGCTTGTCGCAAACAATACTTGATCGCGTTCACCGGGAAAGAGGGATCATTCTTTTTCCGGCTGAAACGCTCTTCTTGCGCGGCGGCCACGATCTCACCATCCTTCAACAAGGCAGCGGCAGCGTCATGATAATATGCGGATATTCCTAATAAATAGCTCATAAATCATACCTCCTCGCAGCCTCTTGATTACCCATTTGCCGATAAATCCTCCCGATCGAATGCCGGATGGAATCGCTTGGATGCTGATTCAACCGTTGCTTGTATTGGATGATCTCTCGGCACATCTCCTGCAATCCCTTGAACCGGGTTCCTCCATTACGGAGTATATAATCGATATACGGAAGCGCCCTATCTGGCTGATCCAACCGCAAATGATTCGACACAAGATTTTGAGCCATTTGCACAGTCGGCCGTAACCGGAAACTCCGCGTATAGAAAGCGACCGCCAAAGGATAGTCTTTCCGGATCTCGGCGAATTCTCCGCCCTGGTCCAAGAACGTTATATCATACGGATTATCTAAACTTCGGACTTTTAGTATTTCTAAGCACAAGCTATCGTTCCTTGCGTTAAGCGCATACGTATATAATTGATCCATCGACTGGAACCAGTTCTTCTGCCGTACAAAAGCCCAGGCCATTTTCTCGACCTCCGTATGTGGAACGATCTCGGGCAGATCTTTCTCGTAAAAAGGAAAACCTTTACGCAATTGCAGGCAGGCATACTCGCCCGCTAACGAATCGAATTCCAGAACCGGAAAATCATATAGGTCGAACGTATCGGCAAGCCGCAAATTCTTCATCCGCGCGAACGTCCCTTGCCGCAAGGATTCCAAGAAGCATCCCGCGATAACCCGATGCCCTTCGATCGTCGGATGCACATGTTCCAACAACAATTTCCGACCAGGAATGCCATACGGACTTTGGCGGTTGAATTCCTTTTCAGAATCCACCAGATAGACATTATCGTCCGTCGCGGCCAACTCCCGGATAATCTCGTTGATCTCCTTAGGAGCCCTGAAACGCAGGGCATCCAGATCCCTCGCCCGACTAAAAGAGGCATAGGCCGCCACACTATCCCGTTCCCGGAGTTGACGTTGACCCAGCTCATAATAATCATCAGCGCTCCCGGGGACAGCCCTATCTTCGGCAGGAATGCTCTTAAAGGGTTTCAGATCGCTCAAATTCACGCCGACTGTTGACAAAAACACGGGGATCTGGTGTCGCTTGAAGAGCCCCAATGTCAACTCCATGTTCAACCGGAACTGCTCCAACCCACGTTCAAACAGCTCGCCTTGGTAAGGGATCACCTGTTCCCTGACCACATATTTCATCAAATTATCTGATTGGTCCACTCGCGGAGACAAGTCTGTCTTCAGGGCATCCAACCATTGGGAAATACGTAGCTGACGCAATCGGAGAAACAACCGGATCAAATCAGGAAAACTTCCCAACCTATTATTGGAAGCAACCCCCAAAGCTCCATAATACTCATTATGACCGCCATAGATAAACACCGCATCCGGCTCTTGGTGGATAATCTCTTTCGCGAAATCGTAGAAGGTATATGAATTGATCGCGGTCAGCGAAAGATTGATGATCTCCACATCTTTGTCTGGATTGGCCTTCCGCAAGTGGTATTTCAGCATTCGCTGGAAAGAGATATTATTAGGATACGGAAATCCCATCGCCGCTGATTCCCCCAAGACAAAGACCCGAAAGGTGTTCGCCCGCTTCTTCTTCCGAAAGAACTCCACATTCCCGTTGGTCGCTTGCGAATGGGTAAAATAACGGCGGCTAATGTCTTTGTTTAGATAAAGATAATCGCCTTGAGGCGTTTGCAAAAACAGATGATCCAAGTCCACCCCGTATCCACAAACCCGCAATCCAAGCTCAATACTTCCAAGGATCACAAAAGGTAACAATACATATACACCTATGATTAACAGGTATTTGGATACTTTCTTCATGTCGCTGATCTTCTGTTAGGAAAGGGTTGTCCTTTCTTAAATCCATCATGAGACCTAAGAAAAGGGCAACCCTTTATAAGACTTCTCCTCTATTTTAATGGATAGTAACCTCAATCACTGGACTATAGTTGTAATAGCCACCAGGATTAACCGCTAAACCTCCAACCCGGAAATAGAACGTCTTGCCACTATCCAGCCCCTCAAATGTATAAGAATAAGTAGTGGTCCCCGTCATCTCGTCCGGAATTGTCGCGGAACCTTTACTCGTAAATGTATTCCGATCCACGTAAGGGGTCTTTCCACAGTAGAACTCAACAAGCTGGAGGGTCTGGCCCAGCACATTCTCGACAGACGCGTTCATCGTCACCTTGCCGGCCTCGTTAGAAACAGCATCCGCGGAGATACGCAAGAACGGGGTCACCTCAAAATTCAGCTCGGTCGTACCTGATACCTCAACCTCGATAGGCTCCACAGTCTCGAACGGTCCTTCCACCGTGATGCGATACCTTCCCGTGAAAACCGCCGCATTCGTAAACGTACCCTCCTGAGTCACCCAAGAGTCATTCGGTTGAACGGTCCATTTATCGTTGTAGAACTCATACATACGCACTCTCGCGCCGTTCTGAGCCTGCCCGGGTACATTCTCCCGCGTCTCACTATCAATGACCGCCCCTGTCAAGGTCGCGGTAGGCGCATCATAATTATCCAGTCCGCAGGCACATAAGCCACAAACCAGCGCTGCATATAATAATACTTTCTTCATATCTCAAATGTAATAAATAAATTAATAACCCGGATTCTGCTCCAACAATTCGTTTTGCGCCACACCTGGAATCTCCAAATAATATTGTCGTTCCAAGAATGTCTTAGGCAGATTTAGCGTATTTCCCGATTTCTCGAAAACATATTGCCCGGTTCGATAGTCCAGCCAAGGGATCAAGGCTGAGAATACGGTATTATTCATGACATCCGTAGCGATACGCCAACGTACCAGATCCCAATAACGTAAGTTCTCGAAAGCCAGCTCCACCCGTCGCTCGTTCCGGATATCCTCCATCGTCAAGCTGGTCTTTTCCCGGATTCCGGCACGCCTGCGCACCTCGTTCACCTTTTGGAGGGCTTGATCTGTCTGTCCCAATTCAAAGGCGGCCTCCGCATAATTCAACAAAGTTTCCGCATACCGGAACACCATGAAATTCGTTTCCGACCGGTCTTGTTCCACTCGATTTACAGGATCCATGAATTTCTTGATATAGAATCCCGTACGGCTACAGTCGCCCGACATGACCAGACCGTCTTTTCCGGAAATGGTCAATGACGCATCCTCACTAAAGACATCCGTAAATGTCGAGGCTGTCTCCCGTGTCCCGTCACTCTTTATGATACCTCTACGGATCTCTACCTCACTATTCTGCCACGGACATCCGGGATACAGGATCGAGGCGAAGAATCGCGGATCCTTATCCTTGAAAATATCCTCCACATTCTCATAATAGATCGGGTTTCCGTTTTCATCAGCCGTCTTCAAGGTACCGGGCGATCCATCCACATACTCATACGATTCCACCAGCTCAAGCGTGGGGCTGGTATTCGTTCCCCAGTCGATCTTGAAGGAAGGAGCCGCCATCGCATAGTCGAAATTATGCGCCTTATCCGGAGTCGAATAAGCCTTCACGAAGATCGCCTCGCTATTCATGGTCTTATCAAGGAACAACTGCTGGTAATTCGTCGCCGGGTCTGCCTCTTGATTGAACAGCTCGAACTGTCCGGACTCGATAATCATGCTGGAAGCCTCCATCGAGCGACGGAAGAAATCGTCCGCCTTGTCAGACGGGATACCAACCAATCCATTCAACTGAACGGAGCCGTAGCGACTGATCGAGCCGGCATACAGCAAAGCCCGTGCCTTCAACGCCGCGGCGGCGTACTTAGAGGCACGGAATTGCTCCGTGGCATCATAACTTTCAGGTAAGCCCGCTATCGCCAGATCACACTCCTCCGCTATAAAATTCCAGGTTTCCTCCTCCGTATTCCGAGGGATCTTCAGGTCTTCCACGTTATCGCCGGTATATTCCTGCACCTCCTTAACCAAGGGCACTCCGCCATATCGTTTCGCCATCGTGAAATAATGGAACGCACGCACGAAATGCGCCTCCGCGATCCAACGCTGCTTCTGCTCCTCGGTGAAGGGAGATTCCGGGATCTTCTCCAAGAACTCGTTTACCGTACGGACTTTCGTGTACTCCCATTGCGCCAAGCTGGACAGATCCAACACCGGCGTATAGGGATAACCCCAAGAATAGCTACGCATGGACTCGTCCGTATAATGCCCTAATACGCCCCAGTTGATCAACCAAGCGTGGGGCTCCACGAACATATCCTCATACATCCCCGCCATATAGGCTTCGATGGCATTCTCGTTAGACCAAATCAAGTCTTCGGTGATTATATCCATGGGCTCCCTATCCAAGAAATCGTTCACGCAAGACGACATACCGAATAGGCCCAATAGAGATAGCGCGAATAATTTTATGCTTTTCATAACTTAATTAACTCTTAATTAAAATGTAACATTTACGCCAATATTCCAAATCTTCAACTGCGGATACAAGATTCGGTCGCTGCTGGGAGCCTCCGGGTCACCAAACGGGAGGTTATCAAAGGTCAGCACGTTATTACCGGAAACATACAAACGTAATCTATCCACATAGATCTTGCTCAACCACTCTTTCGGGAAAGTATAACCAAACTCAAGGTTCTTCACACGCAAATAATACGAGCTGATATGGTTAAACGTAGAGACCCGGAGATTGGAAGGCTTTCCGGAATCCCAAGTCGAAGGATACTTGCCCGGGATCCAAGCTGATTCGGGATCATACAAATCCTCCCGGTGCCAACGATCCATGAAGCACTCCAAGGTATTCGAGCCATTAAACATAGCGTTCCCCAGACAGCCGGACATATAAACATTGTAATTCGTGGCTCCCTGCATCAACAAGGAGAAATCGAATCCCTTCCACGACGCGCTCAGATCCAAGCCGAAGTAGATCTCTGGCGTATTGCTACGAGTGATCGGCTGCATATCGTTGCTGTCGATCACGCCATCCCCGTTGAAATCCTCGAACTTCAAGTCACCCGGGAGCAAAGTCGTGTTGCCCGCGTCATCTTGGATAGCCCAGTTATTGATCTCCTCTTGGTTCTGGAACTGTCCAACGCACTTATAGCCAAACTCCATGTTGTTCCAGCGATCACTGAAATTGCTCGTCCAGTTCAAATAAGAGTTGATCGGGTCTGCCTGCTCGATATGGCGATTCTTCGCACGGGTGTACGATACGTTACCCTTGATCGAGTAAGTCCAATCCCCTACCGTATTCGTATGGCCCAGCACCAACTCAAAACCGCGGAAGTCATCACTATTCAAGTTTTCCTGCGGGAAAGACGCTCCGAAAGTATTCGGGAGAGAACCCGAGCGGTAAGCGAACAAACCATCCCGTTTCCGGTAGAACACATCCAAGCTGGCCTCTAACTTACGGTTCCACAAAGAGGCGTCGAAACCGACGTTCAAGATCTTGGAGGTCAACCAAGAATATTCCGTATTGGCAAGACCTCTCGTAACCAAGGAATTGACAACCTCGCTGCCGAAGATATAGTTCGTGCCGCCCGGATAATTATATCCTACCAAATATTGGAACGGAAGAACCTGCGGATTTCCGTTGGCATCCAGGAACTGGTCATCACCCATCACACCGTAAGAGGCACGGATCTTCAAGTTATCGAAAATCTGTGTCCGCTCCTTGATGAACGACTCCTCGGACAAGCGCCATCCCACGGATACGCTCGGGAAGAATCCCCAGCGGTTGTTCTTGTAGAACTTGGCGGAACCATCCTCGCGGAAAGCGAACTCGAACAAATACTTACCCGCGTAATCGTAATTCAGACGACCCACGAATGAGGCATTCGCCAGCTCGCTCGCCACGCCGGCGTTATTCTTGTTCGTATCGGAACCCGAGTTGATCTGGTCGATCGCGTCGATCGCGAACTGCCGGTAAGCCTCCACATAATCATCCAAGTCCTCCCGCTGCTCGTACAAGAACAAGGCGGAAATATTATGATCGTCCAAGAATGTCCGGTTGTAGTTCAAGGAGAACTGAAGCATGTTCTGCTCCGAGGTGTAATCCTTCCGGGTCAGGTTCGAGGGAGAGTTCCCTGTAAACACGGAGTTATAAGCGCCCGTAGCCTTGTCATACGAGTACAGCTGGAACTCCTTGGCAAAAGTCTTATACTCTTCCACCTTCGTCAGGTAAGAGAAAAGCACCTTGGCAGACAAGCCAGGGATAAACGGCATATCATATTTCAAGGAGAAAATGCCATTGAACAATTTCTTCCGCTCTTTCCGATAACCCGAGACATCCGCGTCCGAACGAGCCAACGGGTTCTGGAAATTCGTCAATCCATAATGCTCTCCCTCCTCGTCGTTCGCGTAGGGCGAATAGTAGGGGTGCATACGGGTAATACCGTGAATGATGTAAGTATCCTCATCGTAAGGCGACATCTTGTCCTGCACATGACCGCTCAACTGCATCTCAGCCGTCAGATATTTCGAGATCTGGGCAGATATATTGGAACGGAAATTATAACGGGAGAAGTTAATATCCCCTGTGGAGTAAAGTCCCGCCTGGTTTAAGTAACCGACAGACATAAAGTACTTGATCTTCTCCGATCCACCGTTCACGTTAATGTTATGCTGGGTCTGCGGGGCGTTACTGCGAGTCAGAATGTCCTTCCAATCATAACTCTTGTACCCCTCTTGGGTGCCCTCCTGATAGAGAGCCAACTGATCCGGTCCGAACACAGGGGCATTCCCGCGGTTGATCGCGTTCTCATCCGCCAATTCCACGTACCCGGCCGCATCCACCATATCCGGATAATCAGTAAAGTTCTGGAAACCGACTGATCCGTTATAGGTAATCTTCGCCTTTCCGGCAGCACCCTTCTTGGTCGTAATCAAGAACACACCATTACCAGCCTTCACACCATAGATAGCCGCCGAGGCATCCTTCAAGACGGAGATACTCTCGATCTCGTTCGGGTCGATCTGGAAACCGGGTTGTTCCACCCCATCCACCAAGATCAACGGCTTACCGAAACCACGAATATCGACAGTTGACTCCGCACCCGGCGTTCCTCCCGTGTTCTGCACACGGATACCCGGCAAACGTCCGGCGATGGCATTCGAGATATTGGCCACCGGAGCCTGGATAATCTCATCCGCCCCGATCGCGGCCACAGCACCGGTAAGGTTCACCTTCTTCTGTACACCATAACCGACGACTACCACCTCATCCAGGCTCTGTGAATCCTCTTTCAAGGTAATCCGGTATTCCGACTGAGAAGCGACGACCGTAATGGTATGATCGATGTATCCGATATACGAGACGGTCAGTTTCGCACCATCCTCCACGTTATCCAAGACGAAGTTACCGTCCATGTCCGTGATCGTTCCATTTGTCGTTCCCGCGACGACGACATTCGCCCCAATCACGGGGATACCGCTCTCATCGAGAACCGTTCCTCTTACTTTCTTCGCGTTTGTGTCATTCACGACAGGGCTTGTCCGGTTCATGGCCGACTCCGGACCGGTCTCCCCCCTTGATGCCGCCATGACTGCCGGTGAAGCGACCACCAACAGCAACACTAAACTGGCAAATACTGGTTCCTTTTTCATAATAAAACATTTTGTAAATTTAGATTTAAGTTGATCACAATAGATTCAAGCTCATACTTAGGGCTCTTCATAAATGCTAACAACACTTTTTCATTTCGCAACTTATACGATCAGGTAAGATCCTCCTCGGCACTCCTCGAAAACATACCCTCTTACTCATTTGCCGCCAAGGAGGAACAAAGTCATTTACGCTCGATCTTCAGGTTATTAATCGTACTTTTAAACTGTCCGGCCTGTCCCAACGGGAATACCAAGGTCCGCACATAATTGATAGAGTCTTTCCCGCTATTGAAATAAATCTTACTGATGTCCAGGTTCTCCACTAACTTATCATTCACATAAAGACGGGTCGAACGATTGTCGCCCTCAACAGCGATACGCAGCCGGTCACCCTTCCGCACATTCTGCCGGAACGTGTTCAGATAGCCGTCACGGGCGAAGCCCAATTGGCCGCGGATCGGGTCGGAGAGGTAAAACACCGCCTCCCGCGAGCGAAACAATTCTGTCCCTTTCACCTCGTCTTCCGCCTCAATGTCAAAACTTACCCGGTAATCATAACCTATCTCCTGATAAGGCAACTCGCTGCCTGGGGCCACTGTGGCTTGCTCGTGCACGACACCTTTCCCCTTACCGATACGGCCCAGACGGTTCACGCCGGGTGCCTCACTCAGCAAGTGCCGTTGAGAATCAAACCGCTCATAGGGCAATGATATGGATACCCCGCTCCACGTCTTCGCCGCGATGGTCTGCATGGCAGGGAATACCCGATGATAAATATCCTGCGTGGAGATCCCGTTCCCCACATGATCGTTCCAGATAGCGAACATCCCACCTAACACGGAAGGATCCTGCTCCTTAAACTCCACTTTCCCGATCCGAGCCGGTGTCCACTTGTTATACAAGAACTCTGTATTCAGATAGTCAGAGTAATAACCTGCGGCAGGAACGATGTACACCATGCCGTCGGGGATGCTAATCAGCTTATATCCTTGCTTGACCATCTCCACCGGATCGGCGTATCCATTATACCAAGCGTTCATGATCACGTTCTCCGACTTCACGGGAGTCTCCCCTTTCGCGTGCGTCAACGCTCCCCATACCATCGCCTGCTTGCCAAAGCTCTCTACATAACGGATGTAATAGTCGGTGAAAGCCCGGAATTTCTCTACGACCCGTGGATCCTTGTTCGAATACTCATCCGTACCGATATGCACACGCGGCCCCCGGAAGACGGGCGCATCACCTTCCAAGTATTCCTTGAAAAGATTATCTAAGAAACGATAAGTCTCGGGATTAAACAGATCCAAGTGATCCATCCCATACTCCTTGCTCCCGATCTCCGGAAGGTAATGAGTAAAGGCTAAAGAATGAGCGGGGACATCAATCTCGGGGATAATCTCCACGAAATGATCCTCAGCCAACTTTTGCAGATCGATAAACTCCTGTTTCGTATAAAAGCCATCACGAGCCGCCAGCCCCGGATAAGTGTCTGACTCCAGACGGAAAGCGGCGTAGGTACTCGACCAATCGTGTCCGAAGAACTGCTTGAATCCATTATCGTTCAGATGAATTTGGAAGGTATTCATCTTATAATAAGCCATCACTTTCACATAGTCTTGTAGATAAGAGAGCGGGATGAACTTACGCCCGCAATCGATCATGAATCCCCGCAAGCCATAATCCGGAAAATCGCGGATCTCCCCTTTAGGCAGGCGGAAATCCTCGCTCTGCTCCGCCATCTGGAGTAACGTACGGGTACCCCAATAGATTCCAATCGCTTCGGGAGCGGTCAGCCGTATCCGGTCATCTATCCGGATCGCATAGCCCTCCTTACCTAATCGCTTATCCTTACGGAGCGCAAGCACAAGATCCCCGCGCTCCCCTTTGCCCTCTACCACCTCCAAGCGGTAACCAAACATAGACTCACAATCGTCCGCCATCATCCGGCCGATACGGAGCAACTCCGTGTCGCCCTTGGGACAGACGATACGGCTACGTTCCGTCGGGGTGAAGAATCCTTCCTCCCCTTTCCACTCTTTCAGTTCCGGTATCACAAAAGGCTTGGGATTTATCGCCGCTAATACGACGCCCGCATCCATCATGCAGCATGCGAGCAAAATCCAGATCATTCGGTTAACAAGTCTCATTCTCTAAGGGTTTAATAGATATTCTTTTTTTTTTTTGCAAATTTAACTTTATGCTTTGAATCCGCAATACTTTTCGGCAAAAAAATATCTTCCTATCCCTTATTTTTCAAGCGATCCATCAAGAAAGACGTCCCCATTCCACACTCCTCGGGAGGGACGAAGGCATAAAAAAGCGCCACGGTTTTTGAACCGTGGCGCTTTAACTCTTCTCAATCGGATGCCTCAATCGGCATCGCTCATCGTTTCATGCGGAAAGACAGGGATTCGAACCCCGGGAACCTTTCGGTTCAACGGTTTTCAAGACCGCCGCAATCGACCACTCTGCCATCTTTCCGTTAAATGTGACCTGGGAGGGGCTCGAACCCTCGACCCAATGATTAAGAGTCATTTGCTCTACCAACTGAGCTACCAAGTCAACGTTTAATCAAGATGAAGTGACCTGGGAGGGGCTCGAACCCTCGACCCAATGATTAAGAGTCATTTGCTCTACCAACTGAGCTACCAAGTCATTCTTGCTTCTCGCAACCGCTGCATCAACCTCTGTTAACTCTCGATTGCGGGTGCAAAGATAGGTCTTTTATTTTTACCCGCAAACATTCCGACCTGTTTTTTCGAGAAAAATCACTCGAACTCGTAAATATCCGACGGGGTTGTCCGCTTTAGCGCGACTAAGGTCACGTCTTTCCCAACCCGTATCCCCTCCTGGAACAACCGGATATCCACGGTCTTATAGGCCAGCTCCGGATGATTGTTGTCCCGGCTGAGGTGGCAAAGCCAAATATCCTTCAAGCTGGGCTGGTAATGGGTAGCCAGGAACTCCGCCGCCTCCCGGTTGCTCAGATGGCCTGTCGGACTGGCCACCCGCTCTTTCAAGAAGGCGGGATAGCTGCCGTCGCGAAGCATCTCCTCGTCGTAGTTCGCCTCCAGGATCAGATGATTCGCCTTACAGATATATCGGCCTACGGTTTCCGTGATATGCCCCACGTCCGTCGCCACGGTAAAGGCGTGATTGCCGTACTCGATATGATACCCTACGCTATCGGTGCTGTCGTGCGGCACCTCGAACGCCGTGATCCGGAAATCCCGGATAAGGAAAGGCACCTCCTTCTCGATGACCTTGCGCGAGGCGCTCAATGTCTCCTCCACATAACGGCTCTTGTCGATCCCGCGGTGTACCCCCTCTGTCGTATAGACCGGGATACCCATCTTCTCGCCTAAATAGCCTACCGTCTTGATGTGATCCGCGTGATCGTGGGTGACCAGCACGGCCGCTATCTTAGAGAAATCGATCGCATGATCCTTCAGCACCTTCTTGATCGTCCGGATACCTATGCCCGCGTCGATCAAGACCCCGAACTCCGGCGTGCCTAAATAGTAGCAGTTGCCGCTGCTACCGCTCGCCAAACTTAAAAATGATAATTTCATACCCTCCTATCCTCAACACTGTTTCTATTTTTCTCGTATCACTCACATCCGGAATGTCTCGGGGATCGTCACCTCCCCGATCAGCGAGCAGTTCATATGCTCCTTCACCTCTTCCGGAGTCAGCCCATGCCCGAACAGGAACATCAGCTTGGTCACGGCGCTCTCGGTCGTGCTGTCGTACCCGCTCGTCACGCCGGCCTCCAGCAGCTTATGCCCCGTCTCGTAGCGGTGCATCTCCACGCTACCGGCCCGGCATTGCGTCACGTTCACGATCACGATCCCTCGCTCTACCGCTCCCTTCAACATACTCAGGAACCACTCCTCGCAAGGGGCGTTACCGCTCCCGAACGTCTCCATCACGACCCCCTTCAAGCCCGGTATATTCAGGATGCTCTCCACCACTTGCGGCGAGATCCCCGGGAACAGCTTCAGGATCGCGATGTTCCGGTCGAGCAGATAATGCGGCTTCAGCGGCTTGCGCGAGACGGGATGATATACCTGCGGCAGATCATACTTGATATAGATCCCGGCATGGGCGAGCGCGGGATAGTTATAGGAGCGAAACGCGTTGAAGTTGTCTGCGTTGATCTTGCTCGTACGGTTCCCGCGCAACAGGTCGTTCTCGAAGAAGACGCAAACCTCGGGGATCAAGGGCAGGCCGTTCTCCTTGGCGGCGGCTATCTCGATCGCCGTGATCAGGTTCTCCTTGCCGTCGGTACGCAACATGCCGATCGGCAGCTGCGACCCGGTCAGGATCACCGGCTTGCTCAGGTTCTCCAACATGAAGCTAAGCGCCGAGGCCGTATACGACATCGTATCCGTGCCATGCAAGACCACGAAGCCATCGTACCGCTGATAATTCTCGGCGATGATCTTCACGAGCTTCATCCACGAGTCCGGCCCCATCTCCGCGGAGTCTAACGGTGGATCGAACTGGATCGTCGCCACCTCGTAGCCCAGCTTCTTCAGCTCCGGCATATTGTCCCGCAGGTGCTGGAAGTTGAACGACTCCAACACGCCCGTCTCCGGGTTCTCTATCATCCCTATCGTCCCTCCCGTGTAAATCAGCAGGATAGACGCTTTATCTTGTTGAGCATGTATGTCCATATTCTATCGCAAAGTTAATAAATTATTCTTCTCCTTTTAACACCGGCATACTGATATGGTATTTCACGGCGATAATACGCGCGAGGAAGACGCTCAGCGCCGAGATAAACTGGGTCATCGCCGACGAGAGGGGGGTAAACATACATAGATAATAGATAAGCCCCCCGAACACGCACGCCATCGCGTAAATATCTTTCCGGAAGATCAAGGGTTCCTCGTTGATCAGTATATCGCGCACCATCCCCCCGAAGGAGCCGGTGATCGTGCCCATCACGATCGCCACCCATACGGGAAACCCGAAGTCTAAGGTCTTGGCGATACCTACCACCACGAACAGGCCCAGCCCGATCGCGTCGAAGATGAAGAACGTATTGTTCAGCCGGATCACGTATTTCCGGAAAACGATCACGAACAGCAGAGCCAGCGCCGAGACGATCAGGTACGAGGCTTGCGTCATCCAGAATGGCACGGCGTTGAGCAGTATATCGCGTATCGTACCGCCTCCTACCGCCGTGACAACCCCCACCACATAAGCGCCAAACCAATCAAATTGTTTCGCCGAGGCCAACCGAATACCACTTATGGCGAACGCGAAGGTCCCCACATAGTCGCAAAGGGTGATAAAATCTATCATTTTGTTTTTCTCGCGAAAGTACGGAATAGTTCGCAAATAATCGCATATCGACCCACATTCCCATCCATAAAATCAATAGCCCAAGGCTTGCGTGGGAGATTCTCTCCCGCCAACCTTGGGCTATCGCGATAAAAGAACAGGCTTCCGCCCCCTACGTCCCCCGCTTACTCCTCCCGTACGGGGCGGATGGAATAGAGGCTAATAAACTCTCTTTCAGAAACCCGACCTGTTACATCCGCAATCGCATCCTCAGAATATATTGATTTACCATCAGCCAATCCAAAAAAAGCAATTCCACCATTAGCCATCCAATAAAAACCTATGTACATAAAACTATATGGCGTAAATCCATTCATGACCCCACCTGATGGCACAGAGGGACTCGATGGACTCATTGATGCTGCATCTATGTGATAGGAGCGCATACCGCGAGCCGGGAAAAAATAGGTTACACCCTGCTTCTCAGAAGCATTACTGCCTGTCTCATTAAGGACATTATAAAAATTAAATCCTACCCGGACATGATCACTGACACCATTTATCTGGTAAGCATAGTCAGCATCTCCTCGTCCGGGAACAAAAGCAGAAAAAGTCTCAGGCTTTGGTACGGCAAACCCTACGGGGCAAGGATCGTAAATGGTTTTTATCCGATCCGTAGTCGCATAAGGATCCTCCTCCTCATATCCCCAGGCATTTGAGGCCACAGGAGTATCTCGTCCATAATCATCACTACTAATTCCCTGTATAACATTCGGATGTATGATACATATCCTGCTATGATCCATCATATTATCAGCATGTAGCTCTACGGATGGACTCTCCGTCAAGGCAATACCCGCGGAATTATACCAAACCTTATTATTATCCGTGATACCGTCGGACGGTTGAAACGGATCTTTCCGCCCCCATTGATAATAGGGGTAATCTCCTATCGATTTCCCTTTGATATTATTGGAACCCTTTTTCTGTGTAAGCATGATCTCTTTCTCCACATTGTCGATCTCGATCTTCACCTTACAACTACGCTCTACATAAAAAGAACCAATCGCGCCTTCAGACCATCCCAAATTAACCGGCATCACCTTATGAGTTATCCCCTCCTCATTCGTCATATCGTTCGTATTCTCCACATCTTCATCAGTCACCCATATATGCCAGCTCCACAAGATGGCATCACTCGCGTCCTTGATAGCGATTACGGCATTACCCTGTTGGATAGTTGCCTTATCCACTTTAAAAGAGATCGTGCCTCCATTATCACCCGGATTATAACGGATGTCCGTGGTCAGATCCTTGGCATCCTGCCAAATCAATTCCGCCTTGGCTGGCACACAACCTGCATTTTTCGCGATATAAGGCTCCATGATCCCATTTCCTAAGTGGTTGACAAACGTATTCATCATGTATTTCCCGGTTGCCGTAGAGGTATATGCCCTCTTATTATCGGATCCATTCTTGATGGCGTTGCCATAAACCAACGGAAAACTATATACGCCCGGAGCACTTACCACATAACAATTTGCCGTGTTCTCTACTTCGGGTAAACCTTTTTGATTGGATAAATTATAAGGTTCCACGACAGATCCTTTCAGCATGGCCTCATCCAATTTATCTGATTGGTATTGCTTAGGAACCTCTGTTTGCGCTTTTACCGTCGCATTATAGGTAGCCGCCGTGTTTCCTCCCGCACCAGAGGCGGTGAACTCCGTCAGCCAATCGGGAGCGGTATCGCTCCATGTCGTGCCATCCTCGGAGAACTGGGCTTTCCACGCCACCGGCTCTATCTTGCCTGCGCTGCTCTTCCGGTAACTCTTCACGCTATACGTATTTGTTCCGCCCGCGTAGGTGAACGCCCCCGGCGCCGTCACATCCAAGAAGTACTCCCAATCCACGGAAGAGGTGGAGATCTTGTAAGTCACCGTCTTGCCCTTCGGCCAGACCTCGCCATTCCCACCTATCGGGGCTTTCAGCGTCTGATCCGCCGTGCCATCATTAAACACCACCTCGATCTCCGCGTCGTCCGGAAGCGTCTGCGGCAGCATCATGAAAGTCTGCGCCTCCGTGGTGATCGGCTGGTTCGCCGCGGCAGCCTTGTCCAAGGTCTGCGAGAAAGAGGCCTTCGCTTCCCAGCCGCTCCAGCGTTCCAAATTCAAATCGTAATCCCCCTTGGAATAGACATTCCTCAGCGTGACACGCTTGATCGTACCCGCCTGCACGTCATCCCCGCAGACGAACCTCACCGCCGTGAGCGCGTGGCGGAAAGTCAATCTCACCGCGGCTTTATGATCTCCCGCCATCTCAGCGGAAGCCGCCACCAAGAGATCTTTCTGCTTCTCCACCTCCTGAGGCACCGTGCAGTGCAGCGTAGGGATCCCCTCCGCCTGTGCCGAGAGGCGGTAAGCCGTCTCCTTCGGGGCGTAGGCGAAGAAACGCAGCTTATAAGATGAACCCGGCCAATAATAGTCGCCCGAAGGCGTACCCGATTGGCTCACCGATACGTCGTACATGAAGTCGGGCGACTGAAGCCCGTCCCAAGAGCCCGCGTATTTACAAGCCGATACGCTGAAATTATCGTACATCGCACGGACCGGAGCCGCCTTCGTCAGCGGCAGGCTGTCCCGTTCCGGCATCTCCGGCCCGGGCGACGCGATACTGTCTATATATAAGGTATGAAGATAGAGCGAACCCAAGCCCTCCGCCGACAGCTCCGCCACGGTATTGGCGGGCGTATCCGGCTCAGCCTCCGCCTCGCCTTTCGTCAAGGCAGAAGAGGTTTGCCACATAGCCGGCTCGAACCGGATCCGGTCGGAGCGAAGCGAACGCTCCGTCTCATCCTCACACGAAAAAACACAAGCTAAACAACTGACCGCCAAGACGATTTCAATAACGCGGCAGGGAATGACATGATTTTGATTCATAAGGCGTTGAACAATTTCAGAAAGTGGCGCGTTTGGTTTCCATCCGTAGGCGGAACAAACGCGCCCCAATCCTTCGTTTTTTGCTTAGATTCTTACGCCGCGAAAATAGGCAATTCGCGGGAATACGCAAGCCTATATCTCAAAAAAATCCCTTTATCGCTCCAGCTCGCGGAGGTTCTCTAACTTTTTCCGCCGCATAAAGTCGTAAATCCCCTCTAAATGCTCCGTCACCCTCCGGTTGCCGAACTCATATACCTTCGTCACCAAACCATCCAGGAAATCCCGGTCGTGGGAGACGACGATCAGCGTCCCGTCAAAATCGATCAAGGCCTGCTTCAATATATCTTTCGTCCTCATGTCCAAGTGGTTCGTAGGCTCATCCAAGATCAGCAGGTTCACCGGATCAAGCAGCAGCTTGATCATCGCCAGCCGCGTGCGCTCGCCCCCGGAGAGCACCTTCACCTTCTTCGCCGAGTTCTCCCCGCCAAACATGAACGCGCCCAGCAGATCCTTGATCTTCGTCCGGATCTCCCCCTGCGCCACGTCGTCGATCGTCTGGAACACCGTCAGCTCCTCGTCGAGCAGGGAGGCCTGATTCTGCGCGAAATAACCGATCCGCACGTTATGCCCCAAGGTCAACGTCCCCTCATACGGGATCTCCCCCATGATACATTTCACCAAGGTCGATTTTCCCTCCCCGTTCTTCCCGACAAAGGCGATCTTATCCCCCCGGCCGATCATCAGGCTCGCGTCGCGGAAGACGACATGATCCCCATACGCCTTCGACACCCCGTCGATCGTCACCGGATAGCTGCCCGAGCGGGGCGAGGGCGGGAAACGCAACCGCAAGGCGGAGGTATCCTCCTCGTCCACCTCCACCAACTCTAGCTTATCCAGCATCCTCACCCGGCTCTGCACCTGCAAGGTTTTCGAGTAGGTCCCCTTGAAACGCTCGATGAACTCCTTCGTCTCGGCGATCATCTTTTGCTGCTCCTCGTAGGCCTTACGCTGCTGCTCGCGCCGCTCTTGGCGCAACTGGAGGTATTGGCTGTAATTCACCTTATAATCATAGATCCGCCCCATCGTCACCTCGATCGTGCGGGTCGTGATATGATCCACGAAGGCCCGGTCGTGACTGATGAGCACCACCGCCTGCCCGCTCTCGATCAGGAAATCCTCTAACCACTGGATCGACTCGATGTCGAGATGATTCGTCGGCTCGTCGAGCAGCAGGACGTCCGGTTTCCGCAAAAGCAACTTCGCCAGCTCAATGCGCATCCGCCATCCCCCGCTGAACTCGCTCGTCTGCCGTCCGAGATCCGAGCGCTTGAAGCCTAACCCCATCAAGGTCTTCTCTATATCCGCCTCGTAATTGATCTCCTCGATGGAGTAGAACTTCTCGCTCAGCGCCGCCACCCGCTCGATCAGCGCCATATACTCGTCGGACTCATAGTCCGTACGGGTCTCCAGCTGATGGTTTAATTCCCCGATCTCCGCCTCCATAGCGTGGAGATGGGCGAAAGCCTGCTCCGCCTCCTCGAAGACGGTTCGCCCGTCCTCCGTCATCAGGTGTTGCGGGAGATAGGCGATCACGGCATCCTTGGGCGCCGTCACCTTCCCCCGTGTCGGCTCGCGGACACCCGCCAGGATCTTCAACAAAGTCGACTTGCCTGCCCCGTTCTTCCCCATCAAGGCGATCCGCTCCTTCTCGTTGATCACGAACGATATGTCCGAGAACAGCGCGCTCCCGCCAAACTCCACGGTCAATCCATCTACTGAAATCATCGTCTTTCGCTAACTACTATATTATGTACAATAAAGCCGCGAAGGTACGAAATCGGGAGCGAATACCGAACCGATCTTCCCCATGAAGCGGATAAAGGATGCCGAGGAAAACGGAAAAACAAGCGGATGCTTCCGCATTTCCTTGCCCAAGTATTTGCCGGTTCGGGAGAAACGACTATCTTCGCGGTCGCTAATACAAACAGCTTAAATTAATTATTCAAACAAATGGCAACAAAAATCAGATTGCAAAGACACGGTCGCAAGGGTTATCCCTTCTATCAGATCGTGATCGCAGACAGCAGGGCTCCACGTGATGGAAAGTTTATTGAGAGGATAGGTTCTTATAATCCGAACACTAATCCTGCTACAGTAGATTTGAAATTCGAGAGAGCTTTGTATTGGTTACAGGTAGGCGCGCAACCTACTGACACGGTTCGTAACATCCTCTCACGCGAAGGCGTATGCTTGAAGAAGCACCTGCTGGAAGGCGTGAAGAAGGGCGCGTTCGACGAGGCAGCCGCCGAGGAGAAATTCCAGGCTTGGCTGAAGAACAAGCAGGCTTCCGTACAGGCTATCAAGGACAAGAACAGCGAGGCCGCACGCATGGCCGCCAAGGCTCGTCTGGAGGCTGAGAAGGAGGTGAACAAGGCTAAGGCAGAGATCGTAGCGAAGAAAAAGGCTGAATTAGCGGCAGCTGAGGCTGCTAAGCAAGCAGAAGAGGCAGCGGCAGCCGCTCCCGCGGAGGAGGAGGCAGCACCGGCAGCCGAGAGCGCTGAGTAATTCAAGCTAAAAGCCAAATAAAAAGAGGACATCTTCAGGTAAGATGTCCTCTTTTTTATGCCTCGCCCCCGCCCCACACGGGAAAAAATCCCGAAAAAAACGTATCTTCGCGAGGCAAATCAGATCACGTATATGAAGAATATCCGCAATTTTTGTATCATCGCCCATATCGACCACGGGAAAAGTACGCTGGCCGACCGCCTGCTGGAATATACCAAGACCGTAGAAGGGAAGGATATGCAGGCGCAAGTGCTCGATGACATGGATCTGGAACGCGAGCGGGGCATCACGATCAAGAGCCACGCGATCCAGATGAAGTATAACTACAAGGGAGAGGAATATACCCTGAACCTGATCGACACGCCGGGTCACGTGGATTTCTCGTACGAGGTCTCCCGGTCTATCGCCGCCTGCGAGGGGGCGCTGCTGATCGTGGATGCGGCGCAGGGGATCCAGGCGCAGACGATCTCGAATCTTTATATGGCGATCGACAACGACTTGGAGATCATCCCCGTGATAAACAAGATAGACCTGCCCAGCGCCATGCCGGAGGAGGTGGAAGACCAGATCGTGGAGCTGCTGGGCTGCCCGCGCGAGGACATCTTGCGAGCGAGCGGGAAAACGGGCGAGGGTGTGATCGACATCCTGAACACCATCGTGGAGAAGGTGCCCGCTCCGAAGGGGGATCCCGACGCGCCGCTGCAATGCCTGATCTTCGACTCGGTATTTAACTCGTTCCGGGGGATCATCGCCTACTTCAAGGTGGTGAACGGCGTGATCCATAAGGGGGATCACGTGAAATTCATCGCCACGGGCAAGGAGTATGACGCGGACGAGGTGGGTATCCTGAAACTGGATATGTCGCCCCGCGACGAGATCCGGACGGGCGACGTGGGCTATATCATATCGGGTATCAAGACCTCGCGGGAGGTGCGTGTGGGCGACACGATCACGCACGTGGCCCGCCCGGCATCGGAGGGGATAGCGGGCTTCGAGGAGGTGAAGCCGATGGTGTTCGCCGGTGTCTACCCGATCGACAGTGAGGATTTCGAGAACTTGCGCTCCTCGCTGGAGAAACTGCAACTGAACGACGCCTCGCTGACCTTCCAGCCGGAGAGCTCGGCAGCCTTGGGCTTCGGCTTCCGCTGCGGGTTCTTGGGATTGCTGCACATGGAGATCGTGCAGGAACGGCTGGACCGGGAGTTCAATATGGACGTGATCACCACCGTACCTAACGTATCGTATATCGTGCATACGAAGAAGGGGGCGGAGATCGAGGTGCATAACCCGGGGGGATTGCCGGACCCAACCTTGATCGACCATATCGACGAGCCGTTTATCCGTGCGTCGGTGATCACGAACACGGCGTATATCGGCCCGATCATGACGCTTTGCCTCGGGAAGCGGGGGGTATTAATCAAGCAGGAGTATATCTCGGGCGACCGGGTGGAGCTGCATTACGACCTGCCCTTGGGCGAGATCGTGATCGATTTCTACGACAAGCTGAAGAGTATCTCCAAGGGATACGCGTCGTTTGACTATCACCTCTACGACTACCGCCCCAGCAAGTTGGTGAAGCTGGATATATTATTGAACGGCGAGCCGGTGGATGCCTTGTCTACCTTGACGCACGTGGACAATAGCGTGAGCTTCGGACGGCGGATGTGTGAGAAGCTGAAAGAGCTGATCCCGCGCCAGCAGTTCGACATCGCCATCCAGGCGGCTATCGGGGCGAAGATCATCGCCCGCGAGACGGTGAAGGCCGTGCGTAAGGACGTGACAGCGAAGTGCTACGGCGGTGATATTTCCCGCAAACGTAAGCTGTTGGAGAAGCAGAAAGAGGGAAAGAAACGGATGAAGCAGATCGGGACCGTGGAAGTCCCGCAAAAGGCGTTCCTCGCCGTACTGAAGTTAGACTAAGCGAACCTCATGGATAAACCAAAATCCCCATCCCATTCGCGTTGAATGAGATGGGGATTTTACGTAGGAACCGGGTATCGACTCCTCTATTTCCCCCGGAGGAGGCCGTTCTTCGCACCGCACCCAGTTACCTCCGGCAGAAATGTAAGAAAAAAATAGCTTAAAAGCCCCGAAATATATAACTTTGCACCGTCTCCCCCCACGCCGATACACTTTGTGAGCAGAGGCAGGGAGGGACACATATACATAAAGGCGTTTACTGAGACGCTTTGGTTTTGACTGTTTGAGAACTTCGCAAATTCTGAAAACGATTAGTCAAAAACAAAGCAACGGTGAATGCCCCGTGGGTGTATTATATACTACCTGTTTTGCTCCGCCGTGTTTTGATACCGGGGAGCAGGGAGGGATTATATATTCACATCGGCGTGGGGCTTTCGACGTTGCTCGTTTCGACTAATCGGGCAATGCGAAGGCCTTCAAACAGTGGAACGAGCGGCAAGACTGGCTCCACGTTTTTTGTATATGTACTTTATCTATTATCAAGTGAACCTCTGTTAAGGCAGCCAGACGGAGAAAAGACCCTGCTTGTATGAGGAACACTACCTTGACAATAATCGCGTCCTGCATACTGTCTTGCGGAATCTCCCAGGCTCAAAGCCCGAAGGATTCTGTACCCGATTTTGCCAATGAAAGGCATTCAAGACATGAGACTTACCTTCCTTATAACGAATCGGATTCCGTATCCGGATTGAGGCCTTTGCCGGAGCTCCGTTTCTGGTCCGTGAAGACTAACGCTCTCTTTTTGGCGGTGCTCATCGCTAATCTGGGTTTTGAAGTAGAGTTATGGAGAAAATGGTCATTGGATGTCCCGGTATGGTATTCTCCTTATAATATAACTTCTACCTGGAAGCTGCGGCTGTTGGCCGTACAACCCGAAATCCGGTATTGGAGGGAAAAAGCGGGCAAGGGGCATTTCTTCGGTTTGCATACCCATGTAGCCGGTTTCAATGTCGCCATCAACAAACATGAACGCTATCAAGACCCTAACCACGCCTTGTGGGGAATGGGGTTAAGTTATGGTTATGCCACTCACCTCGACAAACATAAACGATGGGGATTAGAGTTCAATCTTGGAGTGGGTTTTGCCGAATACCAGTACGATGTATATCGGAATTGGACTAACGGGCCCAAATTTCGTTCTGGCTCTGATTGGTACTGGGGGATTACGAAAGCGGGTATTTCCCTCTCTTATAAATGGTACAAGGAAAGAAAAAAATAAAGATCGACATGATGTGGCATATAGTGAAATGCAGAATCATTTTTATAGGGGGATTTGTTTTGTCTCTGGTGGCCTGCGATGCCACCATACACGAGTATCCTGACTCCGGGAAGTCGCTGGTCATCTTGGAACCTCATATAAACCGGGAACCACCCTTGTATTATAAGGAAGTGATTTATGATAACAAATGGAATCGGACCGTGCGTGATTTGGACGAAGTACCCGCGCGACCCTATATCCCGTGGGAAGAGTTTGAAATGCGTATATTGCTGGATGTGTATAACGGGCAGATCAGCGACACCCAGACTGCCGAAAAGCAAGGGCTCAAGGTAGAGCGACGGGAATTACGCTTGGATAAAGACGCGCGATCTCCGCAAGACACCGTGCATGTTTTCTTACCGATGGGCGATTATTATGTATTGGCATGGGCGGATTATTGCTACAAAGACCGGCAAAAAGCCGTTTTTTACAAAGCTGACACTTTATCGAATATAAAGAATAACATAAAAAACTATCCGGCAAATACCCATCACCGAAGTGCGTCAGCAGGCCAGGAGTCTTTTGCCATTGATTACAATTTAGGGCCGGAAGGTTATCCGGTTACTCAAGCAGACCGATACTCACCGATACAATCCCGGATCATCCCGATCATAATGAACCGCCCGTCTGCCCGCTATCGAGTGATAGCTTCTGATTTCGCGGAATTTATAAAAGATGGCGGATCTCTGGATAGCGCAGTCGTCAAAGTCGTTTATAAGCAGTATGTAACCGTGGGATATAATGTCGCAACCAGCGAACCGAATCTATTTATCAGCACTTATAGTTTCAACTCTCCGCTCTCGCAGGAACTTTTCGGCCAAGAGGATGGCCATATAAGCCTGTTTGGTGATTATTTGTTTTCCAGTTCCAATAAGGAGGACATCGTTATCGCCGATTTCTATTTCTATGATTCGTCGGGCAACGAATTCAACCATTGCGAAAATATCGAGATACCCTTAAAACGAGACCATGAAACCATTGTCAGAGGTTGTTTTTTAACCAATAAAGTGGAAAAAGACAGCCATATCTCGATTGATGAGAATTTTGAGGGTGAATATATTGTGGAAATCCATTAGACCAACAACACTTTTAAATTAACAATAACTGTTTTCTAAATTCAATTTAATTCGATTATGAAGGACAAAGTTCGCTATGTAATTCTGAGCTTATGTATGCTCTTGGCTGGATGCCAGCAGGACGACTTCCTTAAAGACGAAGTTTCCTTGAGTGGGGACGGGAATTTGAATTTTAGCATTTCCGTGCCAAAAGAAATGATGGTCACCCGTGCTACCTTTGGAGAAAAAAGCAACAGTGCCCGCGGGGGTATCACAAATGTGGATTGCGAACGTACCTATGACTTACGTTACCAATTAGCGGTTTATCGTGTGGACGGCGAAGAAGATCTCGTACAGGTCATAACCCCACAGAAAAAGGTCGTAGATAGTTATCAGCCCGTAACCTATTCATTGCGCCTGACTCCAAACCGCACGTATAAGGTGGTAGTATGGGCTGATTTCGTAAAACAAGGAGAAGATGGTGATTTACATTACGACACGCGAGATTTCGAAAATATCACCTGTCTTGATCCGGAAGATAAGCAATTGAACGACGAAAGCCGTGATGCTTACTTCATCACCAAGGAATTTACGGTGAAAGATGACGGCATCAGTGAAGATTTGGTGTTGAAACGTCCATTTGCAAAGGTACGTATAGTAACCACGGACTGGAATCTTTATGATCTGGAAATGCCAGACAATTTCAGAATCACATATTACAATTGTAAGCGTTTCACGAACATCAATGCCGTAACGGGCGTATCGGAAAGCGAGGATTTACCCGAGAGTGAGACAACTGTTTATACAGGCTCTATCAACAAGGAGGAAAAAGAATATGCGCTCAATTACGATCTTAGTGAAAACAATCGCACATTGACGGTCGATTACCTGATGACTGACCCAAACGAACAAACTCCTATCCATCTGACATTTGAGGCATTGGATGGTACAACCCAAATCGCTAAACATGATTTGAAGACCAATGTACCTATCAAGCGCAATTGGCTGACGACCATATTGGGGAATATCCTGACCGTGGATGCCAAGTTTGATATTTCGATTACCGAGAATTTCGAGAACGAATGGATTATCGGTGAGGAATGGTGGAATGGGCAGGACATCAATCCAGTAGAGCCTCCTTACGATGAAGCCACCCAAACTTATACGGTATCAACACGCGACCAGTTCGCATGGTTCTCTGCCACCGATGTTGAAAAATCCGAATCAGAAGGGCGTACCGTACAGAATGCCGAAAGCCTGGCCGGAAAAACAATTGTCCTGGCTAATGACATCGATATGAGTGGTATAGATTGGCAACCCATTTTTACACAAGGTGAAACAACTTACACGGTGGATGGACAGGGACACGTGCTACGAAACTTCTCCATGAACGGGAAGTTCGGTACGGTTTATGTGTATTCCGCTTTGGGTGGTTTAATCAAACTGGAATATAATGCTTATACCGGTGTTTGGGGAAAATTCGAGGGCACAATGAAAGATCTAACTTTCGAGAATATCACTATCAACGGACGCGCGGACGATGAAGTCCATACAGATATAGACGGCAATCCGGTGGATCACAGTAATGAGTCAGCCTACTTTGCCGGCTGTATCGGATATACGGGAGCTAACTATAGTACAACGGTCAACATCAGCAACGTTCATGCTAAACGGGTACAGATCAAAGCTTCCGCTACCACTACACAGAATGTTGGCGGACTGATTGGCTGGATTGGCATCGGAGGTGACAATACATGGTTAGACGGTTGTTCGGTCGAAGATGCCTATTTGATTAGTGGCTATCAAGTAGGAGGTTTGATCGGGCAGGTCGTAAGCGGTCGTTATGTCGGAATAAAGAATTGCCAAGCCGATAAGATTACGATCCGGATGACCTCTTCCTATTCTAAGAATAAATCAGGATTTATCGGTCAAATAAATACCGGCAGTGGCCTGGAAATATCGAATTGTCCGATTCCAACCAATGTGGAATATCTCAATGATAAGACCGGAGAACCCATCGATTATACTCCTAACAATGATTATTATGGGATATGCAAGGAGAATGAAGATCAAATCAAATGGGAATAAATTGGACAGGGTTTTGTACGTGCGGGGAAGCCTCCCCGCACGTTTTTTATTCCCCCATCCCAACACCCAACACATCCCGCAAGCGGAAGGAATGCACGAGATGGCAATAACGGAAAGCCACTCCGCAAGGCAGAGGCAGGACAAGAGATGCACCCAAGGATACTCCACTCCTTATTGCTCTTTCGGGATAGCGTATTTTCCATGTTTCACTTATCCCTTTCAAAAGAAACATTGTTTTTAAGCACGAACAAAATAAGGGAAAGCCGATATTTAACCTTATTTAATACATAATTCCGGAAATAAACCGGGAAAAGGTAGCTTTATCCATTTATAAGCCGTACGTTTGTCATGCGAGATAGAGACAACGTATCGATCGCTAAGAGGAGCACGGGGCAGGACACTCAAGAGAGGTCTTCCCGAGGCCGGAACCGGATCTAAACGACGAGAAAGCCAACCTTCCAAGCGACAACGGGCGGGAGTCACCGCCCGGGAACGTTTCTCCATCACGACAGTCATGGGCAGCCACCTTCCCACAAGGGAACAGGTAAGGGCGGAGTCAAGGATTATCCATCCTGAACCGGCTTCCCATGCGGAAAGATCTAAGCGGCATCCTCGTCCGTATGCAAGAACGGGTGAAATGACGTTTACTTAACTATGGAAAAACACAAAACGTAGTTCATTCGTTTTGTACGTGCGGGGAGACCTCCCCGCACGTTTTTTATCCCCCTCATTCCAACAAGGAAATACAAGAAGTAGCGAGCGCCAAGCGGACAGCCCCCCTCCACGACCGGGGGGGGAGAGGCATCAGCAAGACTCATGCCAACGAGACACTCAAGCCCCTTGAGGCCCCCGATCAGAGTTGGAAGGAAGAGACGTCCCAACATGAGTGCCCCATAAAGGGAACGAGGGGACAAGGGGATGCCGTGTACGGGAGGGAGGGGCTCGCGGAAATCCAGGAAGCCCGCGTGAGGCGGAGGGCAGGGAGAGGGGATGGGAGAGGGATCCAGGGGGAACGGTGGCGCCCCTTCCCCAAGGGCACGAAAAAAGGGGAGCCGCCCTCCTACGGACAGCTCCCCTCGCTCTAAAAAGCGGCGGCTACCTACTCTCCCACTCTTACGCAGTACCATCGGCGTGACGGGGCTTAACTTCTCTGTTCGGGAT
>CASFNG010000011.1 GCA_949296075.1 uncultured Parabacteroides sp. | reverse complement strand
TACTCGATCATCCCGCTCCCGAACGAGATAGAGGATAGGCAAGGCTCGGTCGTCTTGTCGGGCGAGGTGAAGGTATCCCTTCCGGAGAATGAGCGCGCCCGTGGTGTCTGCTCGTATTTGGGCGATCACCTGAAGCGCGCCGGCGTGACGCTGTTGCCCGTTGAGGCGGGCGCCTCAGGCGAGACGATCCGTCTCGCCGTCTGTGATACGCTTCCTTCTGAGGCTTATGAGCTGGAGGTGGGCGATGGCAAGATCCTGCTCCGTTCCAACGCCGACGGCGCCGGTTTCTTCTACGGCGTGCAGTCGCTTCTCCAACTGATCCCTTCCGATTATTATACCGACGGCGCTCCCGTTCCGGATCGCTTGGAGATTCCGGCGGTGAGGATCAAGGATCGTCCGCGTTTCGGCTACCGGGGCGCGATGATCGACGTGGGCAGGAATTTCATGCCCAAGGAGTTTGTCATGAAATTCATCGACCAGATGGCGGCTTACAAGATGAACCGCCTGCATTTCCACCTGACGGACGACCAAGGTTGGCGCATCGAGATCAAGAAATACCCCCGCCTCACGGAGGTAGGCTCCAAGCGTAGCGGAACCTTGATCGGCCATTCCGATTATTATTGGCCGGAGCGTTTCGACAGTATTCCCCGCTCGGGTTACTATACGCAGGAGGATATAAAGGAGATCGTGCGGTACGCCGAGGAGCGCTTCGTCACGGTTATCCCGGAGATCGAGATGCCGGGGCACGCCTCTGCCGCGCTGGCGGCTTATCCGGAGCTCTCGTGCGGCTTGGGTAAAGACTATGCCGTGCGCCAGTCGTGGGGGATCTTCAAGGAGATCTTCTGCCCCACGGAACGTACCATCACCTTCTTGGAGGATGTGCTCTCCGAAGTGATCGAGCTTTTCCCGAGCCATTATATCCATATCGGGGGCGACGAGTGCCCGAAAGATGCCTGGAAAGCGTGCCCTCGTTGCCAGGCGCTGATCCGGAAGGAGGGCTTGAAGAACGAGGAGGAACTGCAAAGCTGGTTCATCCACCGGATCGAGGCGTTCGTGAACAGCAAGGGACGCGACATAATCGGCTGGGACGAGATCTTGGAAGGCGGCTTGGCTCCCAATGCCACGGTGATGTCGTGGCGGGGTGAGACGGGAGGTATCTCCGCCGCCCGGCAGCGTCACGACGTGATCATGTCGCCCAGCAGGTATTGTTATTACGATCATTATCAAGAGGATCCGGAATATGCGCCGATGGAGATCAGCGGCTTCCTGCCGTTGGATACGGCCTATGCCTACGATCCTGTCCCCCTTGAGCTGACTCCTGAGGAGCGGCTTCATATAATAGGGCCGCAGGCCAATGTATGGGGCGAGTTCATCCAGACACCGGAGTATCTGGAATATATGGCTTTCCCCCGCCTGTTGGCGATGTCGGAGGTACAGTGGACGAACCCGGATCGCAAGGATTTCGAGGATTTCACCCATCGCTTGGCGGATGAGTTCAAGCGGTTGGATTACAATAAGGTGAACGCTTGCCGTAACTTCTACGAGGTGAATTTCGAGGGTAGCTGGAACGCCGCCTCCGGACGGTACGAGGTCGCGATGAAGACCTTCTGCCCGGGGATGGAGATCCGTTATGCCTTGAACGATTCCGCGGAGGCGAACCTCAAGGGTCGCTATACTTCCCCGATCGCGTTGGACGAGACCGCCACGGTTTACGCGGCGGCTTACTTGGACGGGAAGCGTCTCGGGAAGATCACCCGCAAGACTTTCGCCGTGAACCTCGCCACCGGTTGCGACTATACCAGCGTGCCAAAGGCGGGATGGGAGCACCTGAACGAGGGATTCGGCCTGACCGATGGCGTGAGGGGATACCCGATCCAGATGCGCCGCTGGATCAGTTTCTATGAGGACACCGTGCGGATCGACGTACGTTTGCGGGAACCCTCGGAGATCCGGGAGGTGGCGTTCGCCTCGCTCTGGAAGCCTCGTAACATGATCTGGCCCGCCCGCTACGCGAAGGTGTTCGTCTCGGAAGACGGAAAGCGGTACCGGCAGGTGGATGAGCGGGTATTGGCGTATGATTTCACCCGTACGGAGGCGACCCGCTTCCCCGTATCGCTCACGTTCGAGCCCCGTAAGGCGGCATTCGTCCGTGTGGAGATAGGAAGTGGGGGGCTTTGCCCGGAGGGGCAGCCCGGCGAGGGCACGCAAAGCGAGCTGGCCTTGGACGAGATAGAGATCCGTTAAGTAGAGAATATTGAGCAATCAATAGATATATGATCCTTATTATTTAAAAATTATGAAAAGAGTAACAAATGGAAGTAGCCCTTGGGCATGGCACGGTTTGAGGCCAGTGAACAAGGTGACGTTGTTGACCTGCGCGTTCTCGTTGATGTGCGCGTCATCTGTCTATGCGAATGAGAACCCGTCGGGCATGGGCCCTGTGGCTCCCGGTTCGATGAATGTGAGTATGGTGCAGCAAGATGGCACCAAGACCGTGACGGGTACCGTCGTGGACGCGACGGGGATTCCTGTTATCGGGGCGAATGTCGTGGTGAAAGGGACGACCATCGGTACGGTGACCGACATCGATGGAGCCTTCACGCTGGACGTACCGGCTGACGCGGTATTGGAGATCTCTTATATCGGCTACCTGACCTACGAAACCAAGGTCGGGTCTCAGACAAAACTTGCCGTTACTTTGCGAGAAGATTCGCAGAGTTTGGACGAAGTCGTCGTGGTGGGTTATACGACCCAGCGCAAGGCTGATTTGACGGGTGCCGTATCCTCCGTGAAGATGGAGGAGATGCAGGACATCGCCGTGACGGGCGTGAACCACGCCTTGCAGGGAAAGATGTCGGGTGTGACGGTTTACCAGAACAGTGGAGCCCCGGGTGCTTCCGCCTCCGTGCGTGTGCGCGGTCTGGGAACGATCGGTAACAACGACCCTCTCTACGTGATCGATGGTATGCCCGCCGAGGACATGAACGATGTCAATCCCTCGGATATTGAGCGTATCGACGTGCTGAAGGATGCCGCCTCCGCCGCGATCTACGGTTCGCGTGCCGCCAACGGTGTCGTGATTATCCAGACCAAGAAAGGACGCAAGTCGGAGAAGGTGAACGTCACTTTCAACACCCACCACGGATTCTATACCCCGATGAACAAGGTGCAGGTGCTGAACGCGCAAGAGCGTAACATGATTCACAAGGAGGCTTATAACAATGATATTGCCGCATACCCGACGCAGTCGATCACGATCCCCTCTTACTATGATTCCGATTACGCGCAAGTGACCCGTACCAACTGGTTGGACGAGGTGATGAACAACTCCTATACCGGCAACTACGACTTAGGAATCTCCGGTGGTTCGGACAAGGCTACCTACAACATGGCGCTGGGTTACCTCGAACAGAACGGTATCCTGGAAGGTAGTGGTTACGACCGCCTGAACTTCCGTGTCAATACGGAGTACCAGATCTTCAAGAATTTCAAGGTCGGCGAGAATATGTCGATCATGCACTCCTCGCAAGACTTGGTGGATAGCTCCGGTTCGGGTGGCGCTGTCTCCTCCGCTCTCCAGTATGACCCGTCCGTTCCTGTCTATACGGAGGATGGATCTTTCAGCGGCAGCGGTGAGCTGGGTGCCGACCTTCGCAACCCGGTATCCATCATCGACCGTATGGACCGTACGCTGACGCGTGACCGTATCTTCGGTAACGTCTATGCCGAGTGGGAGCTTATCGAGGGATTGACCGCCAAGACCGACTTCGGTTACGACTGGTCGCAATGGCGGGATAAATGGTTCGTCTGCCGTGTGCCGGAGGCCGGCCGCGCCAGCAACAACAACGAGCTGAGCCAGCGTGAGGAGACCGCTACCCGCTGGATGAACACCACCACCTTGCGCTACGACAAGCAGTGGGGAGGACATAAGCTCATGGCGATGGGCGGATGGTCGTACGAGTCGTATAAGATGGACTATATCGACGGTCGCGGATCCGACTTCGTGTCGGAGGACGAGAGCCAGCGCTATCTGGAGTGCGCCGGTACGATCAACTGGCTGACGAGCGGCCGCGAGGAATGGGCGTTGATGTCAGGGTTCGCACGCGTCGATTACTCGTTTGGCGATCGCTACCTGTTCTCCGCCAGCTTCCGTGCCGATGGCTCTTCCAAGTTCTCGAAGGATAACCGCTGGGGATACTTCCCCTCTGTGTCCGGTGCTTGGCGTATTTCCGAGGAGCCGTTCTTCGAGGAGGCCAAGGACGTGTTCAGCAATTTGAAGATCCGTGCCAGCTGGGGTCAGTTGGGTAACCAGAATATCTTCGATAATTACCCGACTTACGCGCAGGTAAGCAACACGTACGACAGTGATGGTTACTACGCCGTGTTCGGAAAGGGCGAGACGATCGCCGGAGGTCGCTACGAGTCCTCTATCGCCAACCCGGACATTAAGTGGGAGGTGACCACGCAGGTGGATGTCGGTCTGGATTTGAACCTGTTCGACCGCTTGGACATCACGGCGGACTACTACGTGAAGACCACTTCCGACGTGCTTTTGCAGGTGCCCATCACCTCGGTTGTCGGTATCGATAGCGAGCCTTGGGTGAATGCCGGTAAGGTGCGCAACAAAGGTTTCGAGATGAACCTCGGATATAATGGCTCTACATCGAGCGGATTCAACTACAATGTATATGCCAACTTCAGTACGATCGACAACGAGGTGCTGAGCTTGGGAGGCGGAAGCGAGGCGATCTACGGCAGCACGTACCGCGACCAGAACATCACCCGTACGACTGTGGGCGATCCGATGGCTCACTTCTTCGGCTACAAGACCGATGGTATCTTCCATAGCGAGGAGGAGATCAACAATTATAGGAATGCCGATGGCGAGCTGTACCAGCCGAATGCCGTGGTGGGCGACGTGAAGTTCGTGGACTACGACAACAATGGCGTGATCGACGCGAACGACCGTACCAATATCGGCGACGGTTTCCCCGACTTCACCTATGGCTTCGGCTTCAACGGGGATTATAAGGGCTTCGACCTGTCGTTGTTCTTCCAGGGTGTCGCCGGATACGACGTGTTCAACGCCTTGAAATATGAGGGTATGTTCGTGGATTCCCGCTACAACCAGTTCGCGGACATCCTCGACCGTTACCATCCTACGGCCAATCCGGACGGTGAGCTGCCTCGTGTCAGCACGCTCGACATGAACCAGAACAGACGGTTCTCCGATCTCTACGTGGAGAACGGTAATTACCTCCGCCTGAAGAATATCACCTTGGGCTATACGTTGCCGAAGACGTTCACTTCCAAGTTCGGGTTGCAACGCCTGAGAGTATATGCTACCGCCCAGAACCTCTTCACTATCACGAAGTATAGCGGCTTCGACCCGGAGCTGGGTGAGACCAACGCGGACAGCAACGGCAATTATGGCGTGAGCGAGCTGGCCGTCGATCGCGGACAATTCCCGCAGGCGAGATCCTTTATATTTGGTATTAACGTAAACTTTTAAAATCGATCAGGTATGAAATTCTATAAATATTTATTGTTTCTCCCGTTACTGGCCTCTTGCGAGATGGAAAAGGAGCCGAACGGCTTGGCCGGGCTTTGGAACTCGGTAGAGAATGTGCAGATGGCCTTGGACGCGGCTTACGTGCCTTTGTACGACGAGGAGGCCTTCGGCGAGGGTCATTGGTGGGTTGGCCCGTTGAGTGACGACATGATTTATAACCGTACGCAGCCGGAGGAGGAGCCCCTGAGCTACTTCACCACGCCGACCAACGGCTCCAGCGGATTGGCTCGTAACTGGAAAATGATGTACCAGGTGATCCGCCGCGCCAGCGACGTGATGAAGAACGCGCCGGACGTGGTGACCGACCCGGGAACCTTGAACGCGATGATGGGAGAGGCCAACTTCCTTTGCGGCTATTCTTACTTCTTCCTGGCGAAACGTTACGGCGGGCTGCCTTTCTTCGACGTGAACAACCCGGAGGAGACGAACGTGCCCCGCTCCACGAAGCAGGAGACTTACGAGCGCATCGAGCATTACTTGCAGGAGGCGATCCGCTATTTCTCTGACGTGAACGGCGCGCCGCTGTGGCATCAGGCCGACGATGATTTCGGCCGCCCGAACTTGGGCGCGGCTTATGGGCTGCTGGCCAAGGTGTATGCTCACTGGGGCAAGTTCGAGGAGTGCCGTCAGGCTGCCGAGGCCGTGATCAACTCCGGAGAGTACTCCTTGGATACGACCAACGGTAATGGCTACGCGCACCTGTTCTCCCCGGCCGGAGAGAAGTCGGACGAGGTACTGTTCAACCTGAACAACACCAGTACGCGTCACCAAGGCTCGATCATCAGCGTCGTGCCCCTGTCCGGTACATTGTCCGGCGGTACGGGATGGTACTATTTCGCCCCGACACGCAGCCTGTACGAGGCTTTCGACGAGGGTGACCAGCGCCGCCGTGTGACCATGCGCGGCAACGGGGAGACCTTCGACGCCCTTGGCAACACCTATATGCTGGCCACGGATCCTTCCAACGCCCCGGCTCTCGCCGAGGGACAGATCCTCGGTGATATTTCCGATATGCAGACCGGTTTCATGAGCACGAAGTATGCCGCCGCGTATGAGTCGCTGACGGGCTGGAACTGGGAAGCCGGGGCCGACGTGCCCCTGTTGCGCTACGCCGACGTGCTGCTGCTCCACGCGGAGGCCGTGATGCGCTTGGCAGGTGCCGGACCTGACAACCGTGAGACGGGCGTGGCAGCCGCTGCGGAGTCGTTCAACCAGGTACGTGTGCGTGCCTTTGGCAACGATCCTTCCGCCGCCATCACCGCCCCGACCTTCAACGACTTGGTGAAGGAGCGCCGTTGCGAGCTGGCCTACGAGGATGAGCGCCACTACGACCTCGTCCGTTGGGGCATGGCCCAGGAGGTATATGGCTCGATGACGACCGATCTCGATCCGCGCGGCCCGCGTCAGTTCGACCCGTCTACCGACGCGCACATCCCTCTGCCTCAGACGGAGATCGATAACAGTAACGGCGTGCTGGTCAACAACCCCTCCGCCGGTTACTCGGATTTCGGTAGCGCCCAGTAAGAGAATGGAATCCCCGCCCGCTTCCTACGCGGGCGGAGCCTTGGGAGGCGTGCCGGTCAAGCGAAAGGAAAAGGCTTGCCGGCACGCCTTCGCTCGTATGGATATTGCTGGTGTTTTCCGCGGAATCAGGCGAGGGTTTCCCCGAAACTCGCCGATGTTTTTCGGAAAAAACGCGCAACCCTTTGTTTATTAAAAAAAAGAGCCTATCTTTGCAGCCCGAATCATTACGTGAATAATAATAAATAAGATAGAGAAATGAAAAGAACATTCCAACCTTCTAACAGAAAAAGAAAGAACAAGCATGGCTTCCGTTCGAGAATGGCTACCGCTAATGGCCGTAGAGTATTAGCTGCCCGTCGCGCGAAAGGCCGCGCTAAATTGACGGTATCCGACGAGTACAACGGATAAGCCGGCCGTTTTTTTGACGATTTTAGAAGAAAGTAGAGGTCTTCTCGGATAGGGAGCCTTTACTTTTTTTGTTTTCGGGCCTCCTGTCCGCCCCGCGGTGTGGGCGAATTGCTGTTTTTTTCCTACTTTTGGGGCAGTTACGAAACTTAAGGTGAAATGAGCGACTTTTTTGTGAAACTGATAAGGCATCCATTCGTCATCAACCTCCTGCTGATGATCGTCGTGACGTGCGGCGTCGTTTACGGCGTGCTGTCGTGGCTGGATACCTACACACGGCATAACCAGGCGGTGGTCGTCCCCGACGTGAAGGGGATGAGCCTGGAGGAGGCCGACGCTCCCTTGCGGAAGAGCGGGCTCCGGTATAGCGTGATCGATTCCGTCTTCTCGAAAGAGGTGGCGCCCGGCGCGATCGTCGAGGTGGTACCCGGCGTGGGATCGAAGGTGAAGGAAGGACGTATCCTGTTCATCACGATCAACGCCTTGACCTCGCAGATGGCGGCGATACCCGAGGTGGCGGACCTGTCGTTCAGGCAGGCCTATGCGCTGCTCCGCTCCCGGGGATTCTCCTCGATAGAGATCGAGTACGTGGCGGGCGACTATAAGGACTTGGTGATGGGGCTGGAGCTGAACGGACGCCCGTTGGCCAAGGGAGAGCAGGTCTTGCTGACGGCTCCCCTCCTGCTGAAGGTGAGCAGCGGCGACCCGAATATGCTTCCCGACTCCTTGGCGCTGGATAGCATCCCCGTCGAGGAGCTGGACAGTGAGGTGGAAAAGTGGTTTTAGCGAATGGACGATTTCTTCGACGATAATGACGATGAGCGGATCGACGATCTGCTGATGCCTGGCGACGAGGATACGCCGGAGGGGCAGCTCTACGAGCACTACCGCTTCGTGGCGGACAAGGGGCAGACGCTGCTCCGGGTAGACAAGTTCCTCGTGGACCGGATCATGGGCATCACGCGTAACCGGGTGCAGCTGGCGGCCGACGCGGGCTATGTCGTGGTGAACGGCAAGCCGGTGAAGAGCAATTACCGGGTGAAACCGCTCGACGTGGTGACGGTCATGATGGATCGCCCGCGCCGGGAGATCGAGATCATTCCCGAGGAGATCCCCTTGGACATCGTTTATGAGGACGACGACCTGCTGGTGGTGAACAAGCCCGCCGGGCTGGTGGTGCATCCGGGGCACGGCAACTATACCGGGACCTTGGTGAACGCCTTGGCCTATTACCTCAGGGACGATCCCTATTACGACCCGTCGGATCCCCGGCTGGGGCTGGTACACCGGATCGACAAGGACACCTCCGGGCTGCTGGTCGTGGCGAAACGCCCGGAAGCGAAGAGCAACTTAGGGCTCCAGTTCTTCCACAAGACCACCAAGCGCCACTATCAGGCGTTGGTCTGGGGCGTGATCCGCGAGGACGAGGGCCGGATCGAGGGAAATATCGGGCGCGATCCGCGTGACCGGATGCGAATGACCGTCTTCCCCGAGGGAGACCAGGGGAAAACCGCCGTCACGCATTACCGGGTGCTGGAGCGCCTCGGCTATGTCACCTTGGTGGAATGCCGGTTAGAGACGGGACGGACGCACCAGATACGCGTCCACATGAGACATATCGGCCATACGCTCTTCAACGACGAGCGGTACGGCGGACATGAGATCTTGAAAGGGACAACTTTTACGAAATATAGGCAGTTCGTGCAAAACTGTTTCGCCATTTGCCCGCGTCAGGCGTTGCATGCCAAGACCTTGGGCTTCGTGCACCCTTCCACCGGGAAGGAGATGTTCTTCGACTCCGAGATACCTTCCGACATGAGGCAACTGATCGACAGATGGCGCGTGTACGCGAACACAAAAGAGTTAGAATGATGAAAAGGAACATAGTGATCGTAGCGGGCGGGGATTCCTCCGAATATGGCGTTTCGCTGAAAAGCGCGGATGGAATCCACTCTTTTATTGATAAAGACAAATATAATTTATATATTGCCATCGTCAGGAAGGAAGAGTGGTCGGTGATCCTTCCCGGAGGGGAACGCGCTCCGATCGACAAGAACGATTTCAGCTTCCGGATGGATGGCGAGAAGATTTGTTTCGATTTCGCTTACATCACGATCCACGGTACGCCGGGAGAGGACGGGCGCCTGCAAGGATATTTCGACCTGATCGGGATGCCTTACTCCTCATGCGGGATGTTGGTGAGCGCGCTGACCAACAATAAGTATGCCTGCAACCACTTCTTGAGCGGCTTCGGCGTGCGAGTGCCCGACTCCATCCTTGTCCGGAGAGGGAAGACCGTCACGGATGAGGAGGTGGCGCGGACGCTGGGCTTGCCTGTCTTCGTGAAACCGAATGATGGAGGCAGCAGTTTCGGCACGACGAAGGTGAAGCATGCCGCCGACATCCAGCCCGCGATAGCCAAGGCATTCGCGGAGGGGAAAGAGGTGCTCATCGAGCGTCTCGTCGTGGGTACGGAAGTGACCTGCGGTTGCTACAAGGTAACGGGCAAGGAGGTGACCTTCCCCCTGACAGAGGTGGTGACGCATAATGAGTTCTTTGATTTTGACGCGAAATATAACGGTCAGGTGGAGGAGATAACCCCCGCCAGGATCCCGGAGCCGCTCGCCCGGAAGGTGAGGGAAGAGACTTCGAGAATCTATGACATCTTGGGCGCCAAGGGATTGATCCGTGTGGACTATATCATCCCTTCCGACGGGGAGCCTGTCATGCTGGACATCAACACGACGCCGGGAATGACCGCTACCAGCTTCATCCCGCAGCAGGTTCGTGCGGCCGGACTGGACATCACGGAGGTAATGACCGATATTATTGAGCACGAACTCAAGGATAAATAAAAAATGAATGCTTATGGATACAGAGATAGTTTCCACTAACTTCGACGAGATCCGTCCGCTGAACAACAGTGAGGTGAAGGACGCGATCGAGTCCTTGATCGCGAACAAGGAGTTTGAGCGGGCGTTGCGCTATATCAAGCCGAACTTGGAGTGGGAGAAGTTCGCCGCTGCCATGCGTGCGTGCAAGACCAAGGAGGAATTCAAGACAACCCTTAGTTACGATGCCGTGATGACGGTGGCGAAGAATACCACCTTCTCGCTCACGATCTCGGGCAGGAGCCGGCTGCCGAAGGACAAGTCCGCGTGTACGTTCATCTCCAATCACCGCGACATCGTGCTGGATGCCTCGTTCCTGAACGTGATGCTCTACGACGTGGGCTACGGGCTTACGCAGGTGGCGATCGGGGATAACCTGTTGATCCGTCCCTGGATCGAGACTTTAGTGCGTTTGAACAACAGCTTCATCGTCAAGCGAGGAGTATCTGTCCGGCAGAAGCTGGAGGCGAGCAAGACGCTTTCCGCCTATATACATCACGCGATCCGCGAGGTGAAGGAGTCGGTCTGGATCGCCCAGCGTGAGGGACGCGCGAAAGACTCGGACGACCGTACGCAAGGGAGCGTATTGAAGATGCTCAGTATCGGGGGGGATAAGGGCAACCTGCTCTCGAACCTGATGGAACTTAACATCGTTCCGGTGGCTATCTCGTACGAGATCGATCCTTGCGACTACCTTAAAGCTAAGGAGTTCCAGCAGAAGCGGGATAACCCTGACTTCGTGAAGTGCCAGCACGACGATCTCTTGAGCATGGAGACGGGTATCCTGAACAATAAGGGGCGGGTTCATTTCACGATCACCTCGCCCATTAACCCATATCTCGCTGAGTTGGATCCGGAGATGGAGAAGAACGAGCTGGTCGGTAAGGTCGCCTCGATCATTGACCGGGAGATCTATAAGAATTACCGTTTCTATCCCTGTAATTACGTGGCTTATGATTGGTTGTACGGATCGAGCCGTTTCCAGAGCCATTATGGGCTGGCCGACAAGAAACGTTTCGGGGAGTATATCGACGGGCAGCTGGCGAAGATCGTCATCCCGGATAAGGATGAGGCCTTCCTGCGCCGGAAATTGTTGGAGATGTACTCGAATCCGTTGAAGAATTACCTGACTACTTTATAAATGGCGGCTGTTGTCGCTAAACGAGCGGGGGAGGAACATACGATTCCTCCCCCGCTCGTTTTTTTGTTGGGTCCGTACAAACCCTGCGGGTATTCCGGGAAATATTTTCAGAAGGGGTAACCGATCGCCAAGTGATAGCCCATGCCATCCTTGAACCTCGGGATGTTATAGTAGCCGCTCTTGCCGGTGTCGTAGGGGAGGTGAAGCCCGATCCCGACATCGAAGCGTACGACGATGAAAGTCAGGTCGTAGCGCAATCCGAAGCCGGTGCCCAAGGCCAAGTCTTTCAGGAAACTTCCCCATTTGAGCTGGCCTCCCGGGCGGTCGCCATCGTCGCGGAGCAGCCAGATATTGCCGCAATCTAAGAAAGTGGCTCCGTGGAGATCCCCGAGGATCGGGAAGCGGTATTCGAGGTTAGCCTCGAACTTCAGGTCGCCCGTGCGGTCGATGTACGCGTAGCGGTTGTTCTCGCTGTCCTGGTAATACCGTCCGGGCCCGATGCTCCGGATCGTGAAAGCGCGGATACTGTTCGCCCCCCCGATATAGAACTGCTCGTTGTAGGGCGAGGTGCGGGCGTTGCCGTAGCTGTATATCGCCCCCGCCATCATCCGTCCCACGAGGCGGTGCTTCTTCCCCAAGTCGTAGTTATAGCGCAGTTCGGCCGTCCCCTTGATGAACTGGGCGAAAGGATTCCCCAGCAGTTTCTTCCCCTCCTTGTTGAACCCCTCGCCGGCCAAGGCGTGTATCCCGTCGATGATAAGTCCGGCTTGCGTGACGGATGCCTGGAACCAGAGATGGTTCGGGCGGCTCGTGATCGAGGAGTTGTCGTAAGTATAGGTATAGCTCATGGCAGGGATGAACTGGTCTTGCAAGCTGTTCATCAGCGCCCTGTTCTCCCCGGTGATGCTGTCGAACTCATGCGTCGTGCGTTGCAGCAGGTTATAGGTGAGCTTGAAGGGGGTGAGGGAGTGGTGCGAGGTAGGTGTCGGCTGGAAGTCGAACGTGGCGTCGCCCCCGAACGCCAACAGCTTGAAGAAGCGCGCTCGGTTCATCTGGTTCGCGTAAAGGCGGAACGTGGTACTTGCCGGAAAATCCGTGTCACGGTTTTTGAAATTCGGCAGCAGGATTCTCGGAAAAGTCAGCGTAGTTGTCAGGCCAAGTTCGTAGCTGTTTATTTTCGAGCTGCTCTCGTCGAGCTTATTGCCCGTCTGCCACTCGTAAGAGCCCCGTAGTTTCACGCCGAAGGTCTCGCCCCCGCCGAAAATGTTCCGCTTGGTTACGCTGAATACCGCCCCCGGCCCTACCTGGTCGTTGCTTTTCGCCGTGACGTTCAGCTCCAGTTCCCCGTCGAGGGGAAGGTCATATACCGTGTTGATCCTCAGGTCGAGCGTATCTTGCCGTCGGGCGGTGTCGCGAGGGGTGTATTGAAGCTCCGCGTAGCGGAAGATGCCCAGCCGGGAGAGCGCCGTCTGGCTGCGTTCTTGCGCCTGTTGGCTGTAGAGATCACCGGGCTTGAAGAACAGGCGGTTGTAGATCACCGATGGGCGTACGCGGAGCTTCCCCTCGTAATGGATGGTCAGGTCCTTGTAGCGGATCGAGTCGGTAGGCGGCTCATTGTTGTACCCGTTCAGCCAGACGGATATGTCGCCTAATTTCCATGTGCGCAAGGCTGTCCTTGGGAGGCTCTCTTTCGGGCTGACCCGCAGCGCAACTTTCCCGGGATTCAATAAGGTATCCGCTTGGTAGGTGATGAAGTCCGGGCGGAAATAGTAATACCCATTGTCTCGCAGAAGGGAGGAGATCCGCTCGCGCTCCTCCTGGAGGCGGACGACGTTGAAGTTGTCTCCCTCGTGGAGCAGCCTCTCAGGAGCTGTCGCGTCGATCAAGGAGTCCGCCCGGTGGCGGATATGTACGTATTGGATGCTGTCGAGCGTGTAAGGGGCTTTCATGGATACCGTGTAGCCAACCTTCGCCTTCCGGGGATTTTTCTCGTCGGGGATCAGCTCGAAGGCGGTCTCTCCGTTGAAGTAGCCGTACTCGTTCAGCAAGTTGCGCGCCACTTTCACGCGGACCTCCGGATTCACGGTGGAGATCAAGACCGGCTTGGCGGCCAGCTTGTTGAAGATCCATTGGCCTACTTTCCCCTTTTTGTTGACGAAGGCGTTATAGACCCATAATCCGAAGGGGAGGGGGACCCGGATCGAGGAGCTTCCGAGCAGGGCGTTGTTGGGTGGATACGCCAAGGCCGCCTCCACCTCTTCCAAGGCGCTTTCCCCGGCTTTTGTCATATCCTCGTCGGTCACCTCTATTTTCTCGATGCCCGTGTAGAGGATCTCCCCCTCCGGCAGGTTTTTCGTGGTGGAGCAACCCGCTAAGAGCAGCGCGAGAGCCATCCCGCATCCGGCCATGATTTTCCACATCCCACGCGACTTTCTCGATGCCGTCCGCAGCTTTCTCATTCTTTTTCCTCCTCGTTTACGGGTTTTACTTTTGGTTTCTTGAAATTGAACAGTTCTCTCAGCCGCATCATCTTCTTGCGCAGCACCACGCCCGCCCCGGTCTCCGTGATCTCGCCCTCAAGCAAGCTCTCGTAGTTCTTGTCGTGGAAAAGTTTAACGTACCGCGATCCGCTGCTATCCAGCCGGTATTCCACGGATACGTTGTCGATGAAAGGTTGCGCTTGTCCGTTGTTGATGTTCTCCCCCGTGGAGATCCTGCCGCCCAGTACCACACGGATCCGGTCGTTGTAGAACCGTTTGGCGAAGCGGAACGAGTAGTCCGTGCGGGCTCCTCCGCCGGCGTCGCCATTATCGTCGTAAGTCTCCATGCCAAAGCTGATGTCAACCGTCTTCAACGCGCTCCCCGCGATGTTGTTGATCTCGCTTTGCAGGAAGCTGCTCAAGGCGTCGCCCATGTTCACGTTTACCTTTCCCCCTCCGGCGTTATTGCCAAGGTACATACCGGTCACGAGCATGCTTACCGCCAGCTTGGCCCGCTCTTCCTCTCCTTTCGAGGCCAGTTCCTCCTGCATGGCTAAGTCTTCGGGAGCTTCCAGCGTGAACCGCAGCCCTAAGTTCTCCAACCGTTGGCTCAAGGCGATGCCCACGTCGAAATTAACCGGGCGAGGGCTGGATTGCCCGACGGGCGTGACCGAGGCACGGACTCGCTCCGTGGCGGAAAGGCTCAGCGTAGGATCCATCGGATCGCCTGTCCATTGCACATAACTACCTTCTTGTACGTTGAATTCCTTCAGCGGGATAACGGGGATAGAGTATTTGATTGTCCCGCCAGATAGCGTATAACGCCCGTTAAGGAACATATCCCCTTGCGGTGTATATTGGAAAGATAGGTCTCCTCCTCCCTCTAAATTGATATGATTCGATTGGTCGGGGCTGAGATCCACGTTCATCTGTACCGCAGGATCGATGCGGATCGTCATCAACATATCCAGTCCTCCTACCGGAAGAGGCGGCTTCTTGGGCATTTTCCGGCGTACGGTATCCGTGAACGAGGTGAAGCTCACCAATCCCGACATCCGATCCTGGACGGTCAGGGGCGAGTCTTTCAGCACGTAGGTGATGTTCGTTCCGCCAAGCAATCGCAAGTCTCCCCGCATGATTAACGCATCTATCGGTCCCTTTGCCGTAGCGTTCAGGTTTGTGAACAGGCGGCCATAGACCAAACTCTCCGCGTTTCTTTTCACGTTCAGCAGCTGCAAATTGTTCGCCGTGAGCCGTAAATCGGCCGTCATCCGCGCTAAATCGTTGAAATCCACGAAGCCATCGATAAGGAACGGGTTCTTGTTATAGGCATAGATCCCGAACTTGTTGAACAGGATCCGGTTATCCTTGATCTCAATCTCCCGTGTGTCGAAGCGGAAGGTAGAGCCCGCCGCCCCCACATATACCGATGCCGTGTCCAACATCAGGGAGCCTCCTACCACCGGACGGTCGCCCGTCCCGCTGATCTTGAGCGAGCCATCCAGATCGCCGCCCATCTTTGCCATGTCGTCAGGGATGAACGGGTTCGCTATATCCAAGGGGAAATGCAAGAAATCGACGCTTCCGCTGAAACGGCTCGTGTCGCCCGCCTGGTAGAGCGCGTTGATCGAGCTGATCTCCTGCTGATCCCGGAAGAGGTGGACATCCACCTGATGGTCTCCCTGCGCCAAAGGTAAGTAAATTCCGTTAAACATCAAATCGCCGACCCGCTCATTCTCGTAATGCAGGTTGTCTATGTTCACGTCGGTAGCCACCATGAAGGCCGAATCTGAAGGCGCGTACTGGAAATCCGCGTTCAAGAGTCCCTTCAGGGAAGGCATATAGGAAAATGCCTTCGACAGTACCCCGAGGTCGATCTGGCTCAGCTCCGCGTGCAGCTCGTCGAGCCCCTCTCCCGCAGGCAAGGAGTGGATCCAGAGAGAGGCGTTCTCATCCCCGCTCAGGCGCATATCCGCCGTGATCTCCTTCGGGCTTCGTACCTCTATATAATTCCCCGGGTTCAGCCGGAAAGTCCGGAACGCGATGATCGGCTCATCGGGATAGAGCGAGAACCGCATCCCCCGATCCAGCTTGTCGGCCCGTATCCCAAGCAACAAGCCAGTCTCCCCCTTCCCGTCTTTCATGAAGAGGCGCGCGTCTGTCGATCCATAGCGTACCGTACCGTCCAGCCCGGCGCTGAACGGTTGTTGCTTGCGGTATGGTTTCTTGATCACCCGCGCGCTATAAACCAACCCCAGCGAGTCTTGGAAGATCTCCGCCCGAATGGTGTCTATCTGCATCGTGTCGCGCGCGAGCTCTGTCAAGGCGGCATCCACACGCACGCCCCTATCCGGGGAGGTCGTCGCGTTCAGGGCGATATTCTTGAAGTCGATATAATAGGTCTGCAAGTAATTATAGATCGGGTTATCCTGCCCTGCCCGTACCTCTAACCGCATCTCCGGTAGCAGCGGGCGCAAGCTCTCCAAGTTAACCGTCGAGTCGCGCTCCAGTTGCGAGGCGATCTCTCCGGATACCTTCGAGAGCTGAGCCGTCATGTCGTGGATACAATCCGAGCCCGTGAGCATGATCCCCAAGTCGCCGGCATGGAACGAGACACGGGTCGTATCCGCGTCCGTCTTCCCCCGTAGGGTAAGCGTCTTGGGGTGATAATTCCCTTTCGGGGTCTCCAACTCCCAGTTACCCAAGGTCACGTCGATCGCGTTATCCTCGTCGAGGTCGCTGCTCGCCTCGGCGAAAAGCTGGAAAGAGGTGGCGAGCGGGTTGGCTATCCAGTGCATCCCGTAAAGGTCTAAATGCTCCACGTCCGCGATCAGCATCCCTTCCACCCTCTCCTTTCTCAGCGAGGCGTTGAGGCTGACATCCAGTTTCGCTAACGGATAGAGGCTCCTCAGATCCATCTGGAGCAGGTGTTTCTCCAATTTTCCTTCGATGGAGACGTCCGATACCGACGAGCTCCCGTAATGAATATCCTCGATATGACCCTCTAACCGGGCCCACGTACGCTCCGAGAAGAGATCCATGCCCTTGCCTTGCGCCTTCATCGCTACCGTCAAGGCATAGAGCGAGTCGTTCGGCAGGAAGTGAGTCGGCTCGACGCTATCGATCCGCAGCGCCGCCTCATATTCCTCCTTCACCGGATTATATCGGGCGGTCAGGTCTACCTTCCCTTTATCCTCGATGAGGACCAGTTCGGAGCGGTACTCCCGGTTCGCTAGCGTGGCGTTCCCTTTCAGGAGGATCCCATGCGGGATGGCGAACTGTTTCCGCTGGAACTCAGGGAGCAACCCCAAGACGAAATCTAAGTTGCCCGACCTCGCCTCGACCTTTACTTCTCCCCTGCGCCACAGGCTGTCGGCCAGCTCCTCCGCGCTTCCGCTCACCGAGAGCCGGAACGCTCCGGGCAACGCCACCTCGCCCGTCTTGATCCGCATGGCGGAGAGGTTTCCCTCCACCTCCGTCTCGATCCGCAACGGATGGTTCGGGTAAGCCCGCTTGAAAGCTTCCGGCAGCGTCCCTGCGGCGATGAGCAGATCCTCCTTCCCGATCGCCATGCGCAAGGCGGCATCCATGCTGCCCCGCGGCCGCTCATCGAGCGCGTCCCAGGGGATTGCCGCGTTTATCCCGACCTCCGAGCTCGCCGTCCGTAGCGACAGGTCTGGGATAAGGATCCGCTCCCCGTCGCTATGCAGGTGGCCCGCCAACGAGTCGATCACCAATCCGGACCGCTCCTCGGCGTATAGTTGGCGGATATGGGTGTTTATCTTTTTATCCTGATAGAATATCGAGTCGATCGAGATCCGGATGTTCCGCAAGTCGATATGCGCGGGATCCAGACCCGGCTGGGGTGTCTCGAAATCGGTGTCGTAAGTCAGGTTAGAGCGCGCGATGTCGAGATTCCCGACGGCATAGGCCGCTTTCCCGAGATCCACCATGCCTCCCGTCAGTGTCGCCTCCTGCACGAATGAGGTCAGGCGGGATGAGTCCGCCTCCATCTGGAGCGCGAGAGCCACCCGTTCCAGCCGTATCCGTTCGGGGCGGATGACCCAATCTAAGGGAGTGGATGTGGTATCCTCCTCCGCCTCGCTCTCTTTCAGGATAAGAGTCAAGGCGGTATCTGACAGGTCGATGGCATTGATCACGGCAGTCTCTCCCGCTAAGTCGACCGGATCGGCCCGGAGCCGCAGTTGCCCTACGAATCCCTTGATCTCCATGCCATCGATCAAGTCGAACGAGTTCGCTTGTACCTCTCGCAGGTCGATCATCTCGACCGATACCTGCCGATGCAGGAGCGGAAGCGCGCGCAGGCGTATGGTCAGGCTCCTCAAGTTGAGCAGGGTATCGGCGGGCGGACGCATGACCTCCACCTGCCGTATCGTGAGATCCAGCGGGAAATGCAGCCGGATCTGCCCGATCCCGATCCGCATCCCGGTCGCCCGCTCAGCGTAGGCGGTCGCCTTCCTGACCGCGAGATCCTGGAGAGAAGGAATATACAGGGCGATGGAGAGCAGCGATACCAAGGCGATCGGTATCAGGCACGCTATTCCTATCCGTTTGATCCATTTATTCATCCCTTATTCCTTAGCTGGTTGTGACATTCCATCCAAAGGTATGAATAATTTGGGTATGAGAAGCACTCGCGTGAGGGCGATGGCTTGAAAATATTCATGATCCTTAGCGTTTCTTATTGATTGTGGCGCGAAGATAGCGAAAAGCCCGTTAGCCGAGCGTTTGCCGGCCGGATTCTCCCACCCCGGGGCTACGGGATGATACCCCCGTGGACCTTGAGGCGAAAGATGGGGAAGGATCCGGAAAAACATCCGGAATCCTTGGCGGAAAGTCGCCCTTGTTTCCCGTAAGGCTTAGAGCAGCTCCACGATACGCTCAAGCCCCATGCCGTGCGATCCCTTGATTAATACGTGATACCCCTTTAGCGGGTGCTGGCGGAGCTCCTCCATGAGCGCCTCCGTGGAGGGGAAGGTATCGAACGGCTCACCCGCGCGGGCGAACTCCTCACCGCAGAGGAATACCCGGTCGAAACCGGCGGTACGGATCTGTCGCGCCACCTCCCGGTGCAAGGCCTCGCTATCAGGCCCTAATTCCTTCATGTCGCCCAATATCACCGCTTTCGGTCCTTCGGGCAAGGCGATGAAATTATCCAAGGCCACCTTCATGCTGCTCGGGTTGGCGTTGTAAGCGTCGATAATCAGCACGTTCGCCTCCGTCCGCATGAGTTGGGAGCGGTGGTTGGTCGGCTCATAGGCCGCGATCGCCCGGCTGATCCGCTCGGCGGGGATCTTGAAGTACCGGCCTACGGCGACGGCCGCCAATACGTTATCTAAGTTGTAGGCTCCGATCAGGTGTGTCTCCACGGTGTGTATCTTCCCCTGCTGCTTCCAGTTGAACACGAGGAAGGGAGCGCTGCTGACCACCTGCCCCGAGGCGAACGCCTGGTCGTCGTATCCGTAAGTGATCTGCTCGATCCCCTTGGCGATCGGCTGGAGGTAGGGGTTCTCGCGGTTGATGAAGATCTTCCCCTTGGCGTGGCGGAGGTAGTCGTATAGCTCCCCCTTCGTGCGGATCACCCCGTCGAACGAGCCGAATCCCTCCAAGTGGGCGCGGCCCACGTTCGTGATGATCCCGTAGTTCGGGTGCACGATGTCTACCAGCTCCTTGATGTCGCCCGGATGGCTGGCTCCCATCTCGATCACCGCCATCTCGTGGTCGTGGTTCAGCCTGAGCAGGGTGAGGGGGACGCCGATCTGGTTGTTGAGGTTCCCCTCGGTGTAAAGGGTGTTGAACTTGGTGGAAAGCACGGCGGCGAGCAGCTCCTTGGTCGTTGTTTTCCCGTTGGTCCCGGTAATCCCTATGACGGGGATCCCCAGTATCTTACGGTGGTGATGCGCTAATTGTTGCAAAGTTTTCAACACGTTATCAACAAGGATGGTTCGTTCCCCCTCCTCGTATTCCGGGTTGTCGATCACGGCGTAGGCGCATCCCGCCGCCAAAGCCTGCCCGGCGTATCGGTTCCCATCGAATCTCTCCCCCTTCAGGGCGAAGAAGATCGACCCCATCGGGCAGTTCCGGCTATCGATCGTGATGGCCGGATGATGTATGAATAAGTCATACAGGTCGATAAGGTTCATTTCGTATCGCTTTAAAATCATTTCGTTTAGCGGGGGCAAAAGTAGTAATTAAATGAAGATGGGCGAATCATGCGGAGGTTTTTTGAAAAACTCGCGGAAGCGTGCCGGGGCGGGTGGGCCGGGAGGAGGTGTATAACGAGCTTTTTTTCCTATCTTTGGGCATTCCCGAAGGTAGGGTCCGCCTCGGCCATGCGAAATTGGGCGAGTTCCCTTTTGCGTGGCGCCCGGCTTTCATTATCTTTGCGGTAAATAGAAAAACAGCATGTTGGATAAGACACTCAATGTGAAAGGGCGTTTGGTCTCCCTTTCCACGCCATTGGTCATGGGGATCCTGAACGTGACCCCCGACTCCTTCTACGCCGGTAGCCGGAAACAGACCGAGGAGGCTATCGCGGGGCGGATCGAGGAGATCCTGTCGGAAGGGGGAGGCATGGTCGATGTGGGCGGTTACTCGTCGCGCCCCGATGCCGCGGAGGTATCTCCCGAGGAGGAGATGAGCCGCTTAGAGGTGGCTTTGCGGATCCTGAGGGACCATTATCCGGAGGTGCCGGTCTCGGTGGATACCTTCCGGTCGGGGATCGCTCGCCGTTGCGTGGAGGAGTATGGGGCGGCGGTCATCAACGACATCTCGGGCGGGGAGATCGACAAGGCGATGTTCCGTACCGTGGCGGATCTTCGTGTACCTTATATATTGATGCATATGCGCGGTACTCCCCAGACGATGGGGCAGCATACCGATTACGCGGACTTGCTGGAGGAGGTGACGCTCTATTTCGCCCGTAAGGTGCGCGAGTTGCGCGAACTGGGCGTGAACGACATCGTGCTGGATCCGGGTTTCGGCTTCAGCAAGACCTTGGAGCAGAATTATTTGCTGATGAGGCATCTGGGCGACTTCCGGATGTTTGGCCTTCCGCTCTTGGTGGGGGTCTCCCGGAAACGCATGATTTACCAATTGCTGGGCGGCACGCCCGCCGAGAGCTTGAACGGAACGACGGTGCTCCATACCTACGCCCTGCTGAACGGGGCGGACATTTTGCGCGTGCACGACGTCCGGGCGGCGGTGGAGGCGGTACGCATCGTGAACGGTCATCTTAAAACATCGGATTTGCCATGTGGATTCATTTCGGAATAAAGGACTTGATTGACGTACTGCTGGTCGCCTTCTTCCTGTATCAGACCTACAAGCTGATGAAGAGCTCCGGTACGCTGACGATCTTTAACGGGATCGTCTCGTTTATCGTGGTATGGATCCTGATTTCCCGGGTATTGGAGATGCGTTTGATGGGCGCTATCCTGGATAAGTTCATCGGGGTTGGCTTCGTGGTGCTGGTGATCCTGTTCCAGGATGAGATACGTCGCTTCCTGTTGGCGCTCGGTTCGCACAAGGGATGGAATTTTATCGGGAAGCTCTTCTCCGCCCGGCGGGGCGTGGAGGAGAAGGAGGGGCAGTTTGTCGCCCCGGTGGTGCTCGCCTGCATGAACATGGCCCGGAAAAAGACGGGCGCCTTGATCGTGATCCAGCAGGAGATGGACCTGGCGATTTTCGAGCATACGGGAGAGATGTTCAATGCCGACGTGAACGCCCGCCTGATCGAGAATATCTTCTTCAAGAATAGTCCGTTGCATGATGGGGCGATGATTATCGCCGATAACCGGATCCGGGCGGCGGGGTGCATATTGCCGGTCGCCCAGAACGCCTCCCTGCCGAAGGAGATGGGCTTGCGTCACCGCTCCGGGCTGGGGATGTCGCTGGAGACCGACGCGCTGGTCATTATCGTCTCGGAGGAACGGGGGAAAATCTCGGTGGCGCATAAGGGGAAGATCAGCGTGAACGTGGCGGCGGAGGAGCTGCAACAGATTCTTTCCGGCGAGCGAGAAGTTACGAATTATTGTTAAAAGATCTGAAACCTTCGTTTCTGCCTATAAATCTTTTTACATTTTTGCCAACTCTATATAGCATTATGGCTAATTTTGTGGCCGGATATGTAGGATTACACTATAAACATCATAAAATCTTCCATCATGGATTTAATGCAAGATATTATCGCGCGAGCTAAAGCTGACAAGCAACGCATCGTGCTTCCTGAAGGGACGGAGGAAAGGACCCTGAAGGCTGCCGACCGTTTACTGGCCGACGGAGTAGCGGACATCATCTTATTGGGGAATCCCGCCGAGATCAATGCCTTGGCAGGGCGTTTGGGATTGGAGCATATCGGGAAGGCGACCCTTGTCGATCCCAAGAATCACGAGAAGAAGGCGGCGTACGCGGATCTGCTTTTCCAGCTTCGCCAGAAAAAAGGCATGACGCCCGAGAAGGCGGCCGCGTTGGTAGAGGATCCTCTTTTCCTGGCTTGCCTGATGATTAAGGCGGGCGACGCGGATGGCGAGATCGCCGGTGCGGAGAACACTACCGGCAACGTGCTGCGTCCGGCATTGCAGATCATCAAGACGGCGCCGGGCATGAAATGCGTTTCTGGCGCTTTCATCATGTTTACGAAGACACCGCAGTACGGAGATAACGGCATCCTTGTATTCGCTGATTGCGCTGTCATGCCGAATCCGAACGCGGAGGAGCTGGCAAGCATCGCCGTGGCTACCGCCGGTACCGCACGTGGTATTGTAGGCGTGGAGCCTCGTGTGGCGATGTTGAGCTTCTCGACGAAGGGAAGCGCCTCGCACGAGATGGTGGATAAGGTCGTCGAGGCGACTCGCTTGGCGAAGGAGATGGCTCCGGAGCTGAAGATCGATGGTGAGTTGCAGGCCGACGCTGCCTTGGTAGAGGCCGTGGGTAGCAAGAAAGCTCCGGGAAGCGAGATCGCCGGCAAGGCGAACGTGTTGGTGTTCCCGACGTTGGAGGTCGGGAATATCGCCTATAAGCTGGTTCAACGTTTGGGAGGAGCCGAGGCGATCGGCCCGATCCTTCAGGGAATGGCCGCTCCTGTTAACGACCTGTCTCGCGGTTGCTCCGTGGACGACGTCTATAAGATGGTGGCGATCGCTTGCAATCAATCGATCGCTTTGAAGGCATCTAAATAAAAATTCCGTAACCTGTTTTTGACGACTAAAGTAATATGAAAATCTTAGTGTTGAACTGTGGTAGCAGTTCTATCAAATACAAATTGTTCGATATGACCTCCGGCTTGGTGATGGCTCAGGGAGGTATCGAGAAAATCGGCTTGCCGGGCGCGTTCCTGAAGCTGACCGATAAGGATGGGAAGAAGGTGATTCTGGAAAAAGAGATCCCGGGACATCAGGAAGGGATTGAGTTTATCCTCAGTGTCTTGACCGACAATACCTATGGGTGTATCAAGGATTACAAGGAAATTGACGCTGTCGGGCACCGGGTGGTGCATGGTGGCGAGAAATTCGCCTCCAGTGTCTTGATAGACAAGGACGTGATCAACAAGGTGATCGAGTGCTCCGACTTGGCTCCGCTGCATAATCCCGCCAACCTGAAGGGAATCGACGCGATGGAGGCCTTGATCCCGGGCATTCCCCAAGTGGCGGTTTTCGACACGGCATTCCACCAGACGATGCCTGACTACGCCTATATGTACGGATTGCCTTACGAGATGTACACGAAATATGGCGTGCGCCGGTACGGTTTCCACGGGACGAGCCATCGCTACGTTTCCCAACGTGCCTGCGAGATCTTGGGCGTTCCGTTCGAGGAGCAGCGGATCATCACGGCTCACGTGGGCAACGGAGGCTCTATCGCGGCCGTGGATCACGGGAAATGCGTGGATACCTCGATGGGACTGACCCCGGTGGAGGGCCTGCTGATGGGTACGCGTTGCGGCGACGTGGACGCGGGCGCCCTGTCGTTCATCATGGAGAAAGAGGGAATGGACGGCTTCGGCCTTTCCGACATGATCAACAAGCGGAGCGGCGTGGCCGGGCTGTCGGGCGTATCCTCGGATATGCGTGAGATAGAGGCCGCCGTGGAAGCCGGGAACCCCCGCGCCATCTTGGCGTTGAACGTCTATAACTATCGCATAAAGAAGTACGTGGGCGCTTATGCCGCCGCTATGGGTGGTTGCGACATCTTGGTATGGACCGGTGGCGTGGGCGAGAACCAATGGACGACCCGCCAGATGGTTTGCGAGAACATGGAGTATATGGGCATGAAGCTCGACGTTGCCAAGAACAAGGGGATGCGAGGCCAGGAGATGGTGATCAGCACGCCCGACAGCAAGGTGACGGTCATCGTCGTCCCGACCGACGAGGAATACATGATCGCTTCCGATACATTGAATATCTTGCGGAAATGATCGCTTGAATCTTATACATAATAATTGATTCTAATCCTTGCGGCTTACAAAACATGGATTAGTGTTTGGATCGCCCCGACACCGGTTGGGGCGATCTTTTTTTGGCTAAACTTGGTCGTAAAGGGGATTAATTCCTATTTTCGCGGGCAGGGATTTTCCTTATGAATACTCTAAATAACAAGGGATATGGCTCAATATAAACGAATCTTATTGAAGTTAAGCGGCGAGTCGCTGATGGGTAGCAAACAGTATGGGATCGACGAGGTAAGGCTCGGCGAGTACGCGGAGCAGATCCGGGAGATCGCCGGGATGGGCGTGCAGATCGGCATCGTGATCGGCGGAGGCAATATCTTCCGCGGGCTGAGCGGCGCCTCGAAAGGCTTCGACCGCGTGAAGGGTGACCAGATGGGGATGCTCGCCACGGTGATCAACAGCCTGGCGCTCAGCTCGGCGCTGGTGGCGAGAGGCGTGAAGGCGAAGGTGCTGACGGCCATCCGGATGGAGCCGATCGGCGAGTTCTATAACAAATGGCGGGCCATCGAGCTGCTGGAGCAGGGCTACGTGGTGATCATGTCAGGCGGGACGGGGAACCCCTTCTTCACCACCGATACCGGATCGTCGCTGCGGGGGATCGAGATCGAGGCGGACGTGATGCTGAAAGGGACCCGCGTGGACGGGATCTATACCGCCGACCCCGAGAAGGACCCGACGGCCGTGAAGTTCGACGAGATCACCTACGACGAGATCTACACCCGGGGGCTGAAGGTGATGGACTTGACAGCCACCACCATGTGCAAGGAGAACAACCTGCCGATCATCGTGTTCGACATGGATACCAACGGCAACCTGAAACGGGTGATGAGCGGGGAGAAGATCGGGACGCTCGTCCACAACTGACAGGAATCACGGCAACTTCCCGGCGGAAGTTGCCCGGCTTTTCCCCGGAACCCGGGCAGGTTTTCCCTGTTCGCCGGCTTCGGGGTGAAAATGAAGTATTTCGCCATTAGCCGTTTGAGAATTTGGAAATCTTTATTACTTTTGTTAATTAAATTGTCGTAAACAAACAGAACGATTTATGATAGACACGAAACAACTGATCAAGGCGGGAGAGGAGAAGATGGTATTCGCCATCGAGTATTTAGACGAGCAGCTGTCCCATATCCGGGCAGGCAAGGCGAACCCGAAAATCCTCGATTGCGTGAGGGTGATGTACTATGGGGCTCCGGTGCCCTTGTCGAACGTGGCGACAGTGACCGTGCCCGACGCGCGCACCATCCTGATCACGCCTTGGGAGAAGAAGATCATCCGTGACATCGAGAAAGGTATCCTCGACTCGGAAGTGGGTATCACGCCGGAGAACAACGGCGAGGTGATCCGTCTGGGGATCCCCCCGTTGACAGAGGAGCGCCGCCGCCAGTTGGTGAAGCAATGTAAGCAGGAGGCGGAGAACGCGAAGATCAGCGTGCGCAACGCGCGCCGCGACGCGATCGAGGCCCTGAAGAAAAGCGTGAAGTCTGACGGTGTCCCCGAGGACGTGGAGAAAGACGCCGAGGCCGAGGTGCAAAAGGTGCACGACAAGTTCATCAAGAAGATCGATGAGCTGTACGCTTTGAAAGAGAAAGAGATCATGACCGTTTAATCGTTTGACCGGGTTGGCAGGTGATAAGGGCGGAAGCCGTGCGGTCCATATCGCGCGGCAAAGATGCGCTTGTCGGCTGCCAATCTTATTTTCGTGAGTGAGTATGAGAGGACTGGTAGTGAAGAACACGGGCAGCTGGTACACGATACGTACCGAGGACGGGCAGACCATCGAGAGCAAGATCAAGGGGAATTTCCGCCTCAAGGAGATCCGGAGCACCAATCCCGTGGCGGTGGGCGACCGGGTGGTGATCGAGGTCAACAAGGAGGGGACCGCCTTCATCTCCGAGATCGAGGAACGGCGGAATTACATCATCCGACGCGCCTCCAACCTGTCGAAACAGGCGCACATCATCGCCGCCAACCTGGATCAGGCGCTGCTGATCGCTACCGTGAACTACCCCATCACCACGACTATCTTTATCGACCGTTTCCTCGCCACGGCGGAAGCCTATCGTATCCCCGTCAAGTTGGTGTTCAATAAGATAGATCGTTATGGGACGGACGACCGCAAGACGCTCGACTCCCTCATCGACCTATATACCTCGATCGGCTATCCCTGTTCTACCTTTTGCGCCCGTACCGGCGAGGGGCTCGATGCCTTGAAAGCCGACTTGCGCGGGAAGATCACCCTGCTCTCCGGCCATTCCGGTGTAGGGAAATCCACGATCATCAACCAGTTGGTGCCGGGCGTGAACCTCCGTACCGGCAATATCTCCGAGTATCACAACAAGGGGACGCATACCACGACCTTCTCGGAGATGATTCCCCTGCCCGAGGGAGGCTACTTGATTGACACTCCGGGGATAAAAGGCTTCGGGACGATCGAGATGACCGACGCCGAGATCTCCCACTACTTCCCCGAGCTGTTCGCGAAGGCTCGCGACTGCCGCTTCAACAATTGTACACATCGGCACGAGCCGGGCTGCGCCGTCATCCAGGCGGTCAAGGAGGGAACGGTCAGCGAGTCGCGCTACAAGAGCTACCTGAGCATCTTGGAGGATCGCTCGGAAAGCAAGTATCGCGAGGAATTTTAGCGTGTCATACGGCGGGCAGGCTCATCCCGGTGATCTTCCGGTAGAGGTCGAGCGCGTACACGTCCGTCATTCCCGATATATAATCAAGCACACATTGGATCTTCCCGTAGGTGGTCGCCGCGTTGGTGTCGTATTGCTCCGGGATCCGTTGGAGCAACAGTTTGCTATAAGCGTGCTCCTGGTTCATCACCGCCTCGGTGAGGCTGTCGATCAGGTGGCTGAAGATGTGGTAACCCGCCAGCTCGATGTCGAGCACCTCCTTCGCCCGGTAAATCTTCTTGTAGGCGGTCGCCGAGCAGTTGGCGTAGGCTTGCTTGGCGTGCCCGTCGATCCGCTCGATCAGCGGGCTGTCGTAGCTGCCGTCGAGTATCCCTTCCTCGTTCTCGAGGAATACCCTTGAGCACTCGTCTACCAGCAGGCCGATGATGCAGGAGCGCAGGTAGGCGATTTGCTCGTTGGTGTCGTCCACCATCCGCATCACCTTCCGGATATGTTCCAGCCGCTCTCCCTCGAAGAAATCCAGCATCAGGTGGATCGCCTCCTCGGTGGTCAGGATATGCAGCTTGCAGGCATCCTCGATGTCCATGACCTGGTAGCAGATGTCGTCGGCCGCCTCCACCAAATAGACTAACGGGTAGCGGAGGTATCTCCGCGGATCGTCGGGGTGATGGCCTATACCCAATTCGTGGGCGATCCGGAGGTAGCTCTCCTCCTCCGACTGGAAAAAGCCGAATTTTCCCTTCTTCCCGGCGTGGATCGAGGCGTAGGGATACTTCACGATGGAGGCCAGCGTGCAATAAGTGAGCGCGAAGCCCCCCTTACGTCGCCCGATGAACTGATGGGTGAGCAGGCGCATCGCGTTGGCGTTGCCCTCGAAGTGGACGAAATCCTCCCATCGTCCGCCCTCGGCGCGTACCTTTTCCTCTAACTTCTTCCCGTTCCCCTCGGAGAAATAGGCGGATATGGCCCGCTCGCCGGAGTGCCCGAAAGGCGGGTTCCCCATGTCGTGGGCGAGGCAGGCCGCCGATACGATCGACCCGATCTCCGGGAAGTTGACGCTCCCGTCGGGGTATCTCGCCTGCAACCCCTTCGCCACGTTATTGCCCAAGGAGCGCCCTACGCAGGATACCTCTAAGCTGTGGGTGAGCCGGTTGTGCACGAAGATGCTGCCGGGGAGGGGGAATACTTGCGTCTTGTTCTGCAACCGCCGGAAGGGGGAGGAGAAGATCAGCCGGTCGTAGTCGCGCTGGAAATCGGTCCGCTCATGCTTGCGCTCGTGATACTCCTCCATGCCGAACCGCTTGCCGGAGAGTAGCTGGTTCCAATTCATAGTCTGTCTTGTTGATTCCATCTTCGCGAATGTAGGACAATCCATCCAATTCCGGGGGATCGGGGAGCCCTTTTCACGGCTCGCCAATTGTTAAAAAAAAGGCGGGGATGAACTTTTCAGGTCACTTCGATGTTTTTATGACAACAACGTCAAGAAAATTTAAATAAAAGACGGATGTTTTTAGTTAACGTCAAACCTAAAGAAATGCCTATGAAGGAAGATCGAGACAGACATCATGCCAATTGAGCGGCTCTTCTCTTTTTTTCGGGGGAGGGGCAAGCCTATTTATGTTTACACGAGACACAAACAGTCAAAACATTTAATCAAACGTGATTTTTTCATGAGAAAGTCAATTTCTTTATTATGCGCACTGTTCCTATGCGTGATGGGATACGCGCAAAAACTGACGGTTAGCGGAGTGGTTACCGACAAGGAGCTGAATGAGCCGCTGACGGGAGTGAACGTGCTGGTGAAAGGCACGACAGTCGGTACGATTACCGATTTCGACGGGAAATACACCGTGGAGGTGGACAAGAACGCTACTTTGGTATTCTCTTATTTAAGTATGCGTACGGTAGAGGAGCCGGTGAACGGGCGTACCCGGATCGACGTGGCCATGCAATCCGAATCGGAAGCCTTGGACGAGGTGGTGGTCACGGCGATGGGTATCAAGCGTGAGTCGAAGACCTTGACCTACTCGGCGCAGACCGTGGGTGGCAAGGATCTGAACGAGATCAAGAACGTGAACCTGATCAACTCGCTGCAAGGCAAGAGCGCCGGGTTGCAGATCACCCCGAACTCCACGGGAGCCGGAGGAGCCTCCAAGATCCTCTTCCGCGGGAACAAGTCGATCAGCGGGAACAACCAGCCGCTCATCGTGGTGGACGGCGTGCCCTTGATGATGACCGTCTCCGACTCGCAGGTGAAGATGTCGTATGGTGGCCAGCGCGACGGCGGCGACGCCATGTCGACCATCAACCCCGACGACATCGCCCAGATCACCTTGCTGAAAGGAGCCTCGGCAGCGGCCCTGTATGGTGCGGTGGCCGCCAATGGCGCGATCATGATCACCACGAAATCCGCCCAGGCGGGCAAGGTGGCGATCAACGTGTCGAGCAACACGACCGTGGAGCAGGCCATGTCGCTTCCCAAGTTCCAGGATCATTACGGTGTCAGCGACGAGGGAACTTTCAGCTGGGGCGATAAACTCGCCTCGAAAGCGCCTGACTACGCGCGCTCTTTCTTCCGCCCCGGTTATACGGCGAACAACTCGATCTCCCTCTCGGGCGGTACGGAGAACATCACCTCTTACTTCTCCTACGCGAACGTGGCTTCCGGAGGTATCATGCCGGAGAACGATTACCTGAGCCATAACTTGCTGGCCAAGGTGGGCTTTAACCTGTGGAAGAAGGTGCAGGTAGACGTGAGCGCCCGCTACAACAAGCAGCATATCGAGAACCAGCCGGCCGCCGGCTACCTGAATAACCCGCTTACCGGCGCCTATCTCTTCCCGAGAGGCGAGGATTGGGACGGCTATCACGACAACTTCGAGGTATATGACGGTATCCGCAACGTGAACGTGCACAACTGGACCAATACGAAGCAGGAGCAGTTCTCCAACCCCTACTGGATGCTGAACCGCCAGAAGCCGGTGTCTGACCGTAACCGCTATGAGTTCGGCGGAAGCGTGCGCTACGATATAATGGAAGGTCTCTCGGTGACGGGCCGTCTGCGCTACGAGCGGGGCGACGAGAAGTGGTACATGAACGAGTATGCCTCCAGTACCGCCGAGCGTAACCTGCTGGGTACGATGAAAGACTCGCGGGTGTTCAGCGAGCAGCTCTACGGTGACGCGCTGGCAAGCTATAATAAGACGTGGGAAGATACCTACTCGCTGTCGGTAACGGCTGGTGGCAGCTTCACGAAGACAAGCGCCTCCTCCTTGGACTTGATCGGTTGGGGCGATAAGAAGTTCGCCGTGAACAACGGCGTGGTGACCCCGGGAGCGTATTACCCGAACATCTTTACGCCGAACAACTACTATAAGCTGACGACTACGATGTCTCTGAAGGAGAAACGGCTGAACTCTGTCTTCGCGACCGCCCAACTGGGTTACAAGGAGGGGCTGTACCTCGACTTGAGCGCACGTAACGACTGGTCGTCCGCGCTCGCCTATACCGAGGGCATGTCGTTCTTCTATCCGTCGGTCGGCGTGAGCGCCCTGCTGGATAAGTTCATTGATTTCGGGAAGAACGTGGATCTGTTCAAGCTGCGCGCCTCTTATTCTATCGTAGGTAACGACGTGCCTATCTATGCCTCCAACAAGCGTTATCGGCTGGGCGACCAAGGGACGATCAATCCTCCCGAGGAGGCGGCGTTCAGGACCTTGAAGCCGGAGAAGACGCACTCCTTGGAGGTGGGATTCGACGGTACCTTCTTCCAGAACCGCTTCAACGTGAACCTCACGTATTATAAGACAAACACGAAAAACCAGTACTTCAACATCACCGCTCCTTGGGAGACGGGCTTGAGAAAGCGCTATATCAACGCCGGAAACGTGGAGAACCAAGGCTTCGAGTTGAGCCTCGGCTGGTACAACGCCTTCACGGATAATTTCAGCTGGAGCACGAATTTCAATTTCGCGTTTAACAATAACAAGATTATCGAGCTGGCGGATGAGCTGAAGGACTGGACCTTGGCAAGCTATTGCACCGGCGCTAACGTGATCCTTAAGGAGGGTGGCCATTTCGGTGACCTGTATGTGCGCGATCTGAAGCGCGACGAGAACGGAAAGCCCCTGAAGACCGAGGCTGGCGCCCCGATCTTGGCAGGCTCCGACAACAAGGATCTGGTCTATGTCGGCGATATGAACGCGAAAGTGAACATGGGTTGGAGCAATACGTTCCACTATAAGGACTTCACCTTGTCGTTCCTGATCGACTCGAAGGTGGGCGGTAAGGTATTCTCCATGACGGAAGCTACCTTGGACGGCTGGGGCGTATCCGAACGCTCGGGCGATGCCCGCGACGCGGGAGCGGTTGTCGTGGATGGCGTGTCGTTCGATCCGAAGGCTTATTTTACCACTACGGGCGGAACCAGCTATAACTCGAACATCCTGACCTCGCAATATGTCTATAACGCGACCAACGTCCGGCTGCGCGAGCTCTCGTTCGGCTATACTTTCCGTAACCTTATGGGTGCGGGCAAGAACCTTACGGCCTCAATCATCGGACGTAACCTGTTCTTCTTCTACAAGGATGCCCCGATGGATCCCGACGTGGCTGCCGGTACCGGGAACGGATGGCAAGGAGTGGATATGTTCGCCCTGCCCTCGTCGCGCAGCTTTGGCTTGAATTTAAAACTTAATTTCTAAAATCTTGGGTAAATCTTATGAGACTGAATAATATATTTAAACCTGTCGCGTTGATGGCCTTGGCGGTTTCCGCGGGCTTCATGACCGTTGGTTGTACGGAAGATTTCGAGAAGTTGAACACGGATCCTTACGAGGTCAATCCGAATGAACTTCCTTTCTCGGCGCAATTCAAGGAGCCTCTCTCGTATGTCTATGCGCCGCAAGAGAACATGTTCCAGTTTTGCTTTAACTTAGGTGTCGATCTGTTCAGCGGCTATTTCATGACCCCGCACAACTTCAACGGCTCCGGTAACGTGGATTACGCGCTGAACCGTAACTTCTGCGGCGGAATGTACGAGAACGTCTATCTGCACCTCTTCAACAATACGCGCCGATTGATCGCCTATTGCGACGAGCAGGGGCTGAGCGATTACGGATCGATGATGCGCGTCGTGCAGGCTTACTCGATCCAGATGCTGACGGATGCCTACGGCCCGGTGGCTTACAGCTCGGTGATCGAGGATCCCACGCACGGGGCTTCTTTCGCCTACGACTCGCAAGAGGATATTTATAACGCGCTTTTCAAGCTGGTCGACGAGGCGATCGCCGGTTTCAAGGGGACAGCTTCCGTGGCTGACATGCAGGCGTTCGACTATTGGTGCAATGGCGACATCGCCTTGTGGCGGAAGGTGGCCAACCAGCTCAAGCTGCGTATGGCGATGCGTATCGTGAAAGTGAACCCGACCTTGGCGAAGCAAAAGGCGGAAGAGGCGGTTGCCGCCGGCGTATTGACCGCGGCTGATCGCGACATCCTGATCAACCAGGGCCTGAGCAATGAGCTGACCCGTATGTTCGAGTGGGGAGATTGCGGCATGAACGCCAGCCTGATCACCATCTTGGAAGGCTTCAAGGATCCGCGTCTGCCGTTGTACGTGACGAAGAACCAGGCGGCCGTGGCTTGCGAGGATGGCTCTACCATCGCCAAGGATACACGCTATTTGGGTATCCGCGGGGGCTGCAACCTGCCTCCGAAACCGAATCAGTGGAGCAATTTCTCGAAGGTGGTTTGCTCCTATACCCTGCCATTCCCCGTCATGAAGGTGGCAGAGGGCTATTTCCTTCGCGCTGAGGGAGCCTTGCGCGGCTGGAATATGGGCGGTAGCGCCAAGGATCTCTATGAGGAGGGTGTACGTGTCTCCATCAAGAACGAGCTGAGCTACCGGGGCGCGTTGGCAGGCGTATCCTCCATCTCCGACGCCGAGATCGACACCTATCTGCAAGGTACGACCGGGCAGGCTGATTTCGTGGATCCGGTGAAGGCGGTCAATAGCATCAAGGCGATGAACACCTTGGGCGTGAAGTGGGACGAGTCTGCCAGCAAGGAGGAGAAGTTGCAGCGGATCATCACCCAGAAGTGGATCGCCAACTTCCCGCTCTCGTGCGAGGCTTGGGCTGAGTATCGCCGTACGGGCTATCCGAAACTCTTCCCGAACCGGGTGAACCTGAGCAACGGGGAGATCGATACCAACGAGCAGATCCGCCGGATGATCTATTCCTCGGTGGAGATCAACACGAACAACGAGGAGCTCCAGAAAGGGATCGAGCTGCTCAACAAGGAGAATACCGGGTCGATCTCGGGCGACAAGGGCGGTACGCACGTCTGGTGGGACAAGGCCGGAGTGGGTAACTTCTGATCGCCCGCGAGGTTGATCTGTTAAATAAACGTATATGTGAAGGGCCTTCCTATGAACTGGGGAGGTCTTTCTTTATTTTTAGGGAATTTTCGTCAACACAAATCTAAGAATGTATGAGAAAAAGGTGTATGGATTTAGTATGCTGGCTGTGCGTGGCTTGTTGGCTCGTGCCGCTGGCGGTATCGGCAGAGGCCTTGAGGATCCCCGGGCCGGGGGAGAAGAGCCTCTTGCATACGGGCTGGTATGCCCGTAGGGCGGATGAGGTGAGGGTGGATGGCAATCGCTTGAGCGCCCACCCGATCAACAAGGATGGATGGCTGCCCGCCCGTGTGCCGGGGACGGTGCTTACGACCTTGTTGGAGAACGGGATGTATCCCGCCCCGGAGTTTGGGATGAACAATCAGCTGATCCCGGATATTTATGAGGTGGGCAACGACTTCTATACCTATTGGTTCGCTTGCCAGTTCGAGGTGGGCAGTCTGCCCGCCGACCGCTTGGTGTGGCTGAATTTCAGGGGGATCAATTATAAGGCGGAGATTTTCCTGAACGGAAAGCGCATCAACCCGACGACCCACGAGGGGATGTTCCTCCGGCGATCGTTCGAGGTGACCCCGTATCTCCGTACGGATGCCCCGAACGTATTGGCGGTGCTGGTATATCCCCCGACCCATCCGGGCAACCCGAATGGCGGGCAGGGGGGCGACGGGCAGATCGCGCGCGACAACACGATGCAATATACGCCGGGATGGGACTGGATACAGCCCGTGCGCGACCGCAACACCGGTATCTGGGACGAGGTGTCGCTCACCACGACCGGGCGGGTGCGCCTCTCCGCTCCCTATATCGTCACCAAGGTCCCCGGAATCCGTGACCCGCGTTCCGCGAAACAATCGAGAGCTTTTGTGGAAACCTCGGTGGAGCTGGAAAATACCTCCGGCAAGGAGCTGAAAGGCTCGTTGGTCTGCGCCACGGATGGCAGGCGGCTTACCCGGACGGTCACCCTCGCCCCGCATGAGCGGACGACGGTGAGCTTGGACCCGATCGCGATAGACAATCCCCGCCTGTGGTGGCCGAACGGTATCGGCGGGCAACCGCTTTACGACATGGATCTCTCCTTCGAGCTTGACGGGGCGGTGAGCGATAGGCTACGGTCGCGCTATGGCATCCGCGAGATCTCCTCGGACAAGGATCCCCATAATGGGGGAAGACGCTTCTTCGTGAACGGGCGGAAGATTTACGTCACGGGCGGCAATTACATCAATTCCGATTGGCTGCTGCGCCTTTCCCCGGAGCGGTATCGCGACGAGGTGCGTTTCCACGCGGAGATGAACCTGCGCATGATCCGCGTGTGGGGCGGGGCGTTGCTGGAACGGCCGGAGTTCTACGACGCTTGCGATGAGTTCGGCCTCTTGGTCTTCCAGGATCTGTGGGGCAGCGGCGACTGTAACGGCGCCTGGGAGGATCCTACCAAGAAAGACTCGCGGGAACGGCGTTGGGAGTATCCCGATAACCACGACCTGTTCATCGCCTCGGTGGAGGATCAGGTGAAGATGATCCGCAACCATCCCAGCCTCTGCTTCTGGTGTGGGGCGAACGAGTGGCCGTTGGCGAAGGACGTGGACCGGCGTTTGCGGGAGGAGGTCTTCCCCCGGTTGGATCCCGGCAGGCTTTTCGTGAGCTACTCCACCGATACCCTCTTCACCCGTAATTATTTGGGCGATAACGGGGATGGCCCTTACGGCATACAGGAGCCGGAATGGTTCTTCACTTTCCGCTCGCACCCCTTCAACCCGGAGGCGGGATCGGTGGGATCGCCCGAGGTGGAGAGTATGCGCGAGATGATGGAGGAGGCGGATCTGGCGGCTTTCCCCCGGAAAGGGATCACCCGGAACCCGGTGTGGAAATATCATAAGGACTTAGGCTATGGCGATCATTTGGAACGCTATGGCGAGGTGACCGACATCGAGACCTACTGCAAATACGCTCAGGTGGTGAATTACGACCAGTACCGGAGCTTCATGGAGGGCTGGGCTTCGCGCCTTTGGGACTGGTACACGGGGATCTTGATCTGGAAGACCCAGAATCCCTGGACCTCCTTGCGCGGGCAGATGTACGATTGGTCGCTCGACGTGAACGCCTCTCTGTATGGTACCCGGCAGGGCTGCGCGCCGCTTCATGCCTACTATAATCCCGTTTCCCGTAAGGTGGGGGTGCTGAATACTACCTTGGAGGACAGGAAGGCGCTGGAGGTATCCGCACGCTTGTACGACCGGGATGGGAAGCTGCTGTGGGATAATACCATACGTACGGACGCCGCGGCCAATACGGTGCGGGAGATCGTGGATGTCCCCCGGCCAGATGGGGTGAAAGGGGTTTATTTCCTTCGCTTGGCGGTGGACGGGGATGCGCCTAACATCTATTGGCTGACCACGGAGCCGAAGGATTATACTACCCTCTCGGAGCTGCCTGAGTCTAAACCTTCGCTTGAGCTGGAGCTTACCCGGGGCGATAAGGGCTATGTCGGTACGCTGCGGATGGCGGCTGGCGACCGGATCTCCTTCTTCAACCGGGTCAAGGTGCTCGACAAGCAGACCGGTAAGCGGATCCTCCCCGTGCATTATTCCGATAATTATGTCACCCTGATGCCGGGCGACCGGCGGATGGTCCGGTTGGAGTTCCCCTCAGATTTGCCGGAAGATCGTATCGAGATCGCGGTGGATAGCTGGACCTCCGGAAGGATCCTCGTCGGGAGGTGATAAAAAAACGGTCTCTTGAGCCTTTTCTGTCGGCTCAGGAGACCGTTCTCTTCATGTGGATGGAAACGGTTATGGCAGGAGCTCGCCCTTACCTTGGCGCACGATCTCGAAAGAGTCGGTCGTGCAGTCCACTACGGTCGAGGGCTCAATTCCCCCATATCCGCCATCGATCACGATGTCCACCCGGCTTCCGTATTTTTCCTCGATCAGCTCCGGATCCGTGGAGTACTCGATCATCTCGTCCTCATCGTGGATAGACATGGTAAGGATGGGATTCCCTAACGTGTTCACCAAGGTACGGATGATATTGTTGTCGGGGACGCGTATGCCTACCTCCTTACGGTTCTTGTAGATCTTGGGCAGTTCGCCGCTGGTCGGCAAGATGAAGGTGAACGGACCCGGCAGGTGCCTTTTCATCAGCTTGAAGGCGGCGTTGCTCACCTTTGCGTACTCGCTTATGTTGGATAGGTCGTAACAGATGATGGATAGGTCGCTCTTTTGCGGATTGACTCCCTTCATCCGGCAGATCCGCTCCACCGCACGGACGTTAAGCGCGTCGCAACCGATCGCGTACACCGTGTCGGTCGGATAGACGACAAGGCCGCCGTCCTCCAGGACCTTGACGACCTTGTCTATTTCTTTGGGATTCGGGTTCTCCGGGTAGATCTTGATTAGCATATTTAACCGTAAATGATGTGTCCGTTCTCGTCGGTGTATTCCTCTAACCCTTGGCTGTATTGGTTCATGGCCCGCAGGCTCATGCCCATGCTTGAGAATCCGCCGTCGTGATACAGGTTCTGCATCGTGACTTTGCGGGTGAAGTCGGAGAACATCATTACGCAGTAGTCCGCGCATTCCTCGGCATTGGCGTTACCAAGCGGGCTCATCCTGTTGGCGAAATCCATCAAGTGATCCATGCCTTTCACGCCGCTTCCCGCGGTGGTCAGCGTGGGGGATTGGGAGATCGTGTTGATCCGTACCCCTTTCTCGCGGCCATAGATGTAGCCGAAGCTGCGGGCGATAGATTCCAACAGGCTCTTCGCGTCGGCCATATCATTGTATCCGAAGAACGTACGCTGTGCTGCCACGTAGCTCAACGCCACGATAGAACCGTTCTCGGCGATGGCGTCTTGCTTCTTGGCTACCTGCAACATCTTGTGGAAAGAGATCGCCGATATGTCGAGCGTCTTGCTCAGCATATCGTAATCCAAGTCATCATACGTGCGTTTTTTGCGGACATTGGGGCTCATTCCGATCGAGTGTAACACAAAGTCGATCTTGCCTCCCAAGATCTCGACCGATTTCGAGAAAACGGTCTCCAAGTCTTGTACGTTTGTGGCGTCGGCGGGTATCACTTGCGCTCCTAATTTCTCGGCGAGCGCGTCGATCTGTCCCATACGGACGGCGATCGGTGTGTTGCTCAACGTGATTGTCGCGCCCTCCTCGACGGCTTTCTCCGCCACTTTCCAGGCGATGGACATATCATTCAGCGCGCCGAAGATAATACCTCTTTTGCCTTTTAATAAATTATGACTCATACCTTTTACTATTGATTACGGCGCGAAAATAGGTATAATGAGCTATATACGCAAGTCACTCACGATAATAGACCCGTTTAACGCGGGGCGAGATGGAGGTCAGTATCTCGTAGGGTATCGTATTCAGCTTGTCCGCCAATTCGCTTACGGGCAGCTCTTCCCCGAAAAGGATGACTTGGTCTCCCTCTTTGGCGTCGATGTCGGTGACGTCGATCATGCAGGCATCCATGCAGATGTTCCCGATGATCGGGCAACGGTGCCCGTTTATGACCACCTCGCCCCCGCCATTGCTGAAATGGCGATCCAGTCCGTCGGCGTATCCGATCGGGATGATCGCGATCCGGGAGTCCCTTTTTACGTAGCTCCGGCGGCTGTAACCGATCGAGTCGCCCGCGGGCACGTCTTGTATCTGGAGGATTGTCGTCTTCAGCGTGCTGATATTCCGCAAGCCTTTCTGCCCTGACGCGCTGACGCCGTACAGCCCGATCCCTAAGCGCACCATATCCATCTGATACTCGGGGAAGCGCTCGATGCCAGCCGAGTTCAATATATGCTTGATGACCCGGTATTCAAGCCCCTCTTCGAGCGCCTTGGCCGCCTGCGTGAACCGGTCTAATTGCAAGTGGGTAAAGTCGTCGAACACGAACGAGTCGCTTCCCGCCAAATGGGAGAACACCGAGCGTGCCACCAAGCCCGACTGCGACCGCAACCGGGCGCAGATCTCGGGCACGTCGTCCGGTTGGAAGCCCAAGCGGTGCATCCCCGTGTCGATCTTTATATGGACGGGATAGGAGGTGATCCCGCGGCGTTCCGTCTCGCGGATCATGGCGTCGAGCAGCCGGAAACTATATACTTCCGGCTCCAGATGGTTCTCGAATAGCACGTTGAAGCTGCTGAACTCCGGGTTCATGACGATGATCGGGATCGAGATGCCCTCTTTCCGTAGCTCGGCACCCTCGTCGGCCACCGCCACGGCGAGATAGTCGCAACGATGCTCCTGCAAGGTCTTCGCCAGCTCGTACGATCCCGCCCCGTAAGCGAACGCCTTGACCATGCAGACCATCTTCGTGTTCGGGCGCAACTTGGAGCGGTAGTAGTTGAAGTTGTGGACGACCGCGTCGAGATTCACCTCCAAAATCGTCTCGTGAACCTTCTTCTCCAGCAGCTCGGAGATCCGCTCGAAATGGAATTGGCGGGATCCTTTTATCAGGATCAGTTCGTCGTGGAAACGTTTGAAGGAGGGAGACTGGATGAACTCCTCGGTGGTCGTGTAGAACTCCTTCTCCACGTTGAACACGGAGGCGTACTCCTTCAGGTCGCGCCCGATGCCGATGAACCGGTCCACCTGCTTGCGGTGCACCAGATCCGCCACTTTCTTATAAAGAGATTTAGGCAAGGTGCCCGATTGGAATATGTCGGACAGGATAAGCGTGCTCTTCAGCGGCTTGCCCACCCTGCGGCTGAGTTGGAAATCGAGAGCGATGTCCAGGGAGTTGATGTCAGAGTTGTAAGTATCGTTGATAAGCAAGCAATTATTGATTCCTTGCTTCACGTCTAAACGCATATCCACCGGCTCCAGACGGTTGAACTTCGATACGTCGTTCACGCTGGTCGGTTTCAGGTAAAGCATGACGGCCATGCAATGGATCACGTTCTCGATCGAGGCGTCGTCGGTGAAGGGGATGGTCACCACCTGGTCGAATCCCAACAGGGTACAGTGGATCACCGTGTCCGTCTCCCGCTTCTCGATAGACTCGATGAAGAGCGGGGCCTCCGAGTCCGTGCGGCTCCATACGATCGCCTTGTGGGAGAGGCAGGCCGACTCGATACAGTTCGAGATAAACTCGTCGTCGCCATCATAGATGATCGCCTCGCAGTCGTTGAAGAGCGTCAGTTTCTCCATGCACTTCTGGGTGGAGGAGAGGAAGTTCTCCTGGTGAGCCTCGCCGATATTCGTGATGACACCGATGGTCGGGGCGATGATGGGCTGGAGCTTCTCCATCTCGTCGGGCTGGGATATACCCGCCTCGAAGATGCCCAGCGTATGCCGCTCATTCATCTGCCAGACGGAGAGGGGCACGCCCAGCTGTGAGTTGTAGCTCCGCGGTGAGCGGACGATGTTGAACTCGTTGTGCAGGAGTTGGTACAAGAACTCTTTCACGACGGTCTTGCCGTTGCTTCCCGTGATGCCTATCACCGGTATGTTGAACCGCTTCCGGTGGAAGATGGCCAATTTCTGCAAGGCACGTAAGGTGTCGTTCACCAACAGGAAATTCGCCTCCTTCATCTCCGCGAACTCGGGGAGCATATCGCTGACCACGAAGTTGCGGACGCGTAGCTTGTAAAGGTCCCGTATATATTTATGCCCGTCGTTCGTCTTGGTCTTCAGCGCGAAGAAAAGGCTTCGCTCCGGGAAGGAGAGGCGCCGGCTGTTTGTCAGCAGCAGGCTGATCGTGTCGTCGTGCGATGGGTTCGACTTCGCCCCGATGATCCGGGCGATCTCTTTGATTGCGTACTCCATGCTTCTCTATAAATAGGTTTAGACTTTATATCTGATTCGCTCTTTTAGCGAGATCAAAGGTAGGAATTTTTTCAAGAAATGAAGCGGGTCGAAAACTTACTTATATTGAACAGACGTTAAATTGGAGGGCGACATTTCCGCGGGGGTATTCGCGGGCAAATTTCTCCCTGTCACGCTTCACGCAACTTGCCGCGCAGCTCCTCTTCCTCTTTGTCGAGGGGGAGAGAGGGTAGCCGCTCGCGGAGCCGCGCTATCCTTGCCAAGGTATTCCGTAGGAATCCGGCGTACGCCTCGCTCTCCGGGTGGAAAGGTTTATGTAGAAGCGCCTTCCGGATCCCTTCCCATTCCGTCAACGCCGATCGGGCGTCCGCCGACAAGAGGTGCCCGACGAAGTGTTGCCAGATGTAATCCACCGCGAGGGGGGAGGGATGAAGCATGTCGTCGGCGTAGAAACGGTAGTCGCGCAGCTCGTCCAACAGGATCTCGTAGGCGGGAAAGTAGTCGATCCGCTCCGGGAACTCCTGCCGCAGGGCCTCTTCCGCCAGCAGCAAGGTCGCCTTGCTGAGCTGGTTCTCGTGCGCCCCATCCTTCCAATGCCGTATAGGGCTGACGGTGAACAGGATCTTGAGCTCCGGGTTCTGTTCCCAAAGGGCGAGAAGCAGGGGCCTCCATTCCTCCACGATCTCGCTCGCGGATAGTCGCCGTCTTTCGAATAAACCTTCGGGAAGTTTATGGCAATTCGCCACGATCTTTCCCGTGCTCCGCAGGCGATAGACATAAGCCGTGCCTAAGGTAATCACCAAACGGGTAGCTTCCCGTAGGAAATCAGACGATTGGAACAACCTGTCGTTGATCCGTTCCAAGCACTCGTCCGCCGAGGTGGAGGAGAAACGCCCGTGATGGGCGAAGCTGTGGTAGGTGCCCTCGTGGAGGAACAGATCCTCGGGCGTGAAGCGTTCGGGGTGTAGCAACATCCGCAGCCCCTCCGCCACCGACGCGGGATTATAGAGGATCCCGAACGGGTTCACGTCAGTGGTGAACTTGTTCTCCGTCAGGAGGCTCCCGATACTCTCGGCGAAGCATGAGCCCATCAGGGTGATCCTGTCGGCGTAATCGAACTGGAAACGGGGCTTCGTCCAAGGAATCCGTGTGTAAAGTTCCATACCGTCCCGGTTTTAATGCGTGGAAGATAGCGAATAGGGGCGATCCGAACCCTCGAACAGCCGCTTCTTGTTCGGCCGAGATCCCATCTCGAAAGTCAGCGTGCCGCCATTGAGCAGATCCGCCTGCGTGATGTATCCCTTGGTATAGGGCTTCCCGTTCAGCTTGACCGCCTGTACGTACCGGTTCTTGTCGCTCACCTTTTCGGCTCTCACCTCGAAGGTATTCCCGTTCTCTAACCGGATTCTCATATAAGGGAGATAGGGGGCGCCCAGCACATACTGGTCTGTCCCCGGGCAGACGGGATAGAATCCCATAGCCGAGAGGATGTACCAAGCCGACATCTGCCCGCAATCATCGTTCCCGCAAAGGCCGTCGATGTTGTTGCGGTACATCTTGTTCATGATCTCCCGCTGCCAGTACTGGGTCTTCCAAGGCTGGTTGGTCCAAGCATATAGGAAAGGAATGTGATGGCTGGGCTCGTTGCCGTGTACATAGCCGCCCAACAGACCCTCCTTGGTCACGTCCTCCGTCTGGGCGAAGAACTCATCCGGCAGATGCATCGCGAAAAGCGAGTCCAGCTTGCCGACGAACGCCCTCTCTCCGCCCATGAGACGGATCATCCCGTCCACGTCTTGTGGCACGTAAAAGGAATAATTCAAGGCATTGCCTTCGATGAACCCCTCGCCGTGGGTGCTGAGCAGGCTGAAATCCTCCTTGAACCGTCCGTCAGCATGGCGGGGACGGGCATATCCGAGGTCTGGGTCGAACACGTTCGCGTAGTTGAGTGCCCGTTTCCGGTAGCTGTTCGCCACGGAGCTGTCGCCCGCTATCCGGGCGGTCTGGTAGATCGTCCAGTCGTCGTAGGCGTACTCCAAGGTCAGGGATCCCGCGCTACCGCTCCTTTCCAGCGGTACGTAGCCCATCTCCATGTACTCTTTCGTGCCGTCGTAGTAGGGGATCGTGGAGCTGCTTACCATAGCCTCTAAAGCCTTTTGCTTGTCGATCGGCAGCCCCTTCGCGATCGCGTCGGCAAGTACCGATACGGAATGGTAACCGATCATGCACCAGTTCTCGTTGGCCATGTGGCTCCAGATCGGCAAGGCATGGTGCACGCTCTGCTCGTAATGCTTGAGCATCGACCGGGCGATGTCGGTGTTTACCTGCCGGTTGATGAGGTTGAACAGCGGATGCAAGGCCCGATAGGTGTCCCATACGGAGAATACCGTATAGTTGGTGAAACCCTCCGCGTGATGGATGTTCTGGTCGAGCCCGCGGTACTGCCCGTCCACATCGGTATAGACGCAGGGGTTAATCATCGTATGGTAGAGCGAGGTATAAAGCATGGCGAGCTGGTCGTCGGTGCCCTCCGCCTCGATGACGGAAAGCGCCTTCTCCCAGGTAGAGGCCGCCCGAGCCGCCAGCAGGTCGAAGTCGGCGTTCGCCGTCTCCGCCCGCAGGTTTTTCAGCGCCCCGTCCATGCTTACCCCCGATAACGCCATCTTCACCTCCAGTACATCCGAGGTACGCGGGTCAAACTCGAAGTAAGTTACGAGCTTGCGCCCGCCCATGTCCGGGAAGTTCTCCCGTTGGTCGAATTTCCCGTAGCCCCCTTTGTAATCCACCTTGGCCTTCTCCTCGCAGCCGTAGTGGATGATCGGTTTCGAGAACGATAACGCGAAATAGGTGTAGTTGGTACGTGCCCAGCCGTTCGTGATCCGGTAGCCTGTCACCAAGGTATCGTTCAATACCTGCACCTGCCCCCAGAGCACCTTCCCGTCGTAATTATAGATCCCGTGGATCAGGTCGAGCACGACCCGCTGGTTCTCGCTCCCCGCGGGATAGGTGTATTTGTGGATACCCGCCCGTTGGGTGGCGGTTAGTTGGGCACGGATTCCATAATCCTTCAGCGTCACTTCGTAATAACCCGGGGAAGCTTTTTCCGATTCATGGGAGAAGCGCGAGCGATAGCCCCCATCCGGGTTGGTGGCGGTGCCGGGGTTCAGCTTCAGGGGGCCGGTGGTCGGCATGAGCAGGAAGTCGCCCAGGTCGGAATGCCCCGTCCCGCTGAAATGCGTGTGGCTGAAACCTACGATACTGCTATCCTTATATTGGTAACCGGCGCAATATTCGTACGCCCGGGGTTGATACTTCCCGTCCACGTTGTGAGGGATGGTGTCGGTGTCCGGGCTGAGTTGCACCAGCCCGAAGGGGACGCAAGCCCCGGGGAAGGTGTGCCCCATGCCGTTCGTCCCGATGATCGGGTTCACCCGGTCCGTGATCCGCGTCTGCGCGGCGGCCACTGTCGAGCAAAGCGCCAGCACGAGGCAGCCGATGGATTTCTGTAAGAATGTCATCTTTAGTCTAAGTTAATTATGTATGAACCGAAAAAGATCCGCGAGGATCGCCCAAAGGTACGCTTTTCCGGGGAAACCTTGGGCGTGAGGACGCCAAAATAGATGATGGAAGAGAGGAGTCGCTGCCTATCCCCGGGAGAATGCGGATAATTCGCTTACCTTCGCGTAGGAGAGCCCCTCGGGAGCGTGTGGCGATTGTCCGCGCTAAGCCGATGGGCATCCGCTAATCATTAAGAAAGGTAGATATGGAAACAGGATTGACTTTTACGAGTAGGGATACCGTGCGCCCGGAGAACGTGGCGAAGACGGTAGGTTCGGGAGATTTGGAGGTGTTCGCCACGCCGGCGATGGCGGCCTTGATGGAGAATGCCGCGATGCGGGCGGTAGCTCCTGCCTTGCCTGAGGGCTCCACGACGGTGGGGGCCTTGTTGGAGATCTCGCATACACGTCCCTCCGGCTTGGGCGAGACGGTCGAGGCGACCGCCCGTTTGGAGGAGGTGGACGGGCGTAAGCTGACTTTCTCGGTGGTGGCTCGCGACGCGCGTGGCGTGATCGGCGAGGGACGCCATGTCCGCTACGTGGTGGATCGGCAGAGGTTCCTCTCGAAACTCTGAGCGTATACCTATTTGTAGGTATTTCGCGGACGTGAAAATAGTGATTTGTGGTGATTGCTAAGTTCATGAAACCTAACTATATTTGCCACGGTTTATTAAAACATGAATGCGATGAGAATAGAAAAGATTACAGGACGTGAGATCCTTGATTCAAGAGGGAATCCGACAGTTGAGGTGGATATTTTATTGGAGTCCGGCGTTATGGGCCGCGCTTCCGTACCTTCCGGCGCTTCCACGGGTGAGAATGAGGCCTTGGAGCTGCGCGATGGCGACAAGAAACGCTATGGCGGCAAGGGAGTCTTGAAGGCCGTGGAGAATATCAACACGATCATCGCCCCGGCGTTGAAGGGGATGTCTGCCTTGGATCAGGTAGGTATCGACCATGCGATGCTGGCTTTGGACGGAACGAAGACGAAATCGAAATTAGGCGCTAACGCGATCTTGGGTGTCTCACTGGCCGTGGCTAAGGCTGCCGCCAACTATTTGGACATTCCTTTATATCGTTATATCGGTGGAACGAATACCTACGTGATGCCGGTCCCGATGATGAACATTATCAACGGCGGGTCGCATAGCGACGCTCCGATCGCTTTCCAGGAATTCATGATCCGTCCGGTAGGAGCCTCCTCGTTCAAGGAGGGATTGCGCATGGGCGCTGAGGTATTCCATGCGTTGAAGAAGGTATTGCATGACCGCGGACTGAGCACCGCCGTAGGGGATGAGGGTGGTTTCGCCCCCAATCTTGACGGGACGGAGGACGCCTTGAACTCGATCATCGCCGCCATCAAGGCAGCCGGCTACGAGCCCGGGAAGGATGTGATGATAGGAATGGACTGCGCCTCCTCGGAGTTCTACGAGAATGGTGTATATGACTATACGAAATTCGAGGGAGCAAAGGGCGTGAAGCGCACCTCCGATGAACAGGTCGCTTATCTGGAGAAATTGATTAATGAGTATCCGATCGACTCCATCGAGGACGGCATGAGTGAGAACGACTGGGATGGCTGGAAGAAACTGACCGACCGGATCGGCGATCGTTGCCAGTTGGTGGGCGATGACCTGTTCGTGACGAACGTGGACTTCCTCTCGAAAGGTATCAAGTTGGGCTGCGCGAACTCGATCCTGATCAAGGTGAACCAGATCGGATCCCTCACGGAGACGCTGAACGCTATCGAGATGGCGCACCGTCATGGCTATACGACCGTCACTTCCCACCGCTCCGGCGAGACGGAGGACGCTACGATCGCCGACATCGCCGTGGCGACCAACAGCGGACAGATCAAGACCGGTTCGTTGAGCCGCTCCGACCGTATGGCGAAGTATAACCAGCTTCTCCGGATCGAGGAGGAACTGGGCGACAGAGCCGTGTATGGTTACAAGCGAATCAATTAAGTTATTCAGTAAATTATAATCGCTAATTAGTAGGCTTAGGCCGAAGAGACAAGAAAGGGCTTCCCCGTGAGGAGAGGCCCTTTCTTTTTGTTACGCGCTGGTGTGGGTCATTTCACGAACGATGCCTCGCGGAGGTAGGCGGCGCTCTTCTCCACGCCCTCGAATTGGGTACGTCCCTTGCGGTCGCCTTCCAACTCGACGAAATAGCCGAGGATACCGATCTCGTACGCCTTCTTGAAAATGTTCGGGAAATTCATCATGCCGGAATCGCCGATGATCCAGCGATCCTTGATGTGCAGCAGCTTGAAGCGATCCGGGTAGTTCTCCATCCACTCCACGGGATCCTGCTGCCCCATGACCGCCCAATAGACGTCCAGCTCGAACATCACCTTGTCCGCGTCGGTGTTCTTCAGGAACAGCTCCTCGATATAGGTGCCCTTGGGAGGCGCCCAAGGATTCGGGTTCTGCTCCGGTTTCTCGCCCGCCTTCAGCACCCGCTTGAACTCGTTGCTGTGGTTGTGGTAGCCCCAGCGTATCCCGGCTTTCGAGGCGATCTCGCCCGCCCGGTTGAATATCTCGCAGACGCGCTTGGCGTCATCCTCGTTCTCGATGCGGGGCAGGCTGGGTTGTACCATGTAGCTGACACCCAGTTCGGCGTGAATGTCCGTGGCCTTCTTCCAGAACTCCTCGAATTTCGGCATATTGGCCTTCGTGTATTCGCGTAATGAGGGAGATAGGTGCGAGCTGCTGATCCGCAGTCCGGCATCCTCCGCCATCCGTTTGTAATCCTTCGGGGAGATGAAGGTGGTGTTCTTGGGATTGTAATCGCCGAACTGCCCGGTTTTCTCCTGATAGCCGAAGATCTCCAGGTCCGTATAGCCCATCTTGGCGAGACGTTTCAGCCCGTTCGGCAGGTCTTGTAGCAACTCTTGGCCTAATGAATAGGTTTGCAATCCGATTTTCTTGGCGCCCGCGCTCTCCGTGGCGGCGGTAATGGCGTCGATAGTCTCTTTGGAAGCCGCTGGAGTCGCGGCAAGGGCCTTCGATCCGGCCCATCCCCCTACGGTCAGCAGGGAGAGATTCTTTAAGAATGTCCTTCTGTCTGTCATGGTGATAGATTAATTTAAAAATGAAGCTTCACGCGAATATACGCGACCTTTTGATAGATTGATCGGGAAGTTTCTTAAAAAAGAGCGCCGGGTTATTCAAAAAAGATTTAAAAGAAAAAAGGGAAACTTCCCGAAAGCGAGAGGGAGAGGCCGACCTGTAAGGCCTGCCCCTCCCTCGAAAAGAACTAAACCAATTTAGTTGGCTACATGAACGCTATGATAATAAAAAAGTCCGGAGAATCGGGTCACTCGATGCCCTCTCGCCGAAGGGTGTCGATCCATCGGTCGATACGTCCGTCGGTCTGGTCGTCCTCGTTCATCTCGTCCAAGGCGAGGCCGATGAATTTGCCGTCCTCTACGGCGGTGGAGCTGTCGAAAGAGTAACCGTCCGCCGCGGTCGCCCCGATAAAGGCGCAGCCAGTCCCTCTCAGCCCGTCGCGGATCGTCCCGAGCGCGTCGCAGAAGGTATCGCTGAAGGAGGCCGAATCACCGCATCCGAACAGCCCGACGAGCTTGCCGCCCAGGTCTGCCCCCTTGATCTTGCCGAGGAAATCCTCCCAATCGTCTTGCAGGTCGCCCGCTCCCCAGGTAGAGCTGCCGAGCAGCAATACCTCGTAGGGGGCCAGATCCGCGGGGCTCGCGCCGGCCACGTCGTGTATATCCTTGTCGTTGATACCTAATCTTTCCGCGATACGTCTCGCTATCCCCTCGGTCGTCCCGGTAGAGGATCCGTAGAATATGCCAATCGTCTTCATCTTCACTCGTTTTTAATGTTTCAGGTACGGGCAAAGATCCGATAACTTGCCAGCCCGGGCAATACCTACAAATATGTATTTTGCCCGTTTATGTATCCCTATAAATAGGCAGTGCGGCTCACCATTCGATGAATTTCCCTCTCAGGCGCCGTTTCTCCAGCTCCTCTTGCAGGAGGCGCTTGCGGTCTTTCGCTATATAGCGCCGGGCGAAGATGTTAGGGACAGCCACGCCAAGCGAGATGCACAGGATGATCAACGCCGAGTTAGTCCCGTTGAAAAACGCGTTGGTCACCTCGCCGATCACGCCATGCAGGTTGATGAATCCTAAGAGAGACCGGTACATCAGCACGCCCGGTATCATAGGGATGACGGAAGGGATGGTCAGCACGTGGTTGGGCACGTGGAACCAATGGACGGCTTTCACGGCGATCAGGCTGACCACGAAGCTCCCCATGAACGAGCCGATCACGGGGCCGAAGCCTAACTCGAAGTTTACGAAGTTGCGGGTACACACCGCGATGATGCCGCCTACCGCGACGACCCATAGCAGGCGGCGCTGGATGTTGAATATCATGGAGAAGCCCATCGCGGAGATCGCCGCGGCTATCGCGTAGATGTAATAAGGATCGTGAGGCACCATGCTCAGCTCGCTGAACTTGTGGTCGATCTCCACGTCGTTCATCTCAAGGATCCGCATGGCAAAGGCGATCCCGAAGGTCATCGCCGCCACCATCATCGCCGTGTTGGCGGCACGGGTGATCCCCACTAACAGGAAATTGTCGAGCATATCGTCCACGAAATTGATAAGGGGTACGCCCGGCACGATAAAGAGCGCGCAGGCGAGCAGCGGGTGGTAGGGCGTCTCAGATAGGCCGGAGAAGGAGGCGGCGTAGGCCAGGCAGGTAGAGACGAACGCCGCCACGGCGATACTCATGTAGGTGTTGAGCTCGGCCTCTAAGCAGCGGGCCCGTACCCGGAACCCTACAAAGGCGCAGATCGAGGCGAGCAAGAAGGCCATCCAGTCGCCCCCGAAGAGCTTGCAGAAGCCCCCGCAGGCGAATCCGGCGCAGACAGCCACTAAGTAAGGACGGTAGTTGCGGGGCTGGCTCGCGATCCGTTCCAGCTCCTCCTCATATTGGTCGAGCGAGTAATCCTGCTCGATGGCGCGCCACGAGAGATGGCTGATCTGGGAGAGGGTCGTCATGTTGATCCCATGCCGCTCGCACTTCTGGAATTTCGAGAACGAGTTGCGCTCGTCGCTCACGTTCACCATGATCATGCTCCAGCGGATGTCGATGTGCAATTTCTCCTCGGGGATCCCCATGAACGCCGCCACCCGCTTCATGTTCCGGTCGATCCGGTTCGTATCCGCGGCGCTCTCCATCAATAATTTCCCGGTACGGAGCAAAAGATCCAGTTTGCGCCGTAGCAGCAACACGTCCTTGTCTGTCATCATAAATCTTCCTTGCTAATTGAGAACTATTCTGTTACTCCTATTTCCTCGCTTGGGGGAGTACTGATTTCAAATCGGGCGCGAAGGTATAAAAAAATCCCGGTCGATCCGCGGGGGAGACTTCCCCGCCTTTTTATGGAAACCTCCTCGTGCCTTGAGAAAAATCCCATCAGGCTTTTGGAAAAGGGCCGGGATGGTGACGCGAGGCCATGACATACGGGCGAAAAAAATCCGGTAAAGGCAGATATGCCCTTACCGGAAAGATTGTCGTGGAGAAGGGGGTAGAGTTCTCCTATTTCATCCCTCGCTCCTTATAGATGCGCTCTTTTGCCTCGTTGATCTTCTGGAGTTTCTCGGTAGCCGCCTTGCGGATGTCCTCGCCCAAGTTGGCCACCTTGTCGGGGTGATGCTTGATCGCCATGCGGCGATAGGCTGCCCTTACCTCATCGTCGGAGGCTGTCGGCTCGATCTCCAGCACCTTGTAGGCATCCTCTAACGAGTTGCCGCCTAAGTTCAGCATCGACTCGATCTCCCTCTCCGAGAGCCCCATCGATACCGCGACCTCTTTCAGCGCGTCGATCTCAGCCTGGCAGACAAATTTGTCGCTCTTGGCGATCTCGGCGAGGAAGGCGAGCAACTGAAGCCGCTCCCCATAGCCTAAGTTCTGGGCGATCTGGTTTCCGCACGAGCGGATGTATAGCTTGTAACCTGCCGGGTCGGCCTGCTCCCTGCGCTTCGCCTCCTCGAAAAGGCGGAGCAGGATCTCCTCACCCTGGCTCACCGCCGCCTCGCCGAAATTGCGGCGGAGGAACCCGCGCACGTACTCCATCTCGCTATGCATGATTTTCCCGTCGGCTCGGATGATGTAGGATGCCATCACCAACATGGAGAAAAGAAAACTGTTACGGGTACCCTCGTAAGGGGATTGCCCTTGATAGGGATTACCTGTTCCCGCCGATCCATAGGCGGTATCTATCAACGAGGAACTACCGTCGAAAAGGGCTCCCAGCGCGAAGCCCGCCACGGCGCCAAGCGGCCCGCCCACGATGAACCCCAGCACGCCGCCTATCCATTTGCCACTGCTCATATCACTTTTGTCATTTTAAGATGTTACGCACGCGATATTCGGGAAATTCTTAGAGATACGCAAGTGGGAAATCCGGTCATATACGGCATATTTATGGATATTTGTGGAATATCGGCGTGTTGGGTAAGGGCGAGGTCGGAAGGCTTGTGCTTCACTGATCGAGTTTGCGCCATACTTTCTGACAAATTGCGCGTTCAAATTTGGAAAACATGGGTTAAGTAGCTAATTTAGTCGAATCTTATGAATTAACCTTAAAAGGGAGGAATGGATCATGAAAAATCTATTGTTTTTACTCATATCAGGGTTTCTTATCATGTTTGGGGCTTGCAAGGACGATTTAAGCGGTTTATGGAAAGATTCTGAACATATTCCCTATGAGGGATATTTAGTATTCCCCATAGAGGTAACAGCCACAGTGGCTGATCCCGGATGCGAAGATGAAGGAATATTCCTTATTCTTCGTGGACATGAAGGTTTCGAATTGAATGATTCATTGGTTTATGCGCACAACGATTTTCTTTCGCAATTTAAAGGACAATATGGGAAGGCCTTGCGATTGGAGATAGATGTTATGAGTGAGACTATGAGGCATCCATTATGTATTCCTGATTCCAGCGTGAGATGTATTCGATTAGGAAGTCCTGAGATCGAAGAATTGAATTAATTAACATTATAAATCAACAAAAAACACAAATTTCTATGAGAAAAATTGCGTTATTACTCGTTTTGTGTTTATCTGTGTTACAGATAAAGGTAATTGCCCAGCCTAAAATAGTGGGAGGGTCAGATTTAATATAACGGAAGCTCCGTGGCAAGCGGCCATTAAAATCTCGAATAAGTGGCAAGGAGGAGGGGTTATTCTGGGTCCAGACCTTATTATTACGGCAAAGCATGTTGTTGAAATGTCACATTTGAATCCAACACAGATAGCTGTTGGTGTTACAGAGTTATCGGAAGTGACTTCATCTAATTTGTATGAAGTGCAAGAAATAATTCTACATCCTCAATATGATGTAGCTTTAATAAAGCTTTCTCGAAGTTTGGCTTCGTATAACAGTTCCAGTGTAAAGCCTGCTACAATTATTTATAATCAATCTTTCTATAATGTTGGAAATCAGGTTACAGTAACAGGTTATGGAAGTACAAAACAACCTGGTGATGTTGATTGGCCAGATGAGCATGAGATGACTAGGCTGAGAAAAGTCAATGTCTCAATTATTTCTCCTACTGCAAGTACGGAACCTCAAGAGGTAGTAACAACTGGTGCGGGTAAAGGTGCATCCAAAGGTGATAGTGGTGGACCTTTAACTATATGGGATTCATCTGTTTCTCAAAACGTATTAATAGGTATTGTTTCGGAAGGATTTGGTGAAGGGGATGATTATTATAATACTTATGTGAAAATCTTATCCATTTCAGATTTCCTTCTTCCCTATATCCCGTTATCCATCGATGGAATCTCGGATCAGGTCTGCGACTCGCAAACCTATTCGCTCAATTATCCGAATGCGTCGATCTCGTGGTCATGTACCGGCCCGATCCGGATCACCTCGCAGAGCAACACTTCCTGTACGGTTACCTCTACCGGAACCGGGGAAGGCGTGTTGACGGCTACCATCACGAGCGGGAGCTATACGCGGACCGTGCAGAAAAAGTTGATTAGCGGAGGTTACACGAGTTGCGTGGTCATTGCCAACAATACCTTCGATGGCGGGAATTATTGGTGTTCGAACCGATCGGCGAACACGTTCACGATTGAGTCGTCTTACAATATCAACAGCTATGAGGTGCGTCTCCTCAGTTATCCGAGCTTGAATGTGGTTCGTACGTTCTCAGCGCACAGAGGCGAGAACAACCTTTCCTATGCGGTATCCCCGGGCTGGTATGCGTTCGAGGTTCGCTCGATGGGATGTCAGGCGGGGAACTGGGTGCAAGCCGGGGAAGTGGAGGCTCTCGATTGCTCCTCTCCATATAGCCTGACGTTATCCCCGAACCCCGCGACGAACGTCGTCACGTTGTCTATGGATGGATTGAACCCCGCTAACCCACGGTTGAAAGGCCAAGCCAATAACGGGAGCTACAAGGTGCAGATCTGGTCTCCGGCAGCCTTGCTCAAGAGCTACACTTTCAATCAACCGAAGGTAGATATATCCGTAGCCGACCTTCCAGTCGGGAGATATTTCGTGCTGGTGTTCGTGAACGGACGGAAACTGAGCAAGCAGCTGATAATTAAGTAAGCTTATCGGCTGGCATTGGAATAATGAAAAAGGCTATCTACCAAGTCATTTATGGTTGGATAGCCTTTTTTATTTATTAAAAAACTTGGGATATTTTAGACTCCTTGGGGGATTCGATCCGATCTTGTTGCGAATCGAGAGAAATACGCGTATATTCGCGGTCGATCCAGGTGTACCTCCTGCCCGACCGGGCAAGAGGTAGTAAAAGGGAATCCGGTGCGAATCCGGAGCTGTACCCGTAGCTGTTAGTCCTGTGAAACCCCGGCGAACTCGTTACCACTGCCCGGTAGGGCGGGAAGGTGGCCGACAAAGGGTGGGCGAGCCAGAAAACCTGCCAGGATCGGGTTATTCGGTGCCTCGGGTGAGGGTATCGATAAATCGGAAGGATTTATGCGAATACGAGATTGGACGCGAAAAGCGCTGTTCCTGTTGGGAATATGGCTGTGCTTCTCTATACTCGCTCGGGGGCAGCGGGTCGATACGACCGCCTATTATGAGCTGTCGGGCGTGGAGGTAGTGGAGAAAGCCCGCCGTTCCGTCACCCGCGAGGGGGTACCCTTGCAGGTGATGAACCGGGGGGAGATAGACCGTTTGGGGGTGCGCGACCTGTCGGAGGCGGTGAAGCGCTTCTCGGGGGTCACCGTGCAGGACTACGGGGGCATCGGCGGGTTGAAGACGGTATCGGTGCGTAGCCTCGGGGCGAAGCATACCGCGGTGAGCTACGACGGGGTGACGATCTCCGACGCGCAAAGTGGACAGGTGGATATTAGCCGTTTCTCCTTGGATAATGTGGAGATGGTATCGCTCTCGATAGGGCAATCCGATGATATTTTCCAGACGGCGCGGGTCTATGCCTCGGCAGGTGCATTGAATATCCAGACCGCCAAGCCGACGTTCCGGGACAAATCGTTCAACGCTTACGCGAAGGTTCGGACTGGCTCGTTCGGGCTTTTCAATCCGGTGCTGCATTACGACCAGCGTTTGGGCAAGCGGTGGAGCACGTCTTTGCATGGCGATTTCACACGGGCGGATGGGGCGTATCCCTATACCTTGGTGAATGGTGACTTGGTGACCCGGGAGAAGCGGCGCAACAGCGACATCCGTTCGTATCATGTGGAGGGGAACGCTTTCGGTGACCTCGGCGGTGGCGGGGAGCTCTCTCTCAAGGCTTACTATTTCGACTCCGAACGGGGGCTTCCGGGATCGGTGAACCTGTATAACAAGGAGGCTTCTGAACGGCTGTGGGACAATAACTTCTTCGTGCAGGCGGGATATAGGAACAAACTGGATGACCGTTTTACGATCCGGGGGCTGGCGAAGTATAACTATGGCTTTACCCGTTATCGCGACGTGAGCGATAAATATGCGGCTGGCGAGCAGGTGGACCGGAATACCCAGCAGGAATATTACGGTTCGGTGGGGGTGCTATATACGCCCTTGAGGTATCTCTCTGTCGCGCTGACGACAGATCTCACCCGTACCCGTCTGGATAATAATTTCGTGAAGGGGCCGAACCCGCGGCGCTGGGCCTCGCAGTCTGTCTTGGCTGCCCGGTATCAGGATAGCCGGCTGACGGTGACAGGAAGCCTCTTAGGGACGTATATGACGGATCAGGTGCGTACGGGTGATAAGCCAGCCGACCGGAAGCGACTCTCTCCGGCTGTCAGCCTGTCGTGGCGGCCGTTTCCCGAGAGTACCTTCCGGGTAAGGGCCTCTTACAAGGACATTTTCCGGGTACCTACGTTCACGGATCTGTATTACCTGCGCATGGGGAATACGAACCTGAGGTCGGAGGAGACCTCACAATACAACGTGGGGCTTACTTGGAGCGGGGCGGCTGGTGATTGGTTGCGCGACCTCCATCTCTCGGTGGATGGCTATTATAATACGGTAGAGGATAAGATCGTGGTGATGCCTACCATGTATATCGCCCGGATGATGAACTTGGGCGAGGTGAATATCAAGGGGGTGGACGTTAACCTCTCTGCGGGGTTCCCTTTGCCGTGGAAGATGGGTCTGCGGCTCGCCTCCTCGTATTCCTATCAGTATGCGGTGGATGTGACAGACCCGGCGGGGAAGACGTATAAGGATCAGATCCCCTATACACCCCGCCACTCCGGTACGGTTTCCCTGTCGGTCGAAAGCCGGTGGGTGAATGTCTCTTATCTGATGACCGCCGTGGGGGATCGATATGCCTTGCCGCAGAATATCGTGCAGAACCGGATCGATTCGTATGTGGAGCAAAGTCTTTCCTTGAATAGGGAGTTCCGTTTCGGGGACTGGGGCGTGCGCCTTCAGGGAGAGCTGCTGAATCTCGCGGATAAGAATTACGACGTGATCCAGTATTACCCGATGCCCGGCCGTTCCTGGCGGCTGAGCGTATGCGTGTCTTATTAAGTGTAATTATATAAAGTGTGACGTAATGGAAAAAAGAAAATTTATGAGTATCCTCGCCCTCTGTGCGGCGATGTCGTTCTCGTTCGTGGGATGTAGCGACGAGGATGATCCTGTGATCAGCGTACCGGCTGAGTCGGTGAGCGGGTTGAGCTTCACCGATGTGAATGAGGCCGCTGACAAGATTAGCGGAACATTGACTTGGACAGAGCCTTCGGCGTCCGGTAGCGTGACGAAGTACGTGATCTATGCCTCCTCAAATACCACCTCGAAAGACGTGAAGCTGGGCGAGGTGAACGTGGGTACGACCTCTTTTGAGATAGAGGACACCATGAATCTCGGTTATTTGCTGGTAGTCGCCGCTAACGATGCGGGAGAGGCCACCGTTTGCGCTTCCGTGAAAGTGGAGGACTTGGCGGTGGATGGCTCCTTCCTGGCTCTTTATTTCTTGAACTCGGGGAGTATGGGGCACAATAATGCCAGCCTTTATAAGTATGATGTCGAGACCGGAGAGGTGACACCGGATTATTTCAAGGCGCAGAACGGACGCGGCTTGGGTGATACGGCACAAGACATGATCGTGTATGGCGATAAGATGTACATCGCTGTGTATGGTGAGTCTACGATCGAGATCACGGATTTGCAGGCGAAGTCGATCAAGCAGATCAAGACTGACGGACAACCGCGCGCCTTGATCTCGGATGGCGGAAAAGTGTATGCGACCTATTACAATGGATATGTGGCCCGTTTGGATACGGCGTCGTTAGAGGTGGAGGCAACCGTGGCGGTAGGACGTAATCCGGAGCAGATGGCTGTCTCGAACGGTAAGCTCTATGTGGCGAACTCTGGTGGTATGGACTACAATACCGAGGTGGGTTACGACCATACGGTGTCGGTGGTTGACTTGGCTTCGTTCACGGAAACGAGGAAAGTGGAGGTTGTGATCAATCCGACACGCCTGCAAGCGGATGAGAGCGGCCATGTTTACGTGGTCTCGATGGGAAATTACGCTGATGTGCTGAACACCTTGCAGGTGATCGATACCCGGACGGATGCCGTGACTCCGTTGACCGCTTGCCCGAACGCTACGGAGATGGCCTATGCTGACGGGAAACTTTATACCTATTATTCGCAGTACGATGCGAACTGGAACACGACGAATACTTTCATCAGCTACGATACGAATACGGGTGCCGTTGAGGAATGGATCAAGGATGGTACGACGATCGCGAAGCCTTACGGCCTCTGTTCCGCTGGAGGCAACGTGTATGTCTCGGAATCTGACTTCACGAGCACGGGCTCGATCTATGGTTTTGACGCGGCTGGCCGACTGATCCTTTCGGCTGAGGCGGGATTGAACCCGATGAAGGTCGTCTTGGCGCAAAAAGACTAACGCGAACCGCGGATGCGCTGGGGTGCTTATATCATAGGCTTTGTTTGTTGCCTGGGGGCTTGTGCGCCTTCCGGGAAAAAGGATGCCGGGGGCAGTGTCGCCTCCTCGGAGGAGATTCGCTATGCCCGCGGGCTTACCATCCGCTATGCAGACGCCTATACCGAGGTGGAGGTGCGGGATCCGTGGGATACGACCCGCACGCTCCAGCGGTACTTGCTGATAGACCGTGAGAAGACGCCGCCTACTGGCCTTCCCAAGGGGACGATCGTACGTGTCCCGGTGAAGGATGTCGTTGTATATACCTCGGTCCATGCCGCTATCATCGATCAATTGGGGGAAACGGATAAGATTATCGGGGTATGCGAGCCTCGCTATATGGATATACCCTTCGTGCAGGAGGGGATACGGAGCGGGAAAATCGCGGACTTAGGCGAGGCTACCGCCCCAAACGTGGAGAGAATGATCGATATTGGGGCGGAGTTGGTGATCGCTTCCCCTTTCCAGAACAGCAGTTACGGGCCGGTGGAGAAGATCGGCATACCGATTATCGAGGGGGCCGACTACATGGAGACCTTACCTTTGGGGCGTACGGAGTGGATCCGTTTCTACGGTTTGCTCTTCGGGAAGGAGGTTTTGGCGGATTCCCTGTTCGAGGCGACGGAAAAGGCTTATCTTTCCTTGAGGGAGCTGACCGCCCAGGTCGGGGAACGTCCTACGGTATTGGCCGAGAAACGGTATGGTTCCTCCTGGTACGTGCCGGCGGGTGAGAGTTATATGGCCTGTTTGTATGCCGATGCGGGGGCGGATTACCTCTTTGGGTATCTTCCCGGGGCGGGAAGCTCGCCGCTGGCGTTCGAGACCGTGCTCGACAAGGCGATCCACGCCGACGTGTGGCTGATCAAATATAACCGCCCGACGGAGATGACTTATGGGGACTTGCGCGCGGAGTATGCCCCCTATGAGCGTTTTGACGCTTTCCGGGAGCGAAATATCTATACGTGTAATACGGGAGTCGTTCCCTATTACGAGGAATTCCCCTTGCATCCGGATTATCTGTTGCGGGATCTGATATGGGTCTTCCATCCGGAATTGTTGCCCGGATATGAGCCCCGTTATTTCCACAAGATGCGGTGACATAGGGGAAAAGAGGCTTTCGCGATAGAAAAGGGGACCCGGTTCCAGGGAATGGAGCCGGGTCTCTTTATTTTGTATCCGCCAAGAATGGCATCGGTCGCACCGTCCCTTCCCGAGAGCGATCACGCGTAACCGTTCAGCATCCCGTAGAAGTAGAGAGGCTTCAGGATATAGACCTTCAGTAGCCAGGCGAGCCATTGCTCCTTGGAGGTGTCGATCAGGTTGAAGGGGAACGAGATGTCCGGGTTCTTGTCGTAATCGAACTCGCAAAGCAGCACGTGCCCGTAATCGGTAACGATCGGGCAAGCCGCGTAGCCGTTGTATCGCTCGGTCGGTTCTTTCCCTTCCATGAGCGCGATCAGGTTCTTGGCCGCGATAGGTACCTGCTTGCGTACCGCCGCCGACGTCTTGCTGGTCGGGATCCCCGCCACGTCGCCTAAAGAGACGATATTCGGGTATTTCTTATGGATCAAGGTCTCTTTGTCCACCATTACCCAGGCTCCGGCGGCCAGCTTGCCTTCCGTCCAGCCTAATCCGGCCTCGCGCACGAAATCGGGCGCCGACATCGGAGGGGTAAAGTGCAGGAAGTCGTAATCCTCCACGAAGGGAGTCACGATCGTCTCCTCGCCTTTTGTCTCCACCTTCTCAAGGTGTACCTGCTTGGCTGAGGTGTCCACCCCTTTCACCCGCACGAGCGTGTTGATGGGGATCTGCCGCTCCTTATAGATCTCCAGCAGGCGCTTGGTGAAATAGGGTACGTCGTACAGCTCTTTCTCCGCGGTGAAGTAGTCGAGCTGTACCTTGTCGCGCGTGCCTTGTTTCCGTGTGTAATGTTCCGTCAGCAGGCAGATTTTCTTAGGCGCTCCCCCACATTTGTGCTTGGTGTAGGTGTCGGTGAAAATGCCTCGTCCACCTTTCTTGGCGAACTCTTGCAGCGCCTTCCAGGTCTTCTGCGCCCCCTCGAAATCGTAGATCGAGTTGGCGGCTCCCTGCCCGAGCGTGGCTTGGGTGATCCCTTCCACCTTCTCCCAGTCGCATTGCAGGCCGGGCGTGAGCACTAAGAAATCGTACGGGATTTTCCCGTTGGCTTTCGTGGTCACCTGGTTCCATACGGGATCCACGGCCACGACGGAATCCTTGACCCACTTGATGCCGTCGGGGATGCAATCCTCCTGTTTTTTCCATACATCGTCGGCTTGATACACGCCCGAGGCTATCAACGTGAATCCCGGTTGGTAGAACTGCCGGTCGCTGGGGTCGATCAAGGTGATGTCCGGGTTGTCCAGCCATCTGTGCAGCCGGGCTGCCATGCTGATACCGGCCGCTCCTCCGCCGATGATGACGATCTTACCTTTGGCGTTACTTGAGAAGGCTTTCGCCTCGTGGGCGTTGACTCCCGCTATCAGGCCGGTGGCGGCCAGCAGCTTGAGGAAATGGCGCCTGTTCACTTCTGATTTCTCTAACATTCTCATGTGTCTTTCTAATTCGTGTTTCATCATGTCTTGTGGATTCAAAGATTTCGTTTCCGCGAATAAAGCGCGTCCCTGCCTGATTTCCTCATGACCGGACTACAACAAGGCTTGCGCGATCTCTTTTTTTCTTGGACCGCATTACTACATCTCTTTCTCATCCGCTTTTTAAAGGTTCGTAAAGTGCTGTGAAATAGTTGATAATGAAAATCCGGATTGTAGAGCGTCTTTTCCCTAAAAGTTCATCAGGAAATCCACCAAGTTTGTCTCGCCGTCGAGGGATAGCCGTTTTCTTAGCCGGTATCGGCGTAGTTCGATGGCCCGGACGGATACGTTCATCAGCGAGGCGATCTCCTTGGTCGATAGGTTCATCCGCAACAGGCAGCAGATTCGCAGGTCGCCGGTGGTCAGGTCGGCGTATTGGTGGCGTAGCCGATCCGTGAAGTTCTGGTGGGCGCTGTTGAAATAGCTCTCGAACCGTACCCAGTCAGCCGGATCCTCACGGGTCGATTCCATCAGGTCGCGGAGGCGTTGGTAGAGCTTGTTCGGGTAGCGGTCGCCCAAGGTCTCCTTCTGCCTGTCTAATTCCTCCAGTAGCTTCTGGATCGCCTCGTTGCGCTTGACGAGCGCGGTTGTCTGGAGTGTCAGCTCATTGTTCTTGTTTTGCAGCTCGGCCTCCAGCATCTCGCTTCTCAAGCGTTGGAGCCTTTGCTGCTCCTCCTGCCGTTCGCGCGCGATTTGTTCTTCCTCTTTCTTGCGCATATTGTTCCAATAGCGCCGTGCGAGCGCCTGGCAAGTGGCCCCGATCAGCGCGAGGTAGAGCAGGTATGCCCAAAGCGTGTCGTACCAGGGAGGGCGCACCGTGATGCGTGTGGCGATCTCCAAGAAGGGACCCTTGGGGACGTATTTCCGGATTCGCAGGGTATAATCTCCCGCCGGCAGTTGAAGGAACGTGATCTCTCCCTCCTTTTGCCAGGGCGACCAATCGGTGGATATTCCTTCTAACAGGTAGCTGATCTGGCGGTTGGAGGTGAGGACTGTCGTCCCGATATAGAGGGATAATTCCTGATAGTCATGCGGCAGGCTGATTTCCGGGCTTTCGGGGGGCAATACGTGGACGCCTTTCTTGTCGCGGTACTCCACGTGCATGATCCTTGGCATCGAGGCTCCCCGCAAACTGGCCTCGATCAGCTGGCGGGTGTTGATGAGAAGCGTCCCTTGCATGGTGGAGACTAAGTTGAGCGAGTCGTCGAGCGGGATGATCCGTCGGCCGTTGGTCACCAGATTGAGGTGGTAATTGTCGAACAGGACGCGGCATTTGAGCGAGCCGATGCCCTGCTCCCTGAAGAAAAGCCCCGCCTCGTTCTTGGCGGTCAGCCAATAAAGTCCGTCGGGCACGGGATGGATACTCTCCGCGTTGATGAAGGGACCCAATATCTCCCGGTTCTTGAAGAGGTCGCCCGCCGGTGATTCCTTCTCCGGGCCTTGCGGTTGGATGTAGCGTCGGCCTACCTCTTCCGGGATTCGCTCGAAGGCGTCGCCGAAAGTCAGCTCCCGGTGGAAATAGCCTGAGCTTGTCTTGATATAGAGCTGGTTGCCTATTTTCGTCCCCTCCTCCAGCTTCCCGATCTGGTTTCGCCTTCCTAACATGGCGATCGGGGGATTGATGTCGATTTGGGTGATCCCGTTGTCTAACGCCAGCCAGATCCGGTTCTCGTCTTGTACGTAGATCGCATGTACGATATTGTCAGGAAGCTGGTTGTTGATGTCCAGGTGGTGGAAGATTGTCCCTAAGCTATCGGTAATAAAGAGGCCGTCGGCGGAGGTGCCCGTCAGGTAAAGTTCCCCTATCGTGGCCCGGGCGGTAGGATGTTTCCCCTCGATCTCAGGGGAAAGGGTGTAGTCCACCCGCGGATTTTCGAGGCGTATTCCTTGTGGAAGGCGGTCGAGCGGTTGGTAAACCAACTGGCCGAAGCGATCGTGCGTCCAATATCCTAAGCTGTTCTCTCCCCGGGTATAGATCGTGTCATCGCGAAAATAGACTTGATGGATCGGGAGCTTGTCAGGCAAGGGATAGATGCGCCAGGTATTCCCGTCGAAAGTAAGCAGTCCGGAGTTGTTGGCGGCGAACAAGGTTCCCTCGGGGGAGGTCGTGATCGCCCAGTTCTGGCTGCTCGCCTTGTAATCGTCCACGGAGTAATTCTGGACGAGGATGGAAGGAGCTATCACCGAGGCGCGGAGAACGAGTGCCGTCCACGCGAGCGAAAATAGGATGAATAGCCGTCTTCTCATGGTCTGTATAATAAAAGGGGGCAAGACGTGCGGTCTTGCCCCCTGTGTCACGCTACGCGAATATAGCGAATTTTCGGTTATTTATACTCTTGCCAGCTCTTAATCTGGATATCCTCCATCCGCATGCTGCAAAAAGCGTCGATGAAAGCGCTCGCCAAGCGGGCGTTCGTGATCAGCGGGATGTTGTGATCGATCGCCGCGCGACGGATCTTGTACCCGTTCGTCAGCTCGCGCTTACTGTGGTCTTTCGGGATGTTCACCACCAGCTCGAAGACGTGCTTGCTGAACATCTCCATGATATTCAGGTCGCCCTCCTCGTCGGGCCAGCAGACGGCTGTAGCCTTCACCCCGTTGTCGTTCAGGAATTTCGCGGTGCCGTGCGTACCATAGATGGTGTATCCCTTCGAGGCGAGCTCGCGGCAGGGCTCCAGCAGGTCCACCTTGCTCTTGGCGGCGCCGGAGGATACCAGGATATTCTTCTTTGGGATATTGTTGCCCACGGCGATCATGGCGGAGAGCAGCGCCTCGTTGAAATCGTCGCCGATGCAACCTACCTCGCCGGTGGAGCTCATGTCCACGCCCAATACAGGGTCTGCCTTGTGCAGGCGGGCGAAGGAGAACTGGGATGCCTTGACCCCGATCCAGTCGATGTCGAACGCGCTCTTGTCCGGTTTCGTGTAGGGGGCGTCGAGCATGATGCGGGTCGCCGTCTCGATGAAGTTCCGTTTCAGCACCTTCGACACGAACGGGAAGCTGCGCGATGCGCGGAGGTTACACTCGATCACCTTCACGAAGTTGTTCTTCGCGAGGAACTGGATGTTGAACGGTCCGCTGATGTTCAGCTCTTTCGCGATCATCTTGCTGACTTTCTTGATGCGGCGCGCCGTCTCGAAGTAGATCTTCTGCGCGGGGAACACCAGCGTGGCGTCGCCCGAGTGGACTCCGGCGAACTCGATATGCTCGGAGATGGCGTATTCCACGACCTCGCCGTTCATCGCCACCGCGTCGAACTCGATCTCTTTCGTCCCCTGCATGAATTCCGACACCACCACCGGGTATTCCTTGGATACCTTGGCGGCGAGCGCGAGGAACTCGATCATCTGCTCCTTCGTGTGGCAGACGTTCATGGCCGCGCCCGAGAGCACGTACGACGGACGGATCAGGATCGGGAAGCCTACCTTCTCGATGAACTCGTCGATCTCCTCCATGCTGGTAAGCTCCGCCCAGCGCGGCTGGTCGATACCTAAGGAGTCGAGCATGGCGGAGAACTTGTGGCGATTCTCGGCCCGGTCGATGGAGACGGGCGAGGTGCCCAATACCGGTACGTTCTGGCGGTAGAGCTTCATCGCCAAGTTGTTCGGGATCTGCCCGCCCACGGAGACGATCACGCCTTTCGGCAGCTCAAGGTCGATCACGTCGAGCACACGCTCGAAGGAGAGCTCGTCGAAGTAGAGGCGGTCGCACATATCGTAATCGGTGGAGACCGTTTCGGGGTTGTAGTTGATCATGATCGACTTGTACCCTAACTTGCGGGCCGTCTGGGCGGCGTTCACCGAGCACCAGTCGAACTCTACCGACGACCCGATGCGATAGGCGCCGGAGCCGAGGATGATCACGTTCTTGTCGTTCGGGTAATAAGCTATGTCGTGCGGCGTGCCGTCGTAGGTCATGTAGAGGTAGTTCGTCAGCTCCGGATGCTCGGACGCGATGGTGTTGATCCGTTTCACGGTTGGCAGGATACCCATCTTCTTTCGCAAGTTGCGTACGCGGATGTTCTCCTTCTCCATGTTGCCGCTCGGGTTCTCCACGAAGCGGGCGATCTGGAAGTCAGAGAATCCCAATCTTTTCGCCTCGCGCAGCACCTCCTCGGGAAGCTCCTCTATCTTGTCGTATTTCTTCAGCACGTTGGCGTAATCCACCACGTTCTTCAGCGCGTCGAGGAACCAGCGGGTGATCTTGGTCAGCTCGTGGATGCGATCCACGCTGTATCCCTCCTCCAGCGCTTGCGCGATGGCGAAGATACGCAGGTCGGTCGGGTTGGCCAGCTCCTCGTCTAAGTTGTCGAAATGGATGTCGTTGTTGCCCACGAAGCCGTGCATGCCTTGCCCGATCATGCGCAAGCCTTTCTGCATGATCTCCTCGAAGCTCTTCCCGATGGACATGATCTCGCCCACCGACTTCATGCTGGATCCGATCTGCCGGCTCACGCCCACGAATTTCGTCAGGTCCCAGCGGGGGATCTTCACGATCATGTAGTCCACCTCCGGCGCCTTGTACGCGGAGTTGGGCGTGCCCATCTCGCCGATCTCGTCGAGCCCGTAGCCGATGGCCAGCTTGGCGGCGACGAAAGCCAGGGGGTATCCGCTCGCTTTCGACGCGAGCGCGGAGGAGCGGCTCAGGCGGGCGTTCACCTCGATCACGCGGTAGTCACACGTCTCCGAGTTGAAGGCATATTGGATGTTGCACTCACCCACGATACCTAAGTGGCGGATCGTCCGGGTGGAGAGGTCTTTCAGCAGGTCAAGCTCCTTCTCGGTCAGCGAGCAGGTGGGAGCCACCACGATACTCTCGCCGGTATGCACGCCCAGCGGATCGACATTCTCCATGCTTACTACGGTGAAACAGTGGTCGTTCTTGTCGCGGATCACCTCAAACTCGATCTCTTTCCAGCCCTTCAGCGATTCCTCCACGAGGATCTGGGGTGAGTAGGCGAAGGCGCTCTCGGCGAGCGTGAGCAGCTCTTTCTCGTCCTTGCAGATGCCGCTACCCATGCCTCCCAGCGCGTAGGCGGAGCGGATCATCACCGGATAGCCGATCTTTCGCGCGGCGGCCACGGCATCCTCCATGCTCTCCACGGCCTGGCTCACCGGGGTCTTGATCTGGATCTCGTTGAGCTTCTTGACGAACAGGTCGCGGTCCTCGGTGTACATGATCGCCTCGACGGATGTCCCCAATACCTTCACGCCATGTTTGGCGAGTGTCCCGTCGGTGTATAGCTTCGTCCCGCAGTTGAGCGCCGTCTGTCCCCCGAAGGCCAGCAGGATACCGTCGGGCCGTTCTTTCTTGATGACTTCCTCCACGAAGTAGGGCGTGATCGGCAGGAAATACACCTTGTCGGCCACTCCCTCGGAGGTCTGGATCGTCGCGATGTTCGGGTTGAGCAACACGGTGCTGATTCCTTCCTCCCGCAGCGCCTTCAACGCTTGCGAGCCAGAGTAGTCAAACTCTCCGGCCTGTCCGATCTTCAGGGCTCCGGAGCCCAGTACGATCACCTTTTTGATACCACTTTTCGACATAGTAATTTGGGTTGTTTGTTATGTTGATTATTGTAATGTTATGTCAGCCTAAGGGTACATGGGCGCAAAAAAAATGCGTTAGTAAAAATAACCAACGCATTTTATATAACCAAATGATACTCCCTCGAAATGTTGAGGGAAAGCGTACCGGCCTCCGGCATATAACCGGAATGGAACCTCGTATGATCCTGATGTGCCTGACCTGTCATATTCGCTTTCCTCCTCAAAATCTCGGCAAAGTTAGCGTTTCCCGCCGGAATGGGCAAATATATGGGGACTTTAATTTCCTTCGTCCCCCAACTTTCCGGAAAAAGCGGGGGAAGGTTTCCCGAAACGCCGGGGAAGCGGGGGAAGGATAGGAAGACGCGATGTGGCGCCCGGCGTCCGGGTGTCGCTCTACGCATGGGTAAAAACAAAAAAAAGAGAGCCGCGATACGCGACTCTCTTCAAAGTGGTGCCACCAGGAATCGAACCGGGGACACAAGGATTTTCAGTCCTTTGCTCTACCAACTGAGCTATGGCACCGTTTTTGTAACCCGTCTTTTGATTACGGGCGCAAAGGTAGGCATTATTTTTGATTGTGCAAATTTATCCCGGAAAAATGGCGGAAATGAATAATTTCTGCCCATCTTTTTTTACCTTTGTTAAAAATTTGAGCGATCAGGTCGGGGTGGCCTGGATTTCTTTTGAGACCTTATCCCGGAGGCGAGGGAGGCCTTTCGGCGGGGATGGGGTGTTTTCGGAATGAATCTTAAACGTTCAGAACAAGTATAAAAATGAAACGGATTTTTGCTTTTTTGCTCTTTTGCGGCTTCGCGCTGTGCGGACGTTCCCAGAATGTCCAGTTGCATTATGATTTCGGTAGCTCGCTGTACGACAAGGAGCTGCACGGTCGTCCCGTGCTGACCTCCACGGTCGAGATGTTCAAGCCCGACAAGTGGGGTAGTACCTTCTTCTTTATTGATATGGATTATACCAGCCGGGGCGTGGCTGCCGGCTATTGGGAGATCGCCCGGGAGTTGCGTTTCTGGCAGCCCCCATTCTCGATCCATGTGGAGTATAATGGTGGGGCGTCGAACAGCTTCTCGTATAACAATGCCTATTTAGGAGGTCTTACCTATACGTGGAACAGTCCGGATTTCTCGCGGGGGATCACTTTCACGGCGATGTATAAGTACATCCAGAAGCATAAGAGCCCGAACAATTTCCAGCTGACGAGCACGTGGTACCTCCATTTCGCCAAGGATGGCTTGTGTACCTTCAGCGGTTTCGCTGACTGGTGGCGGGAGCAGACCTTCTACGGGGATGGAGCGGAGCACAGGAATTTCATCTTCCTGACGGAGCCGCAGATCTGGGTGAACCTGAATAAGCTGAAACGGGTGAGCGACCAGTTCAAGCTGAGCGTCGGGAGCGAGGTGGAGATCAGCCAGAATTTCGGGGGGCGCAAGGGCTTTTACGTCATCCCTACGCTGGCCTTGAAATGGTCGTTCGACTGATGGCGCCCTCGGGACAAACGTTGAAATAAAACCTTCCTATTATGTTACAGAAACTTTTCGGATTTAATCCGTCGGGCATGACGGTCCGTACGGAGATCGTGGCTGGAGTCACCACCTTCTTGACAATGAGTTATATCCTGGCCGTGAACCCCTCTATCTTGAGTGTGGCGGGAATGGATAAGGGAGCCGTGTTCACCGCCACGGCATTGGCTTCGGCTATCGCGACGTTGCTGCTGGCTTTCATGGCGAAACTGCCTTTCGCCCAGGCTCCCAGTATGGGGTTGAACGCCTTTTTCGCCTTTACCTTGGTACAAGGCATGGGTTATTCCTGGCAGGTGGCCATGACCGCCATGTTCGTGGAGGGCGTGATCTTTATCCTGATTACCTTCTTGAATGTGCGCGAGTTGATCTTGAACAGTATCCCGATGAGCTTGCGTTACGCCATATCTGCGGGGATCGGTATGTTTATCGCCTTTATAGGCTTGAAAAACTCGGGGATCATCGTGGAGAATCCCGCTACGTTCGTGATGCTAGGCGAGTTTACCCCGACCTCGGTGCTGGCGATGGTGGGTATCCTCTTGAGCGGTATCCTTTTGTGGAGAGGGGTGAAAGGCGCCTTGTTCTATAGTATCCTGATTTGCACGGCTATTGGTGTGCCGTTGGGCGTTACGGAGATCCCGGACAGCTTCTTGCCGGTATCGCTTCCGCATTCTCTTGCCCCGACTTTCTGCCAGTTCAGTTTCGATGGCTTCTTCACGATCGATATGGCGATCATCATCTTCACCTTGCTTTTCATGAACATATTCGATACGATCGGTACGTTGGTCGGCTTGGCGTCGAAGACGGGTGTCATGCGCGAGGACGGGCATATCCCCCGGGTGAAGGAGGCGATGATGTCTGACGCGATCGGTACGACGATCGGTTCCATGATGGGTAGCTCTACGATCACGACCTACGTGGAGAGCGCCTCTGGTATCGCGGAGGGCGGACGTTCGGGGCTGACCTCGTTTACGACAGGAGTCTTGTTCCTGTTGGCCCTGCTGTTCTCTCCCTTGTTCCTGCTGATTCCCAGTGCCGCGACCACGGGCGCCTTGGTCCTGGTCGGGGTTTTCATGATGGATTCCGTGTCGAAGGTCGATATGGGCGATATTTCGGAGGCGTTGCCCGCTTTCGTGACGATGATCATGATGGTGCTCACCTACTCCATAGCCGATGGTATGGTGCTCGGGTTGCTTTGCTACGTGCTTGTCAAGTTAGGTTGTGGCAAGTATAAGGAGATCAGCCTCACGATGTATGGCCTGTCGGTCTTGTTCTTGTTGAAATTCATTTTTGCCTGACGGGGTAGCGTATCGTTAAAAAAGGAAATAAAGAAAAAGCCGCCCGGCTCACGATACGGTGAGCTGAGGCGGCTTTCTTGTTAAAAGTCAGAAAGAATAAAATGTAAAGGATGTTTGTTCATTCCATTCCCGGGTTCTGTATCAGGTGTTCGTTCCTGTTACACTCGTCCCTCTTGATCGGCGCGAAATACATCTTGTCGTCCCATCTCCGCTTTTCCCGGAAGCGTAGGCTCTGCACATAGTAGAAGTAATCCCATGTGCTCTCGTCGTGGATGTAAGGCTTGTAGGCTGTTTTCCCCGGTTTTAGCCGGGCGAACACTAAGATGCCGGTCAGTTCCTTGTTGTTTGTCTCGGGAGCTATCATCCATCGGCGTACGTCGAAATAGCGAGATCCCTCATAGGCCAACTCAACCCTGCGTTCATGGCGGACAAAGGAACGTAGGTCTCCTTGATTAAGCGACTTGCCTTGGGCGATCAGCGCCTCCCTCGTGGGCTTCAGGCCGATCCGTCCCCTGAGAGCGTCAAGATAAGGGATGGCTCCCTCAAGGTCGTTTAGCTCCACACAGGCTTCCGCTGCGATAAGGTACATCTCCGCCAATCGGATGAATGTCCAAGGAACGGTTTGCGGGTAGTTCTGTCCGTCTACGGTGGGGTCGATGAGTTTCCGCTCGTAATAGCCTGTCCACGAGCCGTTCCAGTCCTCGATCGGTCCCTTGCGGGTGTCGATGCCGTTCATCCCCTTGAAACTAATTTTTTTACCGTCGGGCAACGAGAGCTCGATATTGGCATCCCCGTCCGTCATCTCATAGTAGCCGCATTGCAAGCGTCCCAGCGGGGTGGGATCCAAGCCTCGTGCGTCAGCGGGTCGCGGGCGCCCCCACTCGTTTCCGTCCGTTCCTACCGTGGCGTAGAAGCGAGGTTCCCTGCCGTTGTAAGGATTCCCTTTTTGGAAATCTCCCGGTTTAGTCATACCCTGTGGCAGCGTACCATCCTCGAACTCGAATGCCATGACCAAGTCCTGTGTCGGGGTTGTACCAGACCAGTTATGGTATCCGTTCGGCCCATGTTGTTTAGGGATCTCATTCCGGTCGATCCCTGTCATCGACAACATCCCGAATTGTCGGGTCCATATCTGCTCTTTGTTGTTCGTTGTAATGATTTTGTTCCATTTGACGGCTCTCTCGGTATTACTGCCCCCTCTGCAATCGATCAGCTCGAAAATACCGCTGCGGATCACTTCGTCGGCAGCCTCTTTCGCCTGCCTATACAGCGCGTTCCGATCGCCTTCATATTGGTTGCAAGCGAGGGTATTGACGGTGCGATCCGCATATAGCGGACTCGCTACGTGAAGCAGGATACGGGCTTTCAAGGCTGTCGCAGCGTATTTGGTGGCTCGTCCGAGCTCAGAGTCGGAGACCGTCTTTGGCAGAAGTGCCTCCGCGGCCGTGCAATCCTCCAGGATAAAGTCCAAACATTCCTTGATCGTCGCGCGGGGTTGCTTCATTGCGTCGAGATCATTCATGTCGGCTACGGCCTCTTTCATCAGCGGGATCCCTCCAAATCCCCGTAACAGTTCCGCGTATAAGTAGGCCCGCAAGAAATGAGCCTCGCCCTCGATTTGCTTCAAGTCGTGTTTCCCGTCTTCCGGTACTTTAGCGACGTTCTGGATAATCAAGTTCGCGTATCGGATGCCCTTGTAGCACCTTGACCATTTGAATGGGCAATTGTCATTGTCGTACCATTGGAGGTCATTCTCGGAGACGTTTGCCTCATTGACAGGTATCTGCCCATAATTATGGGTAAAGTAGGCATCGTCGGTCAATCCGTCTGTCGTATGTTCTTTTGCCCCGTCCATCACATAGGCATAGACCCTGTTCACGAATGCCTGGGTCAGTCCGGCGGAGTTAAACACCTCTTCCTCCTCATACTCGTTAGTGGGGGATAGATCCATGAAATCTGAGCAGGAATTAAAAGAAAGCGTGGCTCCGAGAGCCAGAGTCGTTAAAATATAATGGATGTTTTTCATAATGCTATTGGATTTAGAAGGTTACTGTAGCGCCAAAGTTCACCATGCGTCGTTGCGGATATTCACGTCCGGTATCGTTCGCCTCGGGATCCTGTACCTTCACGCCGTCGATCGTGAACAGGTTTGTGGCGTTCATATATACCCGTAGATGCGAGATTCCCACTTTCTCTATGGCAGGAAGCCGGAATGTATAGCCGATCTCCACGTTTTTCAAGCGCAAGTAATTCGTGCTTTTTAAGTAGTAAGTGTTCCTGTTAGAGACCCAATATTCGTTTTCCCGGTTGAATACACGCGGATGTACGCTGCTTGGGTTCTCGGGTGTCCAGCGGTTCTGGAAGGTCTCCTTGTAGAAATTGCCGGCCTCGCCCGCTCTTTCACGCCATACGTACGTCTCTCCGCCCAAGGCGGTCTGGAATAGCATCATCAAGTCAAAGTTATTCCAATTCGCGCCTAAGGTTATGCCGGCTACAAACTTCGGTTCCGCGTTTTTGTTGCTGCGAACCCGGTCATCCGCGTCGATTTTCCCGTCGCCGTTCACGTCCTTGAACTTGATGTCTCCCGGGCGTGCGCCGTTCCATTTAGCTGCCGTGGCGTCTACTTCGGCTTGATCCTTGAACACGCCATCATAGATATAATAAAGGTCTGTGTTCGCCAAATGGCCTGTTGAACGTTGGTAAGCGGGAACGCCCGGTACCTCATCCCAGAACAGGATCTTGTTTTTTGCGTACGTCATGTTGATCGACGCGTTGTAGTCCACTTTCCCCGCACGGTCTTGCCAACCGATCAGCGACTCGAAGCCCCGGTTACACATCTTTCCGAGATTTTCGCGAGGCAGGGTGATACCGGATGTTTCCGGAAGCGAGGCGTTCCGGTAAATAAGCATATTCGTCCGTCGGTGATAGAACACGTCCGTTTCCCAGCTCAGGCGGTTCTGGAGGAACTTGAGATCCAAGCCGATATTGTAAGTTGTCCCGACTTCCCAAGTGATATTCGGGTTAGGAGTACGGGTCGGTTCGATGTAGGGTTCATAAGAATCCCCATACAAGTAATAACCGGCGAACTTATAGGTGTTCAGGTACTGGATCGAGCGATCCAAGTTCCCGTTCGTATCTAATAATGCGTCGTTACCGGTTTGGGAGATGGACCCCCTGAGCTTGAGATAGTCGATAAAGCGTACATGCTCTTTCCACCAATTTTCCTCCGAGACTCTCCATGCCGCTGAGATACCGGGGAAGAACCCGTACCGTTTGCCTTTCGGGAATCGGTAAGATCCATCCGCCCGCCAGACAAATTCCACCAAGTAGCGTTCTAAATAGTTGTAAGCTACCCGCCCGAAATAGTTCAGCCGGGCCTCTTGCCATCCGTTCCCGTTGTTCGACATCTCGCTGACACCCCCTAAATCCAAGTCCTCTTTAGAGGCCGCCACGAAGTATTTCCGGAACGCCTTTACCCAGTTCTGGTCCCTTTTCTCGGCTTCCGTACCGACCGTGATCCCGATCGTATGTTTCCCGAATGTCCGGTCGTAGTTCGCCAAGGCGTTGACCATCCAGAAGGTCTGGTCGGTGCGTTCTTCCGACAATTCGGGAGTTGCCGGACCTCTTTGCCCCGGGGATAACTTATGCTCGGCGTTTCCATCCCATGAGTACAGTATGTAAGGCGTCGCGAAGCGGTGCCGGTTCTTGAAATACTTATCGTAGGTGCCGCTTCCCGTGAGCGTCAATCCCTCTACACCCGGGATCTTTAGGTTGATCTTAAGCGTGTTTTGCAGATAATAATCTTTTTGGAGATCCTTCCCCGTGGCATCGGTGCCCATGACGACGGGATTATGCCCATATTCGATGTCCGGCCCGGGTTCGCCAGAGGGCCAATAACCCACCTGATTCGGTTTGCTTCTCACGAGCGCGCTGAAGATGTCGCTTGCCCCGTATGTCGGATAGTGGCGGACTTCCATGCGGGCGATCGTCCCGTATGAGAGATCTAAGTAGGAATTGACTTTCGCGTCGATATTGGTACGCACGCTATATTGGTCGTACCGGTTCGCCGATTTCTTGTAGATGCCATCTTCTCCGTTAGCGGCGAGGTTCAGGTAAAACTTGAATTTCTCCGATCCTCCGCTCAGGCTCACGTCGTGGCGATAGGTGGGGGATACCCGTTTGATCGCCTCGTCATACCAGTTTGTGTTCGGATGTCCCCAAGGATCCTTCCCGTTGCGGAAAAGCTCCAAGTCCTCGTCCGTGTATTTGGGCGATCCCCCCGCGTTCGTGTTGATCTCGTTCAGCAAGACGGAATACTCGTAAGCGTCACATACCTCCGGCAATCGGGTAGGGGTGGCGAATCCCATGTTCCCGGTGTAAGTGACGGTCGGCTTGCCCTCTTTTCCCCGTTTGGTTGTCACCAAGATAACCCCGTTGGCCGCCCGTGCGCCATAGATCGCCGCCGCCGCGTCTTTGAGCACGGAAATCGACTCGATCTCATTCGGGTTGATGCGATCCAAGCCTCCGGCGCGTCCCGGCACCCCATCGATCACGATCAATGGGTCTTTGCTCCCTAAGGAGTTCGTACCGCGTATCCGGATGGTTGTCCCGCCCCCTCCGGGCTCATCTGAGCGTTGGAATCCGATAACACCCGGCATTCTACCCACCATTCCGTTCGTCAGGTTCGTGGTGGGAGAGGCCTTTAATTCCTCTCCTTTCAAGGAGGCTACCGATCCGGTGACGGTCACTTTCTTTTGCGTGCCATAACCTACCACGACTACCTCGTCAATATCTTGTGAGTCTTCCTGTAGGGTTTGATCTATCACCGACCGCCCGCCGACGGGCACCTCGATTGTCTTGAAGCCGATGAAGGAGAACACCAGCGTGGCATCGGGAGATACTTGCAAGGAGTAATTGCCGTCAATATCGGTGATCGTACCGATCGGCACCCCTTTCACGGCCACGTTCACGCCGATTAGCGGTTCTCCCGCCCCATCGACGACGGTCCCTTTTACCCTTTGTGTTTGCTGGGCGGAGCCCAAGGCCGAAAAGGAAATGAAAATGAAGATAAGGATACTCCTGAGATGCCGGAATAGGCGGCTCCCCTTTACTTGTGTTTTTCGCTCGGATTTTCCCATATTTTTTGTGTATTAGTGAAACATATAAGGTTAACAACCCATTGTATACGATCCCGGATCGTTTAGTCAGACAAAGGTTTAGGCGCGAATATAGGGCTACTTAAGAAAGATCGGCAATTTTTAGATGGACATTTAAATTTGGTATATGGTTGTTATTTAGCGTTTTATCGTTTATGTGTAATGTACAAATCCGGGAAAGGAGATTTTTTCGCATAAAAAACGATCAGGGTCTATGCCCTGATCGTGTAAGAAACATTTCCGTTTAACGATTGTTGGCTGATCTTGCCGTCGCGTATCAGCTCGATCAGTGCCATGCACAAATTCACGTTGTTGATCCCGAGGCCGCTTTGCAGCTCATCGAAACTACAGCTCTTCCGATCTCTCACCACTTGGTAGATCCGTTGGCTTTCTTTCATGACGATGGTTTTGTCTGGTAGCATACGCTCTTGATTTAATCATTCTCACAAAAACTCTACTGATCCCTGCCTCTTCCCGGTGGTAGAGCCTTTCCCTCCGGAATGGCATCTTAAAGATAACGCGACTTCCTGGATTTCCCTAACCTATGTCTCGTTTTTCCCCGTTTTTTAGCTTGATTTAAGCCTGTTTTCGGCAAATTAACCTCAAGATCTCTATGTTCCCTGAATTTCAATGGGTACCCTCGTTCGCAGATGCCGCGTGGACGAGAGAGGTAGGTGGTGAGAATTTATCCGGATCCCCTTTTTGGTATCCCGAATGCCCTATTTTTCTTCGGAATAGTGCATTTTGTTCGCTGAAATCCGTAGTTTCGCGACTCGGATAGTTGCTCAACTATCCGGAAAACCGTGTGGACAATTTTAAAAAAAGATGATCATGGATGAGAATAAACAGGCTCTTGGGCATATCGTTTTCCCAAAGGAGAGGATCCGTTACGCGGTCTTATCCTTCTTCCTGGCTCAAGGCCTTTGCTTCTCCAGCTGGGCGAGCCGTATCCCCGACGTGAAAGAGATTTTCGAGGTGAACTACGCCTTTTATTGGGGATTGGTGCTTTTCCTGATACCGGTAGGCAAGTTCGTGGCGATCCCGTTGGCCGGTTACTTGGTGTCGCGGCTCGGGAGCCGGGTCATGGTGCAGGCGAGCGTGTTGGGATACGCCCTCTCCCTGTTCGCCATCGGGACGGCCCACCATATTTACCTCTTGGGCGTTTATCTGTTCTGCTTCGGCGTGTTCTGGAATCTGTGCGACATCTCCTTGAATACCCAGGGAATCGGTATCGAGCGGCTGTATGGCCGTACCATCATGGCCTCGTTTCACGGAGGATGGAGCCTTGCCGCCTGCTTAGGCGCGTTGATCGGATTTTTGATGATCGTGGCGGGAGTGCCGCCATTCGTCCATTTCTCGCTAATCGCCTTGCTGATCGTCGGGATCATCTTAGGCGGTCGTCGCTACCTGCAAGACGATCTCCCCGCGGATCCTTCCCCGGAGGAGACTCAAGGGGAAGAGCGGAAAGAGGCTCCCGCCCTGCTGAGTTTTATCCGTAAGCCTGAACTTTTGCTGATCCAGTTAGGAGTCGTGGGACTTTTCGCCTTGGTGGTCGAGAGCGCCATGTTCGACTGGAGCGGCCTTTACTTCGAGAAGGTGCTGCAAGCCCCTAAGTCGTTGCAGATCGGCTTCCTCGTCTTTATGGTGATGATGACGGTCGGTCGCTTCCTTACCAACGCCGCTTATCGCGTCTTGGGTAAGCAACGGGTGCTGCAACTGGCGGGATCCTTCATATTCATAGGCTTCCTGATCTCCGCCCTGCTGGTCGACCTGTTCGAGGCGATGGCATTGAAGGTAGCGGTCAACTCCCTCGGCTTCATGCTTGTCGGGCTGGGAATCTCCTGCATGGTGCCTACGATTTATAGCTTGGTGGGAGCGAAGTCGAAAACCCCCGTGGGGATCGCGCTGACCATCCTCTCCAGCATCAGCTTTATCGGCTCGTTGGTCGCTCCCTTGCTGATCGGGGCGATCTCGCAAGCCTTCAATATGAAATACGCCTATTTGGTGGTAGGGCTTTTAGGCCTGTGCATCCTGCTGATGACCACCTTCTGCAAGGCGTTCCGTTCCGGGGAGTGACCTCTCCCGGCGGAAGAGATACGAGAAAAGGCGAGCGGCAGGTCGATGATGACCGCCGGCTCGCCTTTATCTTATCTTAAGGCAAAAGAAAAAATCAGAGCTCGGGGAAGCGTTGCTCCGCGGTAGACAGGCAGCGTTCCACCTCCTCCTTCGTGCCGTTGAAGGGGCCTATTCCCTCTATCTTGAGAGTCGTCATGGCGGCGGCGAACCGCCCCGCCTCCTCGATGTCGGTACCCTTGGCGCGCTGGTAGAGGTAACCCGTCATATACGTGTCGCCCGCTCCGGTGGCGTTCACCACCTCTTTCGGCAGGTAAGCCGGGATACGGTGGAAAGTCGTCCCGTCGTAGATGACGGATCCCATGCTCCCGAAGGTAAGCAGCACCTCCTTCACGCCCCACTCGTGGATCATCCGCCCCGCCTTCACCGGGTCGGTGTAGCCGGTGAGCACCTCCATCTCATGCTCGTTCGCCTTGAGGAAATGCACATAGGGAAGCACCTCCCGTTTCTCGGGCCAATCCACGGCGAACACGTCTTGCCCGCGCACCTCGCGCAAGTAGCCTTGCGAGTCGATAGACACCGAACCCTTCCCGGCGAGGTAGCGTACCACCTCCAAGGAGAAGTCGTCGGCCAGCAAGCTGCCTAAGTGATAGATCCTCGCGTCGACGTCGCGCAGGGCCTCCACGGTGAAAGGATCCGCTTTCGCCAACACCCGTTGCGTGCGGTTATCCTGGTTCTCCCCATATATATTCTCGAAATAGACGGTATGCGCGCTGGGCATCACGGTCACGTCGATTCCCTCGGCGCGCAGCTCCTCTACCGCCTTCATCTCCGATTCCGCCAAGGCGGTCACCAACGTATAGTCAATATCCTTGAAATGCTTGATCGCGTGCGAGAAGTAGAAGGAGGTGCCTCCCGGCATATGTACCGTGTTCTTGGGAGTCACCACCTTATCCAGCGTGATATGCCCCACGCAGCAAAGTTCATGTCTGTTCATGTTCGCTCATTTGTTTGAAGCGGCAAAAATAGGAAAAAACCGCCCAACTCCCTAACCGTAATCATGATTTGATCCAATAAAAGCGTGAACGGGAGGGAATCTTCCCCATCGTTCCGCGAAACGGGCGGGATGGTTTTTCCGGACCTTCGCCTTGTTTTTTCTGTTCTTCGCGGAGATTTTTTTTTCCCTTATTTTCGCATAGCGTTATACGGATTAGGGAAAACATAGAGGGAACCAATGAAAAACGGATTTTTTCAATCGGAATGGTGGCAGAACACCTCTCCTCCAGCATAGAGACCTGGGAATATGTGGATGATCCGCGTGTCATCGCGCGCATCAATGAATGCGATATGATGATCAACTTCATATCGAGGATGCAGGAACAGGTGGATCAGGAGAAAAAGGATTTCTTTAAGGAGCATCTGCGCCATGTCCCTGATGGGAATATCACGCCGGAGGTCGCGAGGAATTGGAGGCCCCGAAAGAACCGGTAGAGGAAGAAGGCTCGCGGGGATAAAATGCCCATTACTGATTTTTTGTATTATCTTTGCCGACAAAAATAGCTGACATGGCTGAAAACACGAGTGAACATCCGTTGGATCACATCCATTTCCCCGCTGATCTGCGCCGTTTGCCGCAAGATCAATTGGAGCGAGTATGTGCCGACCTGCGCCAATACATCATCGATGTCTTGTCTGAGAATCCGGGCCATTTAGGAGCGAGCTTAGGGACGGTGGAGCTTACCGTGGCGCTCCACTACGTGTTCAATACTCCTTACGACCGTATCGTGTGGGACGTGGGGCACCAGGCGTATGGGCATAAGATCCTGACCGGACGGAAGGAGGTGTTCCATACCCTGCGCAAGTTCGGGGGGATCAGCGGATTCCCCAATCCCGCGGAGAGCGAGTACGACGCTTTCATCGCTGGGCACGCCTCCAACTCCATATCTGCGGCGATGGGTATCTCGGTGGCCTCTGCCTTGCGGAAGGAGACCGACCGCCACGTGGTGGCCGTGATCGGCGACGGGGCGATGACCGGCGGATTGGCTTTCGAGGGGCTCAACAACGCTTCGTCGAACCCCAATAACTTGTTGATTATCCTGAACGATAATAATATGGCGATCGACCAGAACGTGGGTGGATTGAGCCAGTACTTAGTGGACATCACTACCAGCCAAGCCTACAACAAGATGCGGTACGACGTGTACCGGGGGCTGAAGAAGTTTAACCTGATTAATAACGACCGAAGGGAGAATATCCTGCGGTTCAACAATAGCTTGAAAGCGCTTATCACCCAGCAACATAACCTGTTCGAGGGCTTCAGTATCCGTTATTTCGGGCCGGTGGACGGGCACGACGTGAATTACTTGGTGAAGGTGCTGAATGACATAAAGGATATGCAGGGCCCCAAGCTGTTGCATATCAAGACCAAGAAGGGCAAGGGCTTCAAGCCTGCCGAGGAATCGGCCACGGAATGGCATGCGCCCGGCAAGTTCAACAAGGAGACGGGGCAAAGGATCATCGTGCGCAAGCTCGACGAGCCTCAGCTTTACCAAGACGTGTTCGGGCATACCTTGGTGGAACTGGCGGAGAAAGACGAGCGGGTGATCGGCGTGACTCCCGCCATGCCTACCGGTTGCTCCATGACCTATATGATGAAGGCCTTCCCCGAACGCTCGTTCGACGTGGGAATCGCCGAGGGGCACGCCGTTACCTTCTCCGCCGGCTTGGCGAAGGAGGGGATGCTTCCTTTCTGCAATGTCTATTCCTCATTCATGCAGCGGGCGTACGATATGATGATCCACGACGTGGCCTTGCAAAAGCTGCATATGGTGATCTGCTTGGACCGCGCCGGATTGGTGGGCGAGGACGGGGCTACCCATCACGGGGTGTTCGACTTGGCTTACCTGCGTCCGATACCGGGTTTAGTGATCGCCTCTCCCTTGAACGAGTGGGATCTGCGTAACTTGATGTACACCGGTTATGCGGTGGCCGACGGGCCTTTCGTGATCCGCTATCCCCGCGGGAAGGGCGAGAAGCGGGATTGGCATAATGAGATGCAGGTGTTGCCGATCGGCAAGGGGCGTAAGTTGAGCGGCGGCGATGACGTGGCAGTGCTCTCGATCGGTTCGATCGGCAACGAGGTGATGAAGGCTGTCGGGATAGCTCGCGAGAAGGGCGTGTCGGTGGCGCATTATGATATGATCTATCTCAAGCCGATCGACGAGGAGATGCTGCATGAGGTAGGACAACGTTTCCGCCGGATCGTCACGGTGGAGAACGGTGTGGTGAAAGGAGGCTTGGGTAGCGCCGTGCTTGAGTTCATGGCGGATCATGGTTATACGCCTCAGGTGAGGCGGATCGGCGTGCCGGATCGGTTTATCGGGCATGGATCTATCCCGGAGCTTAACCGGGTGTGCGGGATGGACGCGGAGAGTATCGCGGAATCGCTGTGTAGATGGAATGATGGGGATCGTATCTAAAGAATAGCCTATGAAGATTGTTATAGCGGGCGCCGGCGAGGTGGGTACGCATTTGGCGAAGATGCTATCTCAAGAGAATCAGGACATCATCTTGATGGACCCGAATGAGGAGCGGCTGAACTTCTCGAACTCGAGTATGGAGATCCTGCCGATGGTGGGGAATCCTACCTCGCTTCGCGACTTGGAGGAGGCGGGGATCCGGAAGGCGGATCTGTTCGTGAGCGTCACACCCGAGGAGACGACCAACGTGACGGCCTGTATGTTGGCGCACAACTTGGGCGCGCATCGTACGCTGGCCCGTATCAATAATTATGAATACCTGTTGCCGAGGAATAAGGAGTTGTTCGAGCGATTGGGGATCAACTCCATGATCTATCCCGAGATGTTGGCGGCGAAAGAGATCGTGACGGCGGTGAGACGCCCCTGGACGCGCCAGTATTGGGAGCTGTTCGGCGGGGCGTTGATCTTGATCGGCGCTAAGGTACGCGACAATTCCCGTTTGGTGAACCGGGTCCTGGCTGAGTTGCTGAACGAGCAGAAACTCTACCATATCGTGGCGATCAAGAGGGGAAACGAGACGATCATCCCCCGGGGTACCGACCATATCGAGGCGGGCGACATCGTTTTCTTTACCACGACCCGGTCGCATATCGAGGATGTGCGTCTGTTGGCGGGAAAGAAGGATCCGGAGGTGAAGAAGGTGATTATCATGGGAGGAAGCCGGATCGCGATCCGGGCTTGCCAGTACCTGCCGAGCAATATCCGGGTAAAGGTGATAGAGATCAATAAGGAGAAGAGTTTAAGGATAGCGGAGGTCGTTCCAGGAAACGTGCTGATAATCAATGGGGACGGGCGCGATACGGATCTGCTGATGCAAGAGGGGATAAAGGACGCGCAGGCGTTTATCGCGCTGACGGAGAACTCCAGTACGAATATATTGGCTTGCTTGGCGGCGAAGCGGCAAGGCGTGTTCAAGACTATCGCCAAGATTGAGAACATCGATTATATCCAGATGGCGGAGAGCATGGACATCGGGGCGGTTATCAACAAGAAACTGATTGCCGCCAGCTATATTTACCAGTTCTTGCTGGACGCGGATGTCTCGAACGTGAAGTGCCTTACCTTCGCTAACGCGGATGTGGCGGAGCTGGTAGCCCGCCCGAACTCGAAGATTACCAAGAAGCAGGTGAAGGATCTGCGGCTTCCGAAGGATATGACCCTCGGAGGATTGATACGCGATGGCGAGCCTATGATGATCAAAGGAGATACGCAGATCCAGGCGTACGATCATGTGGTCGTGTTCTGCTTGGATACGGCGATGCGTAAATTGGAGGATTATTTCAATTAGGAGGGACAGGCTCGGGAATGGCCCGTGCCCGATGATGGAGTATGGTGAATGTACGTTTTATAATCAAGATGCTCGGGATGATGTTCATTCTCGAGACTTTCTTTCTTTTGGCGGCTACGCTGGTCGCTTTCCTGTATAGGGGCGATGATTTCTGGCCGTTGCTGCAATCCAGCGGGATCATGTTCGGGACGGGCGCCCTGTGCTACGGGCTTTGTTTCAACGCGAACGAGCACTCCGTGGGGCGTAGGGAAGGAATGCTGATCGTGACGTTGACCTGGGCTCTCCTGTCGTTGCTGGGGATGTTACCCTATTATCTGGGCGGATACATCGATAATGTCACGGATGCTTATTTCGAGACCATGTCTGGCTTTACCACGACCGGATCCACGATCTTGACGGATATTGAGTCGCTCCCGGAGGGGATCTTGTTTTGGCGGAGCCTGACGCAATGGCAAGGCGGTATCGGGATCATCGTGTTTACCGTTGCCTTGTTGCCTATTCTCGGTTCGAGCGCCGGGGTGATGTTCGACGAGGAGACCTCCGGCCTGACGCATGAGCGTTTCCGCCCCCGGATCACGCAGGCGGCCAAGCGGCTTTGGGGAATCTATTGCCTGCTTACGTCGTGTGCCGTGCTCTTGTTCTGGCTTGGCCCGATGGACTTGTTTGATGCCGTGAATCATGCGTTTACCTCGATCTCCACGGGAGGTTATTCCACTAAGAACGCGAGTATCGGTTTTTGGCATTCCGCCTACACGGAGTATGTGGCGATCGCGTTCATGTTTATTGGATCGATCAACATGACGCTGATCTACTTCTGCTTCAACGGGCGTTTCGGGAAGTTGTTCCGGGATGAGGAGTTTCGCTGGTTCGTAGGGTTTGTGGTGATCTCCATATTGGTTACCGTGACTTGGTTGTTGGCCACCGGCGTTACCTCGGACGTGGCTTACGCGTTCCGTACGTCGGCTTTCCAGGTAGTCACGTTGATCTCTACCTGTGGATTCGCCACGGATGATTATTTGCTATGGGGGCCGTTCTTCTGGCTGATCGCCTTGATGCTGATGCTTGTCTGCGGTTGCGCGGGCTCTACCAGCGGCGGCGTGAAGATGGGGCGTTTCGTAGTCTTGATGAAGAATCTGTCGAATGAGTTCAAGAAACAGACGCATCCGCATGCGATCATTCCCGTGAGGATGAATGGGAGGGTGCTCTCCGGCGACATCGTGCATCGGGTTCTCGCTTTCATATTCGCTTATATCGCCTTGATTATCTTGAGCAGTTTCGTGCTGACGATCGACGGCTTGAGTTTTGACGAGGCGATCGGGGCGGCTATCTCGGCGATCAGCAACATCGGTCCGGGCTTGGGGAACCAAGGGCCTGTCGGTAATTTCGCGGAGGTGCCGGTGGTGTCGAAGTGGTTCCTCTCCTTCTTGATGCTGACAGGGCGTCTGGAGATCTTCACGGTTTTGACGATCTTGGTGCCCGGCTTCTGGAAGCAATAGGCCGGCCCCGGGGGATGCCGTGTGATTTTTCTGGCTTGTTTATATACGCTTTTGATTAATTTTGCGTTATAATAGGTACGGATATATAAAAAAGGTGGAATGATTGAATATATAAAGGGGGAAATCGTGGAACTCGCGCCCGCCCGGATGGTTCTTGAATGTGGCGGGATAGGCTATGAGCTGAATATCTCCCTGAATACATATAGCGCGTTTGAGGGCAAGCTATCCGGGAAACTTTATATCTTTGAGGTGATCCGGGAGGATGCCCATCTCTTGTTCGGCTTTGCCGATACCGTGGAGCGTGAACTTTTCCTGCTGCTTACCTCAGTTTCCGGGGTAGGTCCTAATACCGCCCGGATGATTCTTTCCTCGTTGTCGCCTCAGGAGTTAGTGCAGGTGATCAGCTCGAAGGACGAGGCTGCCTTGACAGCCGTGAAAGGGATTGGGCTGAAGACGGCGCAGCGTATCTTGGTGGACCTGAAGAATAAGGTGAAGCCAATGGAGGCGGCTGCCGGGAACTTGCGTGAGAAGTCTGCCGGAGGAGGAATGGTGGCCGAGGAGGCGGTGGCGGCCTTGGTGATGCTGGGCTTCCAAAAGGCGGCCTCGCAGAAGGCGGTAGCCTCTATCTTGAAAAGCTCCCCGGCCTTATCCGTGGAGCAAGTGATAAAAACCGCGCTTAGGATGCTTTGATAATTGACAATTGAGGTAAGGCAATTGGCCAATTAAACGGGAAAATGAGAAAACGGGTAGTCAAATATTTCGTATGGATCGTGATTTTGTTGTTCGGGGCAGGGATGTATTCGCTGAACGCGGATTTCCTGGCTTATACGGCTGCCTTGCCTGAGCTGGAGCCGCTGGAGGCTCCGGAGGATACGATCCCGCCTCGCTATCCGGTGGCTAAGACCTCTCCTGAGGATTATCAGGATATGGTCAAGCAATCTCCTGCCGATTTGCGTAATCCGGAGAACGTGAAAACCACGATCGAATATGATTTACGCACCAATTCTTATATAGTCCGCACGAGATTGGGGGATATGGAGATCGGTACTCCCATGAGCCTTACCCCGGAGGAATACCAGGATTATACCATGCAACAGTCGCTTCGTTCTTATTTCCGGCAGAAGAATGAGGAGGAGTACGTGAAGGCGACGAACAAGCAATTCAACCTGACGGATATGCAGTTCAACATCGGTGCGGCGGAGCGTATCTTTGGACCCGGAGGAGTTCGTGTCCGGACGCAAGGATCGGCCGAGATCACGATGGGACTGAAGACGAATAAGAACAATGATCCCGCGCTGCCGGAGCGTTCGCGTAAGCGTACCTTCTTTAATTTCGACGAGAGTGTGCAGCTGAACGTGCAGGCTTCGGTGGGCACGAAGGTGAACTTTGGCATGAACTACAATACCGAAACCTCTTTCGACTTTGATTCGAAGCAGTTGAAGTTGGCTTATACGGGGGAAGAGGACGAGATCATCAAGTCGCTGGAGGCGGGTAACGTCAGCATGAATACCAGCAACTCGTTGATTAATGGCGGAGCTGCCTTGTTCGGTATGAAGGCGGATTTGCAATTCGGTAAGCTGCGGGTCAACGCCTTATTCGCGCAACAGGAATCGGAGTCGAAGACGGTGAGCGCGAATGGTGGCGTACAGACAAAGCCTTTCGAGATCAAGGCGGACGAATACGATGAGAACCGCCATTTCTTCCTTGCGCATTATTTCTATGATAATTATGACCGGTTCATGCAGTCGCTCCCGACAGTCACGTCGGGTATCGAGATCTCCAAGATAGAGGTTTGGGTGACAAACAAGCGGGGTAACTACGATCAGTCGAGAAATATCGTGGCCTTTACAGACTTGGGCGAGAACGATTCCCGGAATATCGGGAATACCGCCTTGGTGATGCCTTCCGGTACGGATCGCCGTCCGGATAACGCGGCGAATAATCTCTATACGACCTTGACGACCCAGTATACGGATGCCCGGAATATCAGCCAGGTCTCCCAGGTACTTGAGAGCGTCATGGAGGGAGGACGGGACTACGAGAAGATAGAGAGCGCCCGTTTGCTGGATGCTTCCGAATATACCTTGAACAAGAAGCTGGGCTATATCTCCTTAGGCACTCAGCTGCAACCGGATGAGGTGCTGGGTGTCGCCTTTAGCTTTATCTATAACGGGAAAACCTACCAGGTGGGTGAGTTCTCTACCGACAGCAAAGAGAATACCAATGGCTGCCTTTTCGTGAAATTGCTGAAGGGAACGACGCTTTCGCCGGATATGATGTTCTGGGACTTGATGATGAAGAATGTCTATTCCTTGAACGCTTATTCCGTGCAAAAGGAGAAATTCAAGCTCGACATCACCTACCAGAGCGACTCCACCGGTACGTATGTCAACTATCTTCCGGAGGGAAATACGGCGAACCAGATATTGATCCGGGTATTGGGGCTGGATCGTTTGGATACATACAGCAACCCGAATCCTGATGGCTTCTTCGATTTCGTGGAGGGTTATACGATCCTCTCGGAGACGGGTAAGATCATTTTCCCCTGCGTGGAGCCTTTCGGATCGAAACTCCGGGAGCAGGTGGGTAACGCGTATGCGGATAAGTACGTGTTCCAGGAATTGTATGACTCCACGCTGACCGTGGCCCGGCAGATCGCCGAGAAGAATAAGTTTATGCTGACCGGAGAGTATAAGGCTTCATCCGGATCGGAGATCGACTTGGGCGCGACGAACGTCGCCCGGGGATCCGTGCGTGTCACCGCCGGTGGCGTTACCTTGACGGAGAACGTGGATTATACGGTGGATTACAGCCTCGGTCGCGTGACGATCCTGAACGAGAGCATTATCTCCAGCGGGACACCGGTTAGCGTCTCCTTGGAGAACCAGTCTACCTATAATATGCAGCGGAAGACAATGGTCGGTCTCGACTTGAACTATCAGTTTAACCCGAATTTCATGGTGGGGGCGACGATCATGCATATGTCGGAGATGCCTTTGACAGTGAAGACCACCTTGGGCGACGAGTCGATCAAGAATACCTTGTGGGGTGTGAATACCTCTTATAAGACCGAGAGCCAATGGCTTACCAACGTGTTCGACAAATTGCCGCTGCTGACGCTCACCAAACCGAGCCAGATCTCCTTGAACGCGGAGTTCGCTCACTTGATCGCCGGGCATTACGAGAACAAATATACGGGAGCGTACTCCTATTTAGACGATTTCGAGTCCACCCAAAGCGGTATGGATCTCTTGAATCCCTACTCTTGGAGCCTCGCGAGCACACCATACGAGGATGTGGATCCCAAATTCCCCGAGGCGAGCAACAACAACGACATCTCCTACGGGAAAAACCGCGCCTTGCTCGCTTGGTATACCGTGGATGGTATTTTCACCCGCCGGAGCTCTTCTTCCCGTCCGAGGCACCTGACCAACGACGACCTCTCCAACCATTATGTCCGGGGTGTCAGCTATCGTGAGATCTACCCGAACCGGGAGCTGGGAACCAACGACAACACCACGCTGTCGGTGCTCAACTTGGCTTATTATCCGAACGAGCGTGGCCCGTACAACTTAGATGCGGAGAACATCAACTCCGACGGTACCTTGGCCAATCCGGAGAAGCGTTGGGGAGGTATCATGAGGCAGATCGAGCCGAGTGACCTTGAGTCCGCCAACTATGAGTACATCGAGTTCTGGCTGATGGATCCGTTCCTGTACGACGAGACGGCGGAGGGTGGCGATCTCTACTTCAACTTGGGTGAGATCTCGGAGGACATCTTGAAAGATGGTCGTAAGTTTTTTGAGAACGGTTTGCCGGTAGATGGCGATATGTCGAAGGTGGATACCACGGTCTGGGGTAAGGTGCCCAAGACGCAAAGTACGGGATATGCTTTCGACGCCCAGAACCGGGAGCTTCAGGATGTCGGTTTGAACGGTTTGTCCACCGAGGAGGAGCTGACGTTCCCCACCTATGCCGAGTATCTGGAGCGGCTGCGCAGCCGCTTGTCGGGCGATGCGATCGCACGGATGATGGACGATCCCTTCTCGCCGTTCAACGACCCGGCAGGGGATAACTACCATTATTTCCGGGGCGACGACTACGATGCGCAAGAGCTCGACATCCTTTCCCGCTATAAGCGTTACAACGGTACGGAGGGTAACTCCAGGGAATCCACCGAGCGATATGCTTCCGCCGGGAAGAGTACGCCTGACGTGGAGGATATTAACGGCGATAACACCTTGAACGGTACCGAGAAATATTTCGAGTACCGGGTATCTCTTCGTCCGAAAGACTTACAGGTCGGGATGAATTATATCGTCGATGAGCGGAGCCCGGAGGTCACCTTGATGAATGGCAACCGGGAGACGGTGAAATGGTACCTCTTCAAGATCCCTATCCGCGACTTCGTGAAGAGCGTAGGCGCTATCCGCGATTTCAAGACGATTCGTTTCATGCGTATGTATATGACGGGCTTTCGCTCGTCAACCGTCTTGCGTTTCGGCTCTTTCGAGCTGGTGCGCGGGGATTGGCGTACCTATACGCAGGATCTTTCCGACCCGCTTGTGGCGCCGATCTCCGATGGACAGATTGTCGTGTCGTCGGTGAATATCGAGGAGAACGGGCAGCGTCAGCCGGTCAATTACGTATTGCCGCCGGGCGTGAGCCGTATGTTCGACTCCAGCCAGCCGCAGCTACTCCAGCAGAACGAGCAGGCTCTCTCGTTGCAGATCTCGGATTTGGCTCCGGGCGACGCTCGCGCCGTCTATAAGTCCACCTCTTACGACCTCCGCCGGTATAAGCGTATCGAGATGTTCACCCATGCCGAGGCGCCGATCGAGAACAGCGAATCGCTCTCTAATGGCGATCTCTCGGTGTTCCTGCGCCTGGGATCCGACTATAAGAACAACTATTACGAGTATGAGGTCCCGTTGGATCTCACCGAGCATAGTGCCGTGCTCTACAATACCAACAACAGCGAGGATCAGCTGAAGGTATGGCCCGCCAACAACAAGCTCGACTTCGCCTTGGAGATCTTCACCGACCTCAAGTTGGAGCGTAACCGTTTGAAGCGGCAGGGGCAAGGTAATGTCAGCTATCAGCGGGTCTATTCGAAGAACGACCCGGATAACGCCCGCAACACCATCAGCGTAATCGGTAACCCCAGCCTCGCTGAGGTAAAGGTGATTATGATCGGCGTGCGCAACAAGACGGGCGAGATCAAGAGTGGCGAGGTTTGGGTGAACGAGCTCCGGATGTCCGATTTTGATGAGCGGGGCGGCTGGGCGGCTAACGCCAACCTTAACGTGGCGCTCTCCGACTTGGGTACCGTCAACGTGAGCGGACGGGTGGAGACCGCCGGTTTCGGGGCTCTCGACCAGTCACTCTCCGAGCGACGGATGGACGACTATGCCCAATACAGTATCGCTACTTCCTTGGAATTGGGCAAGTTCTTCCCGGAGAAGGCGAAGGTAAGCATTCCTTTTTATTATGCCTATTCCAAGGAGACCACCACGCCTGAATACGATCCCTTGAACCAGGATATTAAGATGTCTGATGCCTTGGACGCCGTGGAGACCTCCGCGGAGCGGGATTCTATCAAGAACTATTCCGTGGATCAGACCACGATCAAGAGCGTCGCGCTCAACAACGTGAAGGTGGATATACGGAGCAAGAACCCCATGCCTTACGACCCCGCCAACTTCTCTTTCGGGTATTCGTATAGCCAGAACAGCACGAAGAACCCGGAGACAGAGTATGAGACGACCAAGGACTATCGGGGAAATTTCGCGTACAATTATATCCCTTACGTGAAGCCTTTCAGACCTTTCGAGAAACTCAAGAAAAATAATGGCTATACGAAGTATATCAAGCAATTAGGTTTTAACTACGTCCCGTCGAGCATCAGCTTCCAGACGGCGATGACCCGCAATTATTACGAGATCAAGCTCCGCGACCTCACCCAATCTACCGGGGGGGGTAACCAGTTGCTCTCGTTCAGCCATAATTTCCTTTGGGATAGGGCGTTCAGCCTGCGTTGGGATTTCACCAATAATTTGAGCGTGAATTTCACCTCCGGTACGAACGCACGTATCGAGGAGCCGAACGTGCAGGTGAACAAGAAGCTCAATCCGGATGATTACCAGGTATGGAAAGACTCCGTGAAGCAGAGCATCCGCGACTTCGGTACCCCGTTGAAGTACGACCAGACCTTCAATGTCACCTGGAATATGCCCTTACAGTACATCCCGGCTCTCGATTGGGTGAACAGCTCCCTCTCTTATAATGCCATTTATAACTGGGATCGGGGCGCTGAGGTGATGAGCGCGGAGCTGGAACAGGGCAATATCATCACCAACCAGCGGCAGATCAACTGGCAAGGCAGCTTCAACCTCCAGTCGTTGTACAACAAGAATAAGTACCTGAAGAAGATCAACCAGAAATTCGCCGCCTCGGCACGTACCAACACCCGCCAGCAGGAGAAGAAAAAGAAGGAGATCAAATTAGAGAAAGAGGTACAGCTGAACCCCGACAGCGGCACGATCGTGCAGCACGGCCTGTTCACCAAGAAACTGCGCATCACCGCCCGTGGCGCCGATGGCAAGCTCTATTCCGTGAAGTTCAAGCCGATCAACTTCGGGCAGGTGATGATCCTGAACAAGGATACCGCCCACCTGAAGCTCACCATCGTACCGGGACCGGCCGCCTTGGAGGGAGCCTTGACGAAGGCGGTGGAGTACGGTAGCCGTTTCCTCATGATGCTGCGCCGGGTGAATGTCCAGTATTCGTCGGTTGACGGGATGTCGTTGAGCGGTTTCGCCCCCGAGGTGGGCGATATGTTCGGGCAGCGTCGTCAAGGAGGGTTCATGACGCCCGGCTTAGGCTTCGCCTTCGGTTCCGTGAACCGCGGCTTTATCGAGGAGGCCGACGAGCGAGGCTGGCTGATCCATAACGAGACCATGACGACTCCCGCCATGATCAGCAACGCCAAGAACCTCTCGATCCGGGCTAATTTAGAGCCTATCCCGGGGTTGAAGATCGACCTTACCGCCGATCGGGTGGATACGCGTACCACCGATATTTACTATATGCAGAACGGGATGCCCGAGCAGTTGGGCGGCAGTTTCACGATGACGACCATCGCCTTGGGGAGCGCCTTCGGGGGGAGTGGTAGCGCCAGCGACGGATACGCCTCAAGCGCGTTCGACCGTTTCCTCAGCTATCGCGGCGTGATCGCCCAGCGGTTAGAGAATGCCTATGCCCATACCCGTTATCCCTCCTCCGGCTTCTTGGAGGGTAGCGGCCTCGCGGGGAGCGCCTATAACCCGGAGTTAGGCGGTGTCAGCCTCAACTCGATGGAGGTGCTCGTACCCGCCTTTATTGCCGCCTATACGGGAAAGAGCCCGAACAAGGTGGGGCTTTCCCCCTTCCCGTCGGTCAAGAGCCTGTTACCTAACTGGCGTGTCACGTATGATGGATTAGGTCGGATACCGCTCATACGCAAGTATTTCAAGAACATGACGCTCAGCCATCAATACCGTTGCTCGTATAGCGTGGGGGCTTTCTCCTCTTTCCTTGATTGGGTAGATGCCGGGCAGGATGGCTTAGGGTATATCCGGAGTATCCAGACGGGTAATCCCACCCCCTCGTCGCCTTACGACATATCGGCCGTCAGCATCACCGAGGGATTCAGTCCGCTGTTCGGGCTCGACGCGACCCTCTTGAACAATATCACCAGCAAGTTTGAGTATCGCAAGACCCGCAACCTCAACCTGAACATCTCCTCGTTCCAGTTGGTGGAGTCGCTCTCCAACGAGTTTATCGTCGGCATAGGCTATAAGCTCACGGAGTTCAATAAGGTGTTGAGGATGAAGAAAACCCGCGATTTCAGCAACGACCTGACGATCAATCTTAACTTCTCTTACCGGAAGATGATGTCGCTTATCCGCCGGATCGAGGATCAGCTCACGCAGGCCACCAGCGGCAACGTGGCGAAGACGATCCAGTTCTCCGCCGATTATGGGGTGAGCCGGGCGCTGACGCTACGGGCGTTCTACGATCTCCAGATCAACGAGCCGATCGTATCGACCTCCTCGTATCCTACCTCCAACTCCAATTACGGCATCAGTCTCCGCTTCTCGCTCGCTCAATAGGCGGGGAGGCTTCCTTTACGCTTATTCGATCGTGTATTTTCTCAGCTCCTCGCGCGACGCTCTCGCCCGGCCGCCGGTCACCCGGTCGAGCAGGCTCCAGAACCGCTCGCCGTGGTTCATCTCCACCGTATGGCAAAGCTCGTGCAGCAGCACGTAATCGATCAGGTGCCAGGGGAGGCGCATCAGCGAGAGGGAGAGATTGATCCCTTTCCGGCTGGAGCAACTGCCCCAGCGGGTCCGGCTGTTATGGATCCTTACGCCGGTATAATGGAAGCCGTGGCGTGCGGCCAATGCGGAGAGGCGTGGGGGCAACAGCCGTTTCGCCTCGTGGCGGAGCGCCCGCTCCACCATCGCCCGCAGGGTGGCCTGTACCTCCTCATCCTCGAAACAGGTATCCGCCGGGCAGGTGATCCGCAGCTCCCCATCGGCTAATCGCATATAGAAATTCGCCCGTTCGCTCCGTACGATCCGTAGCTTGAAGGAGGCGAAGTCTATCTCCGTCCGCTCATCTAACAAAGGGCGGGAGGGGTGCTCGCGCAGCGCCTTAGCGAGCCGCTCTCGGTTCTCCTCGACAAAAGCGAGCAGCCTCGATTCGCTCCCGCCGGCGGGCAGGGTGGCGATGACCTGCCCCGCCCGTACCCGGATCGAATAGCGGCGTGCCCGCGGGGAGACACGAAGCGTGATAATCCCTAACTCCGGATCTTGTATCTTCTTTTCCATCAGTGCCGCGAAAGTAATACTTGCTCATGAAAAAATAGTATATTCGCGATCGAAAGCGAAAATCATGGAGATGATTTGAAAAAAAGATCAATATAAAAGGATGTAACATTATGAGCAAAAAGGCACTTTTAATCATCTGTGACGGGTGGGGCATCGGCGACAAGGCAAAAGACGATGTGATCTATAACACCCCGACCCCCTATTGGGACGAACTCCTGCGTACTTATCCTAACTCCCAGCTGCAAGCCTCTGGCGAGAATGTCGGGCTCCCCGACGGGCAGATGGGCAACTCCGAGGTAGGCCACCTCAATATCGGCGCGGGCCGTATCGTGTATCAGGACTTGGTGAAGATCAACATCGCCTGCCGCCAGAACACGATCCAGAACAATCCGGAGATCCAGCGCGCTTATAGCTACGCCCGCGATAACGGCAAGCAGATCCACTTCATGGGACTGGTTTCCGATGGCGGCGTACACAGCTCCTTGGAGCACCTGCTGAAACTGACCGACATCGCCAAGGAATATGGCATCAACAAGGCATACGTACACTGCTTCATGGACGGTCGTGACACCGATCCCAAGAGCGGTAAGGGATTCATCGAGACGTTGGAGAATCACCTGAAGACGACCGGCGGCAAGATCGCCTCGATCGTCGGGCGTTACTACGCGATGGACCGCGACAAGCGCTGGGAGCGTATCAAGGAGGCTTACGACCTCTTGGTGGAGGGCAAGGGTAAACCGGCCGAGTGTATGGTGAAGGCGATGGAGGAGTCGTACGCCGAGGGCGTGACCGACGAGTTCATCAAGCCGATCGTGCACGTGGAGAATGGCAAGCCCGTGGCCGTGATCGAGGAGGGCGACGTGGTGATCTTCTTCAACTACCGTAACGACCGGGCGAAAGAGCTGACCATCGTGCTCACCCAGCAGGATATGCCGGAGGCAGGGATGCATACCATCCCGGGATTGCAATACTATTGCATGACGCCTTACGACGCCTCTTTCAAGGGGGTTCATATCCTCTTCGACAAGGAGAATGTCAATAATACCTTAGGCGAGTACCTCGCCGCTGAGGGGAAGACCCAGCTGCATATCGCCGAGACGGAGAAGTACGCCCATGTTACCTTCTTCTTCAACGGAGGCCGCGAGGCTCCGTTCGACAAGGAGGAGCGTATCTTGGTTCCCTCCCCGAAGGTGGCTACCTACGACCTTAAGCCCGAGATGAGCGCTTATGAGGTAAAGGACAAGTTGGTCGAGGCGATCGGCACGAGGAAGTTCGACTTTATCGTCGTTAATTACGCCAATGGCGACATGGTAGGCCATACGGGTGTGTATGAGGCGATCGAGAAGGCGGTCGTTACGATCGACGCTTGCCTGCACGATACGGTGGAGGCTGCCAAGGCGAACGACTACGAGGTGATTATCATCGCCGATCACGGTAACGCCGATCATGCCCTCAATGCGGATGGTACGCCGAATACGGCCCACTCGCTTAACCCGGTTCCCTTCGTCTATGTGACCGCCAACAAGGAGGCTCGCGTGGAGAATGGTATCCTGGCGGACGTGGCTCCCTCGATCCTTCAGATCATGGGGCTGAAGCAGCCGGCGGAGATGACGGGCAAGTCGCTGATTCATTAATCCGTGGGGCGGACTGACGTGTTCCAGATTGACGACACCTTGGTGAGCCTCGACGTGGTAGAGCGCTTCTTCGTATGTGATCTTTCCCGTTGCAAGGGCGCTTGCTGCGTGGAGGGCGACTCCGGGGCACCCTTGGAGGCGGAGGAGGCTGAACGACTTCGGGAGCTGCTTCCCACCGTGTGGGACGATCTCTCGCCCAAGGCGCAGGAGGTGATCCGTAAGCAAGGGGTGGCCTATACCGATGTGGACGGGGATCTCGTGACCTCGATCGTGGATGGCAAGGACTGCGTTTTTACCTGCTACGCGGCGGATGGTACCTGTCATTGCGCGGTGGAAAAGGCTTACCGTGCCGGGAAAACGGATTTTTATAAACCGATCTCCTGCCATCTTTACCCGATCCGCCTGACCCGCTATCCCGACTTTACGGCGGTGAATTACCATCGTTGGGAGGTTTGCCGGGCGGCGGAGCTTTTAGGGCAGAAGGAGCGGGTGCCGGTATATCGCTTCTTGCGGGAACCGCTGATCCGGAAATTTGGCGAGGCTTGGTACCAAGCGCTTGCCGAGTGCGCCGAGGAGTGGGCGAAGCAGAAGGAACAAGAGGAATAACGTCCTGAGGGACTGAAGATAAGAACGGGGTCGTGCCAAGCGAATAGGCTTGAGCGCGACCCCGTCCTTTTTGTCCTTGCCCGGGCTTGTTGGGGTGTTGTAAAGGATTATTCTCCTGCCGCTATGATAAAGCCGAGACCGCTCACGAAAAGCAGGAACATCACGGCGAGAAGCGCGTAGATGCCTTTGGAGGCACCCTTGAATTCTTTCCAGATGAATACGCCCCAGATCGCCGCGATCATAGGCGCTCCTTGCCCTAAAGCGTAGGAGATGGCCGCACCAGCCTTCCCGGAGGCGATGTAACTGAAGGCCGTCCCGAGGCACCAGATCGCTCCGCCAAGCATCCCGACTAAATGGGTTTTCGCTTTTCCCTTGAGGTAGGAGCTGTAATAAACCCTTGGCCCCACGAACGGATAGCGCATCGCTAAGGTGTTAAATAGCAGGTTACTTATCAAAACCCCGGCGGAGAAGATGAAAATGGCGCTGTAAGGGGTCAGTTTGCCCGCGGCAGGAGAGGCGAAGTTATCTAAGTCCATCGCTGCGGCGACGAACCGGTAGAAGAACGACATCAGCACGCCCGCTAACAAGGCGAGCCAGATCCCTTTCCGGGAAGCGCACGGATCCGTGCCTTCCCGCCGGACTTTGGAGGAGGCGATGCCGTTGCATATCACGGCGATCACGATCAACGCGACCCCGGTGAACAGGATCAACGGATCTCCTTTGGGTGCGCCGAGGTAATTGATGACGGTGCCCAGCACCAAGGATAGCCCCACGCCGAGCGGAAATGCCACCGCTAAGCCTGCGATCGACGTGGATGCCGACAAAAGGATGTTGGATGCGTTGAAGATGATGCCGCCCAATACGACACTGCCGAGGTTGATCGGGGAGACCTGTCCGAGATCCTCAAGGAAAGGTCGCCCCTCGCTGCCGAAACTTCCCATTGTGAGTGAGATCAGTAGCGAGAAGAGGAACATTCCGATCACGTAGTCCCAGTAGAAGAGCTCGTAACGCCACTCCTTGGAGGCGAGTTTCTGGGTGTTTCCCCAAGAGCCCCAGCACATCATGGTGATGAAGCAGAACAATACGGCCAATGGATAATTGCTGACGATGAACATAAGTAGATGTTTATTTGCAGGTTAGATTATCAGGTTCGTTATGGTTTGTCAAGTGGTCGGGCGCGGTTCGAGCTGTTCTACCTCTTCCCGGAAGGGAATGGACGCTTGCGCGCCCAATCGCTGTACGGTCAGTGATGAGGCGAGCGTGGCGAACCGGGCGGCTTCCTCTAAGCTCTTCCCTTCCGATAAGGCTACGCACAGGGCGCCGCAGAAGGTGTCTCCGGCGGCGGTCGTGTCGATCGCCCGCACTTCCCGGGCGGGGATAGTCACCCTTGTCCCCTGTTCCGGCTGGTCCACGACGCATCCCCTTGAGCCGAGCGTCAGGATAATGTCCTTTATCCCCTTCGCGTGCAGCGTCTGGAGGGCGGCATCCGTGGAAGTATCGTCTATGGGGTCATGCCCCGTGAGCAGGTACATCTCCGAATGGTTCGGGATGATCAGGGAAATATGGCGGAGTAGCGCTTCCGGCAGCTCTTGGGCGGGGGCAGGGTTCAGGATCACGTAAGCGCCCGCTCCGTGCGCTATCTCGGCGGCTCGCTGTACGGCGGCTACGGGGATCTCTAACTGGAGCAACAGGATGGAGGCCTCCTCTATCCGGGAACGGATCGATTCGATGTCGGCTGCCGTGATCTCCGCGTTCGCCCCGGACGCCACGACAATCGCGTTCTCGCCTCGTTCGTCCACCGTGATGAGCGCTACCCCCGATGGAGCGTCGCTTCGCAGGATGCCCGACGTATCCAATCCCTCTTCCTCGTAGTGATGGATTGCGTTGTCGCCGAACAGGTCGTTCCCTACCTTGCAGACAAACGCCACGTCACCCCCAAGTCGCTTGGCGGCGACGGCCTGGTTCGCTCCCTTGCCGCCGGCTCCCATACGGAATTGCCCGCCGAGAACGGTCTCTCCGGGCTTCGGATGTCGCTGCGTGAGCACGGTCATGTCGGTGTTGCTGCTCCCGATGACCAATATCTTACCCTTTTTCATATCGCTATGGTTTCGTGTTTTTCAATGGTTTCGCGATCGCTCGCGTGAATTGCCTCCACAAGGTTAGCGATTTCGGCTCAAAATCGCAACAATTCGCCCGCTTTTATTTAGGTGGTGCCGCGGCCGCGTTACCCCGGATCTTTCTCTTTCCCTTGTAAAGCCTCTGTTGTTGTCGCGAAAATCTCGGCTATTCACGGCAGGGACATACTCTGGAGGCAACGCCTCCTCCTTGTGACCTATTCATTCCAGAGAGGTTCTTCTTGCCAGTTTGGGGAAGCCCATATTCTTTCCGAGACACGCAACTGTTTTTCAAGATAACGGTTGTTTCCCTCGCCAAGGCTTTTGCCTTGTCGTGACTCGATGGGGAATTGGGGACAAATCCTTCCTCAACTTTTCGCGAAAACTTGCTGATGCTTCGCGAAAATGTGGGCAAAGTTTCGGAAGCTCGCGAAAACGCTCCGGAAAATAGGGGTTCAATTTCTTGCGGACTTTGAATTTCAAAACGTATCTCGTTTTCAGGAAGTTTCGTTTAGGGATGGAAATAGATGTCGCCCGGGTTGGCTATATATAATGTACGCATGTACCTATTTATATATGAGCGCCTTAGGCGGTTTGAAAACGGCTGATTTAAACGATCGATTCTTTTCGTCATTTGCAAAGGTACGCGTTTCTTTGGTTCCTGCAACCCTTCTTCTCTTTTTTTTCTTGTATTATCCGCTTTCTTATCAATGCGATAGGCAACGGCTGACGAAACCCGCCCCTTTCGCGACGAACCCCCTTTCACCCCGTATGAAAAACGACGGATCTAAAGGATCGTTTAAATTGGCCATTTTTCAAGGGGGGACGGCTTAAATGAGGCGATTCCGCGGAAAGAAGATATCTTTTAAACACTAAGTATTAATATTAATTAATGTATTTATGGTAAACAAGTTTTCTACTCTTTTGGCGGGTGCCGCTCTGTTAGGCGCGGTTTCTGCTCAAGCAGGGGCTCCGGTGAAGACCGTGGATTCGAAGGGCTTGTATCAGTTGGCAGTAGGTGCTGTCGCTGACAATACTACCGGCGCTTCCCAATTGCTTGGTTTGGACGAGAACGGTAAGTTGATCGTCGTGAAGAACAGCGACATCACGGCTGCTCCCGAAAAACTGGCTACTACTTTGTGGTGTGTAAGTGTAACTCCTGAGGCTTATGGTAAGGCTCCAGTGTATAACTTCGTGAATAAGGCTACCGGTATGCGCTTGGATATGGCGTATGCGGGAACGGCGTTGAATAACGCAGAGCCTGTGGCTGACGGTGTTAAGAAAGCTGACGCTGAGGCTACGGTGGGCGGTGAGATCTATGACTGGGCATTCTCCGCTACTTATAAGGACGCCATGAACCCGGCTACGCTGTACGCTTATTTCTCCGGTGACTCTGTTGTTGGTTTGAAATTGGACGGCGATAAGCTCTATTGGGGTAAGACTTCCGCTAAGGTGGCTCAGGCTGACGCTCAAGCAGGAGCTAAGTTCTCTGCTTTCACTTTGGTTGAGGCTGATTCTGTTGTGCTGAACGCCCAGACCTTGAACACGATCTTTGGTCAGCAGAAGGAAGATAAGGGTGTGAAGTTGACTTTCAACCCGGATAAGAATAATACTTCCTTGAAGAATTATTTCACGGATGACGCTAAATTCTTCGCTGAGAAATCTTCGGAAGATAAGTGGTTGAACGTGTTGGTTGGGCCGAAGGCTAATAAAGAGTATCTGTATGTAGATACAAGCTATGTAAATGATAACGGTACGAAGTTCTTAGCTTTCGCCACGAAGAAACTGAAAGCTAACGAGACTATCGATGCAGTCCTGAAAAATTATAAGGATCAGGCTAAGTTCCGTTTCGTTTACTATCCGGCAAAAGATAGCTTGGTAATCCAGGTTAAGGAGGTTACTCATACGAAGGACGGTAAGAACAAACGTTTCTATATAGCTGACAACGCTTATAAAGTAACTTTGGATGCTGACGGTAAGGTGACTTCTGCCGCTCCCGGTGATGTGAAAGATGAGCATGATAAGGCTAACTACGTAACGGTTCAGGATTTGGTATCTGCCGATAAGGTTCGTATCGTGACGATCGCTACTAAGAAAGAGACGGAGATCGGTTTGGGTCTCAGCGGTTGCGGTACTTATACTTCTGATAAGACAACCGTCGCTGATGGTGTTTACTTGATCAAGAACGTAACGACTGGCAAGTATCTGGCTTATCCGATCCACCACAAAGGCCAACCGGAGTGGGTTACTTTGGATCTGCAAGATCCGAACCACATGCCGGCTTACCAGTGGGTAGTATTGAAGGACAACAAGGCTGATGTAAACAACGTTTCCCCGATCAAGGCTTGGAACCGTGAGTTTAACCATCTTCCTGCAATGCCGGGCTTGCAAGGCCAGTTGACGAAGGTAGAAAAGGGCTTGAGCCTTGCTTCTGCCGGTGTGGTAAAGACTGGTGATGTGTTAGAGTTTGTCCCGGTTGACAAGAAATACTATTCTGACAAGTACTTAGGCTATAAGCTCTTGACGGATGATGACTTGAAGGTGAACAAGTTCTTGTTCAACTACTGGCATCCGTATGCAGCTGATAAGTATATCTCTGTACTGAAAGACAACTCGATGAAGGTAATGGATGGTAAGACTGCCTTCACGATTACGACTTCTGACTGCGAGCATCCGTATGGTTACCGTGTAGCTGACGAGATTGGTGGCGAGAAGGGACGTATCCCGGGCTTGGTTACCTTGGTAAGAAAGGCTTATCAGATCTCTTACAACGACGCTATTTTCGCTCATAATGACGAGGCTGTCGAGAATAAATATCTTTTGGTAAAGGGTGACGCTGCTAAGGCTGACTCTGTTTACTTCAAGGAGAACAACTGCATCGTTCGCGCTGAGGGCGAGGCTGCTTCTCACTACTACGCTATCCTTGAGGCTAAGGATGAGAATAATGATAGAGGCGCTAACATCATTGGCGATTTCAAGGCCGGTGTTTCTGACTACGACGCTAACGCTTCGTTGAAGGTTCAGCCGATCCATGAGACGAGAACTTCCGCGTTCTTCATCGCTCCGGACAACACGCCGCTCTATCGTCGCTTCAACAACGAGTTGCTGGGCGAGAGCAAGACTGACTCTACGGTATTCTTGAAGTTCAAGGAGTCTATCCGTGGTGAGTATCTGATGGATGAGCACAATCCTGAATTGACTAACGCTAAGGTTAACTACGCAGGTATCTGGAATGAGGCTAAGGCTAACGGTAACTTGGCATTCCGTGTGGATACGGCTTGGGTGAACCGTGGTTCCGGCAACGTGAAACCGCAGTACCTGCTGTCCGCTTTCCGCACCTTGGTTGAGGGTGAGAAGGTTATTCCGTGTACGGAAGACGAGCATCACATCACGGCTGACGGCAAACCGACTTCGGATCCGTACGCTTGTGTACACGCTAAGCACGTGAAGACTCCGGCCTTCTATTATGGCAAGTTCTTGGTTAACTTCTCCGACTCCGCTAAGGCGAACACGGCTGAGGTGAACCCGTATCTCTTCAACACGAAGGCTGTTTCCAACAGCAGCTACACTCGTGTAGGCTTCGTTCCGGCTATCCAATACAACGATACGATCATCTTCTTGACCGGCAAGTATCGCAACATGACGGCTGAGCAGTTGAAGAACGTAGGTGTTGAGACGATCCTGAGCGAGTACAGAGCGAACAACGACTTGAAGGGCTTCGTACAGAACCTGAGCGGTGATGTTCACAAGAACTACACTTGGTCGTTCCGCTACGTGAACCCGGACAAGGCCGCTGCCGCTTACACGACTGGCGAGGAAGGCGCTGACAACGCGTTCTTGATCGAGTCCAACGTTTACAAGGATAACGAGACTTACCAGACCGTAGGTTTGGGTACCGCTGATAAGGCTATCGCTCCGACGGCAGCTGCCGCTTGGTTGAAGATGCACAATGGCTGCTTGGTATTGACCGACGTACGCTCTACGTTCGACACTGCTAAGACAAATGGTGACGGAGCCTTGGTATTCAACGCATACGTGAAGGGTGAGAACGACAATACCGTAACGAAGAACGAGGAGGTTGCTGTTGAGAACGTAACCGTAATCGCGGGCAATGGCTCCGTAACCGTTCTGGGCGCTGCTGGTAAGAACGTGATCATCTCTAACATCTTGGGTCAGGTAGTGGCTAACACGGTTCTGACTTCCGACAACGCGACTATCGCCGTACCGGCAGGTATCGTAGCGGTTGCTGTTGACGGTGAGAAGGCTGTTAAGGCTATCGTAAAATAAGGCTGATCTTATAAACCAAATAAAGGGCGGGCTTATACCACCCGCCTGATAAGCTTATCTGATTAATGTTTATAATTAAATAAGCTAACCGCGACTGAAGTACCCCGCGAGGGAGAAACGCGGTGAGTAATACTAAAGTTTAAGTAAAAGTTTGGGCTGCCGGTAACTTCGTGAGAAGAGAAAGCAGTAAAAAACAGAAGGATCCATCGGGCAACCGGTGGGTCCTTCTCTGTTTTTCTTTCCCCGCGCACGAGGGAGAGAGAAGGAGAAAAGGCTGTATCCGGCGTGATGCCGAGGTACAGCCTTTCCCATATAAAGCGTATGAAAGTGACGGGTTCTCCGGAGGATTAGGGGAGGGATCAGCGGATCGCGATCTTGCGTACGGTATCCGCCACCCGGATGATGTAGTAGCCTTTGGCGATGTCGAGCACGTACTCGGCGGTAGGGAGCTTGATCTCGATCTCCTTCACCTTGATGCCTACCACGCTGTACACCTCCAAGCGGCTGCCTATCGGCGCGTTTTCTACCAATACGCGGTTCTCGTAGCAGGTGATCGTGATAGGGGAAGGATCCTTTCGGTTGGAAACAGCCGTCTTAACCTCCGGTTTACGCGATTGGGCGTACCCCGGAACAGGCGCGGAAAGCGCGATCGCGAGCGCGAATAGCGTTAAGATTCTCATGCTTTTTCCCTCAGTTTGGGCAAAGGTAGCAAGAAATCCACACACGGCGAAGAAAATTCCGCTTATTTCATTCTATTTATGGAGGTTATAGCCCAATCCGCATTCCCTCGCGGGCGAGGCTTGTCTCGGGAAACACCGCGGCGGCCTCCTGAAGGAGCGGCTCGGTATCCTCGTAACGGGCGGAATAATGCCCTATTATCAACCGTTTTACGCCTGCCATACGGGCGATCTCGGCGGCTTGCCGTGCGGTGGAATGGAAAGTCTCCTTCGCCCGCGGCAGATCCTGCTCGGCGAAGGTGGCCTCGTGATAGAGCATGTCCACCCCCTCGATATAGGGCACGATAGCGGGATGGAAGGCGGTATCCGAGCAATAGGCGTAGCGGCGGGAGGGATCGGCCGGCCGGGTGAGGCGGGCGTTGGGGATCACCTCGCCTTCCGGGGTGACGAAATCCTCGCCTCGCTTGATGGCCTGCATCATCCGCACCGGTACCTGATAGAAATCGGTCATTTCCCGGACGATATGCACCTCTTTCTCCTTCTCGGCGAACAGGTAGCCACAGCAGGGCAAACGGTGCCTCAGCGGGATGGAATAGACCCGTAGCGAGCGATCCTCGAACACGAGCTCGTGCCGCTCGGTGTCGATCACGTTGAAGCGCACCTCGTAAGGCAACCCCTTGCAGAAAAGGTCGAGGATCGGTCGCAGGAAGCGGTCGATCCCGTTCGGACCATGCACCACCAAGTCGCCGGTGCGCCCCAACATCCCGAGGGTAGAGATCAGTCCCGGCAGCCCGAAGCAGTGGTCGCCATGCAGGTGCGAGATGAATACGTGCCCGATCCGGCTGAACTTGAGCCTCATGCGCCGGATCTGCACCTGCGCCCCTTCGCCGCAGTCGACCATATAAAGTTTGTCACGGAGGTTCACGATCTGGGAGGTCGCCAAGTGGCGTGTGGTAGGCAGCGCGGAACCGCAGCCGAGTATGTTCAGTTCAAAATCAGCCATCGCGTTTAAAAAATAGGGATTTCTTGCCGCGAAGATAGCGAAAGCCGAGCGCCGTTCCCAATTCCTCCACAGGTTTGTTTGTTCAAAGAAATTTGAGAAATCCTCTTTTTTTTCTATCTTTACAGAGGAAAAAGATCAATATGAGTCCAAAATTTAGGGAAGAAGATGGGCATGTATTCAAAATATACTCCAATGAAGAGGAGCGAAAGCATATTCTTGTGGTTAAAGCTGGATGTGAGGCTAAGTTTTGGCTGGAACCGAAAACGGAATTAGCCAATAGCTATGGCTTCAGTAATAGAAAATTAAAAAAGATAACTCAATTGGTGGAGAGATATGGAGACGAGTTCAAGCAACAGTTTGAAGCCCACATCGGTAAGCGTGTTGATGATTAATGCACAGGGAATGATGCTCTCGGTGCAGGGGCAGGATTATTTTGTGTCGTATAACCGGGTGCCTTGGCTACGCGATGCCCGTGTAAGTAGTGCGCTCAACGTACGTATGTCAGGAACAAATGCGATTGAATGGCCTGACTTAGATATTGATCTGGAGATTGAGAGCCTGAAACATCCCGAGAGATACCCTTTGGTGATGAAACGTTCGCCGATGGATGTGGTTTGAGAGATTTGATTCCCTGATTGATAGGACTTGACTTTTGATTATGGACGACTTGGTGAATGGACGTTGTGGCTGGTGCGGGACGGACGCGCTTTATCAGGCATATCACGACAAGGAATGGGGCAAGCCGGTACGCGACGACCGGAGTCTGTTCGAGTTCTTGGTGTTGGAGAGCGCGCAGGCGGGCTTGAGTTGGATCACCATTCTCCGGAAGCGGGAAGGGTATCGGGAAGCGTTTCTCGGCTTCGACCCGGAAAGGGTGGCGCGGATGACCGACCTCGACGTGGAGCGTCTGATGGGCTTCGAGGGGATCGTGAGGAATCGCTTGAAGATCCGCTCCGCGATCACTAACGCAAGGCTCTTTCTCGCCATCCAGGAGGAGTTTGGCAGCTTCCGGGCCTACGTGGAGTCGTTCCTTCCCGACGTACGGCCGATTGTCCATCATTTCCGGACGTTAGCCGAGGTTCCTGCCTCTTCCCCGGAGTCTGACGCGATGAGCCGGGATATGAGAAAGCGCGGCTTCAAGTTCTTTGGTAGCACGATCTGTTACGCCTTTTTGCAAGCCTCGGGCTTTATCGACGACCACCTGGAGGGCTGTCTCTGCCGTAAGGCTTGAATCTCCAAAGCCTACGCTAAGGGAGAATATTTTTTATCCGGGAATCGGGGGATTATTCCATCTTTAATGCCTATCTTAGCGCTATCTTTAATGGAAGGAAAGTTGCTTAAGCCCGATAGGGGATAGGCGGCTTCGTCTTGCAGTTCTACTCTATGTACGTGGATCTCTTTTCTATGAAAAGATTTTGCGTACTGTGAAAAATCTCAAAAAAATAAACAAGGGGTTAGGTTGGATGAAGGTAAACCCATATATTTGTTTGTGATCCTTAAAAAACATGGGATCGCGGTCGGTAATTAGACTTAATAGAAATTTATTCTAAACCTTAACTAACTTTTTCTTTTTGTTTAAAACGGTTAAATGTAGAAACGGCCAGACGAGAGTTTCGCCGTTTTCTTTTTTTCGGTGTTCCTCTTCAGGAACAAGAAAAGCAGCCTCCTTGGAGACTGCTTTTTCTTTATGTTGATCGCTGTGTGGGTCAGTAACTGTGCCCTTTCCCTTTCATCTCTTGCGCGTCGATCTTGCGAAGGTCGAGCGCGCGCCATGCGTAGAAGATGTAAGCGAGTACGAAGGGGACAAGCAAGGATACATAGCTCATCACCTTCAGTGTGAAGGGGCTGGAGCAGCTGTTCTGGATGGTCAGCGAGCTTTGCGGATCAATTAGCGAGGGATAATAGGCCGTGTGGTTCCATCCGGCACAAAGCAGGAGGGCCAAGACCGTCAGTACCGTACCCGTGCCGGCGAACCATATCCCTTTTCGCCATGTGGGTGCCCAGATCGTACGGGCGATACCTAATAGTACTGCGACGACTCCTAACAACAAGACGGCGAGTACGGCCGGCATCTCGATCAGGTTGAACAGGTATTTATGTGGCTGCATGAATACCTCACCTGTGGCGGGATTCACGGCGAACCCATCTGTCAGCACTAAGTGGATCAGGAAGGTCAGGAAGAAGACGAGGAAGAGGGGAGCCTCTATCCAGAGTTGCTTACGGCTACGTGCGTCGATCTCCTTGTCGTTGATGTTGTTGATGAAATAGAGCAAGGCGAGCGTCCGGGCGAGGAAGAAGACCGCTAAGCCGAGGCAGAGGTTCCATATCACGAAGGCGGCCTCCAAGCCGTGGAGCGGGTTCGCCCACGACGAGATGACCGGCATGGCTACCTCGGTAAGCTGCTCCTTGTTGACGGTGAACTCTGCTCCGTGGAAAAAGGTACCTACCGCGGTGCCTAACAGAATCGGGCCGGCGATGCCGTTGATCAGCAGGAATACCTGATAAGTCCGCTTGCCGAGCAGGTTCCCCTTCTTGGCTTGGTACTCGTAAGAGATAGCCTGTATGACGAAACAAAGCAGGATCAGGATCCATACCCAATAGGCGCCGCCGAAGCTGGTGGAGTAGAACAGGGGGAAGGAGGCGAAGAATGCGCCGCCGAAGGTGACCAGCGTGGTGAAGGTAAATTCCCACTTGCGGCCGGTGGAGTTCAAGAGCATCTTCTGCTGTAACTCATTCTTCCCGATCGTGAAAAGCAGGGACTGGCCGCCCTGCACGAACAATAGGAATACTAACAAGGCTCCTAACAAGGAAACCAAGAACCACCAGTAGTGTTGCAATATGATATAACTATGATCCATGATGTTTATTTTTCGGGGTTATCGATTGGTTGATTGTTGGCAGGGGCGTTCTCTTCCGGTCCTTTCCGGATCGCCTTGACCATGATGCCTAACTCGGCGATCAGCAAGACGGTGAACAGGAGGAGGAAGAGGAAGAAGGTCACCTGCACGGATGACGGGTCTAACCGCGAGATGGAGGCGTTGGTAGGCAGGATATCCTGTATCGCCCACGGTTGGCGGCCCACCTCGGCGACGATCCATCCGGCCTGCCCGGCGATGTAGCCCAGAGGAATCGACCAAAGCAAGGCGTATTGCAACCAACGCGTTTCCGCCATCTTTCCGCGTCGTTCCCAAATGAGCGCGAGCACGAAGAGGAGGATGAAGAGGCTGCCGAGGATCACCATGACGCGGAAAGAGTAGAAGGTCAGCCCGACGTGGGGGATCAGCTCGGCCGGATCCTTGATATAACCGTAGCCGAAGTAGGGGAAATTCTTCTCTAAGCGCTCGCGGTGCAGGCTGGCGGCTTCGGTATCCTTATCTTTCACGGCCTTCCTGTAGTCGGCCAAGGCTTGGATCGCTATTTTCCCCCGTGCGATCTTCTCCTCGGCGGAGAGGGCGGGCGTGCCCTCATGCGTGGTGTAGCCGCCTTCGATCAGGTCGGCGATGCCGGGCACGTAAGCGTCTACGTCACGCTCGGCGAGAAGGGAGAGGAGCTTCGGCAGCTCGACGTGGAAGAGGAAGGGATCCTGGCCGTCGTCATAGCTCTCCTTGGCAGGGTTCAGCACGCCTACCCCGACAAGGCCGATCCCGTTTCCTCCCTTATACAACCCTTCCATGGCGGCTAATTTCATAGGTTGCTTCTGGGCCACCTGATAGGCGGAGCCATCGCCGGTCCAAAGCGTGAGTATGGAGGCTACCAATCCGAAGACCGCGCCAACCTTGATGCTCGACAGGGCGAACTCCACGTGGCGTTTCCGCAGGAGATACCAGGCGCTGACGCCGGTCACGAACAAGGCTCCGACGATCCAGCTGGAGAGCACGGTGTGGAAAAACTTGTTGATGGCTACCGGAGAGAGCGCCACCGCCCAGAAGTCGAACATCTCGTTGCGTACGGTGTCGGGGTTGAACTGCATCCCGGCGGGATATTGCATCCATGCGTTGGCGATCAATATCCAGAGGGCGGACAGGGTGGCTCCCACGATGGTCAGCCACGTGGAGGCGAGATGGAACCGCTTGCTTACCTTCTCCCAGCCGAAGAACATGACCGCGATGAAGGTGGCTTCCATGAAGAAGGCGAGGATGCCCTCGATGGCCAGGGGAGCCCCGAAGATGTCGCCCACAAACCAGCTGTAATTAGACCAGTTGGTGCCGAACTCGAACTCAAGGATCAGCCCGGTCGCCACGCCGATGGCGAAATTGATCCCGAACAGCTTCATCCAGAACTGGGCGGTCTTCTTCCACGCCTCGTTGCCGGTACGGTAATAAATGGTTTCCATAATGGCCTGGATGACTCCAAGACCTAAGGTCAATGGCACGAAAAGCCAATGGTACATGGCCGTCAAGGCGAACTGAGCCCTCGACCAGTCGATCAAAGCGTTGTCAATGTTCTCAATCATATCGTATTTATTTTTAAGGATATATAGCTCGTTGGATAAGTTCTCCGGAAACATACTCTTGTTTCTCGCGATCGCTCCCGTACTTTTCCAGAAACCTTGGGAAGAAAAACAGGCGCAACACGAAGAACAAGATGAATAGCTTCACTAAGATGATCAGCCAAAGCGTCTTGCCAATGGTCATCGAGCGGAAACCCTCCGCGTAAAAGCGGTAAACCCGCAGGGGGATCGGTGTCTTTTTCATGATCATTAAATCAGGTCTTTTAGCAAATAACAGCCTTTAACATAAATATGTTTTTGTATTTTTACAAATATACGATGTTCCTGCTCAAAAGCATATCCCGGGGAGATTGATTCAATCGATGGGCTGATAAATAGAATCGATTTGCACTGTTAAAAAAAACTATTTGAAAGAAGAAAGCCCACCGTGAGGCTTGCCAATATAGCGGTATTGGCTATATTTGCGACGATTTGTTTCTTATTTGGAACTGCTGAATATACGAAAAAATCATTGTTAAGTGCTAATCAATAAAATTTACGACTATGTCAAACATTACGAGAAGATCTTTCCTTCAGAAAAGTACAGCTGCGGCCGCAGCGCTGACAATCGTCCCGGGTACGGTGCTCGGTAAGAGTCATGGACACATCGCCCCCACGGATAAGTTGAACATCGCCGGTGTGGGTATCGGAGGTATGGGTAACGCTAACCTCAAGAACATGGAGAAGACCGAGAACATCGTGGCTCTCTGCGATATTGACTGGAAATACGCTAAACCGGTGTTCGAGCGCCATCCGCAAGCTAAGAAATATTGGGACTATCGCAAGATGCTCGACGAGATGGGCAAATCCATCGACGCCGTATTGGTGGCCACGGCCGACCATACCCACGCCATCATCACCGCTGACGCGATGACCCTTGGCAAGCACGTCTATACGCAAAAACCGTTGACACACTCCGTATATGAGTCTCGCCTGCTGACGAACCTGGCGAAGAAATATGACGTGGCTACTCAAATGGGTAACCAAGGTTCTTCTGCCGAGGGTACCGATTTGGTTTGCGAATGGATCTGGAACGGCGAGATCGGTGATGTTTATAAGGTAGAATGCGCTACTGACCGTCCCATCTGGCCGCAGGGCTTGAACACTCCGGAGAAAGCGGACAAGATTCCTTCGACTTTGAATTGGGACCTGTTCTCTGGCCCAGCAGAAGTAAAGCCTTACAATCACATTTATCATCCTTGGAATTGGCGCGGCTGGTGGGCTTACGGAACGGGAGCGTTGGGCGACATGGCTTGCCACATCATGCACCAGCCGTTCAAGGCCTTGAAGTTAGGCTATCCGACGAAGGTAGAGGCTTCTTCTACACTGCTGCTGCGTGATTGCGCTCCTAATGCGCAGCATGTGAAGTTCATCTTCCCGGCTCGCGAGAATATGCCGAAGGTGGCTATGCCGGAGGTAGAGGTTCATTGGTATGATGGCGGTATGATGCCGGAGCGTCCGAAAGGTTTCCCCGAAGGCAAAGAGCTGATGGGGCCTGGTGGCGGTTTGACGATCTTCCACGGAACGAAAGATACGTTGATTTGCGGTTGCTACGGTCAAGAGCCGTTCTTGCTGTCCGGGCGTGTGCCTAACGCTCCGAAGGTATGTCGTCGTGTGGCGAACGCTATGGGTGGTGGCCATGAGCAAGACTGGATCCGCGCTTGTAAGGAAAGTGCGTCCAGCCGCGTTCAGACAAAGTCTAACTTCTTGGAGGCAGGTCCTTTCAATGAGATGGTTGTGATGGGAGTGCTGGCGGTTCGTTTGCAGTCTCTGCATAAGACTCTGGAATGGGACGGCCAGAATATGCAATTCACTAACATCCGGGATAACGAGGAGATCAAGATCTGTATCAAGGACGGCTTCACGATCAAGGACGGTCATCCTTCGTTCAACAAGGACTGGACAGATCCTGTCAACGCAAGACAATTCGCCGCTGAATTGATCAAGCACAATTATCGCGAGGGCTGGAAGCTGGTGGATATGCCGAGATAATAGTTACTAATTCCATAACAAAATGAAAAAGTCAGTATTATTAGCGAGTGCCGCTGTCATGATGTGCTATTTCACGTCGTGCGGTGGTGGAAAGAAAACAGAAGAGGCTCCCGCCGAGGCAGCTGCCGCCGAGACGACAGCTGAGGCTGCCGCTCCGGAGTACAAGCTCATGACGGATCTTCCTACCGTGGATATCACGACCTTCCCGAAAGATGACCAGGGCAGATACGTGATCTTCGATGGCAAGACCTTCAACGGCTGGCGCGGATATGACCGTGCGGACGTGCCGGGAGCTTGGACGATCGAGGATGGTGCCATCAAGATCAACGGCTCTGGCGCGGGTGAGGCTGGTGCCTCCAACGGTGGCGACTTGATTTTCGCCCATAAATTGAGTAACTTTGAGCTCGAGTTTGAGTGGAAAGTGGCTAAGGGCTCCAATTCTGGCGTGTTTATCATGATCCAGGAGGTAGAGGGACAGCCTTCTTACATCTCCGCTCCGGAGTATCAGGTGCTCGATAACGAGAACCATCCTGACGCAAAGTTAGGCAAGGACGGCAATCGTAAATCTGCCTCCCTGTACGACATGATCCCCGCTAAGCCGCAGAACGCTAAGCCGTTTGGTGAGTGGAACAAGGGTAAGATCATGTGCTATAAGGGTACGGTTGTTCACTATTTGAATAGTGATGAGCCTTGCGTTGAGTATCACTTGTGGACTCCGCAGTGGAAAGAGATGTTGGACAACAGCAAGTTCAGCAAGGATAAGTGGCCGTTGGCTTACGAGTTGCTGCTGAATTGCGGTGGTCCAAACAAAGAAGGCTTCATCGGATTCCAAGATCATGGGGATGACGTTTGGTTCCGTAACATCACTGTTAAGATTCTGGACTAATCTAACCAAACAATTTTTCCTATAAGTAACCATAATGCCCGAAGCCGAAATCTGTGATTTTAGCTTTGGGCATTATTTCTTTTCGCTCAATAAATAGGATTCTCAATCTAAAACTTTTTTTAGACCACAAGATGAAACAAGATTATACGAAAGCGCAGCTGACCTGGTTGATGATATTGCGGCTTTTCATAGGTTGGCATTTTATGTATGAAGGTATGGTGAAAATCATGAACCCGAAGTGGACTTCCCTGCCTTATCTACTCGATTCTAAAGGACCGGCCGCCTCTTTCTTTATCAAGATGACACAAGATGACGGGCTCATGACGATGGTCAATTTCGTGAACGAATGGGCCTTGCTGCTGATAGGCTTAGGACTTACCTTGGGTTGCCTGTACCGTCTCGCCTCTGTCGGGGGCATGATTCTCTTGGCGATGTATACCTTGTCGCATCCCTCTTTCGTGGGAGCCAGCTATATGATGCCGTTCGAGGGCTCGTATCTCTGGATCGACAAGAATATGGTTGAACTCGCGGCGTTGGGGCTGATGTGCGTATTCCCCACCTCGCGGATCATCGGTTTCGACCGTATGCTGGGACGTGCTTTTCCGTTATTGCTTAAACTTAAATTTATTTGATACCTATGGCAACAGAAGATATGAAGAATACCCCTTCCCAAGGGCAGATGCCCGATAAAGGGCGCCGGGACGCACTGAAGACATTGGCTACGGTCCCCGTTTTGGGCGCGTTGGCATACGGGGTTTACCAAAAGAGAAAAGAGGCCTTGAGAGGCCGTAATATCTCGGACGTGTTCCAGGTCAGCAATAGGCAGGCCGCCTATCTGGAACCGCAACCCGACGGAAAGAAGATACGTATCGGGCTGATCGGCTTCGGTATCCGGGGCAAGCAGCTGATGCGCGCCGCCGGTTTCGCCGAGCCTTCGTGGATCGACAAGATGAAGGAGGCCAACCGCTTGAACAAGAAAGATACCCGTTATCAACAATATATGGAGCAAGACGACCTGAACATCGAGATCACCGCCGTATGCGACATCTTCGATGTGTATGGCGAGGCCGCTGTCTTGACCGGATCAAACATCCATCGCGAGGGAAGCGACGGCAAGTTTGGCCCGGCTCCGAAGCGTTACCGCACTTATCAGGAGCTGGTGGCGGATCCGAACGTGGATGCCGTGATCATCGCCGGGCCGGACCATTGGCATAGCACGATGGCGATGGCCGCCGCCCGTGCCGGGAAGCACGTCTATTGCGAGAAGCCTTTGTCGTGGACGGTGCCGGAAACCTACATGGTTCGCCAGGTGGTGAAGGAGACGGGGATCGTGTTCCAGCTGGGGCACCAAGGCCGTCAGACGGATTGTTACCAGAAGGCCGAGGAGATCATCGGCAATGGCTTGCTGGGACCGGTGAACCTTATCGAGGTCTGCACGAACCGTAACTCGCCTAACGGCGCCTGGGTGTACGACATCATCGAGGGATCCAACCCGGACACGATCGACTGGAAGCAATTCGAGGGCGACCCCGAGCGGATCAAGGAGTACATGGATTACATGACCTCGAATAAGTTAGAGCGATATATCGGGCCGGACGACCGGAGCAAGTTCAGTCTGGAGCGTTTCTTCCGCTGGCGTTGCTGGTGGGATTACAGCACGGGTCTCTCGGGCGACCTGTTGACGCACGAGTACGACGCGGTCAACCAGATCATGCACGTCGGGATTCCTCACTCGGCTACCTCGTCCGGCGGTGTCTATTTCTTCAAGGATGGGCGTACGGTGCCTGACGTGTTGCAGACTACTTTCGAGTGGCCCGACCGCGACCTGACGATGTTGTATAGCGCTACCTTGGCGAGCAGCCGTAATCGCGGCAAGGTCTTTATGGGGCACGACGCCTCGATGGAGGTGTCCGACATCCTCGCGATCACCGTGGATCAGGACTCTACCCGCTACGCGGACAAGATCAAGGAGGGGATCATCCCGACGGATGCCCCCTTCTATACCTACGTGCCGGGGCAGGATAGCTCGGATTCAGTGACCTCGCCGACGGAGCTTTATTTCGCGAAGCGAGGCCTTCTCTATACCTACGTGAACGGGAAGCGTTACGACACCACCCACTTGCATATCCGCGAGTGGTTAGAGTGTATCCGCCAGGGCAAGACCCCGAGCTGTAACATCGACATGGCTTTCCAGGAGGCGATGACGGCTCACATGGGTACCCGCGCCTATCTGGAGGGACGTACCATGTATTGGGACAAGGATAAGGAGGAGATCGTACGGGGCGAGATGGCTTGATTAAATTCATCGGCGCCTTATAAATAAAAGAACGCGGACTTTTTTTGAAAAGAAGTCCGCGTTTTTTTTGTTTTTTTGTAACCGATTGGCGAGAAGGTGGGTCTGATAGGTAAAACAGACAAGAAAGTTGAACCTTTAAACGTAAAAGAGTATGGATTCAGGAGAGTTAACCATTGCGGTATTAGGAGTGATTTGTGCGATAGGGCTACCGGTGTTGCTGGCGATTATCGTATCATACACGTTGATCAAGAGCAAGCACAAGGAGAAGATGGCGATGATCGAGAAGGGGATCGTGCTCGAAGAGAGGGATATGTCCGGCCGTAAGCCGAGCCGGTACAATTCCTTGCGTAACGGGGTCCTCATGATCGGCCTGTCGTTGGGCTTGATCGTCGGTATGGTTCTCGATACGTACATCGATTCGGATAGCGATTGGGGCTTCTTCCTCGTGCCGGGCATCACGGTATTGTTTGGGGGAGCGGCATTCGTGGCCTATTTCTTCCTCTCTCGCCGGTTGGAGCTGAAAGAGCAGGAAGAGGATGAGAAGAGCTTGCGCCTGACGGAATAAACGGGAGTGGATGGACGAGCGAGAATGGATCAAGCGAATCGTGGCAGGGGATACGCAAAGTTTCTCCTGCCTCGTCGCGAAGTATGAAAAGATGGCTTACACGATCGCCTTCCGGATCTTGGAGAACCGGGAGGAGGCTGAGGAGGTCACGCAAGACGCTTTCCTGAAGATGTACAGGGCCTTGCCCGACTTCCATTTCGACAGCAAGTTCTCCACCTGGTTTTACCGGATCGTTTACCGGACGGCGCTGACAGCCTTGAGGGGGCGGCGCCTTTTCGCGGATTGTGAGACGGAGGCCTCCGCCGCGCTCTCTACCGATGAGGTGGATTCCGCCACCGCCCTGTTAGAGCGGGCCGATCGCAAGGAGCTGATCGCCGCCGTGATGAAGCGGCTCCCGCCCGACGAGGCGTTGCTGCTGACACTCTATTATTTGGAGGAATGTTCCGTGGAGGAGGTTTGCCTGATCACCGGCCTTACCGTCTCCAACGTGAAGGTGAAGCTCTTTCGCGGGCGGAAACATTTCTATGGGATCGTACACGAGAAAATGAAACTGCAAAACGTTGATATATGATGAGCACGAACGAGAAAGAGATCGATCGGTTGACGCGTGAACTTCTGGAGGGTACCGCTGAGCGGCCATCCGCTTCCTTGAACGATCGGATCATGGGCTTGATCTTCCAGGAAAGGCGGAAAAGATCTGTCGCCTACGTGAGACGGGGGCTGACACCGCTTGGCGTGTTCGGGCTGTTCCTCGCCTACGCCTTGGTATGTGGCGGGATCTTGTGGTTGATGGGGAACACGGAGGGATCGATTGCCCGCGTAACGGGAGCTATGCGTGCCTATTTCCCGCTTCTTGTCGCCGCGGCATCGGCGATAGCCTGCTTCTTCCTGTTCACGCAAGTGGATAACTGGTTGCGCTGGGCGGAGAAAAAGAAAAAGGACGAGTGATCTCGCCCTTTTCTCGTGCCTTTAAGGAAGCGACCTTACCGTGAGGTTTCCGTAGCCGTTCCCGTTGAAGTGGATCGTCGGCCGGGAGCCTCCGTTCACCTCGTACCGGTAATAAGCCTCTTTCCGGCTACCCTCTTTGCGGGTGACGTTGAAACCGCTCACCTGGAAATCAGAGTATTTCATCTCCTCGGCCTCTACCCGGAAGGCGGTCTTCACCGGCACCCCGATCTTGCAGTTGCCGTAGCGGGCGCTCACTTCCACCTCTGTGAACGAAGGCTCCAGCCGATCCACCGTCAGGTTGCCGTAGCCCAGATCCCCGATCTTCAGCACTTTCTCGACCTTCCCAAAATCGAGGTTGCTATACTTCGCGTCTCCTATGAGCTGTGTCACGCCTTGAGCCTTGAAACTCCCGTATTTGAGCAGCAAGTTCACCGATTTCACCTCGCCATTGACCGTGATATTCGAATATTTGGCGTCGATCGTCAGATCGCCTGCCTCCTTGATCCGCACTTTCCCGGCATAGCCTAAGTCCAATTTGGCGTCTGGCAGCTCGCCTACCAGCATATCCCCGTACTTGATCGTTATATCCGGGCTCTCATTGAAGTCGCCCGCGTACAGGTTCCCGTACCTCAGGTTGATATTCATCTTCCCGTTCTTGCTGTCGGGCAGGTTGATATTCCCGTATCTCAGGCTGAGATCCGCCGGTAAGTCAGCCGGCATCTGGATATAATAATGGATGCTCATGGAGGCGTTCCTCGGCGTGTTACGCTGTTTCTCGATCGAGGTGCTTAGCGCGATCACGCCGCCAGCCTTGATCGTGTTGATCTTGATCTGGTCCACGATCGCCTGCGCGTCCTGCTCACTCCTTGCCTTTCCCTCGATCTCGATCCGCACGCTCACCTGTCTCTGGTTCCAGTGCGTGATGGTCAGGTTGCCATACCGGTTGTCTACCTCCAAGCGATCCCCCTTGTTCACGCTGTAACTCTGGGTGATTGTCTTTGTCTTTTTGTAATCCTGGGTATCCGCCATTGTCGGCAGGCTGCTGATCAGCAGCATCAGGGTCAGCCAAGTCCAGACCCTCTTTCTCACATTATTCGTTTTCATAACGCGTATATTAAGATAGTTCATGAAATTAATTGTCTTTCTCTTGCCCGGTGACCTGCCTCATCTGCTCCAGCATGAAGTGCATCCCCTTCAAACTGTTGCTATAATGCTGGTTCATGGCGAACAATCCCTCGTTCGAGCAAGGCAGGTTGGGGAGTATGTTTCGCTCGAAGCGGTCGGTATCCGCCAGCATCCGGTCGCATTCCCGCAGCAAGGTAGCCGCTCCCGGCGTCCGATCCCGCTGGTAAAGCTCCCTCATCTGCTCGACGATCTCGCTCATTCGCATCTGGTAATAGAGCCTTGTCTCCTCGAATTCCTCCCGGGTCTCGCACATCTGCGCCACGATCTCACTCGGTTCCGGGGCGATGTCCTTGTCCGGTCTGCCGATCAACAACAGCAGAGCCACCACGGCTGCCGCCGCGATTGTCCCCACGCCATAGAGGAGGATTGGCTGCCGCCTGCCTTGTCTCTCTAATTTCCGCTCGAACCGCTCGAAATGTCCTTCCGGCATTTCCACCTCTTCGAACGCCTCTTTATTCAAGTCTATAAAGTCTTTCAGTTTATCCATAGGTCTCATTTTTCGCTAAGGTGTCCAACAATTTCCGCTTCGCCCGCAGATATTGGCTGCGGACACTGGGCGGTTGAATCTTCAGTATGGAGGCGATTTCCTCCATGTCATATCCCTCGAAGAGATAAAGAGAGAGTACGACCCGGTAACCCGCGGGCAACTTCGTCATCGCCTCCTTGACGCGTTCCACGGTATAACGCTCCGCCTCCTCGTCAGTTTCCTCCTCTTCCGGTTCCGGCAACCGGTCGGGCAGCTCCACCAACTCCGGGGTCTGTCGCCTTACGTAGTCGATCGCCGTATGGATGGCGATGCGCTTTATCCAGCCCTCGAAGCATGGTTCGTCGTGATATTGGTCGATACGGGTGAGGATCTTCAGGAATGCGTCCTGCATCGCCTCCTCCGCCTCCGAGGTGTTCCCCGTGATCCGCAGGCAAGCCACGTAGAGCTGCCGGGCGTACCGCTGGTACAACTGCCGTTGCGCTGCCGGTTTTTTCCGGCGGCATCCCTCGATCAATATCTTGGTCTCCTTATCCATTTGTCTATATAAACGAGAGATATATCCTTAACGTTGCATGGATAGCGCGGAAAAACGCGAAAAAAAAGAAAGGCATCTCGCGATGCCTCTCCTCGTTGAACAAAGTGATAAAAAAAGTTATGTGGGAAGGTTTACTTCAAGTCCGTTATGTTCGACATATCGTTGCTCGTGTCTCCGCTCATCGGACGGCTCAACATTCTCTTGTCCGAGTTGTACTTCACCGTGTGCGACGTCCGTCCTGCTTGCGGATCCTCGTAATAGATGGTCAGATCCACCGTCTCGCCTTTCGTGTCGGGCAGCGAGCCGAGGTTGAAAGCCACCCGTCCCGAGCCGGATGTTACCTGCGGATCGTCGTAAGCGTTGTGGCGGAACTCCAAGGTGTAGGGATTTGCCGGATCCGGCTGGATCAGGTTGAGGAAATGCGCTTCCCTGCCTCCCCATTGAGCGGTGAAATAGATATTCAGGAAGCCGTCGCCTACCCAGATGTCGTCCGCGAGGATGCTTACCGGGTCTGTCCCGTAGATCGAGTCATTTTCGGCACCCAAGTCCGGGGCGATGGGCTTCGTCAGTATATCGTGGATCGCGTTCACCTTCACGTAGTAGGAGAAACCGCCCAAATTACTCTGCATCGAGTCCGCCAGGATCGTGAAGTTCACCAACGCCCGTTGGTTCGTCTTCGGTTCGTAATTGGGATAATCGGTAGCGGCAGGCCATAAAGTATCCCCTCCATCGAGGCGCAGGTAATATACCCGCTCGTTCTCCGGCACCACGGTAGCCACGGCTATCCACATCTTCCCCAACGAATAGCCCTCGTCATCGTCTAAACAGGAGGGCAACGTCAGCGACACTAACATCATGCATACGATTCCTAAGAAAATACGTACAGTCTTCATCTCTCTTTTTAGTTATATCAATTCATTTAGCGATCTATGGGTAAGATGAATCTCAAGGGCGATATGCTGCAAGCGTTTGTGATAAAAGATGTTAATCAGCGTAGCGCCTCCACGATGAGCCGGGCCGTGCGCCGCGAGGCTCCCGGTTCGCCGAGCGTATGGATCACCTCGTCGTAGCCCGACAGCATCCGTCCGCGATACGCCTCATCGCCGAGGATCCGCCCCAGCTCCTCCCGGATATTCCGCTCCGAGAAGCGGGCTCCGAACAGCTCCTGCACGATCTCCCGCCCCCCGATGAGGTTGACTAACGAGATATAGGGCGTGTGGAAGAAATGGCTGAACACGAAGCTCGCCAACCGCCCCGCGGCGACGTAGTAGCAGACCACCTGCGGTACCCGGAAGAGCGCCGTCTCCAAGGTTGCCGTCCCCGAGGTGACCAACGCCGCGTCGCTATGGCTCAGCAGGCCGTAGGTCTGCCCGAAGACGATCCGGGCGTTTGTCTCCCGCGTGAAAACCTCGTAATACGACGGCTCGATCCCCGGCGCCCCGGCGATCACCGCCTGATGATCCGGGAAAGAGGCCGCCACACGCAGCATGACGGGCAGGTTGTCGCGGATCTCCTGCCGTCGGCTTCCCGCGAGGAGGGCGAGGATAGGGCGGTCGGGTAGCTTCGCTTCGGAAAGGAACCGCCCGCGGGGCAAGGCGTGCCGCTCACGGTATTCCGCCACCGCGTCCACCGAGGGATTACCCACGTAGTCCACCTTATAATCCAGCCGCCGGAAGAAATCCGGCTCGAACGGCAGGATACAGAACATCCTGTCCACGTAGCGGCGGAACGACTTGATCCGATACTGCTTCCACGCCCAGATCTTGGGGGATATATAATAATGTACGGGAATCCCTAAGCGGGTCTTCACGAATTTGGCAATCTTCAGGTTGAAGCCCGGGTAGTCCACCAAGATCACCACGTCGGGGTGGTAATCGCGAATATCCGCCTCGCAAGCGCGCAAGTTGCCGAGGATGGTACGCAGGTTCAGCAGCACGGGGATAAAGCCCATGAACGCCATCTCCCTGTAGTGCCTCACTAACATGCCGCCCACCGCCCGCATCAGGTCGCCGCCGAGGAAACGGAAGTCAGCCTCCGGATCCTCCTCGCGCAAGGCCCGCATCAGGTTCGAGGCGTGCAGGTCGCCGGACGCCTCACCGGCTATCAGGTAATATCTCATCTCCTTCGGGCGATCTCGCGGGGGTTAGCACTCATAATCCTTCAGACGCTCCATATAGCTGTAATCGGTCACGTCGATCTTGCAAGGCACGAGCGAGGCGTAGCCGCTATCTAAGGCAAGCATATCATTGTCAGGGTGGATCGGCTGCGCGCTCTCGAACGAGCCGGTCAGCCAGAACACCGGTTTGCCGCTCGCGTTCTCCGACCGCTTGAACTCCTTGATCCATCGCCCATCGGTCTGGCGGCACACCCGCATCCCCTTCACCTGCGCCACCTTCGGCACGTTGAGGTTGAGGTATGTCCCGTGGGGCAGCCCGTCGCGAAGCACCCTCCGTGCGAGCATCCGCCCGAGGCGGCAACACTCCGAGAAATCCGCGTCGGGGGCATGGTCGAGCAGGGAGACCCCGATCGAGGGTACGTCGAAAATGCACCCCTCGATCACCGCGCCCATCGTGCCGGAGTAGTTCACGCAGATCGCCATATTGCCGCCGTGGTTGATGCCAGACACCAAGAGGTCCGGCTTGCGATCCAGCACCTCGTTCATCGCCAGTTTCACGCAGTCCACCGGTGTTCCCGTGCAGCTATAAACGGTCAGCCCCTTCTCTTCCCGCAGCAGGCTATATTGGATGGGGAGCAGGGAGGTGATCGCGCTGCTCATCCCCGAGCGGGGACCATCCGGGGCGAACACCACCAAGTCGCCCACCTCGCGCAGGCAGGCTACCAATTCGTTAATACCCTTGGCGCTTACGCCATCATCGTTCGTGATCAAAATCAACGGTCTCTCGTTTGTCATAATCTCATCTTCTTGATTGTCTCGTACAAAAGTAAGCATATTTCGCGAGCAACCGGCAGAAGGTTCCCCGGCTTTCGGGAAAAAGGCGGGGATGGTCCGGCGAATTGTCGGGGAAGGTGCCATGAAAAGTCGGGGAGCGATTTTAGCGGATTCGCTTGTCGGTTCGCGAATAAAGTGTCATCTTTGCCGTATAAGAATCTTGACTATGAAGAAAGAATTGGGAAAGTGGTTGATGGACATCGCCAAATATATAACGACGGCTGTTATGTTAAGCTCCATTTTTGGAGAAGTGCACGAGAAATGGATCATATATATAGGTGGTGCGATCGCTATCATAACAACACTCTGGGCTGGTCTGTGGCTTGTCCGGGATAAAAAGGAAGGAGTATAATATGGGAGCGTTAATCATGTTCGGGCTTGTTTCCGTTATCGCTGTGGTTGGGGTGATTTATTTCAATTACCAGGATAAGAAGGATGCCCCCAAAACGAAATGAGAGAGAAAAAAGTCGAGGGCGACCTGTTTTCAATCGCTAAAATCACAATATTGTGCCGAATTTTGTGGTTGTAATCCCCGAATTTGGCAAAATTTGGGGATTTGATCGTGTTTCTACAATAAAATTTCAATTTATGAGTGCAACGAGTTTATTTCGGGAAACGCTTGCTTCCATTCCGTTGGATGTGAAGAAGCAGGTGGATTGGTCGTTCACGATCTCGGATAAGATCGCCATGAGATTGGAGGAGCTTGGAATGTCCCAAAAGGAACTTGCGTCAACGCTTGGGAAGACCGAGGCGGAAGTCTCCCGCTGGCTTGGCGGAACGCATAACTTTACGCTTCGTACCCTTGCGAAGATCTCTGCCGCTTTGGGGGAAGATCTTATCCATGTATGAGCGTAAGGTGGGGAATGGCGGGCGGTGGATAGCGTGGTTCGCTTCGTTGTCTGAAGCCGCCGTTTTGTAAGGTTTTGCCTATATCATTGATAAGAAAGCGTATATCGAGGAAAAAAATTAGGGGCAAGGGTTGCAGGTATCAAAGAAACGCGTACCTTTGCATTTGATGAATGGAAGCGACTGCCGTTGAATGAGGCGTTTTTGTGAGGGGCAGTCCATTAAAGACGAACTTATTACACTTTAGTATTAATATTAATTGGTTTAATTATGAACAAGAAGTTTTCTACACTTGTGGCCAGCTTTCTGCTGGTTGGTGGATTGCTTAATGGTGCATATGCGGACAAGTTCCAAAATGTGACAGATGAAGGGCAATACTACCAAGTTCAATTGGACGACAGAACAAGTTTCACTGCGAATTACATGCTGCTGAATGAGAACGGTAGTTATGTGTATCCTTCTGCAGTTACGGATGTGGACGCTACGTTGTGGCGTGTCGAGATCTTGAAACAAGAGGTTAATGGTGCTGACAAAGTTATTGGTTATAAATTGATCAATAAGAAAACGGGTAAGGCTTTGTCTGCTACGGATTCTAATGGAAAGGTTTACGATACGTTTGATTCTGAACCAATAAGGTGCCTTTGGTTCCAATCTGGTGTTTTAGGTTATGTGAATGGTCAGGTTCTTAACACAGGAGTTGCTGGGTCGGGTGCTTGGTGGTATGACTTGGTAAAAGCTGCTCCTACTGTTTACAGCGCCGTTAACAGCAACGCTGACGCAATCGCTGATGACAACGGTAATGGCGATACCTTCAACTTGACGATCGGTGCTCAGGCTTGGAACGACACAGATAAAGAGTGGCAAGGTTGCACGGCTTACAATCCGTTGAACGGTGATGTATTCGACGGTGAGTTGAGTGCGGTTATCGAGAGCGGTGAGATGCGCTTGATGAACGGTAACCGTTACATCGTATTGACAGACGAGACTTGGGGTACTCTTTCCGGTGAGTTGCAAGCTGGTGTTACAGGTTATAAGTTTGCTACCGCAACCTCTACCGACTTGACGAACGGTACGGTTGGTGGTCACAACATCCTTGCAAGCAACTTCAAGATCGCTCAGCCGCAATCTGTTTCCGGTGAGCCGGTAGAGATTGTAGCGATCACGAACGCTGTTCCTGCTGTTGAGTATGAGGTACGTGTGGCAGTTGTTGCTGGCAACTCTTATCTGACGGTGGGTGCTAACACTACAGCTGATGCCGCTGAATATACCGCTACGGTAAATGATACGGATCAGGATGGTAAGTTTACGACCGCAGGTGAGACGGCTGATAACACTTGGGTACGCTTCGGTGCCGGTAACAAGGTGAACTATGCCGACTTCTACGACAAGGTATTGAACATCACCCGTGTATCGGTTGACGGCGGCGCTGTTTACGCAATGAACCCGAAGGCTGAGCGCGGCCAGGCTCAATTCATCCCGGTAGCTCAGATCGCTTTAGGTCAACCGGAAGGTCAATGGATCTATGACGGTGGCGCTAACTTCATCAACCGTGAGTCTAACCACGTATGGGCGATCAACAACCTACGTTATGTAGAGGGCGAGACCAACGTTTATACGGATGGTTCTTACAACTACACGATCGCTGTGGTAGGTACGCCGGGCGACTATGGTTACAACGGTTACTTCGCCGGTGAGAACGGTGAGGCTTATACGCCGGAGCAGCTGAAGGTGAAGACCTTCCGTATCGGTACGCCGCTGGCTTCCACGAGCGATACGGTTTACATGACTTTGGGTAAGGACGACCAGATCGCTTGGACAGCTGACGCTACGGATGCCGTAGAGTTCCGCTTCACGCAAGTAGTTGGTACCGAGGATTACGCTTTGGTTAAGCACATCACGAAATATCATGGCCTGAAAGAGGGTAAGGTAGTAGAGAAAGAGGATACCTTGAACCTGTATCGCTACAACATCACCGACTTGACCGGTAAGGCACTCTATTTCGATGGAACGAACAACCGTTATCAATTGAAGGAGCTGGGTGCTCGTGAGAACCCGATCAATATCGTATTGAAGGCTAAGGATAACAACTGCTACAATATCATGAAGCAGGTTGCTACCACTTTCGTTGCCGCAAACAGCACGGATAAGTATTGGGCAACTGGATCTGAGGCATTCTGCAACTTGGATAAGCTGTATGGCGCACACAACTCCAACGAGTTGACGGGCGACGCGAACAACTATGAGTTCGTTGAGAACGACCTGTTCGTGATCGAGGACGCTGTGGCTGACCTGTATCGTTCGGTTGGTACGGTTGACGCTTTGGATACGATCAAGATCTTCCGTAACATCGACAACAACTATGTACTCTATGAGTCTGGTAACTTGATTGAGGGCGAGAACCACGAAGGTTTCTTGGCTGTACAGAACTTCTTAGATCCGGCTTACGCCGAGAAGAACCCGGCTATGTACGCTGATACCGCCGCTGGTTTCGGTACTTGGAGACCGCAATTCATGTTGGCTGTTGACGCTACGATCCATCCGGCAGGCAGATGGTGTCCGATCCACGGCGACGATCCTTCTTGCCCGGACGCTCACAAGGTTGATATGCCGGGTTGGGTAGAAGGCCGCTATTTGGTGAACTTGGTTGATTCCGCTAAGATCGCTGACAGAGAGGACTGCGTATATCAGAACTATGGTGGCAACTCCTTCTATCGCTTGGGCTTTGTACAGGCTAAGCACATCGGTGACACTTTGGTAATCGCTTCTACGGGTGATTCGATCCTGTTGACCGACAATATGAAGGATAAGGTTTGCACCTTCGCTTTCAAGTACGAGGATAACACGAGCGATGCCTTCACGATCGAGACTTGCTACGAACCGGTTTATGCGACCGCTCAGGATGTTCGCGATGGCAAGGCTGAGAAGGTTGGTCAGTTGATCGATGGCACCCAAGGTTGGGTGAAGATCCTGAACGGTGTGCCCGTTGTAACGAACGAGCCGGATGAGAAAGAGGTATTCGATCTGGAAGTTTTGGAGAACGTAATCCCGACGGCAAACGAGTCTGTTGAGGAGGCCATCGAGGGCGTAACCGTAATCGCCGGTAACGGTACGGTAACGATCCAGGGCGCCGCTGGCAAGCAGGTAATCGTATCCAACATCCTGGGTAAGGTTGTCGCTAACACGGTTCTGACTTCCGACAACGCTACGATCAACGTACCGGCAGGTATCGTCGCCGTAGCTGTTGAGGGCGAGGAGGCTGTTAAGGCAATCGTGAAATAAGTAAATTAAACAGTGAATCGTCTTTCCGCGAGGAAAGACCGAGATAAACAGAAGGGCTGCCCGCCGGGCAGCCCTTTTTTCGTGATTAAGGCATCCTATATTTTATAATAACGGAGTCATATATAGGGGTAGATATAGAATATCCTCTTCTTCCCGCAGATCCTTATCGTGAAGCACGTATGGGGTGGATAGCTGATTCCCATATTTGGCGATACATTTCCTAAGGGAAGTTAGCGTATAATTCTTGCCGGATTTCACCTCGATGGGCGATATGTTGTGTCGGCTGGTCGTTCGTCCCTTGGCGATAAGGAAATCGATTTCCATACGATCTTCGTTCGAGGTTCTGGAGCTATTGCTGTAAAAATAGAGATGGTGACCGGATGTGCGTAGCATTTGGGCTACCAAGTTTTCGGTTAACATTCCTTCGTTTACCTCTAACTTGCCAAACATCAGTTTCTTGTACAAATCCTCGTTTACGATACCTCGCTCATCGAACGCCAGACTGATGAGTAGCCCCGTATCGCCTAAGTAACATTTCAGAGTCGTACGTTCCTCATTCAATCTCAACCCTACACTGGGTTCGGTAGCGTTATAGCAACAATTGATGATGCTTGCGTCGCTTAGCCAGAAGAAAGCATCCGCATAATCGCGCATACGGGCTTGGCCTTGTAAGGCCGATAAGCGGAATTTCTTCTCGTGCTTCTGTAGCTGCCCCGGGATCTCGTCAAAAATAGCGCTTACTTTCATCTCTTGGCCTTCTGCGTATTTCTTGATGTCGTTTCGGTAAAGATCCAAGATGTCGCGCTTTATCTCATCTACCCGTGCGAAGTCGCGAGTATCTATGTATGTAGAGACGGCTTGAGGCATCCCACCTACGATCAGGTATTGGCGTAGGTAATCCATCGCCTTGCGATGTAAGAGCCCCATCGGTGCCCGTTTCTCGAATTGATACCGTATGAAAGGCATTAAAGTATTGTCTTCCATCGCCCATAAAAACTCTTCAAAGTCCATCGGATGCATCTTTATGGTGTGCTCCTCGCTTGGAATCATGATATTTTTTACGTTCTTTTTGATAGAGATGAGCGAGCCGGTCTCGATATAATCAAAACGATGGTCGGCTACCAAATGTTTGATCGCGGAGCGGGCACGGGGGCAGAACTGCACCTCATCGAAAATAATAAGCGATTTCGCTTCCTCGTTGGGTTGGCTTCTTGGGGTGAGCTTGTGTTTGAAATAAACCTCCAAGCTCATGAAAAGCGTGTCGAGATCGTCTAAATAGAGATCGAAGAACGTAAACACTTGCGGGTTTACCTTACTGAAATCTATTAATAGGTAACTGTCGTATTCCTGACGTGCGAACTCTTCTACGATATAGCTTTTGCCAATACGCCTCGCTCCCTCTATGAGTAATGCCACATCTCCTTTACGGTCTCGCTTCCAATCGAGTAATTTTTGATAGATCTTCCGTCGCATGATGATTTATTTTAATGGATAAATGGGAATATGTTCACGATTTCAAAGGTTTTTCGGTTTCAAAAATACACATTTTCAAGAATTATAAATAGATCATAATACACAATTTCGTGATTTTTCCTCCCCATTCCATCCTGATTGTGAGCTAATGTGGAATTTTTTCTATATTCGCGAGTTATCAACAGGTTAGGCGAGTTATCAACAGAACGGGCATTGTTTCGACCGAACCTTGTGAGGTTCAGTTTTTAATGCGTAGTTTTGTTCCTTGAATAAATAGGTATAGTATGGGAAAGATTATCGCTTTAGCCAATCAGAAAGGTGGAGTGGGCAAGACGACCACCACGATTAACTTAGCGGCATCGCTCGCCGTGCTGGAGAAGAAAGTGCTGGTGGTCGACGCGGATCCGCAGGCGAACGCCTCCTCCGGATTAGGCGTGGACATTCGCCAAGTCGAGCTTTCGATCTATGAATGCTTGGTGAACGGCGAGGAGGCGACCGGCGCGATCGTCCCCACGGAGGTGGAAGGATTGGACATCATCCCCTCGCATATCGATTTGGTGGGGGCGGAGATCGAGATGCTGAACTTGGAGAACCGCGAGCGGATCCTGAAGCAGATCTTGGTGCCGTTGAAAGAGAAGTACGACTTTATCCTGATCGACTGCTCGCCCTCGTTGGGACTGATTACGGTGAATGCGCTCACGGCGGCCGATTCGGTGATTATCCCCGTACAATGCGAGTATTTCGCCTTGGAGGGAATCAGCAAATTGCTGAACACGATCAAGATCATCAAGTCGAAATTGAACCCGGCGCTGGAGATAGAAGGCTTCCTGCTGACGATGTACGACTCGCGCTTGCGGCTGGCGAACCAGATCTACGAGGAGGTGAAGAGGCCTTTCCGCGACTTGGTGTTCACCACGGTGATCCAGCGCAACGTGAAGCTGAGTGAGGCCTCCAGCTATGGCAAGCCCGTCTTGTTGTACGACGCTGATTCGAAAGGATCGGTCAACTATATGCAATTAGCGCGGGAAATATTGGATAAGAATAAATAAACGAGGATGTTTTCATCCCCGATGACTCATAATAGATACAGATGGCAGCATTGAAAAGATCGGCCTTAGGCAGGGGATTGGACGCGTTGATCCGTATGGATGAGCTGGCGACAAGCGGCTCGTCGTCGATCAGCGAGATCGAATTGAGCAAGATCCGCCCGAACCCGGAGCAGCCCCGCTCGGTGTTCGAGGAGGAGACCTTGGAGGAATTGGCTACCTCGATCCGTGCCTTGGGCGTGATCCAGCCGATCACCTTGAAGGAGGTCGGGCCGGATCAATATATGATTATCTCGGGCGAGCGCCGCTACCGGGCGTCGTTGAAGGCGGGGCTGGAACGTATTCCCGCCTATATCAAGACGGCTGCGGACGAGAACGTGGTCGAGATGGCGCTGATCGAGAATATCCAGCGGGAGGATCTGAACTCGATCGAGATCGCCTTGGCCTACCAGAAGCTGATCGATACCTATGGGCTTACCCAGGAGGGATTGAGCGAGCGGGTGGGGAAGAAGCGGGCGACGATCGCTAATTACCTCCGTTTGCTGAAATTGCCCGCTGAGATCCAGATGGGGCTGAAGGATAAGAAGATCGATATGGGGCATGCGCGGGCGTTGCTTCCCGTGGATGACCCGGAAGTGCAGCTGGCGCTCTATGAGCAGATCCTCGCTCAAGGCCTCTCCGTACGTAACGTAGAGGAGATGGTGCGTAATTTTGCCGAGGGTGTGGAGCAGGAACGACCGGAGCGGGGCAAGCCTGTCCGTAAGCCGATGCTCCCGGAGGAGTTCAAGATGCTGAAGGAGCATTTGTCGCGCTTTTTCGATACGAAGGTACAGCTGACTTGCGACGAGAAGGGAAAAGGGAAGATCACCATCCCGTTCGCGTCGGAGGAGGAGCTGGAGAAATTGATCGGTTTACTGGATAGGATACGATGAGGAACCGGATCATACTGCTTTTGCTCGGGCTGGTGAGTTATTGGGGTATGTCGTATGCGCAGACGGAGCTTCCCGCGGCTTCGCCGGCTGATTCCGTGGAGGTGGCGGCGCCTGATTCGACCGTACGGGCGGTCTTGGCTGCGGCAGACTCGGCGGGAGTGCCGAAAGTAAAGTTGAAGACGGAGTTCAAGCCGGATCCGACAAAGGCGGTATTGTATGCCTTGGTGCCTGGATTAGGGCAGATATATAACCGGAAATATTGGAAGCTGCCGATCGTGTATGGTGGCTTGATGGGGTGTATGTATGCCGTGACCTGGAATAACAAGAACTATCGGGATTACTCGACGGCTTATAAGGATATTGTGTATGACGCGACGGTAAACCGGGATAATCCGGACGCTTGGAGCGAGAGCTGGCAGATCTTGAGCAGCCGGGATCCGGAGACGCTGATCGAGGACTCGAACTATCGGGATCGCCTGAAGAGGCAGAAGGATTATTTCCGCCGGTATCGTGATTTGAGTATCATCATCACGGTAGGGGTCTATGCGCTCAGTATCGTGGACGCTTATGTGGATGCCCAGTTGTTCGATTTTGATATATCGCCGGATCTGTCGATGAGGGTTGAGCCGGTGGTGGCACCGAAAACCAGTGTGTCGTCGAGTATGTATGGAGTGAATTGCAGTCTGAAATTCTGATAGAAAATGAGAAAATATCTGCTGTTGATAATGGGGCTTTGTGGATGGGTCGCGTTGGGATTCGCCCAGGATGAGGCTCTCGTGGAGCGCACGGACTCGTTGGACGTGGTAGAACGGGAGGTCGGATTGATCCCGGAGAGCCTTGACGCCGACGTGGATAGCCTGTTGCGTTCGTGGCATGTGCGTTATTTCTCGAAAACGGAGGATTATTGTCACGATGACGAGGAGAATGTCTATTTCCCGGACTCGGTCTATGCCGAACGTCTGGCGCGGCTGCCGAGCGTGATCATGCTGCCCTATAATCAGGTGGTACGTGATTGCATAGACCTCTACTTGGAGCGCAGGAGAGACTTGGTCCGCTATATGCTGGGAATGGCTGATTTTTATTTCCCGATCATTGAGGCGGTGTTGGATAAGCATGAGCTTCCGATGGAGCTGAAGTATCTTGCGGTGGTGGAGAGTGCCTTGAATCCGGTGGCGCTCTCACGGGTAGGAGCCTGCGGACTATGGCAGTTTATGCTGCCTACCGGGAAAAGCTATGGCTTGGAGATCAATAGCTTGGTGGATGAACGGAGGGATCCGCTGAAGGCGACGGAGGCGGCATGCAGGTATTTCAAGGATATGTATGCGATCTATGGCGACTGGAATTTGGTGTTGGCTTCGTATAATTGCGGACCGGGCAACGTGAACAAGGCGATCCGCCGATCGGGAGGGAAGACGGACTTCTGGGAGATCTTCCGCTATCTGCCACGGGAGACGCGCTCGTATGTGCCCTTGTTTATCGCGGCCAACTACGTCATGAACTATTCTTGTGAGCATAACTTATGCCCTATACAGACCAGTTTGCCTTTGGCTACGGATACGGTTATGGTGAGCAACGTGCTGCATCTGCAACAGGTGTCGGATCTGTTGGATATTGATATTGAGACGTTGCGGGCCTTGAATCCGCAGTATAAGCGCGACATCATACCGGGCAACACCCGCCCTTCGGCGTTGAAGTTGCCTGCCGCTGAGACATACGCTTTCATCGGGAAGGAGGATACGGTATATACGCACCGGATCGAGGAACTGCTCGCTAATTGCTTGCCGGTGGCGGGTGTGAACGGAGGGGCTCCTATGGCTGGCGCTTCTACCCGAGAGCGGATCACGCACGTGGTGGCCAGTGGAGAGAATCTTTATACCATCGCCAACCGTTATGGCGTGACGGCGAGGGAGATCCGGAAATGGAACGGGCTGGTCTCTAATCGGGTGAAGCGGGGCAAGCGCTTAAGGCTGTATGTGGATAATGGCGGCGTGCCTTTTGCCGCGAAGTCGGTCGCTAAGGCTACGGTCTCTGCCGATGTGAAGGAAAAGACAGCCGTTAAGGCCTCGTCCGGGAAGGGGGAATTTGTCTCCTACAAGGTGAAATCGGGAGATTCCTTGTACTCGATCTCCAAGAAATATCCCGGAGTGACGACCTCCGCCTTGCTGAAAGTGAACGGTCTCTCAAGTCCGGACATTTGGCCGGGGCAGGTACTGAAAATCCCGGTGGGCTGATAGTCTCTATTTTCGCTTTCCCTTTTGATTCTTGGGCGAGGAACGGGATTTGACGTGTATTTTCTCTTTTTTTAGATTTTCCTCTTAAATATTTAATATATTTGTGCCTATACAGTATAATGATGGGAGGTTAGAGACGATGGGCGATACAACGGTTCCGAAAGACATGAGAGAACAAGAGACGGCTGCTCCCGCGCTTTCGGCGGACGAGCAGATGATACAGGACGGCTTCGACGCCTTGTTGAACGATTACTTAAACTCGAATCACCGACGTAAGGTCGAACGGATCACGAAGGCGTTTAATTTCGCGAATCAGGCGCATGCCGGGGTGAAACGGCGCTCAGGCGAACCCTATATCATGCACCCTATCGCCGTGGCTCGTATCGTCTGTAAGGAGATGGGACTGGGGTCAACCTCCATCTGTTCCGCCCTGTTGCACGACGTCGTGGAGGATACCGAATATACGGTGGAGGATATCCGGAATATGTTCGGCGATAAGATCGCGCAGATCGTGGATGGTCTCACGAAAATCTCCGGGGGTATTTTTGGGGAACAGGTATCGGCGCAAGCGGAGAACTTCCGGAAATTGCTCCTGACCATGAGTGATGACATCCGGGTGATCCTGATCAAGATCGCCGATCGGTTGCATAATATGCGAACGCTGGGGTCGATGCTTCCCGCCAAGCAATTCAAGATCGCGGGGGAGACACTCTACCTTTACGCTCCCTTGGCGCACCGTTTGGGCTTGTTCTCGATCAAGACGGAGCTGGAAGACTTGAGCTTCAAGTATGAGCATCCTCAGGAATATGAGTTTATCAGCGATAAATTGAAGGCAACGGAAGAGATCCGTAATAAATTGTTCGAGCATTTCGCCGCTCCTGTCGATCAGAAATTGAAAGCGATGGGGCTGCATTATGAGATGCGTGCCCGGGTAAAATCGATCTACTCCATCTGGAATAAGATGGAGAGCAAGGGAGTCGCGTTCGAGGATATATACGATATTTATGCGGTCAGGATCATATTTGATCCGACTCCGGGCGTGGAGGAGAAGAAGCAATGCTGGGATATTTATTCTGCCATTACGGATATTTATAGGATACGTCCGGACCGTATCCGGGATTGGGTGAGCCGCCCGAAAGCGAATGGCTACCAAGCGCTCCATCTTACGGTCATGGGACCTGATGGGCAATGGGTAGAGATCCAGATCCGGAGCCGGCGCATGGATGACATTGCCGAGAAGGGTTTCGCCGCACATTGGAAATATAAGGAATCTAACGTGGAGGAGGATACCGAGCTTGACAAATGGATCCAGACCATTACGGAGATATTGGAGAGCCCGGACCCGAACGCCTTGGATTTCTTGGACACGATCAAGTTGAATCTGTTTACCTCTGAGATATTTGTGTTCACCCCGAAAGGGGATATCAAGACCTTGCCGCAAGGGGCTACGGCGTTGGATTTCGCTTATGCCCTTCACTCTGATATAGGAAATAAGTGTATCGGGGCGAAAGTGAACCATCGCTTGGTGCCGCTTAGCCATCCGCTTTCGAGTGGAGATCAGGTAGAGGTACTCACTTCCCGCTCGCAGGAACCGCAGCCCGAGTGGTTGAATTTCGTGACGACCGCGAGAGCGCGGGCTAAAATCAGCGCTGTCTTGAAGCGGGCTCGCAAGGAGGCGGCGAAATATGGGGAAATGAAGGTGCTGGACGCCCTCAGACGTGCGGAAATGGAGCCTTCGACCTCAAACCTGGATAAGCTTTGTATGTACTTTGGGTTCTCGAAACGGGAGGAGTTTTTCTATGCCGTTGAAAAGGAAGAGGTCGTACTTCCGGAAAACCTGCGGAAGCTCCTGAAAGAAAACGCGGGCAATGTCCTGTTTAAATATGTGAAGCAGGCATTAGGAGTAGGCTCTAAGAAAGCGAAAGAACCAGAGGAGACTACTGAGGTTAAGAAGGAAAAACCGGTGTACGACAAGAAAAAACCCTATTTGTTGAAGGAGGAGGCCTTTGAGCGTAATTACGTCATAGCGGAATGCTGCAAGCCGATCCCGGGAGACGAGACGTTGGGCTTTATCAATGATGACGGGAATGTCGTGGTGCATAAGCGCTCATGTCCGATCGCCATGCGGTTGAAAAGCAGCTTCGGTGAGCGGATCTTGAACACGGTATGGAGTGGACATATGAGCTCATCGTTCGAGGCTACCTTGGAGGTGAAGGGCATTGATTCAATCGGTGTGCTGAATACGATCACGAAGACGATATCCGAGAGCTTTAACGTGAACATCATCCGGTTGTTGATCGAGGCGAAAGATGGAGTCTTTGAGGGCAAGATCAAGATGAAGGTACACGACGTGGAGGATATTCAGAAGATGTGCGTCACGTTGTCGAAGATACCGAACATCAAATCAGTCGGTCGTGTGGCCGATTGAGGCAATAAGATAAGGTGAGAAAGGGCCAATCGATTTTCGTTCGGTTGGCCCTTTCTCTTTTCTGTCCCTATCGGTCAGAAGGGTAGATCGTCAGTCTGGTTAGACGGATCGAAGTCGATTCCGGAAGCATTGGCCGTGGGAGCCGCTGAGGGGACTACATTATTAGGGGTTACGTCCATCGGACTGATCGGTTGTCCGGCGGAAGCGCCTCGATCCACCTTCCATGCATTGATGTTGGTGAACCAACGCCCCTGGTACTCACGGCTCTCGATGTCGAAAGAGACCGTAAGCGTCTCGCCGGCTTGGATCGCGGCTTCCTTGATACGATCGGCCCCGAAGATCTGGAAACAGATCTTTTTGGGGTAAGCGTCTTGGGTCTCTAATATGTATTCTTGTTTCTTCCATTCATTTCCGGCCTTGCTGGTCCCTCCTACCTCAGGTAGGACTTGGATGATTCTTCCTGTAATTTCCATGTCTTGTCTGTTTATTTTTGTATTTAGATGTCGAAATAAGGGAGGTGAAGATACAGCTTTCTCTTTGAACGCGCCAATGGTTTGGCAAGTTTTTGAGGTTTTGGGGAAGATGGCGCCTTCAGGAGCCTGGCGCTTTGCCGCTTGTCTCCAAGGCGTCCAGCTCGGCCCTTATGGCAAGCAGCTCCTCCTTGATCTGCTTCAACCGGTTCACGATCTCTTCCTGGCGGATGGTTGTCTCCTTATTATCTCTCAGCTTTTGGCGCGCCCCGGCGAGGGTCATCCCGCGCTCTTTCACCAAGTGATAGATCAAGCGGATGGCTTTAATATCCTCCTGCCGGTAGAAGCGGGTACCTTTGCTCGTCTTCCGGGGATTGATGATGTCGAACTCCTTCTCCCAGAAGCGCAAGGTCGATTCGTTAACGTCGAACATTTGCGCCACCTCGCTGATGGAGGAATATAGCTTGAGATCTTTGTTCTTTTTCAGGCTCATGGCATACGAATCTGTTTTAATCCATTACCTGTCCGTGATTCTCGGCTATCTGGATCATGCGGTCATATTCTTCCGGCGTGAGATCCATGTAATAATATTTGGACGGGTTGTCGTACTTGCCTCGTACGATCACCTCGTAATGTAGGTGAGGTCCTGTCGATTTCCCGGTATTGCCAACCTCGCCGATCACCTCGCCCCGTGTCACCTTCTGCCCCACCCGTTTCTTGAATTGGCTCAAGTGCCCGTACAAGGTCTGGTAGCCGAAGCCGTGGTTGATGATCACGCATTTCCCGTATCCCTGTTTCCAGGCCGCGAAAGTGACCACGCCATCGCCGGTGGCGTACACCTCCGTCCCTATCTTGGCGGAGAAATCCATCCCGGAGTGGAAGCGGGGCGTACGGTAGATCGGGTCGATACGCATCCCATAGCCCGAGGCGGTACGCCGTAAGTCCTTGTTGGAGATCGGTTGGATCGCCGGGATACAGCGGCTTCTCTCCTCTTGGCTCTTCCCCAACGAGATCAGCTCCTCCAAGGAGTTCGACTGGATGTAGAGCTGCTTGCGCAGCATATCCATCTTTTGGGTCGTGGAGACCACCAAACCCGGGTTCGAGAGATTCATGAGGTGCTCGTAGCGGTTCGTCCCCCCGAAACCGGCCTTACGCACGGACTCGGGGATCGACTCCGCCTGGAAGATCGTGCGATATAGGTTCTCGTCGCGTTGCTGGATGTCGTCCAGCACCTCCAGCGCGTTATTCAAGCGAAGGGAAAGCACCTCATATTGGGTTTGCAACAAGCGATTCTCCTTGCGAAGCTGCGATTCCATAGGCGAGTCCACCAGGTACATCATGACGAAAAAGGTAGCCACCCCGAAGGCGATGCCGGTACTCAAGTGACGGAGTACGGTGAAGAGCCTGTCTTTGCCGGATGGATATACCCGTTCGTAATTGAGGGTGTTGGGGTTATATAAATAGTATGTTTTCCGACTTTTAAAAAGTTTCATCTATATTTTTGTTACTGGAATGCACGCAAAAATAATAATTTGCAGTACTTTTGCAAATTGTTTTTCAGAATATTAACGAGAACTATATAAGAAGATTATGTTGACAGCAAAAGAAATCCGAGAATCCTTCAAGCAGTTTTTTGCTTCCAAAGGACACCAGATCGTCCCTTCTGCTCCGATGGTCGTGAAGGGTGACCCCACGTTGATGTTCACGAACGCGGGAATGAATCAGTTTAAGGATATTATATTAGGAAACGTGCCTCGTAAGTATCCCCGTGTGGCTGACTCCCAGAAATGTCTTCGCGTGAGCGGTAAGCATAACGACTTAGAGGAGGTAGGACATGATACCTACCATCATACGATGTTTGAGATGCTTGGCAACTGGTCGTTTGGAGATTATTTCAAGAAAGAGGCGATAGGCTGGGCTTGGGAGTATTTGGTTGGCGTGTTGAAGCTGGATCCGGAGCGCTTGTATGCCACCGTTTTCGAAGGCAGTCCGGCGGAAGGGCTGGATCGGGATAATGAGGCGGCCGGATATTGGGAGCAATATCTGCCGAAAGACCATATCTTGAACGGAAACAAGCACGATAATTTCTGGGAGATGGGAGATACCGGACCCTGTGGCCCTTGCTCGGAGATTCATATCGACCTCCGTTCCGACGCGGAGCGTGCGGCTGTTAGCGGTGCTGATATGGTAAACAAGGATCATCCGCAGGTGATCGAGATATGGAACTTGGTCTTTATGCAATTTAACCGGAAGGCCGATGGCTCGTTGGAGCCGCTGCCCGCTAAGGTGATCGACACGGGTATGGGATTCGAGCGCCTCTGTATGGCATTGCAAGGGAAGACCTCCAATTATGATACGGACGTGTTCCAGCCGATCATCAAGGTGATCGCGGAGATGTCGGGGACGGCTTATGGAGCCGACAAGCAGAAGGATGTGGCCATGCGGGTGATCGCCGACCATATCCGTACCATCGCGTTCGCCATCACGGACGGACAGCTGCCTTCCAACGCGAAGGCTGGCTATGTGATCCGGCGTATCTTGCGTCGGGCCGTCCGTTATGGCTATACTTTCCTGGATCGTAAGGAGGCATTCATGTACAAGCTCCTGCCAGTATTGATCGAGACGATGGGTGAGGCTTATCCGGAGTTGATCGCCCAGAAGGAGCTGATCGGGAAAGTCATCAAGGAGGAAGAGGAATCCTTCTTGCGTACCTTGGAGACGGGTATCCGCTTGTTGGATAAAAAGATGGAAGAGACGAAGGCTGCCGGTAAGACCGTCTTGAGCGGTGTGGACGCCTTTACGCTGTATGATACGTATGGTTTCCCGTTGGACTTGACGGAGCTTATCTTGCGCGAGAAGGGGATGAGCGCCGACATCGAGGAGTTCGACAAGGAGATGCAAAAGCAAAAGGAGCGGGCCCGCAACGCCGCCGCTGTCGAGACGGGCGATTGGATCACGCTCAAGGAGGGAGAGTGCAAGTTCGTGGGCTACGATCTCTTCGAGTGCGACGCGGAGATCCTGCGTTATCGCCAGATCAAGCAGAAAAACAAGGTGCTTTACCAGATCGTATTGGATCAGACCCCGTTCTACGCCGAGATGGGTGGACAGGTCGGCGATACGGGTTGGCTGATCGCTGACGATGACCGGGTCGAGGTGATCGACACGAAGCGGGAGAACAACCTGCCGGTTCATTTGGTGACCCGTTTGCCGAAGGATGTGACCGCCAGCTTCACCGCGAAGATCGATGAGAAGAAGCGGATCGCCTGTGAGTGCAACCACTCGGCTACCCACCTCTTGCATGAGGCTTTACGGGAGGTGTTGGGCACGCACGTAGAGCAGAAAGGTTCGTATGTGTCGCCAGATTCACTCCGTTTCGACTTCTCTCACTTCCAGAAAGTGACCGATGAGGAGATCCGGAAGGTAGAGATCTTGGTGAGTGAGAAGATCCGTGCGAACCTCCCCTTGGAGGAGCGCCGGAATATGCCGATCGCCGAGGCGAAAGCCTTGGGCGCGATGGCGCTGTTTGGCGAGAAATATGGCGAGGAGGTTCGCGTGGTGAAATACGGTACCTCGATCGAGCTTTGCGGTGGTACGCATATCCCTTCCACCGGCATGATCGGTTCCCTGCGGGTGATTGGCGAGAGCTCTATCGCGGCTGGTGTACGTCGTATCGAGGCCGTGACCGCGGCGGGAGCGGATCGCTTCGTATTCGCGCAGCAAGACTTGATCCGTGAGTTGCGCTCGTTGATGAACAATATGCCGAATCTGGCGCAGGCGGTACGGAAGTCGATCGAGGAGAACGCGGAGATGAGGAAGCAGATCGAGGATTATATCCGCGAGAAATCGGTTCGCCTGAAGGAGGAGATCATGGCGAAGGCTACGGATCGCGGCGGTATCCGGGTGATGCAGTACATCGGTAAGGCGAACGCTGACGCGATGAAGAACGTCGCTTTCCAGATCAAGGGCGAGACGACGGGCAGCTTTGTCTTCGTGGCGGGTATCATCGACGAGAGCAAGTGCATGATTATGCTGATGCTGAGCGACGACTTGGTGAAAGAGGGCTTGAACGCCGGTAAGATCGTGAAAGAGGCCGCCAAGCATATCCAGGGCGGTGGCGGTGGACAGCCGCATTTCGCCACGGCGGGCGGAAAGAACTTGGAAGGTCTTTCCATCGCGGTAGGCGCCGTGAAAGAGGCGGTCGGCGTGAAATAAAAGAGAGAAGGTAGACAGACCGTTTCATGCGGTGACAAGATAAATTCCTTCGGGGTGGATGTCGATCCATTCCGGAGGAATTTTTTTTGCGCTGTTTTTGAGAATCAAAATACATGATCTACTTTTGTGATCTAAGGTTTTATGCGATAAAAGATTTTATAAAGAAAAAGAATATGTCAGCGCAAAAAGTCGTTATTTGCAAGGATCTGCGATCGGAATTGTCCGATTTTCTCGCCTCTTTGGATTATGATAAGTTGTTTATCCTTACGGATACGAATACACGGTCAGCCTGTTACCCCTTGATTCGCGATACCCCGGCCTTGAGCGACGCTCCGGTGTTCGTTACCGAGGCGGGGGATATGCACAAGAACGTGGAATCCCTCTCGCGTATCTGGACAAGCCTGTCTGACGGAGGAGCCTCCCGCAACTCCCTTTTGCTGAACTTGGGCGGAGGGATGGTCACCGATATGGGCGGTTTCGCCGGGGCGACCTTCAAGCGCGGTATACGGACGATCAATATCCCCACTACCTTGATGGCCTCGGTCGATGCGGCGGTCGGCGGCAAGACCGGAATCAATTTCAATGGGTTGAAGAACGAGATCGGAGCGTTCTATCCTCCGCTCTGCGTGTTTATCGATTGCGAGTTCCTGCGCACGCTCGACCGGGCGAACATCCTTTCGGGTTATGCGGAGATGATTAAGCACGGGCTAATCAGTTCGATGGAGAATTACACCTCCGTCATGCTGTACGACATCGACACGATGAATTACACCTATCTGAATGAGCTGGTCGCCCGGTCGGTGGAGGTGAAGGAACGGATCGTGGCTGAGGACCCGAAGGAGCGAGGGATCCGCAAGGCCTTGAACTTCGGGCATACGGTCGGGCACGCTTACGAGAGCCTCTCGTTCCGGAAAGAGCGGCCTATCCTGCACGGTCATGCCGTGGCTGCCGGGATCGTGAGCGAGCTTTACCTCTCGCATAAGCGTTGTGGCTTCCCGATGGAGAAGGTGAGCCAGGTGGTTTATTACATCAAGGAGTACTATCCGGCGTTCGTTTTCGACTGCAAGGATTACGATAGCTTGTATGAGCTGATGACGCACGACAAGAAGAACGAGAGCGGTATCATCAACTTCACCCTGTTAGGCAACGTGGGGGATGTACGTATCAACCAGTCGGTAAGTAAGGAGGTGATCTTGGAGTCGCTGGATTTCTACCGGGAGAGTTTCGGATGTTGATCGCAGAAGGATTATGGATATACAGATTATCGATACCGGTTATTTCTACGCCGATGGGGGAGCCATGTTCGGGGCGATCCCGAAGACAGCCTGGTCGCGGCGTTATCCTTGCGATGAGGCGAACGGATGTGTGCTGGCGATGCGTAGCCTGCTGGTGCGGACTGACGACGGGCACGTCGTCCTCGTGGACAATGGTGCCGGTGATAAGCAGCTGAAGCGGCTGAGCTATTATCGCTTCTTCGGGCTGATCGACTTGGGGGAGCGACTGCGCGAATTGGGGGTGGCTCCGGAGGAGGTGACCGATGTGGTATTGACCCACCTTCATTTCGACCATTGCGGCTATACCACCCGCTACGATGCGGAGGCGGGGCGATGCCTCCCCTCTTTCCCGAACGCCACGCATTGGGTGAGCCGTCGGCAGTGGGAGAACTTCTTGTCACCTAACGCGTTGGAGCGCGATTCCTATTTCGAGGAGAATATGCGGGCTGTAGCCGATGCTGGGCTGTTGAGGCTGATCGATTCGGATACCGCGCTTTGCGACACGGTGGAGCTTCGCCTGTACGATGGGCATACGCCCGGGCAGATCGTGCCTTACTTGCGTACGCCGGAACGCACCTTTGTATTCGCTGGCGACGTGATCCCGCTGGTGGCGAGCCTATCCCCTGAGTGGATCTCGGCCTACGATACCTATCCGGTCACCTCTTACGGAGAGAAGATCCGGATGCTGGAGGAGGCGGCCCGGGAGGGGCAGGCTCTTTTTTATTGCCACGATGCCTATACCTTCTGCTCGACCGTGAAGCGGGTGGGGGATTACTATAAGAAAGACAAGGTCTTGTCGGCCGGAAAACCGGCGGAACCTTCCGGAAAAACGGGAGCAAGTTCACTGGAATAGTTGAGGAAGAAATTTTAAAAACAAATGGAAGATGATAAATAAGAAAGCATTGTTGCTCGCCTCCCTCTGTACGATAGGGAGTTTGTGGGCAGACGAGGTGATCGTTAACCGGTATCGTTACGCCGGGCCTTACGAGGTGCGTATGCCTTTTGAGGCGGATAGTTTAGACGTGAATGGCAAGCGGTTCACGAATAAGGAACTGCTGCGGATGGAGATCCCGTTCCGTAATCTGCTCCAGAGTGGGCAGACCTTGGAGGCGGCCGCTTCCGGTGAGCTCTCCTTGCCTTCCGCCTCCACGCCCTATGCGCTGCATTTAGTCTCTTTTTACTTGAATAGCGACCGCTACGTGAAAGGCTCGTTATCGGTACAGGGACCGGAGGTGGCGGAGGTTTACGTGGACGGGAAATCGCTGACGCTCTCGAAGGACGAGGCGGAGCTGGTCTTGGAGCCTCGCCGGTATGAGGTGGTGGTGAAATACCTTTCGGAGAAAGGACGAACGGAGTCGTTGAAAGTGGCTTTCCGCTCGGAGCAGGAGGCGGAGGTGAGCGCCACGACAAACCCGGAGCGGCGCTATACGCTGGACGACGTGTTCGACGGGAAACGGTTCCAAGGGGTGAGCGTGTCACCGAATGGTGGCTATGTGATCGTGTCGTGTCAAGAGACTTTCCCGGGTGGAAAGACGCGCCGATACAGCCAGATCTTGGACAGGAAGAGCGGCGCGCTGCTTGAGGAGAGCGAGGAATCGCTTCGCTGGATGCCCAAGAGCGAGCTTGCTTACTATACCCGTGAGGGGATGCAGGGGACGGAGTTCGTGACGCTTGACCCGGTGAGCCGGGAGCGTAAGGTGCTGGCTACCCGTTTGCCGGAAGGTATCTTCGTGGTCGGGCCGACGGAGGATTGCCTGTTCTTCTCGATCCGGGAGAAAGGGCCGGCGGAGAAGAAGGAGATCCAGCAGATCCTCGTGCCCGACGATCGCCAGCCCGGATGGCGCGACCGGGGATTCATCCACCGGTATGATCTTCGGACGGGCCTGCTCCAACGGCTTACCTATGGGCATCGCTCTACCTATATCAACGATATTTCCCGGGATGGGCGTTATATGTTGTTCAGTTGCAGGGAACCGAGGTTGACGGAACGCCCGTTCTCTACCACCTCGCTTTACCGGATGGATCTGGCTACCCTCAAGGTGGATACGCTGATCGAGGACGAGCCCTTCATGGGACGTGCCCTTTTCTCGCCGGATGCCTCTCAATTGCTGATCGATGGATCGGGTGAGGCGTTTGATGGGATTGGCCTGAAGATCAAGGAGGGGCAGACCTCCAACATGAGCGATACCCAGTTGTTCCTTTACGACATCGCGGGGAAGAAGGTGCGTCCGCTCACGAAGGATTTCGATCCCTCGGTGGATGATTATACGTGGAGCGCCTACGATAAAAAGGTTTACCTGATCGCTAAGAACCGGGACCGGGTATGCCTGTATGTGTTGGATCCTGCGAAGGACGAGATCCGGGCGTTGCCGGAAAAGGAGGACGTGGTGATGGATTTCTCGCTGGCGGCGGCTTCGCCTGAGTTGGTGTATTACGGGATGAGCGCTTCCAATTCGCAACGGCTCTATACCTGCGACTTGCGTAAAGGGGCCACGAACTGCTTGGCGGATCTTTCCGGGGAGATCCTGAAGGAGGTGAAGCTGGGCGAGATGCGCGACTGGAACTTCGTCTCGGAGCGTGGCGACACGATCTACGGACGTTTCTACCTGCCGCCGAGTTTCGATCCCGCGAAGAAATACCCGATGATCGTGGACTATTACGGAGGTACCACGCCTACGGCAAGAGTGTTGGAGAGCCGTTATCCCGCCCATGTGTACGCGGCTTTGGGATATGTGGTATATACTTTGCAACCGAGTGGGGCTACCGGTTTCGGGCAGGAGTTCTCCGCCCGCCATGTCAACGCTTGGGGTGAGCTGACCGCCGATGAGATCATCGAGGGCACGCGTAAGTTTTGCGAGGAGCATCCCTTCGTTGACAAGGAGAAGATCGGTTGCATGGGCGCCTCGTATGGTGGTTTCATGACGCAGTTGTTAGTGACCAAGACCGACCTGTTCGCCGCCGCGATGTCGCACGCCGGGATCAGCGATATTACCAGCTATTGGGGCGAGGGTTATTGGGGCTATTCGTACAGCGCCTTGGCGAGCGCGGACAGCTATCCGTGGAACGCCCGGGATATGTATACGCTGCGCAGCCCCTTGTTCAATGCGGATAAGGTGAATACCCCGATCCTCTTCTTGCATGGCACGGCAGACACGAACGTACCGATCGGGGAGAGTATCCAGATGTTCACCGCCTTGAAGCTGCTGGGCAAGCAAACGGCTTTCGTGCAGGTAGAGGGCGAGAATCACCATATATTGGATTATGACAAGCGGATCTTGTGGAACCATACGATCTACGCTTGGTTCGCTAAGTGGCTGAAGGGGCAACCCGAATGGTGGGATGCCCTGTATCCGCCTAAAAGCCTATGATTTTTAGATTCCCCCAACTTCCATGTCGGGGGAAATCACTATCTTCGCGTTAGTTAAAAAAAGAGAGGTTCTTTATTTCGTGATACCTATTAATAAATCAACGATATGATTCTATTCTTTCAATCTTCAACAAAGACGGTGCTGGCGGTGGAGGCCGCGCGCGCTTTTTCTCCTGAAGACGAACAAAAACTGGTATGGCTGTTTAGTGAGGCTACGCCCTTGCGCTCGGAGAGCTTGAAGGGCTGGTTCGTGGGGCCGCGCCGCGAGATGATCACGCCGTGGAGTACGAACGCGGTCGAGATCACCCAGAACATGGGCTTGACCGGCATCGCCCGGATCGAGGAGTACTTCCCGGTCTCTTCCGGCGAGGCGGAGCACGATCCGATGTTGCAACGGATCTATGACGGGCTGGATCAAGAGATCTTCACGATCAGCAAGAAGCCGGATCCGATTGTCTATATAGAGGATCTGGAGGCTTACAACCAGCAGGAGGGCTTGGCGTTGAGCGAGGAGGAGATCGCCTACCTGAAGGAGGTGAGCGAGAAGATCGGCCGTAAGCTGACCGATAGCGAGGTGTTCGGTTTCTCGCAAGTAAACTCGGAGCATTGCCGGCATAAGATCTTCGGCGGGACGTTTATCATCGACGGCGAGGAGAAGGAAAGCTCTTTGTTTGGACTGATTAAGAAGACTTCGGCGGAGAACCCTAACCGGTTGGTTTCCGCCTATAAGGATAACGTGGCGTTCAACGAGGGACCGACCGTGGAGCAATTCGCCCCGAAGAGCGGCGACAAGCCGGATTTCTACGAGGTGAAGGAGATCCCGACAGTCATCTCCTTGAAGGCTGAGACGCACAACTTCCCGACAACGGTGGAGCCGTTCAACGGGGCTGCCACCGGTACGGGCGGAGAGATCCGCGACCGTCTGGGTGGAGGTAAGGCGTCGTTGCCGATCGCTGGTACGGCGGTTTACATGACGGCTTACCCGCGTACGGAGGGAGCCCGCGAGTGGGAGAGGATCTTGGATCCCCGTCCTTGGCTATACCAGACCCCGGAACAGATCCTGATCAAGGCATCTAACGGTGCTTCCGACTTCGGTAATAAGTTCGGACAACCGCTGATCTGCGGATCTTTATTGACTTTCGAGCACGCCGAGAACCAGAAGAAATATGCCTACGACAAGGTGATTATGCTGGCGGGTGGCGTAGGTTTCGCCAACAAGCGGGATGCCTTGAAGGGAGATCCGAGGCCCGGCGAGAAGGTCGTGGTGATCGGTGGAGACAATTACCGGATCGGTATGGGAGGCGGTGCCGTATCGTCTGTTAACACAGGGCAATATACGAGTGGTATCGAGCTGAACGCCGTACAACGCGCCAACCCGGAGATGCAGAAACGGGCGGCTAACGTGATCCGTTCTATCGCTGAGTCGGACGAGAACCCGATCGTCTCTATCCACGATCACGGGGCAGGTGGTCACTTGAACTGCCTGTCTGAGTTGGTGGAGGCGACCGGTGGCCATATCGACATGAGCAAGTTGCCGATCGGGGATCCTACCCTTTCCGCGAAAGAGATCATCGGAAACGAGAGCCAGGAGCGGATGGGCTTGCTGATGGAAGAGAAGGATGTGGACAGAGTGAAGCGGATAGCTGATCGTGAGCGGGCGCCGATGTACGTGGTGGGCGAGACGACCGACGATATGAAGTTCGTCTTTGAGCAGGCCGATGGCGTGAAACCGATCGACATCAAGCTGGAATATATGTTTGGTAAGCCGCCTCGTACGATAATGAAGGATCATACGGTGGAAGAGTCTTACCAGCCGGTGGTTTATAAAGAGTCGGAATTACATCATTACTTGGAGAACGTGCTTCAATTGGAGGCGGTGGCTTGCAAGGACTGGCTGACGAATAAGGTGGATCGTTCCGTAAGCGGAAAGATCGCTCGCCAGCAATGCCAGGGTGAGTTGCAGTTGCCGTTGAGTGACTTGGGCGCCGTGGCGTTGGACTACCGCGGGAAAGCAGGTATAGCGACCTCGATCGGTCACGCTCCGCAGGTAGCGATGGTGGATCCGGCGGCGGGTTCCGTGATGGCGATCGCCGAGGCGCTGACGAATATCGTGTTCGCTCCGCTGAAAGATCGGTTGGCGAGCGTCTCGTTGAGCGCCAACTGGATGTGGCCTTGCCGTAATGAGGGCGAGGACGCACGCCTCTACAAGGCGGTGCAGGCGGCATCGGATTTCGCGATCGAGCTGGGTATCAACATCCCGACCGGTAAGGATTCCTTGTCGATGACACAGAAGTATGGCGACGACAAGGTGATCGCTCCGGGTACGGTGATCATCTCGGCTGGGGCTGAGGTAAGCGATGTCAAGAAAATCGTGTCGCCGGTGCTGGTACACGACCGCAATACGCATATCTATTATATCGACTTCTCGTTTGACGCACTGAAACTTGGCGGATCAGCTTTGGCGCAAACACTGAATAAGTTGGGCAATGAGGTACCTACCGTGCGGGACGCTGAGTATTTCCGTGAAGCGTTTAACGCGATTCAGGAGGCGATCGAGAAAGGATTGATCCTCGCTGGGCACGACATCTCCGCCGGTGGTATGATCACAACCTTGTTAGAGATGTGTTTCGCTAACGTGGAAGGTGGCTTGGAGGTGAACTTGGATAAGATCAACGAGGCGGACATCGTGAAGATCCTCTTCGCCGAGAATCCGGGCATCATCGTACAGGTGAGAGAGAAGAAGGCGTTCGAGAAGCTGATGGCCGACGCCGGTGTGGGCTTCGCCGAGATCGCCAAGCCGACGGATGAGCGCCATATCCTTGTCTCGAAGGAGGGCGTGCAGTATCATTTTGGGATCGATTATATGCGTGACGTCTGGTATGAGTCCTCTTATAAGCTCGATATTTTGCAGAGTGGCAATACCTGCGCGGGCAACCGCTTCGAGAATTACAAGATGCAGCCGCTGGAGTTTAAGTATCCGAAAGGCTTTACCGGGAAATTGGCGGACTTGGGCCTGTCGTTCGACCGGAAGGGTAAGAGCGGTATCCGTGCGGCGGTGATCCGGGAGAAGGGGTGCCAGTGTGAGCGCGAGACCTCTTACGCGCTTTACTTGGCGGGCTTCGACGTGAAGGATGTGCACATGACTGACTTGGCTACCGGGCGCGAGACACTGGACGACGTGAACATGATCGTCTTCTGCGGCGGATTCTCCAATTCGGATGTCTTGGGATCGGCGAAAGGCTGGGCGGCCGGTATCCTGTTCAACGAGAAGGCAAAGCAGGCGATCGACAGGTTTTACGCACGCGAGGATACGCTGAGCTTGGGTATCTGTAACGGTTGCCAGCTGATGGCCGAGCTGGGTGTCGTTTATCCCGAGCATGAGTTGAAGCACAAGATGCTGCATAACGATTCCCATAAGTTCGAGTCGAACTTTATCACCTTGGAGATCCCGAAGAACCATTCCGTGATGTTCGGTTCGCTGAGCGGGTGCAAGATCGGCGCTTGGGTGGCTCATGGCGAGGGTAAGTTCAGCTTCCCCTACGAGGAGAAGGACTATCATATTATCGCGAAGTACAACTACGAGGGCTATCCCGCCAACCCGAACGGTTCGCCTTGGTCGGTAGCGGGTGTTTGCTCGCACGATGGCCGTCATTTGGCGATGATGCCTCACTTGGAGCGTGCGATGTTCCCGTGGCAGTGCGGATATTATCCGCTCGACCGCAAGGGAACCGATGAGGTGACCCCGTGGATCGAGGCGTTCGTGAACGCCCGCAAATGGATCGAGGCGCATAAATAACGGAATTTATCGCATAGAAGCCCCATCAACATTGGGTTGGTGGGGCTTTTTTATGCCTTTAAGGGTTCTTTTCGTGGAAAAAAGTGGCGAAATATTTGCGGAAAAGGATACAAAGCCTTACTTTTGCACCCGTAAAAAGAGCGGGGTGTAGCTCAGCCCGGTTAGAGTACGCGTCTGGGGGGCGTGTGGTCGCTGGTTCGAATCCAGTCACCCCGACTGGTTAAAACGAGAGGAGTTAAGTCGTCGACTTAGCTCCTTTTTTCATGCCTATACGTTTCCATCCGGGAAAAGCCCGTATCCTTTCCCGTAAAAGATGGAGAGGTTTTATCGAAAACCTCCCCGGCTTTTCCCATTCATTCCACCTCTTTTTCAAGGCTGATCCGGATCCTTGTACGGGGCGGTGTTATCGATCTCCCGCTTCCCCACGACCTGTCCCGCCTCGATCTTCAGGAAAAGATCTTTCTCGTACACGGAAGCGAATCCCAAATGGATATATTCCAGAAGCTTGCCCTGCGGGACACGGATCTCACCGGAATACCAATCCGCGAAAACCTTCTCCTGGCCGGGGAATAGGTAGTCCATTCCTACCTCCTTGATGCTGCCGCGTGAGGTGTTGCTTGAGGGGGATTTGATATAGGCTTTTAACCCGATGAGGTATAGCCTGCCGTTCTCGATCAGCCAACTCCCCGTATAACCCCGCCAACAAGCCGTATGGGGCCAGGAAAACTCGATCTTGTGTTCATGAAGGTAAGGGGCTAACGGCTCACTGGTCATCGAGCATTCCTTTCCCTCGTAAATCAATCTCTCGTGAATCTGCGCTGTCATGATTATATCTTGTTTTTAATGCGTTATGGAATTGTCTTGGGAATCTGATAGAGACGTGTCGGGGCTTATCCGGATCACTTTCCATTTCCCTTGCCCGGCATATACGGCATCCGCGGTGACCATCCTGTCGGTCGTGATACGATACCGGGCGAGGAGGGAGCGGTGGACGTAGTAATTGTCGATAAACGCGAAGTCGGGCGAACCGGATTCATCACCGTCCTTATATTTTAGTTGTAAGAGACCTTGGATGGTCTTTATCGCGCGCCGGTTTACCTCATTTGTCTCCTTAATATGGAGGAGGATCGGCTTCTTCCCGCCATTCCGGTCTTTCGTCACGCAATAGGCTACCTTGAGGCATTGCCCCACCTCCGGGCGGAGATCCGTGTCGCTAAAGAAGACGATACCGCCGATCTTCCCCTCCCCAAAAGTGAAGTGGAATAACTTTTTTTGCGGATTGACATCATCCACCGCCACGATCCCCGTATGGAAATGGGGTAGAGCCTCCTCCCGATCTATCCGCTCCACTCGGGCGATCACGGTCTTTTCCTCCTTTTGCGCTAAGGTATATTGCCGGAATTCCACGAAATCCCCCTTTGAGATACGCCCCCATTCCTCCTGAAGCGGGTAAAAATGTCGCTCGGAATCCGGGGTGACGATATGCAGGATCCGCTTCTCCTCATTCGCGTACTCCACGTAGCCTATCTTATGGGGAAGCACGCTCCAAGGCAGGCTTCCGCTCTCGTGCAGGCAAAGGGGGATATATCTCGTCCGGATGGCGCTTACCCCATTTCCCGGGTACGCTCCCGGTACGGGCGACTCTTCCTTCACCTCGTGGCATCGGACGCGGAACACCGTGCCGATCTCCGCACTCGCGAGGCAGGGGAAGCGCCCCACGTTTGCCTGGAATGTGGTGTCCGTTCCATTCGTGAGCGTGCAACGTGTTTTCCCCTCCTTCTCCCACCGTCCTACCAAGGTGACCTCCTTAGACTCGATTCCAGAGAAGGCGTATTCTTCCGCTTGGGCGGCATACCGTTCGTACAGCGCCCTATTGTCGGGAGAGGGTCTTACCGTGTCGCCGATCCTCGCGGCGAGTTCCCGGTATCTTCCCGAAGCCTCCCCATGCGCCTCCTTATAGAGGTTCAGCTCATGCAGGGCCTCCGGCATTAAGCCCTCCCGGATGAGCGCGTCGGCCAAGGAGAGATGGATGGAACCTAAGAAATCCTCGTTCCGCTCCACCATCAAGGCCTTGCAGAGCAGGGCGATCCTCAATCCGGTTTGATCCTGTACGCAATCCGCCAGCTCGCTCCAGATGTAGTATTTCTCGCTCATCTGAAGTAAAAGGAATTTATAGATGTCGATGGCGAGGTCGTAGCGTCGCTCCCAAGTATAGATGATCGCCCGTTGTCTGGTTGCCCACTCGTCGCCTTGTATATGCCGCATAAGTACCTCGTAGAACGAGCTGAGCCACGCGACTAATCCCGCATCTTTGGGGCGTGTGCCTTTGAGGTATTCGTAGCACTTCTTGGCGGCTCTCCAAGCCAAGGGCTTATAGACATTCCCTTTCTCGTCCATCTCCGCTTCCCAATCGCTGTCCCGTAGGTTCTCATACCCCCATTCCTTAAAGAAATGGATAAATCGCCAAGCCTCCGGGCCCTCCATGTAGCGATCGGCTATTCGCAATACCTCGGAATGCCAGCGGGAAGCCCCGTGTCGGTTCCGCTGGTTATAGCGCGCGAAAGCGTCGAACATCTCGCGTTCCTTTCCCTCCTTATGGAGGTTCATGATCTCCCAGAACTGAGGCTCCCGCAACAGATCGAGCGTCTCTTCCTTAGGTCTCCTGATTCTCCGGCACAGTTCCTCCACGTCTATCTCTTCCCCGCTCTGGATGATCTGCCGGCATATGCGAGAAATCAGCGGAGGAATCTCGTTATCCTTATAATGGCTTGGATGGAAATCGGCGTATTCCAAGTTCTCCGGTCCCCATAAGAGGAAGAAGCGGTAAAGACTGAAATCGGGATGCCCCTTGGCGAAGCTCAAGGCGAAGTTCAGCATTTGCGTATGGAGCAACGAGGGACGTTGGTTGTCGAGCCGGATGTAATCCCTCAGCAGCGTACGGATCTCTACGGAGGATAGCTCTTCCGCTTGTTGCTTGGCGTACCGGTAGATGATCCATCCTAAATCCTCGTGTAACGCAGGGTCTATCTCTTTGAAGGCACTGATGTACCTTTTGGCCTGGGCATAGGCGGAGGCGGGGGATTCCTTGGACAGTTCGCTCGCCTTCGAGATGCTATCCGCATAGGGATCCAGCAACTTTTTTAAGTTGGAATAGGCATATTGCCCCGCGTTGTTATCGTCCATCATCGTGGGGAGCAGGCGTTCCATCTCGCTCAGGTAGTCCTTGGCTTCATTCGTGGCATGGTGATTGAAGGCTTGTTGGCAAAGGTCTCGCAAGACCCAGAAGAGCGACATTTGCGGCCAGGGGTTGTCTGGATCCATCCGCAGGTCATCGAGAGCCATCCGATAGGCTTCCTTCAGGTTGCCGTTCCTCCTTAATTCGGTTACTTCCCTTACAGACATGATTTTTCCTCCTATATTAAATTCCCGATCAATCGCACCAGTTTCTCGTCCGATTCCCCGAGGATGGAGAGCGGGACGGCGTGGGTAATCGTCCCTTTCCCATTGAAATAGAACGTCAGGGAGGCGAAATCGCCGGATGTCCTCATATAATAGATAAGTTGGTAGCGCTCCTCAATCACGTTCGTCAGCCGGATGTCGCACTCGTCGCACAGGGAGATCATGCGACGGTGCAATACCTTGAGCGATTCCAGTGATGGCTGATAGTCTATCCGGTAGCGGATATTCTCCTCGTTCCGGAAGAACGTGAGCAGCTCCGGGTCGGGATCCGCTGTCTCGTACTTGAATAATCCGGCGGCGTTGTACAAGGCATCCACACGGGTCGTGCCTGTCGGGGTATTTACCTCGTAGATCTCTCGCCAAGGCTTGCTCGTGACCTTCGCTACCGAGTAGGGCGTGCCTTCCATATTCCGGACGACCGACCTGTATTTCCACTTCACGGCGGGTGGGGCGGATAGCGGATGAAACGGGGTCTCTTCCGCCTGCTCGAAGGCCAAGGCGGTATTCGGTATCTTGCCGGTCTTGCCGATGGGAGCCACCTTCAGCGTGGATATGGGCGTGATGTCTGGATGGTTGACGCAGAACAGCCGCTTCCGGGCCCTTGTGATGGCCGTGTATTTCCAGCGCAGGCTGTCTGTATCGAGCCCCGTGCGACTGGAGAAATCGACGTAGACGGTATCCCATTCGCCGCCTTGCGCCTTATGGCAGGTGAAGGCATAACCGTATTTCACTTGCAGCGCGTTGTAAAACGGATCATTACGCATCGCGATCGCGAACTCCTCCGCCCGGCGGTCTTTTAATCCCTTCTCCTCACGCATACGCATCACGAGGTTGATGTACAGGGCTTTCCGCTCTTCGATCGTAAGCGATCCCGCCCGTTTACGGAGCAAGGAGTCGATGATATAGCGACGTGCGATATTCCCGTCCGGCAATTGGAAGCTGATTTCCCGGAACTCAAGCGTGATTTTCCTCTGGATTTTCTTGCCGCCCACCTCGCTCCATACCAAGGCGGATTGGGAGATCGTGGCATCGGAGGCTTCCACCACGGTGATGATGTCGCCGTTCAGCAGCTCCAGCTGCTGGAAGTAACTGTTGCATATCACTAAAAGCCGGTCGCCACTTACCGGACGATCCGCCCCGGGGAAGAGCCGGGCACGGATGTCCGTGTTGTAATCGGCCACCTGCTGGTTGGTATAGCTGATGATGGCCGCTTTCTCGCCCGGGTCTTCACAATAACGCTTGGATATATCCAGCGCGTTTATATCCATCACCTCGTTCTCCCGTTTCCGGAGTATGAGGGTATTTCGTTCCGTTTTGCCGATCAGTTCCCGGATCATGGCGGCGTTGGCCAAGATCGCGCTATCCTTGTCTTGCCGTACGATGTCTGTCAGCTCGCAGGTATATACTTTCAGCCCTAACCGTTCGAAGAAACACTTGTCCAGCGCGGCGGAGTGATGATCCCCTACGGGAGGAAGCTGCATGGGATCCCCCGCGAACAGGATCTTGCCCCCGGAGCGAACCCTCGCGTAGGTCAGCAGGTCGTCCAGCACGACCCCGGAGCCAAACTGGAAGAGCTCATCCCTGGTTTCCCGAGAGCTGATCATCGAGGCCTCGTCGACCACGCAAAGCGTGTGCCGCTCGTTCTCACCGAGCGGATAGATGTATTTGAGCTCTCCCTCGGACTCGTTGATCTCTAAATGGTCGAACCGATAGATCGCCCGGTGGATGGTAGATACGGTATGAGCGGGGAGCTTGGAGCGCAGTATCTTGGCGGCCCTGCCGGTGGAGGCCATCACCCGGGCTTCGAGAGACTGGCTTTCTATATATTCCGTGATGAGCCGGATCAAGGTGGTTTTCCCGGTACCCGCGTATCCTCTCAGGATGAATACCTGTCCCTCTTGGTCCGCGATGAATTTCCTCACTAATTCCATCGCCATCTCTTGCTGTGTGGTCAATATCATCTTGTCGTCTTCTATGCGTGCGATCAGATTCCCCGTTTCTCATCGTGCGGGCAGGTAGCTCCTCCGTCACGCGCGTTTTTTTATGTTTTGATAGGGAGACTGCTCCGTTCGATCGCAAAAATAATAAAATCCGGGAAAGGATGATGGCTTGAATCCCAAAGGACGGGGAAAAACATCGCCACCTTTTGGAAAAAAGAAGAGGAGGTCCCGAAAGAAACCTCCTCATGTATCTTGTGGATAGACTGGTCTATTGATGGATGATCGCGAGGATGTCGGCGGGTCGCTCCGCGATATGATCCGGGGAGAAGCTTTCTAATTCCGCCCGGGGGCGGAAGCCCCATGTCACGCCACAAGCCGTCACGCCACTGTTGAGTGCGGTTTGCATATCCACGCCCGAGTCGCCCACGTAGAGCGTCTCCTCGCGCGAACGGCCGGCTTTCGCGCGGATCTCGTCTACGATCCCGGGATCCGGTTTTGTCGGGACACCTTCCCGCTGCCCCAATACCTCCACGAAGCGGATCTGGGGGAAGAAGCGGGCGATCAACGCCCGGGTGGCCTCTTGGTACTTGTTGGAGGCTACGGCGAGTTGCGTACCCTCCGCCTGCAATTGTTCCAGCAGCTCGGGTATCCCCTCGTAGGGATGGCTGTGGTCCGCCTTGTGGAGGTCGTAATACGTGAGGAACTTGGCGCGTATCTTCCGGATATTCTCTTCCGTCCTTGCCCCGTCGGGGAGGGCCCGCTCGAATAACTTGTTGATGCCGTTCCCCACGAAGAAGCGATACTCGTCGATGGCGTGCTCCGGGAAACCGTTCTCGCGCAAGGCGTGGTTCGTGCTATGTGCCAGGTCGTCGATCGTGTTCAGCAACGTGCCGTCGAGGTCGAATATGACTAACTTTTTCATTTTTTCCGTTTTGCCGCGAAACTAATGAAATGGCGGTAGAAGCTCCCCGCTTTTAGGTATAAAATAGCTGAATCGATGAAAAAATAGATAAAACTATGCGGTCATATATAAGATATTCGTATCTTTCGGACAAGGAAAGTCCTTTGTAATATTTATTGTATAACCTAAATTTGGAATATCATGGGAAAGAATCAATTAATCCACGGGAATGAGTTTCATTTGCTGAACCAGGCTGAGATCCACAAGGCGACGGGTAAATTGGTGGAGGCCTTGAATTTAGCTGCCGGCTCTACGGGCGGTTTCGATATTTATAAGGTGGTGGAAACCTATTTCACGGATCTGGAGAAACGGAAGAAGATCAATGAGATCTTGGGGATCGATGAGCCGGGCGGCATTCACGCGACGGAAGAATGTTTTTCTTGAGGTGATAAGCCGCGGCAATCACATAAAAAAAGGAGATACTCTTGAATAAGTATCTCCTTTTATTTTATGTCCTGACGACAGGCTGGATTACTTTCCGGAGAGTTTCTCCTTCAAGGCTGCCAGTTCCTCGATGTCGCCTAACGTAGTCTTCTCTACCGGCCCGGTTACCATCGCGGACTCTTCCTCCTTCTTGTTGCGCTTGGAAGATCTCTTCTCGCCGCCCTTGTTGCCTTTCTGCTCGTCCTCGAAGATACGGCTGTGCGACAAGATGATTCGTTTAGCCTCCTTGTTGAACTCGATTACCTTGAACGGCAGCTTCTCGTCAACCTGTGCTTGCGAGCCATCCTCCTTTACTAAGTGCTTCGGTGTAGCGAATCCCTCTACGCCATAAGGCAAGGAGATTACGGCTCCCTTATCCAGCATCTCGATGATCGTGCCCTCGTGGATGGAACCTACCGTGAAGATTGTCTCGAACACGTCCCAAGGATTCTCCTCCAGCTGCTTGTGGCCTAAGCTCAAGCGGCGGTTCTCCTTGTCGATCTCCAGCACCTGTACCTCGATGTCCGCGCCGATCTGCGTGAACTCCGACGGATGTTTGATCTTCTTCGTCCAAGAGAGGTCGGAGATGTGGATCAAGCCGTCAACGCCTTCCTCTATCTCAACGAATACACCGAAGTTAGTGAAGTTACGAACCTTCGCCATGTGGCGGGAACCTACCGGGAAGCGCTCCTCGATGTTCTCCCAAGGATCAGCTTTCAGCTGCTTGATACCTAACGACATCTTACGCTCTTCGCGGTCTAAGGTCAGGATGACAGCCTCTACCTCGTCGCCCACTTTCATGAAGTCCTGAGCGGAACGCAGGTGCTGCGTCCATGACATCTCGGATACGTGGATCAAGCCCTCTACGCCCGGAGCGATCTCGATGAATGCTCCGTAGTCTGCCATAACGACAACCTTGCCCTTCACCTTGTCGCCTACCTTGAGGTTCGGATCCAAGGCATCCCAAGGATGCGGAGTCAGCTGCTTCAGACCAAGAGCGATACGCTTCTTCTCGTCGTCGAAGTCGAGGATAACCACGTTGATCTTCTGGTCGAGCTGAACGATCTCTTCCGGATGGGAAACACGACCCCAGGAGAGATCCGTGATATGGATCAAGCCGTCTACGCCACCCAGGTCGATGAATACGCCATAAGAGGTGATGTTCTTGACGGTTCCTTCCAATACCTGTCCTTTCTCCAGCTTGGAGATAATTTCTTTCTTCTGTTGCTCCAACTCGGCCTCGATGAGCGCCTTGTGGGAAACAACCACGTTCTTGAATTCTTGATTGATCTTCACGATCTTGAATTCCATAGTCTTGCCGACAAATACGTCGTAGTCGCGGATCGGCTTCACGTCGATCTGGGAACCCGGCAAGAATGCCTCGATACCGAACACGTCCACGATCATACCGCCCTTCGTACGGCACTTGATATAACCCTTGATAACCTCGTCTTTCTCGAGAGCCTCGTTTACGCGATCCCAAGAGCGTGTAGCGCGGGCCTTCTTGTGCGAAAGGAGCAATTGTCCCTTCTTGTCTTCCTGGCTCTCGATGTAAACCTCTACCTCGTCGCCTACTTTCAGGTCGGGGTTGTAGCGGAACTCAGACATCGGAACGACGCCGTCGGATTTGAAGCCGATGTTTACCACGACCTCGCGCTTGTTCATCGCGGTAACGGTACCCATCACGACCTCTTTGTCCTTGACGGTGCTCAGGGTCTCGTCATACGTTTTCGTGAGGTCTTCCTTGCTTACCTCAGAGTAAGTCTCGCCATTCTCGAAGGCGTCCCAGTTGAAATCCTCAACTGGCTGGATGTTCTTTAAATTTTCCATTCTTTAATTGTTAGTACTAAGTTTGTTTTAATTAGTAAGTTAGACTTTATATTGTCATCTCTCAAAAATCGGGGACAAATGTAATGCTTTTTTTCTGACTTACAAGCGTTTCGTTCGCTAAAATGCTACTCTGCCTTTCTTTCTCTGTCTCGATACCTTTTCCGCAGCAGATAGTCGGCTGTGAGGAGGAAGAGCGTGAGTCCGCCGAGCGACAGGTAGAAGGGGAGCGAGGAGGTCTCCATATCGGGGATCTCGATCCGCTGAGGAGCCAGGTAGAGGCAGGACACGATCGCCAGCGCGGCCATGAAAATGGAGGCTAAGATCACCATCAGCAGCCCGATGATCCCGTCGCGGCGGCGCTTGGCCTCCGCGGTCCGCATGACTTGTCTCATGATGTTCGCCCGGAATGCCTCGGGCAGTTCCGTCTCCGGCAGCCGCGAGAAGGTCTCTTCCAGCCGGCCGGCGCTCTTTTTCTGTATCATATTCTTATCCATTGTCTGTCTCCTTTATAAATATAGCGAGTTTTTTCCGTATGCGATATAGCTTTACCTTGATATTAGAGGCGGTCAGCCCGGTGATGGTGGTCAGCTCCTCCACGCTCTTCCCCTTCCAGTAAAAGAGCAGGACGAGCGCCCGCTCGTCGGGAGGGATCCGTGTGAGTGCCTCCTCTAACTTACGGATCCGCTCCTCGGGGCCGTCTTCCCCGAACATCTCCTCCTCCTCTTCTTCAGGCACGCTCTCTATCGCGTCCTCCTCGATCGCCAGGAACTCCTGCCTCCGCTTACGCACGTGCGAGATAGCGGTGTTGTAGGCAATCCGGTAGATCCAGGTGGAGAAGCCACAGTCCCCCTTGAATGAGGGGAGGCTCTTGAACGCCTTTAAGAAGGTGTCTTGCGCCAGCTCCTCCGCGTCCTCCTTGTTGCCTACCACCCGTAGGATGAGCCCGTGTATCGGCTTGCCATATTTGTCGATGAGGCAGGCGAAGCTGGCGGTGTCTCCCTCCAATACCCGTTTGATATAATATGCGTCGGTGTATAATTCCATCGTATTTAATGGACGCAACCTTGGCGGGTTGGTTACGGTCTCGGGAGGCGAAAATAGGAAAAAACTTTTTTCTTGCCGCGTTTGTAACCGTCAGGGATTGGTTGCGTCAAAAAGGGTGAAAAACGATTCAATAACTTTTTAAATAAAACGATCATGATGGAATTTATCTCGATCCCCTTAGTTGTAGGGATCATCTGCGCCGGTATTTACGGCCTGTTCGAGTTGTTTGTACGTAAGCGCGAGCGTCTCGCGATCATCGAGAAGATAGGCGACAAGATAGACGCTTCCGCCTTCGAGGGTAAGCTGGGGCTTCCCAATTACATGGGGCGTTTCTCTTTTAGCGCCTTGAAGGTGGGCTGCCTGATGGGCGGGATCGGCTTGGGATTGCTGGTCGGCTTCTTCTTGAACCTGTGCTTCGGGCATCTTTTCTGGGATAGGCAAGACAGGCTGATGGAGGTCGCCTTCTCCTCCTCGGTGCTTCTGTTCGGCGGCTTAGGGCTGATTATCGCTTTTATCATAGAGCTGAAGTTGGGCAAGGGGAAGAAATGACCGTACCCATATAGTTGGTTTATGTCTCGCGGGGCGTCGGGGGTGTGTGTTCCCTCGCACGTCCCGCGCGTCATTTCGTGGAGATCCGGGGGATCAGAGATAGATCTCCCCGAAGAACTCAGGGCAATGGAAATTGGGTTCCGGCAGGTCGATCGGACTCCAGCTCAGGAAATGCGGGTTCTCGGTATTGTCGGCGCATTTGTAGAAATTGCCATAGATCTTTTCCGGCAGGTGATCGGGCTCTATTCCCATCAGCTCGAAGGGAATGACGACGATGAGGCTCCAGGCGTGGATCCCCTTTCGCTCACCGAACACCTCCCGCTTTATGGAGGGGTAGCGGATGATACGCCGCATCTCCTCTCCCGTGAGGGGCGACGCCTCATCGCGCGAGAGGCGGACGGCCGCGTCGCAGGTACCGATGCAGTTGAACTCGAAGTTCCGGTAGCGGCGCTCACCCTCCTTCCGCATGAAAAATTCCACGCAACTATCCTGATAGACAGGCGACCCGTCTTCCTCGAACGAGGCTTTCAGCGAGTTTCCCATCACGCTGAAGCGTAAATAGAGATTCGTGTCGGTACGGGCGATGTTGAACGCCGCGATCGGCTTGTAGGGATACGCCTCCCAATTTGCGCAGGTGATGTACTCGCGCTGGGACCGCGTCTCAAGGATCGGCTCGATGGAGGTGACATCGAGCACGTCCAATACGGGGAGAAAGGGGACATTCAGTCGTTTCATCTTATTGATAGATATGTAATAAAGGCCAATGCAGGTAGGTAGTCAGCAAGACAGACAAGGCTCCGATGATGGATAGCCCGATGATGATGCTTCCCACCACCCGGTTCATGAGCCATATCCCTCTTACGTTGAACCACTTCCTGAGCTTCGCTATAATGTACGTGATCCCGAGCCACCATGCCACGGCGCCGATCCCTATCCCCGCGATCCCTACCGCCAGCAGGCCGGCGGAATGCTCCGGGAGGACGAAGCCGAACCGGGCGAAAAGCCCGATATAGAGGAGGACGATCAATACGTTGCTAAAGGTAAGGAGAAAAGCCGTAAGAAAGTCTTGCGTGAACGATAATTTTTTCTCGCGTTGCTTCCGGAGGCTCCGGGTGGGGTTGCTTTGGAAGATATAGTAGCCGAAGAATCCTAACACCACGCTCCCGATCAATTGCAGGGGAGCTTGGTGCGCCTCCACGAAGTTGACCACCACACCCATGCCGAGGCAGGTGAGCGCCGCGTAGATCACGTCGGAGAGCGTGGCGCCCATGCCTGTGGCGAAGCCGTGCCATCTTCCCTTGTTCAGCGTCCGCTGGATGCACAACATACCTACCGGGCCCATTGGGGCTGATACCAGTACTCCGATGATGATCCCTTTGCTTACGATTCCCAGCATGCAGTCGCGTCTCCTCTGATAAACGGGGGCAAAGATACATCCATTCCCCCAAAAATACAAAAAAGGTCTCTCTTCACAGGGAGACCTTTTTTGTGGCACGGGGAATAACCAATAAAAACTTCCCCGGCACACGTGTTAATCATCTTATATGCTTACATAAAATTAGCAGAAGGTTCTGGTTCGCGATATACTAATAGTGTTACATTCTTCTTCCTTTCTTGTCACATCGCGAAGATAGGGTGGCCCATAAGCCTCCACAATACCTAAATATGAGTAAAATAGGCGTTTCCCTTACCTATTCGTGGCTATCGGGTGGAAGATCTCTGTCTTTTTTGCCGTCTGCTTTTTCTTATTCCTTCCCCGTGAATCAAGATTTTCTTCCCCGTCTTTTCCCGGAGACTTGGTGTGGGCTCGCGGGAGGCTCTTCCAAGAACGCCTTCCCCTTATATTATGTACGTGACGTAAATGCCTGTCGCTTCGCTACCTACAAGTAGGTAAGCCTGCCCCTTTTTTACCTACTTTAGGCGATTGCCTTGATTTTCAAGCCCTCGTATTTTTGCCAAAAATTTTAAAAGACGATGAAAACGTTAACGAATTTAATGGCGATTGGCTTGTTGGCCTGCTCCATGACCACGAGGGCGCAAGAGAGTGACATGAGCTCCACGGCGAGGGCCTCGGAGATCACGGAGGATTTCACGAGATTCCGTTTTGGCGGCTATGGCGAGATCGCCGCCAGCTATATGGATTATGATTGGAACTGGGTCACGAACGTGGGGACGAACCACCGGAACCGGGCCACCATCTCGATTCCCCGATTCATATTGGCGTTCGATTACAAGTTCTCCCCTAAATGGGTGCTGAGCTCGGAGATCGAGTTCGAGTATGGAGGTACCGGGGCGGCGAAGGAGATCGAGTGGTACGAGGAGAACGGGGAGTATGAGACCGAGATCGAGAAGGGCGGGGAGGTCGCCTTGGAGCAGTTCCATATCTCTTACCTGTTCCACAAGAGCTTGAATTTCCGTTTCGGCCACATGATCGTTCCGGTCGGGCTGACGAACGCGCATCATGAGCCGCTCAACTTCTTCGGTGTCTATCGCCCCGAGGGGGAGACGACCATACTGCCCTCTACCTGGCACGAGACGGGCATCGCCCTTTTTGGCGAGCTGGGGCATTTCGATTACGAGCTTCAGGCGGTATCCGGCCTGGATCCGCAGGCTTTCCGGATGGAGAGCTGGATCGGTGAGGGACGCCAGACGGCTTTCGAGGAGACCCAGTTCACGCATCCGGCGTTCGTGGCCCGGGTGAATTACAACGGCGTGAGGCGGATCCGGGGGCTGCGCTTAGGTGCCTCGTTCTATTATAACCAGCCCTCGAAGAATGGTAGCAAGCCATCGAGGAACAGGGATTACAAGTATCCGTTGACCATCGTGACTGCCGACGCGCAATATAAGAGCCCGAGCGGCAACTTGATCGCCCGGGGCAACGTCGTCTATGGGCATTTGGGCAACTCCGCCCGGCTTACCTCCGTGAATAATGGCTCGTCGAGCGCGTCGGGCTATCCCAATTCCACCGTGGCGGAGACGGCCGTGAGCTACGCCGCTGAGGTGGGCTACAACGTGGGCTCCTTCTTCCGGGGAAAGGATCTCCGTCTTTATCCTTTCTTCCGCTATGAGTATTACAACCCGATGCAGTCGGTCGAGGCGGGAAAGGGACTCTTGGCCGATAAGCGCTTGCAGAAAAGCGTCATAACCGCTGGTCTCAACTATTATCCGCTGCCCAACTTGGTGGTGAAGGCTGACTACACCCACCGGATCGTGGGGCGGGGCAACTACAACAGCCAGAACATGGTGTCGGTAGGGATCGCCTATATCGGCTGGTTCGTGAAGCGATAAGGATCGAATATCTAACATTAAATAATTCAATGCAAATGAAAACAAAATTTATGCTCCCGGCGATGATGCTGGGCTTGGCGTTGGGATTCGCCGCTTGTGGCGATAACGATGATCCTACCCCCGTGGTGGAGAACTATACTTTCGATAATCTTCCCGTGAATAGCGGTACGGTGACCGAGGCGCAGATGTCGGCGGCCGTGAGCCAATACGTGGATGCCGTGGTATTGCCTACCTACAAGGATATGTTGACGAGGATGGAGGCCTACCATACCGCCGTGCTCCGTTTCTTGGAGACCGGGACACAAAACGATCTGGACAACGCTTGCGCTGCATGGCGCGAGGTGCGTATTCCCTGGGAGCAGAGCGAGGCTTTCCTGTATGGTGTGGCGGATCTCGGGCAATATGACCCGAGCTTGGATAGCTGGCCCTTGGATAAGGATGGGATCGAGCAGATCATCGCCAACGGTGATTTCAGCGCCGTGACCGGTTCGGTGGATGATTCGGATGACGCTCCGGCGAACGCTCCCCAGAACCTGCGTGGTTTCCATACCGCCGAGAAGATGCTTTTCCTCGATGGCAAGGAGCGGGACGCGGCGACCTTCACGAGCGCTAACGAACGCGAGTACTTGCGGATCGTCACGGAACGGATGTTGAGCGATACCCGCGACCTGTATAATGGCTGGGCTGAGGGACTTGGCAACACGACGGTTCCCTCCGCTTACGCTGACGCGATGAAGAACCATGACGGGAAGTCGGATTATGCCGGCTTGAATAGCGTATATCAGGCCGTGGAGATGATACTCAACGGGGATAATGGTATGGGAGGTATCGCCAATGAGGTAGGAACGGCGAAGATCAAGGACCCCGTGGATGCCTGGAACGATAGCAACAAGGACGCGACCGACCCGAACAATCCGGGTGTCTTGAAGGTGGAATCTTGGTATAGCTGGAACTCGCTCGATGATTACGTGAATAATATCATCAGTATTAAGAACTCCTATTTCGGGGGACGCGACCTCTCGGCTGACGACGCTCACGAGAATAGCTTGCACGCCTTGTGCCGTACCGTCAATCCGGTACTGGACAGCTTGATGGTCGTGCAGATCGACGCGACAATCCAGGCGATCGAGGCGATCCCTTATCCGTTCCGGAATAACTTAGGCGCCGAGGCGGAGATCGATGCGGCGATGAAGGCTTGCTCGGAACTGACCAAGGGTATCTCCCGGGTACGTACCGCCTTGAGCAGCGATTGATAGGATTCGAGAAATGGATAGGGAAGAGTGGAGGGACGCCTTGGGGAGTCCTTCCCTCTTCTGCCTGTATAAAAATAACCAATACATTATGAAAGGTAAGATTTTGCTGGGTATGCTGGCGGCAGGCCTGCTCATGGGTTGCGAGGCCGAGGATCTGGAGGATTGGCAGGTTCGCAAGCCAAACGGGAGCGTCGCCTCCGATAAAGAGCTGTCGGCCGGCATATCCACGATTTTCTCGTCCGCTCCGGATGCCTATGATACGCAGGCGGATTGGGTGACCGGCGAGTTGGAGGAACGTTTTAACAAAGGGGATCATCTATATGATGACGCACGCGGCGTGGATAATGTGCATGGTGGCGGTTTAGGTCCGCTTTATGCCGGGTATTCGTGTGGATCCTGCCATAAAAGCACGGGACGTACCACCCCGGCGCTCGCTTCCGGTGGCTCGGGCTCGGGCTTCTCTTCCATGCTGATCTACATCAGCCGCAAGACGGGAGGCTACTTCCCGGATTACGGGCGGGTGCTTCACGACCAATCTATTTACGGTACCAAGCCGGAGGGCCGCCTGAAAATCACGACAACGACCAAGCGATATACTTTCCCCGATGGGGAGGAATACGAATTGATGACGCCTCATTACGAGATCACCGAGTGGTATGCCGACAGCATTCCCGTGGAGGATCTGCGTATCTCCGTGAGGCAACCGCTCCGGCACGTGGGGATGGGACAGATGATGGCGCTGGATCATGACCTGCTGAAGCAGGTGGCGGCAAAAAGCAACTACCCGGAGTATGGGATCAGCGGAAGGTTGAACTATATCACCGAGAAGGGAGTGTATGGGATAGGCGTGTCCGGCAACAAGGCTCAGCACCAGGACTTGACGGTGGAACTGGGATTCTCGTCGGACTTGGGTGTCACCAACGACCGCTTCCCGCATGAGGTGGGCGAGGGGCAGAGCAATATGATGGGCTTTGCCATGAGCGGGGCTCAGGTCTCCACCGAGGATATGGAGAACGTGGATCTGTATATGCAGTCGGTCGGGGTGCCGGCCCGGCGCGACGTGGATGATCCGGTGGTCATGCGGGGAGAGCAATTGTTCTATGAGGCGAAGTGCCACCTCTGCCATGTGACGACCTTGAAGACGCGCCCTCGGGGATCGGTGCTGCTCAACAACACGGAGCTGCCCCAATTAGGCAACCAGGTGATCCATCCTTACTCGGATTTCCTGTTGCACGACATGGGCGTGGAGCTGGGTGATGACTATACCAGCGGCCTGGCCAACGGGAACGAGTGGCGTACTACTCCGCTCTGGGGACTTGGCCTCCAGGAGGTGGTGAACGGACATACCTATTTCTTGCACGACGGGCGGGCCCGTAATCTCGTGGAGGCGATCATGTGGCATGGCGGCGAGGGTGCAGCCTCGCGGGAGCTGTTCTCGCGGATGACGAAAGAGGAGCGCGAGGCGGTGATCACCTTCTTGGAAAGTTTATAATCTGAAACAAGCAAAATCAAATAAAATGAGAAAGATATATATGTTCGCGGCCGCTGTCGCCTTATGGATGGCGGGTACGCGGGTGGAAGCGCAAGTGGCGAAAGAGATTGATGATAAGTATGTGGAGAATGATGTCGTCTCCTTGGCGGGGAAGAAAGGGATCTCCTTCTCCACCAAGATGGGGGATTTCCTGTTCAAGCCTTACGCCTTGGTGCAGGCGAGCGCCACCTATAACCGGTACGATGAGCAGGGATTGGAGAGCCATTACGCCAAGAGCGTGGCGAACTCGGGTTTCGCGATCCCGAACGCTATCCTCGGTTTCACGGGGAAAGCCTTCGGCATCGTCACGTTCAACCTCTCGCTGAATGCGGCGAAGAGCGGTGGCGCCTTGTTGCAACAGGCATGGTTCGACGTGGCGCTGAAGGAGTCGTTCCGCGTGCGGGTGGGTAAGTTCAAGACGCCATTCATGCACGGTTACCTGAGTACCTTGGGCGAGACCTTATTCCCGGTGCTCCCCACCTCCACGTCGGCGTCGGTGTTGCTGCCTTACGACGTGAACTACGCGGTGCCGAGCATGGCGACCGGATTCGATCTTGGCGTGCAGATCCACGGATTGATCGATGGCCGGTGGAATTATCAGTTGGGTGTATTTAACGGGACGGGCATCGACGTGAACGTGGCGAGCAAGACGAATTGCGACGATCATAAGTGGCTTCCCGCCCTGCTCTACGCCGGGCGTATGGCCTATCTGCCCAAGGGTGAGATGCCAATGTCGCAGGGATCCCCGGAAAACCTGTCGGACGATAAGATGTCGATCGCCGTATCCGCCTCCTATAACGCCGAGGCGGAGTTCCTCACGAGCAGCGATACCCGCGTGGGCTTGGAGTTCGCCTGGATAAAGAATCGCTGGTATGTGGCGGCGGAGGCGTTTTACATGAATATGCACTTCACGAAGATCATGAAAAAGCCTGACGAACATTTTTGGGGAACATACGCGCAAATCGGATATTTCTTCACCAACAAATTGCAGGGTGCCGTGAGGTATGATCTGTTCGACCGGAACGGGACAAAAAGCGGCGGTATGCTGAATATGCCGGCGGCGGGCCTGAATTATTATTTCTTCAATAATAACCTGAAATTGCAGGTGATGTACCAGTACTTGGGGCGCACCGGCCATGACACGCAAAACGACCGTGACGAGGCGGCTATCGGCTTGGCTCGCCACTCCGCTACCGCGATGTTGCAATTCACGTTCTGATCAAGCTTATGAGACGGTTCAGGATATACGTAGGAGTGGTCGCGCTGGCCTGTTTGGGCATGGGGTGCGACGAGGGGAAGATCTATCCCGACGAGACGATCGACACGGGACGGACCGCCCAAGTGACGGTCTCCTTCAAAGGCTTGGAGGCCTGGCCCAAGCGAAACACCCTCTCGGTATGCGAGTTTGGCGAGGATCGGTCGAAGGCCTTGCTGTCGAGAAGGCTTTCTAAGCCGAGCGCGGAGGGGAAGACGCTGACGGTGAAGCTGACGAACGTGAAGGCGGATACACGGACAATCGAGGTCGCCGTGATCAATCGCGGGCTGGAGTTGGTCTATTCGTATTACTCGATCCCCGTGGACGATTCCGGGGCTCCCATAGAGGTCGCCGTGGGCGAGATCGACTTGGGGAGTTTCGACCGGATCAAGGAGCAGGTGTTCAAGCCGAATTGCATCGCCTGTCACGGAGGAAGCAGCTCCGGCCTTGCGGGCGGTCTCGATCTTCGCGAGGAGGCGGCCTACCGCTCGTTGGTGAACGTGAGGGCGCCGCTCTCGGAGGAGGGTAAGAATTACGTGACACCGGGGGATATTCATGATAGTTACCTCTTGGATATATTGAATAGTAACCCGATCCATAGCGATATGTTCAACAGTTCGGGAAAACAGGAGGTGTTAGGGCTGATCCGGGGCTGGATCCTCGGGGGAGCATTGGATAATTGATAAAAAAGGATTTGATGGATTATAGGAAAAGGATATATGAGGATAAGGCGGTAGAGGCACGCGTATCCGTGTTTTGCGGGGAAGGCGGAGCCGCGGAGTATCAGGTGATGCTGACGGGGCGGGATGCCTCGCTGCCCTTCGAGGATCAGTTGCGGAATTTGCTGGAGGCATACGCCGCGGTGGTAAGGGAGGAGCTGGCTACAGATGCCACGGCGGTGTTCCGCCGGTACTTCCTGAGCGACGCGGCCAACCAGACGGATCGGGTGATGGAATGGGAGTGCGAGAACGCCTTCTGCCCGCTCTCTATCGTGCAGCAACCGCCCCTTAACGGGACGAAGGTTGGCTTGTGGGTCTATTTGCTGACGGATATGCGTGTGCGGACGCTCGATTCGGGCTTGCTGGAGGCTTCCCGTAACGGCTATCGGCACTTGTGGAGCGGAGGCGCTTGCAACAAGGCGGCCAACGCGGAGTATCAGACGCGCCTCTTGCTCAACGATTACGTGATGCGGTTGATGGGGCAAAGGTGTACGTTGGCGGCGAATTGCGTGCGGACGTGGTTCTTCGTGCAGAACGTGGACGTGAATTACGCCGGGGTGGTGAAGGCGCGCAAGGAGGTATTCGTCACCCAAGGCCTCACCGAGCGCACGCATTATATCTCAAGCACGGGGATAGAGGGACGCCATGCCGATCCTTCCGTCTTGGTGCAGATGGACGCTTATGCGGTGGATGGGCTGGAGCCTGGGCAGACCCGGTTCCTCTATGCCCCGACGCACCTGAACCCTACCTATGAGTATGGCGTGACTTTCGAGCGGGGGACGGTGGTTTCCTATGGCGACCGTGAGCAGGTGTTCATCTCCGGGACGGCCAGTATAGACAACCGGGGGGAGATTGTCTGCCCGGGCGCCATCTTGCGGCAGACGGAGCGGATGATGGAGAATATCAGCGTGTTGCTTCAAGAGGCGAACGCCTCTACCGGCGACATCACCTATGCGATCACCTATCTGAGAGACGTGGCGGATTACGCCGTGGTGAGGGACTATTTTGCCGCTCACTACCCCGATATGCCCCATTTGATCGTGCTGGCGCCTGTATGTCGCCCCGGTTGGCTGATCGAGACCGAGTGCATGGCTGTCGTTCCCGCGAGGAATCCGTACCGGCCTTTGTGAAATAATGATAAATGGATGCGTCATGGAAGAAAAAGGAGTATATTTGGCAACCCAAATACCCAGACATCTTAGAAAAAAGAAGCCTATGTATAAAGAGATTTACCGGGAAACCGACAAGATGAGTGATTTGATCTGTGAGAATTATCCCATGGTCTTGGTCATGAGCCGGTTCGGCATAGCGCTCGGGTTCGGGGAAAAGAACATAGGGGAGGTCTGCCGGCAGAACGGAGTGGATGCGGGAACCTTCCTCGCGGTTGTCAATTTCTTAGTGGAGGGGGTGAGCGTCCCGGTGGAACCTGCCGGCGAGAACCTGTCGATCGAGCACCTGATCCGATATTTACACAACGCGCATGATTATTTCCTGAACTTCCGGTTGCCGCATATACGGCGCAAGTTAGTGGAGGCGATAGCCGGTTGCACGCCCGACGTGGCTTTTGTCATCACGAAGTTCTTCGACGAGTATGCCGAGGAGGTGAACAAGCACATGAGTTACGAGGAGAGATCGGTATTCCCTTATGTGCGAGGATTGCTGGAAGGGCGGAAAGACCCGAAATACAGTATCTCGGTATTCAGGAAACATCACGACCAGATCGAGATGAAGATTACCGAGCTGAAGAATATCCTGATCAAGTATTATCCGGGAGTGGGCACGAATTTGCTGAACAGCGTGCTGTTTGACATTTTCGCCACGGAGGAAGATCTGGCTTCGCACACACGTGTGGAGAATTATCTGTTTGTACCGGCCATATTGGCCTTGGAAAAGCAATTATAAATAGGAATCGATGAGTACAAGTCTGAAGATAGCGATCGCGGAGCCCTCCCTGATCGTGAGGACAGGACTGGAGAGCGTGTTGAAGCGGCTGCCCGGTTTCCGGATCCAGATGATAGAGGTCAACTCGATGGAATCTCTGTTCGACTCGCTTCGGTTGCACAAGCCGGACGTATTGATCGTGAACCCTACCTTGCCGGGCTACTTCACTTCCCAGCATCTGAAGGAAGAGTGCGGATGCATGGACATGAAGTGTATCGCCCTGCAATACGTCGTGTCTGACAGCGGATTGCTGCGGTTCTACGATGAGCGGATCAACATATTCGATAGCGCCGACGAGATCAAGCATAAGTTGGAGCGACTGAATGCCGAGGATCTCAAGGAGATGGCGGGCGAGGATGAGGAGCAACAGGCGTTGAGTTCGAGGGAGAAAGAGATCGTGATTTGCGTCGTGAAGGGGATGACCAATCGGGAGATCGCGGATCGCCTGTTCCTCTCCACGCATACGGTGATCACCCATCGCCGTAATATCGCCCGGAAGTTGCAGATCCATAGTGTCAGCGGCTTGACGATTTACGCGATTGTCAATAAATTGGTGGAGCTGGGCGAGATCAAGCAATAGCGAGTGATCGTCCGGCCTTGGACAAGAAAAGCCTCCGCGACGCGGGGGCTTTTCTTGTTTGTTGCCATTTCCCGGGAAGGTATGCGAGCCGGATGTCTCCCTTTTCCCCGGATGTCTCTCATGGGGTCGGGCGGGATGGTTATAATCCCAGCTCGATCTGGAAACGGAGCTCCCACCGGTTATACGGGTCGATGGCCTCGCTCTTGTGGTTGTATGAGGCATCGGCCTGCACCTTCAGGCTGTGCCCGATCAGGTATTTGGTGACGGCCACCGAGGTCTGGTTGTGCCTCTTGTACCCGATGATGGGCCGGATCTCCCGGTCGGGGAAGAGGGTGGAGTTGCGGAGCGCCACTTCCCAGTTCTTGCGGAACAGGTAGCTGGTCTGGAGATTGAGCCCCTTGCCGGTATAGACGCATACTTCCGGGTCGGAGGCGAAGCGCGGGGCGTCGCAGGCCCGTCCCATAAAGTCGGTATAGAAGGCGAATCCCCGGTATTTCAGGATGAGGTCCACGAAATAGCCATGCAGGTCGCGGGTCTCCCCGTTCGGGATGATGGCGCCGTTCTGCCCGCTCAGCCGGGTGGTCTTGTCGTTGTATGAGTAGGCCCCCGCCAGGAGGATCTTCACGGTCTGCTCGCGTTCGAAATCGCCCTCCGCCACGTCGCCGAGCGACTTGAACCGCCCGAAGGGATAAAGCTCTATACGTCCGGTATAGGCGAAGCCCGTGTTCTTGCCCGTGCTCCAGTTACGTCCCTCGCCCAAGGTCACCGAGCCTTTGGCTCCGAGGTTGAAGTCGCCCCATATCGCCTTATGGAACTCCCCGAAGAAGCCGAAGTCGCGGTCGGGGTTAAACTCCGAGTTCACGATGCTCCGGTCTACGAACTGCAAGGCGCTCGACGAATTGATGCGAGCGCGGTTCGCCTTGATCTTGGTCTGCCCGAAACCGATGTTCCAGGTGGCGTTGGGCATATAGTAGATCATGGCGTCGCGCACGATATTCATGTTTCCGTTCGGTAGGGTTTGTGCGTCGTAAGGCGTGAATCCCAACTGGATGGAATAAAGCAGCTTGGGTGAGAATATGTAGCCGTCGAAGCGCAGTCGCAGGCGTTTCACGCGGGCCTCGGTCTCGTTTAGCGAGAAATTCCTGTCGAAGTCCAGCGAGAGCAGGTTCTGCATCCTGAAACGCATGGTCATCTTATACAGCTTGTTCTTGGGCTGGAACGTTATACCTTTCCCGACCTCGATGTTGGGCATGTTACGTATTTGCTCCAGGAGCTCAGGATCCTGAGTCTGATGCCCGTAGTAGGTGGAGTCTTCCAAGAGATGGGCGACGCTGTCCAGTATCTTGTTCTGCGCCGAGATTCCGATAGAGATTAGCGAGGATAAAAAAAGAAGCGTAAGTCTTTGTAATTTCATGAGCGATATTTTCTAAGATTATCGCGAAGAAATCACATTTTCCTGGAATATTTCTGAAATAGATGTTACAATTCCGTTACAAACATCGGGAATGCCTTGTTTAATCTTCTGTTGGTTAATCGTTTGCCTGCCCATGTGGATACGATTCGATTTTCAGCGGGTTGGAATATCAAGTGGTTGGTTCGCTCCATAGGCCGTTGATCAAGGGAGCGGGATGGGGAAAAGTCGTGTCGTGTGTGGTCGGGTTAGCGGGAAGGCTCGTCGGTGTCCTCGATAAACTGATCCATGTAAAGCGTTTCCCCGTCCCATACGATGTAGGAGAAGAACTGCATCCAATCGCCGGCGATCAGGATCCTTGCCGTGCGGCTTAGCATCAAGTCGAGCATGATATGGCGATGCCCAAAGATGAAGAAGTTGATGTCCGGATGAGACTTGAGGTAGTCTTTCGCGAAGGTCACCAGATACTCGGAGCTCTCGCCCTGATATTTGCGGGTCTCTTGCTTCTCTATCCCGCTTTTGCGGCTGCTTAGCGACCAACCTAAGGCGAATCCGAATGTCCAGCGCGGGTGGATCCCGGCGTACAGCCACTGGCAGAAGCGATTCCGGAAGATCGAGCGGATCAAGCGAAAGGACTTGCTCCGGAAATCTACCTCATCGCCATGCCCGAGGAAGAAGCGTTTCCCTAAAAGGTCGATCGTCAATGTGTCACGGTGGATGATGGCTCCGATCTCCGTTGGCAGGTAATCGAACATCCAGATGTCATGATTCCCGATAAAGAGGTGGATCTCTACGCCATTGTCGGCGAGTTCGGCGAGTTTGCCGAGGAAACGTACGTGTCCCTTGGGCACCACATATTTATATTCGTACCAATAATCGAACATATCTCCGAGAAACCAGATCGCGGCGGCCTCATCCTTGATGCTGTCGAGCCAACGTACCAGTTTTTTCTCGATGGCTATCGGATCCTTATGGTAGCGGGCACCTAAATGAGCGTCTGAGGCGAAGAATATTTTTTTGTGGGAGGGCTCCATGATCCATGCGGGTGTTAGAGGAATCCTAATTCTAATTTCGCCTCCTCGCTCATCATCTCCTTGTCCCATTCAGGCTCGAAGACGAGGTTTACTTCCACGTTCTTCACGCCATCCACCGACTCCACTTTCATGCGAACATCCTCCAATATGAAATCGGCTGCCGGACAATTCGGGGCAGTCAGGGTCATGTCGATACGGACGTTCTTCTCCTCGTCAATATCCACCTTGTAGATAAGTCCGAGATCATACACGTTCACGGGGATTTCCGGATCGTACACTGTCTTTAGCATAGCGACAATCGCCTCTTCTGTCTGGAGAAATTCGTTGTTCATCGTGTTTCGTAAGTTTACAAATCCAATTTGATCGCGAACATACGAAATTGTTGTCAGTTGACCTCGCCGTTCGGGATTATTAGTTACTCTTAACGATCCCTGTACACATGGCTGTCTTATAGGCGTCCTTCATCCGCGTAGCTGTAATAGCCCTTGTCGGACAGGATGATGTGATCCAGTACATGGATATCCATCAGCCGAGCTGATTGTTTTACTTTCTCGGTTAATGTGTCATCTTGTGAGCTGGGGCGGAGATTGCCCGAAGGGTGATTATGGCAAAGGATGATGCCGGTAGCCAGCGACTCAACCGCGGCCTTGAGGATCAGGCGGATGTCAACGGCAGTCTGGTTAATCCCTCCCTGGCTGACTTTTACTTTCCGGATCACTTTGTTCTGGGTGTTGGTCAACGCTATCCACAGCTCCTCATGAGGAAGATCGCATAATTGGTCGTGAAATAGGCGGAAAGCATTCTCGCTCGTCAATATTTGTTCTTGTCGGGGAACCTCGGACGAGCTTCTCCGTTTGCCTAATTCCAAGGCGGCGCATATCGTGATCGCTTTCGCCTCTCCTATCCCCTTGAAGTTGGTTGTCAGCTCCTTGATGGATCGTTTGCTTAAGGTGTTCAGGTTGTTCCCGGAGGCGTGCAAGATGCGTTGGGAGAGCTGTACGGCGGTCTCCTCTTGGTTCCCCGAGCCGATCAGGATGGCGATCAGTTCGGCATCGCTTAAGGCCGAGGCTCCTTTCTGGAGCATCTTCTCTCGTGGGCGATCTTCTTCCGCCCATTCCTTGATGGAAAGTCTTTCCTTTTTCTCGTTCATGGCTAAGGTTGGTCTTTGATAAGAAAAAGATTCCCGCTCCTGACTCTGGGCGGGAATCTCGTTTTTTATAGGATTATAAAACTTTGGTCTTATTCACGTACACGACCTACGTAAGTACCGTCTTGCGTGTTCACCTCGATGATCTCTCCCTCGTTGATGAACAGCGGAACGCGTACCTCAGCACCCGTCTCTACCGTCGCGGGTTTCAGCGTGTTCGTCGCCGTATCACCCTTGATGCCCGGTTCGGTGTAAGTGATCTTCAATTGAACTTTCACCGGCATATCAGCGAAAAGCACCGTTTCGGTGGAGGCATCAGATACAACATCCACGATCTCGCCCTCTTTCATGAAGTCAACCCCGTTGATCAAGTCCTTGTCGATGATCACGTCCTCGAATGTTTCTTGGTTCATGAAGTGGTAATGCTCACCCTCTCTGTACGTGAATTGGTACGGGCGGCGCTCGACGCGTACATCCTCTAACTTCTCACCGATGTTGAAACGACGCTCGATCTGTCCACCTTTTACCACATCCTTCAGTGTCGTGCGCATGATGGTATTACCTTTACCCGGTTTTACGTGCAGGAAATCGACACAGAAGTAGAGTTTCCCATCCAGGCGGATACAAGTACCTTTCTTGATGTCTTGTGAATTGATCATATTTAAATGCTTTATTTATTTATGGTTATAGAATAATCCTTTTCGTTTTTCGGGGGCAAAAGTAGTATATTCCTGTTAAAGTTGCAAAGGGTTCATCAATTTTTATATAGAAAAATAGTTGCAAATCAATCGGATAACGGGAATCAAGACTGCGGTCATCACGCCCATCAGCCCGATGGCAAGTCCGCTGATAGCCCCTTCGATCGCTCCGATCTGGATGGCGGCGGCTGTTCCTACTCCATGCGAGGAGGCCCCGAGCGCCAGTCCCTTGGCTATCCGGCTCTCTATTTTCAGCGCTTTCATGACGACCGGGCCGACGATGCTGCCGAATATCCCCACGGCCACCACGATCACCGCGGTAAGCGAAGGGATACCTCCAGTCTTCTCGGAGATGCCCATCGCGATAGGGGTGGTCACCGACTTGGGCTGGAGCGAGGCGATCAGTGCCTGATCCGCCCCCATTACCTTCCCGATAACGATGACACTTACGATACCCACGATCGCCCCTACGAATACAGAGGTGAGTATCGACACCACGTTCCCTTTCAGGTACTGGATCTGCTCGTAGAGTACGTAGCCCAAGGCCACGACGGATGGGCCTAACAGGAAATGGATCAGGTGCGTATTTCGCTGGAACGACTCATAAGGGATGCCCAATATCTCCAAGATCGCTATAATCACGAAGATGGTCGTGAGCAACGGGTGCAACAGGCAGAAATGGACTTTCCGGTAAAGGGCCAAAGCCGTCACGTAAGTCCCGATGACTAACGTAAGCGCGAAGATCTCCGAATTCGTAAGTTGTTCCATCTCCTTACTTCCCTTTCTCTAATTTCTGTTGAACCAAGGCGACGCTGGCAATCACCAGTATCGTGCTTATGATCGAGGCGGTCAGCAAGACGACCCAATATTGGGAGATAATCCCGAAGGAATTCATGAGCCCGACTCCCGCGGGGACAAAGAATAATCCCATATTCTCGGTGAGTACCGTGGATAACCGCCGTACCTTCGCCGGCTTTACCTTCTTGAACGCGAGCGCGACGAACAATAACATCATCCCGATCACGCTGCCGGGGATGAATCCCCCGATGAAATAACTGATAAACTCTCCCGTAAAATAAAAGAAGAGGATGTAAAATGCTTCTACCAGCATATTCTTTTTGCCTTTTAGATAACCGCCGCGAAGATAATAGATATTTGGCTGTCATGCGTCGCGTCCGGCTATTTTAACAGTTAATCTCCCGGATCCTCAGGTCAGCGAGGAGGTGATGAACATATAGATCATCATGCCGATAATATCATTGGTGATGGTGATGAACGGGCCGGTCGCCAAGGCCGGGTCGATTTTCATCTTATCCAAGGTCATCGGCACCAACGTCCCGAAGATACTGGCGAAGATCACCACGGCGAACAGGCTCAGCGATACGGAAGCCGTTATCGCTCGGTCGCCCAGCATGAAGAAGTTGTAGGCGAACACCACTAAGCTGATGATGCTGGCGTTGATCAGCGATACGACCGCCTCCTTGAAGATCTGCGGCAGTATGTTCCCCTCCTTCAAGGTGTTGTTCGCCAAGCCTTGCACCACGATCGCCGACGATTGGATCCCGACGTTCCCACCGGTTCCGCCGATCAGCGGGATAAACAGAGCCATTTTCGGGTTCATCGCGAAGCTGCTTTCGAAACCTCCCAAGATCACCGAGTTGCCCAGTCCGCCGATCATGCCGATCAATAGCCAAGGCAGGCGCGCCGCGGTCTGCGTGAACACGTTATCCGTGGTCTCCACGTCTTGCGAGATACCGGAAGCCAACTGGTAATCACGCTCGTGTTGCTCGCGTACCTCGTCCATCACGTCGTCGATCGTGATGCGCCCCACTAACCGGCCGATACTGTCTACCACGGGGATCGCCACCAAGTCGTACTTCTCGATCGCCTCGGTCACCTCCTCCACGCTGTCGCTGTCGCGTACGGAGATCGGATCCTTTTTCATGACGTGCTTGATCTTCGAGACGGAAGGGTTGGTGATCAGCTTCTTTAGGGGAAGCACCCCTTTCAGCCGCTCATCATCGTCCACCACATAGACATAATAGATCTCGCTGATCTCCTCCGCCTGCTTACGCATCTCGTCGATACATTTGGGCATGCTCCAGTTCTCGTTCACCACGATCATCTCGGTACCCATCAGACCACCGGCGGTATCCTCGTCATACTTCAGCAAGTCCACGATGTCGCCCGCCTGTTCCACGTCCTCGATGTGCGAGAGGATCTCCTCCTGGGTGTCCTCGTCTAACTCACGCATCAAGTCCACGGCGTCGTCGGTCTCCATGTTGTCGACGAACCGTTTGGCGATCAGCTCATTCGGGAGCTCTTTCAGCAACTTGTGGCGATCCTCCTCATCCAGTTCCATCAAGACATCCGCCGCCTTGTCGCCATCCATCAGGAGATAGAGATAGATCGCTTCCTGCAAGGTGAGCTCCTGGTATAGCTCGGCGATGTCGGCGGGATACAGATCCTTGAGTATCGCTTGAGCCTTGGCGTCATCTTTCGCCTCGATGATGCTCTTCAGGTTGTCGATATATTCTTTCGTCAGTTCGGTCATAGCTTTCTTATGTTAAGATGACCTCGTCGGTCACGTTAGGCTATATGGTTTTGACAGATACATGTCAGTTTCACGAAATCCTCCACGGATAGCTGCTCCGGGCGCTTGTCGAACAGCGGCAGGGCGAAGTCCGGGCACTCTTTCCCTAACAGGGGCTTCAAGGAGTTGCGGAGCGTCTTGCGGCGTTGGTTGAACGCTGTCTTCACCACGGTCTTGAACAATTTCTCGTCGCATCCTAACTCCGTCCGCCCGTTTCGGGTCATTCGCAGCACCGCGCTCTTCACCTTGGGAGGCGGATCAAACACTTGCTCGCTCACCGTGAACAGGTATTCCACGTCGTACCACGCCTGCAGGAGCACGCTCAATATACCGTAGGTCTTGCTTCCCGGCCCGGCCGCCAACCGTTCCGCCACCTCTTTTTGCAGCATCCCCGAGCAACAGGGTATATGATCCTTATGATCGAGCACCTTGAAGAAAATCTGGCTGGATATATTATACGGGTAGTTACCGATCACGCAAAATTGGCCGGCGAATAGTTTGGACAGGTCTAATTTCAGGAAATCCTCGGCCAAGATACGTCCTTTCAACCCGGGAAAATGCTCGTTCAGGTAGGCGACAGACTCCATGTCTAACTCGACCACGGTCAAGTCGTGCCCCTCCTCCAACAGGAACTGGGTGAGAACCCCCATGCCCGGGCCGATTTCCAATACTGGCAGCCCCTTATGCGAGTCGAGCGTCTCCGCGATCCGGCGCGCGATGGCCAAATCCTTCAGGAAGTGCTGGCCCAATGCTTTTTTTGGCTTTACTAATCTCATTCACTTTTCGGTGTAATGCGTTTTTTTAAAAGTATGCTTATCTTCGCGGATGCGCAAAAGTACAACAAATAAATTAAAAATGTCCGACAAGAATGGATTTTAAGAGCATATTCCGTACGATTTTAAAGATCGTTCTTCCTTTGGCCTTTGGCTGCTTGCTACTTTGGTTTTTATATCGAAAGATGGATGTGTCCGAGATCTGGCGGGTCGTCCGGGAGGGTGTACGATATGATATTATCCTGTTTTCCTTATTATTCGGCCTGTTCGCCAACATTGTCCGCGGCTTCCGGTGGGGGTTGTTGATCGGTTCCTTAGGCGAGCGTTTCAAGATGAGTAACATGGTCTATGCCGTCTTGGGCAATTATGCCGTCAACTTGGTGTTGCCGCGTGTCGGCGAGGTATGGCGTTGCGGCGTGATCACGAAGTACGACAAGATCTCCTTCTCGAAGTTGCTCGGTACCCTTTTCATCGACCGGGTGAGCGATACGGTGATGGTTGGGATGATTACCTTGTGCATCTTCATTTTCAACATCGGCTTCTTTACCGATTTCTTCGCCAAGAACCCGGAGCTGCTCGACGGTTTCCGCTCCATGTTCAATTCGATGTGGATTTACGTGTCGGCGGTGATTTTCATAGCCTTGATTTGGTTCGTATTCACTTATATGAGTAAATTTACGCTGGTGCAGAAAGCGAAGGGATTGTTGCGTAATATATGGGAAGGAATGAAGAGTATCTGGCTCTTGGAGCACAAGGTTCGTTTCTTGGTGGAGACGTTCTTGATCTGGGGCGGTTACTTCTGTTACTTCTATATCACCTTCTACGCGTTCGACTTCACCAAGGACTTAGGTGTCGTGGTGGGGCTGATCACCTTTACGATGAGCAGCATCGGCGTGGCGGTACCCGTACAAGGCGGGATTGGTCCTTGGCATTTCATGGTGATCGCCACCTTGGTTTGCTTCGGGGTGAACGAGAACGACGCGGCGGCCTTCGCCTTGGTGGTCCATACGGTGCAGACTGTCTGGACTGGACTCTGCGGTTTGTTCGGGATCGTGGCCTTGCCGATCACGAACCGGGCCGCGAGAGAGGTGGCTGCCCATTGACAAGAGGACATCTGATTTTCATCTATTAACCTATTGGCGGGACGTGGCGGGTGACAACGCTGCCAGCGCCAAGTAAAACAGCAGTTTTATGTCAGCAGAAATCAAAGATCTATCTCCGAGAGCTGTGTGGGGCTATTTTTATGAGCTCACGCAGATCCCTCGTCCGACGGGACACATGGAGGAAGTAACCCGTTTCATGGAATCCTTTGGCAAGAGCCTTGGATTGGAGACCTTGCGGGATGAGGTGGGTAACGTGTTGATCCGTAAACCGGCGACACCCGGTATGGAAGGGCGTAAGACGGTTACCCTGCAAGCTCACTTGGATATGGTGCCGCAGAAGAACGCTTCGGTGGCGCACGATTTCGAGAAGGATCCGATCGATGCCTATATAGAGGGCGACTGGGTGACGGCAAGAGGGACGACCTTGGGCGCCGATGATGGCATGGGGGCTGCCTTGGCGATGGCGGTGCTGGCCGACAAGGGCTTGAGGCATGGCCCGATAGAGGCGCTGTTCACCATCGACGAGGAGCAGGGAATGGACGGGGCTTTCGGCCTGAAACCGCATTTCCTGAAGGGCGACATCCTGCTGAATTGTGATTCAGAGAAGGAGGGTGAGTTGTTCGTGGGCTGCGCGGGTGGTGCGGATATGAACATCTCGTTCCAGTTTAAGGAGGATACTTACGTGCCGGAGGGCGACGTGGCGGTGAAAATCTCCCTCTCGGGCTTGAAAGGCGGTCACTCGGGCGTGGACATTCATCTGGGCCGGGCGAACGCGAATAAGTTGATGTTCCGTTTCCTGAAGGAGGCGGTTTGCGATTATGGCGCTCGCCTGTCGTCGGTGGAGGGTGGCTCGTTGCGCAACGCGATCCCGCGTGAGGCGGAGGCCGTGGTGACCATTCCGGGCGACAATGTGGAGGCGCTTTGGGAGTTGGTTTCGGATTATCAGGATATGTTCCGCGAGGAGTACGCGGGGATCGAGGAGGGGATCGTGTTTACCGCCGAGATGGTCGACCTGCCCGCCACCTTGATCCCGGAGGAGATACAGGATGATTTCATCAACGCGATAGAGGGTTGCCAGAATGGGGTGATCAGTATGCTGCACGATTTCCCCGGTACGGTGGAGGCCTCCTCTAACTTAGCGATCGTAAAGACGTCTGATGAGCTGATCGAGATCAAGATCTTGGTGCGCAGCTCCTCCGAATCCCGCAAATACGCGGTCTGCTCCAGCTTGGAGAGCATCTTCGCCCTCGCGGGGGCCAAGGTGGAGGAGTCGGGCGCTTACAACGGTTGGCAGCCGGATATTCACTCGCCGATCTTGGGCGTGATGAAATCGACTTACAAGGAGCTGTTCGGCAAGGAGCCGGAGGTGAAGGTGATGCACGCCGGTTTGGAGTGCGGGATCATCCAGGGGGCTTACCCGGATATGGATATGGTCTCGATCGGGCCGGACTTGGAGCATCCGCACTCGCCGGATGAGCGGGTGAATATCGTTTCGGTGCAGAAGATCTGGCAACTGATCGCCGCGGTGTTGGAGCGCGTCTGATCCGTCCGTTCAGTGAAGATATAGAAAAGGCTCTCCCCGAGCCTCGCGGAAGCGAGCCGGGAAGAGCCTTCTTTGGTTCATGATTATTCCCATTCCATTATTGCCCGGATCTGCTGGCATACGTTATTGAAGCGGTCGGTTTGTTCGATCCAACCGGGAATATCTTTATTTATCCATCCCATCATCGTAACCATTTCCTGATGTATTTGTTCTACATGGCGCAGGTTCCAGCAAATGGATTCATTGTGGAATACCCGGTTCCGCAATGTCCGGAACTGGTTCAATGGAGCGGATACGTTTTTGCGTTTTCGTTCGTGTTTGGGCATGAATGGAAATGCCCGTCGTAGGTCTTTCCATAACAGACGTTCATATTCGCTGTTTAACAATGAGACCCAGAATCCTAAGGTCAATTCCGCTACCATCTTCGGAGGAGTGACGTTCTCTTGTCGTCCGGTTATTTGTTTATTCGCTTGCACGATGTAATGGTTTAGTTTAGAAAGTCCGGGTGTGGTAGGAAAAGTGGCATACCAATCCTCACGTCCGGTCATTGTTTCCAACTCGCGGCATAAGGCGTTACGTAAGGTTACCTCTAATACGGATAGGCTGATGTAGAATGCCTCCGCTAATTGTAGGTTGCAACGGTAATGCAACATGGCGCGGTTCTCATCTCCGGGATAAAGGTTGAAATATCGCTCCATGCGTTTGGTAGAGAAAACTTTCTCGAAAAACGCTTTGTTATTTTCCATAGTTTGTTGTACTTTTGTGGCGCAGTCCCGGGCGTTCCTCTCCCAGCTTTTAGTTACTGGTGATGAATCCGGGTTTTTTTATGCCCTTTCGCGAAGTAACGGAAAAAACTTCATGTTACATTCTTTTGTCCCTTTCTTTTCTTTTATCGCTTATCGTGGGAGAGCCTTCTTTGGTTTTTACAATTCCTTTTTCAGTTCTTCATACAGATCCACCGGCCCCAGATGCCAATATTTGGTGCTTTCAGTCGATAGTTTCTTGTAGAGTTCTGAATGATAGATGCGTTCTAAGCATTCTTGCAGCGTGAAACCGTAGTCATCGTGTAGATATTCCACTAACCAACTTATCTTCCCGGGCAGGAGCAGGTGGAGATTGCTTTGATTGATCTGAAACATATCATTGCTCAATTTGAATGGCTTCAACAAAATGCAGGGAGGTTAGTCCCTTCTCTGTATGGAAGAGGTATTTCTGATTTCGATAAACTCCTCTATCTCCGCGATCAGCCACTGGCGACCTTAGGTGTGAAGAGGCTCAAAGCACGAGCTGAGATAATCGATGACTCCATACCTCGAAAACAGGTCAAGCACCTGTTCTCCGGTCATTTCTTTGGCTGCTCCGTATTCCTCAATACAGAATGCGACGAAGAGGGCAATATCCTTGTCTGTCTTGCTCATTGTGTTATTTTATGATGGGTTATCTGTCCTGATAAGTGATTCCCGCTTTTATATCCGTATTCCTGTTTTGAGAATATCGGCATAGAGAGGATTATCGGTATCCTCTGTAAGCAGAACAGGCTCTATAAGATTGCTTATCTTTCGTTTCAGTTTCCATAATAAAGGCGTATCTTCAAAATAATCATCGCTCATGCGTTCCACCACAACGGCAATGTCAATGTCGCTGTCCTCCGTATGATTGCCTTTGCTGTATGAGCCATAAAGGTAAAGAGCCTTTAAGGGCAATCGTTCCGCTACTGCCGCCTTATAGCGTTGTGCCAATTTTATAGCTTGCTCTTTATCCATGTTCTTAATTTGTCTGTTTGTTCAATCAAATCTTTGCAACGGTCAGCGGTCAGACTTTCAATCCAATATGTTACCTTGCCGTTCATTGAGCTTTTAATGTTGCATCAAGTGCAAATTTAGCGAATTTCTTTAGAAACAATCATTGGATGTTGAAAACAAATCTAATAATGCTGTTAAGCCTATTCATTATCCAGTATGTTCCCGGGAAAAGCCGGGGATCTTTTCGCGGAAAACAGACGATGTTTCTCGCAAAACTACCTGATGCTTTTGTACGCCTTGATTCATGGATCTTGCGTTAGATGCATGAGTTTGAATCGTAAATCGGGGATGTTTTAATTAATGTACGCCTGTACATCTTAATATTTAAGGGGAGAAACGACTAATCTAAACGATCGATTTTATCAGTCATTTGCAAAGGTACGCGTTTCTTCGACACTTGCAACCCTTCGGCACGTTTTTTTTCACCCTTTATCGGCTTTCTTATCAATGGAATAGCCAATCTTTGACAAAACCGCCACTTCCGCTGACGAATCCCCTATCGGCCTCGTGAAAAAACGCCAGATTTAAATGATCGTTTAAACTCGCCGTTTCGCGGGTGCCGACGATCCTTGCTGAGGTTGATAAGTACTTAATTCACACTATTATTAATATTAAATTTTTAGTTATGAACAAAAAGTTTTCTACTCTTGTGGCCAGTCTCTTGCTGGCAGGAGCATGGACAACGGCCAATGCGGATGTCGTGAAGGTCACGCCAGTGATCGACGCTGACTATCGCTACGATTGGATCGGTACGGATGTTGACGAAGACAAGGACATTGTGACGAACAGTTGGGAGTCCGGAATGGCTATTATTACTAGTCAAACCCAAACAGGACACCATTCGTGGTATTTCGTCTTGGAACCTGTAAAGGATAAAGATGGCCAATTCTACTTGGTGTCATACGATCAATCTGGTGCCTATTATTTGTCTTCTGATGGAACAACAGATATTAACTGGAGTGCTGTTGGTGTTAAAAACAAGGCTCTTAAGTTTAAATTTACAGACGACAAAAAAGGTATCGTTCTAGCTGAGGATACAAAAATCACAAATAAGGTGACTTGGAAGGCTGGAAGCTCTTTGGTATTTGAGGGGACGAGCGTAACATTGAAAAGGGGGGCTAATGCATTGAATAAGCCGACTGAATTGGCTTTTGCGATCTGGAATAACGCAGCTGCTGTTGATGGTAACGCTTTGCAAACCTCTTACGAGGATAACGAGTACTATCTGATCTTTGACGGAACGGACTACTTGGTAGGCGCAGAGGATGGTTCTGCTACATTCGGCTCTGCTACAGCTGATGTTGATGAGTATTTGTGGAAGGTATCTAGCAAGACCGTAGGTGGTGTTGTGAAATATGAGTTCACGAACAAGAAAACCGGCAAGGTCGCTACGGTAGGATCCAATGATTCTTTCGCTTCGGATCGTGAGTATAATGGTGTATTTGTTTTGACGGGGATGGATAAAGATGATCCAGCTGCTACAGTTGAGCTCGGTATCTACAAATCTCCGATCGTTAAGTTAACGAACACCGATCTGAACAAGATCTTAGGTGGTGGCTTCGGTATCAACGTGAAGGTTGGCGATAAGGTTACTTTGCAAGGTACCAACGCAATCAGCGGAAAGTTGACGGCTGTAAGCAAGATCTTGGAGAAAGATGATGATCTGAAAGATTACATCGCTACAGGTGCTGATGCATTCTATTTGATGAGCGGTAACAAGTATGTGGCTTTAACCACGGGTAACGATTGGAACATCAGCAACACGGGTTCTAACAAGCGTGGTGGTAAGTTCGTCTTGGTAAGCAAGAAGGTGCTTGAGGATAAGGATAACGCCGGTAAGTATCTGTCTGTATTCTCGATCGATCAGTATGCTGGCTTGGCTGACGAGTCTGTAAACGTGATCAGCGTGACGAATGAGGCAAAGAGCGAGACTCGCAATATGTATGCGATGGCTCTCTCCGCAACGAAGTCTATCCTGACTGGTTCTGTTGACATCGTGGATGGTGAGACTTGGCCGACGATCACCTTGGGCATGAGCAACGTGGCTAAGGTTGAGCAGTTCTTGGGCTCGTTCTGGAACATCTCCTTCGCCGCAACGAAGGCTGAGGTAGCTGATGACATCGATGGTAATCCTTCTAACAACTACAAGGTAGGTCGTGTATTGGCCCTTGTGGGTGAATATGCTACTCCTGAGTATGTACCGGCATCTTCTGTAGAGAATGGTTTCCCTGAGGCTCAATGGGGTATCGTAACTGCCGACTTGGACTACAACAGCTTCACTTTGGCAAACCGTGAGAATCCGGACAAGAAGATTTCCGGTATCGTACTGCGCACCGTAGAGGGTGAGGATGATGTCTATGTGGTATCCTCTTCGGATGATGCTAACTTAACAGAAGGTGATAAGATCAAGATGACGAAGGTGGCTAATCCGGATCCTTCCGATGGTTACGCTCGCTACACGGTTAATGAGTTGCGCAACACGACCTTCTACATGGGTCAGTATCACGCTATCGCTGGCAACAACAATGTTTACTTCTCCGAGAACCACGGCGATTCTCACTTGTTAGGAGTAGTAACCGACAAGGAAGGTGCCGCTACGGTTTGGAACTTGGATCTCAAGATGGTAAAGGATGATAAGGGTAACGAGACGGCTGTAGCAGATACCGTATATGTTAAGTTCCCGTTTGCGACCTTGAATGCGGATGGCGATGATTGGGAGACAGACGCAGAGAAGATAAAGACTTCGACTTTGAAGATCCTTCCGTACGTATTCCAGAATCGTGCGAACGGTGAATATGTGAAGTATAATGGCACTAAGGGCTATGAGTGCTACACCTTGGGTGAGAACGATGAGGTAAATGGTTATACCGACAAGGATGTTGCTACCGTATTCGCCTTGAAGATGCAGCCGAATGGTACTTACAATATCGTAGAGATTGATGAGGCGACAGCTGAACCGGAGGATTCTAATCTGAGAGCAATCAAGATCCAGGTTGCCAATAGCGAGATCGATGGCTTCGGTAAGTTGATCCGTGAGGGTATGTATGTAGAGGATGACAACACGTTGATGGTAGTTGAGGAGCGCGAGACTCCGGAGTACCACAAGGTAGCTGAGGGATGGGGCGATGTAGTCCGCATCTTCAACGCTGACAACGAGTCTCGTGTTCTGTATGAGCACATCGACAAGGAGGCTATCGTAGAGAACGATACGCTGAGTTTCTTGACGGTTGATAATATCGAGCAATTCCCGAACATCAATCCGGCTCTGTTCGTTGACACGGCGTTCGTGGATCGCACGATCGATGGTGAGGCTAACACTTGCTATCAATACCTGCTGGGCGTGAACATGAAGGATACGGTTATCACTTGGTGTCCGGAGGAGATGGAGCACAACAGCGCTGAGTGGATCGCCGATCACGGCGTTTGCCCGCACGCACTCAAGGCTCCGGTTGTTTTTGGACGTTACTTGGTGAACATGATCGACACGGCTAACAACTATAACAAGATCCACAACAACCCGTATATCACGGAGAACGTGACGAACGAGAAGCTGGCTAAGTTGTCGTTCGTTCCGGGCTTCCATTTGGCAGACTCTCTGTACTTCATCCGTCAGGGTGGCGAGCTCGTGAAGTATGAGTTAGGCACTCCGGAGTTCAACCCGGTTAAGTTCGCTTTCCGTTATGTGGACGCTGACCAGAAGACCTTCAAGATCCAGACTCAGTGGAAGGAGTTCAATCCTGATGAGGCTGAAAACAAGCTGGAAAAGAGCCAAGAAGGTTACCTGAAGTGGATCAACGGCGTGATCGCTGTAGAGAAGGATTGGAAGAACGGTGATGTATTCAGCATCAACGAGGACGAGACCCTGACCCCGACGGCAAACGAGTCTGTTGAGGAGGCAATCGAGGGCGTAACCGTAATCGCCGGTAACGGTACGGTAACGATCCAGGGCGCCGCTGGCAAGCAGGTGATCGTATCCAACATCCTGGGTAAGGTTGTCGCTAACACGGTTCTGACTTCCGACAACGCTACGATCAGCGTACCGGCAGGTATCGTCGCCGTAGCTGTTGAGGGCGAGGAGGCTGTTAAGGCAATCGTGAGATAAGATCTCAATGAGATAAGATAAATCAAGAATCATTCCCGCGCGGGTATTCCCAAGTACCCCGTGTAGGGCGAACAGGCGGGAATGAATTAATATTAATACTAGAGTAATAAATTAAAGTTCAGCCGCGATTACCCCCGTGAGGGGAGAAAGCGGGCAAAAGATAAGCCCCGGTGGTTCATCCCGCCGGGGCTTTTTTGTTAGGAGGGGTTATTCCAAAAACAAGGGCACACCCTTGAATGGATGTACCCTTATTGGTTTTCTTTTTATTCCGGTTTTTGGTTTAAGATCTGTATGGAAGCGGAGAATTCCGTGATGATTTCCGTAAGATACGGATTGTCATTCCGCAGGATGATCGCCGCATAGTTGATGGTGCCATCGCTCTCTATGACGGATGAGGATAAGGTGGTGAAGAAGGCCTTCCGGTTATAGGTTGAGAACCAATATTCGAACAATCGGCTCCTCATGCCTTGCTTGTTGTCTCCAGTCTCGCAAATATATAATAGCGTGGCATTATTCCGGTTAAAGAATTCATCTACGATAGAGACGATCGTATCACGCACCTTACGGTCCCGCATAGATTTACGGTTGTTTAGATTGGCAATAATCAATTGATAGGCTTCTTTGGACAGCAATGCGTCTTCTTCAAGGAATCCAACGGAATAATGGACACCATTATCCGTAAAGAAATGGAAGAATCCATCCCGCTCATCGCGTGTGACGCTGTATGCGGAACCCTTGTTTATGAGTTCCAGCGAAAGAGATTTCATCATAACGCGAAAAAGTTCTTGGCCTCCTCGCCGGTCTGTTCCTTATAGATTTCTTTCATCGATTTCTCTAACCGTTTAAGACACTCCTGTTTCTTGTTCTTTGCGGCCTTGAACTTAGCGAGAGCTTCCTCTCTGTTAATTTTTGATTTTTCCATAGGTTGAATCTTTTCTACAAAGGTACAAAATATAATGGAATGGACTATTTGTGAAGAAGATAACAGGCTGTGTATGATGAATCGCATAGGAAAAGGATAATTTTTTGTAATTTTGCGCACTCGCATGAATATTATAGGAATAGGAGAGTTTGGAGAATGGCCAGCGAAGCAATGAAACAGGCATGGAAAGTTCCGGAACCTACCCTGCGCAGGTTGCCGTGGTATCTCGCGTTCGTGAAACTGCTGAAAGGGCGGGGCGAGGTGGTGGTGTCGTCCACCCAGATCGCGAAGGAGATCAACGTGGATCCCAGCCAGGTGGCGAAAGACCTTTCCTTTATCAATATCACGGGGAAGACCCGCGTGGGCTACGAGGTGGATACCTTGGTGGCGGTGTTGGAGGATTTCCTGGGCTTTACCTCACGGCATAAGGCGTTCTTGTTTGGCGTAGGTAGCTTGGGCGCTTCCCTGCTCCACGATACCGGCTTGCGGCAGTATGGGCTGGAGATCGTGGCGGGATTCGATGTCCGCGAGGAGATGCGAGGACGCTTGATTAACGGGATTCCTGTTTTCCACATGCGAGATCTCCCGGCGAAGCAGAAAGAGTATGGCGCTACGATCGGGGTGATCACCGTGCCGGTGGAGCGGGCGCAGGAGGTGACCGACCGGATCATTGGGGCGGGCATCAAGGCGCTTTGGAACTTCACCCCGTTCCGGATCCGCGTACCCGAGACGGTCGTGGTGCAGAATACCTCTATCTATGCGCACTTGGCCGTTATGTTTAACCGATTAAATGCGATAAATCCGGAAGTATGAAGATTATAGCCGTAGGAATGAACTATGCCGCTCACAATAAAGAGCTGCATCATACGTTAGAATTATCGGAGCCGACAATCTTCTTGAAGTCGGATTCCGCTTTGCTGAAGGACGGGAAGCCCTTCTTCATCCCCGATTTCTCGTCGGAAGTTCATTACGAGACGGAGATCGTGATCCGGGTTTGCCGGTTGGGGAAGAGTATCGCCGAGCGGTTTGCCCACCGTTATTACGATGAGGTGACGGTGGGGATCGACTTTACCGCACGGGATTTGCAGCGACGGCTGCGTGAACGTGGGTTACCCTGGGAGCTCAGTAAGTCGTTCGATAACTCGGCCGTGATCGGTTCCTTCATCCCCTTGGCGGAGGCGGGCGACATCAATCATCTGCCGTTCCACTTGGAGATCAATGGGGAGCGGGTGCAGACGGGCGATACTGCGGATATGCTGTTCAAGGTGGATCAGATCATTGCCTACGTGAGTCGCTTCTTTACGCTGAAGATCGGTGACTTGATTTATACCGGTACACCATCGGGCGTAGGGCCGGTGAAGATTGGCGACCACTTGGAGGGCTATCTCGGCGAGCGGAAGCTGCTGGATTTTTACGTGAGATGAGAAAATTATTCTATATAATTATATTGGGGTGGCTGATTGGCGTGTTCGCTTGGGCGGACAGTAGCCGGTACGCTTCCCGATCCGTGCTCGCGGAGGGGCGATGGGTGAAGATCCGGGTGGATGCCACGGGGGTATATCGCCTCTCGTATGCCGCGCTTCGCGATATGGGCTTCGACGATCCCTCGAAGGTATCCGTACATGGGTATGGCGGATGGCCGCTCGATGAGGATTTTTCCCGCGAATACATAGACGATCTGCCTGCCACGCCAGTCTGGAGGGACAACGATGCATTGCTGTTTTACGCCCGCGGCCCGGTGAAGTGGAGCTATGACTCGGTGGATAAGAGCTTCGAGCATACGAATAATCCTTACTCGCTATATGGTTATTATTTCGTGACCGACGCGACCGCCACGGCGGATATGGCTACGGTGGCGCAGACGAGCGGTGCGTCCGTGCGGCTCACTACCTACGACGATTACCTGCTGCACGAGCAAGACGAGGTGTCGGTGTCGAAGTCAGGGCGGGAGTTCTTTGGGGAGGATTTCAGTGGAGCGCAGACCCGCTCCATCTCGACCTTCTCGTCGATTCCCGGGATTACCGACGCCGATGCCCGGCTGACGATGCGTTTTATCGCACGGATCACCTCCGGGTCGGGAACGGCCTCTTTAAGCCTTAACAACTCGACCTTGATGAACGTGACAATACCTTCCTTGCAGACGGTCGACTCTAATTATCGCTCTTATACGATGGGAATAGCCCGGGAGGGAAAGGCCGTGTGGAACGGTGAGAAGAGCGAGACAAACCGACTGATGGTCTCTTATAATTCCAGCGGCCATACCAATGTGAGACTGGATTATATCCGGATGGAGTTCGAGCGGGAGTTGCGCCCGTATGGAGCTTGTACGCTCTTCAGGAGCTTGGCTTCGGTCGGGAATGCGTCGCGCTTTGTCATAAGCGGGGCGAATGCTTCCACCCGGGTGTTTGATGTGACGGATACCCGCGACGTGAAGTTGATGGAGACCTCCTTGGAGGGTTCGGAACTCTCGTTCACGATCCCTGCGGGGAGCTTGCGGGAATTCGCTTTGGTGCAGACCGACCAGATACTCCCTTCGCCCGAGGTGATTGGTGAGGTGTCCTCCTCAAACTTGCATGGGATGGAACAACAGGATATGATTATCATCGCCCCTTCCGCATTTGTCGTACAGGCGGAGCGGTTGGCGGAGGCACATCGTACGCATGATGGGCTGAAGGTGGCGGTTGTCACTCCAGAGGCGATCTATCAGGAGTTCTCCAGCGGGACACCCGACGCGACCGCCTATCGCCGCTTCATGAAGATGTTTTACGACCGGGGAGCGACCGAGGGGACGGCTCCTCGCTATTTGCTGCTTTTCGGTGATGGACTGTATGATAACCGGGGTGTGACAAGCGATGCCCGCGGGCTGCCACTTTCGAATATGCTCCTTACTTATCAGTCGCAGGAATCGTTAGGGATCTCCTCTTATGCCACGGATGATTATTTCGCTTTCTTGGAGGATCGCTCGGGTACCTCGCCCAGCAGCGACCGGATGTGTGTGGGGGTGGGACGCTTCCCTGTGCGTACCGTGACGGAGGCTACCCAGATGGTGGATAAGACAATCCGCTATATGGAGAACGAGAACCCCGGGAAGTGGAAAAATAATGTCACTTTTATCGCCGACGACGGGAATAACGCGGATTCTTTCTCCACGCAATATATGGAGGCGGCGGATAAACTGGCGGATGAGTTAGTGGAGAATCATCCGGGCTTCTTGGCGAATAAGGTCTATTTCGATGCTTATAAGCGAAGCGGACAGGGTACTTATCCTGACGCGCACGCCGCTTTCCAGAATCTGCTGAGGAGCGGGCAGCTGATGGTGAACTATACCGGGCATGGAAGCACGACCCATTGGGCGGATGAGGGCGTCTGGACGCAAACCGACATCGCCAACTCTACCTACGAGCATCTGCCGGTATGGATCACGGCGACCTGTGATTTCTCCCGTTTCGACGAGGCGGGGACCTCGGCGGGTGAGTCGGTCTTCCTGAATCCGACGAGTGGCGGTATCGCGCTCTTCTCGACGACGCGTACCGTGCTCTCCCATAATAACGACATCTTGAACCGGAGATTGGTGAACAACCTCTTTGAGCAGGATACGAACCAACGCCAGACTTTAGGCGGGGCGATGATGGCTACGAAGCGTTCGATGAACGACTTGAACAAACTGAACTTTATCTTGATCGGGGATCCCGCCCTGAAATTCGCTTATCCGGAATATACCGCCCGGGTAACGGCGGTCAACGGCGAGGAGGTGTCGGGCAACCTGTTTGAGTTTAAGGCGCTGGCGCAAGTCACGGTGGAGGGCGAGATCCTGGATCCTTCCGGGAGCCGGGCGACTGATTTCACGGGAACCTTGAACGCTACGGTGCTGGATAGCCGGGATACAGTCTCTACCTTAGGGAACGTGTCTGCCGTTTTCTCTTATTTGGACTATCCCAATACGATTTATATCGGGAGTGATTCCGTCAGCGAGGGACGGTTTAGCTTCACCTTCATGGTGCCTAAAGATATTTCCTATTCGAATCGGCAAGGTAAGTTGAACCTATATGCGCTTTCCTCCGATACGCTCCGACGGGAGGCGCAGGGCTCTTTTCTGGACTTTGTGGTAGGAGGGACCGCCACTACGGCGGAGACGGATACGATAGGTCCTGAGATCCGGCAGATCTACCTGAATGACTCATCCTTCGTGTCAGGTGGAGCCGTGAACACTACCCCCTATTTCGTGGCTCGCTTGTGGGATCAGAGCGGGGTGAACATCACCGGCAGCAGTATCGGTCACGACATGATGCTGACGATCGACGGACAACCCTCCTTAAGTTATAACCTGAATGGCTACTATTCCCTGCTGCCCGATGCCGACAAGGAGGGGTTGGTGCAATTCTCCATCCCGGAGCTTACCCCGGGCGTGCATACGGCGGAATTTAAGGTCTGGGACATCCAGAATAACTCGACAACTTATACTTTCACATTTGAGGTAGTGGAGGGGCTGAAGCCGAACCTGATCGAGGTGTACGCGACTCCGAATCCGGCCCGTTCGGAGGTGGAGTTCTATTTGAATCACAATCGCCCGGAATCTATGCTGCGGGTTACGATCATGGTCTACGACATGACCGGGCGGTTCCTGTGGAGCGCTGAGCGAACCGGCTCCTCTGAGTTGTTCAAGTCGTACGTGGTCTCGTGGAACTTGACCGACAATGGCGGGCGTAGATTGCCTCCGGGAGTTTACCTCTATCGGGCGGCGATTAGCGCGAACAGCTCGAAGGAGGCGACAAAGGCGAACAAATTAATCATTCTCGCACAATAAAATAAGCGGAAATCTGTTATTAATAGAGATAAAACAAACCTGTTTTTTTAGTAGAAGATAGCTATATGATGAGATTTTCAAGATTCGGCAGCTTAGTTGTTTTGTTTGTTTTTTTGACCACCTTCTCAACCCTATACGCGCAAGGGGGGCAGGATGACATCAAACATAAGTTCGCCCCGGTGAATACGGCGATCCCCTCTTTGTCAATCGCCCCGGATGCCCGAGGAGGCTCTATGGGTGATAACGGTGTCGCCTCCATGCCTGACGTAAATTCTCAATATTGGAATCCGGCAAAGTATGCCTTTATGTACAGCAAGGCGGGCGTATCTCTTTCCTATACCCCTTGGTTGCGGAAATTGGTGAATGACGTGGCTTTGGCGTACCTGGCCGGTTATTATAAGTTGGGCGATAGCGATTTGCAGGCGATAGGCGCCTCGGTCCGTTATTTCTCGTTAGGCGAGGTGGTCGAGACACAGGATCAGGGACACGGTTCCCAGTTGGTGCTTAACCCTTATGAGATGGCGTTTGACGTAAGTTATAGCCGCAAGCTCTCAGAAGCCTTCTCTATGGCGGTGGCGTTGCGCTATATCCGCTCGGATATGGGCGCCTCGGCCGATACGGACATGGTGCCGGATAACGCGTTTGCCGCGGACATCGCCGGTTATCTGGAGAAATACGTGATCTTGGGAAACAGCGAATGTTTGTGGAGCTTCGGATTCAATATCTCGAATATAGGTTCGAAAGTCTCTTACGATGGCGGCAACAAGAACCAGTTCCTGCCGACTACCTTGAAGATTGGTACGGGTCTTCTCTATCCGCTCGACGATTATAACCAGCTGGGCGTATACGTGGATTTAAGCAAGTACTTGGTGCCTACGGCTCCGGTCCAGACCGGCTCTACCGCCGATGACATCGCCGCCTACGAGGAGGCCTACAACGACTACAACAATATGTCGCCGATCACCGGTATCTTCAAGTCGTTTGGCGATTCCCCGAACGGATTTAAAGGGGAGTTGGAAGAGATCATGGCCTCGATCGGTCTGGAGTATAACTACAACCAGCAGTTTTTCGTGCGGGGTGGTTACTATTACGAGAACAAGAACCAAGGTAACCGCCAGTTCTTCTCCGTCGGCGCCGGTTTCCGCATGAGCGTGTTCCAGTTGGATGCCGCCTATTTGATCAGTACGGTGCAGAGTAACCCGTTGGACCAGACATTGCGTTTCTCGCTCTCGTTCGACATGGATGGAATCAAGAACCTTTTCCGCTAAAAAATTGGAGCATGAAGATACGGGTTGGTTTCGGGTATGACGTGCATGCCCTGGTCTCCGGACGGGATTTGTGGTTAGGAGGGATCAAGATCCCCCATACCTTAGGGCTTTTGGGACATAGCGACGCCGATGTGCTGATACACGCGATCTGCGATGCCCTGCTGGGTGCCGCGAATATGCGCGACATCGGTTATCATTTCCCCGATACGTCGGGCGAATACAAGGACATCGATAGCAAACTGTTGCTCCGGGATACGATGAAGCTGCTCCGGGAGGCGGGTTACGAGTTAGGCAATATTGACGCTACGGTGGCCGCCGAGCGCCCTAAACTGAATCCGCATATCCCGGAAATGAAGCGGGTGCTTGCCGAGGTGATGGGAGTGGATGAGGACGACATCTCCATCAAGGCCACGACGACCGAGAAGTTAGGCTTTACCGGGCGTCAGGAAGGAATCTCCGCCTCGGCGGTCGTCCTGATCGAGAAGAGGAAGGGGTAAACCGTTTAATTCTGGATTTGTAGCAAGAGAGACAAGAGCGGAAGGTAATCCTTCAGCTCTTTTTTTATGAGGTCGAGCGCCTTGTTCCGGTATCTTTCCACCGTACGGACGGATACGCCCATGCTCTTCGCGATCTCATCCATGCCTCTTTGCTCCATCCGGCTCATCTCGAAAGCCATCCTGTACTCGGGAGGGAGCTTCGCTAACGTATTCTCCAATAAATCTTCCAGTTCGTTTAAGGTATACAGGTCGTCCGCCTCTTTCGCGTACAGAGGAGGCGAGCAGATCGCTTTATCCTGATATTCCTGTATGTAGCCCTGTTTCCGGAGATAGTTCAAGCTAAGGTTCTTGACCGCGGTGATTAAATAATTCTTTGCCGAGGTGGTGGGTGGAAGCTGTTTCCTCCTTTCCCAGATATGGAAGAACACATCTTGCACAATGTCTTCCCGCGCGGACTTGTCCGCTACGTAGCGTTTGGCGAAGAGGCAGAGAGCGGCGTAGTAACGCTCGAACAATGAGCGATAGGCAGCCTCATCGTCGTTCTCGGATATGCTCCAGAGGAGATAGTCCGCGTCAGGGAGGAGATTCGTGTTTTTCATTTTGTATACAACAAGAGCGGTTTTCGTTCGGTTGACCTCTTTAGCGAGTTATAATAAATGAAAGTTTTTTTTAAGAAAAATAGCGAATCCCTGTCGGGTTTGCCCGCCATGTGTGTCTATTTATAAACGAAAGCGAACAATGGCTGTTTATCCGGAAGATATAAAAAAGAATATACGTATCGCGAAAGCGATCGAGGAAGACCTGTCCGAGGCTAAGTCTTACGATGTGGAGGCGGCGTACGCGAAGAGCCGGAAACGAATCGAGGCCTCGGCCCGCAGGTACAGGCTCATGTCTTATCTCCCCCGGATCGCCGCCGTATTATTGATCCTGTTGAGCCTCTCTACCGGGGTTCTTTCCTATTTATATGTCGGACGTATGAGGGAGGGCGGGGCGATCGCCTACGTGGAGGCGTCGTCAGCCCCGGGAGTCGTGTCGCGGGTCATGCTGCCGGATAGCTCGCTTGTCTGGCTGAACGCCGGGAGCGCGTTGCGGTATCCCACGCGGTTCGATGAGCGGGAGCGGCGGGTATGGTTGCGGGGCGAGGGTTATTTCCAGGTCCGTTCGGACAAGGAGCATCCTTTTTACGTGTCGCTTGATAACGAGGTCTCCGTGAAAGCCTATGGGACACAGTTCAATATTTCCGCTTATGAGGGAGATCCTTCGTTGGAGGCGACCTTGGCGACGGGCATCGTGGATGTGCTGTTGGCCTCTTCCCGAGTCGCGACCCTCCGTCCCTCCGAGCAGGCCGTGTATGATAAGGCTGAAGGCCGGTTCAGCCTCAAGGCGGTGAGCGTAGAGGAAAAGACCGCGTGGAAGGATGGGCGCCTCGTTTTCCGCAACGCTCCCATAGAAGAGGTGTTCAAGCGATTGGAACGCCGTTATAACGTGGAGATCGTATTGCATGAGAAGATCAAGGCGGATTATAAGCTACGGGCTACCTTTTCCTCGGAGACGATCACGCAGATCATGGAATACTTGAGTATGTCCGTCCCCATGAGATGGGAGGCCAAGCGGCCGGAGCTTCGCGAGGATCATACCTTTGGGCGGCAGCGGATCGATGTATGGTTGCGATGAGGCGATGAGATAACTATTTGTTTTGGATGATAAAGAATAGGAGGACAGTATATGGAATGATCGGGTAAGGAGACGAGAGACGCCACCCTTTGCGCTCGGGTGGCCGGGCTTTATCCCAAGTCGGGATGGAAGGTGTTTTGAGAGCGTGTTGTTAAACTAAATCTAAATAAGAAAGAATGGAAAATATGAAATTGTCCACAAGCCGGATCTTCGGGGGCTTATCCAGCGGATCGACCCGTTTCCTGCGGATTGGCTTGTTTCTTTTGTTCGCGATACTTTCGCAGTTAAAGGCGAGTAATTCCTACTCGCAATCCTCGGTGATCAACCTCTCGATGCGCGACGTTACCATCGAGCAGGTGCTTGACCAGATCGAGAAAATCACGGATTTCAGGTTTTTATTTACGGATAAGGCGGTAGATACGAGCCGTAAGGTGACGATCGACGTGGACTCGAAACCCATCGCGGAAACCTTGGCGATGTTATTCAAGAACTCCGGCATAGATTTCAAGATTGTTGACCATCAAGTTATCTTATCAAGCCACCTTTCCGGAAAGGCGGCCGATTCCCGCTCCAAGACTGTCTCCGGGACGATCCTTGATGCCGCGGGTGAGCCTATCGTAGGCGCTAACGTGGTGGAGAAAGGCACGACCAACGGTACGATAACCGATGTGGACGGCCGTTTCTCTCTCGCTGTCGCTTCCGGCGCGACGTTGCAGGTATCCTATATCGGTTACGTGACCCAGGAAGTCTCGGTCTCCGACGTGGAAGGCGCCTTGACATTGACCTTGCGGGAAGACTCCGAAACGCTCGACGAGGTGGTGGTCATCGGCTATGGAACGGCGAGGAAGAAGGACTTGACAGGCGCTGTGTCGGCGGTGAAAGGCGCCGACTTGGCCTCCCGCAGGACGACCCAGCTCTCCACCGCCTTGCAGGGCGCCACATCAGGCGTGTTGGTGACCCGCGACAACGGCGCCCCCGGCGCGACGGCATCGATCAAGATCCGTGGCGTGACGACGATCGGGGAGACAAGCCCGCTGGTGATTATAGACGGGATACCGGGGGACATGAATCAGGTAAATCCGGAAGACGTGGAGAATATATCTGTATTGAAAGACGCGGCATCTGCCTCCATCTATGGTTCGAGAGCGGCGGCCGGTGTGATCGTGATTACGACCAAGCGCGCCAAAGCGGACGACCTCTCCTTGAACTATAATTTCGAGTATGGCTGGGATATTCCTACCGAACTTCCTGATTTCGTGGGTGCCAAGCGTTTCTTGGAGATGACGAACGAGACTCGGTATAATGATAATAATTCCGGAGGATGGTACCAGACTTATTCGGAGGAGCAGGTGAATAACTGGATTAGCAAAAACGCTACGGAGCCGGATCTGTACCCGATTACTGATTGGCAGAAAGTCTTGCTGAAATCATCCGCCCCAAGGCAGACGCATTCGGTGAACATCGCGGGGGGAAGCAAGGTGGTCAAGACCAAGGCGTCGTTCCGTTATGACAAAGTCGGGGGATTGTACGTGAACCGGGATTACGATCGTTTCATGATCCGGGTGAACAATGATATAACGATCAATAAATGGCTTGCCGCGCATCTGGACGTCAACTTCAGTCGCGCTTATTCGGAAAATCCTTTTGGAAATCCGATGTCGTTGGGCTCCCGCGCTACTCCGCCTATCTATGCGGTCCGTTGGACGAATGGTTTATGGGGAGATGTCAAGGATGGGGAGAACCCGTTGGCCATTATAGCGGATGGAGGATCGAAGAAGACGTGGAATAACCGTGTCGGAGGAAAGGCGGCCATTGATATTACCCCGATCGAGGGGCTGAAGATCTCCGCCGTGGTCGCTCCCACTTATCTCTTCGATAAGGAGAAGGCGTTCAAGAAACAGGTGCCTTATACTTACGCGAACGACCCGAATACGGTAAAAGGATATATGGCGGGACTTACGAGGACGAACCTGAAGGAGATCCGGAATGACAACCATGACTTGACGACACAGCTTTTCGCTAATTATGACAAGTCGTTTGGTAAGCATTCGCTCTCGGTTATGGTCGGCTATGAGGACTATTACGCTTTCTGGGAGAATCTGGATGCCTCGCGCGATCAATATGAGTTGGTGGATTATCCCTATTTGGATATTGGTCCGGAAACTTACCGTGATAACGGAGGCAACGCGGAGGAGTATGCCTATCGTTCTTTCTTTGGACGGATCGCCTATGGATATGCTGATCGTTATTTGCTGCAAGCGAACTTCCGTCGTGATGGATCTTCCCGTTTTGCCCCGAAATATCGTTGGGGTAATTTCCCCTCTTTCTCGGCAGGATGGGTTGTCAGCGAGGAGCCTTTTATGAAGGAGTGGAAAGGGAATCCCTTCTCTTACCTGAAACTTAGGGCTTCGTGGGGTGTCTTGGGAAATGAACGTATCTCGAATATCTCGGATAATAACAAGCAAAACTACTATCCTTGGCAGTCGGCGCTTAATTTCGGCTCCGCTCTTTTCTATAATAATAAGACGGTTACATCCTTGTCTACGGCGGCTCAGCGGTATTATGCGGTGAAGAATATCAGTTGGGAGACCACGGAGACTTGGGATTTGGGCTTGGACGCCAATTTCCTGGACGGGCGGTTACGCTTTTCCGCGGATTATTACCAGAAACATACCCGGGATATGTTGATAGCCACCGAGATCCCGAAGTTTATCGGCTATGATAATCCTTTCGTGAATGCCGGACGGATGGATACCAAAGGATATGATTTGGAGATTGGTTGGGCGGATCAAGCGGGAGACTTCAAATATTCGGTTTCCGCTAACCTGTCTGATTTCATTTCGAGAATGGGGAATTTGGGAGGAACCGAGTTCTTGGGCGATCAGGTCAAGATGCAAGGAAGTGAATTTAATGAGTGGTACGGTTACTTGAGCGATGGGTTGATCCAGACCGAAGCTGATCTGAATGGACCGAAATTGAATAGCAGCGTGACTTATGGCGACATCAAGTATAAGGATATTTCCGGCCCGGACGGAGTCCCTGACGGAAAAATATCCCCGGAGTATGACCGGGTATTGCTTGGAGGTTCCTTGCCTCGCTTCATGTTTGGCGTGAATTTCACGGCTTCTTGGAGAGGTTTTGATCTTGCGCTGGCGTTCCAGGGAGTGGGGAAACAGCAGGTCCGCATTGAAAGAAACATGGTGGAAGGACTTCAACAGAACTATTTAGGCTTTCCCGCGATCGTGGATGGGAATTATTGGAGCGCCAAAAACTCCGCGGAGGAGAATCTACGGGTTAAATATCCTCGTCTGACGCGTACTAATGTCGAGGCCAATATGGCGATGTCTGACTATTGGTTGTTCAACGGTCGCTATTTGCGATTGAAGAACTTGACCTTGGGATATACGCTTCCTGCCGCGCTGACCCAAAAGGTCCGGATGGAGGCGGTTCGTTTCTACGTATCGGGCAGTGATCTGTTTTGCTTGAGCAAATACCCTCATGGTTGGGATCCGGAGGTTAGCACGACCGGTTATCCTATAACCATGTCTGTATTGCTGGGTGTTTCGGTTAATTTTTAAAAGAAAAAGAGTATGATAATGAAAAAATATGGGCTGTTGTTCATTGGAAGCTTGTTCGCTCTGACAGCCTGCCATGATTTGGATTTGAACCCTCTTTCGTACGGTTCCACAGAGAATTGGTATTCGAATGAGACGGAGATTAGGATGGCCGTCAATGAGTTGTATAAGAGTGTCTTTTGGCCGATGGACGAGAGGGAGACCACGGACTGGGCGGATGATTTTTGTTATCGTGAGACTTTGACAGAGTTTCAGGATGCTACGCTGACGGGACAGAGCCAGGTCGTCTCGGATCTTTGGTCAAATCAATATAAGGTGGTCGCTTACGCTAACAACGTTATCTTGAATGCGCAGCGTGCTATCGATAACGGAGGTTCCGAGTCGGCTATCCGTGCTTTGGTGGCGGAGGCGCATTTCCATAGGGCTTCCGCCTACGCTAAGTTATCCGCTAAGTTCGGGGCGGTACCGTTGGTGGAGAACTCGATCGACATTGAGCAGGGCATGACGATGGGACGCACGGATCTGGAGACGATCCAGCGATTCGTATATGATGAATATGATAAGGCTATCGAGGCTTTGCCGGTATCCTATTCAAAAGAACTTCGGGCAACGAAGGGTGCGGCGCTGGCGTTAAAGGCTCGTTACGCCTTGTATATGGGCGACTATGAGACGGTCGTGAAGGCGACCAAGGCTGTGATGGATCTGGGTGTTTACACCTTGCATCCAAGTTATCGGGAGTTGTTTTTACAAGGGACCAAGAATTCGAAAGAGACTATTTTCTGTATTCCGCGTTCCATTGAGTACGGTGTCTATACCAATGCGCAGTATCCCCTGCCACGTAACCTGGGAGGCTATGGAGCCCCGAACCCGACATGGGATTTGTTCGCGGCTTATCTCTGCGTAGATGGCCTGCCGATCGATGAGTCTCCGTTATTTGATCCGCATGATCCGTTCAAGAACAGGGATCCTCGTTGTAGCGCTTCGATCGTACCTTTCGGGGAGAATTGGTTGGGCGTGGAATACAATCCGCATCCGGAAGCCTTAGAGGTAATGAATTACAAGACAGGGCAAATGATTAAGAATAACGATACTCGTGCGAATGCCCAGTATGCCTCGTACAATGGTTTGGTATGGAAGAAGGGGCTGGACGAGAGCAGTTTGGGAAACGCTAAGCGGAGTGAGGCGGATCGTATCATCATCCGTTACGCGGATGTGTTGCTGATGTACGCCGAGGCGAAGATCGAATTGGACCAGATCGACCAATCCGTATTGGATGCCATGAATGAGGTACGTGCGAGAGCCTACGGAGTGGATAAATCCGAGACCGGCGAATATCCGGCTTTCACGAATGTCGGCCAGAAAGCCCTGCGGAAACAGTTGCGGATGGAGCGGCGGATGGAATTCCCGAGAGAGGGATTGAGGTATATGGACCTGATGCGTTGGAAATTGATGGATAAGGTAATGACGAAAAAGGTCTATATGATGCTTTATCCCTCTTCTCTCTTGATAGAGAAGGTGGTGCGTGAGGGTGACTGGTTCTGGCCGTTCGTCCCGGATATTGACGAGGACGGTTTGGCTGATTTCTCCAAGATGGAGGCGACAGGCAAGATCGCCGTAGCGGGCGAGAAGGCCTGGAACGACAGGCAATACCTGTGGCCGATACCGACCACGGAGATTCAGATCAACGCGAACATGAAACAAAATCCGGGATATTAATCTGATTGAGGGAGGCTCCTCTGCCTGTGGCTGCCAGAGATGCCGCATGATGTCAGGGAGCCTCTCTTTTTCTGTCTATGGCTATGTGATATGGAATTTAGCGGCTTCACGAAACGTTGGTATTGTTTTTGGATCGTGTGGGGGATCGCGCTCGCGGGAGGTTTGCCTGCCTGGGGCGCGGCGTTGGACGGGCAAGCCGTCTCGTTGATTCCTTATCCCTCATCGCTCCAGATGAAAGAGGGGGTATTCCCTTTGGCGCGTTTGACAACGGTTAGTTTCCCTAAGCGCTGGGAGGTCGCGGGGCGTGTGTTCATGAAGGACTTAAGCGATCGGGAGGCGTTGAAAGTCGTTCCGGCGCGTAAACACACCGCGCTGACCGTCCGTGAGAAACGCCTGTCGCGGCCGGAGGCTTATCGGTTGGAGATCTTCCCGGATCGTATCGTGGTGGAGACGGCTGACGACCGGGGGCTCCATCATGCCTTGGCCACGCTTCAGCAATTGATCTTGGGCGCTGAGGGGGGAAATCTGCCCTTATTGAGGATCGAGGATCATCCCCGTTATAAACATCGGGGACTTATGTTGGATTGTAGCCGACATTTCTGGAAAATCTCCGAGTTGAAATCCACGATCGATCAAATGGCCTTTTTCAAGCTGAATGCCATACATTTGCATCTGACCGACAACCAAGCGTGGCGCTTGGGGATGGAGCGGTATCCTCAATTGGCCCGGAAAGGGACTTTCTACGCGGATTTCCCGGAGCTGTCGGGCAACTATTACACGCCACAAGAGCTGAAAGACTTGGTGGCTTACGCGGCGGAAAGAGGGGTGGAGATCATCCCGGAGGTGGACCTGCCGGGGCATAGCCTGGCTCTGTTGGCGGGGATGCCCTCCTTGTCGTGCCGAGGAGGTGAGTTTGAGGCTTATCCGGAGGAAGAGGAGTACGGCAAGCGTAAACGCGTCGGCGAGAATATGCTTTGTATCGGTAATCCGGCTCTCCTCTCTTTCGTGGAGGAGCTGGTCGATGCCTTGTGCGACATATTCCCCTCTCCGTATATCCATTTGGGAGGGGACGAGGTGAGCACCTCCATTTGGGAGACCTGCCCTAAATGTATGGCCTTGTATCGGGCGAATCACTGGAACGATTTGCATGAGATACAGGATTATTTCACGAGAGCGGTAAGCCGCGTCGTGCGATCGAAGGGGAAGACGATGATGGGATGGGATGAGATCAATGAGCGAGGTGCCGCCTCCCCGCGGGATGTGTTGACCATTTGGCGGAACGACGGTGCCGGGCAGCGGCAGAAAGCCTTGGAACGGAATATCCCGGTCGTCATGTGCCCGAAGGATCCTTGTTATTTCGATTTTGGGTATGCCCGCAATCCAACCCGCAAGCTCTATGCCTGGGATCCGATCGACGATCAGGTACCCGTCGGCAAACGCTCCTTGGTGTTGGGCGGACAGGCCTGCCTGTGGACGGAATTTGTCACCACGCAAGCGGATGTGGAGCGTATGTTTTATCCTCGTCTGTGCGCGTTGGCAGAGGTGCTGTGGAGCGAGCCGGATAAAAGGGATTGGAATGATTTCAAGGAGCGGCTTCGTGCCTTTTATCCCGTCATGAGGCGGTTGGGCATCCATTATTATGAGGGAGACACGCTTTCCGATGGATGGTTTGAGGCAGAGAGGGAACATCCCGCGCTCAAGTGTCCCGCCCAAGTGCGCACGAATATCCGGGCGATCCGGAATTACGATCCGGAGTATGCCTTTGATGGGCGTGAGGATACCTTTTTCGCGAGCTCGTTCGCTACCGGGAGCGGCGATTATTTCGAGGTCGAGTTAGAGCGGCCTTTACGGACGGATAGCGTACGGGTCGTTTGCGATGATTCGAAAGAATTCCTTGACGCGGCCGAGTTGCAGGTCAGCGAGGATGGGCATTCGTTCAAGAAAATAGCGGACTTTGATCAAACGGGCGCGTCCGCCTCTTTCGAAGCGGTCGAGTTGAAAGCGATCCGGATCGTAATCACGGGAAAGAATTTCCGCCGTTTGGTGATCCGGGAGATACGATTAAATGGAAATTAGGTTAAATTATAAATCAAACAGTGTATGAATGTGTATAAGTCTTTAATCGCTTTGTTGTTCATATCCCTGCTTTTCCCTGTCTCTTCGCGGGGAGCTTCCCTGTTCGTGGAGGCGGAGAGTTTCCATGTTAAGGGAGGTTGGGTGTTGGATCAGCAGTTCATGGATTTGATGGGCTCACCCTATTTGCTGGCGCACGGGATGGGAGAGCCGGTCGCTGATGCCCGCACCGAGGTGGAGTTCCCGAAGAAGGGCACTTATTACGTGTATGTGCGTACCTATAACTGGACATCTCCGTGGAAGGATGGGGAAGGTCCCGGGAAGTTCCGCCTGTCTGTTGGTGGGCACGACCTGCCGGTCGTGTTAGGCTCGGAAGGCTCCTCTTGGATGTGGCAGGCCGCGGGAAAGGTACAGGTAAGTGATCGGAAGGCGGTATTGCGCTTGCACGACCTGACCGGCTTCGACGGTCGTTGCGATGCGATCTATTTCACGACGGAGAAGGGGGATGTCCCTCCATCGGGTAAGGCGGAGCTGACGGCTTTGCGCCGGAAGGCGCTGAGGCTTCCTGACGTGGCTCCCTCCGCCGGACGGTATGATTTCGTGGTGGTCGGTGGCGGTATCGCGGGCATGAGCGCCGCGGTCTCGGCTGCTCGCTTGGGATGCAAGGTCGCCTTGATCCAGGATCGTCCGGTGATTGGCGGTAATAACAGCTCCGAGGTGCGGGTCCATTTGGGCGGACGCATCGAGGAGGGGATCTATAAGGAATTAGGAGGATTGCAAAAGGAGTTTGGCCCCACGAAAGTAGGTAACGCGCAACCTGCCGAGAACTACGAGGACCAGAAGAAATTGGACTGGATCTCCAAGGAGAAGAATGTAACTCTCTTCTTGAATTACCGGGCGTTTCGGGTGGATACGTTAGGGGGCAAGATCCAGTCTGTCACCGCCAAGCATACCGAGAGCGGAAAGGAATTGCGGTTTGAGGCTCCCGTTTTCGCGGATTGTACCGGCGATGGAAATATCGGTTACTTGGCCGGTGCCGATTATCGGATGGGGCGCGAGGGACGCGATGAGTTTGGCGAGAGCATCGCCCCCGAGAAGCCGGATAAGATGACGATGGGTGCCTCTGTGCAATGGTATTCCGTGGATGTCGGCCAGCCGGCCTCTTTCCCTGAGTTCTCGTATGGCGTGGAGTTTAATGAGACGAATTGCGAGAAGGTGGAGATGGGCGAATGGACTTGGGAGACCGGCATGAATTACGATCAGATACGGGATGCCGAGCGTATCCGGGATTATGGCGTATTGGTCGTTTATTCCAATTGGAGCTTCCTGAAGAATCATCTGAGAGGGAACGAGGCTTACACGAACCGGAAGTTAGGTTGGGTAGCTTATGTGGCAGGTAAGCGCGAGTCGCGCCGGTTGATGGGCGATTACATCTTGCGGGAAAGCGACCTGACGAACAATGTCATTTATGAGGATGCCTCTTTCGCCGCGACCTGGAGCATCGACCTGCATCAGCCGGACCCCGCCAATAGCGCGCATTTCCCGGACAATGAGTTCAAGGCGGTCACGGAGCATGTGCTGATCTATCCCTATGCGGTACCTTACCGTTGCCTCTATTCCCGGAATATCGGCAATCTATTCATGGCCGGGCGCGACATCAGCGTGACGCACGTGGCCTTGGGCACGGTTCGGGTGATGCGTACCACTGGCATGATGGGTGAGGTAGTCGGAATGGCAGCCTCGCTTTGCACGAGGTACGCCACCTCTCCCCGGGGTGTATACCAATCTCATTTAGAGGAGCTGAAAGCCTTGATGAAGGAGGGTGTCAACAAAAAGGGACTCCCGAACAACCAGCATTATAATGAGGGCGGGACGTTGAAGCATATAGATCCGGATTGATTCTACGCCTCTCCCTCAAGTTCTCAAGAAAATCAGGGGATGAAATTCCGGTTTCATCCCCTGATTTTTTTCTTTGTTGGGCTGACATTTTTTTGCCTTCCCCTCCACCCTGTATAATTTCTTTGTCTTTTGTTTAGCTTTTTAAAGAAAAAATGATTTCCTTTGCGGTGTTTTTGGTGAGAAGTGAGGATGTTTTTCGGATCTAAACAGGGAAAAACTTTTTAATGATTGGATATGTGTATGAAAGAAACGGACTAATGTGTAGCTTAAGGCGCTGAGACACTTTTAAGGCACTCTATATGAACTCCTATGGGACAGGAGATCGACAAGAGATATTTACATAAAATCAAAATAATAAAAACTAAATCTAAGCAGATGAGAAGAATGAATTCTTTCTCGGATAAGGGATCTCCTTATTCGTCTGTGAAGTCGGCGCGCGTCGTGCGGGTAGGCTTTTTGTTATCGTTTGCCGCTCTCGCGCAGGCGTATGCGGCTCATCCCGGCGTTCGTCCGGATCTTAATCCACTACCCGTGGCTGGTTCTATGGAAATCGCGCAGTCAGATAGGCTGACCGGTGTCGTGATCGACGCGAGCGGTGAGCCGGTTATCGGCGCCAACGTGGTGGTGAAGGGTACCACCAATGGCGTGATCACCGGATTGGACGGCGATTTCTCCCTCGCTAACGTGAAGAAGGGCGACGTGATCTTGGTGTCGTTCGTCGGCTATATCTCGCAGGAGATCGTCTGGAACGGCCAGCCGCTCCACGTGACCCTGAAGGAGGATACGCAGGCGCTCGACGAGGTGGTGGTCACCGCCTTGGGCATGAAGCGCGCCACGAAGGCGCTCGGTTACGCCATGACGGAGCTTAAGAGCGATGATCTCAACACGAACCTGATTAACCCCGTGGCCGCCTTGCAAGGTAAGGTGGCGGGTATGGAGATCACGCAGGGTGACGGTGGGCTGTTCGGATCGTCGAAGGTCTTGATCCGCGGCGCTTCCACCTTGGGAAAGAACAACCAGCCGATCTATGTGGTGGACGGCGTGATCCTTGATAATGACGTCAAGGTGGGCGATGCCGACTGGAGCACCAGCGATACCGACTGGGGTAATGAGCTGAAGAACCTGAACCCCGATGATTTCGAGTCGGTTTCCGTCTTGAAGGGTGCCGCCGCTACCGCGCTTTACGGATCGCGCGGATTGAACGGTGCCGTGGTCATCACCACGAAGAGCGGAAAGGGGAATAACGGATTGGGCATCAGCTTCTCGCAGACTTTCGGTATCGACCACGTCTATGGCGGGCCGAGTTTCCAGAACGTGCGAGGCGATGGCTATATGTCGGGTTATAACAATTATAAGTCGTCCGGTAATATGCAGGATACCGACTCGTTCTATCTCAACGCGAAAGGCGATCGCTCTGTGGCTTGGGGTGGCGGAGTTTCCTGGGGACCGAAGTTCGACGGCCAGCCGATCGAGTTCTACGACTACACGACGGTGCCTTACTCGCCGTATAAGAACAACTTCACCGACGCTTACGACAATGGGTTCAATACCAATACGAACGTTTCCGTGCAGGGAGCTACGGATAAGTCGTCTTTCTATACCTCCCTCTCGTACAAGCACGCCAACGGAAATACCCCGAACAACTCGTTCCAGCGTATCTCCTTCTTGGGAAAGGCGAGCTACAAGATCAGCAAGGCGGTAGAGGTGGAGACGGGTATCGCGTTCGCCAACTCCACGCCGCGTCAAGGTGGCGCGACCAACTTCGGGGAGTATTTCATCGACGGTACGTTCAGCCGTATGTACGATACCCGTTATTGGCGTACCCGCTATAAAGGAGCTCACGGTGGTCTGGCAAGTACCGACTATAATGATGAGTATGGCAACGCGCCCGGCAAAGGTGTCTGGTGGGCTGTTTACGAGAACAAGTACACGCAGAAGGAGACTTCCGTGCGCCCGAGCCTGAAACTGACCGCGGATTTGAATAGCTTCCTGAAGTTCTCCGTGGAAGGAAATTACAACTATTATTACAAGCGTAACGAGGCGAAAGAGTTAGGTAGTGGCTACGCGAACGAGGGTGGCGACTATACCTTGGGGCAATACACGAAGGAGCAGACGAACCTGAACGCCAACTTCTCCTGGAACAAGGAGCTGGGCGATTTCAATGTCAGCGGATTTATCCGGGGTGAGTATTACCACAATTTCGTGCAGGATATGTCGCTTTCCACCGAAGGTGGATTGGTGATCCCCGGACAGTTCTTTATCGGAAACTCCAAGAATGCGGTGACTTCCAGCGGACTGCTCAAGGGAGAGAAGACGATCCTCTCGTTGGCGGGGCAGGTTGCCGTGAGCTGGAAGGATCAAGTATTCTTGGACGTGACGGGGCGTAACGACTGGTCGTCGTCGCTTGTCTATGCCGATAAGCACGGTAACTACTCGTTCTTCTATCCCTCGGTGTCGGCCTCTTGGTTGATCCACGAGACGTTCCGCGACAATCTTCCCGAGTGGATCTCCTTCGCTAAGGTACGTGCGTCGTGGGCGCAGGTAGGTAACGATACGGAGGCCTACAAGATCAATACGGCCTATACGCTGTATGGTATCGACCAGACCTACGGCCTGCAAGTCCCCACGACCTCTAACGACATCAATCTCAAGCCGGAGCGCAAGAACTCTTGGGAGATTGGTCTCGACTGGCGCTTTATCAATAACCGGATTGGCGTGGACTTCACCTATTATAAGGAGAACACCCGGGATCAGATCATGGAGATCAAGGTTCCTTCGGAGTCTGGAATCTCCAAGCAGCTGATCAACGCCGGAAACATCCAGAATAAGGGTATCGAGCTGGCGCTCAACACGACCCCGATCTCTACGAAGGACTGGACCTGGGACTTGAACTTCACTTATACGAGAAACCGCTCCAAGATCGTGGAACTGCATGAGAACGTGGCGGATTATATCACGTTGGAAGGTGCTCCCGACTATGGAAATTACCGGATCGGTTCCGTGGCTGAAGTGGGCGGTGAGTACGGTCTCTTGAAATCAGACGCTGCACCCATTTATGATGAGAAGACGGGTCTGCCTGTCTTGGAGCTTGCCTCGTATAATGGCCGTCATACGGTCTATTACACCCGCTCGGGCAAGGTGGAGACGGTGGGATCGCTCCAGCCGGATTTCTTAGGTTCGATCAATACGACCTTGCGCTGGAAGAACCTGAGCTTGCGCGCCTCCTTGGATATGCGCTTCGGCGGTATGGTGGCGATCTATGGATCTCACTACGGAACCGCTTACGGCTATATGGAATCGTCGCTGAATGGCACGGACGCTGAACACGGAGGTATCACCTATACTTCTATTTGGGACGGGAAGACCTACGACGACGGTATCATCCCGAACGCCATCATGCCGGGCGGAGCTACCATCAATACCCCGACAGGCACCTACAAGATCGCTGAGGGTGGTGAGCTTTACGCGGACTTGGTGGAGCGTGGGATCGTGGATCCGCAGCACGCCTCTTCCTGGAACTATTGGAATAACTCTTGGGGACGCGCCGCTGTATGGAAGAATAACGATTGGTTCCATGAGTTGAACTATATCGCGCTCCGTGAGGTTTCCTTGAGCTACCGGATGCCGAACCAGATCGCCAGCAAGGTGGGTGCCAAGGCGCTTAGCTTGACTCTTACCGGACGTAACTTAGGCTATCTGCTGAATTCGCTGCCGAACAACTTCAACCCGGAGTCGTTCCGCGGTACGCAGTCGGGCCAGTTCATGATCCGTTCGGTGAGCCCATATACGGCAAGCTATATGTTTACGATTAACGCAACCTTTTAATGACTGATAAATAAAGACGAAAAAATGAAAGCATATAAATATCTTTTGGCGACTTTGGCCTTCGGGTCGGCGACATTGCTGACCGGTTGCCGCGATGATTTCTCGGAAATCAACACAGACCCGTCGGCGGTCGTGAAGGGAGATATCCCTTATTTGTTCGCCGAGGCGGTCAACCAGTTCGATCCTCAAGGCTATTTGGTCTATTTCTATAACGCCCCGATGCAGTACGCTTGGGCAGGCATGGGTCTCTCTTCGGGAGGCGCTTCCGAGGGAATCCTCACGCCGACGATAGATGGGGATCAAAGCCGGAAGTATATGGACGTGTTGCGGGTACTCCGGGCGATGGAACATGAGATGGAGCTTCAGGACGAGGAGGATCGCAGCCTCAATGAGCCTTATGTAGAGGCCGCGAAGGTGATGAGTATTTACTTAGGGATCTTCGCTACCGATATGTATGGATCCCTCCCTTATAAGGAAGCTGCCCAAGCCGCTTACGGAGGTACGCTGACCCCTGTCTACGACCGGGTGGAGGATCTGTACGACTTTTGGCTGAGTGAGCTGGATCAGGCTGTTGAGGTGTTCTCTACGACCTCGGCAACGATAAAAGCGAACGAGGATGTGGTGTATAGCGGCGACCGCAAGAAGTGGGCTAAGTTCGCCAATTCCTTGAAACTGAAGATCGCTGTCCGTATGTTGGCGCAGAATGAGAGCAAAGCGAAGCAGGTGGCTGCCGAAGTGGCGAGCTCGCCTGCCGGTTACCTCAACGCTTTAGACGAGGATGTACGCTTCAACAAGGGAAAAGTCCGGCTGACCGGCGACGAGGGTTATGTGAATGACCGGATCTATCACTGGAGCAACGGTTTCTCCGGCTGTGTAGGTACCGAGACGGTGATCAACTTTATGGTGAACAATCAGGATCCCCGTGTCCGTTTCATCTTCACGAAGAACGAATGGAATTCCAAGGTCGTGCAGGGCTACTATGACGCAGGCTTGGAGATCCCTGAGTTTATCGAGAAAAACGTAGTCTCCACGGTCGGGGCCGATGGTAAGAAGAAGTTCGTCAAGTGGGGCGGATTAGGCGAGCCGTGGGTTCGTTATTACGGATTGACCGAGGCTTGGATGGCAAAAGATGATAATACGGGTAAATACAGATGGTTCTTCCCCTCCTCGTACACTAACGCGGATAAGGAGCTTTATCTCCACAATAAGGAGGGCAACAACCCGAAGTTCTATACACCGTACTCAACGTTGAACCAGATGATGATTATCGGTCGTAATTATAACGCCGCGCAACAGGTGGAGGCGGCTACCCTTCCGGACGACACCTATACCTTTACCACGAACGATCGTCCTTGGTATGGGATGTACATGAGCGCTGCCGAGGTGAATCTCTATCTGGCTGAGTTCGCGATGTTAGACGGGAAAGAGGGCGACGCGAAGAAATACTACGATAAGGCGCTCGACCTTTCGGTACGCTCATACGATGCTTTGGCGAGAGAGAACCAGGTGGCTTATTACAGCATCGTGCAGGGCTGCTTCGGCTATGACCCGAACGAGAAACCGATCGACCTGAAGGAAGGCGAGATCGAGGCGATGTTGTCGAACGACCAGTACGCCTTCACGGGTACGGCCGCCGAGAAATTGGAGAAGATCTACGTGCAGGAGTTGCTTCACTTCATGCTCTACCCGAACGAGGTGTACGTGACCGCACGCCGCTCCGGTTACCCGAGTTATCAATCTAACTTATTGAAGCGTGCCACTTATGCGGAGATTCCCGCGGCGAAGATCCCGCGCCGTTTCCCGACCGGGGCGGTGCTGGATGATGACATCTCTGCTGATGTGAAGAGATCTGCTTATGCGGAGCAGGGATTGACATCCACTTCCTCGGGTATGTACGATCAGGTCTTGGCGACAGAGCGCCTGTGGGCCGACAAGAACGCTCCGGAATGGGGAGCCGGTCGCTCGAAATAATAGATTTCTGTTTGTTGATTATACGGGGAGGCCGTCTCACGGAAAGTGGGGGTGGCCTCTCTTTTTTAGTTAACCCATAAACGTACGGATTATGAACTATAAATGGATCAGTCTGATCGTCCCGTTTCTCTTTTTGGGGGAGATCGTACAGGCGCAGCAATTTACCCGGATTTTCCTGTTCGACGATTTCAAGGAGGCGAGGATACTTTTCCGTAACCATTCGAAGGCAACCATGCAGGTCAACTACGACGCGTCGAATAAGGTCATGCTTTTCCGACAGGGAACGGAACTGATGGAGATGGGGAATACCGCCTTGGTGGATACCCTTTTCGTGGATGGGCGGATATTCGTGCCCGCCGCCAAAGGGTTTTACGAGGTGGTACGCTTAGAGCATGGGGAAGTGCGTATTGATTGGTTGCTGAAAGAGGTGAACCTCGGCTCGAAAGGTGCGTTGGGCAGCGTCACGCAGGGCAGCGTGCACAACCTGCAAATGAGCGATCTCGGGCTGAATGCCACGGAGATGTATACGCCTTACCAGCGGCAGCGGATCGGGAGCATGGAGGTCTACCGGCGGAAAGCGGACAATACCTACCTTATCCAAGTGAAAGGAAAGTGGGAGAAGGTGAAGAAACCCCGGCAATTGGAAAAACTCTTCCCCGGCCAGGAGGAGCGGATCCGGGCGTATGTGAAGGAGCATAAGGTAGACATGAAAAACGCGTCGGACGCATTGGTCTTGCTGGATTATTGTTTAGGGCTTTAAACCGGTATATGTTGATTGGATCGCCCGGGGGATTTATTCTCCGGGCGATTTTTTTGTCTCGATCGGTGGAGGCGGAAGTTCGGCAACGATTTGCCTATGCCGGGATAAATCCGTAGTTTTGAGCCGTTGAAAGACGCATGAGACAAGAAGGATAACGACATGAAAAAGAACGATTGGAAAGACCGGTTGGGGATCATGTATTCCACCAATCCCGATTTCAAATACGATACAGGCGAGGTAGAGGAAGAGGCCACCTTGCCGAAGGCGGAACAACCGCTGCGGATCTCGCTCGACAAGCGGAACCGGGGCGGGAAGATGGTCACCTTGATTACCGGTTTCCGGGGAACATCCGAGGATCTGGCCGCGTTAGGGAAGTGGCTGAAGGTGAAATGCGGCGTGGGCGGATCCGCCAAGGAGGGAGAGATCATCATACAAGGGGATTTCCGGACGAAAATACTGGAGATCCTGCGGAAAGAGGGATACACGAAAAGCCGGACGATCGGATAAACGCCTATGCTGACCATTTACAGAGCTTCCGCCGGAGCCGGGAAAACCCATAAACTGACTGGCGAATACCTGCTGCTGCTGTTCGCCCGACCGGGCGCGTACCGTAGGATCTTGGCGGTGACCTTCACCAACAAGGCGACCGACGAGATGAAGGGACGCATCGTGGAGGAGCTGTATCGCCTCGCCTCCGGGAAAAAATCCGACTATCTCTCCATGCTGTCCTCCATCTATAAGCTGACGGAGGAACAGGCACGCTCGCGGGCGAAGAAGATCTTGGTGGAGATCTTGCACGATTATTCCGCCTTTAACATCAGTACGATCGACCGTTTCTTCCAGCAGACGACGCGGGCTTTCACCCGTGAGATCGGGCTACAGGGAGGATATGGCATCGAGATGGATCAAGACATGGTGCTGGCCGAGGCGGTAGATCGGATGCTCGCCGATTTAGATCGGCCGGAGAACAAAGAATTGTTGGGCTGGTTATTGCGATTCGCTGAGGATAAAATCGCGGAAGGTCGGGGATGGAATTTGCGGCAGGACATCAAGGCCTTGGGCAAGGAGCTGTTCAAGGAGAGTTACAAGGCGTTTAGCGACCAGGTGAGTGAGGACATCGCCGATAAAAGCGCGCTCGCGGAGTATAAGAAAGAGCTGTTTGCCCTTATCCGTTCCGTGGAGGCGGAGGCCCGGCGGATGGGTGAGGAGGGGAAAACCCTGCTGAAGCGTTTTGGCTTGGAGCCCTCCGATTTCAAAGGCAATAGCCGATCTCCCTTCTTCTACTTCGACCGACTTGCGAGGGGCGAGATGAAGGAGCCTACCGCCACCTTCCAAGGGCTGGTGGACAACTTGGAGGCCTATTCCTCCCGGACGACTCCTGCCGATAAGAAACAGGCGATGGAGTCTGCCTATTCAAGCGGGCTGAATGATTGTGTGCGGCGTATCGTCACTTTCTTCTCGGATCTGACTACCTACCTGACCGCCCGCGAGGTGACGCGTTATTACGATACCTTGGGGATCCTGACCGATATATCCCGGCAGATCGCCGCATATAGGGAGGAGAAGAATATCATGCTGATCGCCGATACGACCGAGTTGCTGAATAAGGTGATTGGGGGCAGTGATGTCCCGTTCATCTACGAGAAGACCGGTACGAGGGTGGATCATTACATGATCGATGAGTTTCAGGATACCAGCGGGATGCAATGGGAGAATTTCCGTCCCTTGATCGCGGATAGCCTGGCGCAAGGCCACGCTGACTTGATCGTGGGCGATGTGAAGCAGAGCATCTATCGCTTCCGTAACTCGGACTGGAAATTGCTGGACGAGCAGGTACGGCGGGATTTCCCAGAGGAATTGACGCGTGAGGATACCTTGAAGGACAACTGGCGAAGCTGTCGGCAGATTGTCACGTTCAACAATGCCTTCTTCACGGTGGCGCCCGCTGTCTTGCAGGCATTGTACAACGAGCTTTTAGAGACTTCCTCGTTGGGAGAGGAGGAGCGTGCGGCTTTCCGCACGAAGATCATGTCCGCTTACGACAAGACCTATCAGCGGGTGCCCGCCCCTTTCCAAGGGAAGGCGGGACACGTGCGGATCGATTTCTTGGAGGATGGAGAGGAGCAGGACTGGAAGGAGGCGGCGATGGAGCGCCTTCCCGCGGTATTGGAGCGTCTTCAAGACAATGGTTATGCCTTGAGAGACATCGCTATCCTCGTACGGACGAACCAGGAGGGAGCTGTCGTGGCGGATACGCTCTTGGCTTATAAGGAGACGCATCCCTCGGATCGCTACCGATATGATATTATCTCGGATGATGCCTTGTTCGTGGGACGCTCGTCGGCGGTGCGCTTCTTGGTAGCCGTCTTGCGGTTCTTGCGGAACCCGGAGGAACCTACCGCACGGAAGTTGCTGCTGTATGCCTATCAGACCTTGACTGGCTCTTTCGGGGAGGCGGAGCCTGACGAGTCGATCCTCGTGGAGCTGCTTTCCGTGACGGGCCAGTCGCTGTATGAGCTGGCGGAAGGGCTGTTCCGGAAATTCGACGCCTATTTCGCGGATACGGAACAGGTGTTCGTGCAGGCTTTCTTGGATATGGTGGCGGAGTTCTCCCAAAAGGAGACCGCCGACTTGGGCCGGTTCTTGGAATGGTGGGATGAGAGCGGTTACCGGAAGACGATCGCCACGCCCGACGGACAGGACGCGATACGCATCCTGACCGTCCATAAGTCGAAAGGATTGGGTTTCAAGGTGGTGGTTATTCCTTTCGGAGATTGGGAGATCGACCATAAGCCTACCAAACCGGTGATCCTTTGGTGCCGTCCGGATCGAAAACCCTTCGACCGCCTGCGGCTATTGCCGATCCGTTATGGGGTATCGCTGGGGCGGACGATCTTCGCCCGCGATTATTTCAAGGAGCGTCTGCACGCCTTTATCGACAATCTGAATACCCTATATGTCGCCTTTACCCGGGCAAAGGAAGAGCTTTTAGTATTCGCCCCCTCTCCCCGTAAGCTGACCAAGGATAAGAAGGTGGAGAAAATCTCCTCTATCGCCGATCTGCTGTGGGCCGGAGTGGGACAGGAGGTTAGCGATACCCGCGACGGGGAGTCTTTGGAGCCCTTGCCCTCTTGCTTTGATCCGGAAGAGGCGGTATTCGAGATGGGTACGTGGTGGCATCCGGAGGCAAGTGACGGAAGGGGGGGCTCAGAGCGAGAACTTCCGATGAGCCGTCTTCATTCCGTTTCCGCGGGGGATCGGCTGCGACTGCGGTTGCACGGTCGAGGATTTTTCTTCGATAATGCCCAGCGTAAGCACGGCGCCTTGATGCATGAGCTGCTGAGCCGTATCCATACCTCGGGCGACATTCCCGCCTCGGTGGAGGCTTATCGCCAGGAGGGGGTGATCGATGGCGAGGAGGCCGCGGGATTGGTCGCTCGTCTGGAGGAACTGCTTCGCGATGATCGGGTGAAGGCTTGGTACGACGGCTCGGCACGTGTCTTGAACGAGGTGGACATCCTGTTCGGGGAGGGATTGGCGAAACGTCCCGACCGGGTGATGATCTTTCCGGATAAAGTGGTCGTGGTGGATTATAAATTCGGGGAAAAGCAAGAAAAACATTACCGGAAACAGGTGAGGGAATACTTAGGCTTGATCCGGAAGATGGGTTATCCGCGGGTAGAAGGCTTCATTTGGTACGTGAAGCTGCATGAAATAGAGCCGGTGAGCGTATGATATATTTTTGATTTTTGCTAAAAATGAATATTTTTGCAAATTCGTAGAGAAAAGGAAAGAACGATACAGGTGAAAAGACGAATGAAAGTACATAAGGAAGGGACCGGGTTCCTGCTTACCCTGTTTACGATATTGTTTATCGTGAACATGACGTTGTACCATACCGTAGGTAAGGGGGCACTGTTTTATGCCGTCTCATTTGTCTCTACCGTATTGTTCTTGCTGATCCTTAATTTCTTCCGTAGTCCTTACCGCCGTTTCCCTTATGATTCGGAAGGCTTGGTGATCGCTCCCGCCGACGGGACGATCGTCGCGATCGAGGAGGTGATGGAGAATGAGATCCTGCATCGGAAATGTCTGCAAATATCCGTGTTCATGTCGATTTTCAACGTCCATGCCAACTGGTTCCCCGTGAACGGGACGGTGAAGCAGGTCTCTCATCAGGATGGCCGGTTCATGGCGGCTTACTTGCCGAAGAGCAGCACTGAGAACGAGCGTTCGGCGGTGGTGATTACCACGAAGAACGGGCAGGAGATCCTGGCTCGCCAGATAGCGGGCGCGATGGCGCGTCGGATCGTGACCTACGCCAAGGCCGGGGAGAAATGCCACGTGGACGAGCAAATGGGATTCATCAAGTTTGGTTCCCGGGTGGATGTCTATTTGCCGTTAGATACGGAGGTCTTGGTCGATATGGATCAGAAAGTGACAGGGAACCAGACGCCTATAGCCCGTTTGTCAAGATGAGTATCCGTAAACATATCCCTAATACGATAACCTGCCTGAGTTTAGTATCCGGTTGTGTCGCCAGCGTGATGGCGTTGCACGGACAGCTTTTATATGCGTTGGTATGGATCGTGGTCGCGGCGGTGTTCGACTTTTGCGATGGCTTCGCCGCCCGTTTGCTGAAGGCCTACTCGCCTATGGGGAAGGAACTTGATTCCCTCTCTGATATGGTCAGTTTCGGATTCGCTCCGGGAATGGTCGTTTTCTGGCTGTTGTGCGAGGCTTCCATCGGTTTGCCGGCCGGCTCATGGAGCGGCTATATCCCTTATTTGGCATTCGTGATCCCGGTGTTCTCCGGGTTGCGGCTGGCGAAGTTCAATATCGACGACCGTCAGGCCACCTCGTTTATCGGTCTTCCGGTCCCCGCCCACGCCCTGTTTTGGGGCTCTGCCGGATATTCGCTCCTGCCTGTGGTTCATGTGAACGAGCCGGTGTTCATCATCCTTACCATAGCGGTGGCTTTCCTCTCCTCTTATCTGTTAGTGTCGGAGATCCCGATGTTCTCGCTGAAGGTGAAGTCGCTGGCTTGGCGCGGTAACGAGGTGCGTTACCTCTTGGTCGCCGGGGCGATCGTATTCGTGGCCCTTTGGGGATGTTTGGGGCTCGCGGGCACTATCGTGCTATATATTGTCTTGTCTATTTTTAACAAAAAGAGATAGATAAGATTCCTATCTTTGTATCCAAAGTAAAAATCCTTTAAGTAGTCTGCTATGTTTAAGTTCCTGATAGTAATGTTCTTTTTCTTCTTGTTGCTGGTGTTTCTGCTGGGTTTCTCGATCATCCGCTCGTTCAAGAACGCGCTTTTCGGCGGAGGTAACCGTACCCGGAAGGAAGAAGGGAGAGAACGTACCATGAACACCGGGCGAGACCGTTCGCCGGGAAGGGAAGAACGCGGGCATGGCTATACACGGCGTAAGAAGATATTCGATAAGAGTGATGGAGAGTATGTGGATTATGAGGAGGTGAAATAGCCTCGGTATGATAGAGAAAGAGCGACCCTATGGCCGCTCTTGACGTATATGAAGGATCCACTTTAACGGCGTCGTTGGAAAAAACGGCGCATCTCCTCGGCGCATTCGGCCTCTAAGACCCCTTTCTTGATGATTGCCTTGGGATGGAACGCTTGAGGGGCGAAGCGCGAGAATCCCCGTTTCTCGTCGGGAGCCCCATAGACGATCGCGCTCAGTTGCGCCCAACCGATCGCCCCGGCGCACATGACACAAGGCTCCACCGTCACGTACAGGCTGCAATTCGTGAGATACTTCGCCCCCAATACGCCGGCGGCAGCCGTGATCGCCAGCATCTCGGCATGGGCAGTCACGTCGTTCAACCGCTCGGTCTGGTTGTGTGCCCGTGCGATGATCCGGTTATCACAGACGATAACGGCGCCAACGGGTACCTCCCCCTCCTCGGCGGCGGCCCGGGCCTCAACCAAGGCTTGCCTCATGAAATATTCGTCGTTGAAAGGATTCATCTGCGCATCTCGTTTTCCTTGAAAAGGGTGGGGTAATCTTCCTCTAATGTCCTGAGGATGTGGGATAGGATGGTCTCCCGATACCAGCGGGATTTGTTTGAGATCTTGTATTTTGACAGGTAGCGCTTCACCACCTTATGCTCTTCGTCATTCAGCATAAAGGTAACCTTATGTACCCGTGGGTGATGAGGGGTGGCTTCCGAATATTTACGCTCTAATCTCATAAGGCGCAAATGTAGGGAGGTTTAGACTAATATGAAAATATTTTTCGTTACATTTGCCCAAAACATCGGCATGGAAAAGCGAAATGACATCGGAAAGGAGGGCGAGGCGATCGCCCGGAAATATCTTTCGGATCGGGAATACGTGATCCTCCATGCCAATTGGCATTGGCACCATTACGAGCTGGACATCGTGGCGGAGAAAGACGGTGTGTTGGTCGTGGTGGAGGTGAAAACGAGGGCGGACGATTGTCTCGTGGATCCGGAGGAGGCGATCGACCGGGGTAAGATATGCCGGACAGTGGCGGCTGCCGATGCATACGCCCGCTTGTATGGGGTGAGCCTGCCAATTCGTTTTGACGTGATGTTACTGATGGGGCGCGAGGGGCGTTATCGGATCGAGCATATCGAGGATGCCTTTTACTCGCCTTGCCTCTAAGCGCCATCCCGTAAATGACTGAACGCTTATGAATGTAGAAGAAGTACGTGAATATTGTCTTTCCTTGAAAAACGTGACTGAAGGTTTCCCGTTCGACGACGACTCCTTGGTCTTTAAGGTTGAGAATAAGATGTTCTTGCTGTTGGCTCTCGATGCCGGGGAGCCATGCGTGGCCGTGAAATGTAGCCCGGATTATGTGGCGGAGTTGCGCGAGCGCTATGAGGCGGTGGAGCCTGCTTACCATTTTAACAAGAAATATTGGAACGGGATTTACCTTGGGCGGGATATGGACGACGAAGAGATCAAACGCTGGATTTTTCATTCCTATCGGGAGGTGATCGCCCAGTTCCCAAAGAAGATAAGGGAGATGTATCGTGATGAGTTCTGAAATAGAAAAGCCTTGTGTCTTATGGGTCGCCGAGACAGCCTCCACGAACAGCCTGCTCCGTGAATGGATTGGCAAAGAGCGTGTGCCGGAGGGCAGTGTCGTTGTCGCGGATTTCCAGACAGCGGGGCGTGGGCAGATCGGGAATGTGTGGGAGTCGGAAGCGGAAATGAACCTGACTTTCAGCGTGGTGTTGTATCCTTCTTGTGTCCCGGCAAGGAGTCAGTTCCTGATTTCCCAGATCACCGCGTTGAGCGTGAAAGAGACCCTTGAGGCTTATATGGATCAAATCTCGGTGAAATGGCCGAATGATGTCTATTGGAAGGATCGGAAGATCTGCGGAATGCTAATCGAGAACGATCTGTCCGGCGCCTATTTGTATAGCTCGATTATCGGGATCGGCTTGAACTTGAATCAAGCGGTTTTCCGGGGAGACGCGCCCAATCCGGTATCTTTGTGCCAGATCCTTGGCCGGACTGTGGATCGGGAAGAGGTGCTGGATCGCTTCCGGTCTATTTTTTACCGTTCCTATCTATCCTTGCTCCAGGAAGAATATGAGATGATCCGCAAGCGTTATATGGAGGCTCTTTACCGGAAAGAGGGCTTTCATGCTTATCGTGACCATGATGGTGAGTTTGAGGCGTGCATCCGCGGTGTGGAACCTACCGGGCATTTGCTGTTGGAGTCGCGTGACGGGCGCTTTAGGCGGTATGCCTTCAAGGAGGTGGCCTGTCTTCCCGATGCGTAGGAGCAAGAAGCAACGGCGACCTCCTTTCCGCTGAAAGAGAGGCCGCCGTCCAAAGTTAGGAATAAGGTTTGGTCAGTTCCTTTGTAATGTCCTAAAGTCGATATGTAATAAGAGTGTATTGTATTTAGTTAACGCGAAAATACAGCTGCCTTGTTACGATTTTATGACAATCGTGTTTCTTCTTGTAAGGAAGCTCACCAGCTGTTGAGATCTATCTCCTCTCTTTTGTTCTAAATCTCTTGAAAGCCTTGTTTGACAAGGTTCATGAATGTCTTTTGGAATGTTCTTTTTTTCATTGCGGAGAGGGATGGTAGGTACGCTCTCCCTCTAAAAAAATCGGTTGCCGCAGGGGTGGATTTCTGTAAAAATCGTACTTTTGCACTAAAATCAAAACAATGCGAAAAGTTCATTTGATCTCCGTAACCGAGCCTTTGGTCTTTGATCTTGCCTTGGCGCTTCGAGAAAAGGGATATGAGGTGAGCGCTTCCGGCCTTGATCTGGATGAAGAGTCTCTGAAAAGGCTTCACGGCGTGGGATGTACCTGCTATGGAGATGGATGGTTCCCGGAGAGGTTGACAAAAGATATTCAGTCTGTGGTTTTAGGGTCTCGGGTGAGCCGTGACAACGTAGAGCTGTCGCGTGCGAAGGAATTAGGGATCTTGATCCAGTCTGTTCCAGAATTTATATTCCAGCGGACGCGATCGAAGACACGGGTCGTGGTGGCGGGTAGCCGCGGTAAGAAGTCGATTATTTCCATGATGGTCTGTGCGCTGCGTAAGCAGAAGCTGGCGTTTGACTATGCGTTGACGAATAAGGTGGACGTGCTGCCCGACCAGGTCCGTCTGAGCTATGAGTCGCGTATCGCCTTGATCGAGGGAGATGAGCATATCACCCCGACTTCAGGTAAACGTTGCCAATTAGAGTCTTACCGGCCTCATATAGCGATCCTGACAAATCTCTCATGGTCGGCGGAGACGGATCATGCCACGCCAGAGTCTTATCTGTCCACCTATCAATCATTCTCAACCTCTATCGAGCGAGAAGGCAAATTGATCTATTTTGGGGGAGATGCCGCCGTGAGCCAGCTGGCCCAAGACGTACGTGATGACATTACCGCGATCCCTTACGACCGGCATCCGGTGGTGGAGAGGGATGGACAGAGCTTCTTGCATACCCGCTATGGGGATTATCAGGTTCGGATACCGGATCCCTATTTTTTGATAAACCTGAATGCGGCTCGCTTGGCTTGTAGGCAATTGGGCGTTAAAGACGCGGATTTTTATCAAGCCTTATCGGAATATAGCTTATCTTTGTCCCTATGATCGTAGCGAGACAGAAAAGGAAAGAGAATATCTCGGAATATCTGCTGTATATGTGGCAGGTGGAGGACTTGATCCGGGCGAATAATTTTGATATAGAGTCGATTAATCGTACGGTAGTCGCTCATTATGATCAGTCGGAAGAGGTGAAAAAGGAGATCTCGCGCTGGTATGAGGAGCTGATCGATATGATGAGGAGCGAAGGCGTGATGGAAAAGGGACATATCCAGCTGAATAAGAACGTGATTATCTCCTTGACCGATCTGCATCTGCGGCTGTTGAAATCCCCGAAAGAGATGGTTTATGGGGCGGCTTATTATAAGACGCTTCCTTATATCGTGCAGCTTAGGGCTAAATCGGGCGGGGAGGACTTGCCGGAGATAGAGACCTGTTTCTCTGCCGTGTATGGTTATTTGATCTTGCGTATGCAAGGTAAAGAGGTGAGCTCCGAGACTTTGGAGGGCATAAAGCAGATAAGCTCTTTCCTCGCTCTCTTGGCCGAGAAATATCGCGAGGATATGAGTGGGGATATTGAGCTGTAAATGAGTGGAGCGGTTTTTCGATTGGGAAAGAGCCGTGGAATGATTCAAGATCAGAAAGATATAGAAGTATGAATAGAGTATTGGTGACCGGGGCGAATGGCCAGTTGGGAAATTCGATCCGGGCTCGCATAGATAAATATCCCGATTATAAGTTCCTTTTTACGGATATAGATACGTTGGATATTTGCGACAAGGAAGCTGTCAGGCGTTTTGTGGAAGAGAATGAGGTTCGATACGTCTTGAATTGCGCCGCATATACGGCCGTGGATAAGGCGGAGGAGAACGTTGAGCTTTGCGGGCGCATAAACCGGGATGCGGTACGTAACATAGGGGAGGCGGCCCGGAAGGTAGGGGCGAAGGTGATCCATGTCTCTACCGATTATGTGTTCGACGGGACAAGTTGCCGCCCCTATCGGGAGGAAGATGCCCCTGCTCCTGTCTCTGTCTATGGACGTACTAAATTGGAGGGAGAGGAGGCGTTGATGAAGGCTTGCCCTGAATCCGTGATTATCCGTACGGCTTGGCTATATTCAGAGTATGGGAATAACTTCTTGAAGACTGTCTTGCGTTTGGCCCGGGAGCGTGATGAGCTGCGTTTTGTCTTTGATCAGGTAGGGACTCCTACTTATGCGGGCGATCTGGCGCTGGCGCTGTTGACGGTGTTGGAGAAGGCGGAGGCAGGAAAGTTCGTGCCGGGTATTTATCATTTCTCGGACGAAGGGGTTTGTAGCTGGTATGATTTTACGGTTAAGATCTTGCGGATAGCAGGGTTGGACAAACGGGTGATCCCGATCGAGAGCGAAGATTATCCTACACCAGCTCGCCGACCGCATTATAGTGTCTTGAACAAGGGAAAGATAAAAAGCGTTTATGGCCTGGCTATCCCGCATTGGGAGAGTAGTTTGGCCTGCTGCATGAGGAATACGTGTAACAGTAATAAATAGACATTTGGAAAGAGAATGAGCCAATATTCAGACGAGATTGAGAGAAGAAGGACATTTGCCATAATCAGTCACCCGGATGCCGGAAAAACGACGCTCACCGAGAAGTTATTGCTCTTTGGTGGAGCTATCCATGTGGCGGGGGCGGTCAAATCGAACAAGATCAAGAAGACCGCTACGTCCGACTGGATGGAGATCGAGAAGCAGCGTGGAATCTCCGTGGCTACATCCGTGATGGCGTTCGATTACGCAGGTCATAAGATAAATATCCTGGATACGCCGGGGCACCAAGACTTCGCTGAGGATACGTTCCGTACCCTTACTGCGGTGGATAGTGTCATTATCGTGATCGACGTGGCCAAGGGAGTGGAGGCTCAGACCCGTAAGTTGATGGAAGTGTGCCGTATGCGGAAGACGCCGGTTATCGTGTTTATCAATAAGATGGACCGGGATGGTAAGGATCCTTTCGATTTGCTGGATGAGGTGGAGGAGGAGTTGCATATTAAGGTGCGCCCCTTGAGCTGGCCGATCGATATGGGACAGCGTTTCCGTGGCGTGTATAATCTATTCGAGCGGAAATTGAACTTATATACTCCCAGCAAACAGTATGTGACGGAGAATGTGGAGTTCAAGGATATTAACAGCCCTGAGCTGGAGAGTTACATCGATCCGGCGCAGGCGGCGAAGTTACGTGAGGATATAGAGTTGATCGAGGGTGTCTATCCCGAGTTCGACGTGAAAGCTTATCTGGATGGGGATGTCGCTCCTGTGTTTTTTGGCTCAGCCTTGAATAACTTTGGAGTGAAAGAGCTGCTGGACTGTTTTATCCGGATCGCTCCCTCTCCGCGTCCAGTGCAAGCGCTTGAGCGTGTTGTGGATCCGAACGAGGATAACTTCACGGGATTTGTTTTTAAGATCCATGCGAATATGGATCCGAACCATCGGAGTTGTATCGCTTTCGTGAAGATCTGTTCCGGTCGCTTCGAGCGGAACGCCAACTATAAGCACGTCCGTTTTGGCAAGATGATGCGTTTCAGTAGCCCGACAGCCTTCATGGCGCAAAAGAAGGAGGTGGTGGATGAGGCTTTTGCCGGAGATATTATTGGTCTGCCGGATACGGGCAATTTTAAGATCGGCGATACGCTTACTTCCGGAGAAGAGCTGCATTTCAAGGGACTTCCCAGTTTCTCCCCGGAAATGTTCAAATACATAGAGAATGCCGACCCCATGAAGTCGAAGCAATTAAGCAAAGGTATTGAGCAGTTGATGGACGAGGGCGTGGCTCAGTTGTTCGTCAATCAGTTTAACGGGCGGAAGATTATCGGGACGGTTGGGCAGTTGCAATTTGAGGTGATCCAATACCGTTTGCTGCATGAATACGGCGCTCAGTGCAAATGGGAGCCGATCAGCCTGTATAAGGCGTGCTGGATAGAGAGTGACAATGCGCAGGCCTTGGAGAATTTCAAGAAGCGGAAGGCCCAGTACATGGCATTGGACAAGGAGGGGCGCGACGTATATTTGGCGGATTCTGGTTATGTCTTGATGATGGCCCAGCAGGATTTCCCGGATATTAAGTTTCATTTCACGTCTGAGTTCTGATATGAGAAGTCAATACGTTATCCTCTTTTTGACATTTGTACTCCTATTGGTGGGATGCGAGGGCGAGCCCCGTTATTATGAGATCACCGGAAGGCTCCACACCCCATACCATATTAAGTTTGAATATACCCGTTCCTTGGATAAGGAGATAGATGAACAACTGAAATACTTTTATCAGTTGTTTAATGCTTTTGACTCCACCTCGGTAATCAGTCGCATTAATCAGAATGAGGAGATACGGGTAGATACGCTTTTCCAACGGACTTTCAGGAAGGCGATGGAGGTATCCACCTTGACGGATGGCGCTTACGACGTCACTTGTGCTCCCTTGATTAATTTGTGGGGATTCGGCTTTAGCCGGAAGGATAGCGTGACTCCTGCCCTTATTGATAGCGTCCAGCGGTTTATCGGCTATCGGAAAGTGCATTTGGACGGGGATAAGGTAGTTAAAGACGATCCTCGTTTGATTATGAACTTTTCCTCTTTGGCGGATGGAACGGTCTGCGACATGATTGCCCAAATGCTGGAAAAGAAGGGTGTACGGAATTATTTGGTGGAGTTTGGGGGCGAGATGCGTGTGAGAGGTCTCAATCCCAAGGGAGAGAATTGGCGTTTAGGTATCACGAAGCCGATCGATGATTCTACCGGGATCCGTCAGGATCTGGAGCAAATCGTTCATTTCCAACGTCCTGTCGGGATGGCGACTTCCGGTAATTACCGAAACTTTTATATCAAGGACGGGAAGAAGTATGCCCACACGATAGATCCTCATACGGGATACCCCGTGCAGCAGGATATATTGAGCGCTACGATTGTGGCGGCCGACGCCATGACCGCTGATGCTTATGCGACAGCCTTTATGGTGTTAGGCTCCGAGAAAGCGAAAGCATTGTCAGCGAAGATCCCGGATCTTGAATATTTTATCATTTGTGCCGACTCAACCTCGTCAGGGTATCATGTTGAGTATTCCGAGGGATTCCGTCCGTTTTTAATCTCCTCCGGGCAATGATCCCGGTATGGGAGTGTTCCCTTCAGATTTTTCATTCGACTTTATGTGATATGAACCGGTATTCCAAACAAGGAATACCGGTTTTTTCTTTTGTCAAAAGAGGCAGATCCCGTCTCCTTATAGGATTTTTCGTATCTCGTCCAATGTGCGGACGGTATATGTGGGGGTAAAACCATTTACGGGCAACCCCTCAGGATTGAACCATATTTGGCCGAATCCCGCATGATATGCCCCTACGATGTCCGCGTCCCAGCTATCCCCGATCATCAGGCTCTCCGTCCGGCGCGAGCTCGTATTGTGCAAGGCAAAATCAAAGATACCCTTATGCGGCTTTTGGATCTTCGCGTCTTCAGAGAGGATCAGCCGTTCGAAATAGGGCGCCAACCCTGCGTTCTTCAACTTCAGCGATTGTACCTCGCGGAAGCCGTTCGAGAGGATAAACAGCCGGTAGGAAGGGCGTAGGTAGTCCAAGAGCTCGATGGCTCCGGGTATTAAGCGTGTCTTCGAGGCTGTCCGCCGCAGGAAATCATTGTTGATAGCGAGCACCTCCTGCTTATTCTCGATCCCTAACGGGCGTAATACATATAGGAAGCGGTCTAAGATCAAGGTCTGCCGGTCGATCTCCCCCGAGCGATACTTCGCCCATAGCTCGATGTTGTGCGGCATATAGATAGAAAAAAATGCCTCGAAGGAGGCATAATACCGGCCAAAATCGTAGTCGGCATAAAGCTCTTCGAGGCACTCTTTGTTGTTGTGATACGTATCCCACAGCGTATCGTCCAAATCGATGAAAATACTTTTATAGGCCATATCAACTTACTTCGATCACGAGATACCTGCCTAAGCTCCAGAACGCCTTCTCATCCTTGATGATAAGGGTCAGGTTGCCATCCTCATCTTCCATGAACTCGTACGAACCTTCCGGATGGTTTGATTTCAGTTTCGCTTTCCCTGCGAACAAAGGAATCTCTTTCACCTCGCGGATGTCGATCGAGATGAAATAATCCGCGTTGAACCCGGCTTGCAGCACTTTCGATTTCGAGAAAAGGCCGCCGCCCGACAAGATCTTCTGCGCCTTCAGTTCCTTAGAGGTTCCGAAGCAATAATAGGCGGTATGGAGAGCCTTGTCTTGCTCGTTCAGTTTTTCCGACTGCGCCTTAGCCGTGGTAGCGAGATTCTCCACGTCCTCGTTCAAGGAAGAGACCATCTCATCCAGCTCCTGGATCCGGACATTCTTCTTCGCCAGATCCTCCTGAAGCGTCACGATCATGGCCGTTTTCTGGTCGAGCTCCGAGGAGAGACGGTTGATCGTCTTGCGCAACGCCGCGGACTGGATACCGCTCTTCTTCAGTTTTTCCTCCAACTGGCTGATCTGCTCCTTGTTCTTCTTCAAGGTCTCGCTGATCAGTTGCATATTTCGCTTGATCTGCTCCCGGCGCGAGGGGTTCAGTTCCCCGCCAGTCTGCTGCTGGATCGTCAGGTAGTTCTCCGCGTCGCGTATCGACTGGAAATCCGCCTCAATATCGTTGAGTGTCGAAAGCATCTCGTTCAGCTCGTCGGTTGTCTTTGTATTCTCGATGCGGAGCGAATCATTTTCCGCCTTTAGTTTCTTGTATTCCGCTGAGTTCTGTCCGCAAGAGGCCAGAAGAACAGTGCAAATGCACGCTAATGCTACTTTTTTCATGTTCTTTTTGTTTTTAAAGTTAAACTTCTTTTTCTTTTTTCTCTTTCTTCGTTTTCGCCCCGGCGAGGACGATCACGATCTCCCCTTTGGGCTCCTGTTCGGTAAAATGCTGTATCACCTCCTCTAAACTGCCGCGTACGGTCTCCTCGTGTAGCTTGGAGATCTCTCGGGATACCGATACCTGCCGGTCAGGACCGAAGCATTCCGCGAACTGGGTCAAGGTCTTCACTAACCGGAAAGGCGACTCGTAGAAAATGATCGTCCGGCTCTCCTCCGCCAGCTCCTTCAGGCGGGTCTGCCTCCCCTTCTTTTGTGGCAGGAATCCCTCGAAGCAAAACTTCTCGTTCGGCAGTCCGGAGGCTACCAGCGCCGGTACGAACGCGGTTGCCCCAGGCAGGCATTCCACCTCCACGCCTTGCCGTACGCACTCCCTCACCAGCATGAAGCCCGGATCCGATATGGCGGGTGTGCCCGCATCAGACACCAAAGCAATGTTCTCGCCCCCCTTGATCCGGGCGGCTATCCCCTCCACCGTCTGGTGCTCGTTGAACTTGTGGTGCGACTGCATCTTGTTCTGTATCTCGAAATGCTTCAACAAGATACCCGTTGTCCGCGTATCCTCCGCCAAGATCAGGTCTGCCTCCTTCAATATCCGGATCGCCCGGAATGTCATGTCCTCCAAATTGCCGACTGGGGTCGGTACCACGGTCAGTTTTGCCATATACCCGATATTTTTAAGAGAAACGTTTTTCCAATAGCTTGATGAAATCCGCCACCGGAGCGTCATCCAAGTTCCAATTCAGTACGTCGTGCAGGTACGCGACCGACTCTTCGTACGAACCCAGATCGTTCAAGTGGGCGAGCGCCTCGTTCATTCGTCCCTCGTCGCCGCCGAACAATTCCCGGCGGAAACGGAAACGGTCGTTCAGGCTAAGCGCTTTCCGGAAGTCCGACAAGCTCTTTTTCTCCAATAGATCATAAAGGGAAACACCCGTTTTCTCGGTCATCACCGGCTTGCGTACGGGCTCTGCCGCGGCATGGATCTCTTGGGATGGAGAGACCTCCATTCGTTTCTCCGGAAGGATCTCTGGCTGGCTCTCCTTATCGCTATCCTTAAGGGTCGGAGCCTGGATGCCTCGGTCCGGTTCCTGCCTGTGGAGATCCGGCTCTACCGGTTCTTCCATCACCGGAATCAACTCCGGGGCGGGTTCGATAGTCGGCATTCGCGTAGGCTCATTCGAAGGCAAGGAATCAAGCAGTCGCTGATGCGCCTCCACCTCCTCCCGCAAGGCATTCACTTGAGCCTCCTCTAATGCGTGAAGCTCACATAATATCGTGTGGGTCTGTTGGAATGTCTGCCCGAAGAATGAGACAGGGTATAGCCCACCCTCCAGATCTTTCATGCGGGCGACAGATTCCTCCAATTCCCGTATTTTGGTCAATAGATCATTTATACGCTCCTTATTTGTCATCTTGGTACCTTATTCCCGGATGTTCGGATTTCCGCCGGTTTTATATATGTTTTGCCACAAAAATAGGCATTTATCATATATAAGGATGTTCTATTATCAAAATTATTGTGAATGTAGCGTTTGTGTGTCCTTATTCCCCGGTTTCATCCGTCAAGCGTTTCAGATGGCAAAACAGGAGACGCCCCTCTCCGTCGCGGAGGTGCATCCCGTTTCCTTCGCAATACCTGAAATAGGGGCAGGTGGCGCACTCCCCCTCACGCATCCACGCACGGTCGCGGTAGGGAAGGAAACGTGTCTCCCACACCTCCATGAAGTTATCCCGGTAAATGTTTCCTTGGTGGTAGTCCGCCCGGATACTGGGACAGGCCGAGATCGCCCCGTCGATCAATACGGAGCCGATGCTGATACCCGCCTGGCAGGAGAAGAAGTGGTCTCGCACCTCTCCCTCGTAATTCCCTAAGAATCCCTCGCATCCGTACGACAGGTCGATTCTTCCTTCCCGGCGTGTGGCGCGGATGAACTCCATCAAGCGGCGCAGTTCCTCGCCCGTCAGCCGCAAATCAGGATCCCCGGCGGCACGCCCTACCGGGAATACCGTAAAGGCGCGCCAGCGCTTCACGCCCATGTCGGTCAATAATCGTTTAAGTTCATCCAATTGGCTGATGTTCCTCCGGTTTACGCAAGTGACCACGTCAAATACCAGCTCTTCCGCCTCCGTCAGCAGGCGGATCGCTCCCAAGGCCCGTTCAAAACTAAGCGGATTCCCCCGCATCCAGTTGTGCTCCTCCTCCAATCCGTCGAGGCTTACCGTGGCGGTGTGCAAGCCTGCGGCACGGAGGCGGTTCAACCGGTCGCGTGTCAGCAGCAGTCCGTTTGTGACGATTCCCCAGGGAAATCCCCGTTCGTAGATCGCCTTGCCACAATCCTCCAAATCCATGCGAGCCAGAGGCTCCCCGCCCGTGAGGATCACGAATACCTTATGCGGATCGGTTCGTTCGGCCACTTGGTCGAGCACCCGCAGGAAATCCGCCAAGGGCATATCCGCATAGCCCGATTCCTGCTTGCAATCGCTCCCGCAGTGGCGGCAGCGCAGGTTGCATCGGAGCGTACATTCCCAGAACAGTTGCCGGAGCGGATGCTCCTTGCGACGCTCTTGCCGTAGCTTGCGGGCGATCTCCAAGCCGAGGCGGTGGCGCGGTGTGAGGGGGCTCGCTTTTCGCATCTCAATCCTGTTTAGGCTCCTCTTTCGTGAGCTGCTTGTTGGCGGTCAGCTCATAACGCCCTTGGTACCAATGGCCATCCCCTTTCGCTACCTGTCTTTTCTCTAAGCTGTCCATCGCCACGGAATCCTCGCTGAACGATCCGCCGTTTTCCTCATTGTCTATATCCTTGAAATGGATTTTCCCGCCGATACCTACGGCATGGATCTTGTGCGACTCAAAGTTGCCCTCCGTGTCGGTATGGAGGGTGTCCGCATATCCGATATATTCACCTTGATCGTTCACTACCCCGCCATACTGGTTCTCTACGATCACTTGGATTCCTTTGATCGGTTTCCCCTCGGTATCCGTCACCTGTCCCTTTACCTGATAATCCACGGAAGGTGTGCCATATTCCGCGGGGACTTCCCCATTGTTCTCGCAAGCCGTGAATCCCAAGAGAGGAAGCAAGGCGGAAAGAATGCGTGTTGTCAGTTTTTTCATTTTGTTTTTTATTTAGTTAGTTGCAAATGTTCTGTCCGGACTCTATTCAGAAAGACGGAAATGGGTCGCGAAACGCTGCATCCCCAAAGATACAGGATTTATTTTTTCTTTTCTTCCTGTCTCTTTGAAAAGTAGCCGTACTATCTTCTTTTTCATGAAGAGGATTCCCGGAAAAGAAGGACAACCTTTGAACAATCCGTGTACGGGGCATGAAAAATAATCCGTATATTTGCGTACAAGACATAAGTATAAGGAATATGAAAGCAACCATTTCTATAAGTAGAAACGATCTGTGGAAGATGATTCAGGCCATGTCTCTCAATACCGATAATAAATTGTGGCTTGGGGAGAAGCTGATAGAGGAAGCCAGAAAAGAAGTGGCTGAAACCGCCCCTTGCCAATACTCGGTCGAAGAGTTGGAACGTCGGCTGGATGAATCTGTGCAGAGTTATCACAAAGGTGATTGTTATACGAGTGACGAACTCCGGAAAATACATCCTTTATGCGGATAGTATGGACAAAAGAGGCCCGGGAGGATTTAGAACTTATTTATCAGTTCTGGGCATCCCGGAATGAACCATATTCTATTAGGCTGTACAATTCCTTAATTGATGAAGCGGAAGTGCTGCTGAATTTCCCGGGAATAGGAGCACTTGAAAGATCCTTGATACGCCATCCGGGCCAATTCCGGTCTTTGCTTGCGGGTAAGCATTATAAATTGGTCTATACTGTAGAACGGGATGATATTGTAGTTCATGCTGTATGGGATTGTCGGCGCGATCCTGATACATTAATGGCGGAGATCCATTGATAGTTTCCTACCTGCTGGAGAACCGCTGATTAAACCTCCTCTTTGTCTTGCCTTTTCGCCTTTGGGGGAGGATCCCTTGCATATAGGCGGTTTCTTTTATAAATTGCGCGAGTTTTATAGACCGATGTGAAAAAACGTGCGCACATGAGAAAAAACAACGGCTTTGTCCTGAATCACACGATCGGCATCTGGTTCCTGTTCGTGATGGGGAGCTTTTTGTTCATCGCCCTGAATTATCGCTATTATTATTGCTTCTTGGAGCAGTATATGATGTTCCAGACCACTTCCGGCTACCTGCACGCCCGCTTGACGGAACCGGGCGGGATGAATGAGTACGTGGCCGAGTTCCTTACGCTTTATATGGGGAACCCGTATGGTGCCGCCTCTGTGGTCGCCCTCTTGTTGGGTGGTGTCTCTGCGGGCTTTTATGCCTTCTTGAAGGCGTGTCGGCTTCGGGTCCCGATGGTGCTTGCGCTTATTCCCGTCTATCTGTTCTGGCTCTCTCCGCAAGAATCTATCGCTCCACTCACGATGATGTGCCTCGCGTTTTCGTTCGCTTGGCTCTATACCCGGATCCGTCAGGCATGGCCGCGGTATGGAGTGGGAATCGTGCTCCTCTCGTTGAGCTATTTCCTGTTTGCCCCGGCGAATCTGCCACTCGCGTTGGCTATCGCTTCGTATGAGCTCCGGCTCGGGAAGGGAAATGCCCGCTGGATCGTGGCGGCTCTCTCGGTGGCATGGGCACTTCTGCTGCCCTTGATCGCGATGCGCACCCTCTATGTCCTGCCGATGCGAGAGGCGTACCTTAGTAAATACATGTGCCATCCGGAGTATCCGGTCCCTTCTTTCTTTGGATGGTGGGGAGGCTTGTTCGTGATGGTCGCGCTCATTTCCCTTTATATGGGCGAGCGGCGAGTATTCCGGAAGGAGTGGCTACGGACAGCCTGCTCTTACGCGCTTCTGCTGGTCGCTATGGGTTATGCGTTCCTTTACCGTAAGGATCCGATGGAACAGGCCTATCGGTACGATTTCTATGCTCGCGACGGTAAATGGGAGGCGATCGTGGAGCACGCCCGGGAGCATCAGGTGCGTGATAAGGATGCGTTGATCTATTTGAACTTGGCGCTGTCGCACACGGATCGGTTCACCTCGGATTTGTTGCGGTTCCAGCAGATCGGTGAAGAGGGCTTTGTCCCGCATGATCCCCGGAGCCGTTTAGGGTTGATCGAGGCGAGCGAGATGGCATGGCAGGTCGGGCAGGTGAACGCCGTGCAGCGCTTTGCCTTCGTCGGGGTGCTGAGCTCGCAGCGCTGTGTGCAGCCCCGGCTGATGAAACGGCTGGTGGAGACCTATTTGGTGACGGGAGAGTATCGTGCGGCGGAGAAGTACATCAAGATATTGGAGGCTAACCCCCGCTATCGGGAGTGGGCTTCTGCCCAGCGTCCCTTGCTGGATTCCGCGACGTGCGCCGCGACGGATTGGGTAAAGGCGAAGCGGGCGACGCTTCCGCTGACGGACAATCCGTTCGACCTGACGCTGACTTTCCCGAACGCGCTGGCCTACCTGATCGACGACCACCCCGATAATCGGGCGGCATTTGATTATGCGATGGGTTATCTGTTGCTTCAGAAAGACTTGATGACCTTCATGCATTATATGGAATTGACTCGGGATCGGGGAGGGACGTTCCCTAAACTGTATCAGGAGGCGATCTGCCTTTTCTTCTCGGCGGTGCGTCCCGACCCGGAGGAGTACCGTACGTATGGGATCGATCCGGCCGTACATGAGCGGTTCCTGCGTTTCCTGAAGGCTGCCGGCTCGATGCCTCAGGCGATCTTGAAAGAGCAATACGGGGATACCTATTACTATTATGCCCAATTTATGCAAGGGACTAAACGATAAAGATATGAAGTGGATGAATAAGTGGATACGGGAGATGGTCCGGCGATGTGCCGCGGCCGGTAGCCGGAACCTGTGGGGAATCTCCTTGGCAGTAACTCTTTTGGCGGGTTGCTCGGATCCCCGAATGCCGGAGGTGGCGCATGAGCGTGCGGAGCGGCCCGCTATCTTCCCGGATTATACGGGCGTGACTGTCCCGATGAATATCGCTCCCTTGAATTTCCGGATCGACATTCCCGCGGAAGATTATTATGTGAAGGTCGGCGACCGGGTGTATACCGGGAAAGCGACGGTGAGAATCGATCCGGATGATTGGACCCGATTGGCCCGGACGCATCGAGGGAATTCCATTTCGGTGGAGATCCTGACCCGGGACGCTGACGGCTGGACGCGTTGGAGCTCGTTCCCGATCTATGTAAGCGAGCGGCCGATCGACTCGCGCTTGGTGTATCGCCTGATCGAGCCTGGCTATGAGAAATGGCATATCGTGGGGATTTACCAGCGGGATCTGGAGTCGTTCGAGGAGAAGCCGATCATCCGTAACGACATGACGGGCTATAATTGCGTCAACTGCCACTCGTTTTGCATGGGCGATCCGGATCGGATGATGTTTCATATGCGGGCTACGTATGGAGCTACCTATGTGATAAAGGATAAGCGTATCCAGAAACTGAACACGAAGACCGAAGGTACGATCAGTAACCTGACGTACCCTTATTGGCATCCCTCGGGGCGTTATATCACTACCTCGGTGAACGAGATCCGACAGTTCTTCCATTCCGTCAAAGAGCGGAAGATGGAGGTGTTCGACTTGGAGTCGGACGTGGTGGTATATGACGTGGAGAGAAAGGAGATCCTGTCGAAAGCCTCGCTGATCTCGAAGGAGGATTTCGAGACCTTCCCTGCCTTCTCCCCGGACGGTGAGTGGCTTTATTATTGCGTGGCGCCCGCCCGTAAAATGCCTGATAACTATGCTCGGGTACGGTATAGTATTTGCCGGGTCCCGTTCGACGCCGAACGGGGTGAGATCCGCCTTCCCGCTGATACCTTGGTACGGGCGGACAGCTTGAGCTTCACCTTCCCCCGCATCTCGCCTGACGGCCGTTTCCTGATGTTTACGGAGACGGCGTATGGGCAGTTCCCGATCTGGCATACCGACGCGGAGATCCGGATGCTGGATTTGCGCACACGCGAATGGGTGGACATGTCCGCGTTGAATAGCCCGGATACGGAAAGCTATCATTCCTGGAGCAGCGGAAGTGACTGGGTCGTGTTCAGCACCCGCAGGGACAATGGCTTATATACCTTGCCTTATATATGCGCGATCGACGAGAATGGCCGTCCGGCCAAGCCGTTTCTCTTGCCGCAGGAAGACCCGGACGCGTATGATTACCTGCTGTATTCCTATAATATCCCGGAGTTGGTGAAGGGAGAGGTGGAGGTCAGTCCGTACGCTATCCAGGAGGCTGCCCGTAAGGATCAGGCGGAGCAGGTGCGGTTCAAGTGAGCGCCGTCTGCCTTTTTGTGTTAAATAATCATTGTGAGCCAAGAAATTCAAGGCTTTTAGGTTGGAATGCGCGGAGAGGACGTTATCTTTGCCGAAAATGTATTCAGTTATGGAGATTTCGGTTCGCAATGTGTCGCTTCTGCTGCTCACGCTCGTGTTAAGCGCTTCTTGTTCCCATCGGCCCACTACCGGCCAACAGACGGGATTACCTGAGAAAATCACCTTTACTCCCGAGGAGTTGATGGATAAGGTCAAGGGAGGATGGGCCGGACAGACCATCGGTTGCACGTATGGTGGCCCGACGGAATTCAAGTACAACGGGACGATGATACAGGACTATGTGCCGATCGAGTGGTTCGATGGCTACATCAAGTGGTGGTACGATTATGTGCCCGGCCTCTACGATGACGTCTATATGGATCTGACTTTCGTGGATGTGTTCGACCGTTTGGGGCTCGACGCTCCGGTGGATTCCTTCGCGATGGCCTTCGCCCGGGCGAAATATTCCTTATGGCACGCGAACCAGGCGGCCCGTTATAATATCCTGCAAGGGATTCGTCCCCCGGAGTCGGGACATTGGTTGAATAACCCCCACGCCAACGACCTGGATTACCAGATCGAGGCTGATTACGCCGGCCTGATGTCGCCCGGTATGCCCAACGCCGCCTCCGAGGTCTCGGACAAGATCGGGCATATCATGACCTATGGCGATGGTTGGTATGGCGGTGTCTATGTAGGCGCGATGTACGCGCTGGCGTTTGTCTCCGATGATATTGAGTTTATCGTGACCGAGGCGTTGAAGACGATCCCGGAGGAGAGCGACTATTACCGCTGCATGAACGACGTGATCGCCTGGCACAAGGCCTATCCGGACGATTGGAAACGTACGTGGTTCGAGTGCGAGCGGAAATGGAGCTCGGACATCGGTTGCCCGGACGGGGTGTTCGTGCCTTTCAATATCGACGCGACCATCAACAGCGCGTATATCTTGATCGGGTTGCTTTATGGGAAGGGAGATTTTGAGAAGACCATCGACATCGCCACCCGCTGCGGACAGGATTCGGATTGCAACCCGGCTTCGGCGGGAGGCATCTTAGGTACGATATTGGGCTATAAGCGTATCCCGGAGAAATGGATGAGGAGCCTGCGGGAGGTGGAGCCGCTGAAATTGGCGTTTACCAACATCTCCCTGGAATCGGCCTATTGGATGAGCTATGACCAGGCGCTCCAGATGATCCGGCGCAATGGGGGTACGGTGGCGGACGACCGGATCGAGATCCTTTGCCAGCGGCCGGTGGCGGTTCGTTACGAGAAGGCTTTCGAGGGGATGTACCCGAAAGAGAAGATCGCCGTGGACAAGCCGTTGGACAAGGTGGGCGAGTTGTCGTTCGAGGGGAATGGTTTCGTCTGTAAGGGTGCGGTGGAGTCCGCGGACGAGAATTATGTGGCTCGTGTTGAGCTCTACGTGGACGGCCAACTGGCGGAGACCGCCAATCTTCCCGCCTCGTTCGCCGAGCGTCGCCACGAATTGTTCTGGAAATACCAGTTGCCCGAGGGGAAACACACGCTCTCCTTCAAATGGCTCAACCCGGATGGAAAAGCCACGATCCACATGAGCGAATTACTGATTTATACCGGGGCAGATCCCTTGAAAAAGTAGGGGAGGTTTCGGGGAAAGGATGCCGTGGCTTTCCCTATTTCTCCTCGAACTCTTCCGGGAGGTTCACCAAGTACAGATGATGGGTCGCCCGGGTGAAGGCGGTATAGAGCCATCGGTAGAAATCTTCGCCCAGCATCTCCTCGGTGATGTAGCCGATGTCGAGGAAAACGTTCATCCATTGCCCGCCCTGCGCCTTGTGGCAGGTGACGGCATAGGCGTACTTCACCTGCACGACGTTGTAGTGGGGATCCTCCTTCATCTTCTTGATCTTGCCGGCCTTGGTCGGCACGTCGGCGTAATCTTCGAGGACGGTGTAGAACAGCCTGTCGTTCATCTCCCGGGGAAGCGCGGGCGTGTCGGTCTGGAGCGTGTCGAGCAGGATCTTCAGGTCGATCTCCAAGTCGTGATCCTGGAAGCGGGCGGTGATGTCGGCGAAGCGGAAACCATATAATTCTGTCACGCGGCGCACCCGCGCGACCTCGATGATCTCGCCATTCGCGATGAAATCCATCTCCTTCATCCCGGCGGTCCAATAATAATTGTTCTTGGCCACCATCAGCCGGTCGCCCGCCGATAGCTCCTCCTCCCGGTACAAGATCCGGTTGCGTACGCCATTATTATAGATCGTCGCCCGCTTGTTGGAGCGGGAGATAATCATCGTCTCCTCGATCCCGTCGCGCGAGTAGGCGGACGAGATCTCCTCGATCAGCTCATCGCCGCTTACCTTCGTGAAATCGGCGAAGCCCTTGAGCCTTAGCTTGGGGAACACCTCCACCGTCTGGTGGCGCAAGGCGTCGCGGAGGCGTGTCGCGTTGTACAGGATCCCCGAGCTCTCCCCCTGTCGCACCACCTGCGTCAGGGAGATCTCCGTCACTCGCAGGTTGTATCCCCGTAAGGTCTCCGGGTTCAGGGCGGGGCTGTCCGGTTGGGAGACCGGGGGAAGCTGCGCCACGTCGCCCATCAGGATCAGGCGGCAATTATCGCCCGAGTACACGTACTGGATCAGGTCGTCGAGCAGGCGCCCCGAGCCGAACGAGAAAGAGTCCAGCCCATCATTGGAGATCATGGAGGCCTCGTCGACGATAAAGAGCGTATCTTTATGCAAGTTGTCCGCGGGCACGAAACCGACCGGCTCGTTGGAGAAGGCCCGTTGGCGGTAGATCTTCTTATGGATGGTATAAGCCTTCTGCCCTGCGTAGCCGGAGAATACCTTGGCGGCCCTGCCGGTCGGCGCGAGCAACACCGCCTTTTGCTTCCACTCGGCGAGCGTCTTCACCAAGGCGCCTACCAGCGAGGTCTTGCCTGTCCCCGCGTACCCCTTCATGAGAAGCAGGCCGTCCGGATCCTCGGAAAGGAGAAAACCGGTCAATGCTTGGAGCGCCGAAACTTGGTCGTCTGTAGGTTTGTAAGGGAAATTCCGTTCGATTTGTTGGTTTATGTAACTATTTATCATTTTGTTCGCAATAAATTTTGAGATAAAGGTAGTGTATTAAAGATTCTTTTTTAAATTTGCCGAACGAAATAAATTCAAAAAACATATAAACCATGAAAGTTACATTGAAAGTATTATTAGCTGCGGTAGTCGTACTGCTTGTTTACATGTGTTATCGGAGTATTCAGAAACCGAGAGAGTATGATGCGGAAAAAGCCGCTCGCGATAAGGCTATTATCGCACGTTTGGTTGACATCCGTAAGGCTCAGATCGAGTACAAGAATGTCTACAAGACACACGCCGGGAGTTTCGACGATCTGGAGAAGTTCTTGACGACGGACAAGCTTCCGTTCCTGATCAAGGAGGGTGAGCTGACCGACGAGCAATTGGAGAAGGGTATGACCGAGCAGGAGGCCGTTAAGAAAGGCTTGATCAAACGTGATACGATGTGGGTGCTTGCCAAGGACACGTTGCTGGGCAAGAATTATGATGTAGCTTCCCTTCGTTATGTACCGGGCGTTCCGGGCGAGAAGATCACGTTCAAGATGGATACCGCTACCTTGCAGTCCGGTTCGGGCTACGAGATCAAGGTATTCGCTTGCGAGGTGCCTTTCAAGGACTACTTGCGCGACATGGATCCGCAGCTTACCTATAACTTGATCGATAAGGCTGAGAAGCAGAGCAAGTATCCGGGTTTGCGTGTTGGCTCTTTGGAGGAGATCAACAACAACGCGGGTAACTGGGAGTAATCCGGCAACCTGAAGAAGCCTATGGCTATCGATTTGCCTGAGACGTTGACAGCAGACCAAGCTGCGAAATATAGAGTGTCCATCCGGCTTTGCTCGGATGGACTTTCTTTTTCTGGGCACGACCCCTCCGCTGGGGGAAGTTTCTTTTACCGGTCGGTTGAATTCGACCGGTCAGCCTCCGCTTTGTCGTCCCTCAAGGAATTTTTCTTTACGCACGATTTCCTGACCTGGCCTTTCCGGCGGATGGATATTCTCTGCGTCATCCCGGGATATACGATAGTCCCGGACTCCTATTCGGGGACGGGGGATGCCGACAGGCGTGCGATGGATGCCTTGTTCTTGTCCGCCGGATCACATCTTTTCTCCGACACGCTGGACGGGCTGTCCGCGCGATTGCTCTTTGGCCTGGAGGAGGAGATCTATGAGTTCTGCTCACGCTCGTTTTTCCGCCCCGTTTTCTCCCATTACATGACCCCCTTGTTGAGCCGATGGGGGAGGGAGGTCGGCGCCGGAACCTCCCGGATGTATGCGATGCTGTGGCGTAAGCGCTTGGATCTTGTCTGCTTCCGGCATGGTAAACTGGCCTGCTCAATCTCTTATCAGGTGGAGCGGATAGAGGATATGTTATATTATATTTTGTATCTTTGGAGCCGGTTAGGGCTCGATCCCGAGACGGATACGTTGTCTCTTTGGGGCGATTCCTCCTTGCGGGCGCCGCTTATGGAGCGTCTGCGGGGGTATTTGCGTCATATGTCGCCGATCGGCATTCCGGCGGAGGCCTACTTGCTTGGGGAAGACGTGGCGAAAGCCCCTCTTGATTTAATCTCTTTGTTGCGATGCGAATAATAAGTGGTATATACGGTCGGCGTCGTTTTGATGTCCCCTCTTCCTTTAGCGCGCGTCCCACGACGGACTTCGCGAAAGAGAACCTGTTCAATGTGGTGAATAACTTGGTGGATCTTGAGGGATTAGACGCCTTGGATCTTTTCTCGGGCACGGGAAGTATCTCTTTTGAGCTGATCTCGAGAGGATGTCGCCGGGTGACCGCCATTGAAAAGAACGGGGCTCATGCCGCGTTTATAGCGAGAGTGGCGCGAGAGTTGAAGACGGAGGCTCTCAACCTGATCCGGGGAGATGTGTTCCGTTGCTTGGATACCTTGCCAAAGGAGGGGTTCGATTTTATCTTTGCCGATCCTCCTTACGCATTACCGGAACTGCCGGATATTCCCAAGTTGGTGTTCGATCGCGATTTACTTTGCGAAGGTGGTATCTTTGTCATGGAGCACTCCAAGGCAAACGACTTCTCCACGTTACCCTATTTCGATCAGCATCGGAGTTATGGCTCCGTGAATTTCAGTATTTTCATTAAAGAAGCGGGGAAAACAGGCGCATGAATGACTCCGCCAATCGCTGCTTGACCGGCCGTTTCAACCAGCGGGAGGGTACCAAGCATTCGCAATGCTGGGCATCTTGCAGGAAGATCTGTTTCATGCGTAAGGCAAATTCTTGTTGATAGACGAAGGCGTTAATCTCGAAATTGTGCTCGAAGCTGCGGAAATCCATGTTCGCCGAGCCAATACTCGTGAGCGCGTCATCTGTGACGATCAGCTTGGAATGCAGGAACCCGGGCTGATAGAAATAAACTTTCACTCCTGCTTTCACCATCTCATCAATGAACGAATGGCTGGCCATGTTGACAGAATGGGCATCCGACCGTTTAGGGAGCATCAAGCGTACGTCAACCCCTCCTAATGCGGCCGTCTGCAACGCTTGGTTCAGTCCTTCCGTCGGCAAGAAATAGGGCGTTTGTATGTAAATGTATCGCTTGGCGTTGGAGATCGCGAAGATGCAGGCTTGCAATAAGGTTCTCCACTGCCCGGCTGGGCTACACGTGACTATCTGCATGATATTGTCGCCATATACCCGTGCGGCAGGATAATAGCAGGCATCGTCCAGCAACTGTTTGCTGACCACGTACCAATCTATCAGGAATGAGGCCTGTAATCCATGTACCCCTTTCCCCTCGAATTTGAAATGCGTGTCGCGCCAAGTGCCCCAAGCGGTTCCTTTGGCGTAGCGATCCGCTATGTTCATTCCCCCCATGAAGCCCACCTTTCCGTCGATAACGGCGATCTTCCGGTGGTTACGGTAGTTCACCTTGCTGGTGAATTTAGGGAAAGCCACCCGCAAGAACGCGTGCACCTCGATGCCCGCCGCCTGCATTTCCTTGAAAAAGCGGTCCTTTACGTTCCAGCAGCCCACGTCGTCGTAGAGGACACGCACCTTTATCCCCTCGCGAGCCTTCCGGATGAGGAGCTGTTGTACCTGCCTGCCGATCTCGTCGTCGCAAAAGATGTAATATTGGATATGGATGTGATGGGTCGCCTGCCCGATAGCGGCGAGGAGATCCCTGTATTTGTCGGTCCCATTCGTGTAGACGGTGATCCGGGTGCCATATAAGAGCGAGGACTGGTTGCTGTTGGTCAGCAACGTAGACAATACCTTGTAAGGTTCCGGCACCGCGCAGACATCTTGCGGGAACCGTCCCTCTTGAAGCCGCTTCGTGATCCGCTTATACGTATGGCGGGAGATGATCCGTTGCTTCCGGTTGTCTTGCCCAAAGAAGAAGTAGAAGATCAATCCTACGCCGGGAGCCAACAGTAAGACGACTACCCACGGGATCGTCTTGAGCGGGTTCCTGTTCTCGGTGATGATCACCAATACCAGCCCCAAGATCGTGATGCTATACAATAAAAAGAATATTGTACTCGCTATTGTCTGTATATGTATGATTCCCGGCATGCGACACCTGCCCTCCTCCTTTGTCGTTCGCTAAGGTAAGCAAGCTTCTTGAGAATCCCAAATTATCTCGGGGGGAATGTCGTGCGTACAGATGTCTCGGCGGTGCCGGGCCTATTGGGTCTTGCGTATCAGCTCAGCCGATTTGTATTCCTCCTTCAGGTAGGTCTCTATATGCCGTTTTTTCTTCTCCTCCAAGATCTCGTTGATGGCGATCAGGATACCTGTCTCCTCCACCTCGCCGAACTCGTGGTTGATGGCGGTGCCAAACACGCGCATCTTGGGCGAGAGGCTCATGTAGGCATTGACCAGTGGCGGGACATTGATGCCGAACTTGCGGACCTCTTGGTTGAGTATCTTGTAATTGTCCTTGAAGTTGTCGCGGTTGAAGAGCGCTTTCATCTTCTCCACGTCCATGTGGGTGTCCAGCGGGTGGATCGGGGTGATCAGATGGTCGGGGTCCGGGAAATGCAACCCTAAGAAATAAAGGATCATGTTGCGGGCCTCCGTGTTGTAGGTGTTGTACATGGTCACTTTCCCGAAGTAGTATCTCAGGTCTGGGTCTACCACCGACAAGGCTCCTAAGCCGTCCCACAGGTTATCTAAGACGAACATCCCTTTCGCCCCGTGGCGGGTGGACTGGTATTCCAGCGCGACGAACGAGCGTCCCAGCTCCACGGTGTAAGGCAGGATCTCGTGGATGAACTTCTCCGAGAAGTCGAACAGGTGAGAGGTCGCCAAGATTGGCTTGCCCTGCCCGTCGAATTTCACGTCGGCCCCGCAGAGGAACCGGTATCCCCCCAATATCTGCTCATCCTCGGGGCTCCAGACGATCAGCTGCCGGTAGGCGTCCTCCATCGTGTCGTACTCATCAATATCCATCGAGAGCCCCGTGCCGCCTCCGTAATAACGGAAGGCTATTTCCCGGAGCCGGCCGATCTCCCGCATGACGTTGGGCGAGTCGTGCGCCGTGATGATGTAAATCTCGTTTTGGGACTTGTTCGTGCTTCTCAGCCTTTTCTCGGGGGTTAGCTCGGCTTTCAATAAGACCCTGTCTATTGGATTGATAATGTCTTGCATAGCTTCGTCTGTTAATCCTTGAGTTTGTAAACGATATTCTTGACCCACTCCGCCCATTCGGCAGGCTTCTTCTCCTTCCCGAATGTTTGCCAGGGGATCGGCTTCCCGAAATAGATCCGGAAAGTCTTATGCTTGCTCCGGAACATCTCGTCCGGCAGGTAGACCATCTCGTAGTTCATCCGGATCCCCAGCGCCTTCCGCAGCCGTGCGATGTTATAAAAGAAATTGGAATTCTTGCCGTCGAAATAGACCGGCACGATGTCCCGCTGGTATTGCACCGCCTTCTGGATGAATGATTTCTTCCATTCCAGATCCTGTATTTTCCCTTGTATCTTGCGCGAGCAAAGTCCCGCGGGGAAGGTGATGATCTGGTTGTCCGAGGCGAAAGCCTCTTCCTGAAGCCGGGCGCTATCCTTCCCGAGGAAACCATGCTTGTTGATGGGGACGAATATGGAGCGCAGGTTGGGGATGTAAAGCAGCAGGTCGTTGACGGGATACTTGATACGGTCGCCGAACTTAGTCCCGATAACGGCCGAGAGGCAGATCCCGTCCATCCCGCCGAGCGGGTGGTTGGAGGCGAAAATATACCGTCCCTGAGCCGGGATGTTCTCCTCGTGCACCAGTTCGAGCGTGAGGTCGAAATAGCCGATCAGGGCACGCATGAAATCCACCCCGTCCAAGTCGTGGAATCGCTCTAACACCTCGTTTATCTCCCCTTGATGGACTGTCCGGATCAGGTAGTTCACGACAAACCTCGGTATCTTGCGCGACGCCTTGGGCGCTTTCTGCGCCAGCACCTTCTCTATGTCTATCCGTGTCACCCCTTGTCCTGCCATTTATATAAGCTTATGGGGACAAAGATAAAAGATATAATTTAAACGAGGTTAAGGTAGGCGTAGTTTTTCCCGGCCGTCGCCCTTGTTTTCGCGGAAAGATGCCGGGGCTTTCCCGGTTCCTTCCTCAAGGATGCTTCCGGGGGAGAGGAAAGGGCGGCCACCTGTTGATAACTTTTTAGTACTTTTCTCCGTGAAATGTTGGCGGGTGTTTTGGGAAATATGTACTTTTACCCTCTGATAAGCCATGTGCGTGCGTATCAAATAGCTACAAGGCTTTGTTTAAGGGAAAGTTTAACGAGAGATGACGATTGAGGAAAGGGATTACGGCTATCATGTTCCGGTGATGCTGCGCGAGAGCTTGGAGGGCTTGGGGATCCAGCCTGCGGGCGTTTACGTGGATGTCACCTTTGGTGGTGGAGGCCACTCGCGGGAGATCTTGCGCTCCTTAGGGCCTGAGGGGGAGCTTTACGGATTTGACCAAGACGCGGACGCCGAGCGAAACATCCCGGACGACCCCCGTTTCACGTTCGTCCGGAGCAATTTCCGTTATCTGTATAACTTCATGCGCTATTATGGGAGAAGCGGGGAGGTGGATGGCCTCTTGGCCGACTTGGGGGTATCATCCCATCATTTCGACGACAAGGAGCGGGGCTTCTCGTTCCGCTTCGACGGGGCGCTGGATATGCGCATGAACACGCGGGCAGGACGTACGGCGGCCGATGTCGTGAACGAGTATCCGGAGGAGGCCTTGGCCGACCTGTTCTACCTGTATGGCGAGCTGAAACAGGCGCGTAGGCTCGCTGCGGTCGTGGTGAAGGCCCGGGAGAAAGGGCGGATCGAGACGATCGGCGATTTCATGGAAGTGGTAAGACCCTTTGCGGGCAAGGACAAGGAGAAGAAATTCCTCGCGCAGGTATTCCAGGCGCTGCGGATCGAGGTAAACGATGAGATGAGGGCGCTGCGCGAGATGCTCCGGAGCGCCCTGCGCGTGTTGAGGCCCGGGGGGCGCTTGGTGGTCATCACCTATCACTCCTTAGAGGACCGGCTGGTGAAGAACTTCTTGCGGACAGGCAATTTCGAGGGGAAGAGCGAGACGGATTTCTTCGGGAACGTGAGCTCGCCTTTCCGGTTGATAAACAATAAGGTGATCGTCCCCTCCGGCGAGGAGGTGGAGCGGAATCCCCGCTCCCGGAGCGCGAAACTGCGGATCGCCGAGAAAAAAGAGTAAGGAGAGCGATATGGAAACGAACGGACAACCTAAACGGGATGGGAAGAAAGGCAGGCGCCCCTCGATCTGGTATATATTGGGAGGAGGGATCCTGAAGGAGGACTTCGTCTTGAGGCATATGCGCATGATCGTGCTCGTGGTCATCCTGGCCTTTTTCTTCATCGGGAACCGATATACCTGTATGCAGAAATTGCGCGAGATAGACCGTCTGCAACAGCAGTTGCGCGACGTACGTTTCGAGGCGTTGTCGATCTCCTCGGAGCTGACGGGCAACAGCCGACAGTCGCAGATCGAGTCGTTGATAGAGGAACAAGGCATTGATTTGGAAGGGGCGAAGACACCCCCTTATGAGTTGTATAAGTAAAAGAGGCGAGTAGGTTATGGCAGAGGATAACGAGGTGAAAGATAAGGAAACCAAGGGTAACGGGATCTTGCTCCGTTACTTTGTCGTGGTGGTGATGCTTGTGCTCGTGGCTGTCGGGATACTGTATTGCGCTTTCAAGACGGCCACGGTAGACCGGGAAGTCTGGCTGGAGGCCGCCAAGACGCAGCGACGCCCGGACCGGAAGATCCTGCCCAGCCGGGGAAATATCTACTCGTCGGATATGCGCCTGATGGCGACCAGCGTACCCCGTTATTATATGTATATGGATTTCAAGGCGGATTGCTACGTGAATCCGGGTCCCAAGTGGAACAGCCGGGACACGCTGCTGAAATCCAGCTCTCCCAATAGTGTGGACTCGCTGGCGAAGTACCTTTCCCGCAAATTGAAGGATCGTACCCCGGCCGGTTATAAGGCGCATTTGTTGAAAGGGCTGAAGAGCAAGAACCGGCAATACTTGGTGTATTCCGGTAAGGTCTCCTACTCTGACCTGAAGGAGATCAAGAAATTCCCATTCTTCCGCCTGGGCGTTTTCAAGAGCGGCTTTTACACGAGAGAGATGGTGCAGCGGCAGAAACCTTTCGGCACGCTGGCTTCCCGCACGATCGGCGATATTTACGGCGAGATCAGCGAGGAGGGTACCACCAAGGGCAAGAACGGGCTGGAGTTGCAGTATGATTCGCTCTTGCGCGGCGAGGCAGGCTTGAGTTCCGTGCGTCGCGTGGGGGGGGCCTGGACCAACGTGGTGGAGGTGGAGCCCGTGGATGGGATGGACATCCGGACCACGATCGACATCGACATCCAGGATATTACGGAGAAGTCGCTTGTGGATAAGCTGAAAGAGATCGACGCCGAGTCGGGTACCGCGGTAGTGATGGAGGTGGAGACCGGGGAGGTCAAGGCCATCACGAACATGGGGCGTATCCGGGAAGGCGTATATGGTGAGACGAAGAACCATGCCGTGGCCGACGAGATCGAGCCGGGCTCTACCTTCAAGGTCGCCTCGATCATGGTGGCTCTTGAGGATGGGTTGTGTACGCCGGGTGATACGGTCGATGTGGGCAACGGTGTTTATATGTATAAGGGAGCCCGGATGACCGACCATAATATGAACCGTGGAGGATATGGGCGCATCACGGTGGAGCAGGCTATCTGGTACTCCTCGAACATCGGGGTGGCCAAGACGATCCTGAAAGGGTATGGCGACAATCCGACGAAGTTCGTGGAAGGGCTTTATCGCATCGGCATGAACGCGGACCTGCGTCTGGAGATCCCCGGTGCGGGGCACGCCAAGATCCGTCGGCCTGACGATACGACCCGTTACTGGTCGAAGACCACCTTGCCTTGGATGTCGTTCGGCTATGAGACCCAGATCCCCCCGATCAATACGCTGGCTTTCTTCAATGCGATCGCGAATAACGGCAAGATGATGCGTCCTATGTTCACTAAGGAGATCTTGCGGAACGGCAAGGTAGAGCAAAGTTTCTCTCCTGAGGTGATCAAGTCGTCGATCTGCTCGGAGCATACCTTGGCGTTGATACAGGATATGCTTTTGGGAGTCGTGGAGAAGGGGACGGCGAAAGCGGTTCTCTCCGACGTGGTCCGGATAGCGGGCAAGACCGGAACGGCACAGATCGCTACCGGTGGCGCTTATGGGGGGAATGGGCATCAGGTCACCTTCTGTGGCTATTTCCCCGCCGATCATCCTAAATATTCCTGCATCGTGGTGATCCGTCGCCCGCGTATAGGCTATCCTTCGGGAGGAACGATGTCGGGAGGCGTGGTTCGCGCGATAGCGGAGAAGATATATGCTCATTATATGCCTGTTGACATCCGGGCGATGGAGCCCGATTCTACCGCCGTACCCGTGCCCCGGGTGAAGGGGGGCGACTTGAAGGCGGTGGAGGATGTCTTGGACGAGTTGGATATACGGGCGAATACGGATAGCATAGAGACGGATTGGGTTATGGCATCCGTGGATCAGGAGGCGCGCGAGCTGACCTTGGAGGATGTTCGTATCCGGGAGGGATTGGTGCCTCGGGTCGTAGGGATGGGAGCCAAGGACGCGGTCTTTCTCTTGGAGCGGGCAGGCCTGCGTGTATCCCTGTCGGGAGCCGGACGGGTCGTCTCGCAAAGTATCATGCCCGGGCAGAAGGTGTCTAAGGGACAAACCGTTTTATTAACATTAAGGTAGATTATGGAACTGAGGAAATTAATCAATGCATTGGACGCTCCCCGGCTTGCGGGGCAGGAAAATGTGGATATTCAAGATATTCAATCCGACTCTCGTCGGGTAGGGGCTGGCTCCCTGTTTGTAGCCGTGAGAGGTACGGCCGTGGATGGCCATGCTTATATCGGTAGCGCGATCGAGAAAGGGGCGGCGGCCATCGTGTGCGAGGAGATCCCGGAGGAACTGTCCGGGCGATCTACGTTCGTGGTTGTCAAGGATTCCGCAGCGGCGTTGGGACTTTTGCTCTCGCGTTGGTATGGCGATCCTTCCCGCAAGTTGGTCTTGGTCGGTGTGACCGGTACGAACGGAAAGACGACGATCGCTACCTTGCTGTATGAGATGTTCCGGAAAATGGGGCATAAGGCCGGCTTGCTTTCCACGGTCTGCAATTATGTGGATGGAGAGGCGATACCCACTGACCATACGACTCCGGATCCCTTGACGCTTCATGCGCTGATAGCCCGCATGGTGGAGGCGGGTTGCGAATATGCGTTCATGGAGGTGAGCTCTCACTCGATCGACCAACGACGTATCAGCGGTTTGCATTTCGCTGGCGGGATATTCACCAACTTGACACGGGATCATCTGGATTATCATAAGACCGTGGAGAATTACTTGCGGGCAAAGAAGAAGTTTTTCGATGACCTGCCCGCGGAGGCTTTCGCGCTTACGAACGCCGACGACAAGTCGGGTATGGTGATGTTGCAGAACACGAAGGCTCGTAAGTTGACCTACTCGCTGCGTACCTTGGCTGATTTTAAGGGCAAGATCTTAGAGTCGCATTTCGAGGGAACGGATATGCTGGTGGATGGCCGGGAGGTGTCGACCCATTTCGTGGGACGTTTCAACGCCTACAATCTGCTGGCGGTATATGGCGCGGCGGTAGCCTTGGGGAAAGATCCAGAGGAGGTGTTGGTCGTGCTGAGTACGTTGCGATCCGTGGCCGGGCGCTTCGAGACGATCCCTTCCCCGTTGGGTTATACGGCGATCGTGGATTACGCGCATACGCCTGACGCGTTGACTAATGTATTGAATGGCATTCATGAGGTGCTGGAGGGGAAAGGACGTATCATCACCGTTGTGGGAGCGGGTGGGAACCGGGATAAGGGGAAGCGTCCGCTGATGGCGAAAGAGGCGGCCAAGTTGAGCGATCAGTTGATCCTGACCTCTGATAATCCCCGCTTTGAGGAGCCGGACGAGATCATCCGGGATATGGTGGCTGGACTTAGCCGTATGGATATGGAGCGTACCTTGTGCGTCACCGATCGTGCGCAGGCGATCAAGACCGCCGCGATGTTGGCGAGAAAAGGGGATGTTATCTTGGTCGCCGGCAAGGGACATGAGGACTATCAGGAGATCAAGGGCGTGAAGCATCACTTTGACGACCGAGAGAAGTTAAGGGAGATTTTTTCGACACAGCAACCATAATTTTTTTGAGACGAGATGCTTTATTATCTTTTTAATTATTTGGATCAGTTGGATTTACCCGGAGCGGGAATGTTTAAGTATGTCTCTTTCCGCTCGGGCTTGGCCTTGATCTTGTCGTTGTTCATCTCCACGGCGATAGGCCGGCGTATCATCGATCGGTTGCAGATGCTGCAAATCGGCGAGACGGTGAGAAACTTAGGTTTGGAGGGGCAAATGAGCAAGAAGGGTACGCCTACGATGGGGGGTATCATCATTATCGTGGCGATCTTGATCCCGACTCTTCTGTGTGCCAAGCTGCATAATATCTATGTGATCCTTATGTTGGTGACGACGCTCTGGTTAGGCGTGTTGGGTTTCGCCGACGACTATATCAAGGTGTTCAAGAAGAATAAGGAAGGAATGCACGGGCGTTTCAAGATCGTGGGGCAAGTCGGCTTGGGCTTGATCGTGGGGTTGGTGCTGTTCATGAGCCCGGACGTGGTGATCAAGGAGAACATGGAGGTGCGTCATGACAACGTGATCGAGGAGGTACGTTATCATGCGCAAGAAACAAAATCGACCAAGACGACGATCCCATTCGTGAAGAACAATAACTTCGACTACGCGAGCTTGGTCAGCTGGGCGGGCGAATATAAAGAGGAGGCGGCTTGGCTGTTGTTCGTTTTTATGGTTATATTTGTGGTGACAGCCGTTTCTAACGGAGCCAATATGACGGATGGCTTGGACGGTCTGGCGGCCGGGACCTCGGCCATCATTGGGGTGGCGCTTGGTATCCTGGCCTATATGTCGTCTCACTTTGAGTTCGCCTCGTTCCTGAACATCATGTTTATTCCCGGGGCGGAGGAACTGGTGGTATATGCCGCCGCCTTCATCGGAGCTACGGTAGGATTCCTGTGGTACAACGCTTATCCGGCTCAGGTCTTCATGGGAGATACCGGAAGCCTTACGCTGGGTGGTATCATCGCCGTGTTCGCTATCATTATCCGGAAGGAATTACTGATCCCGATCCTGTGTGGAATCTTCTTGGTGGAGAACATCTCTGTCATGTTGCAGGTCGCTTACTTTAAATATACGAAGAGGAAATATGGGGAAGGACGCCGTATCTTCAAGATGGCTCCTTTGCACCATCATTTCCAGAAACCGGGTAACGCGGGCATACAGGCTTTGATACAGAAACCGTTTAACGTAGTGCCCGAGTCGAAGATCGTGGTCCGTTTCTGGCTGATCGGCATTATCCTGGCGGTGATCACGATCGTTACGTTGAAGATGAGATAAGATATAGAAGGATTAAATTGATGAGGTTTATGAAGAGAATGGTTATATTAGGGGCAGGAGAGAGTGGTGCCGGAGCCGCTGTCTTGGCGAAGGCGAAAGGATTCGACGTGTTCGTCTCCGATAAGTCGTCGATCAAGCCTAAATATAAGGATATGCTGGACCGCCATGCGATCCGATGGGAGGAGGGACAGCATACGGAAGCCGACATCTTGAATGCCGACGAGATCGTCAAGAGCCCGGGGATTCCCGATAAGGCTCCCATCATACAGCAGGTAAAGGCGAAGGGGATACCCATTATCTCCGAGATTGAGTTCGCGGGACGATATACCGATTCGAAAATGATCTGTATCACGGGCAGCAACGGCAAGACAACGACTACCATGCTGACGTACCATATCCTGAAAGAGGCGGGCGTGGATGTAGGCTTGGCCGGGAACGTGGGGAACAGTCTCGCCCTCCAGGTGGCGGAAGACCCACATGCGGTATATGTTATCGAGCTGAGCAGTTTCCAGTTGGATAATATGTATGACTTCAAGGCTGACATCGCTATCCTGTTGAATATAACACCCGATCATTTAGATCGCTATAATTATGAGATGCAGAACTACGTGAACGCGAAATTCCGTATCTTGCAAAACCAGACAGAGGCGGATGCCTTTATTTTCTGGAACGATGATCCGATCATAGCGCGAGAGATCGCCAAGCGATGTCCCGCGGCTACTCTTTATCCGTTCGCCGAGACCCATGAGGAGGGTGTCAAAGGATATACGGAAAATAATCAAGTAGTTATTGAAACAGCTAATGGTACATTTACGATGGAACAAGATCATTTGGCATTGTCGGGGACGCATAACCTGTACAACTCGTTGGCCGCGGGCATAGCGTCGAAGGTAGTGGACATCCATGACGAGAAAATCCGGGCGTCGCTCAGCGATTTCATGGGTGTCGAGCATCGTTTGGAGAAAGTTCTTCGGGTACGTGGTGTTGATTACATCAACGACTCGAAAGCCACGAACGTGAATTCTTGTTGGTATGCCTTGCAAAGCATGACAACTCCGGTCGTATTGATATTAGGTGGGACAGATAAGGGAAACGACTATACGGAAATTGAGGAATTGGTGCGGAAGAAGGTGCATTCCTTGATCTTTTTAGGCGTGGACAACGCCAAGTTGCACGCTTTCTTCGACGGGAAGGTGGAACAGATCGAGGACGCCCGCTCTATGGAGGAGGCAGTCTCGAAGGCCTATCGTATGGCTCGCAAGGGAGATACGGTATTGCTTTCTCCCTGTTGCGCCAGTTTCGATCTTTTCAAGAACTACGAGGATCGGGGAGATCAGTTCAAGGCGTGTGTTCGTAACCTATGATAAGGAAAAGAGTCTATGGATCTGGCGAGTAAACTATTCAAGGGAGATCGGGTAATATGGGTTATTTTCATGTTTCTCTGCCTGATCTCGGCAGTGGAGGTGTTCAGCGCTACCAGCACGTTGGCTTATAAGAACGCGAATCACTGGCTGCCGATCGCCCGTCATGCGTCTTTCCTGTTCGCGGGGTTCGTGGCGGTCCTGATCTTGCATAACATTCCTTCGCGACTGATGGCGGTGGGAGTGATCGGATTGCCTCTTTCGATCGTGTTGTTATTGGTGACCCTTGTCGTTGGTGATAAAACGAACGATGCGCAACGCTGGCTGTCGATATTCGGCTTCCAGATACAGCCTTCGGAATTGGCGAAGTTGAGCTGTATCATATTTGTCGCTTTCATGTTGAGCCGTCGGGGTAAACTCCCTGAGAAGCAGATCTTCTGGTGGATCATGGGTGGGGTCGGTGTATCCTGTTTGTTGATTCTTCCGGAAAATTTCTCAACGGCCTTTATGTTGGGCGTGATCTGCTGGGTGATGATGTTTATCGGTCAGATCTCATGGAGAAGGTTAGCTAAATGGACCGGGATCATAGCGGTGGCTATGGGCGTTTTCGTGGCTTCGTGGTTTGTCGTGCCGGATTCGGTATGGGAGAAGCTGCCTTTGCTGGATCGTGTGGTGACTTGGAAAAGCCGTCTGGCTGCCCAATCCAATAATGATACGCTGGATGCCAAAGACCTCTTCAACAAAGAGAATTATCAGGTCACGCACGCGAAGATCGCTATCGCCCGGGGAGGGTTGTCCCCCCAGCTTCCGGGACATGGGCAGCAGCGGGATTTCTTGCCGCAGGCCTATTCCGACTTCATTTATGCGATTATTATCGAGGAACTCGGCTTGGTAGGAGGAGTAGTCGTGTTGTTGCTCTATCTTTGGTTGTTGGTGAGGGTAGGAATGATCGCCCGGAGATGCGATAAGCTATTCCCGAAGTTGTTGGTATTGGGGTGTGGCTTGATGCTTGTGGTGCAGGCTTTGGCGAATATGGCGGTGGCGGTTAATATGATCCCTGTCACCGGTCAGCCGATGCCCTTGGTAAGCCGGGGAGGAACCTCCACGGTCATCTCCTGCGTCTATATAGGGATTATATTGAGTATAAGCCGTTTCGGGGCCCACATGGGCGACGAGGAAGAGGAGGAGCTTGGAAACGAGACCGCTTCGTCTTCTTCCGCGTTGACAGAAGAGGAGATCTCCAATTGGGTGCCAGATGCTCCGGTGAGCGCGGTGAATGGCATGGAAAATGCTAAAATGGGATAGAGAAAGTATGAAAGCATATCGAATTATCATTAGCGGTGGGGGTACGGGAGGACATATCTTCCCGGCCATCTCGATCGCGAATACATTGAGGAAGCGTTTCCCTGACGCGGAAATCTTGTTCGTGGGGGCGGAAGACCGCATGGAGATGGACAAGGTGCCGGCGGCGGGGTATCAGATCGTCGGGTTGCCGGTCAGTGGTTTCGATCGGGCCCATCTGATGAATAACGTGAAGGTCGTGGCAAGGTTGCTGAAGAGCCTCCGGCTGGCGAAAAAGACGATCCGGGATTTCCGGCCGGACATCGCCGTGGGTGTCGGGGGATATGCCAGCGGACCGACCTTGTGGATGGCTGCCTCCTTAGGGATACCTACCTTGATCCAGGAACAGAACTCGTATGCCGGGGTGACCAATAAGTTGCTGGCCAAGAAAGCCGACCGGATCTGCGTGGCTTACGAGGGTATGGAGAAATTCTTTCCCGCCGATAAGATCGTGATGACCGGGAACCCGGTACGGAAGGATCTGGAAGAGGCGCGGGGTAAGCGGGAGGAGGCGCTGGCTTTCTTTGGTCTCTCCCCGGAGAGGAAAACGATCCTCGTGGTGGGGGGTAGCTTAGGGGCCCGGACGATCAACCGAAGTATCCAAGGAGACTTGGACAAGTTTTTCGCGTCGGATGCCCAGGTTATTTGGCAAACAGGGCGATATTATTACGACGACGCCTCGAAGCACCTGAAAGCCTATCGGGGTATGCCGGTGTGGTGCTCCGATTTCATCACGCGTATGGATTACGCCTACGCCGCGGCCGACTTGGTGATCTCGCGCGCCGGGGCGAGCTCGATCTCGGAGCTTTGCCTGCTTGGTAAGCCGGTCATCTTGGTGCCTTCGCCCAACGTGGCAGAGGATCATCAGACCAAGAACGCGTTGGCGCTGGTAGACAAGGAGGCCGCCGTGATGGTCGCCGACAAGGATGCGGAGCGTGATTTAGTACCGACCGCCTTGCGGCTCGTGCATGATGAGGCACGGTTGGAGAGTATGGGCCGGAATATCGAGACGCTGGCTCAACGGCATAGCGCGGATCGGATCGTGGATGAGATCGTCAAGATTATAAATAAGGAATGAGAATTAGAGAAGATGGATATAAATAACGTGAAATCAGTATATTTTGTAGGGGCTGGAGGCATTGGCATGAGCGCCTTGATCCGCTATTTCCTCTCGAAGGGGAAACGGGTCGGCGGATACGACAAGACACCATCCGCCTTGACGGAGGAGTTACGGAAGGAAGGTGCCGATATTCATTATGAGGATCGCGTGGATCGGATCGGTGAGGCATTCCGTTCTCCAAGGGAGACTTTGGTGGTCTATACACCGGCGGTGCCCGAGTCGCATACGGAGCTGACCTATTTCCGCCAGCATGGCTTTGAGGTGATGAAGCGGGCCCAGGTGCTGGGCGAGATCACCCGTTCCGCCCGCGGCTTGTGCGTGGCTGGGACGCATGGGAAGACGACCACCTCGTCGATGCTCGCTCACCTGCTGAAATGTTCTCACGTGGATTGCAACGCCTTCTTAGGCGGGATCTTGAAGCCTTATGAGAGTAATTTGATGCTGTCTGATAAGAGCGATCTCACCGTGATCGAGGCGGACGAGTTCGATCGTTCTTTCCATTGGCTGACTCCTTATATGGCGGTGATCACTTCCGCCGATCCGGATCATTTAGATATTTATGGTACGGCGGAGGCGTATCGGGAGAGCTTCGAGAAATTCACCTCCTTGATCCGTCCCGACGGTTGCCTGCTTATCAAGAAAGGAATCCGTGTGACGCCTCGTCTGCGGGATGGGGTACGTGAATATACCTACTCGGTGACAGAGAAGGCGGACTTTTACGCGGAGAATGTCCGTGCCCAAGCGGGGAATATCACCTTCGATTTCGTTGGTCCCGGCGTGGTCATCCCCGACGTGGAGCTGGGTGTCCCGGTGAAAGTGAACGTGGAGAATGGGGTCGCGGCGATGGCGATCGCTTGGCTGAATGGGGTGACCCCGGAGGAGATCAAGCGAGGAATGGCGACCTTCGAGGGGGCGCATCGGCGGTTCGATTTCCACCTGAAGACGGATCAAGTGGTCTTGATCGATGATTACGCGCACCATCCGAAGGAATTGGCGCAAAGTATATTGTCGGTGAAGGAGCTATATGCGGGGCGAAAGGTGACAGGGATTTTCCAGCCTCACCTCTATACCCGGACACGGGATTTCGCCGACGATTTCGCCGCCAGCCTATCGTTGTTGGATGAGTTGATCTTGCTGGATATTTATCCGGCGAGGGAGGAACCGATACCGGGCGTGACTTCCCGGATCATTTTCGACAAGGTGACGATCCCTTCCAAGCGTATGTGCCGGAAGGAAGAGCTGCTTGGCGTGATCGCCTCCGGTAAGTATGAGGTCGTCTTGATGGTGGGTGCCGGCGACATCGATCGCTTGGTGGAGCCCGTGAAGGAAATATTGCTTAAACAAGTGAACAAATCGTGATCCGGATATTTTCCATAGTAATAGCGATGTTGTTGTTTTGTTACATCGCGGCCGTCTCCTTCTTTTTCCGGGAGGAGCGGCAGGATGTGGCTTGCAAGGATCTGCGTGTCGTGGTGAAGGATAGCCTTGACAAGCACTTCGTGAGCGAGGCCGAGTTGATCTCATTGCTGAAGGCAGCTCATCTCAATCCCATCGATCAGTCTATGAATGAGATCAATACGGAGCGGATCGAGACCGAGTTGCTGAAGAATGAGATGATCGCTCATGTAGAGGCGTATAAGACACCCTCCGGAATTATCAAGCTGGAGGTGACGCAGAAAATCCCTATCCTCCGGATCATGGGCGTGAGAGGCAATTATTACGTCGATAATCATGGCACGACAATGCCGATCAGCCGGAGGTACGTGGCACGTGTGCCGATCGCGACAGGTTACGTGGAAAAAGAACTTGCCGTGACCGACTTATACAAATTTGCATTATTTTTGCAAGGGAATGAGTTCTGGAATGACCAGATTGAGCAAATTTATGTTCATCCGGATAACGATGTAGAACTTATCCCGAGGGTGGGGAACCACCGGATCATGCTGGGATCGTTGGATGGGTTCGAGGAGAAGCTCGCGAACTTGCGGCTTTTCTACGAACAGGCCATCCCCAAGGTTGGTTGGGAGAAGTACAGCATGATCAATTTGAAATATAAGAATCAAATCGTTTGTACTAAAAAGTAAAGATATGGCATACACAGACTTTATCGCGGCTATTGATTTGGGTACCTCCCACATGGTGGGAATCGTAGGTACCAAGGATGCCTCGGGCGCTCTTTCGATTATCGCTCATGAGGTGGAGGATTCAGGAATCTGCATACGAAGAGGATGTGTATATAAGGTGGAGGAGACGGCGATGCAAGTAAATCGCCTGATCAAGAAGCTGGAGAATAAGCTGAATAGCAAGCGGGATGATAAGCAAGGGACGTACAAGATCCGGAAGGTATATGTAGGGGTGGGCGGACAGTCGATCCGCTCGATAGACCATACGGTCAGTAAGGTTTTAGGCACGGAAGGGGTAGTCACAGAGGAGATTATCAACTCGTTATATCAGGACTGTAAGGCCTATCAACCGAAACAAACGCGAGTTCTCGATGTGGTTTCCCCGTCTTATTATTTAGATGATATAGATGATAAGCCGGAACTGAACCCGGTAGGCGTATCTTGCAGGCGTATCGATGCCCGGTATAAGTTGATTGTCGGTGGGCCTTCTTTGAGGTTGAATGTGATACATAATGTCGAGGAGCAGACGGGAGTGAAAATCGCAGGGATCTTGATCTCTCCGCTTGCGTTGGCGGATGTGGTGCTTAGCGTGAATGAGAAGGATCTGGGGTGCGCCTTGGTCGATTTTGGAGCCGGTGTGACTTCTGTGTCCGTCTATAAGGGAGGGCAGTTGGTGAGTCTGTCCGTGATACCGTTAGGCGGACATCTGATCACGAAAGACATAACGACACTCAATGTCGTGGAGGCGGAGGCGGAACGCTTGAAGGTGACTTATGGATCAGCCAAGAATGACAAGAACGATGATAAGCAGATCTCGGTAAATCTGGCGGATGGCATGGGCTTGCGTGAGATCAAACTGACCGAGCTGAATAATGTGGTCGTGGCACGCATGAACGAGATCCTGGCGAATGTGCATAAGCAGATTGAGGATACGGGCATGATGGACAAGTTGGGAGCGGGAGTCGTGATCACAGGTGGTGCGGCTGCCTTGAAAGATTTGGTGGACGTGATGCGTGAGAAACTGAAGTTGGAGGTTCGCTATTATTCTTCCGTACGGAAAGGATTGGTGGCAGGTGGTGATTTGTCTGTCGCCATGAATCCCGGGTATGCGGTGGCGATTGGGCTGCTGGCGAGGGGATCGGAGAATTGTGCCGAGTATATCCCGCCTGTCCCGGAACCTAAGGAAAAGCCGGTCGTTGAGCCAAAGCCAACGGTTGTTCAGAAGCCGGAACCTGAAGAAGTGTCTGTCCCGGAGAATCCAAGGCCCCAGCCAAAAGGGGGATTGTTCAGATCATTGACAAAAAGAATCGAGAACTTTAGTGGTACACTTTTTGACGATGACGATAGGAAAAGATGATAACCCTGATCTGCGAATGTGATAAAACCGGAAGATTATGTGCAAAGATACGAAGACTATGGACGATACGATACTGAAATTTAATTTGCCGACGGACACTCCTAAGATCATTAAGGTAATAGGAGTTGGTGGAGGTGGCGGAAACGCGGTAACTCACATGTACAAGGAAGGCATACACGACGTCACGTTCGTATTATGTAATACGGATAACCAGGCTTTGAACCGCTCGGATGTCCCTATTAAACTTCTGTTAGGACGTGAGATCACCCAAGGACTGGGTGCCGGAAATAAGCCGGAACGGGCGATGATGGCTGCCGAGGAAAGTACGGGAGACATCCAAAAGTTGTTGGGCGATGGCACGAAGATGGTCTTTATCACGGCAGGAATGGGTGGAGGAACCGGAACCGGGGCTGCCCCCGTGATCGCACGTATCGCTAAGGATATGGGCATATTGACGGTAGGTATCGTGACCATTCCCTTCCTGTTCGAGGGGAAACCGAAGATTATCCAGGCGTTGAATGGCGTGGAGGAGATCGCCAAGAACGTGGACGCTCTGTTGGTGATCAATAATGAACGGCTTCGCGAGATCTATTCAGACCTTACGGTAATGAATGCATTTGGTAAGGCGGATGACACCTTGACGGTGGCTGCCAAGAGTATCGCGGAGATCATTACCCTTCCCGGTATTATTAACTTGGACTTCGCGGATGTGAATACCACGATGAAGGACGGTGGTGTGGCGTTGATGAGCAATGGCTATGGCGAAGGTGAGGGACGTGTCCGTCAGGCGGTGGCGGATGCGCTGAATTCCCCGTTGTTAAGTAATAATGATGTCCGAAATGCCAAGAAGATCCTGTTTAATGTTTATTTCAGCGAGGAGGCGGAGCTTCGGATGGAGGAGATGAACGATGTGCATGATTTCATGTCGGAGTTCAATGAGGACATTGAGGTGATTTGGGGAACGGCTATCGACAATACCTTGGGAAATAAGGTGAAGATGACGATCTTAGCTACTGGATTTACAGTGGATGATGTCTCCGTTTCGGATGAGATGGATGAACGTAAGCAGCGAGAGAAGGAGCGTGAGCAGCAGGAGAAGGAGCGTAAGAATAGGGAGTTGATGAAGAAGTATTATGGGCAAAGCGTTACAGATGGCCATTTCTCTAACCGGGTGGAGGTGGTTATCCTGACACAGGAGGAGTTGGATGATGATTTCCTGATCGCCAAGTTAGAAGAGAATCCGACATATAACCGGGATCCGAAGATTATTTCCGAGGCCCGCTCCAAGACTTCAGGGAAGGAGGTGTCTGCCCCGACCCCATACCAGCGGTCCACTCAGGCGAATACCTTGCGCCAAGAGCCGCAACAGAAGGGCAAACAACGTATCATTTTTCAATAATAGATTGTAATAAAATAAGATAAGATCATGAGTTTATTCGACAAAGTAAGCGATGACATTAAGAACGCGATGAAAGCCAAGGACAAGGTTGCCTTGGAGACTTTGAGGAACGTGAAGAAATTCTTCCTGGAAGCGAAGACGGCTCCCGGAGCGAATGATACCTTGAGCGACGCTGATGCGTTGAAGATCATGCAAAAGTTGGTGAAGCAGGGAAAGGATTCGGCCGCTATCTATGTGCAGCAAGGACGCCAAGATTTGGCGGATATGGAGCTGGAACAGGTAAAGGTGATCGAGAAATACTTGCCTCAGCCCATGTCCGCTGAAGAGTTAGAGGCGGAGTTGAAAAAGATCATCGAACAAGTCGGGGCGGCTGGCCCGAAAGATATGGGCAAGGTGATGGGTGTCGCCACGAAAGCCTTAGCCGGAAAAGCGGAAGGACGGGCAATCTCCGATACGGTCAAGCGCCTGTTGAGCTAACCGGAAGCATTCATCCATCAAGGATATTCGACTTTTGAAAAGAGACAGTGAATATCCTTGATGGATTTTTTATATCTTTTTCTTTAACCGATCAATTATATTAATGATACCATGATAACTTTTACTTGTTGTTTGCTAGCCCTTATTGTCGGCTATTTCACCTATGGAAAATTTGTTGAGCGTATATTTGGGATTGATCCCAAGCGTGTGACCCCGGCTTTCACGAAACAAGATGGAGTGGACTACATCCCGATGCCTACTTGGAAGATTTTCATGATTCAATTTTTGAATATCGCGGGTTTGGGCCCTATTTTTGGAGCTATCCTGGGCGCGAAGTTCGGAGTCTCTTCGTTCCTCTGGATTGTGTTGGGTAGTGTTTTTGCGGGGGCTACGCATGATTTCTTGTCGGCGATGCTATCCTTGCGCCATGACGGCGAGAGCTTGCCTGAGCTGATCGGCCGGTATTTAGGAAAGAATTTCAAGCAGTTCATGCGAGGCTTCACGGTTGTCCTGATGATTCTCGTCGGGGCGGTCTTTGTGGCCGGCCCGGCCGGGTTGTTGGCGAAGTTGACTCCTGATTATTTAGATACGACTTTCTGGATCGTCGTCGTCTTTATCTATTATCTGTTGGCCACCTTGTTGCCGATCGACAAGATCATTGGCAAGATCTATCCCTTGTTCGCTATCGCCCTGCTGTTTATGGCGGTTGGCATCTTGGCGATGCTCTACGTGAATCACCCAGATCTCCCTGAGCTCACGGAGGGTCTGACGAATACGCACCCTGACGGCCTGCCGATTTTCCCGATCATGTTTGTAAGTATCGCTTGCGGGGCGATCTCCGGTTTCCATGCTACCCAAAGCCCGTTGATGGCTCGTTGTATCACGAACGAGCGTCATGCGAAGCCCGTCTTTTATGGTGCGATGATAACGGAGGGGATTGTTGCCTTGATCTGGGCTGCCGCGGCTACCTATTTCTTCCACGAGCATGGTATGGATGAGGATAACGCCGCCGTAGTGGTGGACAGCATCACGAAAGAGTGGTTAGGTACGGTAGGAGGCGTGCTGGCCGTATTGGGCGTGATCGCCGCCCCGATCACCTCGGGCGATACCGCTTTCCGTTCCGCACGCTTGATCGTGGCCGATTTCTTGCATATGGAGCAGAAGACGATCGCCAAGCGCTTGCAGATTTGTGTGCCGATGTTCATCGTCGCGATCGCTATCCTGCTTTATAGCTTGAAGGACAAGGATGGATTCGACATGATCTGGCGTTATTTCGCTTGGAGTAACCAGACCTTGGCGGTGTTCACCTTGTGGGCGGTGACCGTCTATATGGTACAGGCCAAGAAGCTCTATTGGGTCACCTTGATCCCCGCGGTGTTCATGACGGCGGTTTGTTCCACCTATATCTTCATCGCCCCGGAAGGCTTGTCGCTCCCGGCTTCCATTTCCCAATGGTTAGGGCTTTTGGTAACTGTCGGAGTGCTTGCCCTGTTCATCGTTTGGAAATATAAATATGAGAAAGCATTTGGAACTAAAGATGCTCTCCGGAAAGAGTAATCCGGATTAACGTACAGTAGAAGCCCCTCCGGAATTAGGTGTAATACCTATTCCAGAGGGGCTTCCTATTTTATCCCACTATTTTATCTTGGGGCTCGATCGCGATCAGAGTACCTGTATGCCCTCCTCGCGTGCCTGATCCTCTCCTGAGGGGGTAATCAGCTTGTAACCCTTTCCGTGGATGTTGATGATCTCGATGCCCGGATCATCTTTCAGCAGCTTACGGAGCTTCGTGATATAGACATCCATGCTTCGAGCGTTAAAATAGTTGTCGTCCACCCAGATGGTCTTCAATGCGTAATTACGCTCCAGGATCTCGTTGGCATGAGCGCAAAGCAAGCTCAGCAACTCACACTCCTTGGTTGTCAGTTTCGTCACCTTGTCACCGATAGCCAGCGTTTGTTTCTGGGTGTCGAACAAGAAATTCCCCAGTTTGTAGAACGGGATGTCCCGCATCTTCTTCCCTTTCACGCGGCGTAAGATCGCCTCGATGCGCAGTAGCAACTCCTCCATGCTGAAAGGCTTGGTCAAGTAGTCGTCCGCGCCGATCTTGAATCCTTCCAATATATCCTCTTTCATGGTCTTGGCCGTGAGGAAGATGATAGGTATGTCCGGATTGATCGAGCGGATCTCTTGCGCCAAGGTGAATCCGTCTTTTTTCGGCATCATGACATCCAATACGCAAAGGTCATATTTCCCTTTCGTAAAGCCTTTGTAGCCCGCTTCTCCATCGGAGAATAAGTCCGTTACATAACCCTTCGCTTGTAAGTATTCCCTTAAAAGCATACCCAAGTTCTCATCGTCTTCACAAAAGAAGATCTTTAGTTTTTCTTCCATAACTAACTTTTTATAAGAGGTAAAGTAATAATAAATTTCGTTCCTACGTTGCCCGTCCCGCTCTCGGCCCGGATCGTGCCCTTATGATCCTCTATGATCTTCCGCACGTAGGCAAGCCCGAGCCCGAAGCCTTTCACGTCGTGCACGTTGCCTGTCGGCACGCGGAAGAAGCGGTCGAACACCTTTTTCAGGTACTCCTTCTTGATCCCTATGCCGTTATCCTCCACGGAGATGAGCAGCTTCCCGTTCTCGTTCCACGTACGTGCCATCAGCGTCAAGGGTACCTCCGGGCGGCGGTACTTGACCGCGTTATCCATCAAGTTGAACAATACGTTGGTGATATGCATCTCGTCCACGTAGATATTCGACTCGGTGGCCTGGAGGTCTATATCCATCGTCCCGCCGTACTTCTCCACTTTCAGTACGAACGTGTTCGCCACGTTCGCCAACAGGTCGTTCGCGTCGATCTCCTTTAGCTTGAGCGCCGCCTTCTGCCGCTCGAACAGCGACATTTGCAGCACCTTCTCCACTAAGAAGCTCAGCCGCTTCGTCTCGTCGTTGATCACGCCTGATATATGCTTGAAGACATCCGGGCTCTTGGTTATATCCGAGTCTTTCAGCATCTGGGCCGCCAACGAGATAGTCGATACCGGGGTCTTCAGCTCGTGTGTCATGTTGTTGATAAAATCATTCTTCATCTCCGACAGCCGTTTTTGCCGGAATACGATATAGATCGTGAATACGAAGGTGATCAACAGGATCAGCGAGAAAATGACCGACGGTACGATGAACGTGATCGAGCTGGAGATGTAGTCGCCTTTCGTCGGGAAATAAACCCTCAGGTAGTTAAGTTTCGAGGGCGGATCATTCGGGAAAAGCACCTGGGTGATGACATCCGAAGCGATCGGTTGCCTCACGATCTCCCCATTCTGGTAGATCACGTCGCCATTCTTGTTAATAACAGAAAATATGAACGGCAGGTTCAGTCCGTTGTTGATAAATTCCGTCCGCAGGTACTCGTCTAATTTCTTGAAGTCGATACGTTCCTCTATCGGCTTCAGGTTGGCGGTATATAAGATGTTGTAGATCACCTCCTCGATCAGTCCCCCTTGGTATTGATAACGCCTTTTGAGCGTTTTCTGCAAATCCTTGGAGGTCGTCACGATACTGCTCTCCGTCTGCCGTTTGGGAAGCGAGGCGAGCGGCTCGAACTTATGCGCGCTGAAATGCTGCATCTCGATCTGCTGCACGTTCCCGTTAGAGTCCTTTATATGTAGCTGGTACTTCTCTTTGTTGATTACCTGCCCGAGGCTTTGGGCGTTGGGCGCGTTTTGATACATGAAGTTGATCTCGTCCCGCTTAATATCCTCCTCCAAGTATTTCCGGGTCTCGTCTAACTCGAGATTCTTGGATACTTGGCGCAGGCTGCGTTTCACGGTCTCGTTAAACTGCTCGCTGCGGGTCTTCAGTATAATGCTCACGTAGTTTATTTGCAGGTATAGCAATCCCGCGAAAGCGAAAGCCATCACTACGGCAAGCAACCAAATCGTAGACTTCCTCATATCAATCTCTTTCTCTTAATCTCTGAGCAAATAACGTGCATTTTAGTTTAATATTTAGACAAAAAAGGTAAAAATAATAGGGTTTAAATGTTAATTATGCTTTTTATCTCCGTATGGATCACCTTTTTGCCCTAATGGAGTTAAAATGTGCAGCTTTTGTTCGCGGATAGGATGAGGTAAGATTCCTCCGCCCGCTTTCGCGTGAGCCGGGGGAGATGGCTTAGGGATGTCCTCCCGGCGGGGAAGGCGGTGGTCCCATCGGGGCTCGTCCGGGGCGTCCCCTTCCGGGGCCCGGGCGATCTTTCGCCGTGGCTCCGCCCTTGAATACGTTGAACCTGTATATAAAATGCACCATGAAATAGCTGCCTAATGTGTTGTATTCCGCGTCTTGGGTATAGTTGGCCGTGATGGTACGCGAGATGTTGCTGCGCCTTCGCAGGATGTCGTAGATCTTGAAGCGCAGTGTGCCTTGGTTATTCTTCAGGAACGACTTTGAGGCGGAGGCGTTCCATAGCAGCTCGTTTTGCTCGAATCCCTCCCCATACCCGGAGTTGGTGGACCAGGTGATGTCGCTTTCGACCTTGAAGTCGAGGGGAAGATAGATCGTGGTATAGCCCCCCACGCCGTAATTGAAGGTGTTCTGGTTGTTCTCCGCCTGCAAGGAGTTGCGCGCCCCGTTGTAGCGGAAGTTCCCGTTCACGCCGAGATCCAGGAGATCCGACCGGAAGTCGATCCCAGCCCGCTCGGAGGCGACTAAGTTCCGGTTCGTGTTCTTCTCCGTATTGATATAGCCGTTCCGGTTGGCGTACGAGAACATCGTGCTCGTGTTGATCGAGAAACGCTTGTTACGCAAGGGGGTATTCAGCATGACACGTGCGTTCATGTTGTAATTCCCGTTCACGTTGCGGTAAGTGGAGGTACGTACGCCGGTCGCCTGGTCGTACGAGGTGTAGCTCACGATGTCGTTGATGACGAAGCTCCCGTTGAGCATCACCATGAAGGCTCGCTGCTTCTCCGGCGTGAACCGGCGGAAATGGACGGATACGTTGTTCGTGTAGCGCGGGTTCAGGTCCGGGTTACCGATCCGTATGTTTGTCGGGTCGGAGATGTCCGCCACCGGTTGCAGCTGCGTCATGCTCGGTTGGTTAGTGCTCCCGTTGTAGGTTATTCGGAGGTTCGTGCGTTTGCTGAACAGGTAGTTGAACTGCGCCATCGGCGAGAGGTTCACCACCTTGCGCGACAGGCTCGACAGGATGGTATCTCCCACGAAATTCTCGCTCTTGGAGAAGGAGGGATCTAAGTTCAATCCGATCGTATAATTGAACTTCTCGCGCTGCGACCGGAAACTCAGGCTCGCCCGCTGGCTGATGAAGTTGTTGCGGTAACTTTGGCTGTAAGCCGTATCCAATACGTTGTATACCCCCTCCTCATCTTGGCTGTACACGCTCTTCAGCGCCTCCTGCCGCTGCTGGCGGAAGCTGTAAGAGGCCTGGATAAAGTTGCCTCGGCCGATCGGCTCTACCCACGAGAGATAGAGCCGGTAGTTGAACCCGTTGTTCTCGTAGCGCGACTGCTGGTCGATGAGGCTGTTCCTGCCGTTGCCCGACTGGTTGAAATAGACCAAGTCGGAACGGTTCATCCCATCGCTCGTAGAGTGGCTGTTACCACCCGAGATCGAGGCGCTGATCACCCGCCCGCGGCTGTTCAGCTTGCGGCTGAACTCTATTTGCCCGTTCAGGTCGTAGCCATTGCTCAGGTAGCTGTTGGTGGATCGGTTGGTGTTTACCGTGTCGCGGTCGTTATCGAGCGTGACGGCGTCACTGGCATAATCGCTCTCGCTGTGGCTGAGGCTAAACCGGGGGCGGAAAATCAGCTTGGTAAGCGTGTCCGGAGTCCACTCCATCCGGAAGTCAACGCCTATGTTATCGCTTTTCGTATGGCTGATCGCCTCGCTGTTCTCGTATGACACGCTGTCGCCGGGCAGGATGTTCTCCCGCTCCCGCTTGCTGTAAGCCTCGTTGTTCGAGTGCGAGTAGCGGGTGTTCCCGCCGAGGATGAATGTCTTGCCGAACTCCTTGCTGAAGTTCAGCCCCGCGTTGCCCGAGGAGGTGATCCCGCTTCCTGCGCCGAAGCCACCACCCCGTCCCCTCATCCCGGAGAACATGGTAGAGGCGAGATCCGAGAATCCCATGTTGTTCGTGTTGTTCGCCCCACCCATGAGGGTGATCTGGTCGTTGTTCACGAAGCGGTTCACCATCGCGTTCGCCTCGTATCGCTTCTCGCTCCCGTAACCGGCGTAAGCGTTGCCGAACCATCCCTGTTTCATTCCCGGCTTGACGGTCAGGTTGATGACGTTCTCCTCCTCCCCGTCGTCAAATCCCGTCATCCGCTCCATGTCGCTTTTCTTGTCGAGCACCTGTATCTTGTCGATCATCTTGGCCGGCAGGTTTTTCGACGCCACCTTCGGGTCGTCGGAGAAGAACTCCTTCCCGTCCACCATCACCTTCTTGATCTCTTTCCCGTTCACGGTGATCTTTCCCTCGCTGTCCACCTCCACACCCGGCATCTTCTTGAGCAGATCCTCCAGTACGGATCCCTCGGTCAGCTTGTAGGAATCTGCGTTATACTCCACGGTGTCGTTACGTACGGTCACCTCGGGCGCCTTTCCGATCACGACCGCCTCCCCCAAGGCGATGGCGTCGGGGCTTAGCTCGACCTTGCCCACGTTGAGGCTGGCCCGCTTCCCGTTGACGCTCACCTTCTGGTAAAGCGGCTCGTATCCCACGTAAGAAACGTTCAGCAGGTAATCGCCCGCCTTCACGTTCAGCAGGGTGAAACTGCCGTCGCGGGCGCTCGCCACGCCGCGCACCATGCTACTGTCCTTCGGATTCAACAGGCGTACGGTGGCCTGCTCGATGGGAGTGGAGGTCCCTCTCTCAACCACCGATCCCGCTACGCTCGCCCCATTCCGCTGGGCGGAGGCCATCTGCGCGAGCAGGATCATCAACAACGCGAAAAGGTATTTCCCCGGGTTCATGCCATAATAAGGTTTACATTCTTAGCGTATCTGAGGAAATAGACTTCATTTCCCGCTGAAAGTTTAATGGAAACAGGGAGCCGTTTTCGCGAAAAGTTGGCGGTGGTCGCGCTTTTGGGGGAGGTGAAGTACTTAGATCTTGGAAATCCGAGCCTGTGACTTTGTCCGTCCTGATTTTCATGGCGAACGTTTTTTTATCTTTTCTTTGGATATGTTTTTTTATATTCGCGTTTGATACGTGGTGAGAGTTATGGATTCAGAACGGATATATCTTGAACGCTTGCGGAAAGGCTCATATAAGGATTTCACGTACCTATATGAGTTATATGTGTCTCGATTATATGCGTTTTCCTTAGGTATATCCCATTCAGACGCATTGGCGAAGGACATTGTCCAGGAGACCTTCATCAAGGTGTGGATACATAGGGAATATATTGATCCGGACAAGTCGTTCAGCTCTTTCCTGTTCACTATGGCGAAAAACTTATTGCTGAATGAGCTTCGCAGGCAGGTGAACCGCTCGCTTCTACTGGAGGATGTCGCTTTTAATGAGCCCGGAGGGGAGGAGGAGGCGCCGGTGGAGCGAAAATTCTCCTTGGAGGAGTTTGACCATCGTTTGGAATTGGCGAAGCGAAAGCTTTCCCTGCGCCAGCGTGAATTGTTTGAGTTAAACAAGGAACAGGGTATGTCTGTCAGCGAGATTGCCGCTAAAACCTCTATCACGGAACAATCCGTCCGGAATCAGATCTCACAAGCCTTGCATATCCTGCGGAAAGAGTTGCAGGGCTACATCTTCCTCTTTTCGCTTTTCTTCCTTACGTAAGTGATTTTTTATGATTTTATGTTTTATAGCATAATAAAAGGTGTGTTATAAATCCGTTTGTCAAGTGTATTACTTGCAAAAAAACGGATGATGCAGGAATCACGTATATATCATTTGCTTTCCAAATATCTGGATCAAACGATCTCGGCGGAGGAATCAAGGGAGCTACGTCTGTTGGTCAATGAATCGGACGATGATGAGCTTTCGGTTCATCTGTCTCATTTGTGGAAAGAGACCCGGCCGATGGATGCCTTGGATGAGGATTTGGTGGCCGACATGTTTACCGGGATAGAGAAGCGTACACGGAGGAATCGTGTTGCCCTGCTCTCGCGTAAGCTGGCCCGTATAGCCGCTATCCTGCTGATCCCGTTGTTGAGCTTGCTCTCGGCTTATTTGTACTTTTCCGCGCATATTCAGGATGAGGAAGCGGGTGAGCTGATCGTGTCCGCCGATCGTGGAGAAAGAGCCGGGGTCGTTCTGCCGGATGGGACGAAGGTCCGGCTGAACGCGGAGTCCAGACTGAGCTATATGCCTGACTTTGGAAAGGAACGGAGGAAAGTGAATCTGGAGGGGGAAGCCTATTTTGAGGTGACAAAGAACGCTGAAAAACCGTTTGTCGTCCATACGGGATATTTGGATATTGAGGTGCTGGGCACCTGTTTCAATGTCTATGCGTATGATGAGGAAGATGTGATAGAGATGGCGCTGGTGTCGGGGAAGATCAAGATAGTGACCTGCTCGGAGCCCTCGCGTACAGTGCTCTTGAGCCCGAACGAGAAAGCTTTGTTCCATAAAAGCTCAGGCGATATCTCGGTAGTGAATACGGACAACCGTTTTGAGACAGCTTGGCTGAAAGGGGATCTCGTGTTCCATTCCGTGCCCTTGAGGGAAGTCATCGAGAAGTTGTCGAGGAAATATGGCGTGAATATCCATCTTGACGATCCTTCCTTGGCGAACGATATATTTACGGGGAATTTTGATGGCGAGCATGTGACCGACGCTATGGAATTGTTGAAAAAACATTATCGGTTCACCTATGAAATACGCGGAAAGGAGGTCTATATAGAATAGAATCAATCCACATTTAATAACCTTAAATCCATTAATAACCTTAAATCAATACTTTATGATACAAGATTCATCTTAAGACAATAAAAAAGAAACCGAAAAATGGTCGAGATTTTCCGGTTCCCCTGAATAGATACTCCATTACCGGGGTGGCTTCAAGCCATAGTAAACAGAATGTATCCATTTAAAAAGTAAAGTATGTCCAAAAGTAGAAAAAACAATTGTGGCTATATAATTTTTTTGATCCTATTTTTATCTCTTAGCCCAATATTTGTATTCGCGCAGACAGGGAATGTTACCCTTTCCCTGAAAAATGCCACTTTAAAACAGTTCTTCAATGCGGTAGAGAAACAGACCACTTACATCTTTTCCTACAGGGATGTGGTAGTGGAAGGGAAGGAGAAGGTGACCTTGGATGTCTCCAACCAAGCCATTGCGCGGGTGCTGGATGAGGTGTTGCGTCCCAGAGAACTGCAATACGCGGTGACAGGGAAGTCGATTGTCGTGACCCCTTTGGTGAAGAAGAAAGGCGTTAATCGCCCGGTCAAAGGTGTCGTGCTGGATGGGAATGGCGATCCTGTGATTGGGGCGAACGTCGTGGAGAAAGGGACGGCAAACGGTACGATTACTGATCTCGACGGAAGGTTTACGTTAGAGATAAATGACAACTCGGTTCTTCAAGTTTCCTATATCGGCTACAATACGCAAGAGGTTTCGGTAAACGGAAAGACGAGTTTCTCTATCAAGTTGCGTGAGGATACGCAAAAATTGGATGAGGTAGTTGTGGTAGGGTATGGCATACAGAAGAAGGTAAATCTGACCGGTGCAGTGAGTGATGTAAAATCGGATCTGTTGCAAAACCGGACAAGTTCTAGTCCCGTTAATTTATTAACAGGCCAAGTCCCGGGTATGACTATTATACAACGTTCTGGACAACCGGGAGCTGATATTGGATCATTGCGTGTAAGAGGTATTGGCACATTGGGAAATGCGGAAGCGATGGTTATTGTGGATGGAGTGGAATCTTCTTTTAATAACGTAAATCCGGATGATATTGAGAATATATCGGTATTGAAAGATGCTGCTGCCTCTTCGATCTATGGAGTTCGTGCTGCGAATGGCGTAATTTTGATTACGACTAAAAAAGGAATAGTCGGAAGGCCGGTTATTTCTTATAATGGATATGTCGGCTGGCAGTCTCCTACGCGATTGCCAAATTATTTGGATTCTTATAATTATGCCGCGTTGCAGAACGAGGCTTATGCTAATGATGGTCTTCCTGTCCCTTACTCAGAAACAGATCTCCAGAAATTTAAGGATGGGAGCGATCCTGATCATTATCCCAATAGTGATTGGTTAGGAACTCTGTTGAGTGAGAACGGATTGTTTCATAATCATCATTTAAGTGTGATTGGCGGAACAGAGGGTTTGAAATATTCGTTGGCTGTGGGGTATCATGATAAGGAAGGTTTAATTCCCAATTCGGATTATAATAAGTTCAGTGTACGTTCGAATATCGATCTGAAAGTGAATGAAAGACTGAATATCGGTCTCTACCTGAGTGCTTATCGTGATCGTTCGACATCTCCTGCTGCCTATAGTGTCAGTGATATTTTTTACCATGCTTTGCGTGAGACTCCGGTTACTCCGATCCAGTTTCAAAATGGAAACTATGGATTGTTCCTGAATGAGCATAACTCTGTGGCAGAGGCTCGTTTGGGAGGCAAGGACCAGTATTACAATAATAATTTTCAGGGAAGTTCATTCTTCGAATATAAAATTATAGATGGCCTGACGTTAAAAGGAAATGCAGCGGTTACATTTAATTCCAATAATCAGCATAAATTCGCAAGAAGTATGAACTTTTATTCTGCTGAATCAGAAGATCCGATCAAGACTACTCGTAGCCAAGCGATCGATTTTGAAAAGAAAACCTGGGAAGTGAATTTGCAAGCCTACTTGAATTATAGTAAGACGTTTGGTAAACATGGAGTCGGTGCGTTACTTGGATATTCACAACTGTATAACCAGTATCGCCAATTTGGAGCATCTAGAAAGGATCTTCCGGGAAATAATAATTTAGGAGAGGTGAATGCTGGTGATATTACAACACAGTCGAACGAAGGAAATATGATTGAGTATTCCTTACGTTCAGCATTCGGACGCATCAACTATTCATTCGACGATCGTTATTTGTTTGAAGCTAATTTACGTTATGACGGAACATCTCGTTTCCCTAAAAATAATCGTTTTGGTGCTTTCCCATCTTTTTCTGCCGGATGGAGAGTTTCAGAAGAGAGTTTCTATCATGTCGATTGGATGGATAATTTGAAATTTAGAGTTTCATGGGGGCAGTTGGGTAACCAGGAAATCGGTAACTATGCGTTCTATAATACTTATATTTTCGGACAAAACTATAGCTTTGGGAATATGTTGACACCGGGTGTTTCAATCAATGGAAAGATGGGTAACTCCATTATAACCTGGGAAAAGACAGACCAGGTGGACCTTGGGGTTGATGCCTCTTTCTTGGCAGGTAAGGTGACTTTTACAGGTGATTTTTTCCTAAAGAATACAAAAGATATCTTGTTGGATTTGCCGATTCCGGATATTGTAGGTGTTGATGCTCCTACGCAGAATGCCGGTAAAGTACGTAATATAGGTATGGAAATGGTTGTGACGCATAATAATCAGATACGGGATTTTAAGTATTTTGCTACGTTCAACTTCAGTTATGTTCATAATGAGATTACAGATCTGAAGGAAGGTGATACGCCTGGGCGTTCTGTTGGCGACCCGATCAATAATATTTACGGATATGTTTGTGAAGGAATTTTCAAAGATCAGGCAGAAATCGATGCTCATCCAAAGCAAATAACAGGAGATGTAGTGCCAGGTGATCTAAAATATAAAGATTTGAATGGCGATGGTATTGTTGATGAAAAAGACCGGAAATCTTTAGGGACTTATTTCCCTAAAATAAACTTCGGCTTGCGCTTGGGTTTTGAATATAAGAATTTTGATTTCTCGGCATTGTTGCAGGGAGCTGGTATGGTAGATGCGATAGCAAGGGAACAGGTTATCTATGCATTTTATAATGGAGGTAAAGTTGTAGAGAACTATTTAGACCGTTGGACGCCTCAAAATCCGAATGCTAAGTATCCTCGTTTGTCCATGCAGAATACACAGAAGAACTGGGAAACCTCTTCCTTCTGGATGCAGAATGCTTCTTATCTGAAAATGAGGAATATGCAACTGGGATATACCATCCCGAAACAAATACTGAGTAAATCCGGAATTTCAAATCTAAGGATCTATTTCAGTGTGGATAATCTATTTACCATATCTGGTTTTGACAATCTGGATCCGGAGGTTCCGTATGGTACCTACTATCCATTAACGAAGAATTATTCTTTTGGTGTAAATGTATCATTTTAAAAGCGAATTGTTATGAAATTCAAATATGTAATTATGTCATTCTTCTTTTTGAGTACAGTCGGTTGCAATGACTCTTTTTTGGATAAAGCTCCTAAAGATCAACTGACTGATGAATCATATTGGTCGACGATAGAAGATGTAACTATGTATACAACGTCTTTATATACATACACGCTTGACCCGGTCAATTATATCTTGATGACAGACTCTTATACGGATAATGCCGTTCCGGTACATATTTATGATGCTCAAGGACAAATTTCATCCGGAACAGCAACTTCTACCAATCGCTATTTTGCGGAAACTTGGAAATCGCAATTTAAGGGAATACGACGGTGTAATGTGTTTTTTGAAAACATTGACCGTGTTCCGATGAATGAAGAAAAGAAACAGGTTTTTATTGGAGAAGTAAAGTTCTTGCGTGCATTTTTCTATACAACATTGGTTCGTCTTTTTGGAGGAGTGCCTATTATGACGCGTCCGTTAGAGTTGAATGAAACGATTCCGCCTCGGGATTCTGCTGAGGATGTCTATGCTTTTATCGTAAAGGATCTTGAAGATGCAGCCCAATTGTTGCCGTTGGAACGAACGGAACAGTCGGAAATAGGACGTGCAACAAAGGGAGCTGCACTCTCGTTAAAAGCAATATTGAGTACCTATTTTAATAAATATGACATTGCAGCTCAGACGGCCAAGCAAGTTATGGACTTGGGTGTATATGGCCTAGTTGATAATTATGAAAAGTTGTTTCAACCTGCTTATGAAAATAGCAAGGAGGTCATTTTTGATCATCAGTATTTGGAAAATGCAAAAGACCTGACAGAAGGAAGTCAGATTGACCAGGCATTTGGCCCTCAGACTTCTAGTGGATGGGAAGCATTGTCTCCAACTCAGGATCTTGTGGATGCTTACTATTGTACAGATGGAAAACCTATCAGCGAATCTCCTCTTTACGATCCTAACAATCCTTATGAAAATAGAGATCCTCGTCTTGGCTATACTATTTTATGGGAAGGTGCTGTCTTTGCGGGAAAAGTATATAAGCCTCAGACTGGTGTAGCCAATGCAACTCGTACAGGTTACACGTTCCGTAAATATATCAATCCAGACAATGATGGTTGTACTAGGCCGGGGTGGACAAATTTTATTTATATGCGTTATGCGGAAATCTTGCTTTCATATGCGGAAGCTCAGAATGAGATTAGTGGTCCGGACCAGTCGGTCTATGATGCCGTTAATCAGATACGGCAACGGCCGAGTGTGGAGATGCCTCCACTTCCTGCTGGTTTGACAAAAGAACAAATGCGTGAGGCGATCCGTCAGGAAAGGCGAGTCGAGTTTGCATTCGAAGGAATTCGTCTGTTGGATACGCGCCATTGGCGGACAACCGAAGAGGCGATAAAGAAACCTGTTTACGGTGCGATTAAAGATGGACAACATATCTTTGTGGAGCAAAGAAAGTTTAATCCAGAAAAAGATTATTTATGGGCGATACCTTTAAATGAAATTAATTTGTCTAAAGGTGTATTGGTTCAGAATCCAGGATATTAAGTTATTCGTAATATATAATATAAAAGTATGAGAAATTTATTATTGGAAAAACTTCTGATACTTGTTATTGGATTTGTGTGGCCTGCCTGTTCTTTTGGGCAGGCTCAAAGTCCAGCTTTTGATCCGCTGCTGGATCCGAAGTGTAAAGTGTTGGATCCGGAGAAGATAGAGATGTGGAGCAGTTCTTATATGTGGTATCCTGGACAACTGAGTGCCCATATGCAGAAACAGCATAAGCAGAAGTCGGCAGAAAGATGTACGTATGTGGGTTACCCTGGTAGATTCAATAAGGATGTTTATCGTTCTTTTTTTCGTAAAAAGGTAAAACTTCAGCGGGAAACATTTGTTGAATGGGCCGGACCAGAATCGATTGTTTGCTCTGTGAACGGACAGAGCTTGGATGGAAATATCCGCGAATATGTGTTGAAACCGGGTACATATACACTTGTTTTTGACGTTTCATCTGCCGATAGTCTTCCTTGTTTACTTGTTAAGGGCGATGGTATTTCGAAACTAAAAGGATGGCAAGTCAGTCTGGATGGAAAAACATGGAATGATCCGGAGACAGATGGCCGGTATAATAAACCTTCTGTAAGGCCGGATATGGAGCAGGAGATTGTAACTCGCATTTTGCCGGATCATTATATATGCTTGCGAAACGTATCTGAGCGGAACGGAAAACTGGAATTGGGGAAGAATGCTCGGTTAGTTGTTGATTTTCGTCATCTTGAAGTTGGAAATGTACGGTTAAATGTGACGGGAACAGGAAGCCTCTCTTTTTATGTAGGAGAAAGCCCTGAAGAGGTCTTAAACAATAACTTGAAAGATTTCGAGCAAAGGCCGATCCCTTCTTTCTCTTTAACAGGAGGAAAACAGGAAATCGTTCTTCCGGAGCAGGCCTTACGTTATCTGCGGATTGAGAGTGAGCAACCTTGTTCGATAACTTCGGTTTGTTTAGATGCTAAGGTATGGCCTGTCGAGTTTCAGATGCAATTTGAATGTAGTGATCCGAAAGTGAATGATTTGTGGAATGCTGGAGTTGCAACGTTGCATACATCTCTCCATAATTTCTATCTGGATGGCGTTAAGCGTGATTATTTACCATGGTCGATGGATGCTATCGTGAGTTCACTGGCTGGAGATTATTTGTTCGGTGATCAGCAGGTTTCCCGCAATGGCTTGTCTATTTCGTTAATGCCGCCGAATCCGGTCACATCAGATTTGGGAATTATAGACTATCCATTGCATGCTCTGATCGGGTTCAAACAGAATTATATGCGTTACGGAGATATTCGTACTTCTCTGTTGTTTAAAGACCGAATTATTCAAATGCTTGCTCTCTATGACTCGATTCAGGATGAGAACGGTTTTATTTCCGATCAATATGCAACATCCGGCTTTATTCCTGGATGGGCAACAAAAATGGGACCGGGTGGGCAAGGTATTCCAGCCTATGGACAGATCATGCTCTACCAAAACTATATGATCGGAGCTTATTTCGCCCGTTTATGGAAAGAAAACTCTTTGGCTGGGAAATATGAGAAAAAGGCGGAAGTGCTCCGACAAAATATTATGAAACATTTTTGGGACGTGGATCAAAAGGCCTTTATCAATGGGTACACGAAGAAAGGAGAGAAAGACACGCGTATTTCTCATCATGCACAGTATTGGGCAATTTTGGCTGATTTATATCCGCAAGAATACTATGATTATTTGTTTGATGAGGTCATTCTGAAGATACCCTATTATAAGGAATATGTCAGTTATGAGAAGGGATATGAATTTTTAGCTTATATTAAAGCTGGCCGGATAAAAGACATGTTTTCACTGCTTGATATGGTTTGGGGGGATTGGCTGAGACAGGGGAATACGCGTTTTCCGGAGAATTTTTCTCCTAATGCGCCATTGAAACAACAGCTTGTGTTTTATAGTCGGCCGTTTGGGTTAAGCCTGTGTCACGGTGCTAATGGCGTTCCTCCTGTGGTTGCTGTTCTGCATGGTATTTTGGGGTTTTCCCAATCAGATAAAAATCTTATGGAATATCGGCTGAAACCAGAATTGTTAGATTTGGAATGGGCAAAAGGTCGAATTCCATTAAAAGAGGGATATATCAATGTTCATATTAATAAAGCAGGTACAAGTTATATCGAAATACCGGAAAACTGTATTGTTTCCTTAGACTTAAAAAGGCATGATAGACCTTTGATGTTTAAGAAGGCTGGAAGATATGAATTTATTTATGAATAGCTATACAATAAGTGGAAAAGAAGGCGGTGGAGAGCGACAGAGGTTGTGGGTATGGTGCGGGACATCCGTTTGGATATGCTTCTGTATATTCACCACCAAAGATTGTTAGAATTGAGAGTTATAAAAGGACAGTCCGGCAAGGCTAACCTTGCCGGACTGTCCTAAATGTTTTATTTTTGTCCAATAACTGTAACAGTTATTTAGGACTAGACAAAAGTCTAACTTAATAAATCTTGGTAATTTCATGAGAAAGATTGGTCTCTTACTGTGTGTTATGTGTATGTCCTTGTTTTTCGCTCAGGCGCAGCGTTATCCGTTCAATGGGCTGGACATGAATATGGGGAATCTCTCGCGCCTCTCCGACGCGAAGACCCGCTCGATCAGCCCGGAGAACTTCACCGGCGAGAAGGGCAAAGGGGCGATGGCGGATCCTGTCAAGGACAAAGATATCCGGAACAAGGCCAATTCGGCGAGTTGCGCCCGCGACTTGGGAAAGGGCTGGAAAGTGAATCCTTATATCATTGTGAAGCCGGGTGAGACGGTCACGATCGCCGAGATAGACGGCCCGGGCGCTATACAGCAGATCTGGATGACTCCTACCGGCAACTGGCGTTTCTCTATCCTGAGGATGTACTGGGACGACGAGAAGGAGCCCTCGGTGGAGTGTCCCGTGGGCGATTTCTTTGCCAGCGCCTACAACGAGTACGCCCAGCTATCCTCGTTGGCGGTATGCGTGAACCCCGGAAGCGCGTTCAATTGCTACTGGAAGATGCCTTTCCGGAAGAAGGCTCGTATTACTATCGAGAACATCAATGATGCGGAAGAGATGCGCCTCTACTATCAAATTAACTATACTTTGACGGAGATCCCAGAGGATGATGCCTATTTCCACGCCCAGTTCCGCCGTTCCAACCCTACGCAGGGATCGCTTCATACCCTGCTCGACGGCGTTCGCGGGAAAGGACAGTATGTGGGTACCTATATCGCTTGGCGTGTGAACGACAACTGTTGGTGGGGCGAGGGTGAGATTAAGTTCTACATGGATGGGGATAAGGAGTATCCTACGATTTGCGGGACCGGCGCGGAGGATTATTTCTGCGGGTCGTACAACTTCGAGAACCAGAAGACTCACCAGTATCAGGAGTTCATTACGCCTTATGCGGGTATGCATCAAGTGATACGTCCCGACGGGCTGTACCGGGCGGTTACGGCTTTTGGCCTTTATCGGTGGCATATCATGGATCCGATTCGTTTCGACAAGGACTTGCGGGTGACGATCCAGGACTTGGGATGGCGGCACGATGGGCGTTACAATAATCAGAAGTCGGATATTTCCTCTACCAGCTTCTGGTATCAGACCGAGCCGCACGCCCCGTCCCCGGCCTTGCCTTCCAAGGATGATCTGGAGATCCCCCGTTGGTAGCCTGTTGCCGGTCAAGTGTTAATTAATCCGCGGGATTAAACTTTGGGAACCCAGCGAAGTCTTTTATCTTGAAGCGCTTCACGAATCTCTAACATAAAAAAGAACGTATATGAAAAAGGTAATAGGTTTATGTCTGATCGTCCTGCTGGGCTCTACTTCCGCTTTCGCGGCGGGGAAGAGAGGACCGGTTCACGATCCCTCGATCCGTATCGAGCGGATGATCGCCGAGTTGAGGCTGAAAGGCAAGCAGGCGGATGAGTTCCGGAAGATCCAGCGGGAGTATATAGAGCAGGTGAGGAGAGAGCGCGAGGAGATGCGGAAAGCTCACGAGGCGCGGCAGAGGAAACTGGAGGCGATACGTGAGAAGAAGGAGGCGGAGCTGCGTAAGCTCCTTTCGGAAGAGCAGTATTGGCAGTACTTGCGTGAGTCGCTTCCTACCCCACCTAAGGATAGGCCTTTGAGAAAGGGCGGGAGACATTGGTAAAAGGTAGATAAAGGGAAAAAGCCGGGATTCAATATCCCGGCTTTTTTGCTGATGGGTAAAGGGCATGAGGCGCCTATTGTTCTGTCTCGTCGAGCACGAGAGGAAGCAATTCGTTGAGCTTGACCTGCTGGAACACCATGTCGGCCTGGCTGCTCTCGTAAAGGATTCCTATTGTCTGCTCGTCCACCGATGTGATGCAGGAGTACCCCCGTCCGCTATATTCGTCCAACAGGATCTTCCGTTCCTCGGGCCATGAGTCGCCATCGTCGTAGCTAACCTTCAGCGTGATGTGGTCGCGCGTGGCGTATGCCTCCGGGTTGACGAAAAGCAGGACCGACCTTTCCTGTCCGTCTATGCGATAAGTATGCCTGTGTATGCTGCCCATGCAGGTAGGCTCGATCAAGGCTTTCCGTGAGGTTGGGTGCTCGGTCCAGGTTTTCCCGAGATCTTTTGTCACGCAGATGCGTCGGCCGTTCACCTCCTTGTTCCCCCGATTACGGTTGTCGCGCATGTTCAGCATGACACTTCCGTCGGTTAGCTCCACCGCCATGCACTCGGTCACGTCGGTATAGGCAGGCTCGCTGGTTGTCCAGCTCTTGCCTCCATCCTTGCTCCAGGTGATATTAGAGAAAGCGCCCCCCTTTTCGTCACGTCCTTGGGTCGGAAATACCAAAGTACCGTCGCGCAAGGTGATCCCATGCCCGGGAGCCGGGGCGAACAACCACCATGCCTGCCGTTTGGTCTGCCGGGTGATATTGATAGGCTCGCTCCATGTTGCCCCGTCGTCGGTGCTCTTGGCGATCAGGAACTGGGAAGTCTCTTTCACCCCGAAGCCCGGTTGCGAGCCTTTCGCCCGCCATTGGTGGATCCAGCGGGTACTGTCTTGCGTAAGCCCGGGTACCCACTTGCCCGTTTCGCCGTCCAATACGCCATACATCCACAAGCCAGCCACGTAAATGTCCCCGGTTCGTTCGTCTACGAGGATATTAGCGTCGCTTACCCCGTTGTATTTCTCCGGCATACCTCCCCATTCACCTTGGTCGAGTACGGTCTGGATCGGTTGCCAGGTCTGCCCGCCGTCGAAACTCCGGTGCAGGCAAATGTCTATGTCACCCTGTAAGTCGCGCGAGCTCTCCCTGCGAGCGTCGAAAATGGCCAACAGGGTTCCTTTCTTGGAGGTGGTGAGTCCTGGGATCCGGGAGGTATGTACCCCGTCTTGTCCCTGTTGCCTTACGGCTACCCCGGCACGTAGGCCGACAGGCTCGCCCTCGGGCAGCTGAAGCCATCCCTTGTTGGTCTGGATACCGGCGCAAGCCGCCTGATAACGGTGGGTCAGATCCACTTTCTCCTTGAGACGAAGAGATACCCAAAGCGTGAGGGTATCGGCTTGAACCGGCTGGTCAAGACTGATTCGTACCTCGGGAGCGATAGTTCGCTCGGTAGCTAAAGGCTGTGCAGGGTCAAGAAATCCCTTTTCGTCGGAAGGATATAGCCCTACCTCCTCGATGTCGGAAAGGTCAGTCGTGCCATTCAGGTTGAGCACGACCTCACGTAAGGCATACTCCTCGCCTGCTTCTCCTCGGATCAGTTCGATCTTCGTGACCGGGTTTGTCGCTTTTTTTGTCAATACCGGCAGTACCGGATACTCCACTTGCGCCGTCGGCAGCTGGCTATGATTGCCGCATGCGGACAGCCAACAAGCAAAGATAATGAAAAATAAAGTGTTTCTCATGGGAAAAATGTTTAATGTTGTTTTCTGTAATCTTCGATCATGGATCGTAATTCACGCTCAATGCGCTCGTATGCCGGTGAGCTACTGAGGTTCTCGCGCTCGATCCCCGTGTCGGTCATCCGGTAGAGCTCCGCGGATCGCAGGCGCTGGGTCGTCAGATCGTACCAGGCTGTGTAACGCCATTCAGGGGTACGGACGGTATAGCCCATGTGGGTTTGTCTCTTGGCATTAGAGATCGCCGCATAGGGCCGCGGGAACTGGCTGAAAGCCCGGTTGTCCCACGCCTCTCCGCCTTCGAGCAACGGACGCAAAGAACGGCCGGATAACTTATGTGCCGGTGTCAGTCCGCATAAATCGGTGAGCGTGGGATAGAGATCGAGCAGCTCCACGATCTGCGGGATCCGCCGGGGGCGCTGCCGGTGTTCCGGGCTGTAAATCAATAAGGGCACCGCGCAATCCAACTCAAAATTAGTGGATTTTCCCCAAAGATCCTGCTCATTGAGATGAAAACCGTTGTCGCCTGCCACCACGATCACCGTGTTCCGGTCGATGCCCAGCGCCTTTAGGCGGGCGAGGAGTACGCCAACCTGCTCGTCGATGAAGCTGACACAGGCATAATAGGCCTTGCGTAGCTCTTCTTTTTGAGTAGGAGAAAGCCCCCCTTCGGCAGGGATGTCGGTATAGCCTCTCAACTCCTGCCAATCATGAAAGGCGAGAGACACGGCTCCCCGCGGGCGCTCTTCCGTTTGTGGGTCGGGGATGGAGAGATCACGCCCCTTGTATAGGTTCCAGAACCGTTGAGGCATACTGAAAGGCAGGTGGGGCTTGATATAGCCTACCGCCAAGAAGAAGGGCTGTTGGCGGGAAGCTAAGCTATCCAGCCGACGTAAAGCCTCCTCGGTGACCTGTCCATCCCGGAAATCCGTGTCCGGGCGGTCGGCGATCTCGATGGAAGCCGCTTTCTTCCCGTGCCTGTTTTCCGGTAAGGTATATTCCTCTTTCTTGATAGACAAGTTGTACAAAGGCGGGGCCGACCACGAGATCGTGTCCTGTGTCCTCCGGCTCCCGTGAAATACCTTCCCTATCCCGATCGATGCATAGCCGTTGTTCTTGAAAAGCTGCGGGAGCGTCACCAAATCCGGGTGGCTCGAACGGAAATGCGTCTCTAAGTCGGTCACCCCGATCTCGTCCGGGCGTAAGCCTGTCAGCAGGGAAGCCCGCGAAGGTCCGCTGACCGCCTGTTGGCAGTAGGCCCGCTCAAACAGGAAAGACTTATCGGCGAAGGCATCCAAGTGGGGCGTTATAGCGAGTGAGTCGCCATAACATCCCAATGCGGGCCTGAGGTCGTCTATGAAAATGAAAAGCACATTCTTCTTCTCCTGTTGGGCATTCGCCCAGTAGGGTAACGACAACGCGAGCAGAGGCAGGAAAAGCGTTCTCATGCTAATCTCCTTTATCTCGTCCAGATCTCCGCTTGCGCGAGCCATTTCAGGATCAAGTCCTTCACCTCCTGATAGTACGCGAAATCATATTTGATGCCCCATCCGTGTCCCCCTTTGGGGAAGAGATAGAGAGAGGCCGGGATCCCGTGCTCTTTCAAGGCCGAGTAATACCGTATCGAGTTCATGGGCGGCACCACCTTATCGTCGTCGCTGAGCAAAAGCAAAGTACGAGGCGTCTTGTCGTCCACCTGATATTGCAGGGAGTAGTGACGTACCATCTCCGCGTCGCCCGCTTTCTCGCCCAAAAGGTTATGCTTGGAGCCCTGATGCGCCAAGTCATCCTCCAGACTGATCACGGGATAATAGAGAATCGCGAAATCCGGACGGTTCTCGTCTGCCGCCAACGTGCTCAGCGAGGCGGCGAGATGTCCTCCCGCCGAGGAACCTACGACGCCCACTTTCCCCGTGTCGATCTTCCATCGCTCCCCGTTGGCGCGCATAAGGGCGATCGCCTTCTCCGCGTCGCTCAGGGGGACCTCGTTCCGTCCTTGCGGCATACGATATTCCAGCACCGCCGCCAAGATCCCGTTGGAGGCATACCATTTCGCCATGTCGTGCCCCTCGCGGTCGAGGGCGAGCCCCCGGTATCCCCCGCCGGGGCAGATCAGCACGGCAGGCGTCCGCTCCGCTTTCCCCGCCGGTTTATATATATGCAGGATCGCCTCGTCCGTCGCGTCTTTCGCCAACGTGATCCGTTCCACCTCTTGCGCCTGAAGCGCGGTGGCCACTACCCAGAAAAGGGCCAGGATGATCGCTCTCATATCATTTCTTTTTTAGTTGTTCAACCGGGACAGTCACGAAGCCGATGCGCTCGTAGGCGTTCTCCTCTCCATACTCATAGAGCAATCCGACGCTCCCGTTGCCTAAGTCGACGAGATCGGAGTAGGCGCTCGGCCCCTCATAGACCAAGTAAGCGTACGGCCAGGTCCGCCCGTTATCCTCGCTGAGGCGGATGGTCATCTTCTCCCGCTTGTCCGTGGATGCCGGATTGGAGAACAGGATCCGCTGGCTGGGCTTGCCCCCCTCCATGATGTTGACGGTGCTCCCTTGGCAGATCGGCTCGATCAGCTCGGGCAGATAGCGCATATCCGACAGGCTCTGGCCACCATCATCGCTGATGGCGAACGAGCGGCTTTTGCTCTCCTCCCGGTTATAATTGCGCATATTCAGCATCAGGCTCCCGTCAGACAGCTCCACCACGCTGCTCTCGTTGCCGCCCGGCTTGCTCACCACGCCGCCCAATTTCCATGTTTTCCCGTGGTCGTCGGAGTAGATCAGCTGGGAGCGAAATGCCTTTGTCCCGGCCTGCATGTGGTTGGAGGAGACGACGAGCCGTCCCTCATGCTTCGCGTTTTTCAACTGGATCCCGTGGCAGGGGCCGGTAGCGTACCAGGTCCAGTCTGTCTTTTTCACCGAGGCGGTGATGTCGGTCGGTCCCGACCAGCTCTTGCCTTGGTCTGCCGAGTGGAGCACATACACCCGGCGTGTGTCCTTGCTGGTGCCATCGATGATTTGCTTCTCGTGGTCTTCCCCGAGATTCCAGCAACATACGAGAACTACCTCCCCCGTCTTTTCGTCAAAGATTGGGGAAGGATTTCCGCAAACATTGTCACCATCTTCCCAAATCATGGTGATCGGTCCCCAGGTCTTCCCCCCGTCGTCGGAGCGTTTCACGACAAGGTCGATGTCGCCCGTGTCGGAGCAACTGTTTTTCCTCGCCTCAGCGAAAGCCAACAGGGTGTTGGGGGCACAGCGTATGATGGCGGGGATACGGAAGCAATTATAGCCGCTCTCCCCTTTCTTGAATACGTCGATGGTTCCTCGCGGCGCTTGCGCGTGAAGGCTGGCGCCGGCGAATAGGATAAGTAGCAGTGATAACAGTCGTTTCATGATGAATGTGTTTAGTGAAAATCGTGGATGATTAGATGGGTGAGTCGAAAAACTCAGGAATTATCCCGCGCCCCTCCTCGCGTATCTTGGGCACCAGCTCCTCCGGGATCGACCGGTAAGGCCAGCGCAGGCGGCTTCCCACCTCCGCCCATCCCCCGAGCAACGCCATGAAGCGGTCGCAGGCATGGTTGGGATAATGGTCGCGGGTGATGAAAGGATTGATACATCGGTCCATGAATTGGTGAATCCGCTCCTCTACCTCCAAGGCCGCTTTCGGATCGGTTAGGATCTGCTCGTACCAGCGTTGGGCGGCGAAGGGATTCAGGCAGGCCACGTTCGAGTAAGCCCCGTGCGCCCCGGCGAGTAGCCCGGTGGCCAAGTTGTGCCCGGGGATGAATACGGACAGTCCCTTTACCTGCGTCCGCACCCGCTCATACCAGGCGGCATCGCGGTCGCGATCGAACACCTTTACGCCGATGAGGGAAGGAACCGCCTCCTTGAGGGCCATCCATTCCTCCGGCTCCAATATCTTTTTCGCGTGGGGTGGGTTATACAGCACCAAGGGGATTCCTTCGGCCTCGTCCTCCATCCGTCGCAAGAAGGCGACGGCCTCTTCCATGCTCACCGGAAACCAGTCTGGCAGGATCACCTGTACGGCACCGGGTCTCAAGTCCTTGACCGCCCGTAGCCGCTGGAGCGACAACTGGGGGCTCATGTGGCTGACACCGATCTGGAAAGGAACACCGGCGGAGGTACATTTCTCCGCCAGTAATTCACTTATCTTCCGGAATTCCTCCTCGCTTTGCGCATAGAACTCGCCAGCGGTCCCGTTAGAATAGATCCCGCTTGGGGATGAGGAGATCAATACATCGATCTCCTCCCCCAAGCGGGTGTAATCAATCGCCCCCTCCCGGTCGGTAGCCAAGAGCAAGGTCGCCCAGTTACCGGCGAGGGAGGCGTGAGTCAAAGGCTTCATTTCATGATCTACTTGCCTGTTATTGATCATAACCCGGAGTCTGCGTGATATTCGGATTCTGGTTGATCGAGGTCTGGGATACAGGCCATAACAAGACGTTCAACTCATTCTCCCGACCTACTAAGTAGGGCGATTTCTCGAATACGACACCCAAGCGGATGAAGTCCCACCAGAGTTTACCCTCGGCGGCGAACTCCTTCATACGCTCATCCACGATCGCCTCGTTCAGCGCGTCGCCCGTCAGCGAGGTGGGGTAGAAATTGTCCACTCCGTACGCGCGGCTCGCGATGCGGTTGAGGGCGGCCACGGCCCCGGCGGTGTTGTTCTGCGCCATCTTGATCTCCGCGTCGAACAATACGGCGTCGGCATAGCGATAAGCGATCACGTCAGAGTCGAACACACGGGTCGAGTTCACCCACGTACCCGAGAACTTGTTGATCCACTGGAAGGTCTCGTTCTTGCCCTCGTCGAAGCAGGTCTGGAAGCTCATGATGGTACGTTGGTCGTTCTCGTTCTCGGAAAGGAACGCCTTGTAGTCGTCGGTATAGAAGCACCATTGCTGGTGGCTACCCACCTTGATCGGATTCTCGATCAGGTCGGCCGTGATATACTGCACGGGAACCAAGTAATCGGAGGGATACCCACCCTCGTACTCATCCTGCAAGTAGCTCCAGGCGAAGATGATCTCTTTCCCGGCCTCGCTATAGAAGATGTTGCTGAAGTCGTCCTCCAAGCCATAGTTCGAGTCGGAGAGCACGGCCTGTACCGCCTCGTTCGCATTGCTCAACGCGGTGTCGCCGGCGCCTTGTACCTTATACATCCAGAGGTTGTAGTCGGCCTTCAGCATATTGACCGCCGCGGTGGAGGCGGTATATTTGTCCGTCCTTCCGGCCGGCATGAGCGAGAGCGCGTTGTTGATGTCGCTCTCTACCTGCTGGAACACCTGAGCCACCGGTTGGCGGGTCGGGTAAAGCCCCTCTTGCTGGTCAGACTCGAACCCGTCCAACAGGATCGGCGCGTCGCCCCATACGCGGGCGATCCAGTAATAACAGAAGGCCCGTACGTAATAGGCGTTAGCCAGCACGTAGTTCTTCGAGTCCTCGTTAGAGAAGGTGATCCCCGGCGTGTATTTCAGGATCAGGTTCGCGTTGTTGATGGTGGTGTAAAGATCTTTCCAGTTCGCGTATCCGTGGTCATTCGGGATCTGGTTCTGATAGACTTGCGTCCGTGCCGACTGTCCGGCCAGACCGTCGGTCCATAAGCCCGTGCGATACTCACCCCAATAGACGAGCCCGTTGCTGAAGGTAGAGCGGAACTGGTTATACATCCCATACATGGCGGAGGTAGCGTCGCCCTCCTCCTGCCACATGGAGTTCGTGGAGATCTCACTATTTTGTACCACATCGAGGTCTCCGTGGCAAGAGCAGAATAACGTGCCCGCCAACATGATCGATAATATTGTTTTCGCTTTCATAGGTATTGCTTGTATAGATTAACTCGTTTAATTAAAACGTTACTTTAACACCCAGGGAGAACTTACGGATTGGCGGATAGTTGTAGTAATCCTTATCGTAAGTCGTGGAGGCTCCGATCTCGGGAGATACACCCTTCACCGCCGTGAAGTAGTGGAGGTTGTTACCGGCCAGCGTGACAGCGAGGTTCTGGATACCCAATTTCGACAGCTTCTGTGTCGGGATGTCGTAAGAGATACTGATCTCGCGTACGCAGAGGTAATCGCCCTTGTAGTTGAAGATGTTCGACGTACGGCTGAAGTTCTTGTTTCCGTCGTCCGGGTCGTTCGCCGTGAAGCGAGCGTACTTGGTGTCGTCGCCCGGTTTCGTCCAACATTTCTTCACGTCGTTGATCAACGTGTAGTTGTTGGCGAAAGTATTCATGAAGTAACGCATCTCGGAGTTCTGGTTGATGGAGTGCCCCAATGCCCAATCCAAGAAGATGTTAAACGTGAAGTTCTTGTAGGTGAACGTGTTGGTCAAACCACCCGTGGAGTGAGGTACCGTGTAGCCGAGGAGGAATTGGTCCTGGCTGTCGATGTAGTCCTTGCCGTCGCGGGTCAAGCTACCCTCGCGGTTCTTCCACTCGTAGTCACCGATGTCCTTACGTCCGGCGATAGACTGGCCGTCGGAAGCGCGGTAACCGTTCGACTGGCTATCGTACATCGCGTTGTCGGCCTGCTCTTGCGTCTCGATGATGTAGTCCACTACATATCCGTAGTAGCGATACAGCGGCTCGCCCTCAGCGGTACCACCGAAAGCGGTTCCGTCGGCCAGCGTGATACCACCGATACGGTTGCGGTCGCGTCCGTTATCCGGCAGTTCCAATACCTTGTTCTTCACGAAGCTCCATGTCAACTTAGAGGTCCAGAGGAAGTCTTTCGTCTCGATGTTCGTCGAGTTGATCTCGATGTCGAAACCGTAGAACTTCACCTTACCCACGTTACTTTGTACTTCCGAGAATCCGGATGTGTTAGGCAATTCCTTGTCAAACAACAGGTTTTTCGTGCGTTTGTCGAAGTAGTCCGCCGATACGCTCAAGCGGTTGTTCAATACGGAGAGGTCGAAACCGGCATCCAGCTGCGTGGAGGTCTCCCAAGTCAGGCTCGTGTTCGGCATCACTGAAGGCTTGATACCCGCAACCCCGTTGTAACGGGCGTCGGTCGTGTAACGTCCGTACGCGTCGTACAGGCCGATGTCGTTGTTACCGGTCTGTCCGTAGCTGACACGCCATTTCAAGTTGTCGATGAACTTGGCATTGTCCATGAAAGGCTCCTCTGACATCACCCAACCGACGGAAGCGCCCGGGAAGAATCCCCATTGGTTGCCCGATGCGAACCGAGAGGAACCATCTTGGCGGAAGGTAGCGGTGAAAAGGTACTTCTTCTGGAAGTCGTACGACAGACGGCCGAAATAACCGATCGTCACGTCGGTCGTGTACGAGCTGGTAGCGTCAGACTTGTTAGGACCGGCGGTCAAGGTCGGTACTTTATCGGTGCTGGCTCCCGTAACGGTAGCTTCCATTTTCCCGATCTTCTCCTTTTGGTAAGAGTAACCGGCCATCACGGAGAAGGAGTGATCCTTGATAGTCTTGTTGTAGGTAGCGTAAGCCTCCAATTTGTTACGCTTCAGCTCATAGTACTCAGCGGTAGTCTCGCGGAGGCTGTTGAACTCGTTCGCTTTCTCGAAGGCATCGTCGCGATAATGGCGGTCGTAAGTTGACATTTGCAAATCAACCTTCAGCCCGTCGATGATGCGGTAAGTCAATTTACCGAAAGCGGAGAGCTGCTTCTCCTCCTTGCTTTGGTCGTTGTAGTACTCGTACCACAGCGGGTTGGGCGAGGTAGCGTTGTAACCCGGGGTCGGGGTTCCGTCAGCATTATACTTCTTCTGGGTAGCCGGCGTAGCCAAACCTCTGGAGATGATGTTCATCTGGTTCTCGTACTCAGACGAGTTGGTTACCGAATAGTCGAAACCCATCGCAAATTGCAACTTGTCGGTGATGTTAATATCCAAGTTATTGCGTAAGCTCAAACGAGAATAGTCGGTGGCGAGAGCTACACCGCCATCGTCCGTATAACCGGCGCTGGCACTGTAACGAACCGTCTCGTTACCGCCGTCAACACCTACATAGTAGTTCTGCCACAAGGCATTCTTGTAAATCTCGTCCTGGAAGTTGTTATCCTGGAAGATCAAGGTCTTCGTGGGATCCAGCGGGTCGGGCATCGACTTATAGCCGGCCGGCACACTCTCGCCCTCTTGCAGATAACGGGTCGAATAGATGGAGGTCGCGGAGTTACCCGAGCTGGCGGAATAACCATCCATATAGTTATATTCGGGATGAGGTCCTTGGGCCACGGCCGGGCGGACGGTGTTGATGTAGTCCTCCGCGCTCATGAAGTCGTACAGCGTCTCTGGTTGTTGCAGGGCCACACCTGCCTCGAAAGTGATTCTCGGTTTCGCGTTCATCGAACCCTTCTTGGTGGTGATGAGCACAACACCGTTGGATGCACGCGAACCGTAGATGGCGGTGGAGGCAGCATCCTTCAATACCTCGATGGACTCGATGTCGTTCGGGTTGATGCCCGAGAACGTACGCTCGATACCATCTACCAAGATCAACGGATCGTTGCTCTTGTTGATAGAGGAACCACCACGGATACGGATGGTGACGTCGGCGCCTGGCGTGTTGTTGTTGGAGTACAGGCGAGCTCCGGAGATCTTACCCTTCAGACCTTCTCCGATGGTGCTCACGGGAACGTTCTTCAGCACGTCGCCGTCAACGGAGGTAATCGCCGAGGTAATTGTCCGCTTCGACTGCGTACCGTACCCGACTACCACTACCTCGTCCAGACCGACGGTGGAAGGCTCCATGATCAGGTTGATGATCGATTCGTTACCAATGGTGACCTCTTGGGTCTTGAATCCAATGAAAGAAAAGACCAAGGTGGTCCCTTTGTCTACGTCGATGGTATATTTTCCATCCAGGTCGGTAATTGTTCCGATGGTCTGTCCTTTAACCGCCACCGAAACACCAGGCATACTTAGCCCGGTATTGTCAACAACTGTACCTGATATATTCATCTGTTGGGCCAACAAAGTGGTAGGGGTTAGCAAGATCGTGAATAACAGGCATAAATAGATTAATTTATTCATGATGATGTGGATTAAAATTTAAGGTAATCATTCCATAAATCAGTAAAAGTTTTCGTCTTTGTATGCTTAGAAAGAGAAACCGATCTCCAGCAGATCTTTCCTTAGTCGTTCATATTCTTCGTTACTTACGGGTGAAATCGGCAACCGGCATGGGCCGCAATCGATTCCGATCAAGTTCATGATAGCTTTTCCTCCTCGTACACCTCCTCCATATTTGATGATTATTTTTACGACTTCAATGGATTTCATTTGGAGTTCCCGGGCTTTTTCCAGCTCTCCTTTTTCCATGGCTTCGAAGATACCCCGATAAACCTCGGGCAAATAATTATAGGTGCTTCCTACGCCGGCGGTCGCCCCGAACGATAGCCCGGTGATCAGGATCTCGTCGTATCCGTGCAGGATCTCGAACGCTCCGTTGTCCAACGCGAGGCACTCGCCCATCTCCATCAGGTTGTTGTGCGTGAACTTACACCCGACCAAGTTGGGCATCACCTTTTTCCCCTCGTGGAGGAACTCCGCTACGGAGAGCGATACGCCGGTCATGGACGGCATGTTGTAGTAGTAGAACGGCAAATCCTCGGCCGCGTGAGCGATTGGCGCGAAGAAATCGATCAGCTCTTTCACGCTTCCCGGCTTGAAGAAGCCCGGAGCCATCGCCGCGATCGCGTCAGCGCCTTGCTCGGCGGCGTGACGTGCCAGCTCGATCGCCTCCATCAAGGAGTTGCTGCCTACATGGGCGATTACCTTGAATCGCTTGTCGGCGGCCTTGATCCAGCGTTCGAGCACGTCTTTCCGCTCTTGGGTCGTCAAGGAAAGAGACTCCCCAGTCGTACCGCAGACGAAGATCCCCGCCATCTTGGAGGCGGCGGTCCGTTCCGCGTAGGCATCGATCGCAGGAAGATTCAGGTTCCCGTCAGGGGTCATCGGCGTGAAAGCCGCGGCCACCATCCCTTTCAATCGTTGATAGTTTTTCATGTTTATTTATGTTATTAAAGAGTGAATGTTAGTATGTTCATTTCTTTTCCGCGTTAGAGCTCGGGAAGAACCAGCTCGTCACGTAGCCGATGACGAAGCAGGAGATGAATCCCGTCGTCGTATAGAGCAACAGGTGGACCGACTGGTAGCGGATGACGAGCAACTGCACGATCACGCTTCCCACGATACCGCACAACGCCCCGCCCGCGTTAGCCCGTTTTGTGAACATACCCAACGTGAACAGTCCGCCGAGGCTGCCAAGCACGAGCCCAAGTATCTTGTTGAACTCGTCCCAAAGAGACTTAACGTCCCAGGTAGCCATCATGTAGGCGAAAGCGATACCGACAACGCCCAGCACCAAGGTCGCTATCTTGGCGGTGTTCAGTCCGCTCGCCCCATCTTTTCGGACTAACTTGTTGTGAATGTCCACCACGTAGGCGGTAGCCGCCGAGTTCATGCTACTGCTCAACGTAGACATCGCCGCGGCGAAAATGCCGGAGATCAGCAAGCCCGTGATACCCGCCGGAAGCTCCGTGTAGATATACCACGGCAGGATCGCGTCGCCATCGCTGATCGTCATGCTCAGTTCCGCCGGATGCGTCTTGTAGTAGATATACAATACAGTCCCTATAAAGAAGAAAATCAAGGTGGCCGGAATTGTCAGGACAGCGTTGGTCAGTACGCTTTTCTTGGCTTGCGCCTCCGTCTCCGTTGTCATGTAGCGCTGCACCATTGTCTGGTCGGTACCATAAGTGGTCAGGTTCGTGAAGAAGGTCGCGATCAAGACCGTCCAGAGCGTGGATTGCCGCAGGTCGAAGTCGACGCTCCCAAGGTCGAACTTATGCTCCGCGATCGCTCCTTGCATGACGCCACCCAGCCCGTCGGGAATGTCAACGATAGCGTACACGAGTACCAAGAGCGCGCCTCCCAATAAGACGACCACTTGCAAGGCGTCGGTCCAGACCACGGCCTCGATACCTCCCATCATGGTATAGACCAGGCTCAGTACACCCATCAGACCGATGCAGAGCAGGATGTCGAACCCGGTGACCACGTTGAGCGCGATGGCCGGCAGGTACAAGACAATCCCCATCCGGCCGATCTGGAATAGGATAAAGGCCAAGCTGCAAATCTCGCGGATGAGCAGGTTGAACCGTTTCTCCAAATATTCGTAGGCGGTCGTCACGTCCAACTTGCGATAGAACGGGATAAAGAGATAGAGGATGATCGGCACCACCATCAGGATCCCCGCGTTCATGAGCATATAGCTCCAGTCGGTAGCGTACGCTTTCGCCGGGATCGACATGAAGGTGATGGCGCTCAGGCTCGTCCCGAAGATACTGAGCCCGACAGCCCACCAAGGCAATCGGCCGCCTCCCTTGAAATAGTCATCCGTATTTTTCTGCTTTTTCGAGAAATACCATCCCATCCACGCCAACGAGAGGAAGTAGAGGATGATGACCACCGTGTTGAGGAAACCTAATCCCTTCTCGAAGGTGACAATCTCTCCCCGGGTGATATGCGGTGTGCGGATCCCCGGTTTTACCTCCCCGCTGGCGATATAAAAGGCATTACCCTTATGGGCTATCGAGGTAGTCACCGCGAGGGGATAGGGAGCCGTATCCTTCTCGATCAGCGTGTTCGTGATCGTATGGTAAAGACGTATGGTCCGGTCGAAGCCCGGATGCTCGTCAGAGCCCGGCAACATCTCGGGAACCCCTCCCAGAAGCAGGATATGGTTCGCCCCGGTAGGCAGCGCATTTCCCGCCATGACAGGGAACGTCCCTGCGAGCTTCTTCCATTGGTTGAGCCGGGGGTTGTAAGAGTAGCCATCGGTAAGTACTTCCACCGATCCGTCCGCCTTGTAGTCGCGGCCGCTGAACAGGTAGAAACAGTTGTCGAACCCATCGCTTTGGGCGGCGCTGACGGCGTATCCGCGGGCCTTCCCCGGCCAAGGTTGGAGCGCTTTCCAGCCCGCCTTCCGGTTCGTGAGGTCTAATACGAGGAAATGGTTGGTCGCCTCTTGGCGATCCATGCGCTCTTGCCCACCGGCCACATAGATCTTGTCACCGATCCGCGAGGCGGTCGCGTTCGCCAAGGGGACAGGCAGCTCAGGCCAATCCGTGTCGATCGTGACCCGATCCCCTTCGAGGCATAATTGGAATACCTCCGTGTAGCAGCGTGCCGAATCGCATCCCCCGATACATAAGATCCCGGAGGATAACTCGATAGAGCACCCGTACGCTAACGGATGGGGCAGCCGGGTCCCCTCGGTGACCCAATCCGTCCCTTGCCGGGACGGATTGATCCGGTATATCGCGTCATGCCATACTTTCGTTCCACCTTCCCAAGGCTTCTGGCCGGGGAAGTTGGCCCCGCCCGCCACGATGAGGTAATCGCCGATGAATCCGGAGAAGGCGCCTGCCACCCCGATCGACGCTTGCCCTTCACCCGGGAGGGTAAGGGAATTGTCCCACTCTATTCTCTCTTTGCCCGGTTCCTCGGTAGTGTCTGGAGCCGGAGACCCTTTTACATAGGATAAATTCAGCAGCACGAGCAGCGCGATTATCCCATTCCTGAATGCATTAGACATAAGTTAACGGATTAGTCGTTTGTATCTTCTTTTTTATGTTTAAATCTGCTTTCGGTTATCTAATAATCGCCTGTACAAAGCGAAATGTTGAGAGATCGCTTTCTGGAATCCCGGCTCGTCACCCGCCTTCAGGTAGTTCAGCAGATCCCTGTGCGTGACGATCTGGCCCTTTTCCTTCAGCTCTATGTTGATCGGACTCAATAGATCCTTGAATTTGTCTTTCACGAATACCATGATCGGGTGGATGATGTTCTGGAATTCCATGATCGTCTTGTTCCCGGTGATCTCGTACAGCTTGGAGTGGAAAGACAACTCGCTGAAGGGGGCGTACTCGTTGTTCTCGAATACGACCTCCAGCTGCACGATCTCCTCCAGCTCCTCGATCGCTTTCGGGGTGATGTTGCGGAAGATGGAATGGCAGATGCCGATCTCTAACGCCACGCGGAAGCCCAAGATGTCGAACAGGGTATCCTCGCTCAGGATACGCGGGTCCACGACCCGTTTCATCCCTTCCAGCAAGGAGGGCTCGCGCAGCACCATCCCACGGCGTGTGCGGCTCTCTATCATCCCGAGCATCTTCAGGCGGCTGAGCGCCTCGCGCAATACGCTTCTCGCCACACCCAAGGCATTCGCGATCTCTGTCTCGTTCGGGATGGAATCCCCGATCTTTAAGTTTTTGTTCTTCAGATAGTTCAGGAGGGCTTCCTCTACTTGGTCGACCAAGGTTGTCGTAGTGGGTGTATATATCTTTAAGGTATCCATAATTGCTCTTTATGCGGGATAAATGTGAATAATCATATTTGTCAGACAAATATAGGGATATTTATAAATTTTACGCAAGTGTAACGTGTATGTTGTATAGCAGAAATATTGTTTTTCAAGGCTTATATCCTTTTCTTCATGATGGGGCGTATCCATTGGCCTGGATCTGTAATAAAAAAGTAGCCCAAGTTCTCAAGAGATCTTGGGCTACTTTTTCGAAAAATATCGGCGAGGATTTTCCTTAGAGCGGGCGGATTCGTAAGGCGGCTCCGCCATCGGAAGCGAGAGGCAGTTCGATCGTGTCCGCCGAGGTGACGATCCGTCGCTCTTTCACGAGCTGATTGGAGTCGGTGGCGGTGTCGGGCCCGTCTTTATAGATGGTGGCCTCGTAGCTTTTCCCCTTGTCGAGAAAGCCTAATTGAAGCCGGATGGTTCGGGCTTGGTGGTTGTTGATCGCTCCTACGTACCAGATGGCGTCCTTTTGGCGGGCGATACAGGCATATTCGTTGAGCGAGCAGGAGGGGACTACCGTCTTGTCCCAGGTGGTCGGGACGGCCTGTATGAACTCGAACCCGGGTTGTCCGCGATAAGCGTCGGGCGTGTCGCACACCATGCCGAGGTAGCTCTCCAGCACCACGTACATCGCCAGCATATGGCAGCGGGTACTCATCACGTAAGGATTGCGCTCTTGCGGGTGGAACTTGTCGCGGGGCAGGGAGCGGAATCCGCCGAGGTGGTAATCCGTAGCCCCGGCCAACAGGCGGGTGAAGGGCATGTGGATGTCGTGGTCGGCGTTGGTGGAGGTGTCCCATTTGCAATGTTCGTAATTGAGGGTACCCTCGCGGGTAAACTCGTTGGGGTAGGTGCGGTTCAGTCCCGATGGCTTGCAAGCCCCGTGGAACTGCACGAAAAGGTGGTGTTTGGCAGCCTTGGCGAGAAATTCCTCCTGGATGCGTATCATCTCTTGGTCGTCGCGGTCCATGAAGTCGATCATCATCCCGGCGACGCCCCATTTCTCGAACTGGGCGAAAGCCTCGTCGATCTTGGCGTATAGTGGCTTCCAGTTGGTCCATAGATGGATCCTTACCCCTTTGCTCCGCGCGTAATCGCAGATCTCCTGCATATTGAGGCTCGGGATCACCTTGAGGATGTCCGCCTTGGGCCCGGGCGATCCGAATCCGAACCCGTCCTCGTCGTACCACGCTTGCTCGGCGTTGCCGTAGATGGAGTGATAGTCCAGTCCGGCCTCGGCCACGAAGTCGATATAGTACTTATGGGTCATGAAGTTGTTGCCGGGCAGGAAGGTCGTGTCTGGCACGACATTGCCGTTCCACCAAGGGAAGGTCGTTTTCCCCGGGCGGATCCAGGAAGTATCCTCCACGCGGCAAGGCTCGTTCAGGTTCGTGAGCAGGTTCGACTCGATCAGCGCGCCTATCCGGTCGCTGATCATCAGCACTCGCCAAGGGGATCTGTGCGGGAGCGAGGCCTCTACCTTGATCCGCTCTTGCCCTATCTTGGGTGATAGCTTCCCGTGTAGGCATCCGTTCTCTTTCCAGAGATACATCCCGGCATAGTCGCGCACGGCCGCCTCGGTGATCGCCAAGAAGATGCCTTCGGGGAAGGCGAAGGTGGCGGGCATATCCATGAGCTGGCGCTCGGCGAGAGCCGTGTAATCGGCCACGGTGTAGGGTCCTTCGTGCGAGCTTTGGTAATTGGGCAGGCAGAGGGCGGTCACGTTAGGATTCCCTTGCAGGCGGAAGGTGGTTCCCTCCTCGTACATTATATACTTATCCCATCCCGGCTGCTCGGGAAACTCGTAACGGAAGGCTATGCCATCGTCGAAAGCCCGTACCACGAGATGGATCTTCCGGAAGGGCTTGACGGTCTCCTCCAAGGGGATGACGACCTCCTTCGAGAGGCTGTGGATCTGTCTCGCCTTTCCGGTCAGCAGCTCGTAGTCTTCCTCGATGGTCTTGAAGGTGGGCTTGCTTATCTTCAGATGCTCCCCGAAAGCTCCATTGTCGAAGGTGAGGGTTAGCGGAGAGTCCTGTATCAGCGTTTGCTTGCCGAACGCGATGTCGTAGGCGAGGCCCTTGTCTGTCAGTTCCGCCGAGAACCGGAGCTTTCCGTTAGGCGAGGTGAGCCGTACTGTTTTCGTGGCGAAGGTTGGTGCGCATAGCCATCCGACAGCCAGCGCGAGTAGCATGATTTTTTTTCTCATATACATACAACTTTTTTAATGGTGTGAGTCTGTTCTACATTGGTCTATATGCGATCATGGGTTTTCTTCGTTCTCTTATGCGATATACCCCTTGATCTTCAATGGAACAAAAGTAAGAAATAATCAGGGTGAAAAGGATGGGGGGAGACGTTTTTTGCCAACGTTCGCAAGGCGGGTGCCCGGAGATGCCTATCGTTGCCTAATGTGTAGGCGGAAATTCTTCAAAAAAATTGCGGTTTCATGTGTGTTGATATTGAATGCTTTATGAAGATATTGAAAATATTCCTTGAAAAAATGCCGTGAAAAATTTGGAAGTAAGGAAAAAGCGCGTACCTTTGCACCCGCAATCGAGAAACGATAGCGAAGTTCTTTGAGAAAATTACATAACGCAACGAGAAGTAGTACAAGTATTATGGAAGGAAAGAATTCCATTTGATACCGTCAAGAGACACAGGAATCGTTGAGAAAGACAGGGAATCCGGGCCGAAGGATAAAAGAAAATACAATTCAAACAACGAAGAGTTTGATCCTGGCTCAGGATGAACGCTAGCGACAGGCTTAACACATGCAAGTCGAGGGGCAGCGCGGGTAGCGATACCCGGCGGCGAC
>CASFNG010000010.1 GCA_949296075.1 uncultured Parabacteroides sp. | reverse complement strand
GGCGCGCTTCAGGTGATCGCCCAAATACGAGCAGACACCACGGGCGCGCTCATTCTCCGGAAGGGATACCTTCACCTCGCCCGACAAGACGACCGAGCCTTGCCTATCCTCTATCTCGTTCGGGAGCGGGATGATCGAGTACCGTCCCTCTTGATCCGCCACCTCGCATCCTCCCAACAGGAGGCTCGCGCCTAAAAAAAGACCCGCAAATACTGTCCTAAACATGCACATTGCTTAAAGTATACTAAAGGGTTACGCGGCAAATATAGTGAAATAATCATTATTCACCATAAAGAAAAAGAAATGTAACAGGATTGTAATATGTTAAAAATGAGAAGCCTCAGAAAATCCCGCCTTTATACAACTGATCGAAGTTCGTATGCACGCCATCTAATTTCTTGGCCACCTCGCCCTCCGGATCCAGCTCCAGCGACTTTTTCAGATCCGCGTAGGCACCGTCCTTATCCCCTTTCAGGTTCTTGGCCCGTCCGCGCTCATTATACGCCCGGGCGAAAGAGGGATTCGTCTCGATCGCCTCGTCGAAGAAAGCGATCGCCTCGTCGTACGCGCCCCGTTCGATCAGCAACCGTCCGGAAGCCAACGACGCCTCCTCGTTGAACGGGTTCAGCTCCAAGGTACGCCGGAAATCGGCCGCTGCCTCCTCCGCCTCCCCCAAGGCGGCATGGATCTGCCCGCGCAAAAGATAAGCGGTCTCCTCTTCCGGGGCAAGCCCAACCCCCTTCTCCGCGTCGGGCAACGCCTCCTTAGCCTGCCCCATCGACAGCAAGATCTCCGCCCGCGACAGGTAAGCCTCGGGGAAATCCTCCTTGATAGCGATCGCGCGAGTCAGGTCGGCGATCGCGCCAAACGCGTCGCCCGTAGCCTTGCGCGCCTTCGCGAGCTGAAAATAGGCGGCTGGATTCTCGGGCTCCAGCTCAATGATCCGCTCGCAGTCGGGGATCACCTCCGCGTCCTTGTCCAGGAGGAAGAGCAGGTTCACCCGCGTCAGGAGTGTCTTCACGTCGTCAGGCCGCGCGGCGACCATGCGATCCAGTACCTCCAAGGCCTCGTCCAGCTGGCTATTCATCGAATAGGCGGACACCAAGTAATTCATTGTCTCGAAATCATCTTGGATCTGCAACGCCTCGGTAAAGCACTTGATGGCGTAAGCCCGCTTGCCCATCCGCAAGGCCCTCACGCCGTCGTATTTCAGGATGTCAAAATTCTTCAGGTCGTTTTTAGCTTGCTCCTCCGCCGATTGGGACGGCTTGGACGAGGAGAAAAGCGATGTCAAGAAATTTCCCATGTTCGTATGCTTGTGGTTATGCCGCGAAGGTACGGGATAATTCGGAAAAAACGGCACCTGCTTTTCCGAAAACGCTGGCAGGCTTTCCGAAAACGATGGGCAACGTGGAGAGAACGTCCGAATCTTCCGATTTTCAAGCTATGCGGGAATCGCTCGGCAATCCGCCAAAAACTTACAGCCTATTCGTTTGCGGGCGGATTTCGAGAAAATCATTCACGAAAAAGCCTGTTAAAGTTATTAATTTCATTTTTTTAATGAAAAGACAACAACACGTTACCCACCTATTTTATAGCTTTGCGAAAACTTTTCGCCGTAGATCGGAAAATACTTGGTAAACGATATACGATAGAGAGACCTTGTAAAAAAACAACGTGCCACAAGTAGAGATTATGGAAAATATAGAGACAGGACTTTTATTAATGGTTGTTGGAATGACCACCGTGTTCGCGATCCTGCTGATCGTCATCTATTTCGGGAAGGGACTTATACTCCTCGTAAATAAATACGCGCCGGAAGAGGTGAGCGCCAAACGCGCTCCCGCGAGAGCGCAATCGCCCGCCGGGATCCCTAACGGGCTATCCAACCAGGAGACGGCCGCCATCGTATCGGCGGTAAGCGCCATGACCCACGGACAGGGGAAGGTAATCAAGATCGAGAAAATATAAACTTTTATACATACGACATGAAGAAGGAAATCAAATTCAGTTTGGTCTTCCGGGACATGTGGCAATCCGCCGGTAAATATGTCCCGACTGTTGACCAACTCACCAGAGTGGCTCCCGCGATCATCGAGATGGGCTGTTTCGCCCGGGTCGAGACCAACGGCGGGGGATTCGAGCAGGTAAATCTATTGTTCGGGGAGAACCCCAATAAAGCGGTCCGCGCATGGACCAAACCGTTCCACGAGGCCGGTATCCAGACCCATATGCTGGACCGCGCGCTCAACGGATTGCGCATGAGCCCGGTGCCAGCCGACGTACGCCAGCTTTTCTATAAGGTAAAGAAGGCGCAAGGCACCGACATCGCCCGCACCTTCTGCGGACTGAACGACGTGCGCAACATCGCCCCTTCCATCCGCTACGCGAAAGAGGCGGGGATGATCTCGCAATGCTCGCTTTGCATCACCCATTCGCCCATCCATACGGTGGATTATTACACCAAGATGGCCTTCGAGCTGATCGAGCTGGGCGCCGACGAGATCTGTATCAAGGACATGGCGGGAATCGGACGGCCGCACTCCCTCGGGCGCATCGTGGCGAATATCAAGGCGAAATATCCGGAGATCCCCATCCAGTACCACAGCCACGCGGGACCCGGCTTCAACGTAGCCTCCATCCTGGAGGTCTGCGAGGCGGGATGCGACTATATCGACGTGGGCATGGAGCCGCTGTCGTGGGGTACAGGCCACGCCGACCTGCTCACCGTTCAGGCGATGCTGAAGGACGCGGGCTTCCAGGTGCCTGAGATCAACATGGAGGCCTACATGAAGGTACGCAGCATGATCCAGGAGTTCATGGACGACTTCCTCGGCCTCTACATCAGCCCGAGAAACCGGCTGATGAACTCCCTTCTGATCGGGCCGGGACTGCCGGGCGGCATGATGGGCAGCCTGATGGCCGACTTGGAGAAGAACTTAGAGACGATCAACAAGAACAACATAAAGAACAACAAGCCGCTGATGTCGCAAGACCAGCTGCTGATCAAACTCTTCGACGAGGTGGCTTATGTATGGCCGCGGGTGGGCTATCCTCCCTTGGTGACCCCCTTCAGCCAGTACGTGAAGAACCTCGCCTTGATGAACGTCATGCAGATGGAGAAGGGCAAACAGCGGTGGAGCATGATCGCCGACGATATATGGGACATGATCCTTGGCAAGGCAGGACGGCTGCCCGGACCGCTGGCTCCCGAGATCATCGAGAAGGCGAAGGCCGAGGGACGCGAGTTCTTCGAGGGGGATCCGCAGGAGAACTACCCCGACGCGCTCGACAAATACCGCAAGATGATGAACGAGCGGCACTGGGAAGTGGGCGAGGACGACGAGGAGCTCTTCGAGTACGCCATGCATCCCGCGCAATACGAGGCTTACCGCTCGGGCAAGGCGAAGGTGGAGTTCAAGGCTGACGTGGCGAAGCGGAAGGCGGAGAAGGCGGCTGCCGAGAATCCCGCTCCCCAGGTGGCGGCGCCGGTTATGCCGACATCGCCCCAGGTGATGACGGTCGACGTGAACGGGCAGGCTTTCCGCGTGACGGTGGCCTTTGGCGACTCCCCCGCGGCAGCGGCGCCTCAACCGGCGGCCCAGGCGACAAGCCCGGCGGCTCCCCAAAGCCAGCCGGCGGCAGGCGGAAAGGAGGTGCTCTCTCCGCTGGAAGGCAAGTTCTTCTTGGTGAAAAGCGCATCCGACGCGCCCCTCAAGGTAGGCGACACGGTGAAGGAGGGCGACGTGCTCTGCTACGTGGAGGCGATGAAGACCTATAACGCGGTACGGGCCGAGTTCGGCGGGACGATCACGGCGATCTGTCTCTCCCCGGGCGATGCCGTATCCGAGGATGATGTATTAATGACGATCGGGTGATGAACGAGATATTCCACAATCTGTATGAGATGACGGCGTTCAGCAACATCATCGCTGAGCCGCAGTTCCTGATCATGTACGCGATCGCGTTCATCCTGCTCTACTTGGGTATCAAGAAGCAGTACGAGCCGCTGTTGCTCGTGCCGATCGCTTTCGGCGTGCTGCTCGCCAACTTCCCGGGCGGGGAGATGGGCGTGATCCAGGCGGACGAGAACGGGATGGTGAACATACATGGCGTGATGAAGAACATCTGGGAGATGCCGCTCCACGACATCGCCCACGAGATGGGACTGATGAACTTCATCTATTATATGTTGATAAAGACGGGCTTCCTGCCCCCGATCATCTTCATGGGCGTGGGCGCGCTCACCGACTTCGGGCCGATGCTGCGCAACTTGCGGCTATCCATCTTCGGGGCGGCGGCGCAGTTAGGCATCTTCACGGTGCTCTTGGTGGCGCTCCTGATGGGCTTCACCCCCAAAGAGGCGGCGTCGTTGGGTATCATTGGCGGGGCTGACGGGCCGACGGCGATCTTCACCACGATCAAGCTGGCGCCTCACCTGCTGGGGCCGATCGCGATCGCGGCTTACTCGTACATGGCCTTGGTTCCGGTGATCATCCCCTTGGTGGTAAACCTGCTGTGCACGAAGAAGGAGTTGAGCATCAACATGAAGGAACAGGAGAAGAAATATCCGTCCAAGACGGAGATCAAGAACCTGACGGTGCTGAAGATCGTCTTCCCGATCGTGGTGACCACCGTGGTGGCGCTGTTCGTGCCGAGCGCGGTTCCCTTGATCGGTATGCTGATGTTCGGTAACTTGGTGAAGGAGATCGGAGCCAATACCTCCCGGTTGTTCGATGCCGCCTCCAACAGCATCATGAACGCCGCGACGATCTTCCTCGGCCTCTCGGTCGGGGCTACCATGACGGCGGAGGCTTTCCTCAATCTCACCACGATCGGCATCGTGATAGGTGGCTTCCTGGCGTTCGCCCTGTCGATAGCCGGCGGTATCCTCTTCGTGAAAGTGGTCAACCTCTTCTCCAAGAAGAAGATCAACCCGCTGATCGGGGCCACCGGACTGAGCGCCGTGCCGATGGCGTCGCGCGTGGCGAACGAGATCGCGCTGAAGTACGACCCGAAGAACCACGTGCTGCAATATTGCATGGCAAGCAACATCTCGGGCGTGATCGGCTCGGCGGTGGCGGCAGGCGTGCTCATATCGTTCTTAGGCTAAAGGCGACTGACATAACTTAAATGAGGGAGGGCGAGGTCACGATCTCGCCCTCCTTGTTTATCAAAGCCTATAAAAAACATCAGCCTCGAAGCCGGAAGAAAAGGGACGCGATAACATTCCTACACAGAAAAAATAACTTTTTAAACAAATAATCGCTCCAAAATGCAGCAATCCCAAAATATTTAGCTTAATTTGTGATGGATATAGGAAAGCAGTTATCCTTTTCTTTTAAAAGCGATTGATATGAAGGACACTCTGGAAACTAATTTGCCGGAAGAAACCGGGAAATTGGACGAAACGAAAACCCCGACAGAAATGCCGGAACATGAGGCTACCGCGCAAACTGAGCCCAATGAGACAGCGGAAGCGGACACGAATATTGCCGCAGGTAAACTAACCAAGGAAGAGATTCTCGCGAAGCTGACCGAACTGATGGGAACGCCCGCCGAAAATTCACGCGGTGACGTGGAGGGACTCAAGCAGGCCTACTACAAGATCCGCAGGAACGAGGTGGAGGAGCTCAAGAAGAAATTCATCGCTGACGGTGGCGAAGAAAAGGATTTTACGGCTCCCGCCGACGAGACGGAGGAGAAGCTGAAAGAGCTTCTCGCCGCTTACAAGGAGAAAAGGGCGGCAGCCCTCGCCGAGGAGGAGCGTGTCAAGGCAGCGAACTATGCCTTGAAGCTACAATTGATCGACCAGTTGAAGGAGCTGAGCGAGAGCCAAGACGACTTTAACAAGCTCTACAACACGTTCAAGGAAATCCAGCAACGGTGGAAGGAGATCAAGCTCGTACCGCAAGAACATGCGAACGAGTTGTGGCGGAATTACCAGACCTATTCCGAGAAGTTCTATGACATTATTAAGATAAACAACCAGTTCCGGGATTACGACTTCAAGAAGAACCTGGAATTGAAGACGGCATTGTGCGAGACAGTCGAGAAGTTAGGTACCGAACCGGATGTGATCTCCGCATTCCACCAGCTCCAGAAATTGCATCAGCAATGGCGGGAAATCGGGCCGGTAGCGAAAGAGTTGCGCGAGGAGTTGTGGGCACGCTTCAAGGCGGCCTCGACCGTTATCAACAAACGCCACCAGGAACATTTCGAGAAGCAGAAAGCGAAAGAGCAAGAGAACCTGGAGGCGAAGACCGCCATCTGCGAACAAATCGAGGCGATCGACTACAATACGCTCAAATCGTTCAAGGATTGGGACGAGAAGAACAAGGAGGTGATCGGGCTCCAAGAGAAGTGGAAGACGATTGGTTTCGCTCCGAAGAAGCATAACGTCAAGATATTTGAGCGCTTCCGTACCGCCTGTGATGTCTATTTCTCGAAGAAAAACGAGTTCTACAAGACAATCAAGGTCGAGATGGAGAAGAACTTAGAGGCGAAACGGGCGTTATGTGAGCAGGCTGAAGCCCTGAAAGACAGCACCGATTGGAAAGAGACTACCGATAAGATGATCGCCCTCCAAAAAGAGTGGAAGAAGATCGGGCCGGTGGCTCGCAAGCATTCGGACTCCATCTGGAAACGTTTTATCACGGCTTGCGACTATTTCTTCGATCAGAAGAACAAGAACGTGGTGTCGCAGAAGAGCGTAGAGCAAACGAACCTCGCCGCCAAGAAAGAGCTGATCGCCAAGATCAAAGGACTCGACGAGAATATGGATCACGACGAAGCGGTCGCTACGTTAAAAGACTATATGGCGGAGTGGAACTCGATCGGTTTTGTGCCTTTCAGGAACAAGGATAAGATCTACAAGGAGTACCACGAGGCGATCGATCAGCAATTCGACCGGCTGAAGGTGGACATGAACGACCGGAAGATGCAATCGTTCCGCAATAACCTGAGCGAGATGACCAGCGGAGAGAAGGGCAAGGGACGCCTGTTCAGCGAGCGGGATAAGCTCATGCGCATCTACGAACGGATGAAGAATGAGCTCCAGACTTACGAGAACAACATCGGTTTCTTGAGCGTATCCTCAAAGGGAGGAAGCGGACTGCTCAAGGAGATGGAACGCAAGATCGAGAAACTGAAAGAAGATATGGCGCTCACGATCAAGAAGATCGACGCTATCGACGAGAACTTGGAATGATACCTCATAAACAATCGGACAAAGCCGTCCCCGAAAAGGACGGCTTTGTTATTTCTGCACCTTATATGCCACGGATCCATTACTTCAATCCAGGCCACGAGACGGCCATATTACTCAATAGACCGAACTATACTGCCCCGGCCAACGTCCGCAAGATGCAGCGCGACCTGGCACTCCTTCCCCTTTGGTACGCAGAGACGGGAGATTGGGTCTATGCCGGGGAAGAGATGCCCGAAGGGGCTTTAGAGGGGATCCCCCAAGAGCTTCTGCCCAAGTCGGTCCCCGTTACCGCAAAAGAGCTGTCCTCGCAGATGAGAGATCGTACGCTGACGGCCGCTCCTTGGGGACTGTCCCCGCAAAGCATCCATCTTTTCGAGCGATTGCGGGAACAGACCAAAGCGAAATTCTCCATCCCCTCATGGAAAGAGGAGTATTCCCGACTGACAGGGAGGCAGACCGCGGCGGGTTGCCTCGAACGGATACGGCTCCTCCTCCCGGCTCTCTCTCTCCCAGCGACACCGCGATTCTGCCGGACGATCGAGGAAATCGAACAGTATATGACGACGCATGAGGCTCCTTTCGTGCTGAAAACACCCTATTCCTCCTCCGGAAGGGGCATCCTGTGGGTAAGGAAAGGGGTATTGGACAGGCAAACAACCAACTGGATCCTCGGCTCGATCGCCAAACAGGGAGAGATCAGCGTGGAACAGGGGTTGGATAAGGTACAGGACTTCGCGATGGAGTTCTATTCCGACGGGCAGGGACTTCTTTCCTACGAGGGACTTTCCCTGTTCGACACCGAGGAACGGGGCGCTTATGCCGGAAACCGGTTAGACGCTCCCGAACGGATGCGAGCCGACATCTGCCGCTATACGGGCGAGGCGATCTACGAACGTGTCAAAGAGGCCGTGCGGTTGGCCGTACAGGAGGTATATGCGGAGATCTATACCGGATATATCGGGGTAGACATGATGATCTATCGCCGTGCTGACGGGCGATTCGCCATCCATCCCTGCGTGGAAATCAATATGCGCTACACGATGGGTATGGTAGCCTTACGCCTGTATCACCATCTTATAGCCCCGGGATCCTCCGGCTATTACCGGGTCTCTTTCGACAAGGAGCCGCAAGCCGCGCTCAAGCACCACCAAGCCCTGCGCGAAACCTATCCGCTCCGGATAGAAGAGGGGCGGATCAAGAGCGGGTACCTCTCCCTATGCCCGGTCAATTCAACGACACATTATCGAGCCTATTTGTTGATCAACTGACAGAAGGTCGTTATATTCGCGAGAAATGATGAGCAAGTTTTTAACAAAACCACTAAAAATAAATGCCATGATTAGAAAAATCTTATTCTTGACCGTTTGCACGCTATCCGGCGTGATCGCGTTCGCCCAACAAGCGCTATGGGGCGCGCAAGACATCGTATCACCGGAGATCCATCCGGACAATACCGTAACCTTCCGGTTCTTAGCCCCGAAAGCCGTACAGGTACAGGTGACGGGCGATTTCCTTCCCCCACAAACCATCGACACGCCCTTCGGGAAAGCGGAATCCGCCGGGATCGCCAACCTGAAGGAAGGGAAGGAAGGCGTATGGGAATACACCACGCCCGAGCCGCTTTCCTCGGAATTATACAGCTACTCGTTCATCGTGGATGGCTTGAAGGTGACGGACCCCAACAACGTCTATCTGAGTCGCGACGTGGCTTCCGTGACCAATATCTTTATCATCCCCGGCGGGCAGGGCGACCTGTACCGGGTAAACGCCGTTCCGCACGGCACGGTGGCGAAACGCTGGTACGAGAGCCCTACCTTGGGCAAAACGCGCCGCATAACCATCTACACCCCGGCGGGCTACGAGACGAGCGGCAAACGCTACCCCGTGCTTTACCTGCTTCATGGTATGGGTGGCGACGAGGAGGCGTGGATCACCCTCGGACGAACCGCTCAGATACTCGATAACCTGATCGCGCAAGGGAAGGCGAAACCGATGATCGTGGTGATGCCGAACGGTAACGTGGATCAGGAAGCGGCTCCCGGGGAGTCGAGCCTCGGATTAGTCAAACCGAACATGCAGTTGCCGCATACGATGGAAGGCAGCATGGAAAATAGCTTCCCGGACATCGTGCGTTTCGTGGAACGTAATTACCGGGTGGAGAAAAAGAAGGCCGGACGCGCGATCGCGGGGCTCTCGATGGGCGGATTCCACTCCTTGCATATCTCGAAAGAATACCCCGATATGTTCGATTACGTAGGACTGTTCTCGGCAGCTATCCTACCGGGTAAGGAGGCTACCTCGCCGGTGTATCAGGATATGGACAAGAAACTGGCCACCCAGTTCGCCAAGCATCCGAAACTCTATTGGATCGCGATCGGAAAGACCGATTTCCTGTACAAGAACAACGTAGAGTATCGCCAAACGCTCGACGAGCATAACTATCCTTACGAGTACTATGAGAGCGAGGGCGGACATATCTGGCGGAACTGGCGGATCTATCTCTCCAAGTTCGCCCCGATGCTGTTCCAATAACCCTATAAGAATGCCCTAAACGGGAACTGAAAAAGACAAGAGAGGCTGCCTCAACACATAAATTGAGGCAGCCTCTCTTGTTTATCCCTGAAACCAAGTAAAATCAATCCGCGGAAGGGTCGTTCACCCGGCCGGCGAAGAGGATGGCGCCCGTGCTACGCTCTTTCAGCACGAAGCCGAAAGGCCGATCGAAACGCACCTCCGTAGGATCAGAAGGATTCGCTGACAATTCCAGATCTACCAACGTTACAGCGGCGGCTTCCGTACCGGCCTCATCCACTTTCAGGTAGGTCTTCTGCAAAATCAAGCTGATAAAGAGGCCATTTCCCGACACCATGCTCGAAAAGTCGGCCAGACTACTATCAAAGGCATCCCTAATTCCCAACGAATACATCGTCTCGATCAGATCCATCGACGACCTCATCTCGAAACGGGGCAGATAGAGATCGACCCTATCGCTACTCGATCGCTCCATCCAATTGTTCCAACGGTCGGCATCCAGTCCGGCTATCAGCTCGTCCAGCGAGCCGTTCTCCTTGTCCGACGGCATGAAGAGCACCATGCTGAACGAGCCATTCCCGTAGGGCAGCTCCACCATCGTCACCTCCTCGTCCGAGAAGAAGTTGTACACTGCGGTCTGATGCATGGTCGGCACCTCCTTGGTCGTTCCATCCTTTAGGTAGAAAGGAAGCGAAGCCGTATTCCCCTCGTCAAACTTCTCCGTCCAAAGTCCCTTGAAATAAAGGGCATTCAGCAGATACATAGCCGAGTAGGGATCAATCTCCGCCAGGATCTCCGGGATCAGGTCGTTCGTCTTATCGGCGCACCAGCGATTGATTTTCTCCAAGGTCGCCTCGTTGAAAGGCACATTGCTCACCTCCGCGGCGTAAGCCTCCCGGTTCACTTTCACGAAGTCCTCCAATACGGGAATCCCCTCCCGCACCCAGATACTGTTCGCGTTGGTGAAGATCGTACGCCCGTCCATCTTCGGCAGTTCCTCCTGCATCTGCCGGGCATACGCGTTGATCTCCTCCTTCGAGAGATCCCCGTAACCCAGCGTCTCGCGAAGTTCCGCCAAGGTATTCCCCTCCGCGCCATTCAGCACCATGCCGAGGCAAAGGGAGGCGCTCAAGGGCGATACGCAGAAATTAGACTTCTCCTCGCCCGCCATCTCCCGGAGGAAACGGAAAGAGAAGTCCTGCACCCGGGCATTCACCTTCTCGGATTTCGTAGTCAACACAATATCGTGCCGCGGCGTATCCTCGCCCCAGCCGGAAGGCGAATCACTCTCGCAGCCCGTCCCCACGAACAAAGCCGCACAAATTCCCAAAAGATGGGTGAAACAATGAACCGTTTTCATAATAAGGTATTTAAGATTCACAAAAAGAAACACTCTCTAAAAGAGATAGATGAGAAAGATGCCGGAAACGCTGCGGCATCCTCTCATTTTTTTAACTAAAAAGTAAATAAATCGCCTTTAGCGGTTATGCTTGATCAGGTTCATGAATTCCTCGCGGGTCTTCGCCTGCTGGAAAAAGCCCGTGAAGTCGGAGGTGGTCGTCAGGGAGTTCTGCTTCTCCACGCCGCGCATCTGCATACACATATGCTGCGCCTCGATCACCACCATCACGCCCAACGGGTCGAGCGTCTTCTGGATGCACTCCTTGATCTGCATCGTCATCCGCTCCTGTATCTGGAGCCTGCGGGCGAAGATGTCCACCACCCGGGGGATCTTGCTCAGGCCCGTGATATATTTCTTGGGGATATAGGCCACGTGCGCCTTTCCGAAGAAAGGGAGCATATGATGCTCGCAAAGCGAGAAGAAGTCAATATCCTTCACGATCACCATCTGCTTGTAGTCCTCCTCCTGGAACATGGCGGAGCGCAACACCGCCTCCGGATCCTCGTGGTATCCTTTCGTTAGAAACTGCATGGCTTTCGCCACGCGTCCTGGCGTCTTTACGAGACCTTCCCGCGTGACATCCTCGCCCAGCAAGCCCAATATCTCCTTATAATGGCCCGCCAAGGCCTCTTGCGCACGCAAGGTCCGCTCGTCTATCTCTGGCATGATAATTAATTTAGGGGGATTTTTATCTCTTCCCGTACGATATACATCTCCTTCCCGAAGCCGGGGAACGCGTCCATCAAGAGGCGCATCATGTGATAGGCCTCCTCGTGCGAGCGGAAATCGCCCACCCGCAGCTTCCAGAACGGCGCGTCGTAGGTGACGTAGGTCGGCACGTTGGGAAACAGCTCCTTGATCTCCTTCTCCTTCTTGAAGGCCTCGTCTTTCGAGGCTCGCTGGTTATTCCCCGAGAACACCTGCGTGCGGTATCCCTGCACCTTCAGGTAGGTCAGGCTATCGGTCGTCTCTACATCCGCCCCGCGCATACGCTCACCGATCAGTCTGTCAATGGCGGGCGACTGGTGGATGACGACCTCCCCCTTCCCGGGCTCGGAGCGCCGTAACGCGTCGACAATGGTGTATCGCTCACCCTCCGCCTGGGCGGACAAGGTGGGAGAGACCGCCAATGAGAGGGCGATCAGCGAAAGGAAACAAGGTAGTTTACGCATATTCGTAATTTTTTAAAAAGAAGGGAGGCTCAGCGAGCCTCCCCCGCTTGGATTCGTATCGATCAGAAAGCCTCGATAATCGGCATGAATTTCTCTACGGAGAGCGAAGCGCCACCGATCAAGCCGCCATCCACGTCGGGCTTGGCGAACAGCTCTTTCGCGTTGCCGGCGTTGCAGCTTCCACCGTACAGGATGGTGCAGTTCTCGGCCACTTCCTTGCCATACTTGGCAGCCAGCGTGGCACGGATATGCGCGTGGATCTCCTCAGCTTGGTCAGCCGTAGCCGTCTTGCCCGTACCGATCGCCCAAACCGGCTCGTAAGCCAGGATGATCTTGCCGAACTCCTCGGCGGACAGGTCGAACAGGGAACCGGCGATCTGCGCGTCGACCACCTCGAAGTGCTTGCCAGCCTCGCGCTCCTCCAGCACCTCGCCGATGCAGAAGATCGGGGTCAAGCCATTGGCCAAGGCCAACTGTACCTTCGTCTTCAGGATCTCCGGAGTCTCATGATAGTAAGCGCGACGCTCGGAGTGGCCTAAGATCACGTATTTAGCGCCCGTGGAGGCTACCATAGCGGCGGATACCTCACCCGTGAAGGCGCCCTTCTCCTTGTCGGCGCAGTTCTCGGCTGCCACGCCGATCTTGTTGGTATCGATAGCGGCCGCTACGCTTGCCAGGTGCGTGAAAGGGGTGCCGATGATTACATCGCAGTTAGGGGTCTTGCCTTTCAAGGCCTCATCCAATCCTTTAGCCAACGCGAGACCCTCAGCGAGTGTCGTGTTCATTTTCCAGTTTCCTGCAACAATATTCTTTCTCATAACTCAATAAATTAAATATGTAATACAAATCAAAAAATCTCACTCAGGTTTTCCGGAATCCTTCCCCTCCTTCTCCCGTTTTCTCCGGGAACGGTTCTTGAGGATGTCATAGACTAATACCAACGACAAAGGTACGGCAAAACTGAATAGGTTGGTTATCAACCGGCCATCTTCTCGCGCCTGACGCCCCGGATTTCCCAAGAGGCAGTTGTCTATCGCCTCTTTCAGCCCCTCCTCGCCGGGTATATCGTTGTAATGCCACTTCATGAGGATGGTGCCCTCGCGCAGCAGCACGAGGCCGGGATTGGAGCGGACGATCGTCTTCAGCAGCACGTCGTCGGCGAAGAGGATGGGATATTCCGCCCCCGTCCCGTCGCCCCACTTGGCAACCTCCTCGGCAGAGGAGCCTGACACGCCATAGAATCCAAGGTCGTTCTCCAAGGAATAGTCATATACGTTGTTGATCTCGTCGATCCGGTCGTCGTCCGCCTCCTCCACCCGGGGCAGGATGAGCAGGAAGAGCGGCTTGGGATCGGAGAGCAGCCGCCCGGTCACGTCGGCGCCCTCGTTGTCGTAGATGGCGAACCCGCTGATAGGCGGCACATAGCCTTGCCGGATCAGCTCCGTACGCGACTCCACGAAGGTCCAGGTGCTGTCCTCGGTAGGCGCGTCGTCGAGCGAGAACTCCTGCCGCTTCCCCTCTTTCTCGTAAATGAAGGAATAGTTGTACTCATCCTCGGGCGCCCCCTCGGGGATCGACATCAAGGCGGGCAGGTTCGCCCCGATCTTATACGGGCGGAAATCCACGATAGGCAGATGATTGTAGTTGCGATACGCGAAACCGACCGCATAGAGGTAAGCCCACAGCGCCACGAACCAATAGACATGGAAGGTGTAGCAGGGGAACATCCGCTGGTTATGGATGAAGAGGTAAACGGCCGCCGCAAGGAGGACGACGTTCTTGCCGAAGGTCTGCCAGTTGGTGAGCGTCACCGCGTCGCCGAAGCAGCCGCAATCGGATACGGGATTGAACAGGGCCAGATAGAGCGTCAGCGGTGTCATGAAGAGCATCAGCAGCAGCGTGAGGAAGGTCGTGTAGCGGCGGTATACCCCTAACAGCAGGCAGACGCCTAACATGAACTCAAGCGCCGACAGGTTGAACGCCAAAGGGACCTCGAAGGGACGCGCCCACTCCATCCCGAAGGAGGAAAGGTACTCGCCTATCTTGATAGCTCCCCCCATCGGATCCACCGCCTTCACCGTACCGGAGAAGACGAACACCGCGCCCAACAGGAGGCGGCAGGCCTCCGCCAGCGCTTTCAACCCGGTCTCTCTATAATCCGCCCGGCTCATGCCTCACCGAATTCTAACTTGATCAGCCCGAAGAGGGCGTAATTTATCATATCCATGTAGTTCGCGTCGATTCCCTCGGAGACAAGTGTTTTCCCCCCGTGGCTCTCGATCTGCTTGGTGCGGTAGAGCTTCATCAGGATCAGGTCGGTGTATGAGCTGATCCGCATCCCCCGCCACGCCTCGTCGTAGTCATGGTTCTTGGCGTACATCAGCTCTTTCGTCTGGGTGATATAGCGGTCGTACAGCTCAAGCGCCTTCTCGTTCGGGATGTCGGTGGTGTCGGCAAAACCCAAGGCGAGCTGGATCAGGCCGATCACCCCGTAATTGACGATCCCTATGAACTCGGGCCGTATCCCCTCGTCGACCATGCTTTTCCCCTTGATCTCCAAGCTACGGATCCGGTTCGCCTTGATAAATATCTGGTCGGTCACCGACTCGGGGCGCATGATGCGCCATGAGGGACCGTAATCCTTCAGTTTCTTCTCGAACAGATCCCGGCAAAGGGCGATCACCTGCTCGAATTGTTCTCTCGTATCTGGCATATATCTTCCTGATTATAGCGCGAATATAGGAAAAAGACGCGCAAGTTTCCGCGAAACTTGACCAACAAACGCCGAAAAGGGGATTTCCCCGGTCGGGAAGGCACAAAAAAAGCCGTTCCTTGGAACGGCCTCTTTACAGATCATATCGCCTCGCGAGGGATCTTCATTTCCGGTAGAAACGAACCCAGTCGATCTCCATCTCGACAGGCAGGTCGGCAGGATCGACCGCCCCTACCCAGCTTCCGCCTAACTGCATATCAAGCAGCAGGTAGAAATCCTTGTCCGCGAAGGGGAACTGCCCCTCCTTATCGGTCTCGATACGGGGATAGGCGAAGGTTCGGGTATCGTTGATAAAGAACACGAGACTGTCGCGATACATCTCCACGCCATATACATTATAATCGTCGCGGTTGATCGCTCCTATCCCTCCCTGCTTCGGGTTATCCTTGATGCCTAAGATGTGGGTATAGGCGGAATGGACGGTCTGATAGGCGATGGAATCGTTGTTCAGGCGTTCCATAATATCGATCTCTCCTCCGTTCGGCCATCCCTCGTTCTCGGGTAATAGCCAAAAAGCGGGCCAGGCTCCCGTGGCTCCGTGCAGCTTGGCGCGGATCTCCAGCCGCCCGTCGGAAAAGCCCACCTTACCTTTCGTATAGACACCTCCCGTGATGAACGGGGCGGTATCGCGGGGAAGACTGTGATTGACCAGCCCGCGCAGCACCAAATGGCCGTCGCGCATGGCATAGCAGGAGTCGAAATCCGACATATAATTGTTCCAGTCCGACGTTCCCCTCGGGATCTTGCTCCACGAGGCCTCATCGAAGTGATCCTCCTGGTCGAAATTCTCTTCCCAAACCAATTTCCATTCCTCTTGCCGATGCTGACATCCGGCCATGACCGACAGCGACAGGAGCGCCGACAGCCCCATTAAAAACATGCCTTGTTTCATGATACACCTGTTTTCTTTTTCGATAAAAAATATTCTCTTTATCGCGAAGATACGGAATATCCTGCCCATTTCACACCAGATACCACACTTCCGCGACGGAGAGCGGGGATCCGCGGCAGGTAGTCCTCGGTAGAAGCCATAAAAAAGCCGTCCGGCAAGACGGATCTTACCGGACGGCTCATCTATTCCATGCTGTCCGCCAACCCAAAAGGTTATATCGGACTATTCTTTTGTCGTATCGTTTTAGTCAAGGCGCTCTCAAGAGCAACGTAACGAACGCCCCAAACGCAGCACGGTAGTCTTCGTGATACCGTTCAACTCGCAAAGCTTACGTACGGTAGTCCCGTATTTCAACGCGATAGCTCCCAAGGTATCCCCCGGCTTGATGCGGTGGTAAACCGGAGCGGCCTCCGTACCTTCCGTAGAAGCTACGGCCTCCTCACCCAAGGAGGCGGCAGCGGAACTGGATGCCTCTACCGTTACTTTCTTGGAAGTCTTGCGTGCGCTTGCCTTGCCCGCGGCAGATTCTATCCCGGCGTTGCAACGGATCGCCTGCCCGATGCGGAGAACGGAGGTGGATCTCAAGCCGTTGAGCCGGCAAAGCTCGCCTACCGTCGTGCCATACATCCGGGCTATCTTGCCCAAGGTGTCGCCCGATTTCACACGGTGATAGACCATCTTGTTATTGGATGAGGTATAGATGTTGCTCTTACGTCCGTTGATCTTGACATTGTGGAATACATACTCGTCTTGATGGGGCACGCCGTTCTCGAAGTCGATGATCTCGGCGGGGTTCAATGCCTGACCGAGGAAACGGGTCTCGAAATGGAGGTGCGACCCCGTGGAACGCCCCGTATTGCCTCCCAAGGCGATCGGCTGTCCGGCCCGCACAATATCGTTCAGATCCACCAAGAACTTCGACAGGTGGCCGTACACCGTCTCCAATCCATTCGGATGACGGATCACCAAATAATAGCCATATCCCCGGCGCTCGTAGTTCCTGATACGTATCTTTCCATCAAAAGCCGCGCGGATCGTATCGCCCGTTTGCACCTTCAAGTCGATCCCCCGGTGCATCCTCCTACGGCGCGGACCGTATTTAGAGGTGACCCGTGTCATCGTATCGATGGGCAATACAAAAGAGGAACAATCAATCCTACAGGAGTCAGGCAGGTCAATCTTTTTGCCGCGGAAGGGGTTCACCCACTCGTTCGTCCATTCACCATACAGCTCATCAGCGGGGTACATCAGGCTCTCCTTCGCCTCCAATTCCGCTTTTTCGTTCACGGAAGCGAGCTCTTTCAAGGCGATGTCTTTCTTGAAGCCAACCCGATCGGCCATCAATTCAGACACCCGTTTGTCCATAAGCCTATAAGTGGGATGATGGGGTGTTACCGGTTTTTCCGGCGTTTCCGCGGCTGCGGTCGAGGCAATCAACACGGCGCAACACGCAAAAAAGAATGTCTTTATACGCTTCATTTGATAACTTTCATTCGTGTATTTTCCAAGGGATTTTGAAAATCATGGGCATCTCTGCCTGATTATCAACCTTTCAAAGGTCGGTAATTTGCTTTTTACGGCAAAATTGATTATCGAAAAATTTCTTCAATAACCTTGAAGGAGTTTTAAAACTTCAGCAAAAATCACTAAAAATCAAAAGCATAAGGAAGAATATGTTTTACAACACATTAGCTAATCATGCCCCAATTCAGCTTCTTGGAGAACAAGGTTTTGAGCCTTTCGCTCAATATCCGATGGGTTTCGGACAATAAATCAGGGTCTTCGTCAAGGACTCGCTGAGCCATGTCGCGGGCAAATTGAAGAATCTGCCCATCCGCCGCGAGATCGGCGATCTTCAGGTCGATTCCTTCCCCGCTCTGCCGGGTACCTTCCAAGTCGCCATGCCCGCGAAGGCGCAGATCCGCCTCCGCGATCTCGAAGCCATTGGTGCTGTTCACCATGATCTCCAACCGTTTGCGGGTGTCATTGCTCAATTTGTAGGAAGAGACGAGGATACAATATGACTGCTCGGCGCCGCGACCGACCCGTCCGCGCAGCTGATGAAGCTGGGAAAGCCCGAAACGCTCAGCGCTCTCGATCACCATCACGGAGGCGTTCGGCACGTTAACTCCCACCTCGATCACCGTGGTAGCCAACAAGATCTGCGCCTCCCCGGAGATAAACTTACGCATCTCCTCTTCCTTGTCCGCCGCCTTCATCCGCCCATGAACCATGCAGACCGTGTATTCGGGGAACACCTCCTTGAAGGTCTCGAACCCGGCCTCCAGATCCTTGTAATCGAGCTTCTCGTTCCCCTCGATCAAGGGATAGACCACATAAACCTGCCGTCCCTTCCGGATCTCCTTCCGTAGGAACTCATACAATTGCGCCTTTTTGTTATCATAACGGTGAAGCGTCAGGATGGGTTTACGGCCGGGCGGCAACTCGTCGATCACCGAGACATCAAGATCTCCGTACAAGGTCATCGCAAGCGTACGGGGTATAGGGGTTGCCGTCATCACCAGCACATGAGGCACTTGCGCGTTTTTCGTCCATAACCGCGACCGCTGCTCCACGCCGAAACGGTGTTGCTCGTCGATGATCGCCAGCCCCAAGGAGGCGAAAGTCACCGTCTCCTCGATCAAGGCGTGCGTCCCGATCACGATCTGGATCTCCCCGTTAGCGATAGCGGGCAGGATCTTCTCGCGCTCCTTCTTCCGGGTAGAGCCGGTCAACAGGGCGACTTTCACGTCCATGTCGCGCAAGAAACCCTTGACCGTAGCGTAATGCTGCGCGGCAAGGATCTCAGTAGGCGCCATCATGCAGGCCTGGCAATGGTTGTCGATCGCCAGCAACATCGCCAGCAGCCCCACGAGGGTCTTCCCGCTGCCCACGTCGCCTTGCAGCAAACGGTTCATCTGCCGCCCGCTTCCCATATCGGCACGGATCTCCCGCACCACCCGCTTCTGGGCGTTCGTCAGCTCAAAAGGAAGATATTCTTTATAAAAGGTATTGAAATAATGGCCTACGGTAGGGAAAACGATCCCTCGCAATTTCTGTTTCCGGATGCTGGCGGTACGTAAGATATTGAGCTGGATGAAAAAAAGCTCGTCGAACTTCAAGCGTACTTGAGCGTCGCGCAGCTTGGCGACCGACTCGGGGAAATGGATATTCCGTATCGCCTCCATGAACGGCATCAGGCGGACGCGTTCCAAGACGTCGGGCGAGAGTGTCTCCGGCAGTTTCCAGTCGAGCCAGCTCAGCAGCGCATATTGCAGGTTCTGGATCGCCCGGGAATTCAGGAAAGCCTTCTTCATTTTCTCGGTCGTGCTATAAAAAGGGGTCAATCCCTTGGCTACCTGGTCCGCATGATCCAGCGAGTCGATGTCCGGATGCGGTATATTATAGGCGTGACCAAACTCAACCGGCTTGCCAAACACGATATACTCCGTATCCAAACGGTATTTATCGGTCACGTAATTCAGCCCCTTGAACCATACCAAGTCGATCGTCCCTGTCCCATCGGTGAACTTCGCCACGAGACGTTTGCTCCGTCCTTCCCCCAAGGTATCAAAATAGAGGATCTTCCCCTTCAGCTGGATATATGGCATATCGCCCCGTATCTCGGAAACCTTGTAGAAGCGGCTCCGGTCAATGTACTTATACGGGAAATAAAAGAGCAGATCCTCGTACGAGGAGATGCCCGCCTCTTTTTGCAGGATGTCCGCCTTTTTCGGCCCTACACCCGGAAGATACGTAATCGAACGCTTATCCAGATCCAGCATATCACCCAAGAATTAAGCCCTCATTCCACATCTTTCCCAAACATCGCCTCAGCGATCAGCAGGTCGAAGGGCGTAGTGATCTTGATATTCTCCCTGTCTCCCGCGACAGTCGCTATCGGATGCCCCAAAGCCTCCACCACGGAAGCGTCGTCCGTGAACAAGGGAGAGAACGGTTGCCGGTACGCCTCCGCCAAGAGATCCAGCCGGAACACTTGAGGCGTCTGCACCGCCATATAGAGCGAACGATCCACCGGACGGCTTCCACGCTCATCTTTCTGGCGCAAGGAGTCGATCATCGAGACGACCGGTACGACAGCCCCCGCACGTTCCGCCTCCCGGAAACAGGCCTCGATTACCTCCGGACGGACAAAAGGGCGCACGCCGTCGTGCACGGCTACCAAGCCTCGCGACAAATCCTCGCCTACACGCTCTTGATACACCTCCAACAGACGCTCCAAGCCGTTCCTGACAGAGAAGAAACGTGCCTCGCCTCCATTCACTACCTCGTGTGGGACCTCGCAACCGATCTCCTTACAAAGCATCTTCCAATACGGTTGATGCTCCTCTGGAAGCGCAAGAATGATCCGGGCGGCGGGATCCCAGCGATAAAAGGCCTCTACCGTATGCATCAAGATCGGCTTCCCCCGCATCGGAATGAACTGCTTCGGCAGATCTCCTCCCATACGAAGCCCCTTACCTCCGGCGACAATCAAAACAAACCGTTCCATCAATCCAGCTCCTCCAAGGCCTTTTTCACCTCCTCATCCACCTTATATAGCTTCTCCTTGCACAACTTGATCAATCGAGTCGCCTCCTTCACCCGTTCCGAGAGGAGATCCACGTCCAGATCCCCCCTCTCTATCTCGCCGACGATCTGGCGCAAGCGCTCGACCGCCTCCTTATATGTTTCCTCTTTCTTTGCCATCACATTATTCTTATAAGATCGTACTTTTCACCTCCCCATCCGAGAAACGGGTAGTCAGCTCATCACCCGAGCGTAAGTCGGTCGCATGCTTGATGATCCTGCCCTCCTTCAAGGACAGGCTATATCCGCGTCTCAATATATAATCTGGCGAGGCCATCTTCACGAACTGCTCCGTCAACTGGATAAAGCGCCCACCTTCCGCCAGCAGGGAAGCTGAGCCATTCCGTAAGCGCAGCCCCTCACGCTCCAATTCCGCCCGTCGACGTTCCAACAGCCCCGACGTTCCGGTAGGCAACCTCCCCGCCAAGATACGCAAGAGCGAATGGTCGCGCTCGATACGTCCCGTCACGACCGCCGGGAAGCGGGTTGTCAGCAGCTGAAGTTCCGTCGTTCGCCGGGAAAGGTGGTCACGCGTCAGCGAAACCACCCCTTGACGCAGCCCTTCCAGTTCCTCCCCGACCAGATCCATCCGGGCGATCAGGAACTCCGCGACCGCGGTCGGTGTCTTCAAGCGGGTATGCGCCACCAGATCCACCACCGTATCATCCCGCTCATGCCCGATCCCCGTGATAATGGGGAGCGGGAATTGCGCGCAATTCGCCGCCAGCAGATAGGAGTCAAAGCTGTTCAAGTCTGAAGTAGCCCCACCCCCGCGGATAATCACCACCACGTCGAACAGTTCCCGATGGCGGTCGATCCGATCCAAGGCGGCGATCACCGAGGCCTCCGTGCGATCTCCCTGCATCAGGGCCGGGAATAGCTTCGTATAGAAGGGATACCCTCCCTTGTTCTCCGTCAGTTGATGCAAGAAATCCTCGTAACCCGCCGCCGTCGGTGAGGTGATGATAGCGATCCGTCTCGGCAACAAAGGGAAAGGAAGCTCCTTGTTAAGGGTAAACACCCCCTCCTCCTGCAACTGCCGGATGATTTCCATCCGCCGGCGCGCCATATCTCCTAACGTATAGGCGGGATCTATATCCAATACCGTCAGGCTCAAGCCATAGAGCTCATGGAACTCCACCGCCACCTTCACCAGCACTTTCAGCCCGGAGGTGAACGACTGCCCCGTCTCCATCTCGAAATAGGGTTTCAGCATCCGGAAGGTCTTCGCCCAGATCGACCCGCGGACCTTCGCCAATAACTGGCCGCTCCGGGGATCCTTCTCCACGAACTCCAAGTAACAGTGTCCTGATGACGCGTTCACCCGCACGTCGCTCATCTCCGCGCGCACCCAGCAGGTATCGGGGAACGCCTCTGCCAGCGTCACCCGGATCCTCGTGTTCAGCTCCAGCAAAGATAACGCTTCTCGCCCATCCGGGCAATCCTTCAACATCGAACCGCTCATCTTTTCTTTTTTCCTTTCTTATAAGCCTTATACATATCCGGTATACCATAGCCAAACTCAGCGCCCGGCTTCTTACGGCGGTCGCCCGCCATGCGGATCAGATCCATGATCTCCCGGCTTGTCAACGAGGGTAACGCCTGCCACAAGCAGGCTCCCAGCCCGGCAAGGATCGGCGTGGCGAAAGAGGTACCGTTCACGAAGCGGATACAGCCGTCGGCATCCACCACGCAAGCGGCCGATCCCATCGCCACCACGTCTGGCTTCACCCTGCCGTCAGCCGTCGGTCCCTTCGAGCTGAACAGGCTATGCTCCTTCCGGCCGGTCACCGCCCCTACGGTCAACACGTCCGGGGCATCGGCGGGGAAAGTGACCTTCTCCCAATCTCCATTTCCCTCATTTCCGGCGCTACAAAAGAGCAAGATCCCTTTCTTGGCGGCCATGCCCGCCGCCCGGCTGATGAGCGAGGTACGCCCATCTAATTGATCTTTCCCATATTCCATAGTTTTCTGGTCAAACGAGAAATAGCCTAACGAGGAGGTGATGATGTCCACGCCCACGCTATCGGCGAACTCCACCGCCGCCGCCCAGTAATCCTCCTCGATCGGGTATTCCGAGCGCACATCCTCGCTCTTCAGCAGCCAATAGGATGCCTTCGGCGCCGTCCCGATCATCCGTCCCGGGTCATAGGCGGCGAGACACGACAAGACCTTTGTCCCGTGGTCATCCTCCTCGAACACGCTCCTTCCGGGGAAAAGGAAATTGCGAGTTCCCTCTAAGCGCAGGGAGTCGAACACCGAGATCCGGTCCACGTTCCGGAAACCGGCGTCCACCACCGCGATCCGTACGCCTTTCCCCTCAAAACCAGCCTTATGCAGCTTGATACCGCCCAGCATCTTGATCTGCTTTTCGGAGAATCCATAAAGTGAGCGCTCCGGAGGATCCGCTGGGGCGAGCATAGCGGTATCCCTTGAGGCCTCGAATAGCGGCATCCCCGCCTCCCCTTTCCAGACCCATTTCACGGAATCCACCATCGGCAGGCGCATGATCCGCTCGGCCACGGCGCTATCGCCACTGGCCACGACCACCGTAGCCATCCATTTGCTCGTCAGCACCGGTGTCCCTCCGCAAGCGGAAAGCGTGTCCAAGTAAGCCCGCGCGATCGGCAGGTCAGAATCCTCCACCTCCACGCCCTGCCTTTCCCTCCGCTCTATCGCAGCCTCGGAGAGGTATTCGCCCGGCCGCTCCAACGAGCAGCCCGAGATTCCCTTATCTTTCAGATAGACCCGGAAGCAAAAACGCTCGGCCGCCCTCGTCCCCGAGGCGATCAGGCAGGCCAAGCAGACCAATATCCCAATATATCTACTCATGACATTCCACAACGATTAGGAGTCGCGAAGATAGGCGATCGACCCCGGATAGACAAAAAAGCCCGCCGCCCTTTCCGGCGCCGGGCCCGTCGGCAGAAGCCGTTTCCCTTAGTCGGTGATCTCGCAGATAGGGATCTCCCGCTTCACGCTCTGGCGCAAGGAGATAAGCGTCTCGGTCGCCGTCACGCCGGGGATCTCCTGGATCTTCGAGTTCAGGAGCTCCATCAGGTGCTCGTTGTCACGCGCGTACAATTTAATCAACATCGTGTAAGGCCCCGTGGTGAAATGGCACTCCACGATCTCCGGTATCTTCTCGAATTCCGGCACTACATCCTTATACATGGACCCTCTCTCTAACTTGACCCCTATATACGTACAGGTATTATACCCTAAAACTTTCGGATTGATGTGATAGCCCGAACCGACAATCACGTTCATATCGATCATGCGTTGAACCCGCTGATGAATAGCCGCGCGGGATACGCCACACTCTTCGGCAACATCCTTAAAAGGAATCCGGGCATTTCTTGAGATAATGTTCAATATTTGCCGATCCAACTTGTCTATCTTCTCCATTTGAAACTCGCTTAATTATACGCATTCATTTTAATGTATCAAAAATATATAATTAAATTGGATCTTATATCATTATGAAAGAAAAAAAGTGATCAAATAATGACAAAAGCGGGCAAAAATGCTTTTTAGCATAATTTGCCCGCTTATTTCGGTAAACAAGCGCTATGGATTATTTTTTCGCGTTGTCGTCTTTCACGATCTCCAGCAGCTCAACCTCGAACTTCAGCACGCTGTTCGGCTTGATGTCGCGGCCCGCGCCACGCTCCCCGTAAGCCAGCTCGGAGGGGATCCAGAAGATATACTTGGAGCCTACCGGCATGATCTGCAAGCCCTCGGTCCAGCCCTTGATCACCTGGCCCACACCAAACTCGGCGGGCTCGCCGCGATCCACGGAGCTATCGAATTTCGTGCCGTCGAGCAGGGTTCCCGTATAATGCACCTTCACCTTGTCGGTAGCGGTCGGCTTCGGTCCGTCGCCCTCTTTCTCTACCTTATACTGCAAGCCGCTCTCGGTGGTGATGACACCCTCCTTGGTCTTGTTCTCGGCCAGGAACTTCTCGCCGGCCTCTTTCGTCTCCTTCGCCTCGCGGGCCTGAGCCTCCACGAAATAGGTCTGGAGATACTGCTGCGCCTCCTGCGGGGTCATCTTCATGGCGGCGGAGTCACCCTTGATCGCCTGGATGAAACCGGCGATCAGGTCGTCCACGTTCGCCTTGCCGCCGGGCAGCGTCTTCAAGTTTTCCTTATAACCCGCGCCCGTGCTGATACCGATCGCGTAGCTGGCGCTATCTACCGGGGTCTTCAAGCTCGCGTTCTGATGAGAACCACCGCAAGAGGTGAACGAGGCACCCATTGCCACAATCGCCGTAGCGACTAACACACTGATTTTTTTCATTTCTTTCTTATTAATCTATTATTTCACGATTTCCAATAATTCCACGTCGAACACCAAGGTACTGTTCGGCTCGATCGAGCCTGCCCCATGCTCGCCGTAAGCGAGGTTAGAGGGGATGAACAGTCTCCATTTCGACCCTACAGGCATCAGTTGCAGGGCCTCCACCCATCCGGGGATCACCTGCGACACCCCGAACACGGCAGGTTCGCCGCGCTGCACGGAGCTGTCGAACACCCGTCCGTCGATCAGCGTGCCGTGGTAGTGGCACTTCACCTTGTCGGCAACCGTCGGTTTCGGTCCGTCCCCCTTCTTCAAGATCTCGTACTGCAATCCGCTGGGCAATTCCACCACGCCCGCCTTATGCTTGTTGATCATCAGGAACTCCTCTCCCGCCTTCTTGTTGATCTCCATCTTCTCCTGCTGGAGCTTCACGAAGTAGTCGTTGATCACTTGCTTCGCCTCCTCGTAGGAGATGGCCGGCTTCGTCTCGTTCAATACATCGCTCAAGCCGCGCACGAAGTCCTCCATCCGCAGGTCCTTGATCCCCGAGCTCTGGAAATTATTCCCGATACTCAGGCCCAACGCGTAACTAACTTTATCCATTCTTTTTACTATTCAACAAATTACAAGCCACAAAAGTAATGTTTTTCCCTACATAAATGCCATAGGAAACAATTTTTATTACTCCCGGTGAACAGCGACTTCATTTTAAAATTACCTGTTAGTAGTATTATATGTCTTTTAATACCCCATTCTCGAAGTGTCAACTTGTTTGATGTTCTTGCGCTTGTAATTTCCGAATTTGTAAATCAGAGAGAGAGTGGCAGATACCCAGTTTTGACACACCTTCATGGAGAAGTCTTGATTGCCATACATGGAATGAATCTTGAAGTGGCTGTTTGTCAAATTATCCCCTGAAAGAACAATGTTCCACTTATTATTCGTAGAAGCCCAGCGCAAAGAGGCATTCAATCTAAACATACTGTTTATGTTATAGACTCCTTGAATGGCGTTAGACTGAAAGAATGGATTCAGGATCAATCGGATATTTGCCTGCTTGCTGAGGAGGAATGACGACATGCCTCCCGCAATGACACTGAATTTCTTACGATTGAATGGCAAGTCGAAGAAATCATCGCACTTATCGTTTGTGTACAGCCCCGCCGCAAAGAGGTTTCCATTCAGCCATTTCCCGGCAGAGAATTGGGCGGAAGCCCGAATACCGTATATGTTCCTGTGATTGAAGTTTACCTCCTTCATAATTACAGCAAGGCGGTCGGACGGCTGATAGGATAATTGTGCGGAGAAATTAGGTTCGAAGTTTGTAAACGCCACGATGGTATAACGTCGATTTAGCTGCCACATCAATGAAAGATGATAGCTACTTGTAGGTTTTAAGTTGGGATTTCCCCAAATTTCCGAATAGGTAGAAGAATAGTGAATGCTGTTCATCGTACTCCAATAACTTGGATATTCCGCATTGGAATTGAAAGACAGATTGAGTAAATGGCGCTCGTTTACATTCCAGATGGCATTTACTGTCGGATAAACCCTCCACTCGTTCCATCGCGGTGTATGGAAGTTTTCAGCAGCGACCGAAGCATCAATAGATATGTTTTTCCCTATCTGCTTATTGATCCCGAAATAGGCATTGATGATGCGCTCATCAATATCCACGCTGCTTGTAGCTTCCGGCAATACTTCACCCTCGTCGGTCTGGGTGGTTTGGAAACTATTATTGTTTGTAAACTGAGCCTTTACGCCATACGAAAGCCCCCATCCTTTTTGTAAAGAGTGTATTTGGTCGGCAGCAACCAGCCATTTATTGATTTTCTGGTTACTGTTCGCCAAAAGGTTCTTTTCTGCCTCATACAGTGTACCATCAAGCAGCTGGTCCTTGGGAGCTTCATAGTGCGTATAAGCAGCCGTAACCTGCAAACCGAACGGAAGGTCATAATATAAATCCACGTTATGTAAGTAGTTGTCTCCATCGCTGGATTGTTTCGCAACGCTATTGCCTGTTGTGTTATTATTTGATTTATAAGATTTTCGGCTTCCTGTATAGGCAACGTTCAAGGCATGATTCGTAGCAAACTGATAGTCGAAACCGGCACGATACTGATGGAAGTCTCCTTTGTTCCTGTTTGTGGTGTGGTCGTAGTAGGCCACTCTTTTATTATTCAACGGATGCTGCGCCTCATGTTCCGCTTCGGCATAAGCATTTATATTCGTATAAGAATAGCTGGCATCAATGGTCAGTTTACCATCAGAATACAAAAGGTTGCCTTTCGCTCCACCCGATGCATATTTGCTCTGCTCATAATCTCCTTGTATTTGTCCGGAAAAGTGTTTCTTGCCTTTATGACGCTTGGTTATCACATTTAAAGAAGCCCCACGCACGTGATAACGGGCCGGAGTAGAAAGCATGAATTCCACCTTTTCAATCTGTTCGGCGGGCATCATCTTCAAGCGTTCCATCACTTCCCGGTAGCTCATGGTGCTGACCTTCCCATCAATAATCAGCGTGAGAGGTTGTCCGGCGAAATTGACACTCTCATCTTTCACATGGATACCGGGGATGTTTTTCAAGGCATCAAAAGCGTTGTCCGCCGGAATGCGTTCCAGCATGACAGGCATATTGTAGGATAATTTTCCGTCTTCCAATTTGACGATAGGGCGTTCTCCAACCACCATTACCTCCGGCAAATTCTCATAAACGCTGAAAATGTCTAAACTATCTGCCTGATTTGTTTCCGTAACGTTTTGAGCAAATGCGGATAATGAGGCAAAACAAAGGACTACTGCTATTATATGTATCTTATCTATCATCTTTTGGTTCTGTTTATTAGCTATTAGATTCCAACTCTTTTTCGATTTCCTCAATCGTAAGCAAACTGCCACGGAAATCTTTCGGCAAGGCTTGCCCCAATTCGTAGTCGGATATGCCTATTGGTTTCTGAATGTCACGCAAAGCATATTCAGCCTTGATGCGGTCTTTGCTCTTACAAAGTAGCAATCCGATGGTTCGGTTATCCCCCTCCCGGCAAAGGATGTCATCCACCGCGGAACAATAAAAGTTCAGTTTACCGATATATTCCGGTATGAACTCCGTATCTTTCAACTCAAATACCCGTCGCTTGATTTTACGAAACAACACCGCATAACCACCGAAGTTATCTGCCAAGTTCCCAATCGCTTGTTTATCTGTATTTTTAGCCATAATCGTTTTTGACGTGTTTACAAAGTTACACTTTTTATTCGATTGTTCATCAAATCTTTAAACATCATTGGTCCTGTCATTAACTCTGTCTTAAATGAAAGAGCCGTGTGCCGGTGTGAACAGCGACTTCAGCGATTCTCCTTTTTCATGACGACCTTTTCCTAAGTACTTGAAAAACTTTTTCAAGAAACATCCGCAAGAAAATCGAGAAACAAGGCGAGATACCAGAAATTAATCGTTCCTTCGCGATGTTGTAGAAAAACCTATCAAATTTAAACGCATGAAATCAAGAAACATCTTACCGCTCCTTTGCGGCTGCTTGCTGGGGTGCCTGGCTTGCGCGGGACCGGCGAAGGAGGCGAAGCCGGGAGCGGGTCAGGATCTCGCCATAGCGGATTCCATGTTCGCGCATATCCTTGATAAATATAACGTGGAGAAATATGGGTTGCTGATGGAGACCTATCCCGCCAATCCGGAAAACAAGGTGACGTACCTCGCCGAGGGTTCCGAACAGGCGCGGGAGCAGGAGGTCTCTTTCCTCTGGCCCTACTCGGGGATGCTCTCCGGGGGCATCGCGCTTTACCGGGCGACGGGCGACGAGCGTTACCGCCGGATCCTTGAGGAACGGATCTTGCCCGGGCTGGAACTGTACTGGGACGAGCTGCGGGAACCGGCGTGCTACCAGAGCTACCCGACCTTCAATGGGGAGAGCGACCGCTTCTACGACGACAACGACTGGTTAGCGATCGACTTTTGCGAGCTGTATGCCTTGACCCGCGACGAGCGTTACCTCGACAAGGCGAAGCGGCTTTACACGTATATTTACAGCGGATGGGACGATACGCTGGACGGGGGCATCTATTGGTGCGAGCAGAAACGGAGCTCCAAGAACACCTGCTCCAACGCCCCTGCCGCCGTATTGGGAATGAAGCTGTACGCGTTGACCGGGGAGAAGCGTTACTTGGATCGGGCGAAGGAGACGTATGCCTGGACGAAAGAGCATCTACGGGATCCGGAAGATGGGGTCTATTGGGATAACGTGCGGCTCGACGGCAGCGTGGACAAGGCGAAATACACCTACAACAGCGGGCAGATGATACAGGCGGGCGTGTTGCTCTACCTCCAGTCGGGCGATACCGGCTACTTGGATGACGCCCGGGAGACAGCGAAGGGCGCTTTCCACCGTTTCACCGAGGTAAAGACCGGGGTGGACGGCACGAAGGCTCGCTTCTACACGGCGAGCCCGTGGTTCAACGTGATCCTGCTCCGGGGGTTGGTGGCGCTCTATGAGGTGGATAAGGATCCGGAATTTATCCGCGTCATGGCGAGGAACGCCCGCTATGCATGGGAGCATACCCGCGACGCGAACGGCTTTCTCGGCAGCGATTGGACGGGGATGAGGGCAAAAGAGCACAAATGGCTGCTCGACAACGCCTGCATGGTGGAACTTTTCGCCCAGATCAGCGCGATCGAGTGAGTTTTTTTCACTATCTTCGGTTACTCATCTAATTAAAAAGGAGGATTTATGGAAAAAGTAGTCATACTGACCGGAGCGGGAATGAGCGCGGAGAGCGGGATCTCTACCTTCCGCGACTCGGATGGCCTGTGGGAGAAATACCGGGTAGAGGACGTGGCGACACCGGAAGGATTCGCCGCCAACCCGGAGTTGGTGCTCGACTTCTACAACCAGCGCCGTCGGGAATTGCTGGGGACGAAGCCTAACGCCGGGCATCTTGGCTTGGCGGACTTAGAGAAGGACTTCGACGTGCGGATCATTACCCAGAACATCGATGACCTTCACGAGCGGGCAGGCAGCGGTTACGTGATCCATTTGCATGGTGAGCTGATGAAGGCTTGCTCGGTGAAGGACCTGAACACGACGTACGACCTCTCACCCGATCATCCGGACATCCACCTCGGCGACAAGGATCCGCACGGCAACCAGCTACGTCCGTTCGTGGTATGGTTCGGCGAGCCGGTACCGAAAATCGAGCCGGCCATCAAGTTAGTGGAGAGTTGCGACATCTTCGTGATCATAGGGACCTCGCTCAACGTCTATCCCGCGGCGGGATTGCTGAACTACGTGCGGAATGGCCAGCCGATCTTCCTGATCGACCCGAAAGAGGTACGCACCTATCGCGACGACATCGAGCATATCCGGACGGGAGCCTCGGAGGGTGTGGCCCGATTGAGCCGGATCTTGCGCGAGCGCTACCTGTGATTGAATGAAAGAACAGCGAAAAAAGGAGAAAATACAGGTTCTTTTGCTAAAGAATCATGTTGTTTAACATAAATTGCACCTAATACTATTGACAAAAGCGTTCCACGGCCGTATATTTGCACTGTGGTTTTTTCATAATAGTATTAGATTTAAGGTTAACAAAGTTGATTAGGGCTTGTCGGGAGACAGGCTTTAATTGTTTATAGGGGTTCCATCCGCTTATAGACACTTCCCGGCATGGACTTGATCTTCCCGTCCATCTCCAGCTCAAACAACAACGACGACAACTGATGTACCGGCAGGTTCAGCTCGATAGCGAGCTCGTTGATATGCGCGTCTTTCCGTCCTTCCAGAAAAGCCAACACACGGGCTCCCTCCTCGTTCTCGGGGAAAAGCAACTGCGTCTGCGCCGGAAGCGCGGATTCCCGCGAGACGACATCCCAACGCAACGCCTGGATCAGGTCGTCCGCACAGGTAATCAGGCCCGCCTTATTCCGCCGGATCAACTCGTTGCAGCCCCTCGATCGCTCATCCGTCACCCGTCCGGGGAAGGTATATACGTCGCGTCCGTACGAGAAGGCGATGTCCGCCGTGATCAGGGATCCCCCCTTCTCCGCCGACTCCACGACAACGGTCGCGTCAGCCAGCCCCGCCACGATCCGGTTCCTCCGGATGAAATTCTGCCGATCCGGGTTCGTCCCGCTGGGAAAGTCGGTAAGTAACCCTCCACGCGCCAGCATCTCCACCGCCGTCTGCCGGTGCACGGCCGGATAAATCCGGTCGAGCCCATGCGCCAGGACGCCCACCGTAGGCAACTGATACCGTAAAGCGTTCCGGTGAGCGCATACATCGATCCCGTAAGCCAAGCCGCTCACCACCAAGACATCCGGGAAGCGAACCGACAAATCCCGCAACAGGCACTCGGTCAGTTCCTGCCCATATCCGGAAGCCCTTCGCGTACCTACCACGCTAACGACACGGGCAGCGTTCAGATCCGTATCTCCCTTGAAATAAAACAAGACCGGGGCATCCGGGCATTCCCTCAGTCGTTTCGGATAATCCGGGTCGGTCAGGAAATGAAGGGCGATCCCGTTTTTCTCGGCGAACGCCCATTCTTTCTCCGCCCGTTGGAGCACCTCGGGACGCTTGATCTCCGCGATCAAGGTATCTCCTATGCCCGGGATCTTCTCAAGCAGCCGGTTTTTCTCCGTAAAGACCGCCTCCGCGTCGCCCAAGGCATCCAGCAAATGGCGGGCAAGCACGTCGCCCACCCCATTAATCATAGTCAAGCCAATTTGGTAAATCTGTGTGTCTTTCATCTATTATTCGGTTAATTTCTTCTATTCCTACGTTTCCGAGGGTTTTATCTTCTTCAGCATCTCATCGAAATACTCCCCCTTTGTCAGTTTCCCGTGCGCCACGATCACCGACTCCACGACACCGGTAGCGGCCAACACGCCATCAGACTCCCGATAGATGTCTTGCTCGCACACCAACTTCACCCCCTTTTTATAGGCGTTGAGGCACGAGATATACCGATCGCCGCTCCGTAGGGAATTCTTGAAGCGAATATCCACCCGAGCCACGAAAGCGTCGATGCCCTGCTCGTGCATCGCCCCGAAATTCTCTCCCAAAGACTCCAGGAACTCATGCCTCGTATGCTCCATATAATGCTGGTAATTGGAGTTGTTCACCACCCCCTGCAAATCACATTCATAGTCGCGAACCTTATCGGTCAGCTCAAAGATATACTTTTTTCTCATACGAATTCTTTTTCGAGTTGTACCTTTTCCATCTTATACAAGCGATCGGAAGGGCGGATCTTCTCGTTCACCTTGATCGAGAAACGCTCCCCTTTCACGGTCTGCTCCACCGGTTTCAAATCCACCCGGATCTCCTCCACGGTCTGCATCACCGCCCCCGTGGTAGGCCCCGTGATAAGGATCTCATCGCCCACGCGCAGAGAGCCGGACTCCATCTCGAACTCCGCCACGCCAAGCCCGCTGAAATACTTGATCCCCTTCGCCACATACACCTTCTTGCGGGTAGCGCCCGAGCCATACTTGCTGCTCCATTCGCCCAACCGCTGCCCCAAGTAATAGCCATCCCAGAAGCCTCGGTTGAAGACCATCCGCAGGCGCTCGTCCCAAGCGGCGATCTTCTCCTCGCCATACGAGCCGTCGCAATACGCCCGTACCGCCTCCTTGTAACATTCGGTGACGATGCGCACGTACTCAGGCCCCCGGGCACGCCCCTCGATCTTGAAGACGCGCACGCCCGCGTCCATCATCTTATTCATGAAATGGATCGTCTTCAGGTCTTTCGGCGACATGATATACTGGTTGTCCACGTCGAGCTCGATCTGGCTCTCCTTGTCGCGCACGGTATAAGCCCGGCGGCAGACCTGCATACAAGCCCCTCGGTTGGCGGAGGCGTTCATCTCGTGCAGGCTCAAATAACACTTACCCGACACCGCCATGCAGAGCGCCCCGTGAGCGAACATCTCGATGCGTATCAGCTCCCCCTTAGGTCCCGTGATCCGCCGCTCCCCGATCTCCCGGTAGATCTCGTGCACCTGCTTCAGGTTCAATTCGCGGGCCAGTACCACCACGTCGGCGAAGCGGGCGTAGAACTTCAGCGCCTCCACGTTCGATATGTTCAGCTGCGTGGAGAGATGCACCTCCTGCCCGATCTGGTTGGCGTAGCTCATCGCCGCCACGTCGGAGGCGATGATGGCGGAGATACCGGCGGCCTTCGCCGCGTCGATGATCTCGCGCATCAAGGGCAAGTCCTCGCCATAGATCACCGTGTTCACCGTCAGGTAGCTCTTCAGGCCATGCTCCCGGCAAATCCCCGCGATCTTACGCAGATCCTCCGTCGTGAAATTATTCGAGGAGCGGGCACGCATATTCAGGCCCTCTATGCCGAAATAGACGGAATCGGCCCCTCCCTGGATGGCCGCCATCAACGATTCGTAGGAACCGACCGGCGCCATTATCTCAAAGTCTTTCTCGCTCAAAGTAGTATATTTTAAAAGATTACGCTCGCGAAGGTACGAATAATATTGGTACCTTCGCGCACTCCATTTAGTAAGTAAACAGAAAGCATGAAGATTGGTTCAATAGATTTAGGCGAGCGCCCGGTATTCCTGGCGCCGATGGAAGACGTGACGGACATCTCCTTCCGTCTGATGTGCAAACACTTCGGGGCCGACATGGTCTATACCGAGTTCGTATCCAGCGACGCGCTCATACGGAGCGTGAACAAGACCCAGCAGAAGCTCCAGGTCTCTGACGACGAGCGCCCCGTGGCTATCCAGATCTACGGGAAAGATACCGCCTCGATGGTGGAGGCCGCCCGCATCTGCGAGGAGGCGCGCCCCGACATCCTCGACATCAATTTCGGCTGCCCGGTGAAGAAGGTGGCGGGCAAGGGAGCCGGGGCGGGTATGCTCCGCAACATTCCCCTGATGTTGGAGATCACCCGCGAGGTGGTGAAAGCGGTCAGGATCCCCGTCACCGTGAAGACCCGCTTAGGGTGGGACGCGGATAACCGGATCATCGTCGACTTAGCCGAGCGGTTGCAGGACTGCGGGATCGCCGCCCTCACCATCCACGGGCGCACCCGGGCGCAGATGTACACCGGGGAGGCGGACTGGACCTTGATCGGCGAGGTGAGAAACAACCCCCGGATGCGGATCCCCATCATCGGCAATGGCGACGTGACCTCCGCCGAGATATGCGAGCGGCGGTTCGACGAGTATGGCGTGGATGCCGTGATGATCGGCAGGGCAAGCATAGGCCGCCCCTGGATCTTCAGGGAGGTGAAGCATTACATGAAGACCGGCGAGCCCCTCCCCCCCGAGCCTTTCCGCTGGTATCTCGACATATTGAAACGCCAGGTGAGCCAGAGCGTGGAGCGGCTGGACGAGCGACGGGGGATCCTCCACATACGCCGCCACTTAGCCGCCACGCCGCTTTTCAAGGGAATCGCCGATTTCAAGCAGACCCGGGTGGCGATGCTCCGGGCGGAGACCGTCGCCGAGTTGTTCGAGATCATGGATTCTATCCCCGAAAAGTTCGGAATTCTCGAATAATCGAGTTGATTTATATCAATTTATTATTTTATTGAGCTATTTTCACATAAAAATGATAGATCAACTCTTGACGCATAAGAGAAAAGCCTCTATATTTGCGTCGAGTTTTTTTCATAGTATTTTAGATCTAAGGTTAACAAGTCTTTGCAAGGAGGGAATCGTGAGATTGTTTCATTGAGAAGCAAAAAAGCCGCGGCTTACGAAAGTCGGGGCTTTTTTGTTACCCTCTTTTCTAAGCTTCACCATCTTTCTTTAAATAGAAAGCCTTATTTTCGCGAAAACATCATCAACTGTTTATAAAAGCACGATTACCATGAAAAAGAAAGTCATCACCTTCGGGGAGATCATGCTCCGGCTGGCTACCCCCGATTACCTGCGCTTCTGCCAAACCAACCAATATAACGCGACCTTCGGGGGCGGAGAGGCCAACGTAGCCGTGTCGCTCGCCAACTATGGCATCGAGACCGAGTTCGTGACCCGCCTGCCCCAGAACGACATCGCCCGCACCTGCGTCATGGAGCTGCGCAAGCAGGGCGTGGGCACCTCACGGATCGTCTATGGCGGCGACCGCTTGGGGATCTATTTCTTGGAGACGGGAGCCGTGGCCCGCGCCAGCAAGGTGATCTATGACCGCGCCCACTCCTCCATCGCCGAGGTACGCCCCGGCATGATCGACTGGGAAGCGGTGTTCCGCGACGCCGGATGGTTCCACTGGACGGGGATCACCCCTGCCATATCGGAGGGCGCGGCAGAGACCTGCTTAGAGGCGATCCGCGTGGCGAACCGGATGGGGATCACCGTCTCTTGCGACCTGAACTACCGGAAGAATCTCTGGAAATACGGCAAGACCGCCGCCGAGGTGATGCCGGAGCTGGTGGCCGGTTCCGACATCATCTTGGGGAACGAGGAGGATGCCGAGAAGGTGTTCGGCATCAAGCCCGAGCGTTTCGACGCCACCGCTACCGGGGGCGAGGTGGACGCCGCCTCTTTCCGCTCCGTCTGCGCCCAGCTGATGGAACGTTTCCCCCGCGCCAAGAAAGTGATCATCACGCTGCGGGGATCCGTCAACGCGAACCATAACACCTGGAAGGGCGTGCTTTTCGCCGACGGAAGGCTCTACCAGTCGCGCGAGTACGACATCACCCACATCGTGGATCGCGTGGGCGGTGGCGACTCGTTCATGGGTGGCTTGATCTACGGGCTGCTCTCCTACCCGGGCGACGACCAGCGGGCGCTGGATTTCGCCGTGGCCGCCTCTTGCCTGAAGCACACGATCTACGGCGACTTCAACCAAGTGACCGTAGAGGAGGTGGAGAAACTCATGTCGGGCGACGCCTCCGGGCGCGTATCCCGCTGACGACATTTACGATTGATCCTATAAATTCATTAGTATGGCACGATTCAATAAGATACAGACCTTGGAGGCTATCCTGCGTACCGGGATGGTCCCTGTCTATTACCACCCCGACGCGGCTATCGCCCGGCAGGTGGTGAAAGCCTGTTACGAGGGAGGCGTACGGGTGTTCGAGTTCACTAACCGGGGTGATTTCGCCCAGGAGGTATTCGGCGAGCTGTCTAAGTTCGTCGCCCGCGAATGCCCGGAGCTGATCTTAGGCGTGGGCTCCGTGGTGGATCCCGCCACCGCCGCCCTTTATATCCAATTAGGCGCCAACTTCGTGGTAGGGCCCCTGTTCAACCCGGAGATCGCCCGCGTATGTAACCGTAGGCTCATCCCCTACGTACCGGGATGCGGCTCGGTGAGCGAGATCGGATTCGCCCAGGAAGCGGGCTGCGACCTCTGCAAGATCTTCCCCGCCGGCAACGTGGGTGGCCCCTCTTTCGTGAAAAACATCAAGGCTCCCATGCCGTGGAGCCTCATCATGGCTACCGGAGCCGTGGAGCCTACCGAGGAAAATCTCGCGGCATGGATGAAAGCCGGCACCGCCTGCGTGGGGATGGGCTCCAAGCTCTTCCCGAAAGAGGCCGTGGAGCGGGGCGATTGGCAGGCCATATCCGACCTTTGCCGCCACGCGCTGGACATCATCCAAAAACACAAGATCGGATAAGGGGCATCTTCCCCGGATACCGATCCCCGACGATCTTTACGGGCTGCCCTCTTCATGGTAAGGCAGCCCGTTTATTTTTTTTTAACGGAAAAGCGGGATATTCCGCCAAAAACCGTATCTTTGTCTCTATTATTGTGTCTATTCATATTTATACAAAGAGATATACTATGAGAATACTACGAACCCTTACTTATGGCTTATGCGCGGCGGCCTGCTGCCTGCTCATGGCCTGCGAGCAAACACCGCGTACCCCGATCGACTCTGTTGATCCTTTTATCGGAACCGGCTTTCATGGACATACCTACCCGGGGGCTACCGCTCCCTACGGTGCCGTACAGCTCAGCCCCGATACCCGGAGGGGCAACTGGGACGCCTGCTCGGGCTACCATTACAGCGACTCTACCTTGATGGGATTCTCGCATACGCACCTGAGCGGCACGGGATGTATCGACTTGGGCGACATCCTCTTCCGTCCCTCGTTACAGACACCTTTGGCTTTCTCGCACGACGACGAGACCGCCTCGCCGGGCTATTATGCCGTCAACCTGAAGGAGGCGGGGGTAAAGGTGGAGCTTACCGCCACGCCACACGTGGGCGTACATCGCTATACCTACGGGAAAGGGACGGAAGCCGTCCTGGTGATCGACATGGATCACCTGTTGGACAACGAGCATATCTACGAGGGATGGGTCAAGCAGTCGGGCGATAACGAGCTGACCGGCATGCGCCGCACGAGAGGCTGGGTGGATAATCAATATGTCTTCTTCACGGCCCGGTTCTCGCGTCCCTTCGCCTCGGTGGAACAACCCGCCGAGCGGCAGGCGATCGTGCGATTCGCCGGTGAGGAGGCGGCTCCCATAATCTGCAAGGTGGGCGTTTCCATCGTAAGCGTGGAGAACGCGCGCCTGAACTTAGAGCAGGAGACTGACACGTACGGCTTCGATTTCGACGCGATCCACCAAGCTACCCGCGCAAGCTGGGAGAAAGAGCTGGAAGCGATCACGGTTGAGGGCGGAACACCGGCGGAAAGGACCAATTTCTACACCGCCATGTACCATAGCAAGGTCATCCCTAACATAGCGAGCGACGTGAACGGGCAATACCGTCGGCACGACATGAGCACAGGCTCCCTGCCATCGGGGGAGAGACGCTTCTCGACCTTCTCCACCTGGGACACCTTCCGGGCGTGGAACCCGCTGATGACGCTCATCGATACGACCTTGGTGAGCCAGATGATCCGATCGTTCATAGATATGTACGACGCGAGCGGCGAGATGCCGCTCTGGCCTCTCTCCGCCGGCGAGACGGGTACGATGATCGGTTACCATACGGCATCCATAATCGCTGACGCTTACCTGAAAGGGATCCGGGGCTTCGACGCGGAACATGCCTTGGAAGCCTTGAAGATTTCCGCGGAAAAGAACAAGAAGGGTGCCGACTTCTACGTGAGGGACGGCTTCATTCCCTCGAATATCAAGAAAGAGTCTATCTCCTGCTTGCTGGAGTTCGCCTACGATGATTGGTGCATCGCCCAATTAGCTAAGGCATTAGGCCATGAGGATGACTACAAGACTTTCATCAACCGCTCGCAGAATTTCATCAACGTGTTCGATGGAAGCACCAAGTTCTTCCGGGGAAAGCGGCAGGATGGCAACTGGGAATCGCCGTTTGATCCGTTCGCTATCGGACGTTCGTATACGGAAGCCACGGCTTGGCAGTACCGCTTTTTCGCGCCACACGACGTATATGGGCTGACACAGCTATTTGGTGGTGAGGAGATGTTCACCGCCGGGCTCGACAGCCTCTTCTCGGTATCGTCGGAAGTGGTAGGCGACTTGGTGGACGTGACGGGATTGATCGGCCAGTACGCGCACGGCAACGAGCCGAGCCATCACATGGCTTACCTATATAGTTACGTAGGACAGCCCTGGAAGACGCAGGAGTGGACGCGCCGACTGCTCGACGAGATGTATCAGCCTACGCCGGAGGGGATCATCGGCAACGAGGACTGTGGACAGATGTCGGCCTGGTATATCCTCAGCAGCTTAGGATTCTATTCCGTCTGCCCGGGAAGCAACCAGTTCATCCTGACCACGCCGCTCTTCGACCGGGCGACCTTACGCCTCGGCAACGGGAAGACGCTCACGGTAACGGCTAACCAACCGGGCAAGAACCGTTACATCCAACAGGTATCCCTGAACGGGAAAGAGATCAACACCTGCTATATCACCTACGAGCAGCTGATGGAGGGAGGCACGCTCAGCTTCACGCTTTCGGACACGCCGGACAAGAGCTGGGGCACCGACGCGGCCGCCGTTCCTTACTCCTATACCGAGCGGCCGACCGTATCTATCCCTTATATCGCGAACGACCTCTACCTGTTCGAGGGGACGATCACCGCGGAATTAGGATCGGCTACCCCGGGCGCGACGATACACTACACCCTCGACGGGACGGAGCCTGACGAGAACTCACCCGTATATAGCGAACCGCTGACCTTGAAAGAGACGACGCTTATCAAGGCGAAGGGCTACAAGGAGGGATTCGTGCCCAGCCGCACCTATTCCATCCGGGCGACCAAGGCGGCATTGCGCCCCGCGGCACCCGTGACCCCGACAAGGCAAGGGGTGGCCTACACCTACTTCGAGGGAGAGTTCCAATGGGTGGCCGACATCGAGAAAGCGAAAGTGGTAGAGACCGGCACGATGCCGGAACCTTCCATCGCCAACGCACGGCAGGAGGATCATTTCGCGTATCGCTTCAACGGCTATATCTACGCCCCGGAGGACGGCGTGTACGAGTTCAGCACCCGCTCCGACGATGGCAGCGTATTGTATATCGGACAAGAGAAGGTGGTGGACAACGACGCCTCGCACGCCGCGATAGAGGCGAGCGGACGCATCCCCTTGCGGAAAGGATACCACCCGTTCACCCTACTCTACTTCGAGGATTATGAGGGAGAGGCCTTGGAATGGGGCTGGCGCACGCCAAGCATGAAGGAGCGGGGAGCCATCCCGGCCGAGAATCTATTCGTAAACTAAAGTGCTGATTATATAACCTTTCGACAAAATCAAAGAGATGAAAAAAACATTATTCACTTTATGCTGCGCGGTACTCGTGTTGTTTTCGGGAACCCTTCCCGAACTTTCCGCGCAAAGTCGGAGAGATAAAGAGCAAACCTACGTGATGAAAAATCCGTATGAGGTGAAGAAGCTGACCCCGCCAACAGGCAAAAAAGTAAAGAACGTGATCCTGATGATCGGTGACGGCATGAGCCTCATGCACGTCTATTCCGCATGGACGGCCAACCGGGGCAAGCTTTGGTTGGAGAACGCCCAATATACCGGACTCTCGAAGACCTATTGCGCCAACAAGCTGATCACCGATTCCGGAGCGGGAGGCACGGCGCTCGCCACGGGCCACAAGACCAATTACCACATGGTTGGCGTGGATCCTTCCGGCAAGCCGTTGGAGTCGCTGGCTACGCTGGCCAACAAGAAGGGGATGGCAAGCGGCATAGCCGTCACCTGCCGCCTGTGGGACGCCACGCCCGCCGACTTCTGTTGCCATAACGTTGATCGGGATCAGGAGGCTGAGATCGTGACGGATTACGTGAATTGCGGCGTGGATTACGTCTTTGGCGGAGGATCGAAACTTTTCGAGAACCGTGCGGACGGTCGTGACCTGTTCGAGGAACTGCGGGAAAAGGGCTACCAGACCCCACGAAGCTGGGAGGAACTGGCTGGGATCAAGCAGGGGAAGGTGTTCTGCATCACCGATAGCGTGGACACTCCGGTACCGGCCGTACGGGGCGACCTGCTGGCGCGGGCGTCCATGAAGGGCATCGAGATGCTCGGACAGAACCCGAACGGCTTCTTCCTGATGGTGGAGGGCTCTCAGCTCGACGACTACGGCCATTTCAACGACCTCGACCTGCTGATGCAGGAGACGCATGATTTCGACCGCACCGTCGGACGGATCCTCGAATGGGCGGCCCAGGACGGCGAGACCTTGGTGGTCGTCACCGCCGATCATGAGACGGGTGGCCTCACCCTCGTGGATGGCGACCTGAACGAGGGCCGGATCGTATGCAAATTCTCCACCGGAAGCCACAGCGGTGTCATGGTGCCTGTTTACGCTTTCGGCCCGGGAGCGGAGAACTTCACGGGCATCTTCGAGAATACCGACGTGTTCTGGAAGATCAAGAAACTGCTTAATCTATAAACCTCTCACAACCTTTGACACATGACAACAAGACGAGATTTCCTGAAAAGCACCATCCTCGCGGCGGGAGCGGCCTCCCTTCCCGTGGGACAGGCGCTGGCGCAAGAGAAGCAGGGGGAGAAACTCCCGAAATATAACCTGCCTTACAAGAATACCTACCTGAAAGAGCCGTTCGTGACGGAGAACTCTTTCCGGACAGCCGACCCGGAGACGATCGTGCCCGGCAGCTTCGAGGAGGCGAAGAAGATACTTCCCTCGCCGACATGGAGCGGGCATGAGACGGAGATCGAGATGTACTGGAAGGCTTGGCAGATCGGTATCGGCAACATCAAGGCGCCCGAGCCGGGATCGGGCTTCGTGAGCAGCTACTTAGACGTAGCCTATAACGGGAACATATTCATGTGGGATTCCGCTTTCATGATGATGTTCGCCCGCTTCGGCACACGCTTCTTCCCCTTCCAACGTACGCTCGACAATTTTTACGCGAAGCAACATCCCGATGGCTTCATCTGCCGGGAGATAAAAGCCGATGGCGCCGACTGCTTCGAGCGGTACGATCCGACCAGTACCGGGCCGAACATTCTCCCCTGGAGCGAGATCGTCTATTACAAACAGTTCGGGGATCTCGACCGATTGCACAAGATTTTCCCCGCGCTTTGCGCCTATTACAAGTGGCTGAAGCTGAACCATACCTGGCGCAACGGCACTTACTGGACAAGCGGCTGGGGTACCGGCATGGATAATATGCCGCGCGTGGAGTCGAAGTACAACCCGATCTACAGCCACGGGCACATGATCTGGCTGGATGCCTGCCTGCAACAGTACTTCACGGCGGGACAGCTCCTCGAAATGGGCTTCTACTTAGAGCGCTGGCAGGAGATCGAGGAGTTCGAGGACGAGCAGAAAATGCTGAAGAAATACATCAACGAGAACCTGTGGGACGAGAAGGAGCATTTCCTCTTCGACCAATACGCCGACGGACGGCTGTCGTCAACCAAGGGAGTCTATGCCTACTGGGCGTTGCTCACCGACGTGCTTTCCAAAGAGCGGATGGACGCTTTCGTGGCGGAGCTGGACAACAAGGAGACGTTCAACCGTCTGCACCGTATCCCCTCGCTTGCGGCTAACCACCCGAAATACAAGGACAACGGCCGATACTGGCAGGGCGGTGTATGGCCCGGAGCCACCTATATGGTGATCACCGGGCTCCTGCAACAGGGATACCGCAAGCTGGCTTACGAAATCGCCCGCAACCATTACGATAACGTCCGCAAGGTTTTCCAAAAAACAGGGACGTTTTGGGAATATTATGCGCCTGAACATGAGGAACCGGGCTTCATGGCGCGCCCGAACTTCGTGGGATGGGGCGGACTGGCGCCGATCGCCGGGCTGATCGAGCAGATCTTCGGCATCCGCTCCAACGTGTACGAGAAGAAACTGACCGTTGACGTGAACCTGACCGAGGCGTACGGCATCGAAAGATACCCCTTCGGCATGGACGGACTGGTTGGCGTAAAGGTGAAGGCTCGCTCGTCGGCCGCCCAGGAGCCGCAGGTGGAGATCACCACCGACGTGCCTCTGGAGCTTACCGTGCTCTGGGGAGATAAGAAAAAGACCGTATCCGTACAGCCGGGTACGCGGACCGTCTGACTCGACGACGGCATCAAACCTACGTGAGGGGCAGGGCACTGCCCCTCTTTTTTGACTCTTAACCAAATTATACATGATATGAGATTCCAGATTTCCTTATGCGCGGTGGCTCTCGCGATCTGCGTGGGCTGCTCATCGACGAAAGAGAACAAAGAGGAACGCGACGTCGTTGTCGCGGTGGCGGGCGACTTGCATTTCGATCTCCCGCCGGAGACTGACCAATATTATCACGTGGTGACCATGAACCGGGTGCCGGGCAACTTCACCTTCCCCACCGACGCGATGCCGGGCATAGCCGGCGAGACCGTCGATCACTTGGACGGCGTGATCATAGCCGGGGATATGTTCGACAAGGCACGCCCGGAGATCCTCGCCCACTACCGCTCGCGCTACGAGATGGGGCCGGGCGAGAAGACGATCCACTTCCCCGTCTATCCGGGATTCGGCAACCACGACGTGGATCCTGCCGTGTCTGACAAGGGGGCTGATAACCTGTCCGGAAGGGCTTTTTCCTTCCATTACTTAGACTCGATACTGAACGACAAGCTGGAACGACAGGAGATCCTGAACCTGCACGCCTCCAGCCGCAGCTACTCGTGGAACATCGGCGACGTGCATTTCGTGCAGGCGCAACGTTTCTCGGGCGACACGGCATATTGCGAGAGCAACTTAGACTGGCTCGCCGACGACCTGAAGCGGTATGCCTCGGCTGGCAACCCCGTGGTCTACATCCAGCATTACGGGGTGGATCCCTGGGCGATCAAATGGTGGCCGCAGGAGGAGCGTAACCGCCTGTTCGACATTCTCGACTCGTACAACATCGCCGCCTTCCTCGTAGGGCATACCCATACGCCTTCGCTCCAGCATTATCGCGGATACCCGATCTACCAGGTGAACAACGCCTGGCCCGACGAGGACGGGAATGGCTCGTTCGCCGTGGTGCGCCTCAAAGGTGACGCGGTATCGGTGGCGAGCTGCCGATGGACCGACGACAAGGGCAACTTCGAGGTGGTAGGGCCTTTCCTCAACGACAGCCTGCCGAGGCGCGTCAACCAGGAGATACATTACAACGCCTTCTCGCACAATGACTACTGGAGGGAGAATCCGCTCCAAGACGCGCTCGCGTTCCGCTACAACTGCGTGGAGGCGGATCTCTGGCTGATCGGCGGGGAGCTGTACGTATCGCACGACCGCCCGGAGCCGAAGCCGGAGATCACCTTCGAGAACCTCTACCTGAAGCCGCTCATGGCCCGCCTGAAGGCTAACGGGGGCAAGGTGTATCCCGCAAGCGACCGTCCCTTCTACCTCATGGTGGATTGCAAGGCGGACGGCGAGGAGATGTACAAGGTGTTGAAAAAACAGATCGAGCCTTACAAGGAATATTTCTGCTCCGTGAAGGACGGGGAATACAAGGAGGGGGCGATACTCCTATTCCTCTCGGGCGACCGGCCTAAGCTGAGCCTGCCGAAGGAGACGGATCGGTTCGCCTTCCTCGACGGGCAGGTCAAGGACTTAGGGCAGGGTATACCCGCCTCGCTCGCTCCGGTGGTGAGCGATAATTACGAGGATTTCCTCAGCTGGAAGGGCGAGGGCGAGATGCCTGCCGACCAGTTGGAGAAGATGCGCGACATCATCCGGCGGACGCACGACGAGGGCAAACTCTTCCGCTGGTGGGGAGCGCCGGACACGGAGGTGTTCAAGCGGCTCTTCATCCGCGAGGGGGTCGATCTCGTGGGGGCCGACGACCTGGACGGGCTCTACAACGTACTGACCGAGCGATAAACATACGATCCATTCGCCCGAGATGGGCGCAAGAAAGGCTCTCTCTCCTTCGGGGAAGGGGGCCTTTCTCATATCCACGCGGAAGGTTCCGGGAAAACCCGCCGCACTTTTACGGAAAACCTGCCGAAGCATCCACCTCCTCTTCTCGCCATCCAATTCTCTCTTCTCAAGGATATTCAAATATTAAAATAAATTAAATACAATAGATACAGAATAAACATATTGAAAATTTTATATATTTACAACGGCCTACAAGGAATTCACGAGCAGAAAGAGGGTGTTGATACGTACAAGATGAGATCCATTTTCCCAATGGATACCTAAGCGGGATTGCCCGGCACAAGAGGAGAGGAGCGATTTTCTTTACCTTAATTCATACAACAAAAAACTCAATGCCATGAAACGAAGAGATTTTTTAGTAAGCGCGACATTGGCGGGAGCGGGAATCCCGCTGGGTATGTCAACGGTCATGACCTCCTGTAGCTCTTCACCGGGCGGAGCGGCCTCGGGAGCGGCCAAGTCTTTCACGCCCGAGGAACTGGGTATGTTCTCTTTCGTGGATCTCGCCCCGGACGGGAAGCCCTTAAAAGCCGCCTTGGTAGGCTGTGGCGACCGCGGCACGGGAGCCGCAACCCAATTCTTGAAAGCGGGGCCTAACGTATCGATCATCGCCCTCGCCGACCTCTTCGCCGACCGGATGGAGGGATGCCGCAAGGTGCTTAAGGAACAATGTAACAACGAGGTGCCCGACACCAACTGCTTCCTCGGGTTCGACGCCTACCAGAAGGTATTGGCAATGCCGGAGATCGAGGTGGTGCTGCTCTGTACCCCGACCCATTTCCGCCCCGAGCAGTTCAAGGCGGCGGTAGAGGCGGGCAAGCATATCTTCATGGAGAAGCCTTGCGCCGTGGATCCTACGGGGATCCGCACGGTGATCGCCGCGGCGAAGGTGGCCACCTCGAAGGGACTGACCGTGATCACCGGTACACAACGCCGCCACCGCCGGGATTACTGGGAGGCTTACGTGCAGGTACGCAACGGTTTGATCGGCGACATCGTATCCTCGTCGGCTCACTGGGATCAGGGCGCCTGGTGGAACAAGCGGAAACGCCCGGAGTGGAGCGACATGGAGTATTGCATCCGCAACTGGTTCAACATCAAGTGGCTTAGTGGCGATCATATCCTCGACCAGGCGGTGCATAACATCGACATCGTGACCTGGTTCATGGGTGACCGCCCGACCCGCGCCGTCGGCTTCGGAGGCAGGGCGCAACGCCTCACGGGGGATATTTACGACTTCTTCAGCGTGGATTATTACTACAACAACAATAAGCGGATGCTGACCACCGCCCGCCAAATCGACGGCTGCGACGGCAACGTCTCCGAGCAGGTATATGGCACCAAGGGCATGGCCTCGCTCAACGACCGCGGCGAGATCAAGATACTCGACTACGCGGGCAATACGCTTTGGGAGTACGACTACCAGAACAAGCCTGTGAAGAATCCCTACGAGCAGGAGCACGTCCACTTGGTAGAGTCGATCCGCCTCGGCAAGAAGATCAACCAGGCGGAGGATCTCGCCTACTCCACGCAGGTAGCCATCCTCGGGCGCGAGGCGGCCTACACGGGCAAGCCGATCACCTGGGACGAGATCATGGCCTCCACCCTACGCTACGGGCCGGAGAAGTACGAGATGGGCCCGTTGCCTTTCTATAAGGAGGGCGAGGCGCCCAAACCGGGAAAGGCTCCCGATGCCCCGGTGATGTAAAAAAGACACCTACGGGATCCGTGGCAGGCGATCGGAGCTTACCTCGGATCTACCTCCTGATCCATCCGGGAATACCCCGTGAAATTCAGCTATTGTTAACCTTATTCGAAATACTTGATCCCAACGCCTTCGGCCACCGCCGGGGCGAGCCTCTTATCACTCCGGTGATCTCCCGACGAAAGATCCCTCGCTCTCCGGCCGCAGGCCCAGCCCCCCGCCCGGAGAGCGAGGGGATCGATCCCGGGACCAAGCAGATACTTAGATCTATTGTTAACCTAAAAATCCTACTCGTATGAACAGTTATCTCAAGACACGCACCCGCATGGGGAGAGGCTGTATCCTATCGGGAAAGAGTTTTGCTACCCTCGTGGCGCTCTTCCTCTCCATCACCCTCGCGATCGCCCAGCAACGGACGATCCGCGGAACCGTGCACGACTCGCAAGGGAACGCTATCATCGGCGCGAACATCCTCGTGGCCGAGAGCAACACCGGAACGATCACCAATTCCGACGGGCAATTTGTCCTCGAGATCGACAATCAAGCCAAGACCTTGAAGGTTAGTTATATCGGCTATATCTCGGAGGAGGTATCCATCAATGGGCGGAGCCAGTTCAGTATCACCCTCCGGGAGAACACGGAGAACCTCGACGAGGTGGTGGTCATCGGCTACGGATCGGTAACCAAGAAGGAGCTGACCAGCGCCGTGTCGCACGTCTCCAGCAAGGACTTCCTGAATATCGGGAGTAACAACCCGATCATGCAGATACAGGGCAAGGTGTCCGGCGTATCGGTGAGCAACACCTCGTCGGCCGACCCGAACTCTTCCACCTCGATCCAGATCCGGGGCGTATCATCGCGCACGGCGAAAGTGGATCCGTTGGTCATCATTGATGGCGTACCCGGAGGTAACCTGCAAAATATCAACGAGAATGACATCGCTTCCATCGACATCCTGAAAGACGGGGCCGCCTCCGCTATTTACGGGACCCGCGGATCCAACGGCGTGATCATCGTCACCACGAAGAAAGGAGCTACCGACGGCGGTGTCCATACCACCTACACGGGCTACGTGAACTTCAGCCAGCCCAAGAAGCAGCTGAAGGTATTGAGCGCCGACGAGTTCAGGGAACACCTGCCGGCACGGGGATCCGACTTCGGGGCGAACACCGACTGGTTTGATGCCATCACCCAAACGGGGGTATCTCACAACCATACCTTGCAAGTATCGGGCGGTACCGCAAAGAATAACTACCGCGCCACCGTTGATGTCCGCAACTCCGAAGGAATCGATATTCGCTCCGGGCGTAAGGAGATCGGGGCGCGCTTCTCGGTCAGCCACACCGGGAAAGACGATCTTTACCAGATCATCCTCAACGCCGCTCCCCGTAAGATCAGCTATAAGAACGCGGATTACGCGGCCTTCTCCCAAGCGCTTACCCTAAACCCCACCATGCCTATCCGGGATCCCGAGAACCCGGAGCTATTCTATGAGGCCACCGGATGGGAAGCCGAGAATCCCGTGGAAAAACTGACTTTGGAGAAGAGCGAGGGCGAGAAGAAGTTTATCGACTGGGACGCCACCTTCAAGCTCAACCTGCTGCCTCTCCTCAAGGAAGGCACGAACCATCACCTCAGTACGCAGGTGACGATCGCCCAGCAGATCAACGACGACCTGATCTATTGGTTCCGGCCCTCTACCTCGACGCTCGCACGCAAGAACGGATACAAGGGGGAGGCCTCGCAGGAATACAAGAAAGACCGGCAAGAGAGCTTGGAATGGCTCATCAATTATGACGTGGAGAAAAACGGTCACAGCGTCAAGGCGATGGGCGGTTACTCCTACCAATATTTCGCTTATAACGGATTCAAGGCGGAAAACAAGAACTTCACTTCCGACGCGTTGATGTACAATAAGCTGCAAGATGGCACCTACATGAGCGAGGCGGAGGGACGGCTCGGCATGAGTTCGTACAAGAACGACGCGAAACTGATCGCCTTCTTCGGTCGCGTGAGCTACGATTACCAAGGGAAGTATCTGGCTACCGCCTCCTTGCGCTACGAAGGCTCGTCGAAGTTCGGCGCTAACAATAAATGGGGTTACTTCCCCGCCTTCTCCCTTGGCTGGCGGATCAGCGAGGAGAGCTTCATGAAAGACCTCAAATGGATCAACGACCTGAAATTGCGCGGTGACTTCGGCATCACGGGCAACCAGAACTTCGACAGCTACAAGTCGCTCTCCACGATGGGCGGCTACGGGCAAGTCTATTACAACGGCAAGTATTATACCGGCTGGTCGCCCAACGTCAATACCAACCCTGACCTGAAATGGGAGAAAGGCAAGAACTGGAACATCGGTCTCGACTTCACCTTATTCGATTATATCCTCTCGGGTAGCCTGAACTACTATAACCGTACGCAGCAGGATCTGTTAGGAAACTACGACGTGCCGCTGCCGCCGAACATCCAGACCTCTACCTTCGTGAACGTGGGCACGATGCGGAACACCGGATTTGAGTTCGACCTGACGATCGACGCCGTGCGCACGGAGGATTTCTCGTACAGCATCGGGCTGGTCGGCTCGACAACGAACAATAAGTTCCTCTCCTTCTCCAACCAGATCTACACGGGTCAGACCTATTACTGGCAGGATGGCTTCCCCGCTCCGGGAACGCCCGGCTCCGTGCAGCGCATCCAGGAGGGAGACCGGATCGGGTCATTCTATACCTATCGCTATGCGGGAGTGGATGAGAACGGTAACTGGATGATTAAATCGAAAGACGGTGAGGATATTCCCATCTCGCAGGGCACCGACGAGGACAAGGTAAAGGTAGGAAATGGATTGCCTAAGTTCACCTTATCGTGGAACAACATCCTAAGGTACAAGGACTTCGACCTAACCCTCTTCTTCCGCGGGAACTTCGGCTACCAAGTCTATAACATCCATGAGTTCTACTGGGGGCTCCAGTCGGCGGCGGCCAACCTGAACGTGCTGCAATCCGCCTACAAGGAGAATGCGCATATCACGACCGGCATGAACGAGCATAACAGCTACTTCGTGCAAAATGCCAATTACCTGAAGCTCGACGTGGCGACCCTCGGCTATACCCTGAAAGTAGGGGCGAAATGGTTAGACAGCGTAAGGCTCTACTTCACGGGAAGGAACCTGTTCACCATCACGAAATATAGCGGGGTGGATCCGGACATATTCGCAGTGAACGGCCTCCAGCCGGGCATCCCGCCCGACAAGAAGTCGTACTATCCCGCGACGCGCCAGTACCTGATTGGCGCCCAACTGAATTTCTAACCTAAAAAACGACGATTATGAGAAATACATGGCTTACACATAGCGCGATCCTGCTTGCCGCCTGCTGCGCGACAAGCTGCACGGATCTGGACGAGGAGGTCTATGATGTATTGACCACCGACTCCTTTTACCAGACAAAGGATAACGTGATCCAAGGATTCGTCCGCCCGTTCGAGCATGCCTACTGGGTATGCTCGCAAGCCACCTTCCAGATCCAGGAGAACACGGCGGACCATTTCATGACTCCCAACCGGCAAGGGCACTGGCTCGACGGGCAGGTCTATTTCCGCCTGCACCGGCATACCTGGACCATCGACGACGCAAACCCGCGCGACGCCTGGAACAATAACTTCCAAGGGGTGATCTACGTGAACAGCGCCATCGCCGACCTGAGCAAACTGGATCCGGCGCACTTCGGCATGACCGAGGCCGAGATGCAGAACTACATCGCCCAGCTGCGCACGCTGCGGGCATGGATGTACATCAACCTGCTCGATATGTTCCGCAATATCCCGATCGTGAAAGAATACCCCGGCGAGGAACAGCTGCCGAGCCAGGTATCTCCGCAAGAGGCCTTCGGCTTCATTGAGCAGGAGCTTTTGGAAGCATTGCCCCAATTAGCCGTCAAGGAGGGAAGCGGTGGCAACGGAAGTAAGCAGGGTGAATGGACACAGGCGGGAGCCGCGGCTCTCTTGGTGCGCCTCTACCTGAACGCCCGCCTATGGATCGGCGAGGATAAGGACACGGAATGCGTACAATATTGCGAACGCATCATCAATGGCGAGTACGGGAACTACGGGATCGCCGAGCGGTGGGACGCGCCTTTCGACTGGAACAACGAGACTTGCGAGGAGGTGATCTACGCTTTCACCAGCTCGTACGGCTACTCCCATTGGGTATACAACGACGCCATGTTCTGGTGGGGAGCGCCTTTCAAGGCGGCGCCTTACTTCGGCTTCTACGACTGGGGCGACATGAATCAACGTTACGGCCTGCAACCCGGACTCGACTTGGAGGGCAACGAATACCCCTGGGCCAACGGCAAGCCGGTACACAAGTTCATGAAGTATCCCGACGACGTGCGGCTGACGAAATACACCAATCTTGGCAATAGCAGCCGGGTGGGGATGTTCCTCTATGGGACGCTTCCCTATTACGACCAGAACACAGGGCAACTTACCTTGGTGAAGGCTGACAACGGCAAATACACGATCTACCTGCGCGACCAAGTAGGTTGGTTCGAGGATACGGATACGACCCTCATCTCGCCCGCCCCGAGCAGCGGAGCGCCGACTATGATCTCCGACATGGATCACGCCGACCAGAACTCAGGTTGGTGCCTGATCAAATATCCGATCTACCGTTCGGACGATGCGGGCAAGATGGAGTCGGACTACGTGCTGCTGCGCCTGCCGGAAATCTACTATTCCTTGGCGGAGATCAAGCTGAGGCAGGGGGATAAGGCGAGGGCTGCCGAGCTGCTGAACGCGGTGCGCAAGCGCTATTACCCCGAGGGATCGAGCAGCCTGTACAGCCCCAGCGGGAGCGAGCTCACGGAGCAGGAGATGATCGACGAGTGGGGGCGCGAGTTCATCGGCGAGGGTATCCGCCGCACGGTACTCTGCCGCTTCGGGGTCTATACCGGCCAATGGTGGGACAAGGAGCAGGAGACCGACGATCATACCATGATCCTCCCCTTCGCCCGCACCATCCTGCAAGCCAACCCGAACCTGAAGCAGAACCCGGGCTATCCGGCGGCCAACTGATCCCCCGCACCTCACCCGATCGGTGAGGGAGAAAACAAAAAAGAGCCGCGATCCTTTTCGCGAAGGTCGCGGCTCTTTTCACAGGTACATCCCCCTCTTATTCTCCCGTCTGGAAGATCTCCGGATATTTGTTGATGAAATAGACCGGCGTACAGCTCCAGGCGTGGCAATAGCTGTTGATCGGTGAGAAGCCATAGGGCGAGCGATGGTCGTCCTTCGGGTCATAGACCTCCCAGAAGGTATCCGCCCCCTTCTTCACCATATCGCCCCAATAGCTGACCAGCAACGCCTTCGCCTCGGCGTTCAATCCGCACTTCAGCAACGCCTCCACCACGTAATGATAGGCGTAGGGGCAACCGGGATAGCAAGCGTCGGGCATCGACATGGCGGTTTTCAGCGCGCGTGCGCCCTCCTTCTCGCTCAGCGTCTCGGAGAGGATCATCCATACCTGCGAGAGATAGGAGACCTGCTTGTCAGGGCCACTCACCACCACGCCCTGTCTCTTGTCATAAAAATGCTTACGTGCCGCCTTCTTCATCTTCTTCACGATGCCGGGCCACTCCCTCACCTCGTCGGTTTTCCCGAGCATCCCCGCCAGTTCATAGCTCTTGTCGATCGCCCAGATAGCGAGCCCCTGCATCGAGGCGTGGCGGTCGTAATTATCTTTCCAGTCGAATACCAGCCAATAGAGCGGCGGCTTCTGCATATCATACACCCAGTCCGGCCCATATTGGCGGAGCGCCATCTCGACCTGCCGCACCACCACGGGCCATAAGTCCTCGGCGGTCGCCTTGTCGCCCGTCTCCTTCAGGTACTCCAGCAAAGCCACGTTATATATCAGCGCGTAATCCAGGCAATACTGCCCATATTGCGGGTGCGGCTCAGGCGTCTCGAACACCGTGGCGTGCAAAAGTCCCTCATCTCCCGCCAAGCCCGCGAGCAGGTAGAGGCAACGCTTCGTCAGCTCATGGTTCTTGAACGAGTAGGCGTTCGCCAAGGCCTCCAAGTAAAGGTCCCCGATCCAGAGGCGGCGATCCCGCTTCGGCCCGTCCTCATACACCGTTTGCATACACTCTTTCAGCGTACATAGGCCGATCTCGTTGATTTTCCGGATCAGCGGATCCGTGCTTTCCGCCAGCTCCATCCGGATATTCTCCACGGCGCTCTCCGCCCTGAACGACATCTTGTCGAAAGCGAAGTCAAACGAGGAGGCGCCTAATACGTCGATCTTCAGGTAACGGAACGACACCCTGCGGGAAATCGTGGTCTCGATCGGCACGTTCATCAAGGTGACCACCTCATCTTGCAACCATGCCCGCGACAAGCCCCCGGGATAGGGATCGAACGGGGTGTTCAACTCGCCCGGCACCTCCGCGAAGGTAAACTTCAGCCGGATGGGAGCGTCTGAGGCAACCAGCCCGCCCACGATCTTCAAGGAGAAGGAGAGATGTCCGGTGATATGTTCCCCAAAGTCGAGAATCACGCCCGAATGCTTCTTCAACGACTCCTCGAAGAGGAAATCCACGCTGCCCGCATCCTCCATCCTCCAGCCCTGATAGGCATTCGCGTCCTTTACGGATTTCACGACCCGCAAGGGTTTATACTCCTTATAGACAAGTTCCGGCTTACAGGCCTCGCTCTTCCGCAGCCACTCCACGCTCTTCTCGTAATATTTGCTCTGGGCATGACCCGCCCAGCAGCAGGCGCTCAAAATGCCCGCTAAAATCAATAATCGTTTTCTCATGATATTCCGTATATAAATTCAACAAAAAGAAACAGGAAGCCCGCCCCATCGCCGCCCGAACGCCCCGAAGATGGGCGCATGGCACGCGAGGGTTACCGTAGAGGGCGATCCGCTATCGCTGGGGTGAATGCATCATCAGGTGCTCGATCTCGGCGGTCAGCTGCTCCTTGGGCATCTTGAACAGCAGACGGGCGTGCCTGCCTTCCGGATCAGGTTCCCAGGTATTGCTGCCATCGTCGTTGATATGGATGGTACCCCGCTCCACGTCGAAATAATCGGAGGCGCCGCGCACCGCCACCAAGGTGGCTGTCTGATCCCAGCTGTCGCGCCCTTTCATATTATCCTGCGGAAGGCACATCGCGTACGTGTCCACGATAGGACTGCCTTGTACGCCACTATCCATCAATCGCTTGCCGGTGAATATCTGGGAGCCGATCTCAAATCCGCTAAACAAGATCGGGGTTGGCCATTCGCTCACGATCAACCGGGCAGCTTCCGGATCGACATAGACATTGAACTCCCGTCCCTCGGGGAAAGCGCCCGCCATCGACACCAATTGCTTCACCTTCTTGCCTATCAGCTCCTTCCCGGAAAGCGGGGAGATCTCGTCAGGCCCTGACAAAAGCAGGTTACGCAAGTTGGAGAAGAAGCCTACTGTCACGATCGTCACGCTATGATCCGGCTGCTGGCTGAGGATCCTCCGGTAAAGCGTCAGCGCATCCTCGCAATCCGCTGTCGACCGCACCTTGTGAGGATACCGTTTGGGCAGTTCCTCCGTCCAGCGCAATCCGCTATGCCAGGTGGTCCGGTCGGCAGCCTCTCCCCGAACCGCGGCGATAGGGATGTCTGGCCGCCCGAAATAGGTGTTGATCACGTCGATACAAGGAGCCGCCGTCGCGCATTTATTCGAGGAGACGGTGGCCAGGATGTTCACCTCTCCCGAGTCGGCCAAGGCGTGCAACAGCGCCAACGCGCCCACGTCGTCGTAATCGGGCGCCATATCGGTATCAAAAATCAGGTTAACAGGCTTGTCCACTTTACCGCAAGCCACGCATAGCATCAAGAAGAACAGCGCGAAATAATTTCTCATATTCATTCCAACTTTTAATAAACAAATGATTCTCATGCCAAGGAACGCACCACCACGTCCCTCACTTTCCGGTAACCTACCGCCAGCGATTCCCGCACGTCGCGACCACTCCAATAGGCGGGGTTGAACAATTCCAGCGACAAAGCCCCCTTGAAGCCGATCCTCCGCAGGAGGGGCAACAGCTTGTCGAAGGGACAGATGCCATCCCCCGGATAGACCCGGTCGGCGTCCGTCAGCTTGTCGCGGGCGGGCGAGGCGGGATAATCGTTGATATGGAAAACCGGCAGCTCCATCCCGTTGAGCAAAGATAAGCTTTCAAACGGGTTATTCCCTCGGTAAAGGTGATAAAAATCGAGCAATAACGAGGCCTTGGGATGCCCTGTCCCTACCGCGATATGCACCGCATCAGCCAGATTATGCAAGGCACCGCTGCCCCAAACCTCCAACAAGGGGCGTACGTTGACCTCCATCCCATGCTCCAATATCTTCCTGTAATTGTCCGAGTAGCGCTCGAAGTCGTTCCGGTCGATCGCGTCCACGCCCAGCGCGGTAGCGGCGATGCAACGGCTGCCCAACTCCGCCGCCATATCCATCTCGCGCCGCATCTCGTCGAGCCCTTTGCCACCCGCGATCCAAGGGGAAAAGCCGATGATATTCTCCAGCACCAAGTGAGCCGACCGGATCTCGCCGGCCAACTGACTCAAGGTGCCGCCTCTCGCCTGATACGCCTGTATATCCTTTGTCCACAACTCGATCCCGTCGAACCCCGCCTCGGCGCAACAGGCGATCTGCCGCTCCACGGGCAGGTCATAGCCGGAGATGGTGGAGGTGTTCAAGCTGATACGGAAAGGGAGATCCCCCTCAGGGACCTTCTCCCGGGAGGTGGCTACGGCAGCGGCTACGGGCTTGGCCCCCAAGAGAGCCAAACCCGCGCCAAGAAGCATTTTACGCCTCGAAATAGGTATATCTAACCACATAATCCATCCCACAAGTTACAACTCCCTGATCCAGATGTTCCGGAAACTGATCGGGGCGCTCGCGTCGCCATGATCCTGCAAGCCGATCGGTCCCGCGCCATGCTGGATCACCTCCGGGAAACCTACGTAAGGAGTCGTCCCCTGGATGATCGTGTTGTTCTGCAACAACACCCCGTTTTGCAGGATCGTCACCCGCGGGAAGGTACGATACGTCCCGTCTTTCTTGAAGGTAGGCGCCGTATAGATAATATCGTAGGTGTTCCATACGCCCGGCTTGTTCATCGCGTTCACCAAGGGCGGCGTCTGCTTGTAGATACTTCCCGTCTGTCCGTTCACGTAGGTCTCATTCTGGTAATTATCCAGTATCTGCACCTCGTACATCCCTTGCAGGAATACCCCGCTGTTGCCCCTGAGCTGGCTCTCGCCCTCGATCCCTACCGGGGTACACCACTCCAAGTGGAGCTGGAAGTCGTTGAACTTCTGCTTGGTCCGGATGTCGCCGGTACCTTTTTTCACGGTAAACACGCCATCGTGAACCGTCCATTCCGCCGGGCCGCCTTTCGAGTTCTCCCATTTCGAGAGATCCTTGCCATCGAAAAGGACGATGGCGTCAGACGGCGCCGGTATCGGATCCACCGGAGCCTGCCCCGGCGTGACGATCGGAGGCTGCGGCCACCAATACTCGGTCATCTCATGCGTCATGGGCGCGCGCCCGGGATACTCCTTCTGGTTCTGGGCGAAGAGAGGCAGGGAGAGAAGAGCCCCCGCCATGATCCATACATATCTCTTATTCATACTTCATGTTTTTAAAAATTGAACATCAGGAAATTACCGAATCATCCCCAACTCTCCGGGATTACGGTTCGGGGAATTTCCACGGCTTCCGGTAGGCCGGCTTGATCAGCTTGTCGGCATCCGGGTTGTTGAAGGTCTTCTTCACGTCGTCATATACGAGCGCGGATTTCACCCTCGCCGAGATATTGCCCAAATGGGCGTACTTGGCACACAGGCTCCCGTTGTCGATCGTGCAAGCCGTGTTCATCTCGCGGCTCCGCATACAGTCGAGGAAATTCGTGACGTGATCCTTGTGATCCTGGAAATTGGGCAGCTTCTTGACCGCCTCCACCCGATTCTGCTCGGGATAGACCTCCCAGCTCTCTCGGTTGGCCACCAAGGTACCGTTCACCCCCTTGAACTCCAAGCCGTAATTCCGCCCGTAGGGGCCCGTCTCCGTCCCGGCGATGTTGCTCCACTGGATGATGAAATCGTCGAACTCGTAAATGACCGTCAAGGTATCGAACGTCTCCGCGTAATTATCCGGATAGGCGAAATTACCGCCCGAAGCCATGACCCGATTCGGCATCCCCTTCACGTTCATGCCCCACAGGGCCATATCCAGCAGATGTACGCCCCAGTCGGTCATGAGGCCTCCGCCATAATCCCAGAACATCCGCCAGAGGCCGTGGAAACGCAGCTGGTTGAAGGTTCGTTCCGGCGCTGGGCCCAGCCAAGTCTCGAAATCCACGTTGGCGGGCACGGGGCTATCCGGCACGGGATTGAGGATGGCGGCGTAATTGAAGTTCGCCCATACGTTGACGCGGGCGATCTTGCCTAACTTGCCGCTGTCGATGTACTGCTTCATCTCGTGCCAATGGTTGCCGCTGCGTTGCTGCTGCCCCACCTGCACGACGCGGTTATACCGGTGAGCGGCCTTCACCATCGCGTCGCACTCGGCGATCGAATTGGCGATCGGTTTCTCCACATAGACATCCTTCCCGGCGGCGCAGGCGTCCACCATGTGCAGGCAGTGCCAATGATCCGGCGTGCCGACGATCACGGCATCGATGTCTTTCCGGTCCAGCACGTCGCGGTAATCCTTGTACAATTTAGGCTTCTTGCCCCGAAGTTTCTCCACCTCGGCGCCTTTTCCCTCCAACACCTCCTTATCGATGTCGCACAGCGCCACGCAATTCACCTCCGGATGGATCAGGAAGTCGGACAGATCCGACCATCCCATGCTCCGGCATCCGATCAACGCCACGTTGATCTGGTCGTTCGCCCCTACCGGACGCGCCCAGAGGGCGCTCTCGTCCAGTACGGAGGGCATCACCAAGCCGGCGGCCATAGCGGACACCGACTGGCGGATAAATGATCTTCTTGATACCATAACGCTCTATTTAATTAATAAAATACACTGTTCCCTTAACGGGCAATATCGTCGTATCCCGGATTTTGCACGAGATCCGGGTTCGCGCCCAGCGTGTTCCGGCTCAACGGGAATATATCCGTATGGTTGTCCGCATCAGGCTGCTTGTCCCACCAAGTACCGGTGGTGAACTTGTTCCAGCGGCAGAGATCCGTACGCCGACGGCCCTCGGCGAAGAACTCGCGGCCCCATTCGTCGAGCAGCTCGTTCTCGGTCAGCTGTACCTTCCCATCCGGGATATAGAGATATTCCGAATATTTCTCGGCGGGATAGTAACGCTTACGGACCTGGTTCAGCAACTTGCCGGCCTCCTCCACGTTGCCCGAGCGGAACTCGCACTCAGCCAAGGAGTAATAGATCTCAGCCAAACGGATTTCCGAGTAGTCGGCCTCGCGCAAACCCGCGTCCTCATCCGAATAGAATGGGTACTTACAGAAATGCCAACCCGAATTATGGTCGCCGTTCATCATATCAGAGGTGGTGTTCTCCGGCACCTCTCCGGGAGGCGTACCGTGGAATACGCCCACTTGGTCGCGCAGGTAGAGGTCGAGACCGTTCGAGGGCGAGGTAACCCGCTTCGTCACCCCGTTCTCCTCATACTCAAGATAGCCGAAAAGGAACATCCCCTCCCGGGTGCTATTACCTAAGTTCCGGTACAACTTCAGACGGCAGTCCTCGGGATACTTCTGGAACTTATAGACCGGCATTCCAAGGGTAAAGTTATAAAGATTGCCTTCCACGTCACGACTGGGCTGCGCCGCATATTTAGGATTAAAGCCTCCCTGACTGGACGATCCAAAATAGAACTGCGCATTGGCTGGCAAGCACCACCAATATACATCGTTATCGTAATGCCAGTGGCTACGTCCCAATGACGACGGAAAACCAAAAATCACCTCATTACAGTTCTCGTTGTCCCAATCAAAAGGAGCGTCCCAGCGGGGATCAACCTCATAGAAGCCGTACTCGCCGTCGATGATCTTCCGGGCGTACTCGGCGCATTTGTCGTACATTGGCGTACCGATCCATTTCTCGGCGTTGAGGTAGAGGCGAACCAACAGCGCGGCGGCACCCGCCTTGTTCCATTGTCCTTGATTAATCCCATTACCGTTCGATCCTTCCTTTGTTGGCAACATATCCAAGCTCTCTATCAATTCCTGCTCCACGAAGTCGAATACCTCCTGAGGGGGCACCTGCCCCTTGGAATTCTTGCTCGCGTCCTTGCTGACCGCCAGCGGGATATTCCGGTAAGCGTCGAGCAGGCGGATGTAGAACCAAGCCCTCAAGACACGGTTCTGGGCGGCGAGGGAGTTAAATTCCTCCTGCGACATATTGAACTGCTCCGCCGTGAGGCTCTCGAAATCATCCAGCACGGAGCTGGCATACATGATGCCCGTGAAACAAGCGCTCCACTCGGGAATATCGTCGTCGATCGTCCAGGTATGGTAATGATACCGCTGCCATACCTGCCCGTCGACCCACCAACCGTCGCGGTTCCAGGTACCTAACTGGTCGGAGGTCTCCTCGTTGATGGTGAACCGCGGGCCTATGCTCCAGAAGGCGTGCTCGAAGGGACGGAACGCCGAGCGAACCACATCCTGCCTCGTGTTGTAGTAATTCTCCGTCACGATCTGGTCATACACGGTCTCCGTCAGGTCCGTGCACGAGAAGAGAGCCGACGACAACAGAACGCTTCCCAAGTAACTTATCAATCTCTTGTATTTCATAAGGTCTGATTTTTAAGGTTAAAAAGATTAGAAATCCAATTGCAACCCGAACAATACCTGTCTGGTCGTCGGATAGTAGCTCCGGGTACCGTTAGTCGTACCGGGGGTCAATCCGTTCACCTGGTAAGTCTCCGGATCCACGCCGCTGAAGCCCGTGATGGTCGCCAAGTTCTTGCCCGTCACGTAGAGGCGTATGCCGTTCAGCCACTTGCTGTCGAGGTCGAAGCGGTAGCCCAAGGTCACGACATCCAGCTTCAGGTAATCACCCTTCTCCAAGAAGTAATCCGTCAGCACGTTCATGCCCGAGGTGATATGCGCGTTCTCCTCGTAAGCCTTCTTCAAGACATTTCCCGTGGCGCTCTGCAAACCGAAATAGAGGTCGTGCACGTTGTAAATATCATATCCGAAAGCCCCGCGGAAATAGACGGTCAGGTCCCAATTTTTGTAGGTGAAGGTATTTGTCAAAGATGCCGTGAATTTTGGCAAACCATTACCAGTAACTCGTTTGTCCTCGGTCTGCGCCTGGCTGATGGGGATCTTCTCGGTGTTATCCTTGTTCCATACCAACCAATCGCCGTTCTCGTCCACGCCGGCGTACGCCCAAGTGAAGTAGTTACCGAGGCGTTTCCCCTCCTCGATACGCTGCAAGGAGCCGGGGTTACCCGGGGATTCCATCGTACATACGTCGATAAACGCCTGCCCCGTGTACTCGTTGTTGGAGAAATGGAGGAACTTATTATCATTGGTAGCCCCCACGAAGCCGATATTGTAGCTGAAGTCGCGCGTCTTGACCGCCTGGATGTTCAAGTCGATCTCGACACCCCGGTTACGCATCGTACCCACATTCACGAAAGTGGTCGGGAAAAGGTACGGAGGCACGGCCACGTTATAGTCGCCCAACAGGTCTTGCTGCTTACGGTTGTAGTAGTTCAACGATCCCATCACCACATTATCGAACAAGGAGAAGTCAACGCCGACGTTCCAGTTCAAGCCCTTCTCCCATTTCAGGTCATAATTTGGGTTCTTGCCGGGGCCCCATACGGTAAAGAACTGGCCTTGGTAGGCATACGAACCGAAGCCCTGCATCGTGGCCAGCGACTTATAGCTGTCGAAGTTCTGGTTACCGGTGACACCGAAGTCGCCGCGTACCTTCAAGTCGTTGATCCAATCGACACCCTGCATGAACTCTTCCTCGCTGATACGCCAACCAAGCGAGAAGGCGGGGAAATAACCCCACTTATTGTTGGTACCGAACTTGGAGGAACCCTCGTAACGCAGCGAGGCTGTCGCCAAGTATTTCCCCTTATAGTCGTAGCTGGCACGTCCGAAGAAGGCGATCAGCTTTGAGTCGTTCTTGTAGCTGCCCAGTTCATTGCGTCCCTCTTCCTTGGCGTACTCACCTTGTCCTAAGTTATTGTAGGTAAGCGCGTCGGAAGGGAAGTCCTTGTTCGCCGCGTTCATACCCGAGTTCTGCCAGTACTGGTAGGAGTAACCCGCCATCACCTTAAGGTGGTGATCCTTCTTGTCCAAGGCGTAATTCACCAGCCACTCCAAGCTCTCCTGACGGGTTTTGCCATAGTCGCGGCTCGCCTCGCCCAGTCGCCCGTTGTTCTGCGCCACCGTGCTGGTCGACGGGCGGAACCAGAAGTTGAAGTTATCGTTCTGCTGTTGCGCCAAGGTCACCTGCGTATTCAGCGAGTGATTCGAGCTCCCGTTTTTCGCCAGCAGGGGAAGGAGGTTCAATTTCGCGGAGACGTTCCAATCCAACAGCTTGGTCTCGCCACCGCTCTCCTCCAATTTAAGTAACTCTACGGGATTCACGCCACCCGGCTGCCCGTTGAAGTTGGAATACTGCCCGGGGACGTTCGGATCGAACACGGGCGTGGTGGGATTCGCCTCCAGCGCCGCCCTGAACTGCCCCGCGTCGCCGTTATTCCGGTACGCTATACGCGGGATGATATTGGCGGAGAAGGTCATCAAGCCATTCTTCGTCGTATGGTTTAACGAGATGCGGGCGCCATACTCCTTACGGCTGGATCGGATGTCGATACCGGTGGCGTCCTTGAAGTCCACGCTCGCCCGGTAATTACTCCGCTCGGTTCCACCGGAGAAGGTCAATGTATGCTGATGGGCGAAGCCCGTACGGGATACCTCATCGAGCCAGTCGGTGTTACCGCCCTGATCCACGCCCTGATTTTTTGGAACACGTAGCTCGCGGAACTCGTCGGCACTGATCGTCTCCAAGTCGCGAACCATGAAGTTGGCGGTCACCGTACCGATATACGACGCGTGCAACTGCCCGTCGCGACTACCTTTCTTCGTGGTGACCAACACCACGCCGTTACTACCTTGCGTACCGTAAATAGCCGATGCCGCGCCATCCTTCAAGATGTCGATCGAGGCAATATCGTTAGGGTTGATGTTGGTCAGGTTACCGCCCGGCACTCCATCCACCACGATCAGCGGGCCCAAGCCTGCGGAGCGGGAGGAGATACCGCGGATCTGTATGTTCGCCTGGTTGTTCGGGTCACCGATAGCCGTGTTGGTGACCGACACGCCCGCCACCTTACCTTGGATCATCATCGAGGGATCCACGTTGCTGATCGACAGGAAGTCCTCGCTGGAGATGTGGGAGATAGCGGAGGTCAGCTCCCTTCTCGCCATCGTACCGTACCCGACCACGACCACCTCGTCCAAGGCCTGGGTGTCCTCACGCAAGGTGATGTTGAAGGAAGATTGGTTGCCTACGGGAATCTCCTGATCGGAGTAGCCGATATAGGAGACCTTCAATATGGCTCCCTCGCCCACGCTAATGGTGAAGTTACCGTCCATGTCGGTGATGGTTCCGGTGGTGGTGCCCTTCACGACCACGTTGGCCCCGATGATCGGCTCACCGTTGTGGTCGAGCACCTTACCGGTCACCCGCTTGCTGTTCTGCTGCGGCTTGGCGGCTGACGGGGCGGCCGACGACAACACGATCTGGTTGCCGGATCGCACGACATAAACGATGTTCGCCTGGCTTGAGATCGCGTCCATGACGGACTTAATATCCTCGTTCTCCACATCCACGGAGACGGGCGCGTTCAAGCCTTGTATCTCGTCATTATAGAAGAAACGATACTCGGTCGTCTCCTCCAGCTCCTTGATTACCTCGCGCATAGGCTTATCCTTTACCGACAAGGATATTTGCGACGCGATCGCGACCCCGGAGAAAGCGGACAATAAACAGGTCATTAATAATGTCCGGGAAAAAGAGTTCTTGAATTTACTCATCTTCTAAGGTTTTTTGATAATACATAGATTTTTAAAAAGTTAACTAACAACATAAGGAACCATCCACGTCCCTTCTCGCACGTCTGTCCTCCTCTTATTCCATAGGCATCCCTTTTTAGGTTAACAAACACTCTATTTATACTCACTCGAATAAACCCTATCCGCGTGAGGGGGAAGCTCCTTGCCGCCCGGCGGACGACCCTAACGATCCGCCTGAGCCGATTTCTCTCCCTCACACATATAGTATATCCCTTAACGGGAAGATCCCCTTACACGTTTTCGGGGCAAAACGAATATTTAACACTAATTAATATATAGGATCATCCATAGCTGAAAAGAGAAAAGCCGGGAAGAATCCGGTAAATCCCCGGGAAGGATTCCCGAAAGGTTGGGGAGGGGATAAAAAAGAGCCCGCAGCAAATTGCCGCGGGCTCCTGTTTTCTGTATCCGCCTCGCTCCTCACGGAGTAGTGACGGACCCTTCTTTTAAACTTTAGTATTAATATTAACCGCCGCTCGCTCGTTCGCTCCTCACGAGGTACTTGGGGCAATGCCCCGCACGAACGGCTGAATGT
>CASFNG010000009.1 GCA_949296075.1 uncultured Parabacteroides sp. | reverse complement strand
TTCGTTGTCTGAATTGTATTTTTACATATCCTTCGGCCCGGATTCCCTGTCTTTCTCAACGATTCCTGTGTCTCTTGACGGTATCAAATGGAATTTCATTCTTCCATAATACTTGTACTACTTCTCGTTGCGTTATGTAATTTCCTCAAAGAACTTCGCTATCGTTTCTCGATTGCGGGTGCAAAGGTACGCGCTTTTTCCTTACTTCCAAATTTTTCACGGCATTTTTTCGAAAATATTTTCCAAGGTGGGGATATTCTATAATTAATATGCTAATACTCATAGATAAAAAAATCGCGTCCCTATGAAAAAAATCCCAAGGACGCGATCTTCTTGTTATCTAATGGCGGCCTTCACGCCGCGCCAACCTTAAATCACATACAACGAGCTGATGGATTCACCGCTGCATACACGGCGGATCGCCTCAGCGAACATATCAGCGACAGACAGCACTTTCACCTTCTCGCACTTCTTCGCGTAGGGGATCGAGTCCGTAAAGATCATCTCCGACAAGGCGGACTGATCCACGCGTGTAGAAGCCGGGTCAGACATCACGGCATGGCTGGCGATCGCACGTACCGACTTGGCGCCATTCTCCATCATCAGATTGGCAGCCTTCGTGATCGTCCCGGCGGTATCTACCATATCATCCACCAAAAGGACATCCAATCCCGTCACATCACCGATGATACGCATCTCGGCCACCTCATTCGCGCGCAAGCGAGACTTATGGCAGATCACCATCGGTACGCCCAGATACTTGGAATAGCTGCTGGCACGTTTCGTACCGCCCACGTCGGGAGTCGCGATGCACAAATTATCCAAGGGCAACGAGCTCTTGATATAATCCAGGAAAACAGACGAGGCGTACAGGTGATCCACCGGCACGTTGAAGAACCCCTGGATCTGATCCGCGTGAAGATCCATCGTGATCAGGCGGTTAATGCCAGCCGTGCTCAACATATCAGCGATCAGCTTCGCCCCGATGGAGACGCGCGGCTTATCCTTACGATCCTGACGGGCCCAGCCAAAATAGGGGATCACGGCAATGATCGAATTCGCCGAGGCACGCTTGGCTGCGTCGATCATCAAGAGCAACTCCATCAAGTTATCCGAGTTAGGGAACGTGGATTGAACAAGGAACACGTCCCTGCCACGGATCGACTCCTCGTAAGACACCGAGAACTCTCCATCGGCAAAATGCTGGATATTCATCTGTCCGAGCGGACAACCTAAACTGTTGCAAATTTTCTCTGCAAGATACCGGGAGTTAGTTCCCGAAAACACCAAGAAAGGAGTTTGTGCACTCATTATTCCGAATATTTATCTTAAAGTGAATAGATTGAATTATGCCGCAAAAGTACAAAACTTATCACAATAACTTCCCCATATTTTTGGAAATCTTTTTATCTTCGCGGCAGAAATGAGAACGGGTCTATTCTTTTTATTCGCGTGGATCAGCGTATTCCTGTTTCAAAGTTCATCAGAACCTACCGAGATACGGGAATACAGAGGCGTACACACTCTAAGCCCACCCGCCGGGTTAATCAAGGGAACGACTTCCATCCTATCCATCAGTGAGGCGTGTGGCGATTCTTCCCATGATACCCTATACGGCTACATCGACAACGACCAGCCCTATCTCCGGGGGGTATCCCAAGCATACGGAGGCCTTTCCCCCCAGCAACCACGGGACATCAGCGCCTCCCCGGCCTGCACCTCGCCCACCAACCAGACCCTATCCTCATCCTATCAACTACAATCTTTCTCTATACAACTCAATTCCATCAAGTTCTCTTTCGGATATTACCTCTTCGGGCTAAGGAGGCTTTTGCTTTAGCGCCTGTCCCGATCCCGGGCATCCATGCGCCGGAGGAAGAGAACCGCCCCTTCACGAGAAAAGTCGGGGCACTTTTCACAAAAACAAGCATAACTTTTACAAAAAACTTGAACAACCAATTAATGATTTATCCAAATGAAAAATTCTTTCTTTAGCCGGTTTACGCCGAAAGAGCCGAAGTTCTTTCCGCTGTTGAAACAATTGTCGGAGATCTTGACCGAATCCGCTCATCTCTTAGAGGAAAGCCTCACGCACGACTCTCCCGCGGAAAGGGCAGATTATTACCAGCGGATCAAGGCAAAGGAACGGGAAGGCGACGAGCAGGCCCACCGGATCTTCGATGAGTTAGGGACGACGTTCATCACCCCTTTCGACCGGGAAGATATTCACGATCTCGCCTCCTCTATCGATGACGTGATCGACGGGATCAACAGCTCCGCAAAGCGGATCAACATCTACAATCCGCGTCCGATCGGTAGCAGCGGCAAGGAACTCGCCTCGTTGATCACCCAAGAGGCCCTCTGCCTCAGCGAGGCTATGGATCAGTTAGAGGATTTCCGCAAGGATCCCTCCAAGCTCCGCGGCTGCTGCACGCGCCTTCACGACTTGGAGAACCAAGCGGACGACGTGTATGAGCTTTTTATCACCCACCTGTTCGAGGAGGAGAAAGACAGTATCGAACTTATCAAGATCAAGGAGATCATGCACGAGTTAGAGAAAACGACCGACTCGGCGGAACGTGTGGGCAAGATCCTGCGTAACCTGATCGTGAAATACGCATAAAACGGGATCTCGGCTATGGAACTGCTTATCACAATCATCGCCCTCGCCCTGATATTCGACTTCATCAACGGGTTTCACGATGCGGCCAACTCCATCGCGACCATCGTGTCCACCAAGGTGCTCACGCCCTTCCAGGCGGTACTGTGGGCGGCTTTCTTCAACTTTGTCGCCTTCTTCATCGCCAAGCATATCATCGGGGGATTCGGGATCGCCAACACGGTGTCGAAAACGGTCATAGAAGACTACATCACCTTGCCGATCATCCTCTCGGGCGTGATCGCGGCGATCCTCTGGAACCTGTTCACCTGGTGGAAAGGGATCCCCTCATCCTCCTCGCATACGCTGATCGGAGGTTTCGCCGGAGCCGCCATCATCGCACATGGCTTCGAGGCGATCCAAGGCAGCATCATCCTGAAGATAGCCGCCTTTATCTTCCTTGCCCCTCTGATCGGCATGATCGTGGCGTTCGGGTTCACCCTCATAGTGCTCTACATCTGCAAGAAAGCGCATCCGCATACGGCAGAGGTATGGTTCAAGAAGATGCAATTGCTCTCATCCGCCCTGTTTAGCATCGGTCATGGACTGAACGACTCGCAGAAGGTGATGGGTATTATCGCCGCGGCATTGATCGCCGCCCATTCCGAAGGCTTGGGCATGGGAATCAACAGCATCAACGACCTGCCCGACTGGGTGGCCTTCTCTTGTTTCACCGCGATCTCGCTCGGTACCATGTCCGGCGGATGGAAGATCGTCCGCACGATGGGAACCCGGATCACGAAAGTGACGCCGTTAGAAGGCGTCATCGCCGAGACCGCCGGGGCCTTCACGCTTTATCTTACGGAATTCCTGAAGATCCCGGTCAGCACCACCCATACGATTACCGGGGCTATCATCGGAGTAGGCGCCACCAAGCGACTCTCGGCGGTACGCTGGGGCGTGACGCAGAGCCTGCTGACCGCCTGGGTGCTCACCATCCCCGTCAGTGCCCTGCTCGCCGCGGTGGTTTATTGGATACTTTCTCCCATCTTGGGTTGATTCTCTATACAAAAGAAACGCGTGGCTCCCTTAATGAGAGACCACGCGTTTTTCATTCCTCACAATAAACAGGATCCTATTCCTCACCTTATAAAGGTAAACTTCAGCATCCTGCCTGAATAAGCGGGCAGGTTCACCTGATAAGGACAAGCATCGGTCAGCGTACTGATAGAGCTCTCGCCCGTAAGCAGGTCGGTCAATCGCGCGGGCCTGTTGTCCGCAATACCAAGCGCCTTGAAAGCCTCCACCGGTATATTGACCCAAACCGTCTGATCCGCCCGGTCGAAATTCGCGACCACCAGCAACACCTCGTTCTCCCACTTACGCAAGAACACATATTGACGGGCCGAGTTGAAATAAGGATTCCCGATGTTCGCATACATCAAATCGTAGAATTTCCCGCTCGTAATCACCGGTTCGGTAGAGGCGACGTTGAGTATCCGGGCATACGTCTCCCGGAGCGCACGTTGCTCCGGGGTCAGTCCGGCACCATCGAACCGCCCTTCGCCTATCCAACGGCGCAGGCTGTCCAAGCTCCAGTAGTCAAAGATCGTGGTCCGCCCGTCCCGTCCGCTGAAGCCCTCCTCATCCATGCCTCGCTCGCCCAGCTCCTGGCCGCAATAGATCATGACCGGATTCGTGTTCATGGCGGCGGATACAATCATACCCGGGATGCCCGGGCGCGGATCTCCCGCGAAGAAATCGGAGGCGATGCGCTGCTCGTCATGATTCTCCAAGAAATTGAGCATATATGGCTGGATACCTTCCAACGCCTGCCAGCAACGAGAGATGCCACGAGCGGGAAGCCTGTCGCACATCACGGCCCGCAACGTATCGTAAAGCCCGACCTTATCATACAAATAATCGAAATTCCCGGTATAGATATAGTTGCGATATTCATCCGGATTATAGACCTCGGCGATAAAGATCACGTCTTTCACCCTTTTCACCTGAGGAATCACCCAGTTCCAGAACTCCACCGGCACCATTTCCGCCATATCGCAACGGAAGCCATCCACTCCCTTACGAGCCCAGAAGATCAGGATGTCCAGCATCTTTCCCCATGTGTTAGGGATCGTATCGAAATGGCGGACACCGCCGCGCATATAATCCACCCCATAGTTGAGCTTCACCGTCTCGTACCAATCGCTTTGGGAAGGATAAGCGTCGAAATGGTCGTTGCCGGTCACCTTAGCGGGAAACTCGCTATAAGCGAAATCCTCCTCCCTTTGCGGGTCAAAACGCAAGGTAAGTGTCTGGCCCGGCAGATAATAAAAGTTGTTGTTCACGTCAAAATCGACCGACACGTTATCGGTCTGTCCCAGATCCTCCACGAACGACTCGCGGGCATCCGAGAAATATTGGCGCGCCACGTGATTAGGCACGAAGTCGATGATCACTTTCATCCCCGCCTCGTGGGTACGCCGTACCAACTCCTCGAACTCTTCCATCCGATCCTGCACGACATCGGCAAGATCCGGATCTATATCGTAGTAATCCTTGATCGCGTAAGGTGACCCCGCCTTACCCTTCACCACGGCCGAATGATCCTTTCGGATGCCATAAGCGGTATAATCCGTCCGCGTGGCATGCTCGATCACCCCGGTGTACCAAACATGGGTTACCCCCAACTCCTTGATTCTCGATAAAGCCAAAGGCGTAAAGGCGGAGAACTTGCCGACCCCATTCTCGGCCAAGCTCCCATCTTTCACGAGTGAAGCCCGCGAGTTCCCGAACCATCGCGGGAACACTTGGTAAATCACCATCTTGTTCTTTCGTTCTATCGTACTCATCTTACTCCTAATTATTTTACGGATGAGAAGCCGATCCTTCCGGACTGACGTCCGGTCCAGGCATCAAGGCATCTCGCCTTGTCGTGATCGCCCTCACCAATGATTCATACTTATTCTCGTTCACCACCTTCTCGAAGCTACGGGCCGCGGCCATGTAGCCAATATCGCTGATCGCGTCCACGTTCTCTAAGTCGAACGTCTTGTACAATCCGAACTCCTCCGCCTCGATCAGCACGTCGCACATCTCGCGATCCTCCAGCGTGTTGGCGCGGAACATATAATGATAGGAGCGTTCCGCGATATGGAAGATGGTCTGCTTGTATTTTTGCGGCACCAGCGGACTGACATTCACCCCGATCACCCGCTCGCACTCCTCCCGGATCACCGAGACGGGGAAGTTGCGGAACAGGCCGCCGTCCACGTAATGCACGCCATCGATGACCACGGGACTGAAGATGATCGGGATGCTGCAAGAGGCTGTCACCGCCTCGACGACAGGGCCGCTCCGGAACTCATGGCTCTCTCCATGATCCAGGTCGGTAGCCACGATCACCATAGGGATCGCGAGATCCTCGATATTCTTGGCGCGCAAGTGCCTCCGCAGGAAATAACGGAAACGCTGGCTGTCGAACAGGCCCGATTTAGGGATTTGTAACTGGGCGAACTCGGAAAACTCCCGCCCGGTGAAAAGCTCGCGGATCTCGGCCGCCGAGTAGCCGTCGGCGAACAAAGCCCCCATCAGCGAGCCCACGCTCGTCCCGGCGATGATGTCGGGCTTCAAGCCACACTCCTCCAACATACGGAACACGCCGATATGCGCGAACCCTTTCGCCCCGCCGCCGCTGAGCGCCAAGCCTAATTTATAGCGTTTTTGATTTGTCGTCTCTGCCATTATTTGTACCCCTATTCAATCCTCACCTTAAATCATGTGGCAAATATGCCCATTTTTTCCAAAAAAGAGGGCATTCTTTTCACAAAAAGTCGGTCAGGTTTCTCAAAATTCTCGCTACCTTTACGGAGAAGTAATCTCGTTGTAACATGGCATCTTAAATTAACTTTAAATCTATATCTCATGGTTACTCCTATTTTCTGGATTATCCCGTTCGCGTCGGTCATGGCGTTAGGGTTTGCCTGGTTCTTCTTCAAGCAAATGATGAAAGAAAGCGAAGGAACCGAACCGATGCGGAGGATCGCCTCCTTCGTCCGGGAAGGGGCGATGTCGTACCTGAAGCAACAATACAAGGTGGTCGCCTCGGTATTCTTGGTGCTGGTCGTGCTGTTCTCGATCATGGCTTATGTTTTCCATCTCCAAAACGAATGGGTGCCGATCGCCTTCCTTACAGGCGGATTCTTCTCGGGACTCGCCGGTTTTTTGGGTATGAAGACCGCCACCTACGCCTCGGCCCGCACGGCGAATGCCGCCCGCACCTCACTGAACAAGGGGTTACAGATCGCCTTCCGGAGCGGGGCCGTCATGGGATTGGTCGTGGTCGGATTAGGATTGCTCGACATCTCTTTCTGGTATCTCCTGCTCAACGCCTGCATCCCCGCGGACAGCATGGCTCCTACCCATAAGCTGACTCTTATCACCACCACCATGCTGACCTTCGGGATGGGAGCCTCCACCCAAGCGCTCTTCGCCCGTGTAGGCGGTGGTATCTACACGAAAGCGGCCGACGTGGGGGCAGACCTCGTCGGGAAGGTGGAGGCCGGTATCCCCGAGGACGACCCGCGCAACCCGGCTACCATAGCCGACAACGTAGGCGATAACGTGGGCGACGTGGCAGGGATGGGAGCCGACCTGTATGAATCGTATTGCGGATCCATCTTGGCGACCGCGGCGTTAGGAGCCGCCGCCTTCGTCTCCTCCGGAAGCCTTGAGGCGCAATACAAGGCGGTGATCGCTCCCATGCTGATAGCCGCCGTGGGGATCCTGCTGTCGATCCTCGGGATCTTCGCCGTCCGTACCAACGAGAACGCGGCTATCAAGCAGCTGCTGAAAGCACTCTCCACGGGAACGAACCTCAGCTCGGCGCTGATCGCCGTCGCGACGTTCGGCATCCTCTATTCGCTGGGTATGGCCAACTGGTTCTGGATCAGCTGCTCGGTAATCATCGGCCTGTTGGTTGGGATCGTGATCGGCCAAGCCACGGAATATTACACCTCACAATCGTACAAGCCGACCCGGAGGATCTCGGAAGCCGGGCTGACCGGCCCTGCCACGGTGATCATCTCCGGCTTGGGGCTGGGGATGCTGTCCACCGCCATCCCGGTCATAGCGGTCGTGGTGGGGATCATTTGCTCGTTCCTCTTCGCCTCCGGGTTCGATTTCTCGAATATCGGGATGGGACTCTATGGAATTGGCATCGCCGCCGTGGGGATGCTGTCCACGCTGGGTATCACGCTCGCCACGGACGCGTACGGCCCGATAGCCGACAACGCGGGTGGCAACGCGGAAATGTGTGAGCTGGGAGCGGAAGTGCGCAAGCGGACTGACGCGCTCGATTCTTTAGGGAATACGACCGCGGCCACCGGCAAGGGGTTCGCCATCGGCTCGGCGGCGCTGACCGGACTGGCGTTGTTGGCTTCCTACGTGGAGGAGATCAAGATCGGGCTGCTCCGCTTAGGCGAGCAGGTATTGAGCCTCGCCGACGGAAGGACGATCGACACCGCTAACGCCTCCTTCTCGGATTTCATGATCTATTACGATGTCACCCTGATGAATCCCAAGGTATTGGCGGGAATGTTCATCGGATCCATGATGGCTTTCCTGTTCTGCGGACTTACGATGAACGCCGTTGGACGGGCCGCCGGGCACATGGTGGAAGAGGTACGCAGGCAATTCCGGGAGATCCAGGGGATCTTGACCGGTGAGGCGAGGCCGGATTACGCCCGATGTGTGGAGATCTCCACGAAAGGGGCGCAACACGAGATGGTGTTGCCGTCCGTGCTCGCGATCATCGCCCCAGTAGTGACCGGATTGATATTCGGTGTCCCCGGTGTGATAGGACTGCTGATCGGAGGGCTGAGCACAGGATTCGTGCTGGCGGTATTCATGGCAAATGCCGGCGGTGCCTGGGACAACGCGAAGAAACATATCGAGGAGGGGAATCATGGTGGCAAGGGAAGCGAAGCGCACAAGGCGACTGTCGTTGGCGATACGGTAGGCGATCCGTTCAAGGACACCTCAGGCCCGAGCCTGAACATCTTGGTCAAACTGATGAGCATGGTCGCCATCGTGATGGCAGGCCTAACCGTCGCTTGGAGCTTATTCTGAAACACTTAGACATAGCTTAAACGAAGAAGGACGGAAGCTGAAAAAACTTCCGTCCTTTTTACGCCTGTTTCCTATTTTCCCGTAAATTCGCGCCATAAACATTTTAAATATTCTGCCAATGTCAATCTCACGCTTCAACGCGGTGGAGAAGGCATCCAACCGAAAGGCGGTGGAGGCCATCACCCCGGAACACAAAGTATCCGAATACTATGGAGAGAATGTCTTCAGTCGCAAGGTCATGCGAAAATACCTTTCCAAAGAGACCTATCAGGCATTGACCCACGCGATCGACAATGGGATCCCGATCGATCGCGAGATAGCGAATCATGTGGCCGCCGGAATGCGTATGTGGGCATTAGAGAAAGGGGTCACGCATTACACCCACTGGTTCCAACCCCTTACGGATGGCACCGCCGAAAAACACGACGCATTCGTGGAGCACGATGGCAATGGCGGCATGATCGAGGAGTTCAGCGGCAAGTTGCTCGTGCAACAGGAGCCGGACGCGTCCAGCTTCCCGAACGGAGGATTGCGCAACACCTTCGAGGCACGCGGATATTCCGCCTGGGATCCCTCCTCGCCTGCCTTTATCGTGGACGATACCTTGTGTATCCCGACCGTATTCATCGCCTACACGGGCGAGGCGCTCGACTATAAGACGCCGCTTATCCGCTCAACCGAGGCGCTGGGCGAGGCGGCTAAAGCCGTTTATAAGTACTTCGATGAAGACGTGAATCGGGTCATCACCTATTTAGGCTGGGAACAAGAATATTTCCTGGTGGACGAGGATCTGTATTCTGCCCGTCCGGATCTCTCGCTTACCGAACGCACTTTATTGGGACACGAGAGCGCCAAGAATCAGCAGCTTGACGACCATTACTTCGGAGCGATACCATCACGTGTGCAAGAATTCATGAAGGATCTGGAGATCGAGTGCTATAAATTGGGAATACCGGTGAAGACCCGTCACAATGAGGTCGCCCCCAACCAGTTCGAGTTAGCTCCGATTTACGAGGAATGTAACTTGGCAAACGACCATAACCAGCTGCTCATGTCGGTCATGAAGCGCGTGGCACGCCACCATAATTTCCGGGTATTGCTGCACGAGAAGCCGTTCAAGGGCGTGAACGGCTCCGGAAAGCATTGCAACTGGTCGATGGGAACGGACAAAGGCGTAAACCTTTTCTCTCCGGGCAAGAACAGGGAAGATAACCTGCGTTTCATTACTTTCGTGGTTAATACCATCATGGCGGTATATAAGTACAACGCCTTGCTGAAAGCGAGTATCGCCTCCGCCACCAACGCTCACCGTTTAGGGGCGAATGAGGCACCACCTGCCATCATTTCTTCCTTCTTGGGTACGCAAATCAGTGAGGTACTCGACAAGTTTGAGAACAGTTCTATCGAGGACGCCATCGAGGTGGACGACAAGAAAGGCCTTCACTTAGGCTTCGGGCAGATACCGGAATTGCTGTTAGACAACACGGATCGCAACCGAACCTCGCCTTTCGCTTTCACGGGTAATCGCTTCGAGTTCCGCGCTCCGGGCTCATCGGTCAACTGCGGGTCGGCGATGCTGGCGCTCAACTCGGCCGTCGCTTACCAATTGCAGCTGTTCAAGAAAGACGTGGAAGCCCAGATCTCCGAGGGAAAGAACAAGGAGGTTGCCATATACAACGTACTGAAAGCTTACATCAAGGAGTCGAAACCTATCCGCTTCGACGGGAACGGATATTCCGATGAGTGGAAAGAGGAAGCGGCTCGCCGGGGTTTGGATTGCGAGAACAGCGTTCCCCTGCAATATGACGCTTACCTGAAGCCGGAATCGATTGAGATGTTCACCTCAACGGGCGTGCTCTCCCAAAAGGAATTAGAGGCCCGCAATGAGGTAAAGTGGGAAATGTATATCAAGAAAGTGCAGATAGAGGCCCGGGTACTCGGCGACTTGTCGCTCAACCATATCATCCCGGTTGCGGTCCGTTACCAGAGCGTCTTGTTAGACAACATCTCCAAACTGAAAGAGACTTTCGGGGAAGATCCCATGTATAACGATATGTCGGAAGAGCCTCGCCGGTTGGTAAAGAAGATAGCCGGGCATATCTGCGCTGTCACCAAGAAGGTGGACGAGATGGTAGAGGCTCGCAAACGGGCGAACCGGCTGACCGATACCCGCAAGAAAGCCATCGCTTACCACGATACCGTGGCTCCTTACTTAGACGAGATACGCGACCATATCGACGATCTTGAACTGATGGTGGACAACCAGATGTGGCCTTTGCCCAAATACCGCGAGTTGCTTTTCATCCGATAAGGTAACCAACAAAAAAGAGGGACGCGAAGGTGTCCCTCTTTTTTTGTATCTATATCCTCTTCCAACGGAAGGTGAACGGTCAAGCCTCCCCTACCTTACCATTTCACGTAATCTGCGTTCATCAAGAAGTCATAATCATATTTCATGGCCTCCAGCGGGGTCATGTTATAACGCTCCTGCTCCACGAAATAATCCTCCAAGCCGGCTTTCTCCGCCACGGCGAACAGCGCCTTGAAATCCACGATGCCCTTACCCATCTCGGTGCTACCCTTACCGTCGGGGTTAGCGTCCTTCAGGTGCCAGTTGGCGAAACGGCCCGGATAACGGTTCACGTAATCATGGCACTGGAAGCCTCCATATACCAACTGCGCCGTATCGATCTGGAACGTCACCAGCGACTTGTCGGTCTGCTCGATCAGCACGTCGAACGGTATCTTGCCTTCCAGCTCCTTGAACTCGTCCACGTGATTATGGAAAGCGAAGCGCAAGCCGTTCTTTTTCGCCAGTTCCCCGCAACGATTGAACTGATCGGCCAGCCTACGTACGTCGGAAAGCGACTTGATGTCGCCCGAGGGATAGCCCGCCTGGACAATCCATTTGCACCCTAACTCGGTTGTCGCGTCAACATTCTTCTTCCAGAAATCCCAGCCTTTCTCGTCGCCTTCCGCCAAAAGCCCGCTTCCGGTATGCGACCCGATCATGCGGGCTCCCAAATCAGACAGGTAGGCTTTCATCTCAGCGGGCGATTTTCCATAGAACTTGCCGTCACTATACCCGGCCGCCTCCAACCGTTTATAGCCGATCTTCACCAAGGCCTTCATGGTACCGTCAAAATCCTTGCTCAAGTCATCGCGCACGCTATATAGCTGCACGCCTATCGCCTTCTCTTTCCGGGCGGTAGCCATCGCGAAGCCTCTCGGGACGGCGCCCAAGGCAGCCACCGCGATCCCGGCTTTCAAAAAGTCTCTTCTCGTTATCATTCTTCCATTCTTTAAGATTAGCTGGGGCTAAAGGTAGGAAAATAATTCCTACTTTCGCGCAAATTTTTAGAACGAACGATCATGCAAGGAACCAAGAATCTGACAGAGGGAGCGATCACCAAGCAACTTATCCACTTAGCTTTACCCATTGTAGGGACTTCTTTTATCCAAATGGCTTACAGCATCACCGACATGGCCTGGGTGGGACGGCTCGGCAGCAAGGAGGTCGCGGCGATCGGGGCCGTAGGGATCCTCACGTGGATGACCAACTCCATCTCCTACCTCAACAAGGTAGGCTCCGAGGTCAGCGTGGGGCAGAGCATCGGCGCCCGCGACGAAGACGACGCCAAGGGCTACGCCTCCCATAACCTGACGATCGCCTTGATTATCTCGCTCGTATGGGGATCCTTGCTCTTCGCTTTCGCCCATCCGATCATCGGCTTCTACAAATTAGAGGAATCGATCGCCCGGGATGCCGTGGAGTATCTGCGGATCGTGGCCTCGGCATTCCCCTTCCTGTTCCTCTCGGCGGCGTTCACCGGCATCCACAACGCCTCGGGATTGAGCAAGACGCCTTTCTTCATCAGCGGGGCGGGGTTGTTGCTCAACATGGTGCTGGATCCGCTGTTTATCTTCGGGTTCGGGTTAGGCACCGCCGGCGCCGCTTGGGCCACATGGATCTCACAGGCAGTGGTTTGCGTCCTCTTTGTATATCAACTGAAACGCCGGAACAAATTGTTCGGAGGTTTTTCATTTTTCGTGCCGTTGAAACGAAAATATGTCCTGCGTGTTTTTCAAATAGGATTGCCGGTAGCCTTGCTGAACACCTTTTTCGCGATCATCAACCTGCTGATGGCTCGCACGGCATCCACCTACGGCGGGCATATCGGGCTGATGACCCTCACCGCCGGCGGGCAGATAGAGGCGCTGGCGTGGAACACCTCGCAAGGCTTCAGCACCGCCCTATCCGCCTTCACCGCCCAGAATTACGCGGCGCGCCAGAAGGAGCGTATCCTGACCGCCTACCGGACTACCCTGAAGACGACCTCGGTGATCGGGCTGTTCTGCACCTTCCTGTTCGTTTTCTTCGGGAATGAGCTTTTCTCCCTGATCGTCCCGGAGCAAGCGGCTTACGAGGCGGGCGGGCTTTTCCTGCGGATCGACGGCTACTCGATGCTGCTCATGATGTTCGAGATTACCACGCAAGGGATGTTCTACGGGACGGGACGCACCGTTCCCCCGGCAATCATCAGCATATCGTTCAACACCTTACGTATCCCGCTCGCCATCCTGTTGGGCGCTACCGGCTTGGGAATAGCGGGCGTATGGTGGGCGATCAGCATCAGTAGCATGCTGAAGGGAATATCCGCCTTCACCTGGTTCAGCATCTTGCAAAAGAAGATCTTGTAAACCCGGCACATTCTTGCCGAATTTACGTATTTTCGCGGCGGGAAATGACATTCAATAAAAAAACAACCGATATGGATAACAATTTCAAACGGGAAACCCTCTGCGTACAGGCGGGGTGGCAACCGAAAAAAGGCGAGCCGCGCGTGCTCCCGATTTATCAAAGCACCACTTTTAAATACGAGACCAGCGAGCAGATGGCCAAGCTGTTCGACTTAGAGGAGAGTGGCTATTTCTACACCCGTCTGCAAAACCCGACCAACGAGGCGGTGGCCGCCAAGATAGCGGCATTGGAAGGAGGGGTAGCGGCTATCCTGACCTCCTCCGGGCAGGCCGCCAATTTCTTCGCGTTCTTCAACATCTGCGAGGCGGGCGATCACATCGTCAGCGCCACAAGCATCTATGGAGGAACCTATAACCTGCTGGCTGTCACGTTGAAGAAACTCGGGATCGAATGCACGTTCGTCGATCAGGATGCCAGCGAGGAGGAGATCTCGGCAGCTTTCCGGCCGAACACGAAACTGCTCTTCGGGGAGACGATCTCGAATCCCGGCGTGATGGTGCTCGACATCGAGAAGTTCGCCCGCATCGCCCACGCGCATGGCGTTCCCTTGATCGTGGACAATACCTTCGCCACACCGATCAACTGCCGCCCGTTTGAGTGGGGGGCCGACATCGTGACCCACTCCACCACGAAATACATGGACGGGCACGCTACCTGCGTAGGTGGATGTATCGTGGATAGCGGCAACTTCGATTGGGAGGCACATGCCGACAAGTTCCCGGGGCTTTGCCAGCCGGATCCCTCGTATCACGGGCTGACCTACACGAAAGCGTTCGGGAAGATGGCCTATATCACGAAGGCTACCAGCCAGCTCATGCGCGACTTGGGCTCGATCCAATCTCCGCAAAACGCGTTCTTGCTGAACTTAGGCTTGGAGACGTTGCACCTCCGGGTACCCCGTCATTGCGAGAATGCCTTAGCGGTGGCGCGATGGTTACAAAAATGCGACAAGGTGGCCTGGGTACATTACCCGGAACTCGACGGGAATCCTTATCAGGAACTGGCTAAGAAGTACCTGCCGAACGGCTCGTGCGGCGTGCTCGCTTTCGGGCTGAAGGGAGGGCGCGACGTGGCGATCAAGTTCATGGATAGCCTGAAGCTCGCCGCCATCGTGACACACGTGGCCGACGCACGGACTTGCGTATTGCATCCCGCCAGCCATACGCACCGCCAACTGACCGACGAGCAGCTGATCGAGGCAGGCGTGGCTCCCGACCTGATCCGCTTCTCCGTAGGCATAGAGAACGTGGACGACATCATCGCCGACATCGAACAGGCGTTGAAGCAATAAAAGAATCGAGCAAAAAAGGCAGACTATCCCGGCGAAAAAGGGATAGCCTGCCTTTTCTTATATCTATCGCCTCCTCTTTCGCCGGAAAAGAGCCCATCTCCGGCCACTCCCTACCTGAACGACCGAGGTAAGAGCTTGGGGATTAGCCTTCTTGAAGCAGCAAGAGCCATATCCACGTCGGCAGAAAACGGCTGAGCCGAGCCATCCAGCCCATCGTGATTCGTCGCCAACGAGTCTCGGCATGCGACTCTCGCAAAAGATCCTCCCTGAATTCCCGGAGAATCAGCCAATCCGCTTGCCGTACCCAATGCCGGAATACGGAATTATCCACCGGACGTCCCGCGATAGACCACAGCAGATCCAAATCAAAACGCTCGGCCGCCACCCCCGCTCCCGCCAGAGAAGCGTCATAAGCGTTGCAGGCTTGCTCGATATGGGTAGGAACCATCAGGATAGGCTTCCCAAGGTACATCGCCTCGCAGACCGACTCGAAACCGGCGGTCGTGGCGTAAGCCTTCGCCCCAGCCATATAGCGGAGGAAAAGCGTATCATCCAATGTATGGAAGGAGAGACGGTCATCAACACGCGACTCGGGAGGGACACCTTTCTTGTCCCAGAAGAAATGCATAGGCACCTCGGGACGCAGCGTATGCCACGCCTTGATCTCCTCGGCGAAGCCACTGTTCAGGAGATAGCCGTGCAAGTAATCCCCAGCCGACGGCTCCATATCGATCACCTCCTTCCGCAGCAAAGGAGGAACTACCACGATCCCCTTACGAGATACCTCTGGCATCTTCCGGAACGACAAGGCCAATTTCCGGGTCGCCCCAATCGCTGTCAGACGGGTAAAGAAGCGAAGCAACGTAAGCGATAGGGCATTCTCCTTCGGGAAACGGAAATCCGGATGCAAAAAGAGATATTGATGGGCTATGCAGATCATCACCGCTCTCGGACGGCACAAGAGATAGGTCAAACCAGTCAGCAACTCATAGAAATTCACGACCACCTCGGCGCCAGTCCGCCGGATCGTCTGGCGGATGTAACGAATGCTCCCAAAATAAGTAGGGGTTCGTAATAGGTTATAGAATACGCTCTCCACCAAGATCGGTCTCTTGTTCTTGGCGGTAGGCAGGAAATTCGGGCTCTCGAAAGGATAGACAGGCGCACCGATCTTGTCGAGGAAAAAGCGGGGCAACTGCCTTGCCGGACTCTTTCCTACTAAGCATCCGACCACCTCATGCCCCTCGGCCGCCAACTTTTGCCGGAGCGAAAGGGCTTGCGTCAGGTGACCTCTCCCCTCACCTTGTATGACAAACAGGATCCTCATACGGCACTGGCATATAACCGGACATCGTTATAAGACAAAACCTCCCACTCGCCCCGGTCGTCCTCCACGAGGGCCGTGAGGCTTTCCACCCAATCCCCGGAATTCAGATAGTGAACGTTGCCATACCAAATGTTGGCCGCCTGGTGGGTATGTCCACAGATAACGCCATCCACCCGGCGTGCCTCTACCAATCGCGCCAACTCACGCTCGAAAGAGGAGAAATAAGACACGGCGCTCTTCACCCGGAGTTTCACCTTCCGCGAGAACGAGGAATAGGGTTTTCCTCTACTTTCCCGGTAACGGTTATAGATCTTGTTCAGCCATAAGAGGAAGGTATATCCTACGTCGCCTAACATCGCCAGCCAACGCATACGGGTAGTGATGGTATCGAATATGTCGCCATGCGTCACGAGATAGCGCCTGCCTGACCGCGACCGCAGCACATAGTCTTCCACGATCCGGATATTCGAGAAGGTAAATGGCGCCAGGTTCTTCAGGAAATCATCGTGATTCCCCATCACGTATATGATCTCCGCCCCGTTACGCTCCATCATCTTCATCAATACCTTGAAGAAATCGGTATGTTTCCGCTGCCAACGCTTGCCCGATTTCCTCAACTGCCAGCCATCTATAATATCTCCGTTCAAGATCAGGCGGCCGCAATCCACGCTTTTCAGGAAAGCGGTCACCTCCTCTGTCCGGGAATGGTCAGACCCTAAATGAATATCCGAAAGAACAATCGTCGGATAATATCTTCGCACCCTCATTTTCCCTCTATTTTAAGCTATTACAAATAAGCGCTTATCCCGTTACAAAGATAATACAACCCTATAAATAATAAATGAAAAAGGCAGGCTTTTCACAAAGCCCGCCTTTCCTTGTTTAATTTGAAATATTAAAATTATGATGACTTCTATGTTTCTCAATCTTCCGTCTGGGAAGCCTCGTACGCTTTCAGCAACTTCTCCTGCACATCGGAAGGCACTAACTCGTAGCTCGCGAACTTCATCGTGAAGGAAGCACGCCCGCCCGTGATGGAACTCAAGGAGGTAGAGTAATTAGACATCTCCTTCAGAGGTACCTTCGCCTGCAATTTCTCGAAGCCCTTCTCGCTGCTCATTCCCATAATCAAGGCACGCCGTCCCTGCAAGTCGCTCATCACGTCGCCCAGGTAGTCGGCAGGCACGGACACCTCCACGTCATATACCGGCTCAAGGATCTTCGGCCCTGCCTCCTTGAAGGCGGTGCTGAAGGCGTTACGTCCAGCCAGCATGAAGGAAATCTCGTTACTGTCCACCGGGTGCATCTTGCCGTCGTAGACGCAAACACGCACGTCGCGGGCATACGATCCCGTCAACGGACCTTGCTCCATGCGCGCCATGATCCCTTTCAGGATAGCCGGGAGGAAGCGCGCGTCGATGGCGCCACCGACGATACAGTTCACGAACACCAGCTTGCCGCCCCAATCCAGCTCGACCACCTGCGTGTCGCGCACGTTCATCTTGTACTCCTGCCCACCAAAGCGGTACGAATCCGGCGCCGGCATACCCTCGTAATAAGGCTCGATGATCAAATGCACCTCACCGAACTGTCCGGCCCCACCGGATTGTTTCTTATGCCGGTAGTCGGCCCGGGCAGCCTTCGTGATCGTCTCCCGATAGGGAATCTTCGGCTCCATGAACTCCACCGGCAATTTATCGTTGTTCTCGATACGCCATTTCAAGGTACGCAGGTGGAACTCACCCTGCCCCATCACGATAGTCTGCTTCAGCTCCTTCGATTGCTCGATCACCCATGTCGGATCCTCCTCGCGCATACGCATCAGGATCTCCATCATCTTCTCGGCGTCCGCCTCGTTCGCCGGCTTGATCGCCCGGCGATACTTGGGATCCGGATACTTGATGAAGTCGAAGCGGTAATCACATCCCTTGCCATTCAAGGTATTCCCCCGACGTACATCCTTCAGCTTGACGGTAGCGCCGATGTCGCCCGCCACCATCTCCGTCACCGGCGTACGGGTCTGCCCCGCCACCACGAAGAGCTGGGCGATACGTTCCTTCGAGCCCCGGTCGGCGTTCGTCAGGTCGTCGCCCTCCTTCACCTTGCCGGAGATCACCTTGAAATAAGATACCTGGCCGATATGAGGCTCCACGGTGGTCTTGAAGAAGAACAGGCTGGTCGGCCCGTTCGAGTCGGGTGTCACCTCGATCCCTTCCGTGGTAATCAGGCGCGGCATCTTATCGGTACAGGGAACCACGTTCCCCAGGAACTCCAAGGTACGGCGGACGCACATATCCCGCCCGGCGCATACGCAGAACACGGGGAACATGCTTCTCGTCACCAAACCGGCACGGATACCCGCACGCATGTCATCCTCGCTCAAGGCGCCCTCCTCGAAGAACTTCTCCATCAGCGAGTCGTCGTTCTCGGCGGCAGCCTCCACCAAGGCCTGGTGCAGCTCCATCGCCTTCTCCATCTCCTCGGCGGGAATCTCCAGTACCTCGGGCACGCCTCCTTCGGGTTTCCAGCGATACATCTTCATTTTCAGGACATCCACCACGGCGTTGAAGGAGGATCCGCAACTGATCGGGTACTGGATCTGCACCACCTTGCTGCCCCACCGATCCTTCAGCTGGGCGATCGTCCCGTCGAAGTCGGCCTTATCGTTATCCAATTGATTGACGACAAATATCACCGGTTTATGGAATTGCTCGGTATAGCGGAACTGGTTGACCGTCCCTACCTCCACGCCGTATTGCGCGTTCAGCACCATCAGGGCCGTATCCGTGACGTTCAACGCGGAGACAGCGCCCCCCACGAAGTCGTCTGAGCCCGGGCAATCGATGAAATTCAGCTTCCGATCCTGCCATTCAACACTGAAAACGGTCGAGAACACCGAGTAACCATACTCCTTCTCAACCGGGAAATAGTCTGACACCGTATTCTTTGCCTCCACAGAGCCGCGACGTTTTATAACTCCACCCTCGTAAAGCATAGCTTCAGCGAGAGTGGTTTTTCCAGAGCCGGAACTTCCCAAGATCGATATGTTCTTGATTTCATTTGTTTGGTACACTTTCATGCTATCAGGATTTATTAGATTTAACAATAAAGCTTTCTCGCGTGAATCATTTTCACGAGGGCGCAAATTAGAGATTGTAACCCTAAAAAGCAATTTCCGCCCCGTGTTTGAGAACAATGTTATGCAGCAGGGGCCCTCCCCGTTGAAAAAAAAGCCTTGGGCGAGCCTCTTGGAAAGGCTGGGCAACAACCCGGAAAAAGCCGGGCAAGCTTTCCGCAATCCTTCGGGAAGAAAAAAACGGACGATCCTCAGGGAAAAGATATATCTTCGCGGCAAGAACATCTGGATCATGGCCGGTTTATACATTCATGTACCCTTTTGCGCCAAGCGCTGCCTGTATTGCGACTTCTTCTCAAGCACGGAGAAGGGTTACAAGGAGCCTTATATAGAGGCGCTCATACGGGAGATGTCGCTGCGGAAGGCATACCTTGGCGGTGAGCCCCTGCGGACAATCTATCTCGGTGGCGGGACTCCCTCCCAGCTGAGCGTGGCGGATCTGGGGCGGATCTTCGAGGCGATCTACCGGACCTTCAAGATCGCCGGGCAGCCGGAGATCACCTTGGAGGCGAACCCCGACGATATGCGCCCCGAATACGTGAAGGCCTTGCGCGGGCTCCCGGTCAACCGGGTCAGCATGGGCGTGCAGAGCTTCCGGCCCGACGACCTCCGCTTCCTGAACCGCCGGCACGACCGCGAGCAGGCGATCCGGGCCGTGGAGCTCTGTCAAGACAGTGGGCTGGAGAATATCAGCATCGACCTGATTTATGGTCTCCCAGGCCAGACCCGACAAGCCTGGGAGGAGAACCTGGGGCAGGCGATCCAACTGCGGATCCCCCACATCTCCGCCTACCACCTGATCTACGAGGAGGGGACGGCTCTCCACCGTTTGCTCCAAGCGGGAAAAGTGGCGCCCGTCGACGAGGAGCTGAGCGTCGCGTTCTTCACCACGCTTATCGAGCGGCTGACGGCGGCGGGTCTTGAGCATTACGAGATCTCCAACTTCGCCCGCCCGGGATTCATCTCCAGGCACAACAGCTCTTATTGGACGGGAGAGAACTATTTGGGCTTAGGGCCTTCGGCCCACTCCTACAACGGCACCGACCGGGAGTGGAACCCTTCTTCCCTTCCTACCTATATAAAAGGGATGCGAGAGGGGGCCTCCATCGTGGAGTCGGAAAAGCTGGACATCCCCACGCGCTACAACGACTATATCATCACCGGGCTACGCACGATGTGGGGCATATCCCTGCCGGAAATCAAGGCCAAATTCGGGGATAGGCTGATGGAATATTGCCAAAAGCAAGCGTCGCCCCACCTCGACCGGGGGTTGATCCGCCGGGACGGTGACAGATTGATACTTACACGCTCCGGGATCTTCATCTCCGACGGCGTCATGAGCGATCTGCTATGGATATGAAAATTTAACGAAACTCCCGTTTTCCTAAACAAACCGACCGGAAAAAAGGACATATCCTGCACATTTTTACTATTTTTGAGAAATAAAAAAGATCCTATTAAAAAACTATTACATATATTTGCAGCATCAAAAACAGCGAACAGTGCCATATTTGTATATAATATCAGGTTGCAACGGAGCAGGAAAAACTACAGCTTCCTTCACGATTTTACCAGAGATGCTAAAATGTAAGGAGTTTGTAAATTCAGACGAGATAGCCAAGGGACTTTCCCCTTTTAACGCGGACAGTATAGCCGTAGCCGTTGAAGCAAGCCGTATTATGTATAAGAGGATCAAGGAGCTCATCAACGCAGGTGAGACCTTCGCTATGGAAACGACGCTGGCCACCCGTTCGGTAGCGAACCTGATACGGGAAGCACAAAGGGAAGGTTATTACGTCACGCTGCTCTATTTCTGGCTGAACACGCCGGATCTCGCGGTGGAACGTGTAAAGATGCGTGTCGCTGCCGGAGGACACAATATCCCGGAGGCGACGATACGGCGCAGATATGCCGCCGGCATCCATAACTTGTTCGAGCTATACCTCCCCATTAGTGACTATTGGATGATAACAGATAATTCGATGTCTCCGATGGAAGTGATTGCCAAAGGATTCAAGAATGAGAAGAAAGAAGTGTATAATCAAGAGATTTTTACAAAACTTGAACAATCATGAGCGAGCAAGAAGTTAGAGAATTTGAAGAAAATATAGTCAAGGGCGCGAATATAGCTTTTCAACGGTTGGTAAACCAGAAGAAGAAAGAGGACGGGGAATTAGTGTTTTCCCGTAACGGTCACATCTTCCGCGTAAAGGCGGCAGATCTCGACAAGCTTTATTAAGCTATATCCAAACACGATCTAACAAAAAGAGGAGACATATCTCATACGGGATATGCCTCCTCTTTTCGTGTCTTTACGAAAGGGGATCCGATGTCTCTCCAAAGGATCCCCCGACTGTATCACTCCTTGACCAGCTCCATCTCATTCAATAGGTAACCTGCCCCCGCATACTTGTCGATCACGAACAAAACGTAGCGGATGTCCACGATGATGCTCCGCTGGTATTCGGGCAGATATTGAATGTCGCCACCGACACCTTCCCAATTACGGTCGAAATTGATGCCGATCAGCTCCCCGTTCCCGTTCAACACCGGGCTTCCGGAGTTACCGCCCGTTGTGTGGGTCGTGGCGCAGAACGCCACCGGCATCTTCCCGCTTGGCATCTGATACGGCCCGAAATCCCCGGCTTTATACAGCTCTTTCAAGCGAGCGGGCACGACAAATTCCCAATTCGTGGAATCTTCCTTCTCCATCACGCCATCCAACGTGGTCTGGTGGCCATAAAAATCACAATCCCTCGGGCTATACCCGCGCACCTGGCCGTATGTCAGGCGAAGTGTCGAGTTCGCGTCGGGGAAACTGGCCAGCTCCCCATGCATCGCCAGCAGTCCTTTCACATACGTCCGGTGAGCGATCGCGTAGCCCGCGTCGAAGTCGGCCAACGCCTTAGCCAGCGCTTTCCGCTCATCCTTCACGGACTGGGCAAAAAGGATCATCGGGTCTTCCCGCAACGCCTTGACCGACGGGCGCTTCTTGAAGCGCTCAAAATTCGCTTGGCTGCCATAAATGGACGTATCGAACAGATAATCCACGAAAGCGTCCACGTCGCCCTTGAACTGGCTGTCGATCACGGAGAAATAGGCCGGAGCGGATTCCGGCGCCACCAAGCGACGGTATTCCTTCAGCATGACCTTGGCGATCTTCTTATCCACCGCCGGGGCGTAATCCTTATCTGCGAAACGCTTATAAGCCTGCTCGAAGGCCGCGAGCGACTCCGCCCGGGAAGCCTTATCCTTTCCCGACAATGCCTGGCAAAGCGGCTCTATGTCCGTGGGGACTTTCGAGAACTCGATCCCGCGCACCAACGCCTCATCCAACATCCAGCTACGGAAACGCAGATCTTTCCGGTCATTCACGATCTTTTCCAACGAGAGAAGCGCCTCCGGATAGGCAGGCTCGCACATCTTGTTCGACCAAGCGATCAGCCGTTGCTGCTCCTCCGCCTTCACCCGTTCGAAATCGCGCTTACGAATCGCCCAGTTACTCCCGATCGCGTTCTTGTAGGCATTCGTGGAGCTTGCGTACTTGCTGGCATACTGGATGCGGACTTGCGGATCCTTCAGCATCTCCTCCAACATCGCTTCCTGGCGCAGATTCCGGATATTGATACGGACCGCGTTGTCAATGTCCCGGCGTTCCGCCACCTCCCACGAGGTATAATACTTATTTGTACGCCCCGGGAATCCCATAATCATCGCGAAGTCGTCCTCCTCCACCCCGGCAAGCGAGAGCTTCAGCCAGCGCTTCGGACGCAGGGGCACATTGCTTTCCGAATAGGGTGCCGGATTCCCGTTCGCGTCCGCATACACCCTGAAGATAGAGAAGTCGCCCGTATGCCGGGGCCACATCCAGTTATCCGTATCCGCCCCGAACTTCCCGATCGACGAGGGAGGAGCCCCTACTAAACGGACATCGGAATAGATCTTTTTCGTGAACATATAATATTTGTTTCCCCCGTAGAAAGCCTTGATCTCCACCTCTGTTCCCGGATTCTCGCGCAGGAAGGCCTCGCCGACCTTCTCCTTCGCCAAACCATTCAGATAGGTTGCGGAAAGGAACTCCACGCTATTCGGATCCGAGATCTTCCCCAAGGCCTCCATCACATAATCCGTCACATCCTCGATCTTGTCGATAAAAGTCACCGTGAGTCCGGGATTCGGGAGCTCCTCCGCCCTCGACATCGCCCAGAATCCATCCGTCAGGTAATCATGCTCCAGCGTACTATGCCGCTGGATACTGCCATAACCGCAATGATGGTTCGTCAGCACCAAGCCATCCGGCGAGATGATCTCCCCGGTACAACCGCCTCCAAAGCGCACTACCGCGTCCTTCAGCGAGGGGCCTTCCGCGTTATACACTTCCAAGTCGCCCAACTTCAGGCCCAACGCCTGCATCTCCGCGAACTTCTGTTGCTTCAACAAGGGTAATACCCACATGCCTTCATCGGCAAAAAGCGAGGACGACAAAAGCGCCACCGCCACGGACAAGACAAGTTTTCTCATGTATTTCTCGTATTAAAAGGATGTTTTGTCAACATAGAATTATAATAACGCCGATCCCCGGTCACCTCTTTTCCTAACCATGCCGGACGTTCGAAAAAATCTTCCTCAGCCTTTAGCTCAATCTCCGCCAACACCAATCCCTCGTTCGCCCCGTGAAAAACATCGACCTCCCAGGTATGCGCCCCTTTCGGCACCAAGTAACGTACCTTATCGATCGTGCCCGGCTCGCAAAGCTCCAACAGTCGCTCCGCCTCCTCCAAGGAGATTTTCCACTCGAACTCCAATCGGCTCATTCCTTTCTCATCGGAAGCCCCCTTGATGGTGAGGTAGCCCTCCCCGCCACGTACGCGGACACGCACCGTCCGTCCCGGAGCGGAGCAGATATATCCCTGCACGATCCGGGTAGAGCTTACCGCCTCCGGCAGGAAATCGCCCTCCACCAAGAACTTCCGTTCTATCTCTATCGCCATGACCACATAGGATTTATACGGTTACCGGATCGTCACCATCGTCGCCCCGAAGCCATATTCCCGGAAAGAGGCATCCTGGAACTCATGTTGCTTATAGCGCGTCTTCAGTTCCTTCTCGATCGCTTTCCGGAGCACGCCGTTCCCCTTGCCGTGGATAAAGACAATCTTCTGCCCCTTCTTGGCGGCATATTGCTCCATCACCTCGTGAAACTTATCCAACTGATAGCGCAACATATCCGAATTGCTCAGCCCATTGGTGTTATCCAAGAGCTCATTAATATGCAAGTCCACCTCCAAAATGGCGGAGTTTGTCGCCTTTTTCTTCACGATCGGCTGGGTAGCCCTCCGCTCCTCGCGGATCTTTTGCCGCATGATCGACTCCTGTAACTCCGTGGCCGATACCAATAGCTCCCGTTCCGGCACATCCCCGCGGACAATCGGATAGACCAACGCATCTTCCTCGAAGAAGTCATTCTCCATGAAACAATGCAGTTTATAGAATTTCACGGTATCCAAGCGCAATTCCACGGAGATAGCGTTCTTCAAGGCATACGGTTTATCTTTCTTGAAAGCGATAAATTGCACGCAGACCCGCTCCAGCTCATTCAGGTCTTGCTTGCTGAATTCCTCCATGAAGATCTTGGTATTCGGCTCGACCAGCCCGTTATAGCGACTGATCCAGCTATTGTTCACCCGGTTCATGTAATTGAAGAAGAGGTAATAATTGCTGTCGTTCACGAAATAGGCCTCATAACCGCATTGCTGGAACGTCTTCGGGTCGACCGGCAGATACGCCAAATAGACGTTCAGCCGCTCCCCTTCGGCCGTCTCCTCCACCTGCTCCGGCTCAGGCTCGGTCGCCTTAGGCGCCGGATTCACCTCCGGGGCCGGGATCTTCGGGCGGTTCGAGCTATGAACCTGCATATCGCCGTTGCCGACCACGACGCACTCCCGGATCAACGCCGGGATCTCGAAGCCATCCTCATCCTCGACCAGCACCTGATCCTTCCCTTGGAACCCGCGCACGATACCGCCTCCCACACTATTCAGGAAACGGACTTTATCTCCTATTTGAATACTCATATCTCATACATTATTATAATACAAACTCATGTCATCAATCCCTATACCTATCCGGGAGAGGGCGGATAAATCAGCGTCACTGATCCCTGAAAAAGATGCCGATGATTTCCCCAAAAGGAGACAGTGATTTCCGGGAAAGTCGCCGATGATTTCCAACGAAGCCCACCCGGTTTTTTATCCGAAGAGATACTTCCCCCCCACATTCCCGGCAAACGCAAAATTAGGGAATTATCCACGAATCTAAAACCGATTTACTAATTTTGCGTCCGAATACAACTGGCCGGATGGCATTGACTAAAGAGAATGGACGAATGAAAACGCAAGAAATACGCATCGAGGACTATAATTACACCTTACCCGACGAACGAATCGCCAAGTTTCCCCTTCCCAAGAGAGACGAATCGAAACTCCTGGTCTATCGGCAGGGGGCGATCAGCGAGAGTATCTTCAAGCATCTGCCGGAATACCTGCCTCAAGGGGCGCTGATGGTATTCAATAATACACGGGTCATCCAAGCCCGTCTGCTTTTCCAGAAAGAGACAGGCGCACGCATCGAGATCTTCTGCTTAGAGCCGATGGTTCCCCGCGACTACGCGCAGATCTTCCAAGAGACCCGTCGTTGTAGCTGGACCTGCATGGTGGGCAATCTCAAGAAGTGGAAGAGCGGCGTACTGACCAAACCAATCCTCGTGAAGGATCAGCTTGTCTCGCTCACCGCGGAGAAAAAGGAGTCGCACGGCGATACCCACCTCATCGAGTTCAGCTGGGATAACGACTCTTTCACTTTCGCCGACATCTTGGATGCCGCCGGCGTCTTGCCCATTCCGCCCTACCTGCATCGGGAGACCGAGAAAAGTGACCTCCAGACCTACCAGACCGTCTATTCCAAGGTAAAAGGATCGGTAGCCGCTCCCACGGCCGGCCTTCACTTCACGCCGGAGGTATTGGCGGATATTGACGCGCACGGCATCGGGCGCGAGGAGGTCACCCTCCATGTCGGGGCAGGAACCTTCAAGCCCGTCAAAAGCGAGACGATCGAGGGGCACGAGATGCATACCGAGTTTATCTCCGTACGCCGCTCCTCCATCGAGCGGATCCAGCGGAACTTAGGCCACATCATCGCGGTAGGGACGACCTCGGTACGCACGTTGGAGAGCCTTTACTACATGGGGGCTATCTTAGAGGAGCAGCCGGATGCCACCTCCGAGGAGCTGGTCGTGAAGCAATGGATGCCTTACGAGGAGGCAAACAACCGCTTGGCTCCCGAGAAGGCGCTCCAGAACCTGCTCGATTACTTAGACCGGAATCATGCGGACAAGCTGATGACCGCCACCCAGATCATCATCGCTCCCGGCTATACGTTCAAGGTCGTACGGGGGATCGTCACCAATTTCCACCAGCCGCAGAGCACGTTGCTCCTGCTGATCTCCGCCTTCGTGAAAGGGGATTGGAAATCTATCTACGATTACGCGCTCAGCCATGATTTCCGGTTCCTGAGCTATGGCGATAGCTCCCTGCTGCTTTAAGCCCCCGGATCCGCAAACAAAGAACTTGCTTCGGGGAAAAGAATCCTTTTATCCGTAATTTGGGTAGAAAGAATACCATTTTTTGCCCTATCTTCGCGACGTAGGATCAATTTGTAAACAAAATAACAGCGATATGGCACTCAAACGTTTCGGGGTTTCCTTGGAGGATCAGTTGTTGGAGGCGTTGGATAAATACGTCGCCGATAACGGATTCACCAACCGGTCGCAGGCGATCCGCTTCTTGGTGGAGAAGAATATCGCCGAGCAGAAGTGGCAATGCAACCACATCGTGGCGGGCACGATCATTATCATGTACGACCAGACGCGGAAAGACATCGCCTCCCGGATAACCGAGATCCAGCAAGCGCGCCAAGAATTGATCCTTTCGTCGTCCCAATACTATATCAACCATAATTTCTGCCTGCATATCGCTACGGTGATGGGGTCGGCTCACGAGCTGACGGCTCTTTCCGACCGATTGACCACCATCAAGGGTATCAAGCATGGGAAATTGGTGATGAGCCGGGCTGACTGATTTTTTTTTGCGCCAAGCGTAACACGTTTTTCGATATACGTGTTATCCGGAAAGGCTCCTGAATCCTCGGGAAAAAGACCGGCAAGAATCACAAAAAACAACGTAATGATTTTCTAAAAACAGGAACATGAAAAAAAGAAGAGAGCAAATGAGAAAAACATGGTTAGGATGGATGGCTGGATGCCTGATCCCCGCCGGTGTCTTGACGGCGCAGACTGACACGACAAACATCGCCCGGAACTACACCATCAATGAGGTCGTGGTGACGGGCACACGCAACGAGACGGACATACGCCACCTGCCGATGACGGTCTCCATCATCAAGCGGCAGCAGATCGAGCAGACGCATGAGCCGTCCTTGCTCCCGATCCTGACGGAACAGATACCGGGCCTTTTCACCACGGCGAGAGGGGTCATGGGATTCGGCGTGTCGGACGGCGCGGCGGGAGGTATCTCGCTACGCGGGTTGAGCGGTGGATCAGGCCGACTGATGGTACTGATCGATGGACATCCGCAATATATGGGACTGTTCGGCCATCCGATAGCCGACGCTTATCAGTCGTTCATGGCGGAACGGGTGGAGGTGCTACGCGGACCGGCCTCGGTATTATACGGCTCCAACGCGATGGGTGGCGTGGTGAATATCGTGACCCGCAAGATGCGTGCCGATGGGGTGAAGACGCACGCGAACGTAGGCTATGGCTCGTATAACACGCTCCAGACAGAGGTGACCAACCAAGTACGGAAAGGGCGCTTCAGCAGCGTGGTCAGCGCCTCGTACAACCGGACGGACGGACATCGGTCCGGCTTGGATTTCGAGCAGTATGGCGGATACGCGAAATTGGGATATATGTTCTCTGACGTATGGAATCTGCATGGCGACGTGAACGTAACCCATTTCAACGCCGGTAACCCGGGCCCCATATCCGCGCCCTTATTGGAGGCGTACCAACGGATCACACGCGGCATGACCTCGTTCGCGCTGGAGAATCACTACGAGAATACCTCCGGAGCCTTGAGTTTCTTCTATAACTGGGGGCGGCATAAGGTGGACGACGGCTACTGCCCCTCGGCGGGCGAGACACCGCTGGATTACCGCTTCCACTCGAAAGATAATATGATGGGGCTCTCGTGGTACCAAAGCGTGCAGCTCTTCCGCGGGAACCGGCTGACGGCGGGCGTGGACTGGTACCGGTTTGGCGGGGATGCCTGGAATCAATACCTGACCGGGGAACGGGCCGGTGAGGAACAGACGATCAAGGGATTGCCCCGTACGGAACACGAGGTGGCGGGGTATCTGGATTTCCGGCAGGATCTCGGTGAATGGCTGACTTTCGACGCGGGAGTACGTGTGGATCATCACTCGCACGTGGGCACGGAGTGGATCCCGCAAGCGGGGTTATCGTTCCACCTGCCCCAGCAAGCGGAGATCAAGCTATCCGCCAGCAAGGGCTTCCGCTACCCGCTTATCCGCGAGATGTTTCTCTGGGGCGTGGCTAACCCGGATTTAAAGGCGGAGCGGATGTGGAACTATGAGCTTGCTTATTCCCAAAAGCTGATGGACGGCCGACTGAATTATGGCATCAACGTGTTCTATATCGACGCGGACAACCTGATCTCCGTGGGGATGGTGGACGGCCGCCGCATGAACATTAACACAGGCGAGGCGAAGAATGCGGGCGTAGAAGGCCAGATCGCCTACCGTTTCAATGAGGCTTGGTCCGCCGATGCGAATTACAGTTACCTCCACATGAAGAACCCGATCATCGCCGCCCCGGAGCATAAGCTCTACGTAGGAGCGGTTTATAACAAGGGCCGCTGGAATCTCTCGTCGGGCATCCAGTATATAGCGGGGTTGTACACGAGCACGGGCGAACAGGCGCAGACGGAGGATTTCGTATTGTGGAACATCCGGGGCTCTTATCGGGTGACGGATTGGTTCTCCATCTGGGCGAAGGGGGAGAATCTGCTCGCGCAACGTTACGAGATCAACGCAGGCTTCCCTATGCCCAAGGCGACCTTCATGGGAGGAGTCAGCGTTAATTTCTAACGGACATCCATATTTCATGGCACACACAATCGGCAGCCTGGCAGATTTGTCGGGTTGCCGATTCGCTTCAAGCCTGTCACCCACTCATTCCCGGATTGTCTTCGCTATTTCGTTCACCGGAATGCGCAAACTTTTCGTAGTTTCGCGGTAATTTCCCAAGCGCGAGAAGCTGAATGCGGGGAAAAACATCATAACGAAGAGCGTTTTTTAAATCCTTACTGGCCTAAGAAATCCCCGTTTCCCGAAACGGAACAAGTGCACAACAGGGAACCTCTTAGCCAGACAAGACATAAAAACAGTCCCCACGCTCTTTTTTATTTATACTTAACCGCCGAACTCTGGGGGAACAGGGAGGCAAGCACATTTATTTTTATGAGAAGACTTTTATTTGTGGCAGCCTTGTTGTTTTCCATCTCCCTGTTGGATGTAGCCGCCCAAAAGCTGACTGAGGTGGTTTATCTGAAAAACGGCAGCATGATCCGAGGCACAGTGCTCGAGTTGGTCCCTAACGGATCACTCAAGATCCAGACTGCTGACGGAAGTGTATTCGTTTATACCATGCAAGAGGTGGAGAAAATCACGAAAGAGAATCTGACGGCACCGAACCGTTCCGGGCAGAATTCCACTTATCAACCAACTCGCGCTGAGCGTTTCAGCCGATTCGCCCCGAAAAGGGGGTATACCGGCTTCGTCGATCTGGAAATCGGAGGAGCGGTAGGAGATTACGGATCGAACCTTGAGGGCGTGACCACCTCGCACGGTTGCCGCATTATTCCCCAGTTGTTCGTGGGAGGAGGTACGGGTATCCTTACCGATCTTGGAGAGGAGGTGCTCTACATCCCGGTGTTCGCGGATGTGCGTTACACGATCTTGAAACGCAATATCTCACCAACCGTGGGGATGAAGGTCGGTTACTCCTTCTTAGATCTGAAAGGTGTTTGCTTTAATCCGAGTGTCGGTTGCCGTTTCGGCTTGTCGCGCAACTTCGCCTTGAACGTATCCCTGAGTTACCATCTCCAGCAGGCAGAGGCCGAATGGTGGTATTACGATAATGGAAGTGATCATTTTTACTACACTCATGAGATCTTAAGCTACCTCGGTTGCAGTTTAGGTTTCGAGTTTTAACAAACACAGCCAAAAGACTTTTCTTTTAAATGGGCGGTCGCGGGAATCCCGTGGCCGCTTTTTCGTTGGAATCCGCGGGAGAGCATCCTTTTACCCTCCGACACAATAAGAAGCCCTCCAAACCGTTATATTCGCGTAACCTATACAGAATGGGATGAGAACGCGTTTTACTATCTATATCTGTCTTACCTTATCTTTGATAGGGCTCCTTGCCTCGTGCCGTTCCGCCAAGCTGAGCGACGCGGAGGAGAAGCAGCGGATCGGGGAATACTACGAGGCCGCGGCTATTTACCGGAAGGTCTATACCAAGACCTCGCCAAAAAAACGGGATCTAAGGGGGTATATCGCCTATCGCATGGCGGACTGTAACCGGCTGATCAACAACACCGGTAAAGCGACCAACGCCTATATGAACGCGATCCGCTACGATTATCCGGACAGCTTGGTCTATCTGCGCATGGGACAGATGCTGCAAAAGAGCGGACGCTATGCCGAGGCGATCAAACACTACGACACCTATTTAGAGAACGATCCGAGCAATCTGTTGGCGATCAACGGGATCTTGGGGTGCGAGCTCGCCCCGAAATGGAAAAAGAACCCGACCCGTTACGAGGTACGGCGCATGGATAAGTTTAACTCCCGCAGGGGCGAGTTCGGTCCCATGCTGACCGGAGAGAACTATAACCAACTCTATTTCACCTCCTCGCGAACGAAAGACAAGGACGCGAAGGTCAGTGCCATCACCGGACAGAACAATAATAACCTTTTCGTGGTAAAGCAGAACGAGAAGGGGGAATGGCTCGCACCCGAGGAGCTGGAGGACGAGGTAAACACCGAGTATGACGAGGGGACTCCCTCCTTCTCGCCCGACGGGAACACGATGTACTATACCTATTGCGCCCAGGATCCGGAGGGACATCGCACGGCAGAGATCTATATCTCCAGCCGGAGCAGCGCCGCATGGGGCAAGGGCTCCCGGGCGATGATCGTGAAAGATTCCGTGACGGCATTGGGGCATCCCTCCATCTCCCCGGACGGAAAATACATTTACTTCGCCTCCGACGCGGTAGGCGGCAGCGGAGGGAAGGATATTTTCCGCGCCCGGTTAGCGGGCAACGACTTCGGCCCGATGGAGAACCTCGGGGAGGAGATCAACACGCCGGGCGACGAAGTATTCCCGTATGTGCGGGATTCCGTGACGCTCTACTTCGCCTCCAACGGGCATCCGGGCATGGGAGGGCTGGATCTGTTCAAGGCTACACAAGACAGCACGGGGCATTGGAAAGTGGAGAATCTCGGCGCGCCGATCAACTCGATGGCGGATGATTTCGGGATCACCTTCGCGGGTAAGGCGGAGAAGGGCTTCTTCAGCTCAAACCGCAACGACGCCCGGGGATACGATCACCTCTACTCCTTTGAGTTGCCTACGATCACGATCTTTATAGAGGGCATCGTGAACGACGTGGACGAGTATCCGATAGAGGACGCTACGGTACGTATCGTCGGCAAGGATGGATTGAACGTGAAGGTGCCCGTAAAGAAGGATGGCACCTACCGGGTAGAATTGGAGCGAGACATCCGCTACGTCATGATGGCGAGCGCACGCGGTTACCTCAACCAGAACTTCGAGCTGCACACGGGACCGGAGGAGAAGAATGAGACCTATATCGTGGATTTCTTCCTCTCCCCGATCAGTAAACCGGTCGTGATCGAGAATATCTTCTACGACTTCGACAAGGCGACGCTTCGCCCGGAATCGAAAAAGGCGCTCGACGAGATGATCAAGATGCTTAATGACAACCCGAACGTGACAATCGAGCTGGGCGCTCATACCGACCGGAAGGGGACGGACCAATATAACGAGCGACTGGCGCAGCGACGTGCGCAATCGGTGGTGGATTACCTGATCGCCGGCGGGATAGCGCAAGACCGGTTAGAGGCCAAGGGTTACGGGGAAAGCGTGCCCAAGACGATCAACAAGCGCATGGCGAAGCAGTTTGATTTCCTGAAAGAGGGCGACGTGCTTACCGAGGAGTTCATCGAGGCCTTGCCACCGGAGCAGCAAGAGATAGCCGACCAGATTAACCGGCGCACGGAATTCAAGGTATTGCGCACGAACTATAACCTGTTTTAAAAAATGGCACAGCCGCACCGGATTAGGGTACGGCTGTGCCATCTCTACTATTCCTGAATACATCAATAATCGAAAGTCAGCTCCTCGGGGGCATCATCGGTCACGAAAAGAGAATCTTCCGTGACGGTATATACGCCATCTTTCATACGCTCTATCCAAAAGACATTCGTATCATTCCAAGAAAAAGGCACCTCAAATACACGCTCCCGCTCCGCGCTCAATCCTCGCAACTCATACGGCTCATCGAGCTTGTTGGTCAGCGCACGGCCATGCACATGGCTAAGATTATCCGGTCCCCAGTCCTCCATCCCATAAGGAAAGCTATTCGCGAACCGGATATAATCATCCTCTCGCTGTGGGGCGAAATCCTTCAATCTAACCCGCAAGACGCGTTTACGGGGAATATACATATCATGCGTATGGACTGAGGCGGATTCCGGCGTTGACAGGGTATAGACAACGGAAGAGGAGGCCGCGTCTCTCAAGTCAGCCGGCCGGATATAGGTCTCCGGGCTCAATGCACCCAAGTCAAAAGAGAGCGAATAGAGCTTCGAGATCTCCACATTCGCCGTATCCTTCCGCTCATCCTCCTTCACCTGGAAGCGCAGCCGGTAGGATCCATCCCGGGCGGTCGTCGCTTCCGCCTTATGCCGTGTCTTGGAATAGCTCAGCCAAGCCGATTCTTGGTAATCCATCCGCACGACGACACCTGCCAGCGGCCGCCCATCCACGGTCGTGACCTTTCCTTGAAAAACCGTACTCTCCGGAGTCTCTTCCTCAAGAATATCCCACTCCTCCTTCTGGCAACCGGTCCAGCCGAGCAGGAACAGGGCCAACAAGACGATCTTCCCTAAATTATTGACGTTCATTTGAAAATAGTTGTTCGTTGTTTTTAAAAAAAGAACGCCTTCTTTTGGAATAGAGATACCAAGAGAAGGCGTTGTATCAGATCCGATTATTCCACGGAGAACTTATAGATACACTCGCTGGTGTACGTCTCTCCCGGACGCAATACCACGCTCGGGAAAGCGGATTGGTTCGGGCTGTCGGGATAATGTTGCGTCTCTAGGCACAAAGCGCCGCGCCACGGATAGACAACACCCAGCTTGCCTTTGTCGCCCGCCTTGTTCATGGCGTTACCCGCATAGAACTGTACGCCCGGCTCGTTGGTATAGACCTCCATCACGATCCCGCTCGTGGGAGAAACCACACGGGCAGCCACCTTATTAATATCTCCCTTGGCATTCAAGATCCAGTTATGATCGTATCCGCCACCATAGGCGAGTTGCGTGAAATCATCGTCGATATGATCGCTGATCGTGATCGGCTCACGCAGATCCATCGGGGTTCCTTCCACCGGCTCGATACCGGTCGGGATCAAGGTAGAGTCCACCGGATTGTACGAATCCGCGTCGATCATGATCTGATGGTCCATGATCTGCGACCCGGGCACGCCGGAGAGGTTGAAATAGCTGTGGTTCGTCAGGTTCACCACGGTCGGTTTATCGGTAGTCGCCTCATAACGAATATCCACGGCATTGTCGTCGGTCAGGCGATAGGTCACCTTCACGTTCAGGTTGCCGGGGAAACCCGCCTCCCCATCCTTCGAGAGATAGGTCAGCTCAAGCGTCTGGTCATCGACCTGGTTCGCGTCCCAAACCACGGTATGATAGCCCTTCGGCCCCCCATGCAGGCAATGCCCGTTGTTATTCACCGGCAACTGATACTCGGTGCCGTCCAACGTGAACTTAGCGTTCGCGATCCGGTTTCCGTAACGACCGATCAAACCGCCATAATTATTGTCGGGGAAAGCGACATATTGCGCGATATTATCGTATCCCAATACGACATCCGTCAGTTTGCCATTCCGGTCGGGCACCATGACAGATACCAAGCGTCCGCCCCAATTCGTCACGCAAGCCTCCGTACCCTTCTTGTTCTTCAGCACATACAAGGCAGTCGGTTTGCCATCCACCTCCGAGACGAAATCCGCTTTTTTCAGGCCGGAGAGGGTCACCTCTTCCGTCGTCCCGCTCTGTTCTTTCTTCCCGCCACACGCTAACAACACGCACATGGCCATGACAGCACAACAAAGTTTTTTCATTTCTTAATCCATTTATTTAATAATCAGTGAAGCAAAGATAGGGATTCTATCCGTATTACGGCAAAATAGAAAGGAAGATAGGAGAAAAACAGCCATAAGCGACCTCTATTCCCTCTTTCCTCATAAAAAAGACACAAAAAAAAGAGCGGCTCCCGATCCAAAGGAAAGGGGAACCGCTCTTCCTGATTCTAATCACGACACGCTTCCGTCGCGCCGCTTATCGGCTACATTATTGAAAAGCCGGATAGCCCGGGTTCTGCGTCAACCGGTCGTTTGATTGAAAAGCGTCTTGAGAGACAGGGAACAGGCGCAAGTAGGCGTCAGCCTTTCGCTCACAATGAGAGGACGACCACATCCCCTGCTCGTAAACGCCAAAACGAATATCATCCTGACGGTTATGAAGTTCCCAAGCCAACTCGAAACGACGCTCCAACAAGATGTCATTCAACGAGACAGTCGTCTTGTTATGGGCCGAGTCACCAAAAGCGCGCTCACGAACCCGGTTCACCAGTGCCGTAGCCTCCGCCACGCTTCCACCGCTACGCAGCAAGGCTTCCGCCTTCATCAACAAGATGTCCGCATATCGGAAGATGTGGAAATCATTTCCCATCGCATCGGTCAAGGTCGTCGAATAGGGCCATTTATGGCAACGTGCCCCATCGTGCTGGTTCACGGCGCCCCAAGTCGTTCCATCGTACTCGGTACCTTCCAGCATAGACACATCGACCGTATGATTCAGCAAGAAGCCATGATCCGTCTTGATCGGCTCACCCGTGGTAGCGTCGTACATCTGCCCGGTCAGATAGGTCGCCTCTTTACGAGGGTCATCGTCGGCGAACTGCTTCACGTAGTCCGGTTGCGCGCAAACGCCATTCCAAGCGGAGAAGCCACTGCTCAAGGCTTTCTGATCCTTATAATGCAGCGTACGGTTCATCAGCTGCCAACGGTTATCCTTATCCGTGTCCGTTTCGGAGAAAGGAGCGGCTAAGATCGCCTCTTTCGAGCTCTCGTTTGTCAAGGAGAAGTTCGACTTAAAATCAGGCTCCAGCACATATCCCATCTCCGAGATCTTATCGCAGCAAGCGATCACCTCCTTATAAGCGTCAGTCGAGGTCGTCACGCCCCATGCTTCCGCGTTCAGATACAACTTAGCCAGCAAGGCATAAGCGGCTCCTTTCGTGAACTTGCCATAATTCCCCTCACGACCCGGGCATTGCCCGACGATGCCATTCACCTCCGTAACCAGCCAATCGAACACTTTCTGGCGAGGCTCGCAAACCGGCAACTCCTTGTCCTTATAATCCAGCACCAACGGGACATTGCCCCATTCATCCATCATCTTGTAAATCCAGAAGGCCCGAACCCCGCGAACCTCCGCCTCATATTGCGTTTTCTGCGCATCAGACAGGATCTGTGAGGTCTGAATCATATCCAATGCGGCGTTACACGTCCCGATCGCTTCAGAAGCGCTGCTCCACGCCCCCTTGATCACGGACGTCTGGGCAGTCCAAGTATGCATATAGATCTCACGATACTGTCCGCCATCATACCAGTCGCCACCTTTACGCGTCGGCGTGACCGCGTCAGAGCCCGACATCACATCCAAGGCAAAGAAGTTGCCATCCGCCGGAAACTTCTTCAAGGTCTTATATACAGTCCCAACCAAAGCCTTCACCTCCTTCTCGGAAGATCCGAAGGTGTTCGCGGGAAGATTGTCATACACCGTCTCGTCCAAGTTCGTACAAGCCGGCATAGCGCAAATCAACGACGCTCCCGCAAGCATATATATCAAAGATTTCTTTTTCATGATCAAGAAGATTAGAATGTTAAGTTAACACCAAATGTGAATGAGCGTGCCTTCGGCATATAGTTACGAGGCTCGATACCCGGAGACAAACCCGCGTTTTCATCATCCGGTTTACCCCGGTAATTCTCTACCTCCGGATCCAGGCCCTTATAGCCCGTGATCACGAACAGGTTCTGTCCGGCCACATAAACCCTTGCCTTACTCAACCAGTCGATTTTCTTCGTATCAAACGTGTAGCCGATCGACATATTATCCAAGCGGGCGAACGAGCCATTCTCCAAATAGTAAGAGCATACCCGAGAGTTCTCCCTCAATAACGTCAAATCGTCGCCTTTCATCGCGTTAGACCCTGCCACGTACGTGTTATTTCCATAGGCGGCACGAGGGTTATTCAGGATCTTCTGTCCGATAGATCCGCGGAAGAAGAAGCTGGCATCCCAATTTTTCCAAGAGAAAGTGTTATTCCATCCGAAAGTCAAGTCCGGCTGCGCGTCGCCGACATAGGTACGATCGTCATCCGAGATCTGTCCATCCTTATTAATGTCCTCCATGATAAACTTACCGTTCTCGTCGATCCCGTTACATTTCAGCATAAAGAACTGCCCGACAGGCCGCCCTTCCTCCACGATGTGGGAAGTAACGCCCGAAGCGCCCCGAATCCAAGGATCACCCACATAAACACGGCTGGTAGAGTAGAGATCATTCGACAGCTTCGTGATCTTGTTCTTGTTGTGAGCGAGGTTAACGCTTGTGTTCCAGTTAAACGTCTTATTGCGGATCACGTCCAAGTTCAACATTACCTCGATACCCTTATTGCTCATATCTCCCACATTCGCAGCGATCTTATCATACACGTATATCGGAGTCGGCACCCTATAATCATACAACATATCCGAAGTCTTCTTGTCATAGTACTCAATCGTACCACCTAAGCGACCGTTAAACAGCTGGAAGTCCACACCGACATTAAACATCGCCGTCTCCTCCCACTTCAACTCCGGATTCGCGTTCTGGGATACCCGGAAAGCGGTGGAAGAACCTCCGTTATCGTAGTAAGTGCCATACGCCTGGTAAAGTTCCAAGCTCTTATAAGGTCTGAGGCCGTCCTGATTACCCGTCACGCCATACCCGACACGCAACTTCAAGTCAGACAGCCAATCCACGTCTTCCATAAATGCCTCTTGCGAGAGCCCCCACGCGGCGGAAACAGAGGGGAACCAGCCCCATTTATGATTCGCGCCAAACTTGGATGAACCATCCCTACGCACGGTCGCAGTGATCATATAACGCTCATCATAGCTATAATGCGCACGAGCGAAGAAAGAGATGAGCTTAAACTCATTCTTGCTTGAGATGACATTCCCGATCTTCAGGTCGTTTCCTGTCTGGATTGAGTTGGCGCCCATCGAAGAGACCGCGAAGTTAGTCACCTTCGATTCCTGCGATTGATAGCCGTTCGTCTCCCAAGAATACCCTAACAAGGCGTTCAACCGGTGTTTCTCTTCCGCGCCAAAAGCCTTATCGTAGTTCAAAGTCCACTCCATCAGCTCACGATCCCAAACAAAGTTGCGGCGGATCGCATAACCATTGCCACTGTCACCCAACGAGTTTCCGGAGCCACCACCTAAAGCGTTGTCCGGACTTTCCCATTGACTGAAGTCACTCGTGAAACGGCTCTTGTACAAATTTGTCTTGATGCTCAGGCCTTCAATAATATCAAACTGAAGATCTCCCTGACCATAGAAATAGCTATCCTTCTTCAGCTTGTAGTTTTCATCCTGTGCTTTCACCATATTCCCCTGATTGTAGGCGTTGTCATTACCCGTATAATAGGAGCCATCCTCGTTATACACAGGCACTACCGGAGGATTGTTATAAGCGGCGATAAAATAATCAGCGAAGGTAGCTTGGCTATCCGTCAACGTCCCCGAGCCGGTCAAGCCAATACGCAACCGATCATTGATCGCCCGTTGCTGGAACTGGAAGCGGAAACTATGACGTTTCATCCAGTTATCCCGGGCGATTCCCTTACGATCCAGATAAGTGTAAGAGGCCCTATAATTACTTTTGGAAGACCCTCCAGACAAAGAGATCGCATGGTTCTGGGAAATTCCCGTACGTAATAACGCACCAAACCAATCGGTATCCGCGGAATATTTATCATATTCAGAGATCGAGTTACCCAATTGCTTATTGATGTCTCTCCACTCGGCGGCATTCAACAGATCAGGCTTGTTCGCCACCTTGTCCATCGACACGTATCCATCGTAATTAACCGTGATTTGGCTTCCCGATCCCCGCTTGGTCGTGATCAAGATCACACCACCGGCTGCCCGGGAACCATAAATAGCCGCTGATGAAGCGTCCTTCAAGACCGAGATAGATTCTATATCAGAAGGAGAAACGGTTGACATATCACCGCCCGGAACTCCATCAATCACGATCATAGGTCCTTGGTCATTCTGTAACGTAGAGGTACCGCGCAGCTGGATCTGCGAGCCACGGGTCACATCGCCCGACCCAGAAGTGATCGTCAGTCCGGCTACCTTTCCTTGCAATAAGTCCGAGGCATCACGATTCACTCCCTTATTAAAGTTCTCTTGAGAGACATTCGCCACGGATCCTGTGATCTCCTTTCGGGTCTGCGTTCCATAACCGATCGCCACGACCTCACCAAGGTTCACCACCGAGGCGGAAAGTTTCACCTTCACCTCCGTTCTTCCTTTCACTCCCTCCTCGATGGAGTTATAACCAATGTAAGAGACTTGAAGGATCGCCTTTTGCAAGTCGCCCACTTTCAACTGGAAATTACCGTCAATATCGGTAATTGTCCCGTTCGTCGTACCCTTCTCCAAGATGTTAGCTCCGATAATCGGCTCATCCGACTCATCTAAGATCGTTCCCTTGACCGTGCCCGATTGCGCATAAGCCATCGTCGCGCACATGGTCGAGAGAACCAAGATAATCAATCTTGCCCAAGTGGATGAAAGATTCTTCATTTTCTTTCGTTTCATAATTTAGCCATTTATAGATTAACAAATAACACGCCATACGTATGACCACACCCCTTACGGAGGGACAGCCTAACACTTTCCGCGGAACCGGGAAGAATACACTTGCCCGGCTCCGCTTCCAGCGTCCATTTAAACTTATCTTACATCTTAAAACATCGAGTTCGCCTCGTTAGGAACCAGATTCTCGTTGGCATCCAACTGCTTTTGCGGGATCGGGAAGATATTCCGTCTCGGCTCATTCGAAGCCTCCTTGTCCCACCAAGAGGTAGTCACGAACTTATTAAAGCGAACCAGATCCATACGCCGGAATCCCTCGAAAGCGAATTCCCTGCCACGCTCCGCGAGAAGCTCATCCATCGTCAAGGAGGAAACCGTATATTTCATCTTATCCCAATCCTCAGCCTTGAACGAACGTTGACGGACACGGTTAATCAAATCCACGACTTCCTGGGTAGCCTGCCCTCCATTCTTACGCACCAAAGCTTCTGCCTTATTGAAAAGCACCTCCGAATAGCGGAACATGACCCAGTCGTTGTTCATATCTCCCGAAGCCCCCTGCTCTATCTCATACTTGATCGAACGTGCCCCGCTATTCTCCTCACCTTCAGTCATCGACTTGATGTAGTTCACCAATACCAAATCCTCTCCGTTATACTCTTCCGAACCCTTCAGCGGTTCAGCGGTCGTGTCGAAATAGTAGTTACCATTCTCGTCTACCTTGCGCGGATATTGCTTCCCGATCAAGAAGCCCTCCGTCTTACGCAAATCATTATCCGTGAACGAATCATAGAAAGTAGGCTGGGTCACCAACCCATTCCACGGACCCGATTCCAGTCCCCAGCCCCGTTGATGCGCATAGTGCAGCCAACGCAAGTTCCAGCCAAAACCTTTCGCATAAACCTGATCGAACACGATTGACCAGATAATCTCCCCTGAGCGTTTATCATTATCCGCACGGAACGGATCGTTCCAATGGCTATCAAGCGTAAATCCACCCTTTTCCAACTCATCACAGGCAGCAATACAATCATCCCAACGAGCCTTCCCTGTATAAACCTCAGCATTCAGGTAAAGCCGGGCCAGCAATGCGTACGCCCCCCACTTCGAGACACGTCCGTATGTCTCTGTCTTACTCTCGGACAAAGCGGGTATGCTCTCCTTCAACTCCTTCTCGATCCAAGCGAACATCTCCTCCCGACTCCAGGAAGAAGGATTAGGCTCACCCACCTTCTCCACCACCGGAGCTGTACCGAACATATCCATCACATACCAATAGCAATAAGCTCGATATACACGCATCTCTGCCTGTGCCTGTGCCTTGCTCATCGGAACCTGAAGCGCCTCAAAGTCCAGTTTATCAATATCAGCCAAGAAGTTATTAGCCAATCCAATACCCATGAACAACAATCGCCAAGCTTCCACCACCTGAGCGTCGGTAGGTACCCATTGATGACGATGCAAGCGGATCCAGTCGCCATTATCATACCCATGACGTCCCTTCTGTGGCCAAGCGGCAGCGTCAGCCGAAAGCTCATTACACAGCCACGGTGCGTTACCGACCGTCAGGATTCCACAAAAATGCCCCCACGGACGCATCATGGCCGCCATCACCTCATTTCCGTTATTATAATAATTATCGGCCGTCACCTGGCTATGTATCTCCTCCGTCAGATCGGTACAAGAGGGAAGGGTGGCTATCCCTCCCAGCAGCAACGCAGCCGCGCATATATTTCTTAAAGTCTTCATACTGTCTAAATCTATCGTTCCTTAAAAATTAAAATCCGAAATTAACACCCAGCGTAAAGGTGCGAGTCACCGGGTACGATCCCCGTTTCTCCAAACCAGCCTCCAGCCCCGTCACGTTCACGTCAGGAGTGAGCCCTGAATACCCCGTGATCGTGGCCAAGTTGGTGATGTTCCCGTAAATACGCAGGTTACGGACATATTTGTTGTTCTTGAACTGGAACGTATACCCCAGCGTCACATTATCGATTTTCAAGAAGTTGCCTTTTTCCAGATAATACGAGGAGAATAGAGGTTGCTCTGTCACCTTGGTCTTCAAGGCATCCTTATAGACATTCGTACCGGACCGGTCGATATTCACCGTCGTCCCGAAATAAATCGCGCCCTCATTCAAGACATCATAGTCGAACATTCCCCGCAGGAAGAAGCTGAAATCAAAGTTCTTATAGGTAAACGTGTTCTGCAATCCCGCCTTGAACTTGGGAAGTCCATTGCCAATAAAGGTCCGGTCAGCGTCCGAAAGCCCCTCCTTGCCATCAATGTCCCGTAAGTTCCAGGTGCCATCCTCGTTAATGCCGTCGCAGATATAGCCAAAGAACGAGGCCACCGGATGTCCTTCCTGCAAACGATACGCCTTACCGGGATTACCGGGAGAAGGCAAGTCGTACTGATCCTCGTATGAGGATTTATAAACAGCGTTCGACAACGATGTCAATTCGTTATTCTCGTACGAGAAGGTAAGGTTGGCCGTGTAAGAGAAATCCTTGCTCTTCACCACTTCCGCGTTCAAAGCCAGCTCCACGCCACGGTTACGCATGGTGCCCACGTTCGTCGTGATCGTGTTATAGATCAACGAAGGCTGTTGCGCCGTATATTGGTTGATCAGGTCGCGGGTCGTACGGTTATACCAATCGATCGTACCGTTCAGGCGATTGCCGAGCAAGCCAAAATCGAAACCTATATTAAACGATTCATTCTTCTCCCATTTCAGATCCCGGTTCGGATTGATCTCTGGGCCATAGGTGGCAGCGATCCAAGATCCCGTATAGGCATTCCACGCACCCGCTCCGGTTCCATAGGTAGAAAGCGACATATATGGCTCCGTAGGCAAGCTACCCGTAATACCGAATCCCATACGCAGCTTCAAGATGTCGAATACCGACTGGTTTTCCATGAATCCCTCACGAGAGATCATCCAGCCCGCGCTGACAGAAGGGAACCAAGCCCATTTATTATTCGCTCCGAACTTCGAGGAACCCTCCCGACGGATCGAGGCACTTGCCATGTATTTCCCATCGTAATTATAATTTGCCCGGGCAAAGAAGGCGATCAGCTTACTGGTTTTCTTTTCGCTCCCCATCTCTGCCTTACCATCCTTTAGGTAGCCTCCGGCACCCATGTTATTCGTCTCAAACACGTCCGTCAGGAAATCCTTGTTACGCATGCTGAATTGCTCGTAATCGAAATCCTGGTAGCTATATCCCAACAATCCCGTGATATTATGTACGCCGTGGATGGAGGTCACGTAGTTGGCGGTCCACTCCATCGTCTTGTTCGTATGCTTCAGATACTCCTTATATGCGTTACCGTTCGTGCCATCCTTCACCTGACTATACTCGATACGCTGGCTGTACTCATTCGTCTGTTCATCGTTCTTTTCCAAGGCAAAGAATCCGGCGACGTTCAATCCCGGGATCACCTCATACTGCGCCTTGAAACTACTCAACAGGTTCTTGTATTCCTTGCTCTTGGAGCGTTGATAGGTACGCGCCACCGGATTATAATCCTCGTAACCGCTATAAGTCTCCCAGAAAGAGCCATCCTCCCGATAGACCGGCATCGTAGGATTGATACGGATCGCTTGATAGAAAGCGCCATGATCCGGCATGAAATCCGCGTTCACGAACGAGTTCGCCAAATTGAACGAGAGCAACAACTTATTATCAAAAGCCTTATGGTTCACGGCCAGAGACCCGTTGATCGTCTCCCTTCCCGTCTTTTGGGCTATACCCTCATTCTTCTTATAATTCAAGGAAGCCCGGTAGTTCATCGAGGCGGAACCTCCGGTCGCTGTCAAGTTATGTACATGCGTGATATTGCTCTTGTTCAACAGCAGGTCATAATGGTCGTCCCGACCGCCGAAATCCTTCAGGTTACTGTTGTTCGTCTGCTTTCCATACGCCACGAACTCGTCGCCGCTCAGGATGTCCGGGCGCTTATAGACCGCCTCATGCATGATATAGCCCGAATAATCCACCTGCGTAGTCCCCACCTGCGGGCGCTTGGTCGATACGATAATCACGCCATTATTACCCCGCGTTCCATAGATCGCGGCTGCGGAACCATCCTTCAGCACATCGATCGCCTCGATGTCCTCCGGCGCAATAGCGTTCAGTGAGGTCATGTTTCCCGGCATTCCATCGATAATGATGAGCGGCTCATTGCTACCCTTCAAGGAAGAGGCTCCACGCATCTGCACCTTCACCTCCCCATTCGGGTCAGTACTCCCGCGCGACACGGTAAGGCCCGCCACGCGGCCCTCGACCAACTGCATCGGATTGACCACCGGCGCCTTGTTGAAATCCGCCGCTTTCACGCTGGTCACGGAGGAGGTCACCTCCCCTTTCTTCTGGGATCCATAACCTACGACCACAACCTCGTCCAGGTTCTCCGCGTCTTCCTGCATGATCACACGTAAGTCCTTCTGGCCGGTATAACGGATCTCTTGCGACTTGAAACCGATGAAAGAGAATACCAACGTACTGTTATTGGAAACATTCAGCGAGAAGTTACCATCCAAGTCTGTCGCGGTACCGTTAGTCGTACCTTTTTCCACGATACTCACCCCGATCAACGGTTCTCCCCGCTGATCCTTCACGACCCCTCTCACGGAAGCCCCTTGCTGGGTAATCTCCCGGATAGCCATCCCTGAATCCGTAGGCAGGTCAATCGCCGCATATGAAGTCTGAGAAAGGAAAGACAAACCAAGTAGCAAGGACAGTTTTCCGCCTACGAGCAGGCATTTCTTTACCTTGCCTTCTTCATTCTTTTTTTTCATAATCCTATTAAATTTACAATTAACATCCACCTCCCCTCACCGGAAGGCGCACCGAGATCTCGCTCGATTTGATGACCGCAATATTACCCTGATTAAACGTTCCAAACGGTGACGCAAACAGCCAAATAAGTATCACAAACAGCCAATGGCAGATTAGGACACCTCTTTGTACTTTTACGACAAACCATGATAATCAATCACTTAAGATTCTTGAAGACGATATGCGCGAGGTGTCCGATTATACTTACGGGCAAACTCACGATAGAAATAGGACTTATTGGAGATCCCTACCTGATAGACGATCTCTTGCACGCTCAGGTTGGTATTGACCAGCAATTGGGCCGCGTGCGAGAGCCGGTAGTCCTTGATAAAATCGCTGGGGGTCATCGAGGAGATCCGCTTGAAGCGACGGTACAGGATCCGGGTGTTGATATGCATCGCCTCGGCGATCAGCTCCGGACCTAACCCCTCCTGCCCGATATGCTCCTTCACGATGGAGGTGACGGTATCCAGGAATTCCTTGTCTTCTTGATGAAGCAACAAGCCATCCGCGGAACGGTAAGCGCTCTCGGGAGAATAGAAATAACGCTTCAGCTCGCTCCGGCTCGTGATCAACCGATTTACCACCGACCGCAGCAGGCGCGACGGGAAGGGCCTCGGCAGGTAAGCGTCGGCTCCCCGGTCCAAGGCCTCGGCCTGTTCCACGCTGGATGCCAGCGCCGAGACGATCACTATCGGTATATGGCGGGTATATTTATTCGCCTTGATCTGCGACAGCAAATCCTGTCCATCCGGACCGGCCTCTATCCAATCCGAGATAATCAGGACGGGAGTATAGCGAGCCATGAACTCCAACGCCTCATCCCGGTCCGAAGCGCCCTCTACCCGATATTCCGGCGACAAGATCTCGGAGACTAACCAAGACATATCTTTCCGCTTATCGACCACCAAGACAAGCGGGCGATCCTCCGGCGCCCCTATTCTCCCCTCCTCCTTTATATTATAGGTATCCATAGGCTCGGGAACGGATGTCTCCCGAGCCTCCTTGGGGGCTGCCTCCAAGGACTCCTCCCGGAGGCTCCTCATCTCCCCGATCAACCGGTTCGCCTCTTTCACGTTCTTGCGCAAGACGTCGGCGTACCGTTCCAATTCCGGATCCCCGGCTCCACCCGCGTACGAACGGATCTGCTCCTCCACGCCATCGATCAAGGTCAACGGGGTACATAACTCCCGGGATATCTCCTCAATCTGCCTATTATGCTGCCCATCAGCCTCTTCGATGGGATGATCCACGCTTCGTTTCTGCCGTTCGGAAACAAGCTGACGAATCGAGAAAAAGATGACCAAGAAAAAGAAAAAACACGCGGTAGTCATGAGAAAAACTTCCGCGTCCATCGAGGCGGGATAGATTCCGGTTAACAAGATAATCTCCATGTGTTTGCTTAGATTCAAGTTTAACGTTCATACGCGAAGATAACCATTTTATTCGTTTCCCGCCAATACCTGCCCTAATCTATGTTTTCCGGCGAAAAGATCGTTTTTTGGGGGCAAGGCTGGCATTATACGATACACTTTTGTACATTTGCACATTAAAAAATAGGTATGAGACAGTATTTAGACCTGCTCAATAGGGTACTTACCGAGGGGGTAAGGAAAGAGGACCGGACGGGAACGGGAACGATCAGTCTTTTTGGCCACCAGATGAGATTCAACTTAGAAGAGGGCTTCCCCCTGCTGACAACGAAGAAGTTGCACCTGAAATCCATCATCTACGAGCTACTGTGGTTCTTGAGGGGCGACACGAACGTGAAGTATCTGCAAGAGCATGGCGTGCGGATCTGGAACGAGTGGGCCGACGAGAATGGCGACCTGGGGCATATCTATGGATACCAATGGCGCTCCTGGCCGGACTACAAGGGAGGGACGATCGACCAGATCAGCGAGGCGATCGATGCCATCAAGCATAATCCGGACTCCCGGCGGATCATCGTCAGCTCCTGGAACGTGGCGGATCTGGGCAACATGAACCTGCCTCCTTGCCACGCGTTCTTCCAGTTCTACGTGGCGGACGGAAGATTGAGCCTCCAGCTCTACCAGCGCAGCGCGGACATTTTCCTCGGCGTGCCTTTCAACATCGCCTCCTATGCGCTGCTCTTGATGATGATGGCGCAAGTGACGGGATTGAAAGCGGGCGACTTCGTCCATACCTTAGGCGACGCGCACATCTACCTGAATCATTTAGAGCAGGTAAGGCTGCAACTGACCAGGGAACCGCGCGCGTTACCGCATATGGAACTGAACCCGGAGATCGACAATCTGTTCGACTTCAAGTTCGAGGATTTCACCCTCAGCGGCTACGACCCGCATCCTCATATCAAGGGAGAGGTATCGGTCTGACCGGCTGTCAGTACATATTATAAATAGAGACGAACACAAATACAGCATAGTTATGAGTACAATATCTATTATCGCCGCGATCGCGGAGAAGAACGCGATCGGAAAGAATCAACAATTACTATGTCATATGCCGGCAGACATGAAACGCTTTAAGGAGCTCACCACGGGTCACGCCGTCATCATGGGGCGCAAGACCTTCGAGTCGCTGCCGCACGCGCTGCCCAACCGGAAGAATGTCGTGCTGACCACCCTGCCCGAGGCCGGTTTCGTGAACTGCTTCGCCTGCGAGTCGATGGGCGCCGCGTTAGACCTGTGCGAGAAAGAAGAGGAGATCTTCATCATCGGGGGAGCGTTAGTCTATCGGCAGGCCTTGGCCATCGCGGACAAGATGTATATCACCCGCATCCATCATGAGTTCCCGGGGGCAACCTCTTTCTTCCCGGTCGTGAACTGGGACTTGTGGGAAGAGGTGGAACGCGAGGAACATCAGGCGGATAGCAAGAATCCGTATCCTTACACCTACATCACCTACGTGCGTAAAAAGTAAACATTAACAAGGCTTTTACAACTTTTTGCTCTTTCTTTGTATCTAATATAGAAAGGTTCGTGTTTAACCATTAAGACCTGAAAGATATGAAGACAAGAGCATTTTTTTTGACGATCTGGATCCTTTGCGGCCTCTCCGCCGCCATCTGGTACGGGAAAGCCGCCCAGTCTCATCTGGATCGCCCCACCCTCGAGCAGCTGATGCAGGCGAAAGACGACCCGATGGTCATCAAGCAGCTGATACTTCACCTGAAAGAGGAGATGGAGGTCGACAATGACCGTTTCCCCGAGCTGATCCAAGAGGTAGAGGACTATACCGCCCAACGCACGGATTCCGCGACCAAGGCGATCCTGCACTCCATGATAGCGGAGATGTACCATGTTTATTTCCAGGAAAACCAATGGACCATCAGCCGGCGCACCCCGTTGAGCGGCTACGTGCCCGAGGACATCCGGGAATGGAGCGCGAACCTGTTCGAGGGAAAAATACGGGAGGAATTGACACGCTCCCTACAACCTGCCCACTTGTTGCAACAGACATCGACACAAACGTATAAGGTATTGATGGAAACAGGCAAGGACGCCCGCGATCCGCGCCCTACGCTTTTCGAGTTTCTGGCGTTCCGAGCCTTGGAGATCCAGCCGTCTGAGGCGATATACCAAGCGATTCTCGCATTCCAGGGGAAGAATCCGGGCAGCCAGGAACTGTTGCTTACACAACTTGACCATTTGAGGTTCCTCTATGGCGACAAGATGGACGAGGCCTCTTACCAAGCCTACCGATCCGCGCTCGACTCATTATATATAAACGTAAAGGATAAAGCCTACGGAGCCGAGATCTGGATCGCCCGCCTCGATCTGGAGACCAGCGGATGGGCGCGCCTGCACGCCGCAAACGAGGATTCGATCAAGGCGAAGGAGATCCAAATCTGCGAAGAGGGGATCCGCCGCCATGCCCGTTACCCGCGTACGGTCATTTTACGGAACAGGTTGGCGCAATTGGAACATCCCTCCTTCACGGTAGCGACGGACAATACCGTATATCCGGGGGAGGATTTGCGAATCCAGCTTTATTATAAGAATGTGTCACAGCTGAAAGTGGAAATTTTCCGGGGGAAAGAGCGGATCGGCAAGCCGACTTCCTTCGCCTTGAAGGTACCGAATACCTATATCACGCAAGATACGATCCTCCGTCTGCCGGTAGGAGAGCCGGGATCTTACACCTGCAAAGTCAGTGTCCCCGGGCAGAAGGAGGAGATCTCCACCTCGTTCTGCGTAAGCCGGATCGCGGCGGTTTTCCGGAATTATCCGGGAGATAAGCGAGAGATATGGGTGACGGATTTCCGCAGTGGCAAGCCGATTGAGAATGCCCTCGTGACCTATTACGGAGGCAAACGGCGGCAGCCGCAAAAGATGGGGGCGGTAAAGACCGACCGATTCGGGTTGGCCGAGTTGCCTTCCGACAATACAATCTATGCGTTCAAGGCAACCCTACCGGGCGACACCGCTGGTATATTGACAAACCTCTATCCAATGGGATCCACCAATCGGGGCACGGTCTCCGATCCCGTCGAGGTCTCCTTGTTCACGGATCGGGGGATTTACCGTCCGGGACAGACTCTTTTCTGGAAAGGAATCGCGTACGTGAAAGATACGGACAAGCCTTATGCCGTAGAGGGGAAGACATTTACGGTAGAGCTATACGACGCGAATGGAGAGGAGCTGGCACGAAAGACCTTCACGAGCGACGCGTTTGGCTCGTTCAACGGGGAGTTTACGCTACCTAAACAGACACTGAGTGGGGTTTTCCGGCTGCGTTGTGGACAAACAAGCCTGTTTATCCATGTCGAGGAGTACAAACGTCCCACATTCCATGCCAGCTTCACCCCCATCCAAGAGGAGATCGCCTTTGGTGATTCCGTAAGTATCCAAGGGAAGGCGGAGACCTTCTCCGGGGTTGCCCTCCCGGAAGGGAAGGTAACTTGGTACGTTCTCAGCCGTCCGTTCCCGTTTTGGAGAATCTATGCCTCCACCCGGCAGGTAGCCGAGGGCACGACGGATCTATCCGGTGACGGTACTTTCCAAGTAACGTTCCGTCCGGAGAAGGAAGAGACGGACGTTTGGTCGCCATCCTGCCAAAGCTATGAGGTATACGCGACCGTCACCGACAGCAAAGGGGAGACCCAAGAGGCTCATTATACCTTTTCGGTAGGCACATCCAGCCTCGTGCTTTACACCGATCTTCCACCGCAGATCGACAAAGACTCCGTCCGATTGACGATACAGGCACAAACCTTGAACGGGGAGGCGATCGCCGCTCCGGGAACATTCCGTATCGTAGAGCTGATAGACCGGCAATCCCAAGCGGATCCGTCGGCAGCTTATCAAACAGGGAGACAAGTGGCAAGCGGAACCTTCGTCGGCGGCGAGGCGATCGACCCGAAGATTTTCCGCGATCTGCCCTCCGGACGCTACCGTTTATGCATGGAAACCAAGGACAGCAAGGGACGAAGCAGTGAGAACCAGTCTGATTTCATTCTTTACGGGAAAGAGGATTCCCGTCCGCCCGTGTTCTCACATACCTGGGTACTCAAAGAAAAGACCCAATGTCTGCCCGGTGAGGAGGCCAAGATCCTGTTCGGAACCTCCGACCAAGAGGCGTATATCCTTTATGAGTGGTTTGTTGGGGGCAAACGGATTCACCAAGAGCAAATTCGCTTGAGCGACGCGAATCAATGGTTCAAGATCCCGTTCAAGGCCGAATACGAGGATGGAATCATGGCCAGCTTCAGTTTCGTGAAAAAGGGAGCCTTGTTTACCGAACAGATCCCGATCCAATGCCAGATCCCCGACCGCGACTTGCGAATCCGGCCGATCACGTTCCGTGATCACCTGCTTCCCGGCGCCCAAGAAACCTGGCGATTCCAAGTGACCGACGCGGATTCCATGTCTGTCCCGGCAGAGGTGTTAGCAAGTATGTACGATGCCTCGTTAGACGAGATCGTTCCTTTCGGATGGATCTTCGCCCCCAAACGTTACATCTACCTACAAGCTCCTTTATTCATGGCAGGGGCAGGTTTCCAACGCAGCAGTGAATATTGGCATCAGAAGGTGATCTATCAAGAGGAGCCTCAGATAGGATACGGAAACATAGACTGGTGCGGCCTGTTCCAGGCGGGACGTTTCATGGCTTACGGCAACCGTTTGAACCTCCGCGGAGGAATACTGATGAAATCCGCGACGGCTCCTGCCCTTGCTATGGATAGCGAAGATATGGTATTGGCGGAATCGGCGGTCGTGACCAACGTCGCGAACGCAAGCGATATAGCCACCGAGGAAGCAGGCACCTCTCAGGAACGCAAGCTGCCGACCCCGATCCGGGAGAACCTCGCCGAGACAGCTTTCTTCTACCCTGCCCTGCAAACCGACTCTACCGGGGCGATTTTCGTGCAATTCACCTTGCCGGAGAGCAACACGGCCTGGAAACTCCAATTAGTGGCAAACACGAAAGACCTGAAATATGGCACACTCACGAAAGAGATCCTATCCAGCAAGCCCCTGATGGTGGTACCTAACCTTCCACGCTTCGTGCGACAAGGGGATGAGATCAGCGTCAGCACGCAGGTAATCAACCAATCCGGGGAGGAGATCGCCGGACGGGTACGGATCGAACTGTTCGACCCGGCGACCGATCAGCCGGTCATCTGCCTCAGCAAGTCGCAACGGGCATTCGAACTTCTCCCCGACAGCGTAGCGACGGTAAGCTGGCAGATCCCCATCCCCAAGCAAAACGGCTTGATGGGTGTACGTATCATAGCCGATTCGGAGGCGGGAAGCGATGGGGAACAGCGGCTCTTGCCGATCTTGCCGGACCAAATACATCTCACGGAAAGCAAGACGTTCTACCTCGGACAACCGGGAGAACGGGAAATCAGCCTTCCGGATAACTGGAGCAACAGGCCGGAAATCCAGTTGACCTTAGAGATGACCGGCAATCCGATCTGGTATGCGGTGCAAGCATTACCTACGCTAACAAGTCCGGCCGACGACAACATACTCTCTTGGTTCGCCGCCTATTACAGCCAGACGCTGGCGACTTATATCGCCCGCTCGAACCCGCGGATCCAGCAGGTGATCGCCCAATGGAGCGCGGGAGGTGAAGATGCCTCAACTCTCTATTCAAACTTAGAGCAAAACCAAGAGTTGAAAAATATCCTCTTGGAGGAGACCCCGTGGGTATTGGAGGCGAAAAACGAGACCGAGCAGAAGCAGCGTCTGTCACTCCTTTTCGACCTGAACCGCTCCGGAGAGGGACAAAAGAACGCCTTAAGGCAACTGCTCCAGCGGCAAGACGAGCAAGGAGGCTGGAGCTGGTTCAACGGCTTGCCCCCAAGCCGCACGATCACCCTCGCAATCCTGAGGGGAATGGCTCAATTGGTGGAGCTGAACGCCATCCAATACGGGCAGGAGGAAAAGGAGGCGCAGATCAAGGCGCTCCGGTTCTTGGACAAGCAGATCCAAAAGGATTACGAGCGTTTACGCGAGCAGGACACCAAATGGCAAAACGCGATGCCCTCACCGGAACAGATAAGCTACCTCTACGTGCGTAGCGCTTACCGCGACATCCCGGAAGCAAGCGAGGCGCGCGAGGCGATCCGCTTCTACACGCGCCAAGCCGGGAAGCGATGGAAAGAATATCCGTTAGCGACCAAGGGGGAGATCGCCCGGTTGATGTATCGCAACGGGAATAAGGAAGCCGCCATGACGATCCTGACCTGGCTGAAAAAGACCGCCACCATTTCGGAAGAACTTGGGATGTTTTGGGCAAACAACCGGCAAGAAAATAACTATTTCTCCTCGCCGATCGACACGCATTGCCTGTTGATGGAGACGTTCGCCGAGATAGCCCCGGACAAACGGACGACAGACCAGCTGAAACAGTGGCTGTTGGCACAGAAAAGAACGCAAGACTGGGCATCCGTCCCGGCTACGGTCAACGCGATCCACGCGCTTCTGCTGACGGGAAGCGATTGGCTGACAGACGGGAACCGCTGTGTCGCGGAATGGAACGGTAAGCCATACGACACCTCGGATGGCGAGCTCGCGACGGGATACCTAAAAACCGCCTTGACTCCCGCACCTGAGGGAGAGGCAGAGACCTCCGCCTTATCGATCCGGAAAGAGGGCGACACACCGGCTTGGGGAACGGTTTACGCAAGCTATTTCCAAGAGATCGATCAAGTGAGCGCGCAAAAAGGGGCGCTGAGCGTAGAGAAACGCCTGCTTATCGAGACCGCGAACGGGCAAGGGCGCCAAATCAGTCCGGTTACCCCGGAACAACCCCTCTGCGTTGGCGACAAGGTAATCGTACGCCTGACCGTACGCACGGACCGGGAGATGAGTTACGTATGCCTGAAGGATGTGCGTGCGGGATGCCTTGAGCCGGCCAATCCGCTGTCCGGGACTGAGAGCCAAGAAGGGATCTGGTACTACCGGGCGCCGAAAGACGCATCAGAGCAATTCTTCTTCGAGCGGTTGCCTAAAGGGACATTCGTGCTCGAATATCCTGTATATGTGTCACGTGCAGGCGATTACTCCGGCGGGATCAGCACGATCCAATGCCTATACGCCCCTGAGTTCGTATCCCATACGGCCGGAACTCGCCTGATCGTGGAGCGATAAGATATGGAAAATCAAGGGACGGAAGACGAAACGACTCGATTTTCAAATTCCGGTTCTTGATTTTCTATCGAATTAATTACCTTTGTAAGGTCAATAACTAACTTAAGAGAGATGAGACAACTGATTTTTATGTTCATGGCGATCCTGTTAGCGACAGGAATCGCGCAAGCTCAAGGAGCCATTATCTCGGCGGAAACGACGATGCATGATTTTGGTGTTATCAAGGAAGCGGACGGGAAGGTTTCACACACATTCAAAATATCCAACACCGGCGACAAGCCGTTAGTGATCACGCGCGTAATCGCCTCTTGCGGATGTACCACTCCCGAATGGCCGAAAGAACCGATCGCCCCGGGCAAGACCGGAGAGATCAAGGTGACTTTCGATCCGGCCGGACGCCCCGGACCGTTCACGAAAACGATCTCCATTTACAGCAACGGGAAGAAGGGCAGTTTTATCATGAACATCCGGGGAGAGGTTGATTAATAACCCCATTAAGCCCATTACGATCATGCTGAAGATCTCAAGGACGCTCCTTCTTCTCGCGGCACTCCTGTCGATAACCACCCTATGGGCACAGGAAGGAGCCCGCATCGCCTCAGAGGAACTGGTTTACAACTTCGGGACAATCGCCGAGGCGGACGGGCTGGCGAGTCATGTCTTTACGATCCAGAACCAAGGGGACTCTCCTTTAGTCATCACCCGGGTGACCGCCTCTTGCGGCTGCACTCGCCCGGAATGGGGCAAGGAACCGATCGCCCCGGGCAAGACAGGTACCGTAAAAATAACGTATGACCCGAAAGGACGGCCCGGCCCGTTTTACAAGACCGTGTCGATCTTCAGCAACGGGAAGAGAGGAAGTTATAATGTAGCGATCAAGGGGAATGTGACACCCAAGCCGATCGAGCCGGAATTTACTTATCCCTACGCGATCGGCGACTTGAAGCTGCATACGAAAAACGTCCTTTTCAGCAGTGTCCGCCCGGAAGAGACCGTGGGAGAAAAGATACACGTCAGGAACGAAGGAAGCACGTCGATAACCATCCGGATCGGGAAGATCCCCCATTACCTGACCGTACAGGCTACCCCTGCCACGCTACAGCCGGAAGAGACCGGCACGATCACCCTCTTGCTCGACGCAAAGGCAGCGAAGAAAATGGGGCGCCTCACGAGCCAGATGCCGATCTCCGTACAGGGGGTAAGCAAGGACAAGGAGGATGGAGAGATCCGTGTGGCGGCCAACATCATCGACGATTTCAGCAAACTTTCGGCTAAAGAGAAGGCGGAAGCTCCGATCGCGAAGCTCTCCGGCACGCTCCTCAATTTCGGGAAACTGCCCGACAAGCGAAGCGCCGTGCCCCTGATTAACCGGAAAGTGTCCGGATCGTTCGAGATCACGAACGTAGGGCAGCAGCCACTGACGATCTATAGTGTCACTTGCGACGATGAGCGGATCGACCTGTCTGGCGGCAAGAAGAGGCTAAAGCCGGGAGCGACCGCCCAATTCAAGGTAAGCTTACGTCCCAAGGAGGTAAAAACGAAACTTGAGGCTTTGATAAATATCGTATGCGACGACCCGAACGGGCCGATTCGGTTAATCAAGGTCACAGCACACAAATAATAACACGACACAGATTATGGAACACCCAGAAAATGACGATCAGTACAAAGGATTGAAAGTGAACAAGGGCATCTCCAATGTGCCTACCGTGAATCCTTACTTGAAAAAAAGGGCGCAACGAAAAAGCTATACGCCTTCCGAGTTCGTGGAAGGCATCTTGAAAGGGAATATCACGATACTTAGCCAAGCGGTCACGTTGGTGGAAAGCGCGAAGCACGAGCACCAGCAGATTGCCCAGGAGATCATCGAGAAATGCCTGCCCTTCGCCGGCAAATCGGTACGTATCGGCATCACGGGCGTTCCCGGCGCAGGGAAAAGCACCTCGATCGACGCCTTCGGTATGCACTTGATCAAGGAGGGCCGCAAGTTGGCGGTTCTCGCGATCGACCCGAGTAGCGAACGCTCTAAGGGCAGCATCTTAGGGGATAAGACCCGCATGGAACAGCTATCGAGAGAGAAAAACGCCTTCATACGTCCCTCACCCTCCGCAGGATCACTGGGGGGAGTGGCCCGAAAAACTCGCGAGACAATCGTATTATGCGAGGCAGCCGGTTTTGATACGATCTTCGTGGAGACCGTAGGCGTAGGGCAAAGCGAGACCGCCGTGCACTCGATGGTCGATTTCTTCCTGCTGATCCAACTCGCCGGCACAGGGGACGAGCTACAAGGCATCAAGCGGGGAATCATGGAGATGGCCGACGGGATCATCATCAACAAGGCGGACGGGGATAACGTGGAGAAGGCGAAACTCGCCGCCTCCCAATTCAAGAACGCGTTACACCTCTTTCCACCCTCGGAGTCCGGTTGGGAGCCGAAGGTACTGACCTATTCCGGCTATTATAATATAGGTATAAAGGAGATCTGGGACATGGTGGGGGCCTATATGGAATTCACCAAGCGCAACGGTTATTTCGAGCACAAGCGCAATGAGCAGGCCAAATACTGGATGTACGAGAGCATCAACGACACCTTAAGGGATAAGTTCTATCATAACCCGGCCGTGGAGGGGATGTTAAGCAAGACGGAACAACAGGTCTTGAACAACGAGATCAGTTCTTTCGTCGCCGCCAAACGGATGATCGACCTGTTCATGGAGAGCATCCGGGGATAAACAGGGGCTTGCCGCAAGGATTCTTCCGTAAGGTTGGGTGAATACTCCAAATTTTTTACGCAAAAAAAGAGGCGGAACACTTGCAGATTCAAAAATTACTTGTACCTTTGCAGCCGTGATCGAGAAACGAACTTGATCGCACAAAGGAAACGGGATGTAGCACAGTTGGCTAGCGCGCCACGTTCGGGACGTGGAGGTCGGAAGTTCGAGTCTTCTCATCCCGACTAAATAAAGGCTAAATGATTCAAAAGTAATCGTTTAGCCTTTAGTCGTAATAAGCCCCGGCATAGCGTCCAAAAGGAAGAAATAACCATTTCACGTATGCATTTCGCGACGAATCCGCTTGCTAATTCAAATAATTAAACTACTTTTGCACCCGCATACGGAAGTAGCTCAGTTGGTAGAGCATTGGTCTCCAAAACCAAGGGTCGGGAGTTCGAGCCTCTCCTTCCGTGCATAAGAGCAATACGGGAAAGCGTATCGCTCTTTTTCTTTTCTATAAAGTTTAGAACAGGGATTGAAAAAACGCAAAATCCGGTATATTTTCGTTAAATAGAATCGGCCATCTTTTAATATAGAAAGGAATATGTTACTTTTACTGCAATTTTAAATCTAACGGATACTCAATAATAACATTAAGAAAGACTCTTAATACCATAAAAAACAAATGAATAAAAATCTATTTGCGAACAGATATAAACCCAATCAAAAGAAAAGTTTTCTCAAAAGCAAGTCATTTGTTCTTTTGGTCGGACTGGTCATCGGCGCAGGGCTCATGGTCGGAGCATATAAGACTTCAGTCTATTTCTCGACCGATGAATCGTGCATGATGTGCCACGTACATCCACACGTGGAGGCGAGCTGGGAACTATCGAAACACGTGAACAACGGCAGTGGCGTCAAGACCCATTGCGTGGCCTGCCACCTTCCGCCCCAAACAGATACGTGGGCGCATTATAGCGCTAAGGCGAAATTGGGATTGAAAGACGTTTGGTCGTACCTGACCAAGGATAGCGCGGATTTCAATTGGGAGATGAAGTCGGAACTGGAGCATGCCGTCACCTATATCCCAAACGAATCTTGTAAAGAGTGTCATCAGAACCTGTTTCCGGAAGGGATTACCGATGATGGCGTAACGGCTCACCTGTATTATGATGAGAATGAGGAGAAACTGGATCTGCAATGCATCAGTTGCCACTTGGACGCCGGGCATTACAACCCGAACTACAATCACTCTAAGATGACGGGTATCCCCGGGCTGGCCGACGGAGGAGCACCGGTTGACACAAGCCTGTTCTTCAAGGAGCCGGCCACGGTCACCTCGTTCGCCGACTATGTAGAGCAAATCCCCGGCACGATGGTATCGTTCAAGATGATCGCGGTTCCCGGAGGTTCTTTCAAGATGGGTAGCGATGAGAAAGAGGCTTTCCACAAAGAGGATGAGGCTCCGGTACGGAACGTGACGGTCAGCCCCTTCTTCATGGCGGAGGTTGAGGTGACATGGGATCAATATTGGGCTTTCTATGGGCAGACCATGAGTGAGGGTCGTACCCCTCCGGAAACGGTCTACGCAAATAATAGCAACCCTGAGGTAGACGCTATCTCAGGCCCTACCCCACCATTCGGATTCCCCGATCAAGGATGGGGAGGCGGAGATCGCCCGGCGATCACCATGACACACTATGCGGCCGAGACATTCTGCCAATGGCTGTCGAAAAAGACAGGAAAGAAATATCGCTTACCGACCGAGGCTGAATGGGAATACGCGGCTCGCGGAGGGACGGATACCCCCTACTTCTTCGAGGGAAATCCCAAGGACTTCTCGGATCAAGGCTTCTGGCGCAAGTTCTTCGCGGCAAAGACTGACAGTATCAGCTCGTACGTGATCTATAATAAGAACAGCCAGAACAAGACACAAGAGCCCGCTATGGTAAAGGCGAATCCGTTCGGGTTGAAGAACATGTTAGGGAACGTAATGGAGTATTGCGCGGATAAATATGATCCGGAAGCTTATTCCAAAGGAGGGTCAGAGGTAACGGATCCAATAGTGACCGAAGGCACGGAATGGGTAGTGAGAGGCGGCAATTATACGTCCGACGCGGCCGATCTCCGTTGTGCTTCGCGTGGACACACGGATCACGATGCTTGGCTGAAGACCGATCCGCAACAGCCGAAGAGTATCTGGTGGTATTCAGACATTCGAGGAATCGGTTTCCGGGTAGTATGTGAATACAATAAATAATACAACATCTAAAACATAAATATCATGAAAAAAGAGAACTGTATCAGCAGAAGGTCATTTTTGAAAAGCTCCGCTCTGGCAGGGGCGTTAGGAGCCATTGGAACCGGTAGCACGGTTAGCGTATTGTCCTCTTGTGGAGGGGGAGAGAACTCCAACGCCACCAAGCCTCTAAAAGAGCCGGGGAGCTATTATATACCGGAATTGCCTGATTTAGCCGCAGACGGGAAAGAGCTGAAAGCCGGAGTCATCGGCTGTGGTGGACGTGGTTCGGGTGCCGCGTTCAATTTCCTGAATGCAGCGAATGGCGTTACCATCACCGCCTTGGGAGACACTTTCCAAGAGCGTGTGGACGAGTTGGCGAAAAAGTTGAAAGACGAGAAGAACATCGATGTCCCGGCCGACAAGCGTTTTGTCGGGTTGGACGCTTATAAACAAGTGATCGACAGCGGCGTGGATGTAGTGATTATCGCTACTCCCCCTGTATTCCGCCCGATCCATTTCCAATACGCGACGGAGAAGAGCAAACACTCTTTCCTGGAAAAACCGATCTGCGTGGATCCGGTTGGCTATCGCATGATCATGGCTACGGCAAAACAAGCGGCAGCCAAGAATCTTTGCGTCGTAACCGGTACGCAACGCCACCATCAACGTAGCTATGTTGAGTCGTACAAGAAGATCATGGAAGGTATGATTGGCGAGATCACAGGAGGTACGGTCTATTGGAATCAGAGCATGCTTTGGTATCGCGAGCGTCAGGCTGGTTGGAATGACTGCGAATACATGATAAAAGACTGGGTAAACTGGAAATGGCTTTCCGGCGATCATATCGTAGAGCAACACGTACATAATATCGACGTATTCACATGGTTCAGCGGATTGAAACCAGTCAAAGCCGTAGGGTTTGGCTCTCGTCAACGTCGTATCACGGGAGATCAATACGATAACTTCAGCGTAGACTTCACGATGGAGAACGGTATCCACCTGCATAGTATGTGCCGCCAGATCGATGGTTGCGCCAATAATGTAAGCGAATTTATCCAGGGGACGAAAGGTTCTTGGGATAGCTCAACGATGGAGATCAAGGATTTGGCAGGGAATGTTGTCTGGAAATATGACTTTGACGCAGAGAAAGCGAACTTCAAGCAGAACGATCCTTACACCTTGGAGCACGTGAACTGGATCAATTGCATCCGTGGAGGCAAGAAGATCGAGCAAGCATCCGAGACTGCCGTTGCCAACATGGCCGCTATAATGGGACGTGAGTCCGCTTATACAGGAGCGGAAACCACTTGGGACGCCATGACCGCTTCCGCTTTGGATTACACTCCAAAAGACCTGAATCTGGGTAAGATGGACATGAGCGGCTTCGTTGTTCAGGTTCCGGGTAAGCCCATTGACAAGAAATAACGGAAGCTCCACAGAGCCTTCTATCTAAAAAAGCAAAATGTCATGACATTAAATAGAAGAAACTTCTTAAAAGCGACCTTATCCGGAGCGGTCGTAGCAGCAGGAGGAGCGATGGCTTCCTCCTGCGCTTCTAAACCTTCGGAAGCGAAGACCGAGGAGCAAAAGAGCGAGAAACCTCTGGAACTGAAACTTTCGTTCCAAGAGGGGATAGCGCCCGGAGAAAGCCTGAACGAGAAGCTCGACTTCATGGAGAAATTGGGTGTAGTCGGTTTCGAGCCAGGAGGTGGAGGTTTGGCCGGACGGGTGAACGAGATCAAGCAAGCCCTCAACGGACGAAACATCAAGGTAAGCGCCATTTGCGCAGGATTCAAGGGATTCATCCTTTCCACGGATCCCGCCATCCGTAAACAATGCATGGATACGATGAAAGAGATCATCGCCGCGGCAGGCGAGCTCGGATCCACAGGCGTGATTATCGTTCCGGCATTCAATAGCCAAGTGCCGGTTTTACCTCACACGATGGAAACTCGCGATTTCCTTTGCGAACAGTTCAACGAGATGGGAACATTCGCCGCCGAGCACGGGACAAGCGTCATTTTCGAACCATTGAACCGCAAAGAATGCTTCTATTTACGGCAAGTGGCCGACGCCGCCTCCTTGTGCCGGGACATCAATAACCCCGGCGTACGCTGTATGGGCGACTTCTGGCACATGACTTGGGAAGAGACTTCTGATATGGGGGCCTTCATCTCGGCGGGAGAGTATCTGCAACACGTCCATGTAGCCAGCCGGAAACGCCGTAGCATGCCGGGTGAGGACGGAGAAGCGGACAACTACATTAATGGTTTCAAGGGACTGAAAATGCTTGGATACGACAAGTATGTCAGTTTCGAGTGCGGATGCCAGGGAGATCGTAACGTAGTCGTTCCTGCCGCCGTGAAGCTGTTGCGCGAACAATGGGAGCAAGCCTGACACAATGCCTTTAGTATATCCTAATATGAGACTGAGTGAGGTGGTGGAAGAACACCCCTCACTCATTCCTGTAATCAACCGGTTCGGCATACGCCTTGGTCTTGGCGACAAGCCGGTCAAGGCTATCTGCGAGGAACATTCATTGGATACCGACTTCTTCCTGACCGTGATTAACACCTTTCTAAACGAGGAGTTTTTCCCGGAAAAGAAGTTACAGACCTTCCATACCTCACAAATCATCGATTACTTGCGCAAGACAAATCTATACTACGCCCGTTATCAATTACCCAACATCGAGCTTCACCTAAACTCCCTCATATCCATGAGCGCTCCGGGGAATAGCTCTTTAAGCTTGATCGGGCGTTTTTTCTCCTCTTTCAAGGAAGAGCTGTCAGCCCGCATCCAAGATGATGATGAGCATTGGTTCCCTTATTGCCTGTCGCTCAGCAAGCGACTGGGAAAAGAGCCATCCGGGGCGATCGATGGTCTGCGCATCACCAAGGAATGTCGGGCGGAAGACCCGATCGAGGCCTTGCTGGCCGACCTGAAAAGCCTCATGATAAAACATCTTTCAGGCGATTACGACGAGAATCTCTGCTACGCCGTACTCTTCTCTATTTGCAGCTTGGAGAAAGACATCAAGCAGCACAACCGCATCCGGTACCGGATCCTCACCCCGATGGTCTCGGCGATGGAAAAATTATGCGAATGACCCCCCCATGCGCCACGACAAGCAAATAGCCATCATCCTTCCTGACACACTGCGAAGCACCGGACTTCAAAGTCTGTTGGCCGATTATTTTCCTCCCGTGGAGATCTGCCATTTCCCATCCTTCGAGCTGTTCTCGAACGCCTCCGGCGACGCGTTCGATTACTTTTTCACGGATCCCGAGACATTCGTGCTCAACGCGGATTTCTTCCTCCCGAGAAGAAACAAGACAGGGCTCCTCATCGACAGCGCCGATACGGAAACCCCTCTGGCCACAAATAAGATTTCGGTAAAAGCCCCTCAGGAAACGATCCTCGACCAGCTACAACACCTGTTCGCCTCCGACAACGCCCCGATCCAAGAGACGAACAAGGAACTCACCTCCCGCGAGATCGACGTGCTGCAACTGATCGTGAAAGGCATCACCAACAAGGAGATCGCCGACAAGTTGAGCATCAGTCTCAACACCGTCCTCTCCCATCGAAAAAACATCACCTCAAAATTAGGGATCAAGACCGTCTCCGGCCTTACCTTCTACGCCATCATGAACGGAATCATCTCCGGAGAAGAGATCGAGCTATAAGGACTCAGCCTCCATGATCCAATCTACCCAAGAAACGAGCATTCACAAGCCCCCGTCTCAAGGCTTCTGACCATCCGGGATCAGCTTCGGCTTAGTATGAAGAGAGAACTTATACCTATCCCCCCTATACAAGGAATGCTCTATCTCGATAACCTTTTGCCCCTCGGCCAAGACCACACTATCCAAGATAAACACGGAGATCGGGAAATCATTCTCGAAATAATTGTTCTCCTCCTCCGGATACGCTACGGTCGTGCCCAGCGTCCGCTGCACACTGTCGAGCCTTAAATGATATTTATCCTCGTAGATCTTCAGGAAAGCCTGGTTCAGCTCCATCATATTGATGCGCGGACAAAGAGCCATCGATACATAACGGGTCTCATCTTTCAGCAAGAGATCATCCGCATAGCGAAGCCTACGTATTTTCATTACCTCGCCCTCTATGATAAAGGTCTTTCCATTGATATTGATCGATATGCCACTGTCTATGATGGTCTTTTCCAGTGTCACGTTCTTCGGGGTGAACCCCTCTTTGATCAGGTTCTCGTTGAAACTCTCCCGAATCGCATGGAAAGAGCCCAGCACACGCGTCAAGTGTTTATCCTCGTACCGATTCAGCACGTAAGTCCCTTTTCCCTTGATCCGGTTGACCCATCCCCGGGATTCCAGCTCAAGAAGGCTTTTCCGGGCAGTCGTGTTGCTTACCTTATAGACCTTGATAAGCTCATTCTCCGACGGGATCTTATCACCCGGACGCAACTCGCCCCCCTCTATCTTAGCGATAATGGCTTCGCTAATGTCTAAATATTTTGGCTTAACACTCTTCATTCCTTCGCTTTTTTATGCACGACTTCATGCACTAACACAATACCGTGACAGGGAATAACGTTTACTTTGCAAATATACAACAATCTAAACATTTAACTGTTTTCCCTTAAAAAAAAGATACATAAGTCTTGTTTTTCTTAAACATACCTTCTATTTTTGCGAAAAACGAACTTAGTGCGTTAACTATAAAATGGAAAAACATTACTATTGGATAATCTCATTCATGCTGTTGCTGGCAACGGCCTTAAGTTTTCTGGATCGCCAGGTTCTTTCCGTCTCGATCATTCGCATCAAGGAGGACCTGCACATCACTGACACCGAGTATGGGTTCATCAACTCGGGCTTCCTGATTAGTTACGCCGTGATGTTCACGCTCGGAGGAATACTGATCGATAAATACGGGAGCCGCTTGGGGATGGCGGTATCCGTAGGATTCTGGTCGCTGGCCACGGCCTTGCATGCGCTAGCCTTGAACGTGTTCCATTTCAGCCTTTTCCGTTTTCTGCTCGGAGCTGGCGAAGGAGGCTGTTTCCCCGGTGCCGTGAAAGCCGTGATGGAATGGGTACCGAAGCAAAAGCGGGCGATCGCCAATGGGATCGCGATTGGAGGATCCGCGATAGGCGCCGTGATCGCCGTGCCGCTTTGCGCGTTTACCTTAAGCCATACCAGCTGGCGGATGCTATTCCTGATCAGTGGGGCACTGGGATTGATCTGGGTACTTTTCTGGATATGGACAACCCGCAAGAAGCGGGAAGAAATGGAGAGGACGCATCCAGATAAACAGATGAAATGTAGCTACTTAGTCGGATTACTAAAGAACAGGGACGCGCTCTTATTCGTTCTGATCCGTTTCTTGCTGGACCCCATCTTCTACTTCTATATGTTCTGGATCCCCAAATACCTGAACGAAGCGAAAGGGCTATCGTTGGAATACATCGGTAACATCTTTTGGATCCCGTTCTTGGCTCTGGGTATAGCTAACGTATGGGGAGGATGGCTATCCGACCGACTACGGCAACGGATAGGCGACACCGGCCGGGCGCGCAAGACCGCAATGGGCATAGCCGCCGCCCTAACCCTGCCGGTCCTGCTGATGGGCGCACTTAACTCACCCCTATGGGCAATCGCGGTGATGTCGTTGGCCTTCTTCGCGCATGGCATCTGGATCACGAACTATATCACGTCGATCGGGGATGTGTTCGGGACGACTACCTCATCGACCGTGGTAGGGTTATCGGGAACCGCCGGAGCGATCTCCTCTTTCGTGATCAACCCACTCATGGGCGTGGTGATCGCCCACTACACTTATACCCCACTATGGGTTTATGCGGGGATCATGTACCCCGTGGCATTCCTGCTGTTCATCCTCTTCCTACGGGGTACAACCATCGTGAAGGGGGCACAAGGAGCGGAACAATAGAAAATAGATAGTGCGTTAACTTTAATTTAATAGAATGTTATTATGAACAAATCGGATCAAAGAAATGCGGGAAAGGCACGTGTCGGCGTATTCAGCGTAGGCTACGACACATATTGGGTACAATTTCCCGGATTGTTGGAGGAGCTTTTAAAAAAAGAGGAGATGTTTCTCCGAAAACTTCCCCAAGATGGGATAGAGATTATTCGCTTCGGTTTGGTGGACTCGCCTGCCGTAGCATACGGGAAGGTAGGGGAGATCGTCGCCGCCAACTTGGATTTCCTGTTTTGCGATATGCTGACTTACGCCACGTCGGGCACTTTCGGCGTCATCGCCCGCTCGGTCAGCTGCCCGATCGTACTCGTAGCGTTGCAACCCCTGAAAGCGATGGACTACGGGAAGGCCTCGACCTATATGCAACTGCTCAACGATGACATTTGTGCACTACCCGAGTTCACGGGAGTAGCGGCAAGGTTAGGTAAGCCCATCCCGGAGGTGATCGTGGGCAACCTATACGACGACCCGTCGGTTGACGTGGAGATCGAAGCATACTGCCAGATAGCGAAAGTTCTACATACCCTGAGGAACGCGAAACTGGGGCACATAGGCCACCCGCTCAACTCGATGCTCGACATGAATACCGATCCCACGGCGCTGACAGCCTGTTTCGGCTCCCATGTCATGTTCTACGAGCCGAACGAGCTATTGGCGAAAATGGAGGATCTTCCCGCGGGAGAGATCCAAGAGAAAGAACGGCGTATCTTGGACTTTTTCGATACGCCGGATCCCGTTTCCGACCCGATCTCCATGAAATTGAGGAAAGAGGATCTGGAGATCGCGGCGAAGGTCAGTTTAGCGCTTGACAAGTTCGTGAGCGACAATGAGCTGGATGGACTCGCCTACTACTTCAACGGGGCGGAAGACAGCCCGATCCGCCAATTGATGTCGAACCTAATCGTAGGCAACTCCCTGCTGACGGCAAGACACATCCCCATGTGCGGCGAGTCAGACCTGAAGACCCTGATCGCCTTGATGATCATGGATCGCTTCGGCATCGGGGGCAGCTTCGCGGAGTTTCACCCGATCGACTTCAACGAGGGTTTCGTGCTGGTCGGCCACGACGGGCCTCACAACATCTCCATCGCGGAAGGGAAACCCGTGCTCCGTAGCCTGAAGAAATACCACGGGAAGCCGGGCAACGGAGCCGGCGTGGAGTTCAAGATCAAGGAGGGCTCGATCACGCTCCTATCCATTAACTCCACATACGACGGTAAGTTCAAATTTATCTTGGCGGAAGGCGAGTCAGTCAGCGGCCCGATACCAGCCACGGGCAACACGAACACCCGAGGCTTCTTCAAGCCCGACGTACGAACCTTCCTAAAGAGATGGGTAGGTGAAGGCCCTACACACCACTTCGCTTTAGGCATCGGGCACCACGCCGCCGCCTTAGGCAAGCTGGCTCGATACTTAGGCATTGACTACACGATTATATCTACCGATTAAGAACTCATTTAAATCTGGGATTATGAAAAAACAGTATCAAAGTACGAATGTGACACAGGCAAAGCCTTGGCTATTTGCCAAGTTAATCCTGTTGGTTTGTATCGCGCTATGCAGCGTGGTAGAGGCATCGGCCGCTCCCGGCACGGTGAAAGGGACCGTCAAAGGAGAGGATGGCTATGGAATAGCCGGTGTGAACGTCGTGGAGAAAGGCACCACGAACGGCGTGATCACCGACGTGGAGGGAGGCTACGTGATCAATCTAACTACCGACAATCCGATTCTGGTGTTCTCCTTCATCGGATATAAGTCGCAAGAGATTCCCGTAGGCAACCAAAGCCAAATCAACCTCATCTTGAAAGAGGACATCGAGACCCTTGAGGAAGTGGTAGTCGTCGGCTACGGTACACAGAAGAAGAAAGACCTTACCGGGGCGATCGCCTCGGTAGGCAGCGAGGAACTGGGGCTTACCCCAGCCTTAAGCTTTGACCAATCACTGCAAGGGAAAGTGCCTGGCGTGCAAATCACGCAAACGACCGGTGCTCCAGGTGGGAACCTAAACATCATGGTCCGTGGTATTAACTCAATCTCTGGCTCTAATTCTCCGCTCTACGTAGTCGATGGCTTCCCTATCGGGACGGGCGGTGGAGGCGCTGATCTGACAAACTTCTCGAATAACAGCTATTCATCGAGTGGAATGGCAAACTCCACGATGGAGAAGATCAATCCCTTGAGTACGATCAATCCCGCGGACATTGAGTCTATCGAGATCTTGAAAGATGCTTCCGCCACGGCAATCTATGGATCACGGGGAGCCAACGGCGTCGTTATAATCACGACAAAAAAAGGAAAAACGGGGAAAACCACGATCAACGTGGACGCTTCCATCGGTGTCCAGCAAGTCGCACATAAGTTGGATCTGCTATCTCCCCAGGAATATGCCCAGTTTATCGCGGAAGGAAGGGATAACGCCTGGATTTATGCGGGAGGTAATGCCAGCGATCCAAATGACGTACGGACATCCAACACCTGGGTGCGGCCAGAATACCGTAATCCGGAATTATTGCCGACAGAGGGAACGGATTGGCAAGACGTAATCTTCCGCTTGGCAACCGTGCAGAATTATCAGCTATCCGCCACTGGAGGAACCGAGAATGTAAAATATATGGTTTCTCTGGGATTCTTCGATCAAAAGGGAATCGTGATCGGATCCGACTACCAACGATTTAATATCCGTTCCAACATCGATGCTCAACTGACCAAGCGATTAAAGTTCGGTTCCAATATAGCGGCATCCTACGGTTATGGAGATTTCGCAAGAACAGAAGGCCATTTAGGGCAAAGAGGTATGATCCAATGCGCCTTGGCTATGAATCCCCTCTTACCGGTTTATGCGGAAGACGGCAGTTACAACTCCGAATTTGGAGATCCCTTGGGAGCACCGGTCGAGAATCCGTTGTTCATCGCGGAGAATTTTTCGGATAAACGAGACATGAAAGATGTCATCATCAATAACTATTTTGATTATGCGATCTTAGATGGACTGAATTTCAAGACCTCTTTTGGACTTAGATTCAACTTGAACGAGACAAATCTATGGAAATCTTCCCAAATTGGGTCTTATGCAGAGAAAGCCAGCCCAGCGACAGCTGCCTCTATTGACAAGAAAGGTATGAACTGGCTGAATGAGAACACCTTGACCTACAAAAAGGTTTTCAACGAGAAGCACGATCTTAATGTGGTAGCTGGCTTCACGGTACAAAAAGACACGTATAAGCAATTATCCGCCGGGGCGACCGATTTCCCGACTGATTACGTACATTATCTGTCTGCCGGTACGATCAATTCTGGAACACACTTGAAATCCGAATGGTCGATGGTATCTTTGCTGGCAAGAGCCAACTACGTTTATAATAATAAATATATGCTGACCGCCACTGTACGCCGGGATGGCAGCTCTCGTTTCGGGGCAAATCACAAATGGGGTACATTCCCCTCCGTATCTGTCGGATACCGGATCTCGGAAGAACCCTTCATGAAAAATCTGGATGCGCTCTCAAACTTGAAGGTCAGAGCCAGCTATGGTGTAGCGGGTAATAACAGTATTGGAAATTACAGCCAGATCGCCTTGCTGTCTGTATCAAATTACGCTGACGCAAATGGCATCCTGCCCGGTTTGGCGCCCAGCTCGTTAGCGAATAACGACCTGACGTGGGAGAAATCGAAACAGACGGATATAGGCATTGATTTAGGTCTGTTCAGGAACCGGATCTCCATCGTGGCGGATTGGTATTACAATTTAAAGACAGATCTATTGCTAAACGTAAACCTGCCTGCCGCCTCCGGATTCAATAGTTCTATGCAAAATATCGGAGAGATCGAGAACAAAGGCTTCGAGTTCGCCTTGAATACGGTAAACCTCGACACCAAGGATTTCTCTTGGAATACTTCGTTCAACATCAGCACGAATAGGAATAAAGTCAAGAAATTAGCGACAGAAAATGGTCGCATCATATCGGGTAATTATATCACGGAGGTGGGTCAACCGATCTCCAGTTTCTATATGATGCACGTTGTCGGTGTTTTCAAGGACGAGGCTGATGTCGCGGCGGGACCGGTTTACACGCCTGACACACAACCCGGAGACCTAAAGTTCGAGGACGTGGATCAAGACGGGAAAATCACGACAGCAGACAAAACGATTGTAGGCTCTCCTTTCCCTGACTTCACTTGGGGATTGACCAATGAGTTCAGATACAAAAATGTAAGCTTAAGCGTATTCATCAATGGATCCCAAGGCGCTGACTGTTATTTTGGAGCAGGTGAAACCATATTGAACGTAGCGGGCGTCCAGAACCAATTAGCGCTCGTAAATGATCGCTGGAAATCGCCAGAGAATCCGGGTAACGGTTACGTCCCTCGTGCGATCCGTTCTGATCATGCGTTAGGTATGGCTGCTTCTTCCCGTTATCTGTTCGATGCCTCGTACGTACGTATCAAGGACATCACGTTGTCCTATGATTTCCCGAGAGAGCTGTTAAGCAAGATCAAGGTAAAGGGACTGAATGCCTACTTCAACGTCTCTAACGTATATACGTTCACGGATTATCCCGGCTATGATCCGGAGGCCAGCCAGTCTGGAGACTCGGTGACTTCAGCGGGCTATGATAGCGGGGTATATCCTTTACCTCGGGTTTATACGCTGGGATTAAAGGTCTCTTTCTGATTGTATAACCTTAAAATTGAAAGATCATGAAAAATAAATGCATAAAATACGTTTGCTTTGGGCTACTCTCTCTATCTATCATGTCGTGCGACGACTTCTTGACGTTGCAACCGGAATATCAGATTAACGAATTGGGATATTGGCAAAACGAGACTGATTTCGAGACCGCTATCGTAGGGCTCTATTCCGGTTTGCAGAGTTATGCCCAGAATCTGGTCTGGGCGCAAGAATTAGGGACAGACAACGCAACTTTCCAACTGTCAAATGCAGAATCACACGTGACTGGATTCGATTATTGGAATCTTGCCCCAACAAACAGTTACGTGAATAGTTATTGGACGAATTCATATAGCATGATAAGCCGGGCAAATACAATCCTGAGCCGATTGCCAAGGATGGACTTCACATCCAAGCCTCGTATGGAGGCGGAATGCAAGTTCATCCGTGCGCTCTCCTATTTCCAGCTCGTGCAACTTTTCGGGGATGTATCAATCTCTGAGATTGAGTTCTCCAGCCCGAATCAAATAGCGGACTATGATTTTAGCCGGAAACCGGTAGAGGAGGTCTATCAACTGATCTTGAGAGACCTGACCGAGGCTGAATCCTTATTGGCGAACGAGGAGATCCCTTCCAATAAAGGGAAAATATCCATAGGGGCGGTCAAGACCTTATTAGGCAAAGTCTATCTGACCCGGCATGAATACGACCAAGCCGCCACGAAATTGAAAGAGGTGATCGACATGAATGCCTATTCGTTGGATCCGGATTATGGCTCCTTATTTTCCGAGGGTAATGATGATAAGGAAGAATCTATTCTAGAAATTGAGTTTGCTTCTGGAAACATAGGAGAAGGAAATAACTTCGCTTTCAACTATTACCCAAACGTAACCAATATGGCTGCCTTCCCTGGCAATATCATGGCTGGTGGCCGCTGTGTCCCTTCCAAGACGATTTGGAACGCTTATGAAGAAGGTGACGTAAGAAAAGACATGGCTTTAGGAAATCAGTTGCCTATGATAGACGGTACGACTTCAGAGTATTTATTCTGCAAGAAGTTCGTTGATTACTCAGCCACGACACTAACCGATGGGGGCGTCAACTTCACTTTGTTGAGGTACGCCGATGTCTTGTTGATGTATGCGGAAGTATTGAATGAGCTGGGACAAACCAATGAGGCGTTGCCTTATATCAACCAAGTAAGGCAACGGGCACATATCGCGGATTTATCGGGATTGTCGCAAACGGATCTACGTTTGGCGATCGAGAAAGAGCGTCAATTGGAATTATGTTTCGAGGGGCATCGTTGGTTTGACCTGAAGAGAACCGGAAGGACAATGGACGTGATCAACGAGGATTTCCGTAACTTAGGGCTCTCCTTCTCCGTGGAAGAATATGAGCTCTTATTACCGATTCCACAAGGACAGATAGATATTGATCCTAATCTGGAGCAGAATCCGGGATATTGATCTTTTATATTACTTAAACTTTTAGTACATGAAAAAATTAGTAGCGATACTCGCGTTAGGATTATTCCTGTTCCCTTCATGCACGAGGAATGCAGCAAATAATTTCTTATATGCGGATAAATACGATATGGATCCGAGGATCCAGCCTTTCAACGACATCCATCTGGAGATGTCGTTGAAGCCCTTCAAGGTGAACGACCGGGACTCGATCGACCAGGTGTGCCGGAACATCTTCTTGCAATGGGCTCCTCTGTTACGTCACGCGGATACCGTATCCGTGATGCTCTGGACCGCCGACGGCTCGGAGATCTTGAATTATACCGGCGATTCCGATCAACGCCTGGAATGGGCACAATACGTGGGCAATCCCAACACGGAACATGAGGTAAATTCAGGTCCGAAAGAGCTAAGTCTGCATCAACGTGCTTACGATTACATCCCGAATCCCCCGTTTTATACGTACGGTGACTTGAAATACATCGTATCCGCCTTGAAGAAACAAGGTGAGGCCTTGACGGGGAAGGTGGTACGGATCGGGGAGACATTCGATCCGGGACCAGAATTCGCCAAGTCAGAATTCAAATACAAGAAACATCCGGAGATCTGCATGGGCAACACGATGGGAGCCAAGACCTTCGTTTGCTGCTACGCGACCTTGAACGAGGATAAGGAACACTACGCAGGCTATCCGGACGGTATTCCCCAAGGGACACCTTTCGGTACATTCTTCGGGAAGCAGAGCCAGCATTTCCTGACGGATATGGGGTTCGACTTCCTCTGGTTCTCCAATGGACTGGGATTTGGCATGGAGACTTGGGGATCGACGGGAGCCGTGTTCGACGGGAAGCGGTTCCATCCGGAGAAGCTGAACGACACGCGCGAGAAGATCGTCGATTTCTGGACAAAATTCCGAGCCGAGTGCCCGAATATCCGGATCGAGACACGTGGAACCAACATATCTGTCGGGGCGGACTTGGCCAAGGACGGAGTGGATCTAAGGGCTATTTATAGCGGAGGATTCAATATGCTGCCTCCCCCTAACTCACCTTGGGCCGCGTTAGACGGGAATTTCGGGCTGGAATTGGCGGGGTATATGTCGCGCATTTCCGAGTTGCCTGACGACCGTTACCTATTCCGGTATTACACCCATGACCCTTGGTGGGCGAACAGTCCGTGGTTAGATCGCTATGGGCGGGAGGCTCACGATATTCACCTGCCGATGTCTGTCTCTCGCATAGACGGGGAAGGGAACACCAAGCTCCCGACTCACCTGACTTTCCTGACGATCGACGACTCATACGGGAATATGCCCGAGCAAGTCCCGTCCGAGGTCATCCCCCATATCTTGCAAGGTCGCCGCGTCTCACCGGATCAGCCGGGACTGATCGTGTGGGTCTATCCGTTCGACGAGTACCATGACTGGGCTCGCCAGCAGTCGGAGCGCGTGCAAGAGATCTACTACGGCGACTGGTTCATCCAGCAGGCGATCAATGATGGTTTCCCCTTAAATACCGTCATATCCACCGGGAACTTCGTCAAGTTGGCGCAGTCCGGGAAGAATACGTTAGACGCGTCGATCTTGGTCTCGATCGTTCCCGACGCAGGTTCCGACTTAGAGAAACAATTGATGAAGTTCGTTCAAGACGGGGGCAAACTGTTCGTATATGGGCCTTCGGCACACGCCAGTAAAGAGTTCATGGATTTCTTGAATCTCAAGACAGTAGATCCGCTATCCGGCGAGATGAACGTGCGGCTTCAACTACGACCAGATCAGATCAAGTGCCCGGGATCCATGATTTTGCGACATAACGTGGATATGTCCGGAGGCGGGATCGAGACCGTAGTGGCCGACGCAGGCGATCCTTCTACCCATGTATTGGCGCAAGCCTTCCAAGGGAGCCAAAGAAGAGATATAGCCATCCAACGGCAGGCGAAGGAATGGAACGGGGGTATGGTCGTCTATATCCGCGGTACAAACTCGGCTACCTACCGGGGAGGCCACCTGCTAACACCCGATAACCCCAAGCAATGGTTCAATGGCTCCTCGCTGTTAAGATACGCCTTGAACAATATGGGATATGGCATCCACTTCGAGAAAGCGGAACCGAATCTAAAGAATCCGATCAATTGCATCTCAAAGAATGATAACGCCTACATCTTCTCTGGCTTCACGCCCAACCAGACCATCGAGCAGGAATGGCGGTTCCCGCAAGGGGCGCCACTCTTTACGGGATATGAGACGGAGCTTCGGGCAGGAGCGGCCCACTACCGTATGCCCAAGGCCTACCAAGAGGAGTGCCGGGTATTCGTGGAGCAGAAGGAGGGTATCGTATCTTGCTACGAGATGCCGCCCGTGGAATGGAAGATAAAGCGTCGTATCGGAATCAACGGCTTGAAGAACGCGACCGTCAGAGTCTATCCTGGCGTGGACGACGCAAGCTTCCGGGCAACGAACAACGTGAACTACCCCTATAACCGGTCTTTGTTAGAACTTAAGAAAGGCACTGATTTCGAGGGAAACTATTATGAGTTTACGAATATAAGCGGAGAATTGGTTGTAGCATGGTGAACAAATTTCTATTTCTTCTGCTGGTTTTCGCAATTTGTCCGGGATCTATTTCCGGAAAGCTCCGGGTGTCCGGACTGTTCGCGGACAATATGGTGATCCAGCGAGGAGAACCGATTACCATACAAGGGATAGCGGATCCGCGGGAGGTCATCCGGGTGACCTTCCGCGCCTCTGCCCTATCCTGCCAAGCCGACAGATGCGGCAAATGGAGGGTGGAGCTGCCCGCCGAGGAAGCGGGCGGTCCTTATACGCTCTCCATACAGACAGCCCGCGAGAAATTGGTATTCGAGAATATCCTCATCGGGGAGGTATGGCTCGCGTCCGGACAATCGAACATGGAGCATCCGATGGAAGGCTGGGGTTGGATGCCTCATTCTGGGATTTACCGGTACAAAGAAGAGCTGAACGACAGCCACTATCCGGAGATCCGGCTGTTCTCCGTCCCCAAATATCCCGCGTCCGTGGAGATCGATGAGCTGCCCGAGCGCACATGGAAGGTGGCGGATCCAGAAAGCGTGCGCACCTTCTCTTCCATCGCATGGTTCTTCGCCAAAGAGCTTCACGAGCGTCTGGGCGTACCGGTCGGCATTATCAACTGCTCTTGGTCGGGTACCTCCATCCATACATGGGAAAGCGAGGAGATATTGAGACAGTTCAAGGACTCGCTGGGCTATACGGGGCCAACCTTGATCCCGGAGCGTACAAAGGTGATGGATGACTTCCAAGCGAATTTAAGGCGACGGCACCAGATCTCCTACCCGCGTCCGGGGCAGATCGAGGAGATCCGCCAGCTTCCGCCGGAGAAATGGAGCGCCATCGAGCTGGATAGCTTGAGATCAACCGCCTCTAATATCATCTGGCTCAAGAGGGAGATCGACCTTCCGGATGACATCGCGAAAGAACCGCTGGCCTTATCGTTAGGACGGTTGAATGGACAAAGCTATATTTACCTCAACGGGCGGGAAATAGACGAGTTCTCGTATCCGGAACCCGTCGTGACACGGATCCCGAGATATTACATCTATCCCGGGAAGAACGAGTTGATCGTCCGGGTGGCACGTCCGTTCGGGGCACCTTCCGCCGAGGGCAAGGAAAGCTCGTTCTTTATATCCGCATACGACTCCTCCCGCTACAAGGAGGAACTGGCGGACAACTGGAAAATTACGATCCAAGACGCGGTCCCCACCCCTCTGCCCGAGTATCAAAACAAGCCGGGAGCCTTGTTCAACGGTATGGTGCATCCATGCCTCAGCCATAATATAAAAGGTATTATCTGGTACCAAGGGGAAAACGACATCTGGAGAGCGGATCTGTACGCACAGATGTTCGAGGCGTTGATCGAGGATTGGCGCGGTAAATGGGGCAAGAAAGATATGCCATTCTTGTACGTGCAAATCTCGCTGATCCCGCTCCCTGAGTTCGGCGACCACTCGATCCAAGAAAGATTCAGGGAGAAGCAACACGTATCGTCGCCCCATACGGGCATGGTATATTCCTTGGATATTGGCGATCCTTACGACGTACATCCCAAGGAGAAGAAAACGATCGGAAAACGTCTGGCGGAGCAAGCGTTGAAAATCGCCTATAAGCCAGACCACTGACTAAGGTGTTGATTGATTTTCAAACCCTAAAAACAATAAATATCATGAAAAAACGGAATCTATTTCAAGGAGCTCTATTTGCGTTGCTCACGAGTATCACCTCATTAAGCGCGGTTTCCAACAATAATATGGAGAGCCAAGGAAATAACCCTGAATATACGGTAGCGGCCTACATCTGGCCTTCCTGCCACGACGACCCTATGGGACGGGAAATCTTATGGCCGGAACAAACAGGGGAATGGGAGATCATCAAGAAAGGTACGCCCCGTTTCCCCGGGCATTACCAGCCCAAGGTCCCGCTATGGGGATATGAGTTAGACAACGATCCCAAAGTCATGGAACGCTGGATAGAGGCTGCTACCGATCATGGGGTGAATACCTTCATTTTCGACTGGTACTGGTTCAACAACGGTCCCTTTCTGGAGAGCTGCCTGAACGATGGATTCCTGAAAGCGCCCAACAACAGGAAGATGAACTTCTACATCATGTGGGCGGATCACGACGTGGCACGCAACTATTGGAACGTACACCGCTACAAAGACGACAACTCCCGTCTATGGGACGGAGCGATCGATTGGCCAAACTTCAAGATCGTGGTAGACAGAATCATCAAGCAATACTTTACGCAGCCCAACTATTTGCGGATAGAGGGAAAGCCCGTTTTCAGCATTTTCGCCCTGAATAACCTAATCAAGACATTCGGTTCGCTGGAAGAGACGAAGAAAGGCTTGGATTACCTTCAGGCAAAAGCTCGCGAAGCTGGTTTACCGGGCGTACATATCCAGCTGATCGCGAACGGGGTTCCCCAAGAGGATGTCTTGCGTCAAATCGAGACCTTGGGGATCAACAGCCTGACCGTTTACAACTGGGGCGGCCCTCATCCGGAAGATTACATCCAATGGGGCACAGAAGCCTTCGAACGGCTGGAGAAATGGAGCGAGGCCACTTCTATCCCCTTCTTCCCGAATGCCTCCATCGGCTGGGATGATACCCCACGTTTCCCGCACAAGGCACAAAAAGACGTGGTACATTTCAACCAATCCCCGGAAGCGTTCGCCGCTTTCTTGCAAAAGGCGAAAGAGTACTGCGACCGGCATCCGGACCAACCCAAGCTCATAACGATCTACGCCTGGAACGAATGGGTGGAAGGCGCTTACTTGTTGCCTGACATGAAATATGGTTTCGACTACCTGAATGCCGTCAAGGATGTCATGCTTGAAGGAGAATACGAGAAATACTAAGAAAAACAAGTTTCACTCTTATCACCTTCTTCTCCCCCAAGCATATACTGACGTTGCCTCTATGAGGATCCGTATGCTTGGGATTTTTTTTACTTTCCCTATTCCCGGCCTACACCTCCTCCCTCTGGGAGGCTCACCGCCGGACGCGTAATCCTTGCCGATGGTTTCGCGGGAATATCGGCAGGGATACACGGAAACATCACGAGGGATCACGAGGAAAAATCACTACATATAGTGATTGACCGCCGCGCTTCTTTGCCGTTCCTTCGCGTATAAAATAATCGACAGCTAAAAAACAATCGGATGAAGAAACACTATTTAGTCCTCATCGCATTGGGAGCCCTTGGCTTCCAGGACTTATCCGCCAACGGCATCAAGGCAAACGAGAGCGACACGATCAAGACATACCATATCGGCGAGGTGATCGTCACCTCCTCTACCAAGGAGACGAACAAGCTACGTACCCTTCCCGGATCCGTATCGATCGTCTCCCCCAGCATGATCGCGGGAAGGCAGATCGAGGAGATAAAAGACATCAGCACTTTCGTGCCCAACCTCTATATCCCGGACTACGGAGCCAAGCTGACCTCCGCCATCTATATCCGCGGGATCGGGGCGAGAAGCAGCGGACAATCCGTGGGGCTTTACGTGGACAACGTGCCTTACTTGGACAAGAGCATCTTCGACTTCGAGCTGACCGACATACAGCGTATCGAGGTGCTCCGGGGGCCTCAAGGTACCCTGTACGGCCGCAACGCGATGGGCGGCATCATCAATATTTACACGATCTCTCCATTTGATTTCCAAGGAAAGAAACTCTCCTTCTCCGCCGGCAGCTATGGGCAATACAAAGTGAAGGCCTCGCATTACGCGAAGCTGAGCGAGACCATCGGGTTCACCGCCGCCGCCTATTACGACCACGGAGGGGGCTTTTACACGAACGCCTACGACGGGAAGAAGATCGACAAGGAGGACAACGTGGGAGGACGCCTCAAGATCGAGGGACGTTTCACCCCCCATTTCCGGGCGGCCTATACCTTCTCCGCCGACTACACGAACCAGGGAGCATTCCCCTACGGGCTGTTCGAGGGCAGCGGGAATACGGATTACCGGCTCGTGCAGCCTATCAACATCAATGACTCCAGCGCCTACCGACGGACAGTCATCGCCAATAGCCTCGCCTTGGAGTATCGCGACGAAAGGATAGCGCTCAGCAGCACGACCGGTTACCAGCATTTCCACGACGATATGCGGATGGACCAGGATTTCTCTCCTCTGTCGATCTTCACCTTGAACCAACGGCAACGGCAAAACGCCTTCAGCGAGGAGATCGCCATCAAGAGCAACGCCAACCGCGACTACCGCTGGTCGTTCGGTCTATACGGCTTTTATAACGACCTGCATACCGATGGACCGGTGGACTTCAAGGAAGACGGGATCAAGACCGTGCTCCAGCCCGTGTTCGACCGCCTGAAGCAGCAGTATCCCAAGATGCCGACCCTGAAGATCCTCAACGAGAACCTGTACATACCGGGCTCGTTCGACACGCCCTCGTACGGGTTTGCCCTCTATCACCAATCCACCTACGATAACCTGCTCACCGAAGGGCTCTCCATCACCGCCGGCATACGGCTCGACTACGAGAAGCAAGAGATGGATTACCAGTCGGAGGCAAAGATGCGGATGGGAATCAGTTTCAAGGAGAACGGGCCGGTCCTCGACTTAGACCAGCTGTTCCCGATGCCGACCTCCGTGATAGACGCCAGCGTCTCCCAGGACTTCTGGCAGGTACTCCCCAAGGTATCCCTGAAATACGAATGCACACCCACCACCTTCACCTACCTCTCGGTGGCGAAAGGCTACAAGGCTGGGGGCTACAACGTACAGATGTCGGCCGACGTGATGCAGGCGCAGATGCGCTACGACATGATGAGCGCCTTCAAGTCGATGATGCCTATCGAGGTAAGCGAGCCCACGCCGATACAGGACGTGGCCTCCTACAAGCCGGAGAAGAGCTGGAACTACGAGATAGGGATCCGCAGCGAATTGCTGGAGCGGCGCCTCAACATGGAGCTGACGGCCTTCTATATGGATATACAGGACTTGCAACTGACCCAATTCGTGAACAGCGGCAACGGGCGGATCCTCACCAACGCGGGCAAGGCCGACAGCTATGGCGTGGAAGCCTCCTTGCGCGTCCGGATCATCGATGGACTGACCGCCGACGCCAACTACGGCTTCACCCACGCCACCTTCAGGGATTATGACAACGGGAAACAGGATTTCAAGGGCAACTTCATCCCCTTCATCCCCCGGCATACGCTCAATATCGGGGCACAATACACACGCCTGTTCCACGGCTCGTGGATCGACCAGTTCACCGCCTCGGCGCAATTCAGCGGCACGGGAAAGATCTTCTGGACCGAGCGAAACGATATTTACCAGCGGTTCTACGGGACGGTACAGGCCAAGGCCGGGGTTCGGAAAGGAATCGTCAGCCTCAACCTATGGAGCCGCAACCTGACGAACGCCCATTACGCCGCCTTCTACTTCGAGTCGTTCGGGAAGCCTTATGTCCAGACGGGCAAGCCGTTCCAGATCGGGGCGGAAGTAGCGATCGCCTTTTAAGTAACCCACATAAGCAAGAAAGAGGCCCTTATCCGTCCGAGCGGCGGAAAGGGTCTTTTTTTATGGCATAGGAAGATTGGATAAATCCCCGGAAAATAGTTTCTTCGCGATAAAACAGGTACTACAATGGACAAGATGGTGGAAATAGCCCGGTTCACCTATCCCGCCGAGGCGCAGACGCTCCTCGCGTTGCTCCGGGCGGAAGGGATCGACTGCTACCTGCGCAATGAGCTGAGCAGCCAGATCATGGCCGGTTACGTGGATGTAGGCGGCGCTCGTGTGGAGATCTTGGAGAAAGACCTCCCGAGAGCGCTTGAGATCATGCGGGAAGGTGGCTACCTCCTTCCTGGCGACGACGATCAGGCGGAACCAGCGGGCAAGCTGGCACGGCTCACGCGCCATATCCCGCTCCTGCAAGCGTTCCCCGCCGGGACGCGCATATTGCTCCTGTTTCTTCTCGCGGCCATCTCCATCGCCTTGGCGATCTACGCCGCGTCACTCCTATTCTCCAACTAAAACAAAATGTTCAAATGGCACGCAGAAAAATAACAAATAGTCAGGCCGTCTGCATCACGCTCCTATGGGGAGCCTTATGCTATATGCTGCTCGCATACAGCGAACGCATCAATTTCGACGTGATCTTCGCGCTCATAGCCTCCGCTATCATTGTGTTCGTTCCACTTTACAAGAATTTCAAGCACCGAAAGGAATAATATTTGATCGATTTAGCTATAACAAAATAACCAAATGACATTTTTTTCTTATTTTTTCTTTCAATTATTTGCAAGTATCAGAATTTAGCTTACCTTTGCATCCCGATGACATCTACCATACAAGAGTAACAAAATGGTATGAAATACTAATTTAATATAATATTCAGTCATGAAGGCAAGCGAAGTTTTAGACAACTTGAAAAGAAGATTTCCGAACGAACCGGAATATCATCAAGCAGTATCAGAGGTTTTAGGGACTATCGAGGAAGTTTACAACGAACATCCTGAATTCGAGAAAAGCAACCTGATCGAGCGCCTGTGCATCCCTGATCGCATCTTCTCCTTCCGTGTGACATGGACCGACGATAAGGGGCAGATCCAGACGAACATGGGCTATCGTATCCAACATAACAACGCGATCGGCCCGTACAAGGGCGGTATCCGTTTCCACGCCTCGGTAAACCAGTCGATCCTGAAATTCCTTGCCTTCGAGCAGACCTTCAAGAACTCGCTGACCACCCTCCCTATGGGTGGCGGAAAAGGTGGATCCGACTTCAGCCCGAGAGGGAAATCCAACGCCGAGATCATGCGTTTCTGCCAGGCGTTCGTCCTTGAGTTGTGGCGCCACATCGGTCCGGAAACCGACGTTCCTGCCGGCGATATAGGTGTAGGCGGCCGCGAGGTGGGCTATATGTACGGTATGTACAAGAAACTGGCCCGCGAGAACACAGGGACCTTCACGGGAAAAGGCATAGAGTTCGGAGGCTCGCTGATCCGCCCGGAGGCTACCGGTTACGGCAACGTATATTTTCTCCTGCAAATGCTGAAAACCCGCGGGATCGACATCAAGGATAAGGTAGTGACCGTATCCGGTTCCGGCAACGTGGCCCAATACACCGTGGAGAAACTGATCTCCCTCGGGGTAAAGGTAGTCACGATGTCAGACTCCGACGGCTATATCTATGACCCGGATGGTATCGACCGCGAGAAACTCGACTATATCATGGAGCTGAAGAACCTGTACCGTGGCCGTATCCGCGAGTACGCTGAGCATTACGGATGCAAATATGTTCCGGGCGCACGGCCTTGGGGCGAGAAATGCGACATCGCCATGCCGAGCGCTACCCAGAACGAGCTGAACGGCGACGATGCCAAAGCCCTGCTCGCCAACGGTTGCTTCGCGGTATCCGAGGGAGCGAATATGCCATCCACCCCGGAGGCGATCGACGCATTCCTGAAAGCGAAAATCCTCTATGCCCCGGGCAAGGCGGCCAATGCGGGCGGCGTGTCCGTATCCGGCTTGGAGATGACCCAGAACGCGCAGAAACTCAGCTGGAGCAGCGAGGAGGTGGACCAGAAACTTCGCGACATCATGAAGAACATCCACGAGCAATGCGTGAAATACGGCAAGCAGGAGGATGGATACGTCAACTACGTGAAAGGTGCCAACATCGCCGGTTTCATGAAGGTAGCGAAAGCGATGATGGCTCAAGGCATCCTTTGACACCCGGCTTCCCCACCGAGAAGGGGATAGGGTTAATGATCATAAACGAAAGAGGGAAGATATTCGGCGGAGTGTCTTCCCTCTTCCCGTTCAAAAGCGGGGCTCCCTCTCCCTAAATTCCGGGGAAAGTCGTACCTTAGCGACGTAAATGACGAACTATGGTAACAGAAGAACTAAACAGGTTATTCCAATCCTATACCGGCTCACCGGCGAAAGAGATAACCGAGTTGCCCTCGTCTGGATCTAACCGCCGCTATTTCAGGCTCGCGGGAGACCAGACGCTAATCGGGGTCAACGGGACCTCAGCCGAGGAGAACAGGGCTTTCATCTACATGGCAGGGCATTTCCGTGAGAAAGGGCTGCCTGTCCCCCGGGTATATGCCCACACTGACGACTATCTTTTCTACATCCAGGAGGATTTAGGCGATAAGCTCTTGTTCGACGCGATCGGGAAAGGGCGAGAAAGCGGGGTATTCAGCGAGGAAGAACGCCGGTTGTTGCACCAGACGATCACCAAGTTACCGGACCTCCAGTTCCTTGGTGCCGATGGGCTCGACTTCTCTTACTGTTATCCCCAGCCGGAGTTTAACCGGCGCTCGATCCTCTGGGACCTGAACTATTTCAAGTATTGCTTCCTGAAGGCCACCGGCTTGGAATTTCAGGAGAACCGGTTGGAAGATGATTTCCTGAAGATGAGCGACGTGCTGCTGCGTGGTTCATCAGCGACCTTCCTCTACCGCGATTTCCAGTCGCGCAACGTCATGGTAAAGGACGGCGAGCCTTGGTTCATCGATTTCCAAGGCGGGCGGAAAGGGCCGGTCTATTACGACGTGGCCTCCTTCCTTTGGCAGGCGAAAGCGAAGTACCCGGAAGATTTACGCAAGGAGCTTCTCGAAGCATACATCACGGCGCTTCGCAAATACATCCCGGTGGATGAGCGTTATTTCCTCAGCCAACTGCGCCACTTCGTCCTATTCCGCACCTTGCAAGTGCTGGGAGCCTACGGATTCCGCGGGTACTTCGAGAAAAAGCCTCATTTCATCCAAAGCGTACCCTTCGCGATAGAGAATCTGAGGCAGCTGTTGCGCGACGATTACCCGGAATATCCCTATCTCTGCTCCCTCCTCCGCGGCCTGACAGAGCTCAAGCAATTCGCCGACGGCATACAGAAACGGGTGTTAGAGGTGAAGGTGGTCAGCTTCGCCTACAAGAAAGGAATCCCCAATGACCCGAGCGGTAACGGCGGCGGATTCGTGTTCGATTGCCGGGCGATCAACAATCCCGGGAAATACGAGCGTTACAATCACTTCACCGGATTGGATCAACCCGTGATCCGGTTCTTGGAAGACGACGGGGAGATCACGACCTTCCTCGAACACGTCTGTCAAATCGTAGATGCCTCGGTGAAACGTTATATCGACCGGGGCTTCACCAACCTGATGGTTTGCTTCGGATGTACCGGCGGACAACATCGGTCTGTCTATTCCGCGCAGCATCTCGCGGAGCATTTGCACACGAAGTTTAACGTCAAGGTGCATTTAGTGCACCGAGAACAGAACATAGAACAACTATTTAACCCCACAATATGAAAGCGATGATTTTCGCGGCGGGCTTGGGGACAAGGCTGAAACCCTTGACCGACCATACGCCCAAAGCGCTGATTCCTGTCGGAGGCGTGCCAATGCTGGAGCGCGTCATACGAAAATTGAAGGCGGCCGGATTCGACCAGATCGTGATCAACATCCACCATGAAGGCAAGCAAATCGTGGATTTCCTGCGAGCGAACGATCATTTCGGGATACGAATCGATATATCCGACGAGAGCGATTACCTGCTCGACACGGGAGGCGGCATCAAGAAGGCAACCTCCCTGCTGGCTGGCGACGAGCCCTTCTTGGTGCACAACGTCGATATTCTGTCGAACGTGGACTTGAGGAAACTATACGAGACGCACCTGCGGATGAATCCCTTGGCCACGCTGCTGGTCAGCCGGAGGGATACCTCGCGCTACCTGCTCTTCAACAAGGAGAACAAGCTATGCGGATGGCGAAACCGGGATACCGGGGAAGTGAAATCGTACTATCCCTATTTCGATCCGGCGCAGTACAATGAATACGCCTTCAGCGGCATCCACGTACTGTCGCCCAAGATCTTGGATTTAATGGAGGAATGGACCGGCAAGTTCTCGATCATCAATTTCTACTTAGCGATCTGCGCGAGAACAGACATCCGCGCCTACCTGTCGGACAACCTGCGCCTGCTCGACATCGGCAAGCCTGAGACGCTCGCCGCAGCGGAAGAGTGGCTGCGGCAAGAGGCTATTGCCCCGGCTTCAGCACCACGCCCAAACTGCGCCGACCATCCATCTTGATCACGATAGGCTGGTCAAAGTGGACATGGCGCAGGTACTCCGTCTCCTCCACGGCAGGGAAAGCCGACAGGAACTCCTCGTCGAACCAGCCATCGCCCTTAAAGGGATTGATCGTGAAATAACCAACCCCGAACGAGGTAAGGTTCTGGAAGAAATGTGTCCCTTGGCTCGGATCTACCCGGTAGTTCTCCAATCCGCATTCCACGATGACCCGAGCATTGCTGATATGCGGCCACTTCACGGGAATCCCCAGCCACGGGTCGCTGCTTCCCCACCGTCCGGGACCAACCAGTACATACCCCTTCTCCTGCTCCGTGAAAGCCCGGTTCATTTTCTCGATCTCGTAAGCGATCGATTGGTTGTTCGCCGAGTTAAACGCACCCGTCTTCACGTAGATGACATCCTGCACGTCGCTCACGATCCCATGCCCCAGGACACTGGCCGAGGAGAGGATCGTATCCTCTTTCCGCACCACGCTCAGATCCTCGTCCATGATCTCCTTGTTGTCCACTATCGGGCGTATCTGGAGCAAATAGAACGTTGCCCGCGTATGATCCGAGGGATCCATATTGACCGCGAACTCGATCTCCACCGGTCTGCCCATCTCACGCTGCCCGATCTGCAACAACTGATCCAAGGTATCCGCCAAGGGGAACACGTCATGTTGGAGGATATTCACGAACGAGAGGATCTTGCGTCCTCCCGGATAGTAGCCGTCACGGATGATCTGGTCGTAAGGATCGTAAGTAGAGACTATATATTTCAAGGAGCCCTCGGCATCCGCCTCCTTCAAGCCGAGCTTTACCAGATTAAAGGCATCGTCCACCGAGAAATTCTCCGCCATATTCTTCAGGTCGAGGGCATAAAAGCGGGTTTGCGTCTCCCGTAAGGCGAATTCCATCGTACTCATCTGCAAGATGCTATGCGGATGCCGGGGAGAGAAGCGCAGCGTCTGTCCCCCATCCACGATATACTTGCCCAAACCCAGCGCGATGTTGGCGATCCCGTCTTCCGCCTTCTCGTTCCCGATCGGGTAAAAATTCAAGGAACGCGCCACACCCGACAAGGTAGGGTAGAAATGGTCGTTATACCGCGATCCCACCACCTCCTGTAACACGACCGCCATCTTCTCCTGGTCGATCAGGTTGGAGGTAGCCGTCATGTAGGCCTTGCTGTCACGATAAAAGACAGACGCGTACACCGCCTTGATCGCGTCGCTCAGCGTGCGGAGCATCTCGTACTTATCCTCTATCTTCGGCACCATATAAGTGGAGTATATCCCCGCGAAAGGTTGGTAATGCGAGTCCTCCAGCAAGCTCGACGAACGCACGGCGATCGGGCTCTTCACCACATCGAAGAAGGCCATCAGATCCTCTATCAACCGCGCCGGCAGGCTCGCCCTCAGGAAATAACGCAAGATCGTATCGTCATCCACATCACTCAGCGCCACCGGATAAAGCTCGTTTGTCTCCATGAACTCATCGAATATATCCGTACAGATCACGACTGTCTTCGGGATGTTCACGGCGAAATTCTCACGCTCCAGCTTCGGGTAACGCTTCACCATCGCCCCGATGAAGGCCAGCCCGCGCCCTTTGCCCCCGAGGGAACCGTCGCCGATACGGGCGAAATTGCTATACTCGTCGAAACGCTCCTTCTGATAGACCGCCACGACCCCGGAATTCTTCATCCGCCGGTACTGGACAATCAGGTCGAAGATCAGTTTACGCGCCTCATCCATATCCTTATAGTCGCTCACGTCCACATGCTTCAAGACCTCGGCTGGAGGGAATATCGCCCGCGAATAGAAAAAACGTGAGAAGTGATTTCTGGAAAGATGGTAAACCAACGAGTCATCCGGTATCTGGAACACCTTCCTTTGCAGGTCCTTCAGATCCTTTATACGCATGATCTCCTCTTTCGTGTGCGGGTTCAGGATCACGAAATCCCCAAATCCGAAACGCTGCATGATCTTCTTTTTCAAGTCTTGCGGATAACTCTTCGAGTTCTTGTCGATGAACGAGGCGTTCAGCTCCTTGGCGTACACCACGTTGCTCGCCTCCGACGACTCCAGCACGAAGGGAATGATCAGCCCCGTCTTCCGCACGTATTGCCCAAACTTATACCCGGCATACGGATCCTTCACGCCATCATGCGCAAAACTCATGTCGGAGATGATTCCCAAGATATTATCACGATATTGATCGAAGATCCGCACCGCCTCCTCATACGTACGCGCCAGCTTGATCTTCGGCCGCCCACGCATCCGCAAGGTACGCTGGTGATCGTTGAGCGCCTCCTTTGCGAACATCTGGCTCTGCTCCAACACGAACTTATACAGATGAGGCAGGGCCGACGAATAGAAACGGATAGAATCCTCCACCAGCAGGATGATCTGCACCCCCACGCTGGCCGTATCGTCGGGAGCGTTCATCTTATCCTCGATCAGCTTGATGATCGCCAGCAGCAGCTCCGAGTTTCCCAGCCAACTGAACACGTAATCGATCGCGCTCAGGTCCTCGTTAGCGATCCGCTTGGAGACCTCTTTCGAGAAAGGGGTCAGCACCACGATAGGGATGTTCGGGTAATGCACCTTGATCTCGCTCGCCGCCGCAAAAATGTCCCGGTTGTCCATGTTAGGCATACAGATGATCAACTCGAAATTACGGTCGCGCAACTCGTTAAGCGCCTCCTCCTCCGTCGTCACCTGCGTGAAGCGCGGAGGATAGCGAAGGCTCAAGGAAGTATATTCATTGAAGATCTGCTCGTCCACCCGCCCGTCATCTTCCAGCATGAACGCGTCATATTTGGTAGCGATGAGCAATACATTATATATACGCTTGTTCATCAGATTGGCGAACGAGGTATCCCTGAACACCAATTCCTTTAAATTAGGTAAGCCACTCATAACTGATCCTGATAGATTTATCGGCCAAAAATAGGGAAAAATCGCCAAATCACAGACATGAGCAAATGGAAAGAGGGTCTTATTCTTAAATTTATATAAGGTAAGGGACTATACTTTTTCTATATAAGCTGATAATAACGACAAGGTACCCGTATTTAAGAACTAATATGTACACTATCTATCGCATAGGAAATCATTTTACAGTAAGATCAATAGAGAAATCTCTTCCTTTGAGGGCGATAATCCGATAAATTTATTTGCACACTGCAAATTGAGTCGCAGTGTGCAAATAAATCAATATGATCTATCGACCATAGTACTGCTTAGCGGAAGGAACCATGATAACATTCAACTCCGGATCGGCCATATCAGGATCGATCGGGAACATCGGCCTCACGATGTTTTTATAGGGTAGTTTCTTGAAGTCCTGATCCACACCTCCTCGTGTAAAAGCCATTACCCAATCCGCCTGCATATTGTACCATTGAGTCACAAGATAACCTTGCTTAACCATTACGATATCCATTTCTTTCGGGTTAATCCCCGAACCCTCTAAGTTTGGAGTAGGAGACGATGTGCCTACTACCACATAAACGCTTCCAACCTTTACGATAGCGATATTCCTCCTACGTTTCCAAGATTCCTCATTCTTGTCTTCTTCCGGGCTGACATAAACAACTGTGCCCGCTAATTTCACAGGATCTTCGTAGGAATTATCCACCATAGCACCTACCAAGCCTTCAACATGTCCACCTATACCAACCTTGCGTGCCTTCTCAACCACATCTTCTCCTGGGATGGAGCAATACAGAACACTTTTCCCCTTATCAGTCTGGAATTCTGGACGCTTCAAGAGCCTCGCCAAAGTCCAAGTGACTTCACCAGATCCGCCTCCACCGGGATTATCTCCCATATCACTGATAAAAAAAGGCTTCTTTTTACTTGCGATTGCCAGGTCGATACATTTTTCAAGTGAATATCCCGGAGCTTCCAACGAAAATTGCTTACGAACATCCCAAAATCTTTGGGCGAGTCTCTTCGCCCCTGCTTTTACCTGTTCCTCGTCATCACCGTAAACCATCACGGATCCTTGGTTTCGTGGATTGTCTCCCCAAACATAGCCGATCCATATCCCCGCATCTACCACTCCTGGCATGGCTTCAACCTCAGGGACCAATGCGTATAGCGATTTCGCAGGCTCAACACGAGTACTCGACCATTCGCCTGAAACTAAAACAGGGACAGCGACCCATGCCTTATATGCCGGACGTCCTTTCCCCGACTCAAGACGTTCCAGCAAATTGGCAACCCCTCGTCTATGCGATTCTCGAGAATCCGCATGCGGGGCTTGACGATATGTTGTAATCAAATCGGAGTTGAGGGCTACTAACCAAGAAGTATTCCCATGAAGATCCATCGTGGTGGTAACCAAGACATCGTTCCCGATCAAACCACGCACTTTCTCCATAAATTCGCCCTCAGGATCAGCAACGCCTTCCACACTACAAGCTCCGTGATTATAGAACCAAAAAGCATCATATGGCATATTGGCCTTGATCATCTCCAATGTTTTTTCCACAAACGCATCATACGATTCTTTTGTTACGGGGCCTCTTCCACCACCATAGCCAATCTGCGAAGGAAGCCAAGTGGCCGCCTGTCCCATAGCGGAATCCGGGCTGAGATAGTCCGGCATTCTTACGGGGTGTCCAATAAGCGGCTGTCTATTCGGGACGAACACACTATTTTCTATCTGTATTCCGGCGATGCCAATACGAGGTTTTTCCTTCTGTCCGAAAACCTCTTCCACAAACGACACGGCCAAGACACAGATTCCTAGCAGTAATACACTCTTTTTCATATTATTATGATTTTTTCGAATTGCTATTTTTTCTATCAATTAGTTATTAAACCGTCACTTATATCGATCTCGGTTTGAGGTATAGGCAATACTTCCGCTCCAACACGAAAAGGAGTCGTAGCCCCAAATTCCGCTTTCTTGGTACCGTTAAAGACTTTCTCACCCCATCCTACACGTACCACATCAAAAAACCGAAAACCTTCCATCCCGAACTCCAGATGACGCTCATTCATAATGTCTTCAAACAATTTATCCCCTATATGATTCTTAGGCTCCAAATTGACATGACTCCTCACCTTATTCAGGTATTTTTGGGCATTAATAATATCGCCACTGAAATAACAAGCCTCAGCATAGTTCAAATAGACCTCCGCAAGACGAATAAGCCTGAGATTCGTTGGTTGGTTATTTCCCCTATTCTCCTCTCTCTGCCCAGGAGCGAGATATAATTTGCGATTGTACCACCCCGTTCGATCGTCCGTGATGGGAGCCACCTCGCCTTTAGCCGCAATCTCAATCTCTATGGCCTCTTCCGTAGAAAGGAGTGTGGCATTCTTTCGTATGACATCCCCCTCGGCATCATAAGCGTCCGCCAAGGCTTGGGTTGGTTGCGCACAGCCGAAGCCAATCGTCATATTACGAGGCATCGACATCAGAACATGACGGTTTCCATTATTCACACCATATCCACTTTGGGTCGTGGATGTATACATATTCACTTCAAGGATAGAAGATGAACAGTGCTCTCCATCCAATGAGAATTGCCTAGCGTAATCCTCCGGAGCCACTAGGCTATATTCGCTTCCGCACTCATCCTGGAATCTCTCGAAAGCCTTTTTTACCTCATCATATTTTTTCTCATATAGGTAAATACGCGTTTGCATGGCGATGGCCGCACCTTTGGTGATCCTTCCCGCATAACTTGACTCGTAATTTGGCACCTCACTTTTCTTAGGCAATACGCTAACCGCATCGTTCAGATCTTGCTCGATAACCGCATACACCTCCTCGACAGACGCACGCCCGAGTCTCTCATGGTCGAGACCCAAAACTTCCGTATAGCAAGGGACTCCCCCAAAGGTTTTCACGAGCTCAAAATAGGTATAAGCACGAATAAACTTGGCTTCACCGATCATCTGTTCCCTATTATACTTCGAGAATAGAGCATCATCTGCCATCTCCATGTCCTTTATAAACAAATTCGCCTTATTTATACATTGGTAAGAGAACCGGTATTTGTTCAAGATCTCAGTATGATCCGCCTGATACTGATAATTCTCCAGCAACGTGAAGGTTTGCGCATCGTTCGAAGAACCGCTATAAGTCGCGTCATTTGACAATACATCGCCAAAACATTGCATCGACCATGTGTAACGAAAGTCTTTCATGACGGAATATACAGCGGTCAAACGTAAGAACGCCTGTCGTTCCTCTGATATTTCTCCGGCTTCCGGACTGCCTAATGGTGCCAAATCCAAATCCGCACAGCTGCTAAATCCCGTTAAAACCGCCAATACGATCCCTATAATATATTTGTTTTTTAACATGACAGTATAAAATTAAAAAGTAACATTAATGCCTCCAGTGAATGAAATACTCTGAGGATAGATGCCATAATCTATACCTCTAGACAAAGAGCTGGACTGACCCACCTCCGGATCCATACCCGAGAAACCAGATACCGTAAACAAGTTCTGGCCGCTTAGATAAAAACGCACCTTCTGAAACTTCAATCTCTGCGTGAGAGAAGCGGGCAAAGTATAACCTAACTGGGCGTTTCTCAAACGAAAATAAGTACCATTTTCCACATACATATCCGAGAAACGGTCATTATCGTTTACATCCGTGGCCGTCAAGCGAGGGATATTCGTATTCGTATTGTTAGGGGTCCAATAGTTCAGTAACGCCTTATCCTTGTTTGTTATATCGTTCGGGAAGTAAGTGTAATAACGCATTGCGTTAAATATCTCATTACCTATCGTTCCTCCGAACTGCAAATTAAGGTCAAAGCCCTTCCACTCCATGCCCAAGTTGATCCCATATATAATATCCGGAATAGGATTACCAATCATACATCTATCGCTCGAGTCTAACTTTCCATCGCCATTCGTATCCACGAACAATACATCTCCTAATTCCGCATTAGGCTGATAACCCGTCCGTCTAACCGCATTCAATTGTTCCTGTGTTTGGATAAGCCCCGCGGTCTTATAGCCCCAAAACGAGCCGATAGGCATACCCTCATTTGTGTAAGTGAGGTACATGCTTCCATTTCGGAATGGTCCGTCAGAAATAGGTGTACCTCCATTCAATTTTGTCATGCGGTTACGTATAGTCGACATATTTACTCCCACATTGTAAGCAAAACCGTTTTCAGTCTGGTCTCTCCACTCAAGGTTCATCTCAACACCACGGTTATTTGCCTCACCGATATTAGTATAAGTATTATTGGCATATCCCATGTAAATAGGCATAGGAGCAGCCAGTAACATATCCTTCGTCGTTTTATAATAATACTCAAAGCTGAAGACCATACGACTGCTAAAGAAGCTTGCGTCAAGACCGATATTCAAGGACTCCGTGGTTTCCCATTTAATATCAGGATTCCCCAATCTACTCACCGCAATACCTTGATACAAGGTCTCATTTTCCCTCGCTCCGAATAAAGCGCCGTATTGTGTACTCAAAGACAACAAACTACGGTCCACATAATTTGTAATATTCTGATTTCCGATCTGTCCCCAACCTCCACGTAGTTTCAGAGAGGAAACCCATTCGGCATTCAGCTTTTGGAAGAATGGCTCATTATCAATTCTCCAACCTATAGCGAACGATGGGAAGTTACCCCAACGATTCTTGGAAGAGAATTTTGAAGATCCATCTCGCCGGAAAGTAGCCGTAATAAGGTATTTATTATCATAATCGTAATGTATACGACCCAGATAAGACATCAAACCATATTCCGTAGCGCTATTGTTAGCCGTGGTCTTGTTCTTATCCAAAGTAGCGTCTACATAATGCAGGTTCTCGGATTCACCGATAAGATCTCTTGCATTTACGCTCAAAGTTTCCTGCTTACCCCATTCATTGGTATAACCCACGAGAGCGGATATGGAGTGTTTCTCGGCAAATATTTTCTCATACGAAAGAGTGTTCTCGAACGTATAATAGTGTCCTTTGGTCTGCGACTTCGATAAACTGCTTTCTAAATTTCTCTGGCTTGAGGATACCTCATATACAGGTGAGAATGTTTTATTGTCTACTCTTCTGATTTCCGCACCGAAACTACTCTTGAATTTTAATCCTTTTACAATTTGCCATTCACCGTACATATTGCCGATGAAAGCTAGTTTTTCCCGCTTATTGTCCCGATACATAATACTTGCTAACGGGTTATAATAATCAATGTAAGGAGAGTAACCGTATGAACCGTCGGCGTTTCGAGCGGGAGTTACGGGATCTAAACGGATCGCGTTACTTACGACACCATAGTCGGAGTCGTAAACATTACTGCTGTTGCGCTCACTAATACTCGCATCGGTAGATCTTGCGATCGATGCATTGGTCCCCACAACCAAATGGTCCTTAATCACTGTCTTCTCCGTACTTTGACGGACGCTGAACCGTTCATAGTTAGATTTCTTGATCGTTCCATCTTGGTTGATATAGTTCAAGCCCAAATTAAATTTATAGTCGTTCTCTTTACCACCACTTACGCCAACACTGTAATTATGCATACAGGCTGTATGTGTAATCTCGTCCATCCAATTAGTGGAAACATTACGATTGACAAGGGACAGGTCGATAGGAACGCTCCTTACAGTGTTCAACTGTTCCTGATAGTCATACCATTCCGAGCCTGACATCAAATCAAGATTATTCAATATTTTATTCATACCCCAATACGCATCGAGCGTAACGGTAGTTTTTCCAGCAACGCCTTTTTTCGTAGTGATAAGGATTACGCCGTTTGCGCCACGAGAACCATAAATAGCGGAAGCGGAAGCGTCTTTAAGCACCTCCATCGACTGTATGTCAGACGTATTCAGATAGTTTATATCCGTTACGGGCATCCCATCCACGACAAACAAGGGTTCCGCATCGTTTACCGTGCCGACACCTCTAATACGGATCGTGGCGGCTGACCCCGGAGATCCGGAGCTGGATGTGACGGATACACCGGTCGCCAAGCCTTGCAACGCAGTAGAAACATTGGCCACTGCCTGACGAGCGATTTTCTCCTCGCTTACGGACGAGATAGCGCCTGTGATATCGCTCTTCTTCATCGTCCCGTAACCCACGACCACAATCTCGTCCAATTTCTGTGTATCCTCGGACAAGCGGATCATTACATTTGAGGAGTTTCCGACCTCGACCGTACGGTCCGCGTAGCCGATGTAAGAGACCAGCAGGACCGCGTTGTCTGGCACCTCCAAGGTAAACTTTCCATCAATATCCGTAATCGTGCCATTAGTTGTCCCTTTGATGACAATATTCGCCCCTATCACAGGCTCTCCCTGCTCATCCTTCACTTGGCCGGTGATCTTTCGCGGTAAAGACTGGGGCTGGCTATCCGGACGTGAGACACTTGATCCTTGACGCGTTTTAATAATAATCTGCCTACCTACAATCTCATATTGATACCCTGTGTTTTTTAGCGTTTGCTTCAATACCTCATCCAAAGAAGCGTTATTCGCGTTTACGCTCGTTTTCCTGTTCACGTTCACTTGATTGGTATTCAAGAAAAACGTGTACTCACTATTTTTCTCTATTTCTTTTAGCACTTCCGATATACTGCAATCCCGCTTATTCAGGGAGAGCTTCTCATTCTGCCCATAGGTAGAAGCGGACACAGTGCACGCGAAAGCCAAGGACAACAATGTACCTACCTTCATCGCTCGGTTAACTTTTCTGTTTTTTTTCATAACTTTGTCATGTTTCTGATGAATAAATTCGCGGGTGTCTCGGCCTCTCAACTCCTGACACCTGCCGTCAAGAACATTGGGTCAGGAGGGAAAACCTGTTTTTCCCTCCTGTTTTTATTAGATTTAAGAACTGTCAGCAAACATATCTCATAGGATTTAACATTAAACACTTATCTCTCTTCTATATACAGCTCATATTCATTGTCTTTCTCCCTATATCTAATAGGCGATGTGGTGCTCAGCATATACAGGATCTGCTCTAAGGACTCATTCCGGACCTTAAAAGTAAACCGATATTCCTCCGCGATCTTTTCCGGGCATTTGATCCTCCGCCCAAACCAAGTCTCCAACCGGGCAAGAATCATACTCAAACGCTCGTTCTCGAAAGCAAGTACGCCTTTATGCCAAGCGGAATAATTTTCAGCGTCAACAGTCTTAACATCCAACGCGTTAGATCGTTTATCATAAACCAGCATCTCATTCGGGTTCAATATGACCTCGCGCCTCTCCTTGGCATCAGGGCCTCCCAAACCGATCCTCACCTTGCCTCTTAGCAGAATAGTCTCCAACTTATTCTCGGAATCATGGTCGAATACCTCAAACGCCGTGCCAAGAGCCGTCACGTCCATGTTTTTGGTATGTACGGTAAAGGGCCTTGCCGGATCTTTCGCCACGTCAAAAAAGGCCTGCCCCTTCAATTCCACGTCACGCACCTTCCCCCTGAACTTATCCGGATAGATCAATTGGCTATTCGGCCCAATTTTCACCTTTGTCCCATCAGACAAGGTGACCGATTCCACACAGCAGATACCAGAGGTCATCACATATATATACCGGTCTTCCCTCACATAAGACCAATAGATCGCGCCCCCTACTCCTAACAGCAATAATATGGAGGCGACCACCGCGGTAATCTTATATATCCACTGTCTACCGATAGGATCAATCGCCCTTGTCCGGGCCATGATCCGTTTCCACACCCGACGTTTCATCGCCGGATCCAGACGATTCCCCGCCTCATCCCATTGGGCACGCATGGCCCTTGTCACTCTCGGGTCGTACAGCAGCCGCCGGCGCTCATCCTCATCCAAGGCATCGTTCATCAGCTTCCCCAATATCGTCCTCGTATCTTCGTTCATATCTATTATCCTCACTTTACTATAAATACACGCCGCAAGCCACTATCCCCCAAGGTTAGCGGCAAAACATATCCTATTTCTAAAGATCATCTCACGGAAATGGCAGGGGATCGACAAGACAACAAGCTAATAAAAAGGCATTTAAGAAGATCAGAAGAACCAAATCATCAGCAAAATATTTTTTTTCAAGAATCTCAAGGACGCGTTAATCTGGTTCTCCACGGTCTTTTCCGAGATATTGAGCAAGGACGCGATCTCTTTGTAACTTTTATGTTCCTTCCGACTTAAATTAAAAATGGTTCGACGTTTTTCAGGAAGCTCCTCGATCAATTGGTCAATATATTCCCCCAAATTATAAGCGACAATCTCCTCCTCTATGTCATAAGAGGCCTCCATCGCGGACAGGACCGTCATTTTATAAAAGTCCTCATTCACATTCTTCCTATACTGGTTAAAAACCAAGTTGCGGGTGATGATGAACAGGAACCCCTCAAAATGGCCATCTTCCCGAATAAGCTCCCTCGATTCCCATACTTTGATAAACACCTCCTGCACGCAATCCTCAATCACGGCCACATCCTTCAGATAAAGCTCGCAAAAATGATAGACCTTCCCAGAATAGGTGTCATACAATATCCGGAAAGCCTCATCATCTCCATCTCTCAAAGACAGGATAAGCTGTTTTTCTTCCATCTGGCGTCGTATATCCCCCGTAAAGATCATGCCTCAGATACATTATATAATAAATACTCACAAACTCACACCAAGAAACAAGCGTGTTCATCCTAATGCAATCATGCGGTTTTCTGCTTATTCTTTTATGGGAAGAAAATTCCCGATCGATTTATCGGCCAAAAATAGGGAAAAATCGCCATTTCCGGAACACGCCCACCCCGTTTCTGACGTTAGTCTGAAAAAAACAGGGCTAAGGTGATAAAAAGTAAGCGAAAAACTTGACCATTCCCAAGGATTCCCTACATTTGTAAGCAGAATGTTATTCATGTTATCCTTTTTAATAGAATTCAAATGCTATGAAGACTGAAGTTATCTTATCAGCGCTGGAGGCAAAACATCCGGGAGAGAAGGAGTATTTGCAAGCCGTGAAAGAAGTGCTTTTATCAATCGAGGACGTGTATAATCAACACCCTGAGTTTGAGAAAGCGAAAATCATCGAACGTCTGGTAGAGCCTGAGCGGATTTTCACGTTCCGCGTGCCTTGGGTGGACGACAAAGGCGAGATCCAGGTAAACTTAGGTTACCGCGTACAGTTCAACAACGCCATCGGCCCGTACAAGGGAGGTATCCGTTTCCATCCGTCCGTCAACCTGTCTATCCTGAAGTTCTTGGGCTTCGAGCAGACCTTCAAGAACGCCTTGACGACTCTTCCGATGGGAGGTGGCAAAGGTGGCTCCGACTTCGCCCCGAGAGGCAAGAGCGACGCGGAGATCATGCGTTTCTGCCAGGCATTCATCCTGGAGCTCTGGCGTAACCTCGGCCCGGATCGCGATGTCCCCGCCGGCGACATAGGCGTAGGCGGCCGCGAGGTAGGCTATATGTACGGGATGTACAAGAAACTGGCCCGCGAGAACACGGGTACGTTCACGGGGAAAGGCATGGAGTTCGGAGGTTCCATCCTGCGCCCGGAGGCTACCGGGTTCGGCGCCCTCTATTTCGTGCACCAGATGCTGACCACGCACGGGATCGACATCAAGGGTAAGACCGTCGCGATCTCCGGATTCGGCAACGTAGCTTGGGGCGCCGCGACAAAAGCGACCGAGCTGGGCGCTAAAGTGGTGACGATTTCCGGTCCTGATGGCTATATATATGATCCGGATGGTATCTCCGGCAAGAAGATCGACTATATGCTTGAGCTGCGTAACTCGGGCAACGACATCGTGGCTCCTTACGCCGACGAGTTCCCCGGCTCGACCTTCTTCCCCGGCAAGAAGCCTTGGGAGCAAAAGGTGGACATCGCGTTGCCTTGCGCTACCCAGAACGAGTTGAACGAGGAGGACGCCCGTGCCTTGATCGAGAACAAGACCTTATGCGTTGCCGAGGTATCCAACATGGGATGTACCGCCGAGGCCGTGGATCTGTTCATCGAGCATCATCAATTGTTCGCCCCGGGCAAGGCGGTGAACGCAGGCGGCGTGGCTACCTCTGGATTGGAGATGACGCAAAACGCCATGCATATCTCCTGGACAGCAGCCGAGGTGGACGCCAAATTACACCAGATCATGAGCAACATCCACGAGCAATGCGTGGCTCATGGCAAGGAAGGCGACTACATCAACTACGTGAAAGGGGCGAATATCGCGGGCTTCATGAAGGTAGCCAAGGCGATGATGGCACAAGGGATCGTATAAACGGATCCGCTTATACCCTAAACTAAAAAGAATCGAGGGCCGGGTGGCAATAACCAATCCCGGTCCTCGATTCTTCTTTTCGTGCCCTATCCCCTCACCTTACCGGGATTCTTGGCGATAAAATCTTTCCAACCCGTATATTTCCGTTCCGATACCGGATTCTTGCTCTGGAAATAGTGGCAGACAGCCGCCGCCAGTCCGTCGGTAGCGTCGAGCTGAGGAAGCATAGCCTCCTCAGGGATACGCAAGAAACGTTGCAACATAGCCGCCACCTGTTCCTTGGCGGCATTCCCGTTGCCCGTGATCGCCAGCTTGATCTTCAAGGGGGCATACTCAAATATCGGCACGTCCCGCTCCAAAGCCGCCGCCATCGCCACGCCTTGCGCACGGCCTAACTTCAGCATACTCTGCACGTTCTTTCCAAAGAAAGGCGCCTCGATCGCCAGCTCGTCGGGGTGGTACTGGTCGATAAGCCCCAGCACCCGCTCGAAGATCTTGCGCAACCTGAGGTAATGATTCTCGTACTTATTCAGCTGCAAGACACCCATCGCCTCCATCATCGGCTTATTGCCCTCCACCCGAAGGATGCCATATCCCATCACGATGGTACCCGGATCGATCCCCAATATGATCCTCTCCCCGCTCATTCGTCCAAGGCAATGTCTTCCAACAAGGTAGAGAAGCCAACGATCTTATCTTGATACCTCTCCACCAGCTCTTGCTGGAGCGCGCGCCCCTCGTCGCATACCCATCGCTCCAGCGAGCCCATGTCACTCGTATGGAACTGCACGGAATAACTCTCCCCCTCCTCATTCTCCGAACTCAAGATACGCCGCAGATAAGGCTCTTGAAGGATTCCGCTGGAAGCGGCCTTCGGGATATACACTTTCCTCAGATAATCGAGGCATTCGTCCAAGATCTCCCGATGGATATGAAAGGTAGTATTATAAACAATCATCGTCAACATTTAAAAATTCTCGGGCAAAGATACGGCATATCTCAAAAAAAGGGTTATATTTGCGTTACGAAATCACGGAAGGGGCATTAGCTCATCTGGCTAGAGCGACAGACTGGCAGTCTGTAGGTGATCGGTTCGAGTCCGATATGCTCCACGGAGGCTACTGAAAAATCGGTAGCCTCTTTCATTTTCAGAACCTCTCTACAGCAGAATGGGAGAACTCTACTTTTATCGCACAACCGGTTTCTCCTTCAATATTCCCCCTTCATTGTACCGTTGATTATTCGGTAATCCTTTCTTGTTGACTCCCTCTTTCATCAATGCCTTCAGCTCATCCAGATAGGAGCGATACACCTCTCGGGGCGTCACCCCGAATTTCTTGCATAGGGCAGCCGCCATTCCGACTACCTCGCCCATCATCCCAGTGGTACGCATCACACGAACCGTACCTAAGGCGACATGTGTCACGCTGATATTGCGCCCTGCCATAAATAGGTTGTCTATATTCCGTGAATACAAACAGCGATAAGGCACCGCATAGGGGTAAATAAGGATGTGTTTCGTGACCGCCTTAAACTCCTTCCCCGGGAAGAACTGACTGTTTTTAGGATCAGGCCGATGCAAATCGATGCTCCAAGTCGTCGTAAACGAGGCGTCTTCATGCGCTACCTGCTTAACGATGTCATCCTCTTTCAGCACATAATCCCCCATCAAACGCCGGGACTCCCGCTTGCCTGCCAGATAAGCGACCCAACCTAATTTCCGATTCTTATACGGTTCGTTCTCTTTCAACCGGTTTTTCAGGTAACTCCAATTCGAATAAACCACCAGCATCCCATAATCTCGGATGCGCTCAAAATCCCGGATCTGATCTTGGTACATACCAGTTTCCCACGTCCATTCCCCCATTGTCACCTTCTCACAATTCTGATCATTGAAAGCCATGCCATAATTAAACTCCGGGAAAGAGACCGGTTTCCCGTTATCCACGGAATACCATTGGACAGAAGCGCCCATCGTCATCCTATCGGCCTGCTCCGGGGCTATGCTCTCCCCGAACTCCTCCCGTCCTTCACGTCCCATCCGGTAATCAGCCCCCGCAAGATAACCGACCGTTCCGTCTCCCGTACAATCCGAGAACAAGGAAGCCTCAAAGGTTCGTTCCTCACCGCTCTCGATATGCTTGGCGATCAAGGAAGTAATCCGGTTCCCCTCTTTCGTCACGCCAATCACACGATAATTCAGGAAAAGCGTCACATTCCGCTCCTGAGCCAGCCAATCCAACTTCTTCTGATCCTCATAATAGTCGGCAGGACGTGCGTTACCTCCACGTTCAGGACCGAATTCCTTCTGTAATCCTCCTAATTCCTTATAGATACCTTCTTCTATACGTCCGCCCAAGTGTACCCGGATCTCCGAGCTATTGTTGCCGCCCACCACCGGGCGATCATTGATCAGCGCGACCTTACAGCCTAAACGAGCCGCGGCTACGGCAGCGCTCATTCCAGCGATCCCGGCACCCGCCACCACCAGGTCAAACGTACCTGCGGACGGAGCCTTATCAGGCAGCCCCAACGCGTCCCGACGGAACGCCTCCAGCTCTTTCACTTCAGAAGGGGGAATCTTACCCTCCTCGGTCGTAAAGTAAATGGCATCGCAACGCCCATCAAAGCCCGTCAGATCCTGAAGCCGGATCTCAGTCTCCAGCTCTTTCACGGCCACCTTTCCGGCCGCTTGCCACATCCAAGCGGAACCCTCCGCCCCCAAAGGGGAAGCCAGCCTTTTCCCCCCAACGAGAAGACGGAATTTCCCCGGGCCTTCACCCGCCTGCCAAGGCGACGTCCAATTATACGTACGGACATACACATAATAAGTACCTTTCTCAGGGAAGGAAACCTTCGTATAGGCATCCGCCACGGGTTCCCCCATCCCATGCGCCAGCAAATAAGGCGAACCCATCAAATCCATGAACTGCTGATCCACTTTCCAGCCGCCTTTCACATGAAAGCTCTCGGCCTCGACGAAAAGTTCCGCCGCATTCAGGTACCCTACGCACCAAAGCGACAACAGGATCACTCCTATTCTCACACGTTTCCCTATCAACACATCCATATCTTTTCTTTTTACGTAAAAAAACGAAATATTAGTCAGCATACCAAATCATATAACTGGAAACCGACACCGGACGATTATCTGAAACCGTCCCATAAAACTCTACCGGATCCTCGCCCAAATCTCGAACCGGAATCACGGCCTCATAGACATTCCCCGAAAGCCGTCTCGCAGGCACAGCCTCCCACTTCCGCCTCGTCGGCACCTCTCCTACCGGCGAATAATGAATGATAGCCTGCTCGACTGGCGTATCGCTATCCACGGTAAGCGCAACCCGCACGGAAGATCCATCCGATTTTTCCGCCCGGATTGCCGTTATCTTTGGGAACCGTTCACCCTTGCCTTTCAAATAATAATTAAAGTAGGGCTCCTCCATCTCGGTCCACCCCGGCGTATCACTTTTCTTGTTCTCCGTTCCACCGGGCAGATTGATCTTATGGCTCACGTTCGGGGAGAAAACATGGTTTACCTCCCCCCTTATTTGTTGCAAGGTGTTCTTCACCGCCTGCGGATAGAACCACTGGTCGTTGGTAGCTGCCGCGATAAAGAATGGGGTCTGGATATGGCGGGCCCTTCGTCCGGCATCGAGCCATCTCAGCCATTCCGCCCTCCGGAACGGATCCATCCGGTTCAATTCCCGCAAGAACACGGAGCTGGCATCATAAAAGCCGGAACCGTAAACAGAGAACGAGGCGGCCACCAAAGGATTAGCCAAGCCGGATACCATCGTAGCCAGATAACCGCCCCAAGAGACGCCGACCACCCCGATCTTATCCGGCAGCACATCCGGTTGGGCTCTCAGCAGGTAGAGCCCCTGCAAAGAGGCCAGCACAGCGTCGAAGATCGTACTCGCCGTCAGATCCGGCTCAGCCACGAACCGGTTCTCCCCGTATTTATACCGATTCCACGGACCTTCGCTCAATGGGGTGTTTTTCGTATCTGCGATACCGGGCTCATCCACGGAAACAACGACATAGCCTTTTGAAGCCCATCGCCGGGCTTTTTCAATTTCTGCGGCACCTCCTCCACCATGCAACACCAACAATCCCGGAAAATGTCCCGGCTTTTCCGGACGGGCAACCACGCCAAAGACACGCGTGGTATCCATCCCTCCGGCAACGGGATACACACGGGAATTAAAAACGACCTTCCGAAGCGACACGCCGTCCGAAGTCTCGGTTCCCAGATCCCGGCAAATGAGCGGGGCCTCCCCTGTTAAATAAGGTTTGAAGGGATCTTCGGGCTCCTTAATTGTCGTTTGGTACACCGTACCATCCGCTATTCCCGGAGAAAACGGACGATTCGTCAACGCATCTACCCCCAAAAGAACGGGATCCTTGATCGTGGTCTGTGCGGTTCCCTTATCGCTCAACCAATAAGCGCGTTCCAGATTGATCGCCTTATTCCCATCGAACACCGTACCCTCTATACCTATCGCTTGATTCAACGTCTCTTCCGTCGTGGTACGCACCTCGTTCCAATAGCCTTCACCTGGGACAAACGAGCGAACGTTTGGCTTGGCTGCCACGATCGTGTTCCGCCGGATCTCGATACCGATACTACCTAATCCAATCAAAGTATCATGCTTTTGCACCGCCAAGACCGAACAGATATGAGCAGGCCGTTTCCTTGCGGTGCGACTTACCGTATTTTCCTCGACAATCGCGTTCCACATCAAGTTATACCGCCCCATCTCAACCCGTTGGTCCGAACGTAAATAGATTCCTTCCGAATTTTCCAGTTGATTGTTCACAATAGCGATGTCCGTCCCCCCGCAATAGAACCAAATGCCCCGGTTATTTTCCTTAAGCACATTCCCTCTTACCAGCCAATCTTCCGCAGACCATTGGGTAACCACATAATTGCTGCTCGTATCGGGGACGACTTTCCAAGGCGCGTCCACATAGATCGTATGGCGATCGTTTCGTAGGATTCTCCGCCACTGCCCGGCCCCCTTCCCTTTCACGATAGCGAGCACGGAGCAGGTTGAAAGATCAGAAGTACGGAGCCGTCCCCAATTCTGATTTCTATCAGTCACAGAATTTGCGGAGGCCTCCTGCACCCGTCCCAAAGATTGGCCGATCGGATTCCCGCCTTGGCTCAAGATCGTCTCTCCCATATTGTGATCCTCAATAAACTCCCCCTCCACATCCATGATATTATTCATCACAATCATATCCTTGGTGAAGTCAATATTGAAACCTCCCGTCTCCCCACGAAACGCTTGTAGATCACCCATCCGGGTAATGTGGTTATTCTCGATAATCCCATTATAGCCATTACTGAAACCGAAACGTCCGGCGGCGTAAAACACCCGGTTGCCACGGACTACGAAATTAGAAGAGCCATCACAATGCCACATCCAAGGCCAGGTAATATTGGCATAACTCCGGAATTGGCAGTCTGCTACCACCATCTTGTCCACATATCCCCAAGAAAGTCCCCAAGCGACCGCCAAGTCAAAATGACAATTAACCGCAAAGAAACGGGATCCGGAAGCGCCTGGCGCCTTCTCCCCGGGTTTAGGACAAATCGTTTTCAAGCTATGTCGCCATAGCCCAGACTCATTCACGTTTTGGATTTTCAGATTGGAAAGGCCGCTTAACTCCGTTCGCAATGGCCACAATAAAGCAACTCCCTCGGTCGTATGGTCAGGCCAGCCTCCCACGCCAATAGGATCTGGATAGGAAGGAGGAATCCCGAAGCCATATTGAATAACCGTACGCTCAGGGCCATCGCCTTTCAGCACCACGTTCGAGCGCATGATAAGACCACTTCCCTCCCGAAATTCCAGTCTATACGTTCCGACGGGCAGATAGATTACGCCACCACCTGCCGCATGCGCCACATCAATAGCCTCTTGTAATGCCTCCCGATCATTCGCCAGACCATCCCCCACCGCATGAAGCCTCAAGCGGGTATCAGACCGAACATTATAGACATTCTTGTAAAAAAGGAAATCACTTCCCCAAGGTACTCCTAATGAAAAAGGATCGACACCGGCAGAGCGTGCCAATAAAGTCTCTTCCGCCCAAGCATCGCCATAAGAACCTCCAGTCCCGTTATTCACCAATATGCGATAACGCACGCCCGTCTCCAATCGCTCCGGAGCCTGCACGGTCAATATATACGGATCCGCAGCCACAACCGTAGCTGGCAAATGGGAACCATTGGCCGGATGGACAAACGTCACCATCGGCTGGCTACCGGGAAAAGCCAAGTTCCTTCCGAAAATACGGAACACATATTTAGGCATGATCTCGTCAAATTCCAACGTAACCGCCCTTGCCCGGTTCAAGAATACCGGCTCGCTGATATTGTCCCCTTCCTTAACCCACACAGCGATCAGGGAATTTTGCCGGAATCGCCTGTCCGCAGGGACAATGCCCGTCACACTTCCCGCACTTTTGCCGATCACCTGGATCGGGAAAGAGGGAGCTAAATCTGTTTCATCTCCCTGAATCCGACTGCCCCACAACTCCACATGTTCACTCCAACCTGTTCCTTGCAAGTTAAATGCCTCTCCAGGCTTAGCCGCCTCATTGTAGTTAAACACGATCGGAGCCTGTTGAGCACACACCTCTCCCGCACACCCAAAAGTAACCAATAATATTATATTTAACAACAATCCGCCCTTTTTCATATTTACCCTAATTTTGCTTCTACATAATATACGATGCCTAAAAGACTCTCGTTAGTGCCACAGATCGAAATTTTGAGCCCAATCGACCATAGGATGCCGCATAATATATGCTCTAAACCATAAGTTCTCCTGTCTATCTTAACGGAGGGCGGTGAATCTCGATCGCCTCAATCGGCACCAGCCCATCTCCTTCCGGAATAATCTCTAACACGTGGAGAGCATTCGTCAATCCTTGTACGACCGTTGTCTTATAGACCTTTTTCGCATCCTGGATTTCCGGAGAGGCGTAGATCTCTTGATAAAGAGGTTTCACTTCCCAAGTTGACTTAAAACCTACGGGGGTCGCCACTTTAAACGTATTCTTGATCCGGATAAACATGAAATCATCCGCATCTATCACTACCCTTCCAGACTTAGAGACAAAAGGCCGGTCGCTTGTCCCAGAACCGTCGAAACCAGTCTCCGATCCATACACATTAAAAGACCAAACCGTCGAATCCGGATTGACGGATGTCACCTCCAACGTCCAAGTCTCTTCCAACAAAGCTGATTGATGTTCCACACGACGTACCAGAGGAAACCAAGTTCGCGGGCCAGCGCTCGGGCGTGTAATCGTATATAACGAGGAGTTCTTGGAAACAGGTTTACCATCTATCAAGATTCGTGCCGTCCCTTTCTTCCATATACTATCTATCACCCCCAAGACAATATCCACACGACTTCCCTCAAAGGTCAAGCGCAACGAGCTTTTAGTGTCCTTTCCACAAGGTACTCCGTCCACCATTTCCCAAGGTTCTCCCGTAAACCGGAAAGGGTTCTCCTCATCCACATCGTAAGCGTTTTTCACAAAATAACTTTGGACATTCTTATACCAATCGCTGGGATATAGCGTATTCAATCGGATATGTCGCCCGATCAGCTGAGCCATGAGCCAATTCCCGTCACGGTTGGGATGCGTATTGTCGCGCAACAGATCTTTTACCCGCAAGTTGTTCTCCACTAAGTAACGGCTCCAGTTACGTGTCATGTCCACCAGCTCGCAATTATATTTATTCGCGATGTAACGTAAATAATCGTATGAAGCCTCATTATATTTGATCACATCCTGGCTTCCGTTGATATGATGGTTCATCAAGATAATATCCGCGGTCGTATAACGCCGTACATTGCTAAAGAATGTCTCCAACTCCCCATGATTCTCGCCCCCATAGACATGAAAAATAAGCAGATCCGGGCAAGCCCGATACACATCGTGCACAGCCGTGCGGATCAACTGCTCACCTCCAAAGCCTCCGATCGAGCGATTCTCGACACGGATGTCCGCATAAGGGAATTTATCCTGTAAGTAATCCCGTATATGGTCGGTGAAACTTTTGCTTCCGGTAATCGATTGCCCATAGATCAGCACGAACACAGGCTGTCTCCGATTTGGGTTGCTGGTCGCCAACAAAGTCGTGGACCGCATCAAACGGGCCCCAAACAACCTCTCATCCTCTTCCGCACCCGGTACAGGCATCCGCGAACGAGGCGGATTATCCCGCTCATACTTCCTCAGCTGATCCAACTCCGCCTGCTCTTGCGACAGTTTATCTTGCGCATTCAACGGCAAAACACCGAGCAGCAAGCAAGATAACATTCCATAAAACATCGTCTTCATATTCCAAATTCTTTTCATGTCCTTTCCTATAAACCTCACCCTATTTTCCCTAACCCAAAAGGTACTTGCACACATTTACTCCGGATAAGTCAAGATCCTCATCCGATCCTCCATCCACGGGTTATACTCGATATAGCCGTTTTCTTGGCTCTCGGGGTCGCGCCGGAAGCCTTCTTCGGGGACGGGAGACCAGTTGATAAAACGACTCCGATCCGTGTCCACGATCACGCTTTTGGAGCTTTCCCCATTGCCATTGGTAGCCGTCACCGCAAACTCATAGACACGATCACTTGCCAGTTGAAGCCGACACGTTGGATCTTCCCCTGTATAAACCGGCTTGAACGGCTCCGATCCCTTTTCACGACTATAAACCGTATAATGATCCACTCCCAGTACCTGCCCCCAACTCAACGTAGCGACATATCCATCAAGCTCCACCCGTAAACCTTCCGGCTCATGCGCCTTATCCGGCGAGAAATAAACGGGATAGTCCGGGGAAGGTTCCCCCATTCCTCCAGTAGCGCAAGCGCTGACACGAAGATGTATCTTCGTATCCGCCCCTTGATTCTCCATCCGGCATACCGTATCCAAGAGATTCTCCCGATATAATTGCCATGTCTCCCCCGCATCCAAACTCTTCCAGACAGCATAACAGGTAGCGCCCGGAACCGAATTCCATGTAAATTCGCACCCATCCGCCCCACTCACGCAACGCCTGATTATCGGTCGCCCGGGGATAAGCCCTCGATCCGTCAGTTGCCAATCATACGTCCCCGCATCCAGACGTAACAAATAGCCCTGATCGTCCTTCTCTCGCGGTACGGTAGCGAGCCCGTCCAAATAGAACTGATAATCAGCATCCAGCCTCTTATCCGATTCGATACGGATCCATGTAGGGATCGTGACCTGGATCTTCCCTGAATAAACGCCTTCCTTCATCTCCAAGCTCAAGCCATTCCGCCGACTCCCCTCCGCGAACCGGATCGATATACCGGGAACGGACAATCTCGTCCCTTCGAATAAAGCGGCCTGATAGTGCCTTCTGCCGTTCCGGCGGATAAAACCGGCCTTCCCTTCAAACCCTATCCCATCTTCCGCATACACGAAGGGACGATCCTTCCGGAAAATCCAATCCTTCGTCCCCGAAGGATGATCCACCCGGCAGACATCCGACCTGAACTTCACCTTCAAATCCTTTCGATGAGTCACCAAGGTCAGGAAATCCCCTTTCCCGTCAAAATACAGTCCCTTAGTCTCGGGCTCCTCCTTATCCTTATGATAAGGGCTGGAGCCCAGCCGGACATTCGCTTTCACCCCGGCAGCTCCCGGCTTGAGCTGATAGATCTCCGGGAAATTATCCTGAGAGCCTACAAACCAAGAGAAGCGTCCATCGACAGAGGCATCCGCCACATCGTCAAGAATCACGATGTAATCATTATCAGCCATCAGCACGCTTCTCGACCAATAAAGCGGCAAGACCTCCTCATTCCCCTGGATCGAGGCGAACTGTGCGAATCCGAAATCGAATAGAGGCTCGGTCAGGTCATTACGTCCCACGCTCCGATATTCGCCAATTCCCCGATATACACCCTCCTTTTTCACGCCGAAGTTCGTGCAACGCTCCGTATCGCCAAAAGGCCCGTCGCCGACATCCTCCGTCCCGTTATGGCTATAACGTTTACCATCCGCATAATAATAAATGACACCATTTCCGCCTTTACCCGCACGTCCCCAGCGGTAATTCGGGCCATCGTCTATCTGTTGCAGATTGACGTACATCTCATCCGGATCCCCGTAATTACGGCGAAGCACATAGCCGTAACCCGTATATTTGGCCGACCGCAACCGCGGATTGGTCCCTCGCTCGTAAGGGCGCTCGCTTCTTGAGGCCACCGCCCAAATATCCGCCGGTTTACGAGATTCAAAGCTCGGGTCGTCCGGGCGTGTTTCCCAAAAGATATGTTCCGCCAGCAGCGGGTCATAATATCTCAACTCCTGCCCCAAGGTATTCAGCAGATCGGGAATATCCGGCCTTCGGGCATGAGCGCCTTGCGGAGGGATCGCCCGCCTTCCATCCAATTGATCCAACGGAGCGGTCAGGGTATTCAGCAACCAGTCGCAATAAGCGGAAAAATTCGGCTGCAACATCCGGTTCTTCCCATCATAATAATGGTGCAGCAAGAAAGAGGTCTTCAAGGTCGGTCGCAAAAAAGCCCAGGTGTAGCACGATAAATTCTCCGTGGAACGCCCACCTTTCGCTCCCCAACTTTTCACGAAAGGTCGGACATGAAATCGCAAATTCAACGCGATGGATTTCTCAAAATGATCCGCGAATTCCCGAGCCTCCGGATGATCGGGGAAGAGGAAGGCGACAGCGCCCGGTATCGACTTCAGGTCAGCCAGGAAATTCGGATGGCCACTCAACAAGGTCCGGATAGGCATCAGCGCCTCATCCATGAACACGTAATTCATGAACAGATAATAAGCCCTCGTCTTTTTATAATCGGCTGCAGAAAGCTGGTTTTCCGAGATCTCGAATAAAGGGGTCAAATAGTCCAAGTACTCCCTGGCCCCTACCGGCGTAGGTTCGGAGAGCCGTTCGTTAGCGGTGGCCATCGCCCGGACATTCCGGCGGAATCGCTGGAGCACTCCTTCCGGATCCGCCTTCAATTCCCGCTCCGCCAAACGATAAAAAGGCCGGTGCTCCGAGCGATCCGAATCGTAATCCAAAATCCAATCCTTCGTCTTGTCTAACGAGATCCAGCCATACCAACGGCGTAAATAATCAATATACACCAACGACTTATCGGTCTGATTCACCAAATCCTTGTCCTTTTGATGAGGATACAAGGCGATAGAGACGGAACGCTCTCCGTTCACCAATGGGAATCTCCAATAAAAACGGTCTTTCTGGTAATAATATTCCACGGAAAGATACTCCTTGCTCCCCCACAAAGGATACGACGGATCTTTCCATTTCTCAAAATCATGGATATAGATGCCTACAGACTGGCCGGTCGTCTCGCTCCAAAACGCCGCCGTATGCAGCCGCCACCACGTCATCCAGTTATGGTAAGAGGAAAGGCGAAAAGGCAGTTTGCCATCTTCTCCGTTCCTTTGGTCGAAATCCGCCATCGGATGTCTGTCCGCATTAGCTGATGGCTCCAATCCCTCCATCGGCTCCCAACGGAAATTCCCGTATCCCTTACCCGCTTTGTCGATCCGCTCAGCCCGCGTCGGGCAATAACGAATCTCCGGATGGAACCGGTACCAGTCCAAAATGGCGGCCAATTGGGCAGACGGCTCGAAACCGCTCATGCGTTCATCCATCTCCACATAATCCATACCAGCGATCAAACGTACGGTCAGGTCGTATCTCCTCGTCCGGTCAAAAAACAAATGAAGCTGATATTCCGCGAATACATCTCCTTCCGCCTTTTTCTCGATCTCAAATCCACTCAAGATGGCCTCCTTAGGAAGCCTCAACTCTCCAAGCCATTCCTTCATGGTCCCTAATTTCAAGAGAACCTGTCGGCCATCACCCCAAATCTTATTGATCCCCAGCCGGATCAATCCATTCGAGATGTATACAGAAGTATCCGTAGAGGTTACACTTACAGGTTCCAGAGCAGGCAGATACGCTTCCCGTTCCTTAGCTGCCTTTGGTAGAAGATGAAATTCCTTGACTTCCCCCGGTTCCAGATCAGACAAGAAACACAGTGTAGCCTCCCGTATCACACCCTTTTCCGCTCGTATATCGGTCAGCTGAAACGGGATCGCTCTCCCGTCCTCCCCTAAAAGCGACAGCTTGTTTGGATCGCTGACTCGCGCCTCCGACAAATCGACCCGATAATGCAGTAAAGTAACCGGCCACGACATCTCCGGAATCTCCAAACATTCCTTCAATGCGATCCGGATTCCCCCCTTATCCCACTTGTACACTTGGGGAGAAGCTTTCACCAACGAGAGCCCCATTCCCCAAAGAAGGCAAAGTACGACAATAATCCACCGTCCGTCGTTCTGCCACATTCTCCCTCTCCTACTCTCCACTCTACCCATAGCGCTCCTACTTTACGTCCACATCATTCACGATTATCCCCACTTCCCCGCGATAACCGGCAGTGGCCTTGATCTCCGGATCCTGGCTATTGTTATTGACTAAAATATTATCTCGAGTCGTGGCGTTCCCCGCACACTGCTCCTTGATCCGGTCAACCGTATCCAAATCCGTAAACACGTTATCCTGCACCCGGATATAGCCACTGTTATTATCCAAGAATACCCCATTCACGGGAAAATTATCCGCCCAATCGCTCCGTCCGAAATCATGCATCCAGTTTTCCCGGATCTGTGTTCCCGGTTGCAACGACAAGGTATAGATCGCCCCTCCGTCATCGTGCAGCAACATCACCCGGTGTATATTGTTTTTCTTGATCACGTTGTCCCTCATCACCGAGATATTGTCTCCGAAATGGTTCCCGATCTGCATCCCTGTATATCGGCCGTTCCGGATCTCATTATTCCGGATTATCGTTTTAGCCACATAACTGACGATCAACCCCATACCATTCGTATAATGCATTCCCACGTTCTCGATCAAATTATCCGTGATCCGGTTCTTCTCACATAGGAAGGATTTAGGCTGAAGCCCCTTCCTGTAGGTATCTATCACGATTGCGTTCGCGCTGATCTGATCAAAATGAGAGAAAGCGATCTCACTTTCTTTCACTCCTTTGGTAAATACGACTCCATTATCGCCCGCACCCACAAAATGACAATGATGAATCCGAATGTTGCGCGCAAATTCCACTTCCAGTATCCCGTTCTCCCAGTCGCCCGGGTAGCCTCGTCCTTGCACACCTTGCGTACCTATTATCCCCTCGCGGCTTGGCACAAGCCAATTCGTGAATCCGAATTTCAAATTCTTGACGTATACATTCTCTATAGGAGCCTCCTCCTCTCCAGCTATTTTCAATACTTTATCCAATAGAGGATAGGTTACGGGAATTTCTCTTACGTTTGCCGTATTCTCCGGGCAATAATACAGCGTAGCATTATCTTTTTGGAAGAACCACTCCCGTGGCTGATCCACGAACGCCAAGGAATTCTCAAAATAATACGGTTTCCCTGAAGCCAACATCTGTGCATAGGTTAACTGAAAGAGATGTTTACGAGTAGGTATCACAGGCAAGATCTCCACTTGATCCCCTTTCATAAACACCGAATCGATGCGAAAACGACTCTGATACCAATGATGATTAATCACCATCTCGATACCATCCTGATCATTCCAACCATCCCATTCCTCACGAGCGATCAATACGGTCTGCCTTTGCTCGTCAAAACCAACGACCCTGTTATAGGGCGAATAATCATCCTCATTTGTACGATTCGGAATCCGAGCCCGGATCTCCATCCGATCATTTACATACAGCTGCCGGAAATCCACTCCAACGGGAAGTTCCGCCTTCATAATCCCTTTGTCCGCCGGTTTCCATCCGAATACACGTCTTCCTCCGGAAAGGACAGCCACTCCAGAGGAACTCCCTTGAAATGTCAAGGTATCGATCGATGGATTCTTCTCTTTCGCGGTAATGAGCAAGGGCTCTTTCAATTCATAAAGTCCCTTCTCGAAGTAAACGACCACTGAACGGGCAGGTCCTGAAATGGATGCCAATTTTGGGCATAGTCCTTCCACGCTACCTGGCTCCTCCCGGGAGAATAACGTTCCCGCTCCCCGAGGGGAGACAAACAACGTATCTTGCGCGGCCAATGCCGATATATATAAACTAACGCCTATTATACTCGCGACCTTCTTTTTCATATAACTAATTTCTGTATCCAAACAAATTCTATAATCCCCACTTTTTATTCGGGACGGAATCGAGTTCGAGCACCAACGTCCCTCCATTCGCGAACGCTTGATGAGAGAACCAATACATGCCCTGCGGCTTCCCATTCAAGCGAGCGGACTTGATGTATATATTTCCCTTCGCGTTATTGTTAACCGTGACTATCGTGAACTCATCTCCACTGTAATAATCCGGATTCAGCTTGATCCGTACCTTATCAAAGATCGGGGTGGAGATCTCATACACGGGAGATCGCGCCGCCCCTCCATCAACCTCAAACAGCCCGATGGCCATCAACACGCCCAACGCCCCCATCTGTCCTTGATCCTCATCGTCCTCATATCCCCCATATGGGGTAATATCGGCATAGGCCTCCTTCACCGCCCGTACCCATTTCTGGGTCAGCCAAGGATATCCCGCATGATTAAACAAATGGGCCATTCCCGTACCTGGCTGATTGGTATAGGCTGTCCAAGTCGTATAATGCCGGTCGTGCTTAAAACCGTTCTTGGCTCCTTCCTCAAACTGCCAGTTCAATCGTTCGGCATAGGCCTCCTTACCCCCGAAAAGCTCGATCAATCCCGGCATATCATGAGGTACATAATGGGTGTAGACGGCTCCATTAGCCTCCGTAAACCCAAATTCCGTCCCCACCGGCCTGAACTCCTCACACCAACTTCCGTCCATCTCTCGCGGTTGCATATACTTATTCTCCGGGTTCCATACATTCCTGTAATTCCGGGAACGCTTCATGAACAAATCATAATCCGACTTTTTCCCCAATCCGGCAGCCAACTGCGCCAAGCACCAGTCCTGGTAAGCGTACTCTAAAGTCATCGCGCAACCATCCTTATGCCCACCACCTGCCTTGATGCGTTCTGGTACCCAACCTTGCTTGACGTAATAATCCATACCTCCGCCAAAAGCCGGGCTCTCATGCTCATAGCCGGCATGATCCCGGATCCCTCCCACGAAGGCATTTTTCCGGAGTCCCTCATAAGCCTTCTCCACGTCGTAATTCCGGATCCCCTTGTTATACGCCGCCGCGAAGAAAGAACTCGCGGGATCCCCGATCATCACATAGGTATAGTTGCCGCCAGAAGGCCCGCGCGGGATCAATCCCCCATTCTCATACATGCTCACCATCGTATTGCAGAAGCCATCCATTATCTCCGGATAAGCCATCGACCAAAGGATATTCAGCGACCAATGGCTGCCCCACAAGGCATCAAAATTATAATGTGGCCACGGCCTGCCGTTTTTATCCAGCGGAGCTTGCCGAGTCACGGGGGCATCACCTGTCATGTCCAGGTATTTCCCGTCCACATCACTCACGATCCGACGCCCTAACAAGGCATGCCACAAATCCGTGTAGAATTTTATCCGTTGCCGCTCCGTGCCTCCTTCCACCTGGATCTTGCCCAATTCCCGGTTCCACTCGGCGAACGACTCCTCTTTCACCCGATCAAAATCCCAATCGCCCAGCTCCGCCTCCATGTTCTTACGGGCCTGCTCCGTACTGTTGTAAGAGATCGCCACCTTTAGCTGTATCTTCTCCCCCTCACGGGTATCGAACCGGGCGAAAGCCCCCACGTCCTTTCCCGAGATGGAAGCTGGCCCATACTGCACGACCCGCTCCTGCCATCCACCAAAAGCGCTCATCTTCTTATCAAAACGAGCCACGAAATAGATTGGGGTCGCCTTAGGTCGCCTGATGGTAGGCGCCATCAACGACATTCCCTCGATCTCATAATCGTTCACTTTACGGACCGCAGAGGAGTCCATAGCCGAATGGGCGAGGAAAGCACCCGTGTCAAACAGGATATAGGCTTGGTCTGTCTCCGGAAAGGTATATCGATGCATCCCGACCCGACATGTAGATGTCAGTTCCGCCCATACATCATAGTCGTCCAAATAGACCTTATGGTAACCCGGCATCGCGATCTCTCCCTCGTGGCCAAAAGAGGATTTATAAGCCTCCATTCCCAAATGCCCCTTGAACTCGCCAACGGTCGGCATAACCGGTATGCCCGACAATTGCCAAGCGTGCACATGGCTGAAACAACGGATATAGGTACTATCATACATATATCCGGAATTCCAGGAACCTTCCACGTTAGTATCGGGGCTCAAGTTCACCATCCCGAAAGGCCTGCTCGCGGAGGAGAAAAAGAACCAGCGACTTTTATGGGAATCAACGAAAGGATTTACGTAATCCACCGGGGACTTATTTTCCCGCACCGGATCCTGGCACGCTATCAATAGTAAAAGACAAGAAAAAAAGGGCAATATCTTCATCATCATAATCTGGGATTTAACTTCATTTGGGCATGGCATCTCCATATAGCCGATCTCATCGTTCTCACAAAACAGGAGATCAGCCACTTATAGAGTATGAGATCCGGACAATAACCAATACCAGTGGGGATTTCCCCCACCGGCATTAGTCTCGTCCGTACTCGTAAATAGAATAAGCCTGTCAAGCAGCCCTATTCGTTTTTCATGGCATGATTAATCATATTTATGGTTCAATGTGGTCTCGCTATCCGGGATCGGCCAGTACCAATCGGAATAAGGGGGAGCCACCTCCGTATTCAGCTCGCTATCCCCGGCGGGGATCACCATTTGCGTCCCCATCATAAAATCGACCGTCCATCCCTCTCCCGTCATCTCGCGTAAGTACTCACGGTAGATCGCGTCATGATTTACGTTGGCAGAGGTATAAATGTCCGGATTCTGTGGGTTAGCCCTATTCCAGACAATATTCATATCATTCGCAGCACCCTGCAAATCCCCGTCGTTCCATCGCAGCCACGCACGCAAGAGGTAAATATCCGCCAACCGGATAAACGGGAACTTGGAGAACTTCCCATAAGGGGTCGCCCCCCTGAAGAACTTGTCAATATACACGTGTGGCGTGTTCACCATCGCATGGCCGGACAACGACTCGGTAGTCAAGTATTCCGGATCCCCTTTCACGATCCCCTCCTTGTACGGAAGCATCAAATGATAAACCTGCTGATACCTCAAATCCGCCTCGGCCTCTGGCGTGATCGTGTAATCCCCATTCATCGGATCGACCATCCAGCCCATCTCTTTCAGCGCCGTATAGGCGATCCCGAACGCGTTCCAGGAACTCAAGACCGTCCCCTCGTTATTGCCGGGCAGACTTACCAGCTCATCCCCGTTCGAGTCGCGGAACCGCAAGCCCATCACCATGCCGCAATACATATAGTTGTTGTGCCGCTCAAACTGTCCGTCCAGGAAACCACTGTTAAATTCCCAGATAGACTCTTTAGGAATATCACCCGCTTTCTCCTTATTGAAGGGAGCCTTTGGTTCTTCCAGCTGATATGTCCCGGTAGATTCCGCGTATTCGATCAATGCGTCAAACTCGGCCTTGGCCTCCTTATACCATCCCATCAGGAAATAGACTTTCCCCAGTAAAGCGGTAGCAACCCACTTATTCGCCCGTCCGCACTCATAGCCCGAGACATCGTTCCACGAATTCTTCGTGAATTGATCCGGAAGATTCTCTTTAGCGAATATGAGATCCCGGATAATCAAGTCATATACCTGCTCTACCGAACCTAATTCCTCATTCTCGACCTCTTCCTTGGAATAAGAAGCCGTTTCCTTTAGCGGAATGATGGGCTGGTCATTCCCACCACCATGATTATACGGGGGAGCGAATACCTTGATCAGCCTCCAATAAGCATACGCACGGCAGAAGTGATACTCAGCCACCTGACGAAGATAATTATGTTGATAATCATCACCCGCGATGTCAAGATTGAAAGGATTCCCCTCCCCGTCCCGATCCACGTCCAAGGCCAGGTTACATTTCGTGATCACGTTGTAATTCCATTTCCAGATATTTGACATCCGGCCGAGCTTTTCCTCAAAACTCCGGTAAAAATATCTCTCCCCGTCCAATCCAGGCGTATTCCCCTGCATCAACGACGCTGTTCCTGACGTCAGGAAATCAAGATAATGAGGAAAGCCTCTACCATCTTCCCCCCACTGCATATTCCAATAAGCGGAAGAAAGCCCTTGCTCAAAAGTAGATGTTGTTGTCCATTGTGTCTCCTGGGGTCTCTTCAATTCGAAGAAATCATTACAAGAAACACATATACAAGCACATATAAGCGTTATAAGACATAAATTCTTTTTCATATCGATTAAGGATTATAGATTTAATGAACAACCAAAATTAATCGTCCGCGGAACAGGTAAATCTTGTTCCGTCTCCGGATCCAACCCGTCATAGCCCGTTATCGTAAACAGGTTCGTCACGCCGACATAGAATCGGAGATTACTCAGCTTGATCTTGCTCAACACAGACGCCGGCAAGGTATATCCTAACTGCAAGTTTCTCAGACGGAGATAATCCCCTCTTTGCAAGAAACGGGTCGTCTGGCCCACACTTGTATAAGAGACCGTCGTTTCCGTATAGCTTCCGTCATTTTCATAATGATATACGTTACCCGCCACATTTTGCGGATACTTCGCTATATCACCCGGCTTCTCCCAGGTATTCCCCGCAAAATCCTTGATCGTATTACTTTCTGTCGTCATCTGGCTTCCCGTCGCGTACAACGAATTAAGCAGCCAGTGGCCACCAGCGAAACTAAGCATGATATTCAGGTCGAAGCCCTTCCAATAGAATGTATTGCTCAACCCTCCATAGAATTTAGGAAGCGGAGTTTTCCCATGCTGGACAATCTTGTTGTCAGACACATTGTTGTTTGTCATCGGGATCAGCTTTCCCGTGGTTTCCGTCCGGTACTCATTGTCCCAGATCTCCTGGTTCCGTTCCTCGATCATATAGATACCCCGTTCGGGATCCACCCCGACATTGTTCGCCAAGTACCAGGTGTTGAGAGCCTCTCCCTCTTTGCGGATCGAGGTTGAGCCCTCATAGCCCTTCCCCTGCTCCGAGGCGTTCAGCCGGAGGATCTTGTTCCGGTTCGTCGAGATGTTGAAATCTGTCTTCCACATGAACTCCTTCGTCTCGATATTCGTGGAAGATATATTGAACTCGAATCCCCAGTTCTTCATATCACCGACGTTCTCGTAGATCTGATTCGTATCGAAGCCCACCGAAGGTTGTATATTCCCTAACAGGATCAAGTCCGAGATCTTCTGCTTATAATAGGCGAACGATCCACTGATCCGGTTGTTCAAGATTCCGAAATCAAAACCAACATCCAAGTTAGCCGTCGTCTCCCATTTCAAATCCGAGCTCCCTAAGGGACCTACCGTCGTCGCTCCTGGAAGATACTCCACGCCAAATATCTTGCTTGTATCCAATCCCCAGCGTAAATAAGTCATCGAGTTATTGACAGAAGTATTTCCCGTAATACCATAACTGCCCCTCAATTTAAAGAGATTCAACCACTCAATATCTTTCATGAACGCCTCTTCGGAAACGATCCATCCCGCACCAAACGCATAAAAGGTAGCCCAACGGTTATCCGCACTGAAGGCGGAATGGCCATCCCTACGGAAACTGGCGTTCAACAGATATTTGTCCATCAACTTATAGTTGGCACGAGCGAAGACACCCAGCAAATAAGAGTCTCCTCCCCGAGCTCCACCCATAGAAAGCATGGTCAACGGATTCCGCAATTCCGGATAGACAGTTTGCAAATCCTGCCCTTCCGCACGCCGGTTATAAGCCCAGTCCCTCGAAGCCTCCGCACCAACCGTGACATCGAACGCATGAATCGTATTGAATGTCTTATTATAATTAATGAACGCATCGTAGTTGATAATCGATTTAGTGACAGATTGCTCATAGGCATAGGACACAAACGGAGTCACCGGTTGCAGCAAAGCGGATTCCCAAGAAGAACTATTGTTCACGATCAGATCCACGCCAGCCTCACCTTTGATCATCAATCCCTCGATCGGTGTATTCCATTGCAAATATCCATTAGCTAACATACGATACTGATCGACATCATGACGGACCAAATCCCGATCTGAGAAAGCGGCCATATTGTAACCACTGTTCACGGCCCAGTAACCAGTCTGCGAGTTCTCATCGTAGATCTTATACCAAGGGAGCGTATAGCGCCAGTTCGCCCATCCCCCTTGACCTTTTCCCTGAACCGATTTCACGCCATTCGTCTTCAGGTAAATAAAGTTTGCGTTGACCCCGACCTCCACCGAGTTAATCGGTTTGAAGTTAAAACTGAAACGTCCGGTAAAACGTTTGAAATCATTATTCTTGATCAGACCTTTCTCATCCCGGTAATTCGCCGAGAACATCACTCCTCCCGTCTCGAATCCTTTATTAGCCGTCAAGCTGAATTGATGGAAACGGGCGTCCTGCGTAAGAGCGTCCAACTGATCCACATTCGAGGCAATCGCTTCTTCCTTGGTCATTTCAGGACGATCGCCCCAAAATTGGATCGACATGATCTGGGCGGGAGTGAGCAAGGCATTTCCCGCATTTTGTTGAGCGACATCCATCAAGTTCCACCAAGTCTGGGAATCCACGAAAATATCATTTTGGGAAAAGGGGATCTTGGAGACACCTCCATCATAGCTCACGTTCACCCCCGTCAGCTTGCCTTTGTTCGACTTGGTTGTCACTAAGATAACACCTCCAGCGGCACGGCTACCATAAATGGCTGTCGCGGCAGCATCCTTCAGCACCTCGATAGACTCTATATCGTTCGGGTTAATCATGGATATGGCAGAGACTCCCTTCACGCCATCCGCGAGATGCTCAGTAGATCCCGTATGGATAGGCATACCATCAATAATCCAAAGCGGATCCGTACTTAGGTTGATCGAGTTAATTCCGCGAATCTTGATCTCCGGAGCGGATCCCGGGTGTCCGCTGGTGCTTGACACCATCATACCGCTCGACACGCCCTGCAGACTTTCCGCCAGATTGGTGGTAGGGATCTTCGTGATCTCCTCGCTACTGATCGTGGAAATCGAGCCGACAACATCCCGCTTCTTCATTGTTCCGTATCCCACTACGACCACCTCGTCCAGTTGCTCCATATCTTCTTGCAAAAGGACATTCAGGAAATCGCGTGTTCCCACGGCTTGCTCCATCGTCTTATAACCAATATAAGTGATCTGCAACACGGCATTGTCTGGCACTGACAAGGAAAATTTACCTTGCATATCCGTGATCGTACCTATCGACGTCCCTTTAACCACGATGTTCGCCCCGATAATCGGTTCTCCTTTCGCATCTTTCACGACACCGGTTATCCGCCGGCTATCCTGATTTACCGAGGAAAATAGGGTCTTTCCGCGATTCGATCTCTCAAAAAGATATATCTTCCCATCCTTGATCTCATAAGCCAGGGAAGTCCCCTCCGTCATCTTATCCAAGACACTTTCCAATTCCGCGTCCGTAAAATGGAGACTCACCCGGTGATCCAAGTCCACCACCTGCTTACTATAAGCGACATCCAGTCCCGTCTGGCCCATGATCACATCCAAAGCCTTCTCCATTCGTACATTGTCCAAAGCGATCGAGACACGCAAAGAAGATGCCATCGCCGTGAAATTCATCGACGCGGCGATCAAGAATAGAGAGGCCAGCCTCATGGTAGTCGGTATTTTCTCTATGAGCTCTAAAAAGCCCTTATGCCGAGAGCATCGTTGTTTATCTTTCATTGGTGTGTAATGATTTTATAATGGTATTAGAAATCAGTTAAAAAAACAGAGGACCAACCAAGGTACACATGGGTCTCTTGGTTGTTTTTCTTTATAAAGCTTACGAGGTATTCATAATGCGTATCTAATTTAGCGGTTAACATTTTGTATTATATTTCTCACTAAATAGACACGCAAAGGAAGAAGAAGTATGAGTCTTGCTTCAATTTTTTCCCATCCATCACAAAAACACGCACGCATTCATGCACATCCCTATTACAGGCGGAAGATTCCCCTCAAGGGATAAGCCCCATGTTTCCTCACTCACGCATCCAAATTTCTATCATCTCGCCATTCTCCACGAAACGCACGGGTGTGATTTTCTCCAGATCCTCCAGCACCGCCGGTAAGTCCGCCCCAATCATCGTGATCGTATAGGAATAACGCAAGGCGGCAGGGTCTTTCACCACGAAAGATTTATCATATTTTCGGGTCAACATGCGGATCACCTCATCCAACGGGGTATCCTTAAAGTAAAGTACGTTATGCCTCCAGGCGGAATACCGCTCTATGCCCGGACAATACTGCACCTCACAACGCCGTGAGCGTTTATCGTAAACAGCGGTCTCACCCGGAGTCAACCGATGCGTCTGGAAGTATGCCGACTCCAGCCGGATCGTCCCGGTCTCCAACGTAACCACGACAGCCTCCTCATCCGGGTAAGCCTTCACGTCGAAGGTCGTCCCCAAAACACTGACATCAAAATCGGAAAGCCCCACAATAAAGGGGCGCCGGCTCTTCTCGATCTCGAACCAAGCCTCCCCCTCCAGATAAACCTTACGTTCCGAAAGGGTAAATTGGCGAGGATACCTCAGACGGCTTCCCGCATTCAGAAAAGCCTTGCTGCCATCCTGGAAAAGTACCTGCATACGTTCCCCGTTAGGGACATAGATTTCCTCGTACTTATCATCCGCCAGCAAGTTCACCCGAGAGTTTACCTGCACGAAGAGAGTGAGCGCCAACGCCATCGGGATCAAGACAGCGGCCGCATATGCGACGATACGCCTGATCCTTTGCCGACGAAGCTGACGCATGATCCGCTCATACATAATCCGAGACGGGATCTCATGATCCATCCATTCCATCTCCTCCCCCAAAGAGATCAGCCGTTCATCCTGATCCATCCGGGCCGAAAGCCATGACTGGCCCTCAGGCGTAGCAAACCAACGAACCACCTCGCGAGCCTCCTCTTCCGTGGCCTCGTTGTTCAACGTTTTCTCTATAATCAATGAATCCGGCATTCTCATAGTCTTACCCAATTAACACATAAAACACTCAACAGGATGAGTACCATAAATATAAAAGAAACAAAAAGAATCTTTCAAATTGTGCCCGCAGCATCTTGATCGCCTGCGCGTAATGCGTCTTCACCGTAGGGATAGAGATCCCCAACCTCTCCGCTATCTCCTGATTCCTCAAGTTCCCTCTCAACTTGTACCATACCACTTTCCGTTTCTGTTCCGGCAAACGATCTATCGCCTCATACAAGCGCGACATCATATCTTTCTCCTCGATCTTATGGAACAACTCATCCTCATAGGCCGAGGAGCATTGCGCCATCTCATAATTTTTCTCAACCGCGCTATTCCGGTCACGGATCTCATTCAACACGAGATTCTTCAACATGGTATAAAGGTAGTTTCGCAAATTCATGTTAGGTTCCATAAACGAGCGTGCCTCCCAAAGTTTCAGAAAAACCTGTTGCACCGCATCTTCAGAGGCATCCCGATCCTTCAAATATTTATAGGCGAGAACATACAACAGACGATGATACCGCTCATATAGGGCGGTAAAAGCGTCCGCCTCTCCCGATCTCAACAAGATCAGCAGTTCTCCATCACTCTGTTTGAATTTAACGAAAGGCATATCTCAGACCCTAAACGCACGGGCAATATTAGAAAAAATTCCCCAAATAACCTTATGACTACCTCCTCAACCTTTTCTCGCTCGTTGGGGATAGTTTCGGGAAAGGTTCGGCAGGGTTCTCCATTTTCCTCGGGAAGGGCAAGATGGATGCGGCAGGTATGCCCATCACCGCATCGGCAAGATAGGCTTATCTGCCACGCAAACGAACGAATGTTAATAATCCATAAACAATCAGACGATTCATGAATAATAATTTGCCCATATACCGGTAAATGCCTAACCTTGCGCATATCAAGAATGAACGTCCCTTCCGCCCATTCGCCATAGGCGGTCTCTCACGGGGCAAGAACGCGAGCGTGCGTTTTTTGTCCGCTTTGTCTTTAAAATCACGCTGAAACTAAAAACCATCCTTATGAAAAAGATATTCTTTTTACTCTGCATCTTATTCCCTTTTCTATCCTCTTGCGAGTATTTGGACGGAAGGCAATCCGACCCGAAGTTGAACATATCCCAATATACATTCAGTAAAGAAGGAGGCCATTTGGAGGTATATAGTACGCTCGATCACCATTTAATCATCGCACGTCCTTATGGGCTTGAGGACAGCACGGTAGTGGCAGGAGTGAAATATGGGGTTCCCTTTGTAAAAAGTGATTGGTTCGAGGTGAGTTTCATGACCGGGGATTACAAGAAATACGGTTGGCTGAAGATCATCTCTATCGACGTGGAGCCGAACGAGACCGGAGAGGAGAGAACGATCCCCGTAGAGATTCTCTACCGAGCGTTCGACTGTAAAGTCAACTACAAGCAAGCGGCGGAATAAAAAAGAGACAAAGGCTTCATGCGGCTACAACCAATAGAAAATGGCGTACCCAGATGGGTACGCCATTTTCGTAATGCCATTAACCGACGACCGCTCACCTCACCGTCAAGGTCACGACGGATTTCGCGGGAAGCTCCACCCGCAAGCCGCCGGAGGTCAACTTAGCCCCCTTGAAATCCTCCGGCTTCACCAAGTCGGGACGATCAAACGTATTATGATCCCCGATCCTCGCCGAGGTCAGGATTCGCCCGTTGACGGAACGGACAGGCAGGTTATCCAGGGAGATCGTCACCACCTGCGCCTCATTCAAGTCGATATTCGAGAGCGAGATATGGATCACCCCCTCCTTGTCGCGCGAGGCGGTAGCGCTCACCATCGGCACGATCCGGTCTCTTCGCACGATCCGGCGCTCGCAGGTCAGCTCCAATGGAAGAAAAGTCGCCCCCTGATGCACGTTGTACATCTCGAACACATGATACGTAGGGGTAAGCAGCATCCGGTCGCCATCGGTCAGCACCATCGCCTGCAACACGTTGGCGATCTGGGCGATATTCGTCATCCGCACCCGATCCGTATAGCGGTGGAAAATATCGAGCGTCAAGGCAGCCACCAACGCGTCGCGCAAGGTGTTCTGCTGGAACAGATGCCCGCTGATCGTGCCCGGCTCCTCATCCCACCAGGTACCCCACTCATCCACCATCAAGCCGATCTGTTTCTGGGGATCATACTTATCCATGATGGCGATATGGCGGCGCAACACATCCTCGATCTCCCGGCACTTCCCGATCGTCTCGTAATAATCCTCGTCGGTGAATTCGGTAGCCGATCCCTTATCCTCCCAGTTGTTCACGGTATAATAATGTAAGGAAAGGCCGTCCATCCGTCCGCCCACGTTACGCATCAGCACCTCCGTCCAATTATAATCGTAATCGCTGGCGCCGCTCGCGATCTTGAAAAGTTGGTTCCCGTCGTAATTCCGGCAATAGGTGGAGTAGCGGCGGTACAAGTCGGCGTAATACTCCGGCCTCATATTGCCGCCACAGCCCCAGCTCTCGTTGCCTACCCCAATATACTTCACCTTCCACGGCTTCTCGCGCCCGTTCTCTTTCCGGAGCTTCGCCATAGGGCCGCCCTGCTCGGCGGTCATGTACTCCACCCACTTCGCCAGCTCCTCCACCGAGCCACTGCCCACGTTTCCGCAGACGTAAGGCTCGCAGCCGAGCAGCTCACAAAGATTCAAGAACTCGTGCGTACCGAAGCTGTTATCCTCCACGGTCCCTCCCCAGTTATTGTTCACCAAGCGGGGGCGGTTCTCCTGTGGGCCGATACCGTCCATCCAATGATACTCGTCGGCGAAGCAGCCCCCCGGCCAGCGCAAGACAGGCACTTTCAGCTTACGCAGCGCCTCCAACACGTCGTTACGGTAACCCTTCGTGTTCGGGATGGGCGAGTCCTCGCCTACCCACAACCCACCGTAGATACAAGAGCCCAAATGCTCCGCGAATTGTCCGTAAATTTCCTTGGGGATAACCTGTTTTCCCTGCTCCGGGTGGATCGCCACCGTAGCCTCCCGCTGAGCCATCAGCGGGAAAGAGAGGCACAATGCCAGACATAAGATCGTTTGTTTCATGATATATAGATTTATATAAAGGTAAAACAAGACCAAGAAGCCGTTAGTTCAACAACGGGATCAAGGTTATACAAATATAGTGGATTATCGTTCGCCAAACATCAAGTTTCCAAAGGAATCAGGGATTTAAGCGACAAAAAGCAGCTATTTACCACCACGGGCTCGCGCGAAGTCTTTTTATCCGGCTAAAATCCACGAGGCTCATGAAAAAAGAGTATATTTGCTTCACGAATCTAATAATCATAGAAAACATGGGAAATTCAAGAAGAAGATTTTTCAAACAGGGATTGGCGGGAGCGCTCCTGTTAGGCACCTCCGCCATTGCCAAGGCTAACGCTCCGGAGCCGCGCGTCGCACAGGCTTCCAAGGCGGTCAATCCCTTCCATTTGGGTATGGCCGGATACACGTTCGTGAACTTCGATCTGGACACGACGCTCAAGACATTGGAGCGGCTAGATATTCATTACCTGTGTATCAAGGACTTCCACCTGCCTTTAGACAGCACGGACGAGCAGATCAAGGCCTTTCACACCAAATGTGCCGCGCACAAGGTGACGGGGTATGGCGTAGGCCCTATCTACATGAGAAGCAAGGAGGAGGTGGATCGCGCTTTCGCGTACGCCCGGCGTGTAGGCGTGAAACTGATCGTCGGCGTGCCTAACTATGAGCTGCTTCCGTACGTGGATCAGAAGTTGAAGGAGTATGGCGATTTCCATTACGCGATACACCTGCATGGACCTGACATCAAGACTTATCCGGATGCCACGGATGTATGGGAGCATACGAAGGATCTGGACCCGCGCCTGGGGATGTGCTTAGACGTAGGGCATGACTTACGTAACGGTTGCGACCCGGTAGCCGACCTGAAACGGTATCATACCCGGGTATTCGATATGCATATCAAGGACGTGACCGACGCGAGCAAGGCGGGTGTCGGCATCGAGATCGGACGGGGAAAGATCGACTTCCCCGCACTGGTACGCATGATGCGAGAGGTGAATTACACGGGGATGTGCAGCCTTGAATTCGAGAAGGACATGAAAGATCCTTTCTTAGGGATCGCGGAGTCCATCGGCTATTTCAAGGCGATCAGTGATTTAGCGTAATAATAAGGAGGGGGTGCGATCACCCCCTTTTTCAACGATACATGATGAGAAACTTTTTACTTATTCTATTAGCCGGAGGGTTATTGACCGCCTGCGAGACGGTCCGTTACGTGAATATCGAGACTTATAACCCGGCGGAGATCACCTTTCCCGGGGAAGTGGCGAATATCCTGGTCGTGAACAACGCGGTACCCCAGGCGGAGAACGAAGGCTACACCTATATCTTGCAAGGAGAACGGCAAGACACCTGCAAGGCCAAGGCAGACAGCGCCCTGTTCGACGCTTGCCAAGCGCTGGGCGAGGCGATCGTAAGCGCCTCTTACTTCAACGACGTGCTGCTTTACGAGAAGGCGGTCAGGGAGGATAGCGAAGCCTTGGTAGACAAGAGGCTCTCTCCCTCTCAAGTGGCATCGCTCTGCGAGGAGACAGGTGCGAACGCTGTCATCTCGATCGACCGTCTGCTGTTCGATATGGAAAAGAAGATCAGTCCATTGGCCGAAGGGTTCCTGCTTGGCTCCATCGACGTGCACGTGAAAGGCGTGGTACGCTCTTACCTTCCTGACAGGGAAACGCCTTTGGCCACCGTGCAGATGGAGGATAGCCTCAGCTGGATCGAGAGCTCGGACTACCTGCCCCTGCTCAACGAGATCTTGCCCTCCCCGGAAGAGGCGTTGCGAGCAACCGGGAAATATTTCGGAGCCAAGATCTATTCCAGCTTCGTACCCCATTGGGCGAACGAGACCCGCTGGTATTTCACCGGAGCAGGCTCGCGATGGAAGGAGGCTTCCGCTTACGCCGCCAACGAGAGATGGGATATGGCTGAGGAGATCTGGATGCGCCTATACCAAGGGACAAGCAACTGGAAGACCCGCGCCAAGGCCGCCTCGAATCTCGCTTTCTGCAATGAGATGAAAGGGGACTTGAACAAGGCTTATGAGTGGGCGCACAAATCCTATGAGCTCTTCAACCGGAATGGCGATGACAAGAGCAAGAATGCCCAAATGCAAAAGCTTTATGTACAAGCCCTATCCGAACGGATCCGCTCGGACAAAAAACTTAATCTGCAATTTGGTGACTGATGACGGCACCATTTCATCGAATTATTATTACTTTTGAGGGCTATTAAAGGAGAATAAATCTATGAACGCAAACACGGCAAAAGTCCAATCCCTTATAGAGAACACGTTTATGTCGGCCATCGAGAAACTGACACACGACGATTCCGGGAATTTCGTCAATGATCTTTATGTGCAAGCCGACCCTGAAAGTGGGGAACTTCAAATCTATGATGACAGGGAGCAGCTGCTCGACAAGGTTGTCATCTTCGATTGGATCGACTCCAGCCAAGAGGAAAAAGCGTTCAACAAGCAGGCGGCCGCTTCCATAAAGGCGGTACTCACGATCTTGTCTACCAAGAAGGTGTTCGATGCCCCTTGTTTCCTGAAACCATTCTCCATCAGTTTGACAAATGAGGATTTCGTTGAGATAGAGGAACTTTTGTTTATCGATGACGATATGCTCCGTCTGGATGACCCGCTATTGAAAGATTTGGACAAAGATTTAGATAATTTTTTGGCGAATCTGCTTGCGGATGTCAAATAAAGGTTATACTTTTGCACCCGAAAACAAACGATAAAGGTTTTCGATAACGGACTTTGAAATCATTGCCGAAATAGCTCAGCTGGTAGAGCAACGCATTCGTAATGCGTAGGTCGCCGGTTCAAGTCCGGCTTTCGGCTCTCCATTTAGACCGCTGTAAATCAATAATTTATAGCGGTCTTTTCTTTAAAACCCAAGCGAAATTCTTTAAAAAAAAGCGATAAATATCCGGAAATCCAGCTATTTTGTTTGTCGGAATGTTTGTCGCGAAAACTTTTAAAGAATATGGCAACACTTCGATTTTCGGTCTTACCAACCAGACAGACATCCAAGAAAACATTCTTGATTTATTTGACGATCACCCATAAGAGGGCAGTCCGCTACATCTCCACCGGGTACGAGATCGATGACCTGTTCCAGTTCGACAAGGGAAAGGTCGTGTGCCGGAAGGACGCGAGGCTGATGAACCAGAGGCTCGCATACGTGTTATCGGAATACCAAGAGAAACTCGACGGGATAACCCACCAAGACAGGTATTCCTGTGCCCAGATCAAGGAGATGATCGAGAAACGTGTACGAGCTACGGAGGTAGTGACGATCAAGGAATACATGGAAAAAAGGATAGATGAGTTCAGGAAAGAAGGACGGGGAAGCTACGCCGACATGAACGCGTACACGTTGGGCAAGATCCTTTCCATATTGGGGAATATCCCACTTAGCGGATTCACGCCGTCCACCATTGATAAGTTTGTCCGGGGAATGTCCGACCTAAGCGGGGCGACCAAGCAAATGAGGCTATCGCACTTGAAGGCGAGGATCAACGAGGCCATACGGGACGGGATGGTAGAGTATGACATCCACCCGTTCACGTACACGCAAATGCCCAAGTCCCCGGCGAAAACCTTGGACTTGACGATCGATGAGTTCAGGAGGATATTGGCGTTCAAGACCGTACACAAGAGATTGTCCCTCGCTCGTGACCTTTTCCTGCTCTCGTTCTATCTCGGCGGCATGAACCTCGCCGATCTCGTGGAAGCCAAGTTTGACGGTAACACGGTAAGCTACGTGCGGAAAAAGACAGCCCACAGGCGGGAAGGGGATAAACAGGTCATTTTCTCTCTACCGGAGGAGGCGAGAGCCATCGTGCGTAAATATATCGCAAGAAGCGGGAAGCTGGATTTCGGCTATAAGTTCACATACAGAAATTTCCTATGTTACGTGAACCGTTGCATGAAGAGGCTCGGGGAAGAGCTGGATATAAAGTCGAACATCAGCTTCTACTCCGCCCGGAAGACCTTCGCGCAATTCGCCTTCGATCTTGGTATAAGGACGGAGATCGTGGAATATTGTCTCGGCCAGTCCATGAAGGAAAACAGGCCGATCTATAATTACGTCCGTGTCATGAGGCGGCAGGCAGATATGGCGATCCGGATGGTCATCGACTACACGAATGATCCAAAACAGTTCGAGCTGGATATATTGACCCGCTAAGCCCAGAGTCGATATATACCGGGAGGGTTCCCGCCACGGGGATCCTCCCCTACCACACCCTCCAGTACACCCCGGCACCGACGTACGGCGACAGGCCGTCCTTCCCCACGCCGTATCCGGCGGATATGCCGATGCCCCAGCGTCTCGCCTTCTCGCGTATGTAGATCCGCTCCGTCGTGGGATAGACCCACACGCTGTCCAGCGAGGGCTTGTAGCCGGAGACCCACGCCCGGTAGCTGTCCGTCACGTACTCCTTGACCGTGATGGGCACGGGAACCAAGATGTCCTCGTGGATCGTGTCGCCGCCCATCGTGACATAGACCGGGAACAGCTCGGGAACGTCACGGATCACCGTTTCCACCACCGGGTACGGGATACTGTCACGCGTCGTGTCGCGGATCACCAGCGTGTCGCCAGCTACCGGGGAGGGAGCGTCAACGCCTCCCAGCTTATAACCGAATAGGAAGCTCACCGCCGCCGTAAGCGAAACGGTGAGGATAACCTGCCATGTCTTCATGTCATACCCATTTAAGCCCGTACCCGTACTTGGAGGCCGCCCGGATACGAGAAAGGCGGCATAACATGGTAATTGCCGCCATAAAAAGAAAAAAAATAAAGTATTTTCCTCGATTTATTATTATATCCCCAAATAAACACTATCTTTGTATGAAGAATAGCTCTCGACTTATTGAAAGGCTACGTAGATCGTAGCTCACTTGTGTAGATAGGTGGGGGCTATTTTTTATTCCCTTTCGATTTACTAATATCGCGTATGCTGTTGATCGGCTTAAAACTCCAATGGCTATAAGGATTGTTCCATCTATCGCTATCGACCTTATTGGCCGTGCTTTCTCCGATATTAAACCCAGGCCTTATTCTCCGTATTCTCTCGTTTATATGCTTATATAGCCGTTCCTTCAGCCTTGTCCGAACACCTCTCTTGTTGGTATCCGGATCCTTTATTTTATGCTTGTCATTAAGCCTGAAACAGATAGCTCCTAATATCAAGTCCATTAATTGCAATGGGATATGTTTCTTTGAATCCACCTCCCGAATATCCCCACGGGCGATCTCCACGTTCCCTTTACGAAAGACATCATCCGAATTAAGCTTATACAGGTAATTCTCAAAATCAGCCTTATCCTCCCCTTTCATAGGAATATCATCTATAAACAATTTCAGGTTTATTTTCTTTCCCGTATCGTTCGAGTACTGAAAGCCAAAAGAATGCTTTATGAATTGATAATACAACAAGGAGAAACTTTTTCTCCGTTGCTCATGTGTCAATCCTATCGCTACAAATTGATTGTTCCTGAAAAAAATCCGAATCTTCGCAAGATCATTCTCCAATAGGTCAAAAGTGAAATCAACGAGTTTTATGTATTTATCAAATGTATATGCGTTTACTTTCTGCCATTTTATCTCCTCGTTTGACAAGCCTAACTCCTCAACTATGCATTTCATCATAAGGAGGACTTTATCATAATCCGTGGATCGAATCAAAATTCCTCCATAGAAGTTTGAATAATATTCGCCTTCCTTATCACTCTCATCAAACCAAACGTAATAATACATAATAAATTTTTTTAAGAACACAAAGATACGCAAAGCATTCGACATCCTATATGCATTATAGGATTGGCGGCAATTAATCATGTCAAGGATCGCTTCGCTTACTTGGTCACTTGAACTTGGTCAGTGTCCAAGCCTTATGACCAAGTCATGCCATTATTTCTTTATGATGATCTGCTCCCGCTGTTCCCCCTCCAGCCTCAGCGACACGTGGAGGAAGTTACGCTTCCTATATAATATCGCTTGGTCGAAGGGTAAATGATTCTCCTCGATCAGCTCAAGGAGGTCGCCCGCCTTGCCGTCGATACTCAGGTCAGCCGCCTCGCCTCTCTGGTGCTGGCTCGTGGGCACGCCGCCAACGGCCTTGTTAAGCTCCGGGCACCTGTACCCCGAGTTGATCGTTATCGGCTTGCCGTAAGCGTCCCGAAGGGGCTGGAGCAGCTTGGCGCACAGGTTCACCAGCGCCAGCCGTTCCCTCGCCCCCGGCTCGTTCCTTATCCCCATAGCCACGGCGGTCTCGCTCCGCGTCAGCTCCTCCATACTGAAATTGTCCGTTATCCTCTCCATAATCAATTCATCTCTCTTAATATCGTCAGTTCCTCCGGCGGTCGCTCCCACACGTCCACGGTGATGGATCGTCGGGTCTCCCCCTCGCATCCCGGGATACCCGAGTAGCAGGCGAAGAGAATGGGAAAATCCCCCCTGAGCCCCGGCCACGTCCTCGAACGGCAGACGAAGCAGCCGCCCGGCACTATACGGTCCATCAGCCCGGTAGCACGCCGCCACGCCCCGTTTCTCGCCCCGGTCAGCACGCCCAGCTTGCTGAAGGAGCACAGCAGGACGGGGCGCAGCTCGTGGAGGATACGGCTGATGAAGAGCTCGGTCTTGTTCGCCGTGCCGTATCGTCGCCTCATGCCCTCGTAACGCCCCGCGGGAGCGTCCTCGAAGGGCGGGTTCGTCAGCACCACCAGCCGGGATTCCATCGCCGCCGCCATCACCGGGGCGGGGACGATCCCCCGTATCGGCTTGTCGGACAGGAAATCGGACTGCCCGGCGATGACAACGCCCTTGCCTCGCAGGATAGCCACATCCTCCGCCTCCAAGGTGGTGCCAGCCGTGAGGCAGCCGCCGTAGTGGTCATTGGCCGCCGCGAGCAAAGCCCCCTCGCCCGCAGCCGGGTCATAGAACACGAACGGGCGGTCCCGCCAGCGGTAACCGCCGCAATCGGGGACGATCCGCTCAACGTAGTACATGGCCAGCTCCGCCCAGCGATACGGCGTGTAGAACGCCCCGGTCTCCTTCCTCCGCTCCGCCGTCAGCTCCATAATCAGTTATTCAACCTATGATAGAAATCCAGCTTGATGTTCTCATATACCGCCGAGACATTTGTATAAGCCCTCCCGTTGTTAGCCCCAGCCTCGTTGTACAGCTCGCCCTCGACGACCTTGGCCACCCAGCCGATCCACTCCGGGTTGCAGTACTCCGACAATCTCTTCCCCCGGTAGCGGTAGCTGTCGAAGCGGCTGTTCCTGTCCTCGTAGAGGTTGGTCAGCAACGTGTGGATCTTGCGTACCGTCGCCTCCCTGTCCACGATGTGGTTCTCCTCCCGGATCCTCTTTATCATCCGGCACACCTTCTCCGTGGCCAAGTCGAAGTAAACGCCCGACGTGTTCTTGATCCTCAGCTGCGTCTCCGGCATCAGCCCCTCGGCGATGTTGTCCATCATGGAGTTCGTCTCCCTTATCTGGTCGGCGATCCCCTTGATCTGCTCCGTCGCCGTCAGCATCTGGTCGATGCTCTTCTTGAACCACCGCATCATCATCAGGAACATCCCGATGGAGAGGACGATGAAGGCGGCGGCTATGACCACCAGCACCCCGTGCTCGTCAATGCCGCGCGCCATGTCCATGACCGGTTCCAGATCCCTCATCACTTGGCCTCCTCCTTGGGCTTGAATATCGACCACAAGGCCTTGATTACGTCATAGAATCCCGAGCTGCTGAGCCCCACGGCCACGCCAGCGATCAACGCCTGCCACCACACCAGCCCGGAGAGGTAGTCGGACACCTGCAATCCCCAGCACGCCATAGTCGCCCCGATACCGATCACCACCGAGGACAGCACCTTAGCCCACTTGTGATCCGCGATATAGGGGATCAGCTTGGCCACCTCGGTACAGATCGCCGAGACCAATACCATCATACCACCGAACGTCGTCACGTCAATGAACGTGCCCGCCGTCTCCTCCGGCAACGTCTCCTGCGCCATCAGCGCGAGACTAACGAGCATCAAGCCCGCCATTAACATCGTCTTTCTCATACACGTAAATAATTAAAGGTTAATAATAAGTCATTGTCACTGTTCCACCACCTGCACGAACCCGCCGGACACGAGATCCTTCAGGTCGAAATCAAGGGGCATCCCGCTGTCACGGATACACTCGTACAGCACGCCTTGGTCGGTGTAGTACTTCCCGTTCACCAGCTCCATCTTGCGCTCCCAGGGTATGGGATCGTCTATCGTGCCCTCGTGCTCGACCTGCACCACCTTGTAGAGGTTAGGCACCTCCGTCGGTACCCAGTCCTCCTGCAACGCGCTCGCCACGACGACCTCGTACAGAGATTCCCCGTATTGGAAGCGGAACCCCGCGGGACGCTCCGAGCCGAACTCCGCCCCCTTCTCTCCCCACTTGGGGAAGAGGGGTCTCAGCTCCAGAGCCTCCGCCGCCGAGAGCGATACCCTGTTCACCGTCAGCGTGGCCAGCTTGGACGCGAGGATGCCCGGGTCGTTAGCCCGCTCCTCCTCCAGCTCACCGGCGATCGTCTCCGTCGATAGCGTCACCGCCCCCGGCTTGCCCGACGTGAGATCAACGCCGTTCATCTCCTCCGCCGTGGCCTTGGAGAGAAGCTCCTCCTCCTTGCCCCGCAGCCACGTCTCGATCCCCACGGCGTACCTGTTCATTTCCCGGATCACCGAGAGGGCGACAGCCGCGTCAACGGCGATCGTCACGCCATCCAGCGCGTGGAGGCGCACCGTGCCCTCCGTGTCCTGCAAGTACGACTCCAGCGAGTTGCGATCCTCCGGCTCGTACCATACCGGATGCCCGTCCACCTTGACGGGATCGGGCTCCGTCACCCCGGCGAGCCAGCCGGATATGGCCGCCGCCATCTCCCCCGCCGTGGGCTCGTGGGGGAACATCGTCTCGTAATAGCTCACCCCGAAGGCCGAGCTTCCCTGATCCCCCGTGTTCTCGGAGAATCCCCACCTGAGGGCATATACCGGTACCCTGCCATCCAAACACTCCAAGGCGGGCGTTCCCGCCGTGCCATGCACCTTCCTTACCTCGTTATCCATATTCCGTATCATTTAGTGTTATCCTATTATCGGCAACGCCTTGAACTCCTCCACGTCATCGATCACCGTGATCTTGCCCCTGTACGACAGCCTCGATCCCCGGTAGGGGCTCGGGATATAGGAGGTGTCGAGCGCGTCGATGTAGCCTATCCCGTCGTCCTGGTACGCCTCGCCCGACGTGGTGAAGCATCCACGGGAGGCCACGAGGGGAAGCATGTTGTCCACCGTCCTCGTGAAGTCGGCGTACATCATCGTGCCGCTGCCGCCCGTGCGTGTCGGGATCATGTCGAACGCCGGGCCGTCCTCCAGCGCCATGCCCGCTATCCATCCCGTGGGGCTCGTGGCCGCTTCCACCTCCCGTGCCGTACCGTCCGGGTCGGTCACGTGCCATCTCCCGTCAAGGAGATATATACCGTCCATGTACTCCGATAGGCAGCCGAAGATCCCCTCCACCCCGAGGCCGCACACGTAACCCGACGAGGCGGGCGTGGTGTCGGCTATCCCGGTGACGTTACTCGTCCCCGTCACGTTGTCCGTGTCGAAGAAGGCCTTGCCCGACCCGAGGACGGACTGGAGGTCGCGTGTCCCGTACTTGGCGTACAGCAGCATCGCCAGCTGGCAGTGCTGGGCGTAGTCTATCAGCCCGAAGCCGTCGCCACGCGCCTTGGCCGCCATCTTGAGCTCATCGAACGTCATGTTGGAGGTCGGTATCACACCGCTACGGCTGTACAGCTTACCGTCCGCCACGTGTCCCTTGTACGTCCCCACCAGTGAGGCCGGGAAGTGGAGGTAGGTGTGATCCACCCGCTCCGCCTTGACCGCGTAGCGGAAACGCTCGCCGTCCAGCGTCTCGTGGCGGTAGTACGTATCGGGAAAGTAGGTCATCACGTCCCCCTCCGTGCCGTCAAGAGAGGCTCCCGAGCCGCCCCCGTACATCGTAGACGAGCTGTCGTTGAGGTAGCAGATCGCCACGCCGTCATCCGTCCCCTTCGCGAGGCAGCGGCGTACCTTCCCGAGGATGGCGGCGAGGTCGCCCTCGCTCTCCACGGTGATGTTCCCCGGGACATATACCGACCTGTCGAATATCACCAGCGTCTGCGTCACCGGCTCGTAGCTCAACGCCACGGAACGCGCCTTCCGCGAGGCCGTATAGGTGAGCGAGGGTGTCTTGTGGCCGTTCAGCACCGATCCCGTCACGACGTATTCCGACCCGGTCGGCACCAGCACGGACACCCCGTGCCTCACCTCCGCCTCCAGCAGCGTGTCGTCACCGACCCTCACCGTCACTACCTGCCCGTAGCAGTCCGTCCCGTCCGTGGCCGAGGCCGTCACCGTCACCAGCTCGGCGGAGTAGTTCAGGAATATCGCCCGGTCAGCCCCGGCCACCGTCTCTATGGTCTGGTCCTCCGGTCTCCTGTAACCCCTCACCTCCGGGGCGACGATCCGGCACGTCTTCCCCGCCGGGAGGGAGACCTCCACGGGAAGACCGTCATAGGGCACGTCAACCTTGACCCCGTCGTACCATACCTGTATCCAGAGCTGGGTGAACGCCTCATCGAACGAGCCTTGGTTGCTCGTGATGGCCAGCGTGACGGTCTCCCTGTCGCCACCGCCAGCGCCCTCACCCACGATACCCCACACGGCCTTGCCCTCCGCCGTTATGTCACGCAGCTTGTAGAAGGTGTACTCAGCACTGTCCGCATCACGGTAGCGGCACTCGTCGCCTATCCTGAAGGCGTGCGTGCCCTCGTCGTCCACGAAAGCGAGGTAATCCTCCCCCGGGACGCTTGTCACCGTCGGCATGAGGTTGCAACGGTCGAGGCGAGCCTCCAGTTGCTCGCCGGTATATTTGCTATGGAAATCAACGCTTGTCTCGCTCATAATATCTTACTTTAAAATGTTGCCCGGAGGAGGTCGTCAACCTTCCGCTTAACGTGCTATAATACAGGTATTTCACCCCCCCCCCGGAAAATTCGGGTTTAACCACGAGGAAGCTGCCGCCACCGGCCAACTTGAACGCCCCGTCCGATCCGTTGAGCCGGAGCCGCTTCCCCTCCTGCCGTACCGTCCTCGTCACGCTGATCGGCGCGCCCTTGGTCGTCCGGTAGGTGATCGCCCGCTCCCGGTCGATACCCTCGTTAGGGATGTCGCTCCCGACCGTCGAGGGCGTGACGGTGATGTTACCGTCGCCCTCCTTCCAAGGTATGTCTACTCTACCGTCCATTCCGTGTTCGATTCCACCGTTACGGATACGGGAGTACCCAAATAATCGAGGTTTATGTCGCCCTCCTGCACACGTAAATAGGCCTCGCCAGCCGCCAGCGTCAGCAGGCAAACGTCCTGATGGCCGCCCTCGTCCGTCACGATGACCTGACGGGTCAACGGCTCCATGTCCCCGTTAGCCGGGACGGTGAACTGGATCGAGAACTCGTATGAGTCCACGCCTCCCGGATCACCGGCGATCTCCGTCCCGTTAGGGGTGGACACCCCGGCCGCCATGTAGCTCTCCGGGAGCGTCAACTCAAGATCCCCCGTGCCGAGGGAGAACGTCAGCCGCCTGGAGTTCGACAGACCCGAGATCGTCACCACCTTGCCCTCCATCGGGGCGGCGGCGGTGTCCGCTATGTCAACGTACTCCGGCATACCCTTCTGGATGACGGTACGTTGGATGTCCGCGCAGTTGACGGCCTTGAAGGTCAGCACCGTGCTCCGGGCATTACGCCCCATGTTCTCCGTGAGGGAGGATACGCTCACCTCCTTGTTCCCCGACCCTTGCGCCGGGTTAACCCTTACCCAACCATCCTTCATGTCATTTATCCTTTATCTTTACGTCAGTGTTCACCATACGCACCGGGAAGTAGAGCGGAGGGTAATCAGCCTCCCCTATCTTCCGGTTCTCCATAGCCGCGGGGATCGGCACGAGCCTCTTCCCGCTGTCCCACGTGTAGAAGGAAAGCTCCCGTGAGTTCGCCGGATAGTCCGGGGAGTTTCCCGCCATCCATTCCGAGCCTTTCCTGAGGCACACGAACTCGAAGCCGCCCTCCACCGGCGTGACCTCCCAGCACTCGCCCCATAGCAGCCCGTGATCCCGGAACCACACGTAGGCCTTCACGCTCACCGAGGCGAGGGCGAGACCGTCGCCATTCGCCTTGACGCTGTCCGGCAGGTTGGGAGCCGTGGTGTCGAGCACGATTATCTGCTGCCCCAGCGTCCCCACGCTGTCCGTCCAGAACCAGCGGAAACGGTCACGCTGCCCGTCGTACGGGAGGGCGACCGTCATGTAGCCCGAAAGCACGTTGCCGATCACCACGTCACGCAACGCCTCGATGTCCTCGTCACCGCCCAACCGGGACGATCCCGTGGGACGGAAGAGGGACGGGGTGGCCTTTTCCTTTCCCTCGCCCTCTATGCCGATCAGCCAGTCACGGTAGCTTCTGAGGTACCCGTCATCCAAGGCCTCCTCACGCTGGTAGGCCTTCCATTTCTCCAGCCAGTGGTCCGACTCCTCCGGGGAGCAGAACATCCAGCGGGTGCCGTACTTATACCCGGTGCTCCCCGGCGTGTAATCCGCCATCATGGAGCGCAGGTTCGCCGCCGCGCACAGGTAGGGGATCACCTTGCCGTCCGGGAGCGTGTCGTGGAAAACCATCAGCTCACGGCTGTACTTACGTGATTCCACCCCGTAGAACTTGGCCTTCTCCCGCCCTTTCTGGTAGCACACGATCTCGTAGCCGGGACGGTTGGGCACCGTGTCCCGGTTCTTGTCGCTGATCCCCCAAGGGTAGCTGACCTGCCACGTCTCGCCCCATATCGCGCTGTCCCGTACCAGCGTCTCGTACTCCCTCTCCGTCACGGCCACGACCTTGTAGCCGCCGTCGCCGCTGCCTTCCTCCGCCCCCGGGTTCTCCAGTATGTCGGCGGGGGCGTTCGGCCAGCGCTCCTTCAGGACAACGATACGACGCACGGGAGTGCCGTTCGCGTCACGCTGCCACATCTTGAATCGCTTGCTCTCCGTGTCGTTGTCCGTGGATGTCAGCCCGTAGCCGGACAGCACGTCACCCACGATCCCTATCTCCGGGATGGAGCTCGCGGTATCGCTGTCGATCACCGCTATGCTATCCGCATCGATAGGCGTGAAATCGGCCTGCCCCCACGACACCGACGGGAGGATGGCCGCCAATAACAATATGTACAGATGTCTCATTACTCGCTCATTTAACTCGTTAATACTCGACCGTCCATGACGTGTCGCTCGTCACCCGATAGACCACGGGCGTTCCCGTGGTGATCCACATGGGAGCCGACGGGCTCACCTCAAGGTAATGGGTCGTGTCCACGTCGCACACGAGGGAGATACGCCCCGTCACAGCGTCAAGCCGCCGTATGCCGACCGTGACCCGGTCAAGACGGGAAATCCCGCCCGTCACCCGGTCCAACCGCCGTATGTCACCCCTTACGCAACCCATCGCCCACGTTTATCCCCGTGTGTATCGTCAATATCTCCTTCCTCGTGCCGCCGGGGGCGATCCCGTCCGGCAGGTCGACCTCCACCTGGCATTTCAGCTCGCCGCCGCTACCGAGAGGGGTCGTGTCAACCACGCAGAGGTACGTCCCGTCGTCCCCGCGGGTCATCCCCGACTTGGGGATCTCCATCGACCTGCCTTGGTAGATGTAGAACCGGGCGGTGAAGTCCACCCCGTCCATCGTCAGCCCGCCGGGGAGCGTGAGGGAGAGGGCCAGTTTCAGCCCCGTCCCGATAAGCGCCATGTCACATCGTCCGGTTTCCATAGCCTGCCCTCCCTATCGCTTGACTATGTATTTCAGAAGCATCTCCGCCTCGCCCGGGGTCAAGCCCTCGCATAGGTCGGGGAACACCTCCCTCGGCACGCACGGGGCGGGCAGCTCCGCCTCAAGCTCCTCGTTGTACAGCCTGTTCTGCATCGGCACGTAGGCCGCCACCCAAGCCTTCACCGCCGGATCCTCCTCGCTCACCGAGTAGGGATCGACTCCCTCCGGCATGGTGTCCCTCTTGATCGCCTCGGCCTTCCCGTTTATCCCCTCCGCCAGACGGGAGATGTCGGCCTTCGCCGACAGGATCCCGTACAGCGTGTCGCCGGTCAGCTTGGGCAAACGCACCTTCCCCGAGAAGATCGCGTTCAGCACGATAAGCTCTCCCTTTCTCATGCCTCGCCCTCCGATGATCTCTCCTCCACGTCCGCGCTCAGCTGCGCCAGCATCGTCGCCGCCTCCACGATATACGCGATGTCGCCCGTGTCGGCCAGCGACAGGTTGTTCTGCGAGTAATCGCCCACGTAGGCTCCCGTGTCGTTCCGCGAGATCTGCCCGTGGAACTCGTTGCCCGCGTCGCCGATCGTGGCCTGCCCGCGCATCGTCACGCTCTCGCCCACCAATACCGTGTCAAGCGTCTTCCTCCCGTTACTGAATACCGTCTTCATGATGATTTCCTCCTCTTCTTTAATGGTTTATAATAAGTTGTCTAACGTGATCTCATGTATGTCGCCTGTATGTCCTCTATCGGCGTGAAGCTCGTCCTTATCCCCGCGTAGGAGGATCGCCCGGCTATCCAGTAGGTGTAGCCCTCCGCGTAGGTGATCGCCTGCGTGAACGGGCCGATCGTCACCCGGTCGTTGCCCGGCACCGTGACGGACGAGGGGTGCGTGTAGGTCGCCACCGTCTCCCCGTCGCTCTCCGGGTCGCCGTTCCCCCGGACACGGACGAAGATCGCCTGTATGTCGTCGATCCGGACGGCGAGGCCGTTCCCGTTGTCGATAGTGATCGTGTACTCCACCCGGTTCCTCGCGCTGTCCGTCCAGTTGCCGATGCAGTAGATCTGCACCACCGTACCCTGCGGGCGTATGTTCACCCTCAGCGGGGCGACCGGGAAGCAGAGGAACACGCTCTCGGGCACGGGATCGCCCGTGCCGAACGCCACCCTCGACATGAACACGTAGCCAGTCCATAGCCCCGCCCGGGAGTCCGTGATCCCGTCGATAACCATTGACGCGCTACCCGTCCCCATAGGGGTGTCGCTCGTGCCGATCATGTACGTCCCGCCGCTACGGTACAGCATCGCCCCGATATAGTAATCGGAGAGGGACACCCCGTTCACCGAGAGGTCGGAGAGCGACAGGTTGTCCGGGTCGCCCGAGGGCACGGCGAGGTCGAAGTCTATCTGTATCCGGTTGTTCGACACGTCATAATACTCCTGCTCCAGCGCCTCCACCGCCGGGATGGCGTCGTGCTTGTAGCCCCGGAAGTCCCCGAGGCGGTACGGCTCGACCGACGTGCCCCTCGGGGCGGCGTGCGTCCACTTGTCCGTCTGGGCGCGGAGGTTGTACAGGAACGACCCCGGGTTGTCAAGCGACCCGATGGACGTGTAGGTCGGGAAGTCTATCCCGCACTTGCCGTCGGTAGCCCTCCACCATTCCGGGTAGATGTCCGTGTTGTCGGCCTTGAACCGCACGGGCTTCTTACGAGACCACATGTTGATCCTCCCGCTCGTGCAGAGCTTGGCGAGACTGGTGTGCAGGTATGTCCTTCCCCCGCTCTCGAAAGTCTCCCCGAGGCGGCACGCCACGTGGTATATCTGCCGTAAATTTGTCGTAGGTAACAGTGCCATTATGCCGCCCTCCCTTCCTTCAAAGCGAATATCTCCTTATAGGCGTTGTCCGTCCTCCTGTCGAGGTTATCGACACGCCTTCTCAGTGTCTCCAGCTCGCCCCGCATCGGCAGCACGATCGCCGCCAGCTCCTTGATCCCCGCTATCGCCACGGGAACCATGCCCGGGTAGTCCAACGAGTAGTAGCCGTCCGAGCCCATGAACACCAGCTCCGGGAACCGCGTGTTGACCTGCTGCGCCGAGAGGCCTATCCTCGCCCGGTCATAAGGCCGATCCTTGTACGTGAACCGGAACACGTCGAGCGTCATGATCCCGTCCAGCGCCCCGGTGAGATCGGAGAGGCGATCCTTCAGCCTCATGTCGGATCCCTGCACCAGAGAGCCCGCTATCCACATGTTACCCCGGTTGACCCCGGAGAAGTAGCCCACCTGCGTGCTGCTGTAATAGAAGCCGAGGTCGCTGCCCGCCTGTATCTTCCAGTACGACCCGAACTGCACGAATGGCGTGCCCGTCCGGATGGCGATGCCTATCGCCCCGCTGTTCGAGATCGTGATGCCGCTCGTTATCGTCCCGCCGTTCCAGCTGCCGCCGCTCACGTTGCCCTTGGTCACGTACACGGTGCTCCCCGAGGCCGTGACACCCGTCACCACGTTCCCGCTCCCGCTCGTCGAATAGGTGATCGAGCTGATGACCGTCGGCCTCCCGGTGATCGAGCTCCAAGCGTGGGTGTGGCTGTCCGTCGCTATCGAGGCCGACACCCCGTTCACGCTTATCGTCCGGTAGCCGCCCGACACGCCACCCATCGTTACCGCCCCCGTCCTCATGAAGGCGTAGCCCGTAGAGCCGAGGTAGATCGTCCCCCCGTAGGTGGACACTCCCTCGAACCGCACGTTCTGCAAGCGTTGGTCGAGCGCCCGCCCCATATTCGCCGAGAGAGCCGCCGTCGTGGACGTGCTGGTGAGGTTGTCTATCACCGTCACGCTCCCGCCGCCACCGCCTCCAGCCACGTACAGCTGCCCGGAGGAGTTCATCTTGATGGTGGAGTTGTCGTACCTCACGAGCCCGTAGGTCTGGCTGTCCGCCACCGGTACCGTGGCCGATATGCCGCCGGAAGTGGCGTAGGCCACCACGTCGCCGTTCGCTATCAGGTTCCCCGTGATGGAGAGCGTGCCGTTATTGGATCCCGAGAAGTAGGCGGCCAGCGAGCCGTTGTTCCTTATGTTGAGGTCGCTCCCCGTGCCGTCGATCTGCCAGCGGGATGTCACTTTCACCCCTTGGAAGAGGGGCGAGTACGACGTGCCGAGGTTCTGGTTGATCGTGTCAAGGTAGCTCTTGTTGGAATGCGTGTGGCTGTCGTTGTAGGCCGAGTTCCAGTTGCCCACCAGCGTCGCCGTGATGCCGTCGAGGACGCCCTTGTTGCCGTGCGTGTGGCTGCTGTCGTAGGCCGTCCCCCAATGGGAGATGTCGGTCGCGTCTATCCCGTCCAGCGTGGATTTGTTCGGGTGCGTGTGCAAACGGGAATCGTTACCGGCGCAGGCCGTCCCCGCCGTCGTGCCGAGGAGGACGTTCAGCGTCCCGTCCGCGGTCAGCTCCAACGCCGTCCCCGGGGTGAACGACACGCCGCCACCGCCCGAGTGGGACGGGTCGATGTATATGCCGGAATCGTCGTACAGGATGCCGCCGTTGGCCTTGATCCTCACGAGACCCGTCGTCTGGTAATCGGCCATCGGCAAGGCCGTCGTGATGTCGTCCGACGTAGCGTAGGCCACCACGTCCTTCTGGGACAATATGTTCTCGGTGAACGTCTTCACGCCGCCCACCGTCTGGTTGGTCGTCAAGTCCACGTAGTTCCCGAAGTTGGTCTCCAGCTTCCCTATCGCCGTGAGGATCGTGTCCTCCTTCGTGATCGGCGTGTAGGCCTCGGCGATCTTGTATCCCGTGAGCGGGGATTGCGGGGTGAGGTAGCCGTTCTCCGTGAGGTAGGACACCGTTATGTAGTTGTTATTCGTCAGGTATCGGGACAGCTCCTCCTCGTCTATGCCGCCCCCTCCCGCCATGTCGGGATCCACGTACCACCCGCCGGTGGCTTGGTCGTACAGGAGCCCGCCGTTCGCCTTGGCGCGGAAGAGCCCGGTCGTCATGTGGTCAGTCACCACCGGGTACATCGAGCCCGGATCCTCCTCATCGACCACGCCGTAAGCCACGAAGTCCTTCTTGCTGACGGCGGTGTAGTCGGTCTCGATATGCTCGGTTCCCTCCGGCAACGGGTTGCCATCGCCGTCAACGCTCACGAGCCTCCAGTATCGGGGAGAGGACGGTATGGAGACCATGCCGCCACCCCCTGACTTGGACGCGGATTCTATACCGTCCGTCAGCCTCTTGTTCCGGGGCGTGGCGGCGATATATCGTGTCTGGTATGTATATTGTTTCTTCGCCATCTATGTCGTATATTCTATTCCCTCATAATCATCGGCCTCGAACTGTACCATAGATATATAGCTCGTGTCGTTTCTCAGGTTCTGCGTCTCGGAGAGCAGGAGATACGTCCCCGGCTCGTTCCGGTCCGTGTATGTCATGAAAGACGGGAGGATCGACACCTCCCCGGATAGCGTCATGTGGGGCGTGGCGTAAGCCGTGTAGATCGTTCCGATCAACAGTTTCTCCAGCTGGTCGGTCACGCCCGCCCGTATGAACTCGTTACGGATGAAGTAAGTGCCCGTATCGAATACCTGCCCGAGAGCCGCCGGGGACGGGGTCGGCATGGTACCCACCACCGTCTCTATGGTAAGAGTGTCCTTAGCGTCCCTGTTCAGCCACGCCGACAGCTCTATGTCCTTCTCGTCTATCTCGTTCCCGTTTTTTTGGACAAACTCGATCTTCGGCTCCTTGTACATCATCCAGCGGCATTGGTCATAGACCCCTTGCTTGATCTCGCGCCCGTAATCGTATATGATTATGCCGGTGCCCACCTCCATCTCGATATATCCTCCCATCGGGGGAATATCGATCAGCTCGCCCGAGCCCCATTTGTCGAACATGGCGGGAAGCTCGTCCCGGTAATATCCTATTATCTGCTTGTTCTCCTGCCAGCCGCCGAGACCGCTCTCATCCCTCCGGTTCCCTTGGTACCAGCAAAGCCAAGCCTCGCCCCACGTGGCCTCGCCCGTCTTCCAGAACGCTTTCTCGCCGGGATTGGCAAAGCTGTCGCTGTCCTTCACGGCGTTATTCACGAAATGGTAGGCCACGGATCCGTCCTCGTTACGCACCGTCAGCTTGATGGGCACATAGACGAAGTTCGCCCAGTTCTTCTGCTCCTCGTAATTCCCCTCCTCGTTGATCGTGGAGCTGTCCTCAAACGGGTTGAGCCTCGGGTCGTACAGAAGCTGCAACGACACCCTCAACCGGTAATTATCCCTCACGATCCCGGCGTAAGCCATATATGGCGTGCTCGGCACGGTCAACAGGGAATCCCCGATCGTGGATGACGGGTCTTGTACGTAGCTAATCCAGTTCGCCTCGTCGAGGGCGTTAGCGTTCCGGCGTGTTGTCTTGACCGTCCATGCCACGCCCGCCTCCTCGGATCCGGAGTAATACGGCTCTATCCGGAAGAACTTGGCGTTGGCGTTCTTCGTGAGCCCCTCGCCCGTGTCCGACAGGTGGATATAGAACCCTATCTCGTCCGAGTTGTTCGTGGACGTGCTGAACCATACCGTCACCCTCTGCCCCTCGACGGATTTCTCCTCCACCTCGCCGAGCAGCAACGTCGTGCGCTCGTAGGGCGAGAACGTGAGCTCAACGTTATTATATACCTTGTCCACCGAGAGCGTCGAATCATCCGAGCTCCATTCCACCGTCTCCGGCGTGAACGCCGAGCTGAGGGCGTTAAGGTCGTACACGCGTATCCTGCCCGCCTTCTGCACGAGACGCAGGGCAAAAGGCCGCAAGGTCTCGTCCAGCACCTCCCGCGCGCTCATCGCCTCGCCGTCCTCGTCGTAGAAGTTCTGGCTCTGCAAGGACACGAGGTCAAGGAGGCTGTCTCCGTCATCGTCGTACCGATCCCTCTTGGTGCTGATATGCTCATCCAGCGGCGACACGTAATTTATGTTCGTCTTGGCGAGGGATTCCGTGATTATCTCGCGCAAGGTCTTGAATCCCTCCCCGTTGAAGTTCAATCTGTCGAGTATGGCGAGATCGGCGAAGGTTAGCTCCACCCCGTATCCGGAGGCGTAGGCGAAAGGCTCCTCGTACAGCTCCGGGTCGAGCGTGCCGCTCCAGTACAATTCCCCGTCACGAAGGACATCCATGCGGACGCTACCGGCCTTCACGGTGTACAGCCCGACAAACTCCCTGTCGGTATCCGAGAACAGCTGCAACTTGGCCGAGGACGATTGCACGGGCTCCAGCTTGTCAACCTCACGCCACTCGATCTCCAGCGGGACATCCGTGAAGGCGATCTCGCCCACCTCCCCGGAATAATCCTCTTGGTATATCCTGACATCGTACAGCGTGTTTGCGTAGCTGTAGAAGCCCCCCTCGTATCTTAGGCTCATGCTCATCTCGTTCTCCTCCTCTCGTTCTCAACGCCACGCAAGACCACGTACAGATCCTTGCCCCTTACCTTGGTCTCAAGATACAGCCCGCCCAAGTCCGGTCTCGCTGGCTCAAGCATGGCCTTCAACTTGTTCAAGGGAGCGATCACCTCCGGGTTGTTGGACGCTCCGGCGTACTCGCCGACCATAGCGAAGGTAGGCCTGTACGCTATACCTCCCTTGGCCAGCTTCTTCGGCTTGGGAATGGAGGCAAGCGATGCCATCATAGCCGCCACAGCAGCGATAGCCATGACCCAACCCACGATAGGGATCTGGGCCACGGAAGCCGCCGCTCCGGAGGCGGCGACAGCGGTATTGCCGACCATCTGCTGGGTGGATGCCATGATCTGCGCGTTCGCCAACGCTATGATCTGGGGGATCGCCTTGGCTATCGTGTCAAGAAGGGTGGCTCCCCATTGCATCCAAGCCCCCGCAGATTCACTCACGACACCGGATAATCCGCCCATAAGGTCAGACATCATAGTCAGCCCCTCAATCGTTGTCTCGGGAACTGAGAACGTGAGCGAGCTCATGAACTGCTGCCTCATTTTCTCCAAGTTCTCTTGTCTCAAATTCTCGCTGATCTCGAAGCTGACAGGGATGCTCACCGAAGGCACGTCAACTCCGCCAATACTGGGAGCGTCTATGCTCTTAGTGTTTCCGTTAGCCACGTTCGTCATGCCGTTGTCGATCGTGAGCTGCATCAGCTTCAGCTTATCTTGGTATAGCTGGATCTCCTTGCCTAAGTTGATGGCCTGATCGGTGGATGCCCGGTTCTGCGCATCACGTAGCTCGTTGATCTTGTTCGTGAGCCCACCGAGGGTGTTGAGATCCGTGTTCGCCAACGATCCCGACGATCCGGATCCCGACGACTTTCCACTATCCGTCAATGAGGATACGTTGATGTTGGACGCGAGCCTGTCGTTAGCGGTGTTAAATGACTCTATCTCATCATTGACCCTCTTCAAGGAGCCTTCCAAAGCCCTGACCTTGGAATCCATCTGGTTGAACACCTGAATGCCACTACCCGAGGTGTACATCGGATTCTCCATCATCTTGTCCCTTACCTCGGAATAATATTTGAATTGCTCCTCTAATGTCCTCTTTTGGTCATTTAAGTCTATTAGGCTGGAGGCGTTCTCCGTCATCTTGTCCATCGAGGCGCGGGCTATGGCCGCGTCCGTCAGGTTCCTCGCGAGACGGGTGTACGCGTCCGCAGCATTACCGGCCATCACCACCTCCTCACCGAGATTGCCGAAATAGGACGGGTATTCCTTCTGCATCTTGCGCGTGGCCTCCAACCGCTCCTCGCGGCTACGGGTGTCATCGGTAGCCGCCTTGTAGAGTACCCGCAATTCCGTGAGCTCTCCTTGCGCGTTCCTCGTCCCAGCGGCTATCGCGTCATTCAACTGGCGGGCGGCGGTAGCCCCCGTGTCCGCGCTCTTGCCGAGATCGAGCATCCCCGATACGGCCTTGGCCACGTCAGCCCCGTAAACGGTCAATAACGTTATGCCGACACTTAACGCAGTGTTCCACGAGAGGATGGATTTGGCCACCTGCTTCCACACGGGGACACCTTTCTTCCCGGAGGCCACCAACGCCTCGTTCTCCCTCCTCGCCTGCGATATAGCGTCAGCGAGCATGGGCAAGTTGTTGGATATGGCCATGAATCCGGTACTCGCGCTATACGTGAACGCCGGTAGCTCACGCGCCAGCTGTTGCACGGAGTTCCCTATCTGGTTGAATTGCGATGCCGTCCTGCCCACGTCATCCGGCAAGGATCCCATGCTTATCGGGGAAGCGGTATTGGCGGATCCGTTGAATTGCGAGCTCAAAGAGTTGTATCTCTTGATTAGCGCGTCTATCTGCCTTCTCGTCCGGGCTAACTGCTTCTCATTAAGATCAGAGAAGTTCTTCCCGATACGACGCATGATCCCGTCCGCGTCGTTAGCTGCGTCGGTGACCATATCGAGACCTTGACGCAACGCGTCTATCTCTCGTCGCATCCCCGACCCCTTGGCGTCCAGCGTGATCGCTACCCTTAGATCCCCTGCCATAATATCATTTACGGTTAATTACACATATTTCCTCTTCATCCTCTCTATGTCCTTGCTCGTGGCCTTCTTGCCACGCTCCGGCTCCTCCCAGCTGAATCGGACTATATCGGTCGGCTGGAGCCTCTTCTTCTTGGAATACGGCGTCAAGACACAATGGGCGACGAATCGGGCTCGCTCCCAGCTATCACGGTGAGCCTCCTCCCTCTGAGCCGCCCATTCCTTGACGATCAGCCCGATCTCGTCAGGCTCCATGTCATATACGTCTGACAGATCCATTCCTACCCGCCCAATGGCTATGGCCACCAGCTCGGATACCGTCAGTTTTTTTTTGGATCCCCGGCCTTGTCGCCGCCTCCATCCCCCAAGATCTCCGAGGCCTGCTCCATGTCGATGAAATCGAGCATATCCTCCGGCTTCTCGAACGGGAACACGACCCCGTCGGCCTTGCAAGCGGATCTCGTGGCATGATACAGGATCAAGCCCACCTTCTCCATGTCATCACCCTTGAACGAGGTGAAATCCTCCCCCGTGTCACGCTTGTACGCAACCATAGCCCCGATAGTGACCCGGATAGGGTATTCCTTGCCGTCTATGATTATCTTCCTTCTCATGCCGTCTCTACCGTCTTGGTTTCCACATTCCCCGTATTCTCGAACGTGGCGGTATAGGTCGCGTCATCGTCCGCCGGGCTGGTCTGCTCCAGCGACGTTATCACGAACAAGCCCTCCTCGTATTTCTCCCCGGTAGCCTCTTGGGTAAATCCGTACTTCAATTTCACGGCTTCCCTCTTCTTCATGATCTCAAGCAGCTTGTCATATCCCATGTCAGCGTCGAACGTCGTCAACGCCTCGCACGTGATCGACACGGACAGCTTCGTCACCGCCTTCTGGCTGAACGCCCCGTTATCCGTGTCCTTGGTGACACGCTCCTTGGTCTCGCCGCTGTAACTGATCGTATGGCTCGTGGCCGCCGCAGTCGGTGTCCATACGGCCTCGCCAGCACCCTCGCTCTTATCAACGAACAACATGAGGTCTCTACCCTCGATGTAATCTCCTTTAGCTCTTGGCATAATAATATCAATTTAAATTTGTCTCATTTTTATCTCAAAATCCATATCCTGCATATAGGCACCCTCCTCATAACCGTCCCGGGCGTTCCTCCACGCTATCCGCTTGATCTCCTTGTCCTCGATCGTTCCAGAAAATTCCGCGAGAGCGTCCAAGACAGCCCCGCTAAGGGATACCATCTCATTGTAGCTCTGTGCGACAACCGTAACGGTCACGGACGCGAGGCAGTACGATGGATACTCCTTCACCCCCGCCGGGACAAGCCCAGTCTTAGTATATACCACGCATGGGGAATCCGAGGATAACGACACGATCGGGTATATCCTCCCTCTCGTCATGGACATGACTTCCGGCGAACCCGTAAGGATCGCCTTTATCACCTTCCCTATGTCATTCGGGTTATCGTATTCCATTTTTCTTTGCCTCCTCCATTATAGCGTCAGATATTCCGTTCCTTATCGATTCCATCAACACCTTGCTCTTCCTCGTCTGGGCAAGCCTGAAGAACCGTCCCTCATTGATCCGTCCTCTCCGGGCTGGCTTCCCTACATGAAGAGCGTATCTCCTCTTGGCATCCGCCCTCAACTTGTAGTATCCTGCCCTACGGCCTTTCGTGTAACGGTTCCTCGTTCCCATCTCCAGCCACTTAGCGCGGTAATCGTCCATTATATGGACTTTCACTATCACGTTCCCGGATTTGATCTTCGATGTCACCCTCGCTATGCGCCGTGTCTTCATCCGCTCGCCGGACTTCTTGCGAACCTTATGCCTCCATGCCCCCTTATAGTTATACTTGGACTTGAAGATCCGGATCGTCTCGTCCTGCAACACCCTCGCGGCCTTCTTGATGTTCCGTCGGTACAATTTCAGTATGTCATTGCCCGACATGGCCAGAAGGAGCCGTTGAAGCTCTGAATCATCCACGGACATCATACCTTGGCCTCCGTCGTCACGATCAGGAAATCCCGGTCGGTGGTGTCGTCTATGTCGATTATCACGTACCGTACCGCCTTGAACTCGATCATCATCCCGTAATCAAGCCGTACATGGTTCCGGATCGTGAATATCACTCTCGGGACGTTCACGAGCATATCAGAGGATACGCCCAGCGTCCCGGACTTGTGACGCACGTTCGCCCATACGGTGCATACCGGCTCATAGACCGGCTCGTTGACGGAATAATCCGTCTCGGTGGCCACCGGGCGGAGCAGCGTGATCCTATCTTTCAACAATCCGGCTCTCATCTCGAATAATTACGGAATAGACCTCTCATGCTCGCCAACGTCTTCACCTCCGTAGGATTGCCGTAGGTGACGGTCTCGGGATGGGAGTAGAAATCACCCAGCCTCAACAATATCGTGAACTCAAGATCGGCGGGCAACACGCCATCGCCGACCTCAAGATCCCTCAGGTCCTCGCAAATCTCGCTCGCTATCGCGCTCTCGGCGGCCTCTATCAGGAACTCGATATAATCATCCTGATCGTGGATGCACTCCTCGATCCTCAAATGATCCTTCGCCCGTTTCAGACTGATATAAGCCATGTGATAACGGTTAGCGGTTATTTCATCGAGTAAATGGCGAAGGACTCGTCACGTATCTTGCCCATGTTCCAGTACGAGTTGACGATCAGCCGGACAATGCCGCGATCCATCTGCGTATAGGGATCCAGCTTGATCTCCAGCGATCCCCACTGGCCGATGAAGTAATCGGACCAGTTGCCGAAGATGATGCCGTACTCGTCGGTGTTCAGCTCGCCCGGGATATTGGTGGTGCGGAACGCCCGGTACCCGTTCAGCTCGCCGTTGCCGTTACCCGTGAAGATGAACCCACCGGCACCGGAAGCGTCCTTCACCTTCGTCTTGGCCAGATAGACCAGCTTCGGGTGCAGGATGTACGCGAGGTTGCCGTACAGGGCGTTCTTCAGGTCGGCGGCCTCCTCCAAGGCGACGATATTCGCCCAGCTCATGGTGCCACCGGAGGTTGCCACGCCGTCCTTGAACATGCCGTCGGGCACGTTGTCGGCGTGAGCGTCCTTGCTGAACGCCGTGCTCTCCAGCTTCTGCGCGATGGCGATGGCGATCTGACGGCGGATGTCGGCCTCCACGTTCCGGTTCTCCTGTATCAGCAGCTGCTCGGAGATCTCCACCTTCGCCGTCAAACGGTTCGGGGAATACTCCGTGCCCTTCGAGTACTCACCCCCTGCGTCCTCGGCGGTGGCGTTCTCAGCCGCCCACTTGACATCCATGTTGGAGAACTTCGGCCAATAGATATTGCCACGGAGCCCGGTCATCACGCGCGCCCCGGCCTGCTGCAACACCAGATAGGGCTGCAACGGGAACAGCATCTCCTGCTGGTCCTCGTCGATAACCACTCCGGTCTCCATCTCCTTCCCGGCGTAGAAGAAACGCTTCTCCACCGAGAACGGCAACACCAGCGACCGCTCGGAGCTCAACGCCCCCGCGCCGCTCTGGAGCTGTATCTCCTTGGCCTTTTCGATGAGAGCCTCCTCCGCGTCATGCTGTCCCTGCCCGGTCACGTAGTTACGCAACGCCCGTTGCAGGGAGAAACGCTCGACCTTGGTCTCGTGCCTCTTGCCGGCCTTCCCGTTCTCCTCCTCGTTACGAAGGATCTCCACGTTGATCTCGGCCATACGGCACTGGATCTCGCCAAGCTCCTTGGTCTCCTTCTCATTCAACATACGGGCTTCCTTACGTGCCCCATCGGTGATCTCCCTGGAACGCGTCGCAAGCTGGTTGCGCTCGTCCCTCAATTCGGTAATGCTCTTCTCTTTTGCCATAGAATCAAATGTTTAACGATTTCTCGATTGAGTTATAATAGTCATCCAGCTCGCGCTGTGCCCTCTCATCCTCCTCGGCTCTCCTCCGTTCCATAGAGCGGAGAGCTACCGTCGTGTCCTCATAGGCGGGGTAATACACCGGGCTGACATCATACAGCTGCCCGATCTGCACGATGGTACGCTTGTACGTCCCATCCTCCATACGTTCCCAGTTATCCCTCTCCACAGTGAAGGCGAACGAGGATTCCGCTATGTCGCCACGTCTCAACGCCTCGATAAGCTCGTCCCCTAACGCGGTCTTGGGAGCGTCGAAGGCGTAACGCAACCCCTTCTCGTCCACCGTGAGTGTGAGCGACCCCTCGCCCATGCGACTGCGCGCCAACACACCCCGGCTCTCGTCGTGGTTCATCAGGCATAACACGTCGCTTCTCTCCAATACCCCGTCCAAGGCGGTCGGGGCGATACGCTCGATCAGGTCGCCTCCCCACATCGGCTTGCTATCCTTGTCGAACAACAAGGCGTATCCCTCCACGTGACGGGATTCCTCGTCAACCGTGGCACGGTAGGATATGCCCCTTATCTCCCTATTCTTGTCCATTCTCGTCATTTTCTATTGAACCATCCGTTTGTCCGCTATTATTGTCGGGTTTCCCGTTCACCGCGTCGTCCAGCGTCTGCACGTTAACCTGCACGAACGCCTTGTCGCCGTTCTCCAGCCGGGACAGGTTGATCTCCCGGCGAACCTCGTTAGGCGTGGCCGCCCCTATCTGGAACAGCTTGTTCCAGTACTCTCCCTGCGCCGCCTTGTCCGTGCGGAGGATCGCCGACGTGTTGAACTCCGCCGTGACCTTGTTACGCTCGGACGGAAGAAACACCTTCCGGTTGATCTCTATCTCTATCTTGGTGATGACGGGTAGCACCGTATCCGTCAGGAATTGCAACTGGGTAGCCTCCACCGTGGAATAGCTCGACTTGGAGAGGTCAAAAGCCTTGACAGGGGAGACGGAGAAGAACCGGCAGATGTCCTGCACGTTGAACAGCCTCGATTCCAGCAGCTGGGAATCCTTGGGTGACACGGTGATCGGCTGGTATCTCATGTTCCCCTCCAATATGACTATGCCGTTGGGATTGCCCGTCACCGGGTTCGTCCTCTTCTGCCACTCGTCGTAATTCTGCTGCTTCTGCTTGGCGTTGACCCTCGTGCCGTCAATGGTCAGGATACCGGACATATTTGCCCCAGACCTGAAGAACCCGGCGGCGTGCGCCTCGCTGTCGGAGGCTATGCCGAGCGTCTGCCGCGCGTGGGACAAGGTGGACTCGCCCCATATGCCGTCATAGCTGAAATTCAGGATATGTATCATGTCCTTGGGCTCAACGAGCCTCTTGAAGCCGGACACACGGTAACGCTTCCGGTATATCCCGTTCCCGTCGAGTATCCACTCGATACCCACCTGCCCGGATGGGATATACACCAGCTGGAGCACGTTAAGGTCGGGGTCGCGCTCGATATAGGCGAAGGCGTTACCCGTCAGCAACGTGGACACGACCATAGTCTTGAAGAACACGTACCGGGTCATGTCCGAGTTGGGCTCCACGTCAAGGAGGTAATAGGCGGGATGGGACAGGTACTTGCTCTTGAACCCCTCCGGGTCGAGACGGAACGTCTCAAGCGGCAACACGGCCACGCTATCCGATATGAGGTCAACGCACCGGTACACCGTGGACAGCAGCATCGGCTTGTCCCGGCTCCCGAGGAACGGGTAATAAAGCCCGCCGTTGGAGAAGGCGGGTATCTTGGATAGCTCCCCCTTGGACGCTTTTCGCCGGAGGATTATCTCTTTGTCAGTGAATGGGATCCTCATTCTATCTTTTCTTTTAACGGGAACCATCCATTTGTCCGCACCCGTGGAATAGCTGGAAGGATGGGATAAGTGAGGGGGGGTCAGAACGTGGCGTTCCATCTCGGTGAATCCTGATAGGCGGCCAAGGCGTTAAGTTGCGAGATCACGCCGTCTATCTTCTTCTCCTCGTACCTCTTGACGGGCTTCGAGTTGTTGTTGTGGTCGGTCTTCAAGACCACGTTACGGTAGCAATGGCGATTGATTATGTTATTGTCGATCTTGGCCTTCCCGGAGAGGATGAGGCGTTCCATCTCCTTCGTAGGGCGGTTGAAATTGGACACGCTCTGGGAGATGGGGCGCATATTGATCCCCGCCTCCTCCGCGTTGATCGTGAACTGGGTGGCGTTCCACACGTCATACCCCACGGAGTGTATGTGCAGCGTCTCCCGCAGACGCAGAATGTCGCTAAGGATATAGTCGTAGTCGGTGACATTTCCGGGCGTGATCGTGATAAGGCCGAGCCTCCTCCACCCGCCGTACAGTTCCTTGAACCTTTTCTCCACCAAAGCCGCCTCGGGAAGGTAATACCACGTCTTGAAGTACATGATCCCGTTGTCGTAATCGGGGATAAGGCAGGACATGGAGGTGAGGTCGCTCGTGCTCGACAGGTCGATGCCCAAGAAGGCCTCGTAATCCCGGAAATCGTCGATCGATATGTCCGTGGAAGCGTCCAGAAGGTAATGCTCCGGTATCCATACCTGCTCGGAATCGCACCACATATTGATGTTCTTCGTCTTTATGCCCACCTCGTCGGATGGCGTGTTGACAGCCTTCTGAACCTGCTCCCGGATATACGACGGCCTCACGGTCACCCCCATGTTCGGGTTGGACTTCACCCATACCCTCTCGTCCTTCCAATCATCCCCCTCGTCAAGGGAGTATATGGCGGCGAAGAGGGTGTCATCCGTCTTCAGCCCCTTCAATACCTCCGTGCACATCGTGCGGTACTCATAGCATGGACCGAGCTTGTCGAACCCCGCAGTCGTTATAATAACGGCCATAGGGTTGTCACGCATACCCTGCGACGATTGCAGCACGTCCTTCAACCTCCCGTTCTTGGCGGCATGATACTCGTCGAGCAGGTACATGGAGGCGTTGAACCCGTCCAGCTTGGAATCGTCGGCGGCTAGCACGCGCAGGAGGCTGTTCGTCGCCTCATAGGACACGTGATCCCGGTACGGGTCGAGCAACCTCCTCTTGGGATCGATCCCCTTGACGAACGTCGAGCACATCGTGAAGGCGATCTTCGCCTGATCCTTGGAGTTGGCCGCAAGATAGACCTCGGCGTTGGGCTCTCCCTCGCCGATCAGGTGATAGAGGCACAGTCCGGAGGCGAACGCCGTCTTCCCCTGCTTCCTCGCCATCTCTATGTAGGCTGACTTCACGAGCCTGCTCCCGTCCTCCCTGACATAGAAGCCGTACATGGCCGCCACGATGAACTCCTGCCACGGCTGGAGGATGAAGGGCTTCCCGTTATGGCGACCCGTATAGTGCCGCAGGATCGAGAAGAACGAGATCACCTCCTCCACCTTGTCCTCACGGAACTCGTAACGGTCATCCTCCATGAGGGAGAAGAAACGCTCGGCGGCGAGACGGATGAACTCGCCGCTGACCACCTTGCCCGCGAGGACATCTTGGGCGTATCTCATATATGATCGCCCGCTATCCACGCCTCTCTATCCTCTTCTTCAAGAACTCCTCCAGCGGGGACAGCTCGTCCCGGGAGGAGGAGAGCTCCTTGATATGCCTCTTGCTCTTGGCCGTTAGCCCATATTCCTTGGCGAGCTCAAGATACTGGCTCCAGCTCTCACGCAGGAGGTTGGCCTCCGGCCTCTTGACGGTCTCGCCCTTGTTGTTCGTCATGGTGAGCCCCTTCTCGCTGATCTCGTCAAGGCAGGTGAGATAAGTGTCATAGGCGGTAGCCATCCTATGCAGCTGGGGGATGTCCGCCACGTCGATAAGCCCCTCCTTGTCGAGTTTCTTGACGAGCTCGCGCATCAGTGAGGATGTCTCCTTATGTTTCAGTGTCTTCGGTAACTGGAATCTCATAGATATGCTGTTGTGTATCATGACTAACCACCGGAATGTCCGGCGGTCATCCCATTCTGGCGATTTTCAAAAAACGCCGTGCGCGTGAAGCGGGGTCGGTGGTGGTTTGGGAAGGTCGATCCGCTAAAATATAAACCCATACCCCTACGGGATTATCAGCTCCCCTTCCTGTTGTGTATGGCCTGATGGCATCTCTTGCAGAGGCTCATGAGGTTATCGGGGTCATAGGCGAGGCGGGCGCGTTCCATAGGGTCGTCGGTGGCCATGAAGCTGCGTATGTGGTGCACGTCCTCGGCTGGCGTGACCCTGCCCTCCTTGGCGCACATCTCGCACAGGGGATCCAGCATCAGCTTAGCGTCGCTCAATCTCCTCCACTGGGTGGAGTTATAGATCCTTCTCCTGTCCCCGTCGTACCTGTTCCCCTTATCTATCCTCTTTCTCCTCGGTGGCTTGTATATGGTCGGCATAGCTTGTCTCCCTCAGTTGTTGAGCCTCCTTCATGGCTTGAAACCTTATCATGTCGAAACGGTACAGGAAATGGGCTATCAGCCCGTCATCGTCAAGGCCGACAGCCCGCTTGTCCTGCGCCACGAATATCACCGTGTCCTCAATCATGTCGTCCACCCCGTGGCATCCGTATCCACGGGGCTGCCTTTCCCTGCACAGGGGGACTATCCTGACGAACAGCCTCCCGATAGAGGACAGCACTTCATGGCTGATCCGCCTCCTTATCCTTCTCTGCCTCATCAATAATCAGGTTGCCCCGCTCGTCGATCAACTGGTTCACGGCTCTTGCCACGAGTCCCCGTACCACGCCATACACCTTTAGCCCCGTGACCTCGGCGATCTCCTCAAGGATCATCCATGTCCTGTCATCGAATCGAACGGTTATCTTGTTGCTCTTCCCCACGAATATACTCAATTTTAAGTTAAAATCAAAGTAGATTTTCCCGATTTATCGACATCTACCTCATAATTCCAATCCGTAGCGTCACGTTCCTCGATGTGATTGGCAAGCCAGTCTAACGCATATTGCTCATCATCCGAGAGGCTTAAATCGTCTGGGTCGAACTCGTCCCTACTCATCAGTCCCTCATATACATTGTCGGGTACCTCCACGCCGCTTATGCTTACCGTGTATGTCACCGTTACGGTCATATTATCTATCTTTTTCATATCAGCTCTTTAGCTTATTTAATTACCCTATATGCCTTGATTGCCTTCGGTTTGTGCTCACTACCGAAGAACACCTCCGTAGTCTCTTCCATCCGGTCTATGACGAATTGTATGCCATCAACCAAATGCGGATAACTATCCTTCGCCATTGCCCGTGCAAGGCTAAGGGTTTCGTGTATTTTGAGCAATACATCCGCTTCCACGATGTAATATGGTGATAAATCCTTCCTATTCATAGCAGCTCCTTCGCCTCCTCGATTAAATCGTTATCATACACGATCGCATTCAGTTCCGCCACTATCTTGTCGAGCGGCACGTGGCACAAACGCTCCGCCAGCCATAGCGCCCCAGCCTTGAAATCGTTGGCCGCATGCCGTTTCCTGTCCTCATAGTATCTCACGCCGTCCGCGTATTCCTTGGCGGCTCTCTCTAACTTTTCCATATCCCTATCGTTTTAAGATTATTCTAATTGTCTGCTTATTCTCCCTGACCACGGTATATCCCTTGGCTTCCCTCTCACGCTGGACGCTGACCATGCGGTCAACCTCGGTAGGGTTCGCGGAAAGGTCAGGCTTAGGCTTATGATTCACTTTTCTCATCCCTCGCCTCCTTTCATGACGAATATCACGTTCTCGCCGTCCGCTCGGCAGGAGGAGAGGCAGGCCGCGGACCACGGGCAGATGTCAGCCCCGGTCACGCCCTTCACGAAGAAGGCGCATCGCTTGCATCCCTCCTTGGTCACCACCACCCGGAAGGTGCCTTCCCCGACGGTCACCTCGTGGCCTACAGGGGTATTACTCATTCGCTCTATCGGTGTCATGTCAGCTTGCCTCTATCATGTCAAACAACGTGGGAGCGGTAACCTCCATCTCTATCTCCGTCAGGTAGGAGATCCCGTCTTTCCAGTAGTCATGGTTTAGTTCCGTGGACAGCCCGTAACGCCCCATCTTGACGGCGCAGTACGGCACGGTCTGGATACCCCCGAACGGGTCGAACACCACGTCTCCCTTATTGGAGTACCGCTCTATCAACCGCTCCACTATATCGAGCTGCAAGGGGCAGATATGGTTCTGCCGCTTCTTCTGCGACTGCCGGGTGTTCAGTGTCCTCATTCTCACCACGTCGTCCCATATCCAGTCTTTCTTGCTCACCGGATCGACGGCCATGAACGTTCTCGGGAGCTTCCCGTAAGCCTCCAGCTCCTCGGCGAAAGACACGTGCTCCTCATAGTCATAGACGTGCTCACGCTCGTAGTTCCTGAACAGGTGACGTATCTTGTCTATGCCCAATCCCCTCATGTCCTCGTGGCTCAAAAGGCGATCCCCGGATGATTTCCAGCTCGCGTGGGCGTCGATCTGCCATCTCGCCAGCGAGTATTCCCCCTTGTCCTTCCTCACCGGGGTATCGGCGTAGGCCTTGGAGGTGTCCGACGGGAGCTTGCGGAACAGAAGCACATACTCGGGACAGCCCACGCCCATCTTGGATCCGTCCTTGCACATCTCAGTGTAACCAAGGCGATAGGTCTGGTTATTCTCCCTCACGACATCCGTATCCACCGTAATGCGACCCATATAGCGGAATCCATGCTTAAGGTAGTGGAACACGGCCATGTCAGAGAATGGATCGATGGTTGGCATCCCGTCGCCGGTGGCGTTACCGAACAGCACACGATCCTTGACGTGCACGCACAGCAACCTGCCGGGTCGCAAGATCCTCAACAGCTCGGGGGTGAGGTAGTCCATCTGCTCGAAGAACTTCTCGTTGTCCTCGTTGTGCCCGAAGTCGTTGTACGTGGGCGTGTACTCGTAGTGGTTGGAGAACGGGACGCTGGTCACGATCAGGCCGACCGAGTTATCCGGCATGGTCTGGCACTCCAGCACGTTGTCGTTGTTGATGGCACGCCACATCTTGCCGTGCCTCTCCTCGCGCGTCGAGAACATATAACGTCTCATCTTATCTTCCGCACGCAAGCCGGATAGACCGTTCTCACGTATGATGCCCGCCATGTTCGAGACCATCTCGTCATGCCGCCTCCACTTGGCCATGAACGTCTTGTATATCTCCTGCTCGCTCTCGGCATAGACCAGGTACAGGTCAACGGGATGCCTCTGCATGAACCGGTGGATTCGGGCGATCGCCTGGAACTTGTCATTGAAGCGATAGTCGATGAACATGATCGCCTTATGGCAGTGGTACTGGAAGTTCAAGCCCTCGCCGAGCATCTCCGGCTTAGCGGCGAGATACTTCAGCCTGCCGTCCTTGAAGTCCTGTATTATCCTGTCCGCCTCGTCGTCATCCTGCGATCCGTACACGGCCTCGCAACCGGGGATGGCCTCGCAGAGCTCCACGCGCTCGGCCTCCAGATCGTGCCACAGGAGGAAATGGTCGTCCTTGTTCTCCGGTCGGTTCACGATCTCCACCACCCGGGCTATCTTCCCGGCCATGTTGTCCCGTCGCTCGCGTGCGGCGTCGGACAGTCCCAGCGCCGCCTCCCGGAACATCCTCGCCTGCCCGTCACGATCGGTTCCGGCGGTCGAGTTGTCCACGCTCACGACTTCCTCGTGCACCCTCAGCTCGGGCAGCTCATAGCCCGTGTCGGGATAGCCGAGGTCGGACGGCTTGGTCAGGAACAACGCCCACGTGCTGACCCATAGCCAGAACTCCTGCTCCTTATGGGGGTAGAGGGTAAGGTTGTTCGCCTTCGTGCTGTCTCTTTGGAAGAACCTCGTGAGAGCCTGCCCCGTGTCCATCACGCCGAGGTAACCGGCGTAATGAATCAACTCCTTGTACCGGTTAGGCGATGGCGTGGCGGTCGCCACGAAACGATAGGGCACGTCACGGAACAGGGGCAGGAACTCCTGATAGGTCTTCGTGCCAAACCCGCGCAGGACGCTCGCCTCGTCCAAGGACGTCGCGGTGAAGTACGACGGCTCGATACGCGTGCCATCCTCGCCGTCACGGACACGCTCGTAGTTGGTTATCATGATGTCAGTGGGGCTGTCCTCGACCTCCCGCATGGTGCGGACGTAGGTCACCTCCATTCCGAGGTGCTCCCTCGCCTGTTGAAGGAACTCCGTCACGACCCTCTTGGGGCACACGATCAGCCCCTTGCCTCCCTCATGCTCAAGGATCACACGTATTATCTCAAGCTGGGTGACGGTCTTCTGCATTCCGAAGCTGGAGAATATGGCTCTCCGGCCACCCCGTACCGCCCATAGTACGGAATCCCTGACGTGGGGATATAGGCCCGGTGTCAGCTCTTCCGGCCTCGCCTCGAAACCCGTCTCCCGGCTTATCGCCATCTTCCTTGTCAAAAAATCGATGTATTCCATGATCTGTCTTTTGTGTATCTGTCTAAAATGGGCTCTCCTCCTCCACGGGGTGGATGGAGCCGTTGTCTATCTCGTAGAATCTCGTCGTCCTCGCCTCGAAGCCCACGAGGAACTTGGCGAGGCCTATGTTACGTCCCTTGGCGATGTCGATCATCGCCGTGCCCGACGTGGAGGCGTTCTGGAACGGCTCGGGGTAGTACTTGCCGTACAGCTCCGGGCGGTAGATCAGCATCACCACGTCGGCGGCCTCCGCAATCTGGCCGCTCGCCCTTAGCCTCGCCAGCGTGGGCACGGGGTTGAGGTTGTCGCGGTTGAGCTGCGACAGGGCGATGATCCAGATGTCCAGCTCCTTGGCGAGGTTCTTCAGCCGTCTCGCCGCCTCGCCCATCTGCTGCTCGGTGTTGCTTCCCCTCATGTTCACGGAGAGGATCTGCAAGTAATCCACGATCGCCCCCGATATGCCGTACTTGAGCTTCATAGTGCGGATGGAGGAGAGGATCGTGTCGATGTTAGACGTGCTCCTGTCGTCGAAATAGACGGGCTTGTCGCACAGCTTTCCGATCCCCCTGTCCACCATGTCGAACTGCCCCGCCGTGAGCCGTGAGTACATGATCTCGTTGGCGGGAACGCCCGACTCTATGGCGATCATGCGGGCGGCTATCTGCTCCTTCTTCATCTCCATCGAGTAGAAGGCCACCCCGTCGCCGTACTTGGCGGCGGATAGGGTGAGGGCGATGGCCAGCGACGACTTGCCTGATGACGTGTCAGCCGCTATCACCACCAAGTCAGACCTTTGCAACCCTCCGCTCCGCTCGTCTATCTTGGTAAATCCGGTGGGCGTGCCCGTCATGGGCTTGCTGTCAGAGGCGTTCAGGCTCATCTGCTCGGTAACGCCCTCAATGGCCTGCCGCAGGGTGGCGATGTTGTCCCTCGCCGATTGGAACAGCCCCTTCAGGCTTTCGAGGGCGGCGGACTGTATGTCCACGATGTCCTCGGCCTCCGAGGATGCCTTGAGCGTCATCTCCATGCCTATCTCGATCAGCCTCCGCCTCCGCTCCATGTCGTGGAGTATGGCGGCGTGCTGGCGGATGTCGCTGGTGCGGCACTCGGCTATCCTCGACAGCGCGAGGAAATCCACCTCGTCCGACATCCCCCTCATCTCCTTGGCCACGGTGATGACATCCGGGCTGTCGCCCCTCGCCTCTATCGCGGCTATGGCCTCGTATATCTCCCGGTTGAGCCTCGTGTAGAAGCAATCGGTGGATAGCAAGTCGCGCGCCTCGTCGAGCGCGTTCCTGTCGCTCATTATCGTCCCCAGCACGAGCCGCTCGGCCTCCGGCTCGCTGGGCATCCTCCTGTCAGGTTCCATGTCGTTTGCTCCTTATCTCCATTATCGTCTCGTAAATGCTTGTCCTTCCGTTGAGAAGGTACGTCTTGTTGTTTATCTCCCGAACGATCTCCCTCAATTCCGGCTTCGGTATCGAGTTCAAGTTCCCTATCTCCTCGTCGGTGGGGAAAAGCGGCATGTTCAAGAGGAACGCTCCGTTCTCTCTCAGGAAGTTGTAGAAGTTAGTCTGCCTTTGGGATAGTCCGCCAATGTCAATGGAGCTTCTCTGTTCGATGGATCTCGGACGCACATTGTCGTAATTCCCCTCATGGATCTTCACCCAGTTGGAGCCGTTCTCGAAAATCCAGTCGAAATAGCATGTCCATCCCCGGTTGTTATCCCCGTTGAGGAACTTGCTCTGGCTCACCTTCCGGAAAATCGTCTCCAAAATAGGCCGCGCCTTCTCCCAGCCCCCCATCTCCTTGATACGGATCGGAATTTTTAGCTTACGCTTCTCGGTTATCCTCGTGACTTTAGGAAGAATCGTGCAAGTAGCGTTCCACATATCGGCGATCTCCTGAAAAGGGATTTTCTCCGGCACGGGGTCGGCCGGTGGCGGAGAGGGTGTTTGCGGTAGCGAATCACACTCTTCTTTGCTAAAAGAAGAGATATTAATATCTTCTTCGTTAGAAGAAGTATTATTACTTTCCTTTTCTTTTATTTTCTTTGTGGGGTTTTTGTTTACATTAATGTCGCCTGAAGAAGAGTTATTGTGTACATTAACTCCGCAACCGGAAACATTACTTCTTGTACCCTTGATTCCGTCGGCGGAAGAATGGATGTCTTTGTCCACGCAACCGCAAACCTCGTCAGTTAATAAATATGGTAAATCCCCAGCGGCTTTCCTTCTTTTGGAAGCCTCAAAGTATCTCTTCTGAATGCCTTTACTCGTAAGCACCTTGACCGAATCAAACAGGGCTTTGTCAAAAAACTCCCATAAGACTAAGCGGTTCACTATACTTTCGATTAATTCAGAAGATATTCCGGGCAGGTTTCTAAGGAGCTTGAATTTCAGTAAGTCGTTCCACAATATGAAATATCCGTTTCGGTATATCGCACAAAGCAGCTTTATTACTGTTATCTCTCCCTTGATTCCAAACTCGCCGGATATTGCTGAAATCTTCTCGTCTTCGAAGATGTCCACATCAAGCGGAAAGTAATCCAATCCTATTTTATTCGGACGAGCCATGTCATTTCATCCCTTTTATCTTTTTCGTTAGAAATTCGATCAACTCTTGCGCTTCTTCTTTAGTCAAATCTATACTGAGATTAGATCCTTCGTCATTACCGTATTCTGTTTCAAAGGATATATTCCCGGTTTCTAAGTTTTCCCCGACTTCCATCGAGGCACCGTTGTCGTAAAACTTTAGATATGTCCCCATCTTCTATATGCTTTTTGATTATACAATACAGGTTAATCTCTTCCGTCTCCGGGCAGACGGGCTTGCCCCGTATGTCCTCCATGATCTCGTCTATGCGTCTCATGATTTATCGTTATTTATTATCCAATGCGTTCACCACCACGGGGCGGTGCCGGGGCAGTCGTACCTGTGGTTCCTGAACCGCTCGACGTGAGCGGCTATATCATCGCCCTCGGCCACGAGGATGACCGTCCGCTCGTCTATCCTCACCGGGATTCTCTTCACTCCCGGATCGGGACGGATGAAAAAGTCCTCCATGACACCCCGCCTGCCCAGCTTAAGGAACGATCGTGTATCGATGCTCTTGTCAAATTCCTCATCCAGCACGCTCCCGAACACGTCTCTCGCTATCTCCAGCCTCGTTAGGGTAGAGGCATTGAAATCGCCATCAGTCATGTTACGGTACCGGTTGAACAGCTCGGCGTGATAGTTCCGGCAAACGGAGACGAGATACCATCTCCCTTGATGATAAATCCTCATATATATCCTCTGGCAACGGCATGGACGTATTTCAGCCTCGTTCTCCGCGTCCGTCCTGAACGCGCATTTATTTAGTATTATATCTTCCATATCCTCACACCTCCGTTATCTCGAACTCTATCCTCGGATCCGCCTTGTCGATGAACTTCTCCGCTATAATCTTGACGCAGTTACGGTCGTTGCGTATCGCCCGGCATTGCTGGAGGCAGTCGAGGACGATCTTCAGGCAGTTGTCGAGGTCGGGACGCTGGTTCTCGTAGAACACGCTCAGCCGGATCTCGAACAGCCCCTTGATGTCACGGTTACGGTACTTGTCGCATTGCAGGTAGAACGACCTCTCGTAGTCCCGCAACGCCTTCTGCTTGGCCAAGGATCCGTGGCCGGAGACGGTCACCACCTTGTAGCTGTTGCTCTTGCTCGGGCATTTCCCGTGTATCACTTGCATAGTCCTATCGTTTTTGAATTGGTGGGTGGGGAGGGAATCGAACCCTCCGTGTCACCATGCCACCCTTGATGGCCGCCCCGTGCCCTCGCAGGTGGGGACGGCCTCTATCCTGTGATTACGTTCGTTATCCTATCCGGCTTCGCTCTCCTTGAATATCTCCCGGATCTTGGCGGCTACCTTCTCGGCGGCCTCACGGGTTAGGAAGTAGTTGCCGGCCCTATATCTGGCGCCGTCAGCACCCTCTATGCCGTCCTCAATGTCATCCTCCACATTCAGCCCGGGGTTGACGAAATAATAGGTCTTACCTTCCTCCGCCCTTCATCTCGGCAAGTCCTCGATCCGCTTCTCCTCGGCGTTCCACCGCTTGCCCTCCTTGGCGAGTGCGTCGAAGAGGCGTTGTTTCTCCTCCTCGGTGGCGTATCTGTACCCTGTCGGGTCATTACCATTCAACGCTCCACCATAAGTGGTCTTTCCGTCGTTAAACAAAGCGAAATGAAGGGCTGTCTTCCTTCCGTCATTTCCGTTGAATATAAAAATGGTATTACGGTCTGACACGCAGACATCCCCGTCCTTCGGCTCCCATTTCTCAGGCTCGAAGGTGACGACGAGGAATCCGTTCTCTTGCTTGATTTCAGCCCTGCATCCTTCCGGCACGGCTATCTTGAAATTGTTTTCCATATCACTCTTATCCTTGATTATCTGTAACTAACGTTTCCGTATTTATCCAAAACCTTTCTCGCCGTTCCCCCAGAGTTATAGACCGGGATACCGGCCAGTTTCTCATTTTGATGGATTCCACTACTCTTCGGGTTATAAGATTTCTCGGGGTGGAAAAATCTCGCGACGTCTTTTGGAAATTTTCTCTTTCTCATATCCTATCTTTTTAATTGATTTCCCCACACCTTCCAGTCGGGGATGTACTCATAACTATTCATGTCCGCTCTCCTTGCTCTCATAGGTGTACACGTCCATTATCTTGGTCTCGGTGATGCTCTCTATCACGTAATCGGATAGCGTGTCCCTCATGCCCTCCGTTATCCTCTCCTTGGCCTCGTCTATCGTGGAGGCTTGGGCGAGCATATATACGGGCTGCTTCTTCTCACGCCCGCTCCTCTCGTCGAGCGTGATGTAATTCACCTTGGCCTTGTAATACTTATCGCCATCGGTGTGGAAGAATGTCTCTGTCAGCTTCTCACGCTTCAGGCTCTCCACCTTGAACTCCCCGTCGATGAACGGGCTCATCTCCTCGATAATCCTCGCCTCCGCCTCCGTGAAGGACAGGGCGTCCACGAGGTAGTATTCCGTTACCCTCTTTTCCAGGCCATTCTCCAGCGTCTTGTCGTACCGGATCCCGGCCATAAACCAGTTACTCATTTCTCTTTGATTTATACGTTAATAATCTCTTTATCTCTTTCCTCAATAGCCGCTGGGCGTTGGCCTCGCGGTTGTTCCGTGGGGGAATGTCAAGCAGCGTGCGGGAGTGCCGGACGATCGCCTCTATGAGATAGTCCGGCGGGCGGTCTGAGCGTCTCATCGGTTCTTGTATTGCTGGTACATCTCCTCGTAGCCGGGATCCTTCCAGTACGGAAGGTACAGCCCGAGGTCGGTCTGCGCCCAAGCCCTCATCCTGTCCATGAGGGATCCCAGCTCGGCGGTGGTCATCTCGCTGGTGTGGTAGTCCACCTTCTCTATCTCGCCCGTCAGAAGGTTCTCCTCCTCCCTTTGGCCGAGGATGACGCGCTTCACGTCCCTCTTGCACCGCTCCTTATCAGTATAGCCGCAGTGGTCGGCTATCACGGCGATCCACAGATGGAGGAGGGCGTTCTGGTCTGTCGTCCGCTTGCGCCCCCTCTTCTCCGTGATCTCCACGGTAGCCCCGGAGCGGCGGAGGTGATCGAGGCGAGCCTGCGCGTTAGCCGCCTCGAAGGGGTTGCCCATGTCGTAGAGCATGGGCTTAGAACGGCAGGTCGTCGCTGTCAGACACGCTCGGGGCCGCGTCCACCTGCTCCGCCGTCGGGGACGACGGCTGGGGCTGGAACGTCCGCAAGTCCCCGATGAAATAGCTCTCTCCCTCCACTCGCTCCTCCTTCCTCGGCGAGCACGACACGAAGTGCGTGTACGTCCTGTCGCCGAACGTGGCGGGCTCCTTGCGCTCGCCGACGAAGATGTTCAGGTAGATACGCTCCTTCCCGTCCTTGCACATCACTTTCTTCATCTGCGAGCGCGGGATGTCGCTCAGGCAGATGCTTCCATATAGGCTACTCATCGCTTTCTCCTCCTTTTTATTTAAATGTCACTGAATAGGATTCCGTGGCCATGTGGACGGGCGGGTACAGGGTGACCACCTCGCCGGTGTCCTTCATCACCAGGGTGGTGCCGGGCTGGACGGCCTTCAGGAAGGCCTCGCGCTCCTTGATCCGATCCTCCAGCTCCTTGAGCTTACGGGCGAGATCGTCATACACGGGATCACCGCAAGCGGTGTAGTCGTAGCGCGCCCCGGTATCCTTGACCGTGAGCGTCGCCCCGTTCCACGTGGCGGACTTGCCGTGCTTCGAGATCTCGCGGATCACGATGTCGCGCACGTCCTTGTCCTTGTCCACGATGTCGAGGGCGGAACGTAGCCCCCTCAACTTGGCGATGAACTCGACGGGGTTCACCTCGCCGTCCGTCAACGCCCTCTTGATACCGTCCGCCCAGCTCGCTTGCGCGGCCTTGGTGACGGGGTAATCGATCTTGCTTAACTCGTTCATGATAGGTTGTTGTTTATCTTGTACTCGGTATATCTGTCCTCTATCTGCCTCATGGCGTTCTCGTCGATACGGTAGATCCCATCGAGGAACGCCCTTATCGAGAAGGGCTGCCCCTTCGCCTTGGCCTCGGTCTCGTACCTGTGGATGCCGGGGAAGAAGTCGGGGCGGTCCAACATCTTCAGGTCGAACATCCGCCTTCCCATCTCCTTGCCGGGCTTGGGGGCGGGCTGACCACCCGCCGGGGCGTTGCCCTTGCTGGCGACGTTGCCCTGCGAGAGGTTGCCGTCCTCGTCGTCGTCGGCCACTATGCCGAGCATGGCGCAGAAGGCGTACCGCTTGGCGTAGGTGATGGCCGACCCCATCGCTTGCGCGCCGGGCTCGGTGACGGGCATCTTCGTCCGTGAGCTGATCCACTGCCCGGAGGCGTGGAGGAGCATCGTGACGATGGAGCCGTCCTCCTCGATGAGCTGCGTCACGGCCAGCTGGTTGGCGGCCAGCGGCTTCTTGGCGGCGTTCTTGCACTCGGCGAGGTCGGCGTACTTGAAGGAGTACTCGTATCCTCCCCTTGTCTTGACCTTGACCACGCTGTTGAGCTTGGGCTGCTCCAGCTCGCCTTGGAACTTGGCGAGCGCCGCGGCCAGTTGGTCTATCTGCTCTGATCTTTCCATGAATTGTCGGTGTTAGGTGTTGAAACTGTCGAGGAAGCGGTAGTATTCCTCGATCTCCTCTTCGGGGATCTCGTCGTAGCCGTCGTAGTCGGGCTCGCCGTCGGGATCCGTCCGGTAGATGTCCTTTCTCATAGCCCGGCCTCCGTTATCTTGGTGAGGCTTGTCACCGCCTCACGGTAGAGGCGGAACCGCTCGCTTATCTCGGTGGCCTTCCGGTTCCAATACATCATGGCCTCCATAGCCTTCAAGTACTCGGCCTTCAGTTCCTCGAACGTCAAGCCGTCAATGTCTTTCTCTTCCATATCCTATCGTCTTAGGGATTATCACTCCTCATATCCGTTCACGTAGTCCAACCAGTCCTGCCCGGTGAGGCCGAGGCTGTCGGCCACTGCCGCCCGCTCAGATTGGGCCACCATCTCACGCTCGGCGGCCAGCTCGTCCGCCTCCATCTCGTACTCCAGCCGGGACAGGTACAATAACCCGCCTATGGCCAGCAACGCCAATAACTTTCTCATACGTATATTGATTTAAATTGTTTCCGAAAAGAAGGGAGCCCGTATCCGTCGCGGACGGGGCTCCGATTGATTTTGTCAATTCGAAATCAAAAGTGTGAAACAAGGATCCGTCGCCTCACGGCGGCTCATGGGATCCGTATAACTACTTCACAAATGAATATTGCTAAAAACTCGAACAGTGTGGTCGCCCGAGGGATCGAACCCCGCGAGAAGCCCTGATTTCGCTATCGTTATCACAAGTGGTTACTAATCATTTAAATTAAACATTGCGCTTGGCGACCTTGTCGTGCCCGGCACCCCATCAAAGGGTAGGCTCTGAAGGCCATGCCGGGATTATTATTGTACGTCCACCGCATTTTTGTTTACCAACCAATGCGAGGATACCCTTACGTCGGGGGCGGACGCTTATGCTCGTGTCACCGGCACCCTTGCCCGATCGTCGCCCCAACGGGCTCCCGGGCTTTATTCGTGCCGGATACTCGGGCGAGCCCCGTGACTATCGGGGAAAACGCCCAAGCGGATCCAATATGTCAAAGATCTGTCATCTGTCGGCCACCGGGGATCGAACCCGGATCTCGGCCACCCCATCAGGGGATCCGCGAGGCCGTCACCCCTTGGCGTAGCGGAACACGTCCTCCGCCACGCATCTCCATTTCCTGCCCGCCTGATTCTGCTCGACCGCCCGGATCTTGTTGGATCTGACAAGCCTCTCCAACACGTACCTTCCGCCCACGATCTTCATCGCCTCCGATTTCGACAGGGTAATGTTGTTCTTCCTGAGGGCGGAATAGATGTCCTCAAGATGCTCAAGGCTCTTCACTATATGCGGGTTCTGGGGGATCATGGCATCACGCTTTTACGTTTATCTCTACCTCCGTGCCCCCGTAGTTGGTCAACGCCTCTCTCCTTATCCTCACGGCCTCCTCGGAATCGGTGATATACTTCAACGCCTTCCGCACTGTCTCCATAGACACGCCGAGTTCTTTCGTCATTCTCGTCCTGCTCCCGAAGGGGACAATTATTATCGGTCTCTTCTTTGTCCTCATGTTTTTTATATCTAAATTTGTTGTTCACCCGTGATAGTTGCGGTTTGCAACGCTCTTGCGACTAATCACGATGCAAATATAGAAGAATATATTCTTCAAATAATTAAGAAAAGAAGAAAATATTCTTCAATTTAATATCTTTTAACTCCATGTGGTATGAGTACAAAGAAGAGAATTTATGAATACCTTGAATATAAAGGTATTAGTCCAACTTCTGCGGAAGAGGAATTAGGTTGGTCAAAAGGAGCATTGACTAAACCGATTAGTATATCAATGGATAGAGCAGAAGAATTTGTTCTTCGATTTGAGGATGTATCTCCAGACTGGCTTATAACCGGAAGAGGGGAGATGCTTAGATCTCCTTCTGAGGTCAACTTGCTTAATCACCCGAAGATCCCGGAGCCGCTATCGAATCGGGAAGTCATCTTGTACGACATCAGCGCAGCGGCGAACCTGAAGACGCTGTTAGGCGACAAGTCCCAGAACATATTGGGGAAGATCAGCATCCCCGACATACCGAAGTGCGACGGGGCGGTTTACGTGAAGGGGGATTCCATGTATCCCCTGCTGAAATCGGGCGACATAATAGCGTACAAGGAAATCCACGACTTCGAGAACGCGATAAAGGGTGAGATATACCTCATCTCATTCGAGCTTGACGGAGATGAGTACCTGACGGTGAAGTACGTCAATAAGTCCGATAAGGACAGGTACCTCAAATTGGTCAGCTATAACCCGCACCACGACCCGATGGATATACCTATCAGCTCCATCAACGCTATGGCGTTGGTCAAGGTGAGCATACGGATGAATACGATGAAATAATCATAATAATGAAACAAATAAACCATGAAAAATACGATACTCGACTTATTTGCCGAAAAAGATCCCGGCAATGAGAAAACAAACACACGTTTCCTTACAGGCATAAGATTCGCCTTAATAGGCAATTTTACGGCCAAGAAAAGCGAACTCACAAAGAAAATAGTCAAATATGGAGGCGATAAAAAAACGACCTTATCCAAGGACTCAAATGTCGTGGTTATGGGCGCAGAACCCAAAGATAAAGATATAGAGAAGTTAGACATCCTTAAGCATGATGGATTTGATATTCCCCGGATCACGGAAAAAGACCTTATTGATATTTTGGAAAAGAGAAACATTTCTTTCTCATTCCCCAAGGTCACAAAAAAAGTGATTATTGATTATGACTTTATATTCGACCCTAAATATAGATGCCTGAAAAAGATAAGTGAAGATGGTATAACTCATTGCCTTGGCAATAGGGAAATATTCGTATATAGGAATGACGTAAACATACATTTGTTATGGCAGATCATAGGGAATCTGGCAGGATCGGCACGCCCGACATTTGATCCCTACGATACGGATTACATCATGCTTGACAAATCGACTATCGAACAATTACGTAAAGGGGTTAAAGATGATTTGATCCTTTTAATAGAGGACACTTACAATAAATCCAAATCCGAGAAGTTCAATTACAAATTCATACGTGAGGCGGAGTTCATGGATTTTGCGAAGGATAGATCCGAACGTGTACATGATAACATAACCTTAGATCTAATAAATAAATATGAATCCAATTAACTTCACGGCGGTAGATTTTGAGACGGCCACTTACGACAAGAAGGCTTGTCAGGTGGGGATAGTGGTCGTAAAAAATGGCGTAATCACGGAAAAACATTCTTACCTCATACAGCCTCCAGCTAATGAATATAAATGGGATACGATCAGGATACACCACATAACCCCGGAAGACACGAAATATTGTGACACGTTCGATGTCGTATGGGAGAAGATAAAAGGATATTTCTCAACGAATACCATAGTGGCTCACAACGCGAGTTTCGATAGAGACGTATTATATCGCAATTTGGATCATTACGGAATATCCCCGGATGGCATAGGAGAGTTCACTTGCACATATCAGATATACGGAGCAAATCTTGAGGACTTGTGCAATGAGTTCGGCATAGATACAAGTGGTCACCATGACGCATTATTCGACGCTGAGTGTTGCGCCATATTCTATCTTAATTACTTGAATGATATTGCGCCCCAGACGTATAAGGAAAGACAGAACATCTACATAGGCGAAGGATACCATGAGCAACTACATGGGGAAGTCCTTAAAAAGGATCTGTCAAATGCCAATCCAGACAATCCGTTCTACAACAAGAAAGTAGTCATAACCGGATTGTTCTCCATCGACAGAAAAGAGCTCGCCAATAAATTGAAAAGGATGGGAGCGGATATAGATACGTCCATTGGTAAAAAAACAGATTTCGTGATGATAGGGAAGGATCCTGGGCCGAAGAAAATAGAGAAGATAGAACAACTACTATTAGAAGGCTTCACGATAGAGAAAATATATCAACCTGAATTGTTGGATATTTTAAATAAATATGAATCATAAATATAATTATTAACCAGCGGCACACGTCCCTAACAGGATGGCTCGTTTGTCGTGGTGTTTGTCGCGGACCAAGATTAGCGCGGGTCTATCAAGTTGGCCGATAACCGATCAAGACGCGTTTACGGGACACCTTCGTAATGCGTAGGTCGCCGGTTCAAGTCCGGCTTTCGGCTCTCTTCTTAAAGGAGTCAAGATGTATGGAAAGGCATCTTGACTCTTGTTTTTTATCCCACGTCCCTTGTATATCCGTAGATACGGATGAAAAGACGTCCCCATCATCGGAAACAAACATACGTCCGCCGTATGTCCCGATTTTTTCGTATATTTGCTACATATATAACAGGGTCTTCCCATCTACACGAATGGGGTTATGTTTTTTCACGATAGCGGTATAATGAATACATTCAGGTACTTTTGGAGCGTTTTTCTATGCTCTTTCCTGGGCTTATCCGGGACTAACGGACAAAACGCACGATTCGTCGATCCTTTCATCGGGACGGGAAAATGCGATGTACCAACGCTGTGGGGCAATTATGGGGGGACATTCCCCGGAGCGGTCGCCCCTTGGGGCATGATCCAGCTCACCCCGGAAACAAGTATCCGACCTTCAGAGGTGGGATACTACTACGAGGACAGCTGTATCCGGTCCTTCTCCTGCCTCCGGCATTTGAGTGGATACCCGAACGGCTCGGCGGGTGATTTACATTTAATATTCTGGCCCAGTGAGATACAAGCTCTTCCGGAGGGATACGAAGGACGGCCTTTCTCACACGATCACGAAAAGGCCGAGCCGGGATATTATGCTGTCTCTTTCAATACGGGCGACCGTGTGGAGATGACTACCGCCGTCCGATCCGGATTATTCCGCTACACTACCTCCTCGGATCGAGCGACTATCATCGTCGCGGGAGGCGGATCATTGCAAATGCGGGATCCATACACGATACAAGCGAGCAACATGAACGCGATCATCCGGTTCCAAGAGCCCTATGACTCGTATGAACTCCGCAACGACTCGGCGTTCGTGCATTTCTCAAGCGGCAAGATCCAGGAAGGATTGCTCGTCGCCATCTCAGCCTCGACCTCCGGATTTGAGGGAAGCGAGAAGAACCGGGAGGCGGAGATCCCGGGATGGGACTTCAATCGCTTGCGGAAACAGACTTACGACAGTTGGGAACGGGAATTGTCTTGCGTGACGATCCAAGCTGGAGACGAGAATGATTTACGGCAATTCTACACGGCTCTGTACCATTCATTTCTCTTCCCGAATATACTGTCGGACGTGGACGGGAAATACAAGGGCTGGTATCCTGAGGGAGGGGTGATGTATGGGAACTTCTCGCCGTGGGATACTTTCCGGACCTTGCACCCTTTACTATCGCTACTGAAACCGGAACGGCAAAAGGCGATGGTTCGATCTTTGATAGCTTTACATACAAAGGAAGGGCACTTCCCGTTTGCTCCCATGACAGGGCTCCATTATATTCCTCTTATAGCGGATGCCTTCTTGAAAGATGCCTCCGATACGGACGCGGAACGCCTGTGGGAAGCCCTCCTATCCTACCAAGCTCCCAACAAAGCGCAGCCTTTCCGGCAAGAATACATAGAACAGGGTTTCGTGGCTGCCTCGCGGGAAAAGTCGGTAAGCATCACAACTGAATATGCCTATGACGACTGGGCTTTAGGACGTTTCGCCGAGATGATCGGAAAAGACGGAAGCGCATTCTTTAAGCACTCGTTGAATTATCGCCATCTGTATGACGCGGAAAACCTTTTCTTATTGCCGCGCGAGAAAGATCGCTTCCTCCGTAACGCGGGAGAGTTGGGCTATCAAGAGAGCAACAAGTGGACGGCCTCTTATTTCGTTCCACATAATATACGCGACCTGATCCATCTGCACGGAGGGGATTCCTGTTTCGTGAGCCGATTGCGCGCTGGTTTCGAGAATGGGCAGATCCACTTCGACAACGAGCCGGTCTTCCATTACCCTTATCTCTTCACCTGGGCAGGAAGGCCTGACCTGACCCGCAAATATGTACGCCAAGTGCTGCGGGAAGCCTACCGTCCGACACCGGGAGGATTGCCGGGCAATGACGATTTGGGTTCGATGTCGAGCTGGTACGTATTCAGCGCTATGGGGATATTCCCGGCCTGTCCGGTCTCCGGTGAGTACCTGTTGGCAGATCCTTTGTTCGACGAGATCCTGATTCATCGGCCGGATCAAGTGAAACTACGGATCGCCAAGATAGGAGGAGCACCGGATGAAGGGCAATTGCCCACGATCCGTCTGGGAGAGCAAGCCATCTCCAGATGGTTTGTCTCACACCGGGAATGGATGGAAAAAGAAAGTATCCTCTTCGATGCCACCACACCCTCGGCAAAGAATAATGCGCTGATTCCTCCTTATTCGGAGACAACGGGAGAGCCTGTGTTCAAGGTCTCCGCCATGCCTCCCAAGGAATCCATCCAGCAGCCCGGCAATATAAACAAGCTCCCCTTCCATGCGCGAAACGATGGAGCCATCGGCTCATACGTGGCCGAGCTATATTCCGGAGGGCAAATGATCTCCTCCAAACGCATCTTATTAGATACCGGGGAGAGCACGACCGATACCCTCTTTTTCACGCTCTATAAAGAAGGAGCACATCAGATTTCCTTCCAAGGCAAGAGTTATCCGATCCAAGTCGTTGATACCTTAAAGGAAGATCGTCCGTTCGTATGTACCGACCTATCCGTACCCTCCTTATTGGCGGCAGGAGATTCCTTACGAGTCAGTTTCCGCTGCCAGAATATTTCCGGAAGGGAATCTGCCCAAACAATCACCGCATGGATGGACAGCACGCAGATCTATTCCATACAGATCCACTTAGAGCCGGGAGAGGAAACCGCTTGTTCCTTCCCATTAACGACCAACAAAGCCGGTTTTCACGACATCCGGATATTAGATCAAGGGAAACGGTTCAAGGCCTATTCCTGCCCTTTGGAGAGTAGTCTTTTAGATCTCGACTTCACGAAGCGGCAAGCAAATAGGGTGCCCGACCAATCCGGATTTGGCAACGATGGCATCGTTCATGGTCCTTTACGCTGGGGAGACGATTATGTTGAGACCGGCGAACAGGCATACCTCACCTTCCCTTCTTCGGGAAGCCTGATGGAAGCCCGGAAAACATTGACCCTACTGACGTGGATCGCCCCGCAATCACCGATCCAAAGACACGCATACGCCGACTTCTTCACGAAAGGAGATTATACCCTGATGAAGATGGAAGGACCGGAACGGCTAGTATTCTTCGCGGGTGGCTGGGGAAGAGGCGTCTGCGAGATCCAAGTCCCGGAGGATTGGTACACGGCATGGCATCAAATAGCGGGCGTATGCACAGGAAACAGTCTCAAGATCTACATAGACGGACAGCTGAAGCAGGAAATCCAAGTAGCGGGCGAGCTGGAAGCCACCGAGGTTCCTTGGAACTTAGGGCGCAACGCGGAGATGCCTTTCAGCCGCTTCTCCAAGATGCGCTTCAGCAGGACTCGCATTTTCGGCACGGCCCTTTCCGACCAAGACATCCGACATTTATACGAACAAGAGAAAGCTCTCTTCCATTAACAAAAAAGCGTTTAAGCCAGTTGGCTTAAACGCTTTTTTTTATATAAACAGACCTTTTTCCCTTACTTAGTCAATGCGGCGATGCTTTCCTCAAGCGACTTGATTTTCGACTCGGCATCCGCCTGCTTCTTCCGCTCCATCTCGATCACCTTCGCCGGCGCCTTGCTCACGAAATTCTCGTTGCCCAACTTCTTCAATACGGAAGCGAGAAACTCCTGGCGGTGCTTCAACTCATCTCTCAATTTCGCCAATTCCTCCTCTACGTTGATCAACTTACCCAGAGGCACGGCATATTCTGTCGTGCGCACCAAGAACGACGCGGCGCCCGCAGCCTTCTCGCTGACTTGCTCGACAGAAGAGAGGTTGCACATCTTGGCGATCACGGCATTGAAAGCCTCATCATGAGCGCCGATCACACGCAGCTCCAGCGGCTCCTTGTTCGGGATATTCCTTTGCAAACGGATCGTACGTACGCCACCGACAATCTCTTTCACCACCTCAAACGCATCCAGGAAAACCTCATCTACCGGGGCTACCTCAGGCATCCTCGCCACCATCACGCTCTCTCCCTTCGCACGCGGCGCCAAGGCTTGCCACAACTCCTCCGTGATAAACGGCATGAAAGGATGAAGCAGACGGAGAAGCGCATCGAAGAACCCTAACGTTGCCTCGTAAGTAGCCTTGTCGATCGGCTGCTGATAGCCCGGCTTAACCATCTCCAAATACCACGAGGAGAACTCATCCCAGAACAGCTTATATACTGACATCATCGCCTCGCTCAAGCGATATTTGCTGAACGAGTCGTCCACCTCGACGATTGTCTTGTCTAACCTCATCTTGAACCACTTAACAGCTGTAGCGGCAGCTTCCGGCTGATCGGCACGCTCATCGACCGTCCAGCCCTTCACGAGGCGGAACGCGTTCCATATCTTGTTATTGAAGTTGCGTCCTTGCTCACACAGCGCCTCGTCGAAAGGAATGTCATTACCGGCCGGAGCGGCAAGCATCAAGCCCATACGCACGCCATCGGCCCCATATTGCTCGATCAGCTTCAGCGGGTCGGGCGAGTTGCCCAGCGACTTCGACATCTTCCGTCCGAGCTTGTCGCGCACGATACCCGTGAAATAGACATTCCGGAACGGCATCTTCCCCCGATACTCGTAGCCCGCCATAATCATGCGCGCCACCCAGAAGAAGATAATATCCGGTCCTGTCACCAAATCGTTCGTCGGATAATAATAGTTGATCTCCTCATTATCCGGATTGTTGATGCCATCGAAGAGCGAGATCGGCCACAGCCACGAGGAGAACCAGGTATCCAGCACATCCTCGTCTTGCCGCAAATCCGCCAAGGTCAACGCCTGATTGCCCGATTTCTCCCTTGCCAGATCCAAGGCCTTCTCGAGGGTCTCGGCCACCACGTACCCGCCTTCCGGCAGGAAATAGGCGGGGATCCGGTGCCCCCACCAAAGCTGGCGGCTGATGCACCAGTCCTTGATATTCTCCATCCAGTGACGATACGTATTCTTGAACTTCGGCGGATAGAAACGGATCTCGTCGTTCATCACAGGCGGCAAGGCGATCTTCGCCAGATGCTCCATCTTCAGGAACCACTGCATGGACAGCTTCGGCTCCACCGGCACGTCGGTACGTTCCGAGAAGCCCACCTTGTTATCGTAAGCCTCCACCTTCTCCAGCAAGCCCGCCTCACGCAGATCCTGCTCGATCTTCTCGCGCACCTCGAAGCGATCCATTCCCACGTACAACCCAGCGGCCTCGCTTATGGTACCGTTGTCGTTGAAGATGTCGATCGACGGAAGGTTATACTTCTCGCCCAGCATATAGTCGTTCACGTCGTGAGCGGGCGTTACCTTCAGGCATCCCGTACCGAACTCAATATCCACGTACTCATCCTCGATCACCGGGATCTCCCTCCCTACCAAAGGAACGATCACCTTCTTGCCACGCAGGTGTTGGTTCTTCGGGTCGTTCGGGTTGATGCACATGGCGGTATCCCCCATGATCGTCTCCGGGCGGGTGGTCGCCACGATCGCGTAGCCCTCCTCGCCCACGATCTTGTAGCGCAAGTAGTACAGCTTGCTGTGCTCCTCCTTATAAATCACCTCATCGTCCGAGAGGGCGGTAAGCGCGGCCGGATCCCAGTTCACCATACGCACTCCCCTATATATCAACCCCTTATTATAAAGATCGACAAATACCTTGATCACGCTCTCCGAGCGTTTCTCATCCATCGTGAAGGCCGTACGGTCCCAATCGCAAGAAGCACCCAGTTTCCGGAGCTGCTTCAGGATGATACCCCCATGCTCCTCTTTCCATTCCCAGGCATGACGCAAGAACTCCTCGCGCGTCAAGTCGCTCTTCTTGATCCCCTGGCTGGCGAGGCGATTCACCACCTTCGCCTCCGTGGCGATCGAGGCATGGTCGGTACCCGGCACCCAGCAAGCGTTCTTGCCCAACATCCGGGCGCGGCGCACCAATATATCCTGGATCGTATTGTTCAACATATGGCCCATGTGCAACACGCCGGTCACGTTGGGGGGCGGGATCACGATCGTATACGGCTCCCGGCCGTCCGGTTTTGAACTAAAATAGCCATTATCCAGCCAATACTGATACCACTTTCCCTCCACGTCGGCGGGATTGTACTTACTAGCGATTTCCATATTATATATCTGATTAATCCTTACTCGTTTTCCCGATCCGCGAAAGTACAAAAATAAACGTAGTTTTCACGCGACAGCCTCCTGATTTCTCCCTCGCCTTTCGGGAAAAGCGCCGTCACCTTTCCCGCGAAACTACATCTTGCTTTTCCCGACCCCCCCTCGCCCCGGCCTGAAAGCCGACGAGAGCCATATGCAGAGCTGATTTCCGAGAGAATAGCATCATTTTGTTAGAAACACATCTTGCGAAGTTGCGTAAATGCCTGTATCTTCGCGCTTATAGCAAGTGAATATGAGAATACGAATGGAACGTAACGACAGGAGCGCGAGGAGTACGCGCCCTGTGTCTCGCAAGGAGAGGCGGATCCCCGTGACGACCGAGGATACCCTCCTTCCCTTCTTACTAAAGGCGTTGCAAGGACAAAGCCGCACTTCCGTGAAGGCTTTGCTGGGGAATGGGCAGATCTCCGTGGACGGGAAGATGACCCGCCAATTCGACACGCCGTTAAGTCCCGGCCAGACTGTCGGGATCAATTATGGCGGAGGACGGAAAGTGGAGTTCAACAATCCCCTGCTCAAGATCATCTGGGAAGACGATGACCTGATCGTGATCAACAAGCGGGAGGGGCTGCTCTCGGTCTCGACCGACCGGGTGAAGGAGCGCACGGCCTATCGGCTGCTGAGCGACTACGTGAAGCAGACGGATCCTCGCAACAAGATCTTCGTGCTTCACCGGCTCGACAGGGATACCTCGGGGATCATGATGTTCGCGAAAAACCAAGAGGTAAAGGAACGGCTCCAATCCAATTGGAACGAGATGATCACGCAGCGTACGTACGTAGCCGTGGTAGAGGGACGGCCGGAGAAAGACTCGGACCTGATCGTATCGAACTTGGTGGAGAACAAGCATATGCAAGTATTTGTCGCCCCGACAGGAGGTGGCAAGGAGGCGATCACCCGCTACCGGGTATTGCGGACGAATGGACGCTACTCGCTCCTGGAACTGGACTTAGAGACAGGACGCAAGAACCAGATCCGCGCCCAGATGCAATCAATCGGGCATCCCGTGGCCGGCGACACCAAATACGGGGCGGAGACGAATCCCGCGAGACGGCTGATGCTTCATGCCCGCAAATTGAGATTCATCCACCCAGTCACGGGCGAGGAGCTTTGCTTCGAGACCCGCATCCCCGGGATCTTTACATCAACATCCAAATAACTTAGCAACTTATTCACAATGAAGAAACTCATCTACAGCATCATGCTGGCGGTCATCACCCTGGCCGCGCAAGCGCAAATCCTGACACCTGTCAAGTGGAAGATCAAGTTAGACGACAAGGGCGGAGCGGCGGATAAGGAGATCATCTTTACCGCCACCGCCGACAAGGGCTGGCATCTATACGACATGAACCTGCCGGAGGGAGGCCCCGTGTCCACCTCGTTCACGTTCGAGACCCTGACAGGGGCAGAGTTAGTAGGGACACCTACCCCGTCCGTGCAACCGACCACCGTGTACGACGAGCAGTTCGCCATGAACCTGCGCTGGTATGCCGGCTCGGTATCGTTCACACAAAAGATAAAGATCACGGATCCCGCCAAGTTCAAGGCTGAAGGTGAGGTGGAGTTCATGGCTTGCAACGATGAGACCTGCCTGCCCCCTGACCGGATCTCGTTCGCTTTCGACAAGAAAAGCATTCACGTAGATCCCGCGATGGCAGCCGCCACCCCGGAATCGACCGGGCAAGCCCCCGACGCCCAACCGGAGGAACCCGCCGTAGCGGAAGAGGCCCAAGAGGAAAGCTCAGCGCCCATAGCCTCCCCGGAGCCCTCCAGCGCAGCTTCAGCCGGATCAAACGCCCTGACTGACAGCCCGCGGCTATGGACTCCCGTTATAGATCAACTGAAATCGTTCGGAGATTCCACGGTAACAGCCACCGACACCTCTTGGCTATTCATCTTCTTCGCGGGATTCCTCGGAGGATTAGTCGCCCTGCTTACCCCTTGCGTCTGGCCGATGATCCCGATGACGGTAAGTTTCTTCCTGAAGCGGACGAAAGATCGCAAGAAAGCGATCCGGGACGCGGTTACTTACGGACTGTCCATCATCGTGATTTACTTGGCTATGGGATTGCTGATCACGGGAATCTTCGGGGCAAGCGCCCTCAACGATCTCTCTACCAACGCGATCTTCAACATCATATTCTTCCTGCTGTTAGTGGTATTTGCCATCTCCTTCTTCGGGGCGTTCGAGTTAGTGCTCCCCTCCTCTTGGACAAACAAGCTGGATAGCAAGGCCGATTCCACCACGGGAGTATTAAGCATATTCTTCATGTCGTTCACGCTGGTACTGGTTTCCTTCTCGTGCACAGGCCCCATTATCGGGACCTTATTGGTACAAGCGGCCTCGATGGGTACGGCGGTTGGCCCGGCTATCGGGATGTTCGGTTTCGCGTTAGCGCTGTCGATCCCGTTCAGCCTCTTCGCCATCTTCCCGAATATGCTGCAAAACATGCCTAAATCCGGAGGTTGGTTGAACTCCGTAAAGGTCGTATTAGGATTCCTGGAATTGGCGTTAGCGCTGAAATTCTTGTCTGTCGCCGACTTGGCCTACGGATGGAGATTATTGGATAGGGAGGTGTTCATCGTCCTTTGGATCGTGATATTCGCCTTATTGGGATGCTATCTGTTAGGAAAGATCAAGTTCAGCCACGATAGCGACCTGAAGTACGTCTCCGTACCCCGGCTCTTCATGGCGATCATCTCATTCGCTTTCGCGATCTACATGGTGCCGGGTCTTTGGGGAGCGCCGCTGAAAGCGATCAGCGCGTTCGCGCCTCCTTTATATACGCAAGACTTCAACCTCTACAAGAACGAGGTGCACGCCGCCTTCGATGACTATGAGTCAGGGATGGCATACGCCAAGAAGGTAAACAAGCCCGTCATGATCGACTTCTCCGGCTTCGGCTGCGTGAACTGTCGCAAGATGGAAGCGTCCGTATGGACAGACCCGACCGTAAAGCAGATCTTGGAGAACGACTATGTGCTGATCACCCTTATGGTGGACGACAAGACCAAACTCCCCAATCCCATTGAGATCGAGGAATTTGGCAAGACCAGGAAATTAAAGACGATTGGCGATAAATGGAGTTACCTGCAACGGAGCAAGTTTGGGGCGAACGCCCAGCCATTCTATATCCTGCTGGATGGAGAAGGACAACCGCTCGGCCCCTCCTACGCCTTCGACGAGGATGTATCCAAATATATCCAGTTCTTACAGAACGGCTTAAAAGAGTTCAAAAAATAAGGATAAACAACAAGACGAAGAGGGTGGGATGGTATCCTGCCCTCTTTCTTTATAAACTTTTTTAGATCAAATATAGACATGTCAACAAAAGAAGAAAAAATGGAGGCCTTCGGCCACCTGCTCGACATCATGGATGAGTTACGGGTCAAATGCCCGTGGGACAGGAAACAAACCAACGAGAGCCTACGCACGAACACCATAGAAGAGACCTATGAGCTATGCGAGGCCCTGATGCGGAAAGATGACACGAATATCAAAAAGGAATTAGGAGACCTATTGCTGCATATCGTCTTCTACGCGAAGATAGGTGAGGAAAAAGATGCGTTCGACATCAAAGATGTATGCGATAGCCTCTGCCAGAAACTGATCTACCGTCACCCACATGTATTTGGAGATGCCTCAGCCGATACGGCGCAGAAGGTGGAGCAGAGCTGGGAACAGCTCAAGCTGAAAGAGAAAGGCGGCAACAAGACCGTATTAGAAGGTGTGCCCGCTTCCCTTCCATCCGTGGTAAAAGCGCACCGCATCCAAGACAAGGCTCGCAACGTAGGCTTCGATTGGGAGCAACGTGAGCAGGTATGGGACAAGGTGCAAGAGGAATTAGGCGAACTAAAGACCGAGATAGACCGTATGGATCCTGACAAGATGGAAGCTGAGTTCGGCGATCTCTTCTTCAGCCTGATCAACGCCGCACGCCTCTATAAGATCAATCCGGACAACGCCTTGGAACGCACGAACCAAAAGTTCATCCGCCGCTTCAATTACTTGGAGCAGCATACGATCCAACAAGGCCGTTCTTTAAAAGAGATGACATTAGAGGAAATGGATCAATTATGGAACGAGGCCAAGGCAAAAGGCCTATAAACGTTGGCAAAAGGGCAAAACAAAAGGGGAACCGACATCACGTCGCCACCCCTCCCTTAACTTAAACGCCAAAACTAAATCTAAACAAAAAACACAAATAATGATAATATTTTACTTTTTATGCTTTTCCTCCATTTTATTTCCCCAATTCCCTTTCATGAAATCACGGGCAAACTTAAATTCCGCGTCACGGTACTTATAAATCTTCTCCGCATCCAGTATTTTCCTGAACATATCGAAGTATTCCTTCTCTAATTGAGCCTCCTTCAACTCCACATCCAAGCATTCATCGATGAACTTATTGTAATCATCCGATGTAGGCTTTGGCATTCGCTTGATCTCTTTCGAGAGCCTACGGCACTCACGGCTCAACTCGAATTTCTTTTTCCGCAACTCATTACACAATGGAATGAATCGCTCAGCCTCTTCCGGGGTAAGACCGACTTCCGCCACGATAAAAGCGTCACGTCTTGCCTCGAAGGCCTCCCTATCAAAGTTTTTCTTCGCTTTCGTCTCTTGCGCCTCCGCGCTAAAAGAACTCGCAATTGAAAGCGTCACAAATATAATCAATAAAATTCTATTCATACAAATAATCGCATATTTTTTTCAACGCCTCCCCATTTTTAACTTTTATTCAGAATATGGATACTCCTCATCCAAGAGATACTGGGCATATTGGGTCTCGATATATTCCAAATACTCCTCATCCTCCTCAGATTGGATAGCCTCCATCGAAGCGGCAGGAAGTTCCGTACGTACCAACAATGAATCAGACGCGTCGCCACCTAAGCCATCGCTCCCGACGATCGCCTTGAAGAACAAGCCAAGGCCGGCGAACATAGCCGCCATATACAACCACGGACGAATCCGATCCATCAAAGTGACCGGCTCCCTCCCCTCCGCGGGCTTCTCCGGAAGCTGAGACATGATCCGCTCCGTAAACCCTTCCATATACCCGTCAGGTACCGTGAAAGGATTGATCCCTTTCAAGCGCTCCAAGCTATTGTCTTCTTTTCTCATACTTCACCTCCTTTGCTCTCTTCTTTTTGACACGATACCGCCTGAAAGGTTTAAATTCCCTTTGTTAAAAACTCCTCGATTTTTTTCACCGCATGATGATAAGAGGCTTTCAAGGCGCCAACGGAAGTACCGAGGATCTCCGACATATCCTCGTATTTCATATCGTCATAATATTTCATGTTAAATACCAACCGCTGCTTCTCCGGCAAAGAGAGAATCGCCTCTTGCAGGCGCAACTGTATCTCGTCTCCATCGAAGTATGGACTGCTTTTCAGACGCTCAAGCAAGAACAAATCCGCGTCGTCTATGGAAATATTTCGCTTGCCACGTTGTTTGTTCAGGAAAGTAATACACTCGTTGACAGCGATCTTATAAAGCCAGGTGGACAATTTGGCCTCACCCCGGAAAAGCTCCACGTTCGCCCATGCTTTCAAGAAGGTGTTTTGAAGGAGATCGTTCGCGTCCTCATGATCCAATACCATCTTACGGATATGCCAATACAAAGCCTCCCCGTATCGGCTCACGATCTCGGCGAAAGCCTCCCGTTGCCGCTCAGGGTCCCGGAGTGCCGAGACAACCTCGTCTTCTGTATGGGATCGCATTTTTTCCATCTTGGGGGGAAGTGCCCAGAACAGGACTCGAACCTGCACGATCGCAAAACCACTCGCACCTGAAACGAGCGCGTCTACCAATTCCGCCACCTGGGCATTCAATACTTTCAAGAAGCGACCCGCTTTTACGGGATCGCTTCGCGAAGGTACGTTTTTTTTCGGATTTTCAAAGTCCGCACGACAAAAAAAAAAACGGCCGCTTCCCCATCGGGAAACGGCCGCCCATATCATTAATCACAGGAACAGATTACATCATGCCACCCATTCCGCCACCCATACCCGGGTTCATCGGGGGCATAGCGGGGGTCTCTTCCTTCTTCTCCGCAATCACGCACTCCGTGGTAAGGAACATACCCGCGATAGAAGCGGCGTTCTCCAAAGCCACACGAGTCACCTTAGCCGGGTCGATCACACCAGCCTCGCAGAGGTTCTCGAAGCGATCCTGACGAGCGTTGTATCCATAATCGCCCTTACCTTCCTTCACCTTCTGCACGATCACGGCACCCTCCTTACCGGCATTTGCCACGATCTGGCGCAACGGCTCCTCGATAGCGCGCTTAACGATCTCGATACCCGTTGTCTCGTCCTCGTTCTCGCCCTTCAAGCCTTCCAACGCCTCGATAGCACGGATGTAAGCTACGCCACCGCCCGGCACGGTACCTTCCTCGATAGCGGCACGTGTAGCGTGCAAAGCGTCGTCCACACGGTCTTTCTTCTCTTTCATCTCCACCTCGGAAGGAGCGCCCACGTAGAGAACGGCTACACCGCCTGCCATCTTGGCCAGACGCTCTTGCAACTTCTCCTTATCATAATCGGAAGTGGTATTCTCCATCTGAACCTTGATCTGGCCGATACGAGCCTGGATAGCGGCTTTATCGCCTGCACCGTTCACGATCGTCGTCGTATCCTTGTCAACCGTCACTTTCTCTGCCGTACCCAGCATATCCATCGTAGCGCCTTCCAGTTTCAAGCCCTTCTCCTCAGAGATGACCGTACCGCCCGTCAACACAGCGATGTCCTCCAACATAGCCTTACGGCGATCACCGAAGCCCGGAGCCTTCACGGCACAGATCTTCAACGAGCCGCGCAGACGGTTAACCACCAAGGTAGCCAAAGCCTCGCTATCGATGTCCTCAGCGATGATCAAGAGCGGACGTCCACTTTGTACGGTCGGCTCAAGGATAGGCAGAAGGTCTTTCAATACGGAGATCTTCTTGTCGTAGATCAAGATGTACGGGTTCTCCATCTGGCACTCCATCTTCTCCGTATCCGTCACGAAGTAAGGAGAGATGTAACCGCGGTCGAACTGCATACCCTCAACCACGTCAACTGTCGTCTCGGTTCCTTTCGCCTCTTCCACGGTGATGACGCCCTCTGTCTTCACGCGCTGCATAGCCTCAGCGATCAGCTTACCGATCGCCTCGTCGCCGTTAGCGGAGATCTTGGCCACGTGCTCGATCTTCTCGAACTTGTCGCCTACCGCCTCAGCCTGGTCAGCGATGCTCTCCACCACCTTAGCCACGGCCTTGTCGATACCACGCTTCAGATCCATCGGGTTAGCGCCCGCCGTCACGTTCTTCAAGCCTACGCCGATAATAGCCTGTGCCAATACGGTAGCGGTAGTCGTACCGTCACCGGCGTTGTCGTTGGTCTTGGAAGCCACCTCCTTCACCAACTGGGCACCCATGTTCTCGAACGGATTGGCCAGCTCAACCTCTTTAGCGACCGTCACACCATCTTTCGTGATGTGGGGAGCGCCGAATTTCTTCTCGATGATCACGTTGCGACCTTTCGGGCCTAATGTCACCTTAACGGCGTTCGCCAACTCATCCACGCCCTTCTTCAGCAGGTCGCGGGCATCCATATCATATTTAATCTCTTTTGCCATGATTGTATCTTTTTATTTGTTTTTTTACAGAAATGAATTAAATGATAGCTAAAACGTCAGACTGGCGCATGATCAGGTAGCTCTCGCCATCCAGCTCGATCTCCGTGCCGGCATATTTACCATACAGCACGTTGTCGCCTACTTTCACAACCATCTCCTCGTCTTTCGTTCCATTACCTACGGCTACGACCTCACCCTTCAGAGGTTTCTCCTTCGCGGAGTCCGGAATAATGATTCCACCTAATGTCTTCTCTTCCGCAGCGGCCGGCTTTACAAGCACGCGGTCTGCTAATGGTCTAATGTTCATTTTCTTGGTATTTTAAATGTTAATAATATTACGTTTTCATCCGTGCCCCTCGCGGCGCACGCCCTAACCTATACGAATAACGTGCCAAACGGGTCCGGATGCCGCGGACTGACAATATTTCGGACGAAACCGACACGGCTCCCGAGGCGTATCTGACAAGTTGTCCATCCTTGCGCCGCGTTATTTCGTCAGCCCTCTCCTTCCGGGCTCTCCACCGGGGTCAGTCCCATTGTCTTCGCCTGCTCTATGAGGAACCGGCGGGCCGCCTCGTACTCATTGGGGATCACCCCGTCAAGAATGGCGTTCTTGATCGCCTCCTTCAGCTTGCCGACGGGTGGCGAGGGTGGCAGGCCGAAGGTACGCATGATCTCCTCGCCTGTCACGGGAGGCTGAAAGTTCCGCACACGATCCTTCTCCTCGATGTCCGCCAGCTTCTCGCGCACTTTCCTGAAATTCTCCAAGAAGCGGCGAACCTTCTCCGGATTCTTGCTCGTGATGTCGGCCTCGCAGAGTTTCATCAGGTCATCGATGTCGTCCCCCGCGTCAAACAGCAGGCGGCGTATCGCCGAATCGGTCACCTCATCGTCGGAAAGGGCGATCGGCCGCATATGCAGGCTCACCATCTTCTGCACATATTTCATCTTCTCGTTCATCGGCAGCTTCATCTTTCGGAAGATTCCCGGGATCATCCGCTCACCGATAAAATTATGGTTGTGGAACGTCCATCCTAACCGGGGGTCGAACCGCTTCGTGGCGGGTTTGGCTATGTCGTGAAGCAGGGCGCTCCAGCGGAGCCACAGGTTATCCGAGGTCTTGCTCAGGCGGTCGAGTACCATCAAGGTATGGGCGAAATTGTCCTTATGCCCGATCCCTTCCCTTGTCTCGACCCCTTTCAAGGCACACAACTCGGGGAATATGAGCGGGAGCAGCCCGCATTTGTCCAAGAGATCAAAGCCGATAGAAGGCTTCGGGGCAAGCACGATCTTGTTCAGCTCGTCAGCGATCCGCTCCTTGGAGATGATGGAGATACGCTCGCGGTTGCGGCTGATGGCATCAAACGTCTCCGGCTCGATGAAGAACCCCAACTGGGTAGCGAACCGGATGGCGCGCATCATCCGCAACGGATCGTCGCTGAAGGTAACATCCGGATCCAGCGGCGTGCGGATCGTGAGCTCATCCATGTCATCGAGCCCGCCAAAAGGATCCACCAGTTCCCCATAGCGATCTTTATTCAGGCAGATAGCCAATGCGTTGATCGTGAAGTCGCGCCGGTTCTGGTCGTCTTCCAAGGTCCCATCCTCCACGATCGGCTTACGGCTGTCGTGGCTATACGACTCTTTCCGAGCCCCCACGAACTCCAGTTCCAAGTCGCCGGCCTTCACCTGCGCCGTTCCGAAATTCTTGAACACGGAGAGGTTTGCCCCGCGCCCCAACTTGCGGGCTACCCGCCGGGCGAGCTCGATCCCGCTGCCTACCGCCACCACATCAATATCCTTCGACGGCCGGTTCAGGAAAATATCGCGGACATAGCCGCCTATCACATACACCTCGACCCCCAATTCATCCGCCGCCTCCGCTATGAGCTGGAAAGGCTTGGCGGATATGTGGGCCAATATCTCATCTTCGTCTATATACATATTTATGTATCCCAAAATCAATAAAGAGCGCAAAGATACACAAAATTCATGTATTTTCGCGGCGTCAAACGTATTGAACGAGAAAGAGATGAAAAAGTTAATGATCTGCGCCGCGCTCGCCACCGCCCTATTGGCTGGCTGCTCCGGCGACGAGAAGGCCGCCCAGGCCCGGCTCGACAAGGCACGGGAGATGTACGAGAGAAATGAGCTGTTCGGGGCGAAAAACGAGATAGACAGTCTCCGGGCTCTCTACCCGAAAGAGGTGAAGGTATTGAAGCAGGGATTGCGCCTCATGCGCGAGGTGGAGATGAAAGAGGCCGAACGTAATATCGCGTACTGCGACAGCCTCCTGCCCATCAAGCTGGAAGAGGTGGAAGGACTGAAGAAAGGGTTCGTGTTCGAGAAGGACTCGGCTTACGAGGAGATTGGCAACTATATCTGGAAGCAGCAGACGATCGAGCGGAACGTGCAGCGTTGCTACATCCGTTGCGGGGTGAGCGAGGAGGGCGAGATGTACCTCGCCAGCGTCTATTATGGCGGACGGCCTATCGAGCACACGGGAATACGGCTGAGCCTCAAGGACGGGCAATTCGCCGAGACCGCCTCGATCCCCTACGATGGCGGGATCAACTACCGTTTCAAGGACATGGGTAGCACCACCGAGGTGGTGACCTACAAGGGCGAGCACGGGATAGATGCCGTGAAGTTCATCTACGACAACGCCGACGAGCGCATCAAGGTGGAATATACGGGCGGAAAGCCCTACGTCATCTATATGGCCGATGCCGACAAGAAAGCGGTGGTAAGCACGTTCAACTTAGCTACCGTACTGAGCGACATCCAGAACATGACGACCCTGAAGGAGAAGTCGGAAAAGAAAATAGCCTACTTGAAAAGCAAGATCGAGAAGCCCGAGCCATAAGCGAGGGAGGATCTGAAAAAACATGACCCTGTTTCGGGAAAAGCCCGCGGAAGGCTTGCCGGAAACAGGGTCATGTTTTTTTAAAGAGAAATCGTCCTATTCTCACGAACAGGACGATTAACTACTAAAAATGTAAACAGTGTATTTATATAGTAATATCATGAAACTATATGTTTTGGAGAAAACCATTCTACCTTCACAGGCAAAACGGCCGGAAATCTAATCTACTCAATAAATATGTTCATTCGTGTGTTTTCCATAGACGAATGTTTCCTCAAACATCTGTCTTTGTCTCTTTTCAAGGACCAAATACCAAAAACCATTTTTCTCTTACATCAATTCGCCCCAATAGGGGCAATCTTCATGCCAGATTTCAAAAAGAACGACATTTATCACTCAATACATTGATAATCAAAAGAGAACAAATAAAACATTCTATCCGGGAAGCGAGATGCGGATTGTGGAAGAAGGCGTGGAATGGGGAAAATTTCCACACACGGATCGTGGAGGCGCCACCGGGATCCCCTGAAAAACAAAGCCCATCCTTCTCGAACCGAGAGGATGGGCCTTGGCCATTTTGCTTGATCTTCAATAAACAATAATACTAAAGTAATAAATAAAGTTCAGAAATATCGTCTGATCGGCACGAATGCCTGATATTCGATTCCGGGATTCGCAAAGATACGTTTTTTAGGACAATCCGCCCAACTCTTGGCGAGTAACCGACCAAACGCGAAGATTCTTGAACGAAAGGATCCATTCCCCGTACGAATCCCGGTGTCGGTGCGTCAATCCTTCGCCTGATGAACCGTGAGCTGCGGGAACGGGAACCCGATCCCCTCTTGGTTGAAGGTCGCGTAGATCGTCTTGTTCATGCCGAAATAGACATCCCAATAGTCCGCGCTCTTCACCCAGACACGTACCACCACGTTGACACTGCTGTCGGCCAGCGCGCTCAAGGCGATGAAAGGTTCCGCCGGCGTCGACAAGATCCGGGCATCCTTCGCCAGGACGGACTCGATCACCTGCCTTACCTTCTCATAGTCGCTCCCATACTCCACGCCGAAGGTCCAATCCACCCGGCGGACATCCTGCGCGCTGAAGTTCGTAACGAGGTTACTGCTCATCGAGCCGTTAGGAATATAAATCATCTTGTTGTCCGGCGTGTTCAAGACGGTGTGGAACATCTGGATCTCCTTCACGGTGCCGCCCACCCCTTGCGCCTCGATATAATCGCCAACCTTGTAAGGTTTGAACAGGAGGATAATCAGCCCTCCCGCGAAATTCGACAGGTTACCGCTCAACGCCATACCGATCGCTACACCGGCCGAAGCGAGCAACGCCGCGAACGAGGCGGTCTGTACGCCCAATGCCCCGATCACCGAGATAATCAACAGGATCGTCAAGCTGACATTGACCAGGCTCCCTAAGAACGATTTCACGGAGGGATCCACGTTCCGCTTGTCGAGGATCTTCCTGCACAACTTGTTCAGCAGGTTAATGATCAGCCGCCCTACCAGGAAGACGATCAACGCCTTCACGACTGTTATCCCCAACTGGGAGCCGTTCTCGATCAACGATCGGATGACCGCCTCCACTCTTGAATTTGCCACAACTGCATCTAATAATATCATAAACTATACTTTTTATGGGTTTATATGCTACCTATAACAACTATTTTCGCCAAACAGTTACGATTTGTAGCAAAGGTATAAAGTTTTTTAATCTTATCGAAGGAGTGATTTATCGCGTAACTTTGTCGCGACATTGTAAATTGATCGCAAATATCCAGATCCTATGAGACTTTTCCTATCTTTCATCTTATTCGTTTCCTTGGCGACAACAGCCGCTCGCGCCCAGTCGTATGCCGATTTCGTGGAGAAAAGCTATGACTATCTCGATAAGAACGACCTGATCTCCGCGGAGGAGAGCCTGCGGGCCGCCATGCGCCTTGAGCCGGGCAACCCGAACAACTACGCCTTGCTGATGAACCTCGGGACGATCCAGCGTCGGCAGGGGAAATTGCAAGACGCGTTGATCTCGTACACCGCCTCGCTCAGCCAACAACCGAACGACGAGACGATCTTGGAGAACCGGGCCAGCCTCTATACCGAGATGGGCGAGCTGGAAAAGGCGATGAGCGACTATAATACGCTGCTCGCGCTGAACCCGCATCACCAAGACGCGCTTTATTGCCGGGCGATGCTCTACCTCCAGCAAAAGAACTACGTCTTGGCGGAAGAGGATTTCGAGAAGATCGTCGAGGTGAACGAGCGATCCGTGAAGGGGCGCGTAGGATATGCCATATTGGAGAAGTTGCGGGGCAATTACACCGAGAGCGAACGGATCTATAACTTCCTGATCAGCGAGATGCCCCGGGAATGGAGCCTGTACGAGGGCAGGGCGGATCTCTATTTCCTGATGGGGAAGAACGGGAGAGCCATGACCGACATCAGCCGGGTGTTCGCGGAGAGCGAACCGACCGCCTCCCTGTATGTGCTGCGGGGAAAGGTGAAATTAGCGCAATACGAGAAAGAATCGGCCGCGCTCGACTTCAAGAAGGCTTTGGAGATGGGCTACGACAAGGAGGTGATCGACGAGCTGCTGAAAATGACATTATAATAATAAAGAGGAAACGGGCCCGTCTCTCCCGGAGAAACAAGCGGAAAAGCCGGGTAAGCGAATGGGCTTACCCGGCTTCCCTGTCAATAAAGGAGGGAAGAACAGTTTTCTTCCCCGCCTCTTTCAAGGAGGATTATTTCCGTTTGATATAGTCAACGATCCAACCGCCGACCTCCTTGGTGCCATATTTCGCTCCGCCTTCTACCTGGATCTCCGGGGTACGCACATTCGCGTCGAGGGAGGCATCCACCGCCTCACGGATCAACGCGCCCTCTTCCTTGAGGTCGAAATACTCGAACAGCATCGCCACCGACAGGATCTGCGCCAAGGGATTCGCGATATTCAGCCCTTTAGCCTGCGGCCAGGAGCCGTGGATCGGTTCGAACACCGGCGTGCTCTCGCCCGTGGAGGCCGAGGGAAGCAGTCCCATCGAGCCACTGATACATGAGCCCTCGTCGGTGAGGATGTCGCCGAAGGTATTTTCCGTCACCATCACGTCGAAGAAGGTAGGTTCCTGGATCATGCGCATAGCGGCGTTGTCCACGTACATATAATCGGTGGTCACCTCCGGGTAAAGGGGCGCCATCTCTTGGGCGATCTGTCTCCAGAGACGGGAAGAGGCGAGCACGTTGGCCTTGTCGACAACGGTCAGGTGCTTCTTACGCTTCATGGCGTACTCAAAACCGACCCTCAAGATACGCTCGATCTCCGGGCGGGTGTACATATTCGTATCGTAAGCCTTCTCGTTATCTTGGTATTTCTCGCCAAAATACATCCCGCCCGTCAGCTCGCGGATGCAGAGGAAATCGGCGCCCTCTACCAGCTCGGCGCGCAAAGGCGACTTATGCAGCAGGCATTTGAAGGTCTGCACCGGACGGATATTGGCGAACAGCCCTAACTTCTTGCGCATCGCCAGCAGGCCTTGTTCCGGACGAACCTTGGCAGTCGGGTCGTTATCGAACTTCGGATCACCCACGGCGGAGAAAAGGACAGCGTCGGCCTCCTTGCAAATCTGGTAAGTTTCCTCGGGAAACGGATCGCCTACCTTGTCGATCGCGTCAGCGCCGCAAAGGGCATACTTGTAATGGACCTCGTGCCCGAACTTCTCACAAATGGCGCTCATCACCTCCACGCCTTGCACGGAGATCTCAGGGCCGATCCCGTCGCCGGGGAGTACAGCTATATTCAGTTTCATTTCTATTTAGGTTGTTTGAAAAGTTATTGTTCCTCTATCTTGTTCAGCATCTTCAGTGTCGCCTTGATCGCCGCCTCGGTCTGGTCGGCATCCAAGCCGCGCGTCTTGAAGTTGACACCGGCATAATTCCAGCTGATGACCGTTTGCACGAAAGCGTCGGTACGTCCTCCCGGCGGGATGGAGACAGAGTAGTTCGTCAACATCGGGAATGGACGGTTCAACCGGGAGTAAATACGGCGCAAGGCGCGCACGAAAGCGTCATACTGTCCGTCACCGGAGGCGGATTCCTCGTAAGCCTCGCCGTTGATCTCGATTTTCAAGGTAGCCACAGGCTTCAACCCCTGCGCCAACGAGAGCGAGTAATTCAGGATCCGTATACGCTGGTTCTCCAGCAGATTGTCGTGATGCAGCACGTCGCTGATAATATAAGGGAGATCCTCTTGGGTAACCATCTCTTTCTTGTCGCCCAACTCGATGATCCGTTCCGTCACCTTACGCATCGACTGCTCATCCATATCAATGCCAAGCGCCTCCAGGTTCTTGCGGATATTCGCCTTTCCGGAGGTCTTTCCTAAGGCATACTCCCGGACGCGTCCGAAACGCTCGGGAAGCAGGTCGTTACAGTAGAGATTGTTCTTGCTATCGCCGTCGGCGTGCACACCGGCGCATTGCGTAAATACGTGCTCTCCGATGATCGGTTTGTTAGGCGGTATATGGACACCCGAGTAAGTCTCCACCAGCCTGCTGACCCGGTTGATCTTCTCCTCGCGCAAACGAGTCTCCTCTTCCAGCTGATCCTTGATGACGGCGAGCACACTGCTCAAAGGCGCGTTTCCGGCACGCTCACCCAAACCGTTCACTGTCGTGTGGATTCCCTTGATTCCCGCACGGATCGCCGAAAAAACATTTGCGACAGCCAAGTCATAGTCGTTGTGCGCATGGAAGTCGAAACGCAACCCCGGATAACGATCCACCATCTGCTTGCAATACTCATACGTATTGGCCGGATTCAAGATGCCCAAGGTATCCGGAAGCATGAAGCGACAAACAGGGAGATCCTTCAGCGAATCGATCAAGAGGAATACATATTCCGGGGAATGCTTGATTCCGTTCGACCAATCCTCCAGATAAATGTTCACGTCGATCCGGCGTTTCGCCGCCTCCTCGACCACGGCACGAATATCCCCGATATGCTGTTCCGGCGTCTTTCCGAGCTGTCCGGTGACGTGCTTGTAAGAGCCCTTGCAAAGCAGGTTCACGACACGGCATCCCGCCGACTCGATCCAGTCGAGCGATACCGTACCGTCCACGAAACCCAGTACCTCCAATTTATCCAAGTTGCCGGATCGGGCTGCCCAGGCGGCGACTTTCCTCACCGCCTCGAACTCCCCTTCGGAGACACGGGCGGAAGCGATCTCCACCCGGTCCACGCCCAACTCGTTAAGCAACACCTGGACGATGTTCAACTTCTCGTGGGCGGCGAAAGAGACTCCCGATGTCTGCTCCCCATCCCGGAGCGTCGTATCCATGATCTCTATCATAATCCACGGGCGGCCTCGTAAGCCTCTATCTTTGATTTGTTAGCCAACAGATAATCTATATCATCCAAGCCATTGATCAGGCAGTCCTTTTTATATGCGTTGATCTCGAAACGCTCACTCTTTCCCGTCGCCTTGTTCGTGATGGTCTGCTCCGGCAGGTTCACCTCCACCTCCGTTTTCGGATCTTTATAGATCGAATCAAACAACTCGGCGAGAAAAGACTCCGAGACCACCACGGGAAGCACGAAATTATTGAGCTCATTGTTCTTATGAATATCCGCGAAAAAGCTGGATACCACCACACGGAAACCATAATCTGCGATCGCCCAAGCCGCATGCTCCCGGCTGGAACCCGAGCCAAAGTTCTTGCCTGCCACCAATATCTGCCCACCATAGGTAGGATCGTTCAAGACAAACGACTTGATCTTGTTCCCCTCCTTATCATAACGCCAATCGCGAAACAGGTTCTCGCCGAAGCCCTCCCGCGTCGTCGCCTTCAGGAAACGCGCCGGGATGATCTGATCCGTGTCTATATTCTCCAAGGGAAGAGGCACGCAGGTACTCGTGATTATATTGAATTTCGTTTTCATCTTTGGATTTCGTTTTAATTAATCGTTACATCAATTCTCTCGGATCCGTGATCTTGCCCGTCACGGCAGCGGCGGCCGCCACCAAGGGACCCGCCAATATCGTGCGTGCCCCGGGTCCTTGCCGCCCCTCGAAATTGCGATTGGAGGTCGATACGGCATATTTCCCAGCGGGCACCTTATCCTCGTTCATCGCCAGGCAAGCGGAACATCCCGGCTGACGCAGGGTGAATCCCGCCTCTTCCAAGATCTTATCTAATCCCTCGGCACGGATCTGGCGCTCTACCTGCCAACTTCCCGGCACCAACCAGACCGTCACGCCGTCGGCTTTCTTCCGTCCCTTCACCAACGAGGCGAACGCCCGGAAGTCCTCGATACGCCCGTTCGTGCAACTACCTAAGAACACATAGTCGACCGGTTTGCCCAGCATCGGCTCGCCCGGCTTGAATCCCATATAATCCAACGACTTCTTGTAAGAGATACGCCCGGCCTCATCGACACTTTCCAATGAGGGGATATGTTCCCGGATCCCCATGCCCATGCCGGGGTTCGTACCGTAGGTAACCATCGGCTCAATATCCTCCGCATGGAATATGATCTCCTTGTCGAAGCGCGCGTCCGGGTCACTATACAACTGGCTCCACTCCTTACGTTTCCGCTCCCATTCCTCACCACGGGGAGCGAACTCCCGATCCTTCAGGTAAGCGAACGTCACCTCATCCGGGGCGATCATACCTCCGCGGGCACCCATCTCGATAGAAAGATTACAGATCGTGAGCCGCTCTTCCATCGTCGTGTTACGGATCGCCTCGCCCGCGTACTCCACGAAATAGCCGGTCGCCCCGCTGGTCGTCATCTTGCTGATGATGTAGAGCGCGATGTCTTTCGCCGTCACGCCCGGCTTACGCGAGCCATCCAAGGTGATACGCATCGTCTTCGGCTTACGCTGCATGATACATTGGGTAGCCAAGGTCATCTCCACCTCGCTCGTGCCGATACCGAAGGCGATCGCCCCCATAGCCCCGTGGGTGGATGTATGCGAGTCGCCGCAAACGATGGTCATCCCCGGCTGCGTGAGCCCCGTCTCCGGCCCCACGACGTGGATAATCCCGTTCTTCGGGTGGCGGAGCCCGTAATAGGTCAGCCCGAAGAACCGGGCGTTCTCCTCTAACGTATCCACCTGGTTACGGGATACCGGATCCTCGATCGGCTTATCCTGGTTCAAGGTCGGTATGTTATGATCCGGCATACAGGTGATCTGTCCCGGGCGGAACGGCTTCAAGCCGCGCGCACGCAGCCCGGCGAAAGCCTGCGGACTGGTCACCTCATGACAATACAAGCGGTCGATATACAACTGGATCGTCCCGTCGGGCAGCGTGTCCACCACATGCTTGTCCCAGATTTTCTCAAATAACGTCTTGCTCATTGTCGTATCTCCTTCTTTATTATTCCACGATAAACTTGTTGATAGCGTCCACGAACGCCTCCACCGAGGCGGCGATAATGTCGGTGTTCGCCGAGAAGCCATAATAGACAGCCCCCTTATACTCTACCTGCATATGCACCTTTCCGGTATCGTCGCTCCCCTTGCTGATCGCTTGGATCAGGAACTCCTGGATCGTCATGTCGCTGTTGCAGATCGCCTTCTTCACCGCCTTGATACCCGCGTCGACAGGCCCGTTCCCGGCGGCGGCCTCATACCGCTTCACGCCCGAGAGGTTGAGGCAGATGCTCGCCACCGACTGCACGCCGACACCGCTCGTCACCTGCAAATACTCCAGCTTGATGCGGTGCATGGCCGTCCGGTCCTTGCCCACCAGCATCAGCACGTCGTCGTCATTAATATCCTTCTTGCGATCCGCCAGCTTCAGGAACTCCTCATATACCTTGTTCAGCTTCTCCTGCTCCAGTTCCACGCCCAATACGTGCAAGCGATGCTTCAAGGCCGCGCGCCCGCTGCGAGCCGTCAGCACGATCGCGTTATCATCGATTCCCACATCCTTCGGGTTGATGATCTCGTACGTCTGCGCGTTTTTCAGCACGCCATCCTGATGGATGCCCGAGGAGTGCGCGAACGCGTTGCGCCCCACGATCGCCTTGTTCGGCTGTACGGGCATATTCATCAGGCTGGATACCATCCGGCTGGTCGAGTAGATCTTGTTCGTCGCGATGTTCGTCGCGATGCCACATTCCTTATGGCTCTTGAAGATCATCGCCACCTCCTCCAGCGAGGTGTTACCGGCCCGCTCGCCGATCCCGTTGATGGTGACCTCCACCTGCCGGGCCCCATTCAGCACGCCCTGCACGGTATTCGCGGTAGCCATGCCCAGATCGTTATGGCAATGGGTCGAGATAACCGCCTTATGGATACCGTCCACGTGCTCCATCAGGTACTTGATCTTCGCCCCATACTCGTCGGGCAGGCAATAACCGGTCGTATCCGGGATATTCACCACCGTGGCTCCCGCCTTGATCACCGCCTCCACCACACGGGCGAGATACTCGTTCTCCGTGCGCCCGGCATCCTCGCAATAGAACTCCACGTCGTCCACGTATCTCCTCGCGTACTTGGTGGCGGCCACGGCTCGCTCGATGATCTCCTCACGTGTGGCATTAAACTTATACTTGATATGCGGGTCGGAAGTGCCGATACCGGTATGGATACGCCCCCGCTTCGCGAATTTCAACGCCTCGGCAGCCACGTCTATATCCTTCTCCACCGCACGTGTCAAGGCGCAGATCGTCGGCCAGGTCACCGCCTTGGAGATCTCCACCACACTGTTGAAATCGCCCGGGCTCGAAACGGGGAAGCCCGCCTCTATCACATCCACGCCCAAAAGCTCCAGCGCCTTCGCTACCTGGATCTTCTCTACCGTGTTCAACTGGCACCCGGGGACTTGCTCCCCATCTCTCAACGTCGTGTCGAAAATAAATAATCTGTCTGACATAATCCTCTATTCTTTGTTCACTATTATCTTATTCATCAAAAAAGCCTTTCCCACATGGAAGTGAGAAAGGCTTTTCCTATATCATCCTGTCCGCGAAGCACGACATCTCACTTCCTATCCCGTTGCCAGAGTAGAATAATGCTTAGAGAAATAAGAATGCCATGTCGCGAATCAAGTCTCATCGTCTTTTTAGCTCTTTTTTGATTTTAAACTGCCGCGAAGATACCTCCTTTTTCGATACCCACCAAATAATCCGGCGTTTTTTATATCCCATTTCTTATAAAACGTAAGAAATAAACAATCATTTTATGCTATTTATAAAAAACAAGACAGATAACCTTTCGAAAATGATGGCCCGCTTTCCGGGAAAAGACGGCCAACCTTTCCCAAAAAGGAGGCGAGTTTTCCGGGAAAAGACGGCCAACCTTTCCCAAAAAGGAGGCGAGCCTCCCGAAAAAGCGACACGCCTTTGTCTCAGGGCCTGCCACGGGAGCAGTAATTCCCAAGCCACAGAACATTGGATAACCGACATATCCCTGCCAAAGATTTACGATTATTATGCTTTGAAAATACAAACTTACTCCATACATTTGCGATGTGTTGGTTATTTATCAATGCGCTTTTAGTTGACATATCGTAGCTCAATCGCCTCTGAATCACCACCTCGGAAATGAACGAGCTCTATTAACGCACGTTGAGAAGTCCGCATAGGGCGCAGATTTCTCGTTCAGTGTGTTATGGCTTGTGGTGAGCCAAGAGGCGTGGGCGGTGTCTGCGTCTTTTTTTAGATTAAACGTATGACAGAGCCAAGACTAAATTGTCAAAACTAAATTCACACAATTACCATATGTTTAATCTAAAAAGTTTGTAAAATGAAAAAGTTATTTAGTCTGATGCTCTTATTAGCATCAATTGTGTTCACCTTCTCTTCTTGTTCTGATGACGATGACATTACCGTATCGAAAGAATCCTTGATCGGGACTTGGAATATTACATGGGCTGAAATGGACGGTGAATCCATAGACTTACCTACAGGAAGTGCTTACCTAACGTTTAAAGCCGACGAATCTTACAGAATTACCGGTTTCTTAGATTATGATTATGCAGGGAAATACAAAGTGGAAGGCAACACGGTCGTATGCACTACGCAGGATCCTATCATAGAGTATCTTACGTTTACCAAATTTGATGGGAATAACGCAGAGATCGAGTATTCAAATAATAGAGATAGCATTCATTTCAAATTCAAGGCGACTAAAAAATAATCCCCACTTTTCTTCGAGACAAAACAAAAGGCGCCCCCGGGTTGGGGACGCCTTTTTATATATCCCCCGAGAGGGATCAATTATTCTCCGGACGCAACTTACGTACCGTAACGGCCGTCTGCCACATCTCGCTCTCGCGCAAGGCCTTCAACTCAGCCTCCAGTTTCTCGCGGTAATCCGGCTTGGAGTTCGAGTCGATGGAGATCTGCGCCTCATGCCCGGACTTCACGCTCTCGTAAAGCCGCTCAACCACCGGCTTGATCGCGTCGTGGAACGGGCCCATCCAATCCAACGCCCCGCGCTGAGCCGTCGTGGAGCAATTCGCGTACATCCAATCCATGCCGTTCTTCGCGAACAAAGGCATCAAGGACTGCGTCAGCTCCTCCACCGTCTCGTTGAACGCCTCGGAGGGAGAGTGCCCATGCTCGCGCAACACCTCGTATTGGGCCAGCAGCAATCCCTGGATAGCGCCCATCAAGGAACCGCGCTCACCCGTCAAGTCGGAAGTAGCCTCGCGCACGAAGGTCGTCTCGAACAGGTAGCCGGAACCAATACCGATACCCAAGGCCAGCGTACGATCGAGCGCCTTCCCGGTAGCGTCCTGGTAAACCGCGTACGACGAGTTCAAGCCGCGTCCCTCCAGGAACATCGAGCGTAACGAGGTGCCCGATCCCTTCGGGGCCACCATGATCACGTCTATATCAGCGGGAGGAACCACGCCCGTACGGTCGTTCCAGGTAATCGCGAAACCATGTGAGAAATAAAGCGCCTTACCCTTGGTCAGGTAGGGCTTCATCTTCGGCCATACCGACATGACGGCCGCGTCGGAGAGCAGGCACATGATGATCGTACCCTTCTCGCAAGCCTCCTCGATGCTGAACAAGGTCTCGCCCGGCACCCAGCCATCCTCTACCGCTTTCTGGAATGTCTTGCCTTGGCGCTGCCCCACGATCACGTTGAAGCCGTTGTCGCGCAGGTTGAGCGACTGCCCCGGTCCCTGCACGCCATAACCGATCACCGCGATCGTCTCGTCCTTCAAAATCTCTCTTGCCTTTTCCAATGGAAATTCCTCGCGGGTCACCACGTTCTCGATAACGCCGCCAAAATTCAACTGTGCCATTTTCTTCTTAACTATTAAATATTAAAAAACCTATGATTATTGTCTATTCATCCGTTCCAGCTGACCGCCGCCCGGCAAAGCGCCTTCCCCTCGTGGCAGATCGCCAGCTCATAGTGATCCTCGCTCACCTCCGCCTTATGGAGGGTAAGCGGCATCCCCTGTTTCCCTTCCGCCATATAAGCGATCTCCATCCTCCGGATCTCCTGCCGCTTGAAGCGGTCTATATCGAACAGGTCGAGCAGGTGCTCCATATACTTCACGCTGTTGAAATGCCCGTTGATGTCCAAGTCGCTGTATTTAATGGTATAGGGGATTCCCTCGGCACGTCCTTCCGCCGGGGCGATCTTGCCCGGCTTCTCGATCGGGCACGGGCGAGGGTCGATATAGCGTCCCAACGCCTCCGCGTCGAGCAGGGTAGGCCGTCGCGTCTCCATATCGATCGCCGCCCATACCGACCGGGCGAAACCGAACGTCTTGCCCTTCCCGTCGGTCAGCTCGAAGCAACGGCTCGTGAAGAGACGTCCCACCTCGTCGATCCAGGTATAGAGATCGATCCGCTCGAAGGCGGTAGGGTATTCCCGCATCTCGATCGCCAATCTCGACAAGACCCACGCCGTATGCCGCTCCGACATGGCATCGAAGCCGAACCCGCGCTCACCGGCATGGGAAGAGGCGGCATGGATCAGGTAATTCCCGATCATCGGCAGCGTCACACGGCCTCGGAAATCCAGCAGGTACGGCTCTGCCACGAAATGGAACAAACCTACTTTATCCATATCACTCCTCCTTTTTAAGCGCCAGTTTCCGTTCCATCTCGGCCAGCATATCGCTCAAACGCTCTACCTTGCTCTTCGTGATCGCGATCCGTCCGGAGCGGATGAACTGCAAAACGCCGATCGTATCGCTCAACTCGTTAAACAGAGCTTGCGTCTCATCGTAATGCCCGCTCTTCTCCAGCACGACGCAGGTCTCGTTCATCTCCAGGATCCGGGCGTTGTATTTACGTATCAGCTCCTCCACGGTTCCCATCTTGATGAAAAGCTCCGTGCTCAGCTTATACAAGGCGATCTCCTGATACACCAAGTCCTCGTCCGTATTGTAATAAGCCTTAAGGATGTCCACCCGTTTGTCGATCTGTTTCACCACCTTGTCGATCATGTCCTCGTCGGCGAACGTGGTGATCGTGAACTTATGGATCCCCTTGATCGCCGAGGGCGAGACGGAAAGCGTCTCGATATTCAGCCCCCTGCGTGTAAAGATGATCGTTATCTGGTTCAACAGACCGACGATATTTTCCGAAAAGATAATAACGGTATATAATTTTCTTGTAGCCATAATTTCCATTTCCTCTCCTGCTTAATTCTCGCTGCCCATGATAATATTCGTAACCGTCCCCCCGGCAGGCACCATCGGATAGACCATTCCCTGCAACTCTACGTCGGCTACCAGTAAATAAGCGCCGTCGTGCTCCAGCATCTCCCGGATCGCCTCATCCAGCTCTGCCCGCTCACGGACCTCTCTCGCGGCGATTCCATACGCTTTCGCGATCGCCACGAAGTCAGGGTTCTCCATCTCCGTGAAAGAGTATCGGCTATCATAGAACAGTTCCTGCCACTGGCGTACCATACCCAAGAAGTTATTGTTAAGCAAGATAATCTTCACATCGAGATGTTCCTGCATGATAGTCCCCAGTTCCTGCAAGGTCATTTGCAAGCCTCCGTCGCCACTAAAGAAGCAAACCGTACGATCCGGCGCTCCAAACTTCGCCCCGATCGCCGCCGGCAATCCGAATCCCATCGTGCCCAGTCCGCCGGAAGTCACCACGCTGCGGGTACGGCTATACTTGAAGTAACGCACGCCCATCATCTGGTTCTGCCCGACATCGGTCACTAATACGGCGTCGTTGCCTGTCGCCTCGGAGACCTTCCGGATCACCTCCCCCATCTTCAGATAACCAGATGCGGGATGAAGCTCCTTCTCGATCACCTTCTCGTTCTCCTCCCGGGCGTCAGGATCGAAAGCGGCGTTCCATTCCGGACGTTTACGTTCCTCAAGCAACTCCGTGATCTCCGGGATGGTACGCTTAGCGTTGCCCAACACCTTCACGTCTACCGGGACGTTCTTCCCGATCTCCGAGTTATCAATGTCGAGATGGATCACCTTCGCCTGCTTCGCATACGTACGCAGATCGCCCGTCACCCGGTCATCAAAACGCAACCCGATCCCGATCAGCACGTCACATTCATTCGTCTTACGGTTCGGACCTACGTTGCCATGCATACCGAGCATCCCCTTGTTCAAGGGAAAATCCGATGGCATAGCCGACAAACCCAAGGTCGTGGAGGCCGCCGGGATGTCGTTCTTACGCAGGAACTCCAGCAACTCACGCTCTGCGCCTCCCAAGATCACGCCCTGCCCGACCAAACAAAACGGACGTTCAGCCCGGTTGATCAACTCAGCCGCCATGCGGATACGTTCCGGTACGATGTCAGGTTCCGGCTGATAGCTGCGAATGTAGTCTACTCGCTTATAGGAATATTCCACTTTACCTACCTGAGCGTCTTTCGTGAAATCGAGCACGACCGGCCCCGGCCGTCCCGTCGAAGCGATATAAAACGCCCGGGACACCGCCCAAGCGATCTCCTCCGGCTTACGGATCTGGTATGCCCATTTCGTGATCGGCTGGGTAATACCGATCACGTCGATCTCCTGAAACGCGTCCGTCCCCAGCAACGGCGACGCGACCTGCCCGGAGATCACCACCAAAGGCGTGCTATCCATCATCGCGTCGGCGATACCGGTCAAGGTATTCGTCGCACCCGGACCGGAAGTGACCAGCGCCACTCCCACTTTCCCCGACACCCGCGCATAGCCTTGAGCGGCGTGCGTGGCACCTTGCTCGTGCCTAACCAACACATGTTTCAGCTTCTCCTTATAATCATAGAGGCAATCATAGACAGGAATCACGGCACCTCCCGGATACCCGAAGATCGTATCCACGCCCTCCGCGATCAATGTCTTCAACAAAGCCTCAGAACCGGTTATCTTTTCCATATTGTTTTTCCTTTTGTTTAATCTTCCACGATACGTACACCTCCCTTATCGGCGGAGCTTACCATCTTCCCGTATGCCTTCAACGCTTTCGATACCTCGCGGACACGGCACGGAGGCGTATAAGCCTTCTTGCCACGAGCCTCCTCCTCTTTCCGGCGGAGCGCCAGTTCCTCGTCGGTCAGCCGAACATTAATCGAGCGGGCGGGAATATCGATCTCGATCACATCGCCATCACGTACCAAGGCGATCGCACCCCCCGAGGCCGCCTCCGGCGAGATATGCCCGATCGAAAGTCCAGACGTCCCGCCACTGAAACGGCCATCGGTGATCAAGGCACACTCCTTCCCGAGGTGACGGCTCTTGATATAAGAGGTCGGATAAAGCATCTCTTGCATACCCGGTCCACCCTTTGGCCCCTCATAAGCGATCACCACCACATCACCAGCGACAACCTTTCCGCCCAAGATTCCCTCGCAAGCCGCCTCTTGCGAATCAAACACCTTGGCCGGACCCGCGAACTTCCAGATACTCTCGTCCACGCCTGCGGTCTTTACCACGCAGCCGTCCACGGCGATATTCCCCTTCAACACAGCCAAGCCTCCATCCTTCGAGTAAGCGTGCTCCACGTCGCGGATACATCCTGCCGCGCGATCCGTATCCAATTCCTTATAATAAGACTCCTGCGAACCCATGCTCGTACTGAACACGTGCGCAGGCGCGCTCTTATATTTACGGATCGCCTCTTCCGTCACGTGGGGCGAGGTGATCGCGTAACGATCCACCGCCTCAGCCAGCGACAATCCATCCACACGTCTCGTGGAACCATCCACCAAACCGGCCTTCAGCAGCTCGTTCATGATGCCGAGGATACCGCCCGCCCGGTTTACGTCCTGCACGTGATACGTATGCGTATTGGGCGCCACCTTGCACAAGCAGGGTATCTTATGCGACAAACGATCGATGTCCTCCATGTGGAAATCGGCCTCCGCCTCCTGAGCCACCGCCAAGAGATGAAGCACGGTATTGGTAGAACCTCCCATCGCTATATCGAGCGACATCGCGTTCAGGAAGGCCTGCCGGGTAGCGATCCGGCGAGGAAGCACGGAATCGTCGCCATCCCGGTAATATTTATAGGCGTTCTCCACGATCTGCCGGGCGGCGTCGCGGAAAAGCCTCGTACGGTTCTTATGGGTCGCCACGATCGTTCCATTACCCGGAAGGGCCAATCCGATCGCCTCGTTAAGGCAGTTCATGGAGTTGGCGGTAAACATCCCCGAGCAACAGCCACATCCCGGGCAGGCATGGCGCTCCACCTGCTCCACCCGCTCGTCGCTCACCGAGGTATCGGCAGACTCGATCATGGCGTCGATCAGGTCGAGATGCCTGCCATCCAACTCGCCCGCCTCCATCGGCCCTCCGGAGACGAACACGGTCGGCAGGTTCAGTCGCATGGCGGCCATCAGCATACCCGGCGTGATCTTGTCGCAGTTGCTGATGCAGACCAGCGCGTCCGCCTTATGCGCGTTCACCATATACTCCACGCTGTCCGCGATGATGTCGCGCGAGGGAAGGGAATAAAGCATCCCGTCGTGCCCCATAGCGATCCCGTCATCAATGGCGATCGTGTTGAACTCGGCGGCGAAACAGCCAAGCCGCTCGATCTCCTCCTTCACCAACTGCCCCGCCTCATGCAAATGGACATGCCCCGGCACGAATTGGGTAAATGAATTGACAATCGCGATAATGGGCTTGCCAAATTGTTCCTCTTTCATTCCATTGGCACGCCATAACGCACGTGCCCCGGCCATCCGACGGCCTTCGGTGCTAAATGAGCTTCTTAACGGATTCTTCATCTCTTCCATATCTTTTTCCCGCGGGGCACTTCCACCCCATACCTGAATTATTTATACCAAAAAAGCCTTTCCCGATAAGGAGAAAGGCTTTAGAAATATCTTTACGACTATACAATTTCTTACACACCTTTCTCCTTACCTACTAATGACTAGAAGGTTCACCACGAGAATAATATGTAATACATTGTTCATCATCGTTCTTTTTTGTCTTTTCTGGTTTGACGCCGCAAATGTAGTACAATAATCCATATATACAAAGGATTTAAAAGGAATTTATCGCTTTATCTTTCATTTATCAATCAAACCATCGGATAGAATTGCATTTTAACAGAGATCCGCATTCATCGCCCATATCCCCAAGAAAAATCCCTTGAAAATAAAGATGAGAGGCCGGATCCGGAAAAGAACATCGCCATGTATCGGAAAAAACTTGGTGAAGAAATTTATTCTCTCTACCTTTGGGCACTCGCCATAAGTGGCTTATTTATCATTAAATATCTAAACAGCATGAAAAAAGAGCTCTTGTTAACCGGCTCCGCGCTGATCGCGGTGACCTCTTGCGGCAAGCAAGCGAAAGACACGACGCCGAACAACGGCAAGAAACCGATGAATATCGTCTACATCATGTCTGACGATCATTCCTACCAGACGATCAGCGCTTACGACAAGCGATACATCCAGACACCCAACATCGACCGGATAGCGAACGAGGGAACGCGTTTCACCAACAGCTTCGTGGCCAACTCCATCAGCGGCCCCAGCCGGGCCTGCATCCTCACCGGGAAGCATAGCCACGCCAACGGCTTCACCGACAACAGCTCCACCTTCGACGGATCGCAGCAGACCTATCCCAAGCTGCTCCGGAAAGCGGGATACCAGACTGCCGTGATCGGGAAATGGCACCTCACCTCCGCCCCTACCGGATTCGACCATTCCGACATCCTGATCGGGCAAGGGATCTATTACAACGCTCCTTTCATACGGGACGGAAAAGAGACCACCTCGAAAGGGTATGCGACAAACGTGATCACCGACAAGGCGATCGAATGGTTGGAGAACGGGCGCGACAAGGATAAGCCTTTCTGCCTGTTGGTACATCACAAGGCGCCTCACCGGACCTGGATGCCCGACACCTGCGACTTGGATCTCTTCGACGACAAGACCTTCGAGCTTCCCGCCAATTTCTACGACGACTACGAGGGACGACAGGCCGCCAAGGAGCAAGAGATGAGTATCAGCAAGGACATGGATCTCGTATATGACCTGAAAATGGCCGACAAGGAGAACGAGATCCACACCTCTACCGGGCTGGAAGAGGCGGGCAGAAGGATGTATGACACCATGACACCCGAGGAGAAGGCGGCATGGGACGCGCATTACGACCCGATCATCGCAAAATTCAAGCGCGACAAGCTGACGGGGAAACAGTTAGACGAGTGGAAATACCAACGGTATATGCGGGATTACCTGCGCGTCATCCACTCCATCGACCGCAACGTGGGGCGGCTATTGGACTACTTGGAGCAAGCGGGGCTGATGGAGAACACGATGATCGTCTATACCTCCGACCAAGGTTTCTACATGGGCGAGCACGGATGGTTCGACAAGCGGTTCATGTACGAGGAATCGTTCCGCACCCCCTTGCTGGTTCGTCTGCCGGGAGGGAAGAAGGGCGACGTGGACGCCTTCGTGCAGAATATCGACTATGCGCCGACGATCCTCGAATTAGCGGGCGTAGCCGTGCCGGAGGATATGCACGGGCAGTCGTTCCTCCCCTGGCTGCGCGGGGAGCATCCCGCTAATTGGAGGAAATCGCTCTATTACCATTTCTACGAATATCCGGCGGAACACGCCGTGAAGCGCCATTACGGGGTACGTACCGAGCGATACAAGCTGATCCATTTCTACAACGACATCGACAGCTGGGAGCTATACGACCTGCAAGAGGATCCGATGGAGATGCGTAACCTCTACGGGAAAGCGGGATACGAGGAGATCACCCGCCAGTTAGAGAAAGAGCTGGTACGCCTGCAAATCCAGTATCAGGACACGAACGCGATGAAGCTCAACAAGGAGCTCATCCCCGATTGACAGCCATCTTCCCCATCCTGTCAGGAAGGATAAGAAAAAAGATCCCCGGTTTTCCCGGAAACCCTGCCTATGTTTCCGGGAAAACCTCACCAACCTCGCCCATCCCACTCTTCGCGATTGTTTACCCGCTTTTTCAATATAAATCGCGGTTTTTATGTAAGTTTGAAGCCGCAAATGGATAAACAGGAAAATCGATCATAAACACCTATGAAACACTACAATTTTGACGAGATCATAGAGCGGAGAGGTACGGACTGCGTAAAGTTCGACCAGCTGAAAGAGACCTTCGGTAACGAGGCGCTGACCCCGCTTTGGGTGGCGGACATGGACTTCCGCACGCCCGATTTCATCGTGGAGGCCCTGCGCGAGCGCTGCGAGCACGAGATATTCGGCTACACGTTCGGGTCGGACGAGTATTACGAGAGCATCATCAACTGGGTACGTTACAAACATGACTGGGCCATCCAGAGGGAATGGATCAGCTACATCCCGGGGATCGTGAAGGGGATCGGGTTCGCCATCCAATGCTTCACGCAGAAGGGTGACAAGGTAATCATCCAGCCGCCCGTATATCACCCGTTCCGTATCGTGCCCGAGAAGATGGGCCGGGAGGTGGTCTATAACCCGCTGAAGATGGAGAACGGCGTTTATGAGATGGATTTCGACCAGCTCGAATCGATCATCGACGAGCGATGCAAGCTGCTCATCCTCTGCAATCCACATAACCCCGGAGGGATCGTCTGGAAAAAGGAGAGCCTCGTCCGCTTGGCGGAGATCTGCTCCCGCCACGGGATCTTGGTGATCTCAGACGAGATACACGCGGAGATGGCCTACCCACAATACAAGCATCGCCCGTTCGCCTCCGTATCGGAGAAGGCGGCGGCTTGCAGCGCGACCTTCATGGCTCCCAGCAAGACCTTCAACATAGCGGGAATCGTCACCTCTTACGCGATCGTACCGGATCCTCGCCTCAGGGAGGCTTTCTATTCCTATCTGGAGGCGGGCGAGTTCAACGCGGGTACGATCTTCGCCTATACCGCCACGACCGCCGCCTACACCTATGGGGCGGAATGGTTGCAGCAGATGCGTATGTACGTCATGGAAAACGTCCGCTTCGTGGATGATTTCCTGAAGTTGAATATCCCGAAGATCAAGGTATATCAACCTCAAGCCTCCTTCCTCATCTGGTTAGATTGCCGCGCGTTGGGATTGGGCCAGCCGGACTTGGTGAGCCTGTTCCGGGACAAGGCAGGATTGGCGCTCAACGACGGCAGCATGTTCGGCCCCGGCGGAGAGGGCTATATGCGCCTGAACATCGGATGCCCGCGCTCCGTGCTTGAGCAAGCCTTGAAGAGGCTCAAAAAAGCGGTAGATAAGAAATAAAATCGTATATTTGCCCGCATTTATTTTTTACTAAAAAACAAGAAGACAAATGAAGATTACAGCAAACAAATACGTCGCGGTTACGTACGACCTGAACGTGGGCGAAGGTGAGGAACGTGAATTGATGGAAAAGGCGACCGCTGAGGTACCCTTGAAATTCATCTTCGGTACGGGGATGATGCTCCCGGCCTTCGAGAACGCGCTGAACGGGTTGGAGGTAGGCGACAAGTTCCAGTTCTCCATCCTGCCCGCCGACGCTTACGGCGAGTACAACGAGGAGCACGTACTGGATCTCCCCAAGAATATCTTCGAGGTGGACGGCAAATTCGACGCCGAGATGATAAAGGAGGGGAACACGGTCCCGATGATGGACTCGAACGGCAACCGCATGAACGGCTCCGTATTGGAGGTGAAGGAGGACATCGTGGTGATGGACTTCAACCATCCCTTGGCCGGAGAGACCCTGCACTTCAGCGGAGAGGTGATCGACGTGCATGAGCCGACCGCCGAGGAGATCGCCTCGTTCGCCACGCCCGCCGGAGGGTGCGGATGCGGATGCGACAGCTGCGGGGGAGGCTGCGGCGACCATCAGCACGAGGGTGGATGCGGATGTGGCGGCTGCCATTGATCCGCGAGAAGATAACATGTGATTGACGATCCCCCACCCGGAGATCGTCAACACTTATTGTCGTACATAGTCAACGCTTTCAGATGAACACTTTTGGGAATATCTACCGATTAACATCGTTCGGGGAGTCGCATGGCCCCGGGATCGGGGGCGTGATCGACGGTTGCCCTCCCGGGATCGAACTCGACATGGAGTTTATCCAACGGGAGCTGAGCCGCCGCAAGCCGGGACAATCCCGGATCACCACCCCGCGTAAGGAGGACGACGAGGTGCAGTTTCTATCCGGTATTTACGAAGGAAAGACGACCGGCACGCCGATCGGCTTCATCGTATGGAACAAGAACCAGCACTCTTCCGACTACGAGAACCTGAAAACGGTTTACCGCCCCTCGCACGCCGACTATACCTACCAGATGAAATATGGGATCCGCGATCCCCGCGGTGGCGGGCGCTCTTCCGCACGGGAGACAATAGCCCGGTGCGTGGCGGGAGCGATCGCCAAATTGATCCTCCGCCAGTATGGGATCCAAATCCAGGCTTACACCTCACAAGTGGGTTCGATCAAGTTAGCGGGTAGCTACAAAGATTACGACCTGAGCCGTACGGAGGAGAATCCCGTGCGTTGCCCCGATCCGGAGAAAGCCGCGGAGATGGAGAAGTTGATCGCTGAGATGAAGGGGAAAGGCGACACGATCGGCGGGATCATCACCTGCGTGGCTAAAGGGGTTCCCGTAGGCCTCGGCGAACCGGTGTTCGGGAAATTGCACGCCGCGCTGGGTCATGCGATGCTCACGATCAACGCCGTGAAAGGCTTTGAGTATGGCGATGGCTTCGACGCCGCGCTTTACCGCGGCTCCGAGCGCAACGACCGTTTCTTCAACGATAACGGACATATTAACGTACGCACGAATCATTCCGGGGGGATCCAAGGCGGGATCTCGAACGGACAGGATATTTACTTCCGGGTAGCGTTTAAGTCGGTCGCCACCATCCTGATGGATCAAGAGACTGTCAATATGCAAGGCGAGGACACGATCCTGAAAGCCCGCGGACGGCACGACTCTTGCGTGCTTCCCCGTGCCGTACCCATCGTGGAGGCCATGACTGCCATGACAATACTGGATTATCTATTACTCCAAAAGACGAGATAAGCGGCGGATAAGATGGCTTGGTTATTACTGATTATAGCCGGACTGTTCGAGATAGGCTGGCCGTTAGGTTTCAAGTTAGCGGATACCTATCCGAAACACTTCGTGTGGTTCATCACCCTCGCTGTCTTGTCGATGGGGCTAAGCGGTTACTTCCTGTACTTGGCACAGAAAAGTATCCCGATCGGGACGGCATACGTCATCTGGACCGGGATCGGGGCGGTGGGGACGGTACTCATAGGCATCCTGTTCTTCCACGACTCCGCGAGTCTCACCCGGCTGCTGTTTCTGTCGCTGATCCTGATCGGCGTGGTCGGCTTGAAGTTGGTTCACTGAAAAGAGAGGATACAAACAGGGCTCACTCCCGATGTCATATCGGAAGTGAGCCCTGTTCTTTACCCTTACTCATGGTGATACGGCTCATGGTTCAGGATCGTCATCGCCCGATAGAGCTGTTCGATAAAAATCAAGCGGATCATCTGGTGCGAAAAGGTCATCTTACTTAGCGAGATCTTCTCGGAAGCCGCCTTATAGACCTCCTCGCCGAAACCATACGGCCCTCCTATCACGAATACCAATCGCTTGGGGACATTATGCATCTTCTTCTCGATATAGGCCGCGAATTGCATGGAGGTATACTCTTTTCCCCGCTCGTCCAACAGCACCAAATAGTCGCCTGGTTGTAGCGCCTTGAGGATCAACTCTCCCTCTTTCTCTTTCTGTTGCGCCTCCGAGAGGCTCTTCACGTTCTTCACGTCAGGGAGAACCGCCAACTCGAACGGCAGGTAATGCGCCAAACGGTTTCTATACTCATCTATCGCCTCCACGAAATAACGGGCATCGGTCTTCCCGATCACGACCAGTCCTATCTTCATATCCCTACATTTACAGATTCGGGAAGCTAAAATACGAGAAAAATGCATACCTTTGCCTCACATCATCACAAAATAAAGGACGTCTATGAAACGACTCTTATTGACATTCGCCTTGATAGGCTGGTTCGTTTGCGCACGAGCGGCTGATATTACCCCCATCACCAACGCGTTCAAGGTGGGGAACGTCGCTACATTGGAACAAACGATGGCCAAGGAGGTGGACGTAGCTCTGCCCAAGGTCTCCAAGACCTGCGACGCGAAAGAGGCTGTCGCCACATTGTCGTCATTCTTTCAGGCCAACAAACCCGCCGGTTTCTCGGTAGTTCATCACGCGAACAAGAAGGAAAGCGGGTTCCTCGTCGGCAAATTGTCCACCGCTTCCGGCGAATATCGGGTGAATATCACCTATCGTGCCGAGGGAGACACCGCGATCATTCAATCAATCAGAATAGAATAAATATGGATAAGCTTATCGATGATTTAATCAAATTAGCGTTCGCTGAGGATATAGGCGACGGCGATCATACGACCTTGTGCTGTATTCCTGAGACAGCGATGGGGAAAAGCCAGCTCATCATTAAGGAGAATGGCGTATTGGCCGGCGTGGAAATCGCGCGACGTATCTTCCAAGATTTCGATCCGACCTTAAAAATGACCGTGTTCATCCCGGATGGCTCGGAAGTCAAGAAGGGAGACATCGCGTTCGTGGTAGAGGGAAAGATACAATCTCTGCTGCAAACCGAGCGTTTGATGCTGAACGTCATGCAACGCATGAGCGGAATCGCCACAACAACCCGCAAGTACGCGAAAGCCTTGGAGGGAACCAAGACACACGTGTTAGACACCCGGAAAACAACTCCGGGTATGCGTATGCTGGAGAAGGAGGCGGTTCGTATAGGAGGTGGTATGAATCACCGGATCGGCCTGTTCGATATGATCCTGCTCAAGGATAATCATGTGGATTTCGCCGGAGGGATCGAGCAAGCGATCACGAGAGCCAAGAATTACCTCAAGGAGAAGGGCAAGAACTTGAAGATCGAGATTGAGGTCCGTAACCTGGATGAACTGGAACAGGTGCTGCGAATAGGCGGAGTGGATCGTATCATGCTGGACAACTTCGACATCGATAACACGAAAGAGGCTGTCCGCCGGATCAACGGGCGGTACGAGGTGGAGTCCTCCGGTGGCATCACGTTCGACACCCTGCGCGATTATGCGGAATGTGGCGTTGACTTCATTTCTGTCGGTGCGCTGACGCATTCCGTAAAGAGCTTGGACATGAGCTTCAAAGCCTGCTAACTTATTTTACAAACACGAGACAAGCTGCCCGAAGTAACCTCTTCGTTTACCTCGGACAGCTTTTTACTTTCATACAACAACCATCAACCATGCGAACAATCCTAACTCTACTCCTTTGCGCCGCCGCAGGTGTCGCGGGGAAAGCCCAACAGGAGTCTTATTTCACCAACCCCGTCATCCGGGGAGATGTGGCGGATCCCTCTATCCTCAGGATCGGGCAAACTTATTACGCTACCGGTACCTCCTCGGAATGGGCGCCTTACTATCCGGTTTTCTCCTCCACGGATCTCGTGAACTGGCGACCGGTCGGGCACCTGTTCGATCAAAAACCAACATGGGCGAAATCGTCTTTTTGGGCTCCGGAGTGGTTCTATCATAACGGGAAAGTCTATGTTTATTATACGGCTCGCAAGGAATCCGACAATATTTCCTGTATAGGCGTCGCCGTGGCGGACTCTCCCACGGGAAAGTTCAAGGATTATGGCCCGGTGGTGGAGTTCGGGTCGGAAGCGATCGACGCGTTTATCCTTGAGGACCAAGGGAAGTTGTACATCAGCTGGAAGGCTTATGGACTGGATGACCGGCCTATCGAGCTGTTGGCCTGCCGATTGACCGATGATGGCCTCCGCTTAGACGGAGAGCCGTTCAGCTTGCTACGCGACGACGAGCGCCAAGGTATGGAAGGGCAGCATTGGTTCAAGCAAGGTGGCTACTACTATCTCCTCTACTCCGTCAGGGGCTGTTGCGGACCCCAAAGCGATTACGCCGTATCCGTGGCCCGGTCCCGGAAATTAGAGGGGCCGTACGAGAAATACGAGGGGAACCCTATCCTGCACGGCAGCAGGGATATACTCTCTATCGGACATGGTACGCTCACGACTTCCCCGGATGGCAGGATGTACTACCTCTGCCATGCTTATAAAGCTGGTCATGGTTTTTACGAAGGACGGCAACCCTTTTTGCAAGAGATCCGCATGGAAAAAGATCTTTGGCCTCACTTCGTGACAGGCGAATACGCGAGCCTATCCCAGCCGATGCCGTTCGCCGAGTCCGTACAAGAGCCTATCCCCGACTTTTTCGATCGTTTCGATGGAGAATCCTTGCGCCCGGAATGGAGCTGGAATTATCCCTTCTCGGAAGTATCGGCCTCAATCAAGGAGGGAAAGCTGGCCTTATCCGGCAACCCGAAGCCGGAGGTGAAGACGGGAGCTGCTCTCTGCCTTCGCCCCACCTCGCCTGACTATACGATAGAGACCGCCATCGTCAGCAAGAACGAGAGCTGGAAGGGGATCACGCTATATGGCGACGCACGCAACCTAATTACGATGGGGTGGAAAGACAACCGGATCTCCCTGAAATATGTCATGGAAGGGGAAGAGCATCTGCTGGCGGAAGCTCCCGCATCAGCCCCGGCTATCTATATGCGCATGAAGGTGACGGACGGCACGCGAACCGCCTTTTTCTGGAGCGCAGACGGGGAACGCTGGAATGAGCTGGCTGGCAGTGGCCTTCCCGCCGACGAGCTACGTGCACTCACCCGTTGGGATCGCATCTCCCGCCCGGGTTTGTATCAAGAAGGTAACGAGAGTGCTTTATTTGAATATTGCTTTTTAAGGAACGATTGATGGGGCATAAGGTACATACGTTCGTCCATTCTATCGAATCCATCCCCCTACCCGCGAAGTTCACGTATCCTTTTCACTATACGCCGCATCCATTGTGCGTATTGGCGGCAGAGGAGACGCAGGCTTATCTGCGTGAACGAAAGGAATGGGCGGAGGAATTACGGAAAGGGAAGATGTTTGGCGTATTGATCGTCCGCAGGGACAACGGAACGATCGGCTACCTTGCCGCCTTCTCGGGGAACTTGGCGGGGAAGAGCCAGCACGACTTTTTCGTCCCGCCCGTCTATGACCTGTCTGACCCGGAGGGATTTTTCCGGGTCGAGGAGCGACAAATCTCTCAAATCAACCAGCGGATCGAGGCAATCCAAGGCAGCCCGGATTACCGGCACGCCCTCCAAGAGCGGCGAGAGGCATCCTCTCTCGCCCAGCAGACAAGCACCGAGGCGAAAGAACGGCTCAGGCAAGCGAAAGAGCACCGGCGACTTCGCCGCCAGGATCTCTCCTTTAACGAGCAAGAGAACGCACTCCTCATCCGGGAAAGCCAGTACCAAAAAGCGGAATATAAACGATTGGAACGGGCTCTCCGAGAGGGAATCGCCGAAAAGGAGGCGGCCGTCGAGCGATTCACGACCGAGATCGAGCGACTCAAGCAGGAACGAAAATCTCGTTCCGCCGCGCTTCAGCACCAGATCTTCGAGCGATTCAGAATATTGAACGGGCGAGGGGAAGAAAAAGATCTCCTTGAGCTTTTCGCTCCCACCCCACAAGGGGAGCCTCCCGCCGGAGCGGGCGAATGCGCGGCGCCCAAACTTTTGCAATACGCCTTCCAGCATCAGCTCCAACCTGTCGCGATGGCTGAGTTTTGGTGGGGAGAATCCCCCAAGACCGAGATCCGGCATCATGGCTATTTCTATCCCGCCTGCCAAGGAAAGTGCGGACCTATCCTCCGGTATATGCTGCAAGGATTGGAGGTAGAGGAGAATCTTTTATCTATCAATTCGCACGCGAATACGGAACTGAAGATCCTATACGAGGATAACGCGGTTGTCGTGATCGACAAACCCGCGGGAATGCTCTCCGTGCCCGGCAAGGAGGAAATAGATTCGGTAGATCAACGATTGCGAGCCCGCTACCCGGGGATTTCCGGGCCGATCCTCGTGCATCGGCTGGACATGGCGACCTCCGGATTGCTGCTCGCCGCCAAGAGCAAAGAGGCTTACCTGCACCTACAAAAACAGTTCGAGGAACGAACGATCCGGAAACGATACATCGCCCTGTTGGATGGCGTCGTCGAGACGAATGATGGCATGATCCGGCTGCCTTTATGCCCGGATCCTTTGGACAGGCCGAGGCAGATCGTAAGCGAGCGATACGGTAAACCTGCTATCACTCGCTACCATGTACGCGAACGATCCAACGGGAAGACCTTGATCGAGCTCTATCCTTACACGGGACGTACACACCAGTTACGGGTACACGCCGCCCACCCGGACGGTTTGCATTGTCCGATCCTCGGCGATACACTCTACGGACGCGAGGCGAAACGGCTCTACCTCCATGCGGAAACGCTCGCCTTCCGGCATCCTTCCAGCGACGAATGGATCGAGATCCACTCAGAACCGCCCTTCACGATCGAAGACGAATAACGGTTTAGCGGCATCGCTTAGGAGATCCATGCCACGAGCATCCTAAGCAGAACACCTCCGTCAAATCAAATCCCGCCGTATCCGCCTCAGGATCTTTCGGCCTCACCACACCATCCTCATATACATATACCAACAGACGTTCGCCCTTCTCATTCTTTACATAGAAAGAAGGGATCTCACACTGCGGGCACCGACGCTTCCTCATAACCAAGTCTTTTCTTTATCTTTTTATATACATACCCGAACGCGGGCACCAAGAAGAGATCCGCCGCGATCCAAGCCAATGGGTCACCGAAGCAAACCCCAAGGAACCCAAAGGCCGGCACCGCGAAAAGACTCACCAATACCCGGGCGATCATCTCGGATACCCCCGAGAGCATCGCCAAGTTGCTGAACCCGACTCCCTGTATCGCATAGCGGAGGATACACAGAAGTCCTACGGCCGGGAAGAAACAACAAGAAATATGCAAGAATTGTTCCGTATAATCCAGTATCTCGATCTCCGTAGGCGACACGAACAATAACGCTAACCAGCGGGAGCCTATCATCAAGACCACCCAAGTAAAGGCAGCGTAAGTCACCATCATCTTGACGCTCACCTTGATGCCTTGCCAAATACGGTCAGGCCTGCCCGCGCCATAGTTCTGCCCACAATAGGTAGCCATCGCGATACCTAAGCTCTCGAAAGCGCAGATAAAACACATCTTGATACGCATCGCCGAGGTAAACGCCGCCACGCAAGCCGTCCCCAAGGCGTTGTTAGCGCCCTGAAGCATAATACTTCCAATAGCGGTAATGGAGAACTGTAAACCCATCGGGACACCCATCGCCAGCAAAGTCCGCGCCAAACCGGTGTCAAACCGATGCTCATCCGCGGAGGTAAACCGCAGGATCGGGAACCTCCGCCGCATATATACGAAGCAAAGGACAGCAGAAAGTCCTTGGGAGAAGACCGTCGCTATCGCCGCTCCCATCACGCCCCAGCCCAAGACCAGGATACAAAACAGGTCGAGAAAGACATTCAACACGGTAGAGAAGAGCAGGAACCAGAACGGGGTACGGCTATCCCCCAACGCTCGCATGACGCTCGACAGCAGATTGTAGAAGAAGGTACAGGGGATTCCTATAAAGGTAACAAACAAATAGATGTACGCCTCCTCGAAAATCGCCTCGGGGGTTTGCATCCCCCGCAAGATGTCGCGGCAGAAATAACCGGATATGGCGGCGATCACCACCGACATGACCGCGGCCAACTGAAGCCCCACCGATACGTAACGCCGCATGGTAGCGTAATCCCTCGCGCCAAACTTCTGCGCGACCGGTATGCCGAACCCGGCGCAACAGCCGTTACAAAACCCCAAGATCAGGAAGATGACCGAAGTACTGGCTCCAACGGAGGCCAACGAGTTGATGCCTAAAAATTTCCCCACGATGGCGGCATCGATCAAAGAGTAGGTCTGCTGGAGCAAATTACCGAGCAACAACGGCATCGTGAAGCTGAAGATAAGCGGGAATATGGGTCCCGCTGTCATTTCCCTCGAATTTGCCATAACTATATGATGCGAAAAATAAATCAGATAACCTGCCGCGAAGATAGGCATTCCGGGCGAAAAAGGAGAGTCTTAAACCGCGAAAAGAGAGCTCCGGGAAGAGCCATCACTCAATCCACCTCCGACACCCGGCCGCCCTCCAGCCGGTAACGCTTCCCGCTCTCCGGGCAAATGGCATATCCCTCGGCATCAAAACACAAGCGATGCCCGTAGGCGCTTACCCAGCCGATCTGCCGCGAGGGATTCCCTACCACCAAGGCATAAGGAGGCACGTCGCGGGTCACCACCGCCCCCGCCCCTATCAAGGCATAGCGCCCGATGGTATGCCCGCAGACAATCGTGGCGTTCGCGCCGATAGAGGCTCCTCGCTCCACAAGGGTCGGGCGAAACTGGTCTTTCCGGGGAATCGCGCTCCGCGGGTTGATCACGTTCGTAAAGACGCAACTCGGGCCTAAGAACACCTCATCCTCGCAAGTCACGCCGGTATAGACCGACACGTTGTTCTGCACCTTCACGCGATCGCCCAATACCACGCCGGAGGCGATCATCACGTTCTGGCCGATGACGCATCCCCTGCCGATGACACACCCCGCCATCAAGTGCGAGAAATGCCAGATCCGGGTATCCTCCCCGATCACGCAGCCGGGATCGATCACGGCCGTCTCATGCGCTTGGTAGTTTCTCATCTCCGGTTCCATTATTTATAAATCAGGAAAATCGTCGGTTTCTTCCCCAAATCGGGCAATTTGCCCGCCCATTCCTTGACCGGGCGAGTATGGATATACTCATCCTCGCAAGTAAGATTGGAAGCGATGCAGAGTCGCGTGGAAGGGCGACAAACACGGATCAGCTCCTCCGCCAACTTATTGTTGCGATATGGGGTCTCGATAAACAGCTGCGTCTGATCCTCTGAATAAATCCTCCCCTCCAACTTCTTGATCATGTTGGTACGCGCCGCGGCCTCGATCGGCAGATACCCGTGAAACGCGAAGCTCTGCCCGTTGAACCCCGAGCCCATCACCGAAAGCAATATCGAGGATGGCCCCACCAAGGGGACGACCGGCAGGTTTTTCCGCTGGGCGATCGCCACCACGTCGGCCCCCGGATCCGCTACCGCCGGGCATCCCGCCTCCGAGATCACCCCCACGCTCTCGCCCCGCTCCAAGGGAGCCAGATAGCCCGCCACCTGTTCCGGGGAGGTATGCTTGTTCAGCTCGTAAAAAGTCAACTCATCGATCACGATCCCCGGCTCCACCTTCTTCAGGAAGCGGCGCGCCGTGCGTACGTTCTCCACGATAAAATGACGGATAGAGAGGATCACGTCGCGGTTGTACTCCGGCAAAACCCGACGATGTTCCGTATCGCCCAAGGTAACCGGTATGAGGAAAAGAGAAGCTCGCATACGATTTGTTTTCCGCGAAAGTACTACTTTTGCCGTAAAATAGCAGAATAATCATGCCACTTCCCATCGATTTTATCACCCGTACCCGCACGCTGCTCGGGGAAGAGTTCGATCGTTTCGCCGAGGCGCTCGGCATCGATGCTCCCGTAAGTATCCGTATCAACCCGGCGAAAGGCACACCCGCGCCCAAGGCCGGCACGCCCGTAGGCTGGAGCGAGCTGGGCTTTTACCTGCCCGAGCGACTCACCTTCACCTTCGATCCCCTCTTCCATGCCGGGGCCTACTACGTGCAGGAGGCCTCCTCCATGTTCCTGGAACAGGTAGTACGCGCCTACATACACGAACCGATCCGTTGCCTTGACCTATGCGCCGCCCCGGGTGGCAAATCCACCCACTTGGCGAGCCTGCTCCCGTCAGGCAGCCTGTTGGTCTGCAACGAGGTGATCCGCAGCCGGAGCTACGTGCTCGCCGAGAATATAGCGAAATGGGGAATCCCCGGCACGGCGGTGATCAACAACGACCCGGAGGAGATCGGGAAAGCCCTGCCCCACCTGTTCGACCTGATCGTGGCGGACGTGCCCTGCTCGGGCGAGGGGATGTTCCGTAAAGATACCGATAGCACGGGCGAATGGAGCGTGGAGAACGTGCGCCTCTGCGCCTCCCGAGGCCGACGCATCATCCACGACATCTGGAATGCCCTCAAGCCCGGCGGGATCTTGGTATATAGCACCTGTACCTACAATACGGAGGAAGACGAGGAGAACGTTCATTATTTCGTGGAGGAGTTAGGAGCCGAACCGCTTACTGTCCCCACACGCCCGGAATGGCAGGTGAGCGGCGCCCTGCGCTTCGACCATCCCGTATATCGGTTCTTCCCGCATAAGACGCGGGGCGAGGGATTCTTTCTCGCGGCGTTGCGCAAGCCGGAGGGCGAGATCGAGGAGATCCGCTTAAAAGCCTCCAGGAAAAAGGAGAAAGGGAAGGCGGCTCCGGCGATTCCCGGGGAGGCAAGGCAATATCTCACCGAAGGAAGCGCATATTCATGGGCATGGAGGGAAAATAACCTCTACGCCTTTCCCAAAAAACATGAGGATCTTTTTAACTTACTATCAGAAAGAAGGTTGCGAGTGCTATCCGCCGGGATCCGGATCGGCGAGTCGAAAGGGAAAGATCTCATCCCGGCGCAGGAGCTGGCGTTGAGCGTCGCCCTCAACCCGGAAGCCTTTCCCACGACGGAATTAAGCTGGGAAGAGGCGATCCGCTTCTTGCGAAAGGAGGTGATCGCGCTTCCCGCCGGTATGGAAAGAGGGTACGCGCTCGTACGCTACGGGGGAATCCCGTTAGGATTTGTCAAGAACGTGGGGAACCGGGCCAACAACCTTTATCCGCAAGAATGGCGTATCCGCAGCGGGTTCTTGCCGGAGCAGGCACGGTTGTTCCAATAAGCGGGGCATCCAGCCACCCTCAACGGTTCTTCTTGTTCTTCAGGTAATCGTAAATCGCCAATTGGGAACGGACTTTCTCTGGGTTATCATCCCGCTTAAAGATATTGCGAAGCTCGCCATCCAAGCGACAAGCCTTCACGTTATCCCGCAGCTGGATGTTCAGGATGTCGATAATCTCGCGCTTGATCTCCGGATCCAATACGGGAAAAGCCGTCTCGATCCGGCGATTCAGGTTGCGCCGCATCCAATCCGCCGAGGTCAGGAAGAGATCTTCCCGCCCATCATGGTAGAAATACCAGACCCGCGCGTGCTCCAAGAACATATCGACAATCCGCGTCACCCGGATATTCCGGCTATAAGGTTGGTCGGGCACTAAGCAACAGATCCCGCGAACAATCAAGTCGATCTCTACGCCTGCCTCACTCGCCCGATATAGCTCGTCGATCATGCGGGAATCGTGCAGTCCGTTCATCTTCAATATGATCCTACCTTTTCCACCTTGTCGTACCGACTCGATCTCCCGCCGGATCATCGCGGTCAGCTCGGGCACCATATTAAAGCGGGCCACCAGCAAATGACGGAAGGTCGGCTCGCGCAACCGCCCCTCCAATACGGCAAACACCTTGTTGATGTCCGTGATGATCTCCGCGTTCGAGGTAAGCAACGCCATATCCGAATAGATCTTGGCGGTCTTCTCGTTGAAATTGCCAGTGCTCAGGTAAGCGAAATCCCGCCTCTTCAGCCCTTCCGAGGTATCCTTGCGCAGGATGACCGCCACCTTCGCGTGAACCTTCAGCCCCGGGATACTATAAATGATCCGTATCCCGGCCTGCTCCATCCGCTCTGCCGTACGCATATTGTTCTCCTCGTCGAAACGAGCCTTCAGCTCCACGAAAACCGTCACCTTCTTTCCGTTTTGGGCGGCGCTGATCAAGGTATTGATCACCGCGGAATTCTCGGCTACCCGGTATTGCGTGATCTTGATCTCATCCACTTTCGGATCGAAAGCCGCCTCCATAAGGAAACGGATCAGGTAGTCGAACGACTCATACGGGAAATGTAGCAGGATGTCTCGCTTCTTGACCGCCTTGAACACCGAGCCCATCTCGTCCAAGAACGGTACCCGCATCGGCACGGGAGGGCGTTGCTCCAAGCGTTTCCCGGCGGGATTCGGCAGTTTCGCCAAGTCTTGCAGGTTATGATAACGCCCGCCTTGCACCAGATCGTCGGAGGTGATCCCGAAAGCGTCGCATACAAAAGCGAGGAAGTCGTCGGGCATCGCCCGGTCATACATGAACCGGCTCAAGGCTCCGATCTTACGTTTCTTCACCTTCTTGCGGATATTCTCCACGATATTCGCCCGGCTCTCGTCGTCTAAGTAAATATCGGCGTCGCGCGAGATCTTGATGCTGTAACATCCCTCTATCCGATACCCGGGGAACACGCTTTGCAGGTTGGCGCGGATAATGTCGTCGATAAACATGATATAATAAGTGCCCTCATGCGGGGGCAGCTCAATGAAACGGGGCACCTTCGAGTAGGGGATCTTCATCAACGCGTAATGATACTCCGGGACGAAGCCGGGTTCGTTCATCCGCTTGCTTCGCTTGACCATCCGGATCACCAGGTAGAGGCGGCGATCCCGTATGAACGTCCGAATATCGCCCGCCTGGATCATCACGGGCGAGAGGAAGGGAAATACCTCCTCGTTGAAGAAATTATGGACAAACTCCTCATGGAAAGGCTCGGTCTTCTCGCTTTGGTATAAATGGATATGCTGACGATTTAGTTCCGGCAGGATCTTTTCCGAGAAAATACGGTAATATGTCCGCTGCTGGCGGTTCACCTCCCGCGTGATCGCCGCCAAGGTCTCCTCGGCCTCATCGGCGCTCTCCTCCGAGAAGTTCTTCCGCATGATTACCGCCCGGTGCTCCGCTACCCGGATCTCATAGAACTCTTCCAAGTTAGACGAATAGATGGAAAGGAACTTAATACGCTCATAAATAGGCAATGTCTCGTCTTCCGCCTCTAACAGCACCCGATAGTTGAACGACAACCAACTAATATCGCGCTTGAAATACTTGTATGAATTTTCCATAATATCCGTATCTTAGGCGTGTAAATATAGAGAGTTTCGGAAAATAAAAGAAATTGTCATGATTAAAGTTGGTCTACTTTCTGACACCCACGCCTGCTGGGACGACAAATACGCGGAATATTTCAAGGATTGCGACGAGATCTGGCACGCGGGCGACATCGGCTCCGAGGCACTCGCCCTACGGTTGGAGGCACTGAAGCCCTTACGGGCTGTCTATGGCAACATCGACGGTCAAGAGACACGTCTGCGTTATCCGAAGATTGCTTGCTTCCAAGTGGAAGGGGTCAAGGTGCTGATGACCCATATAGGAGGGTATCCCGGACGCTATAATCCGGAGATCCGCCAAAAACTGTACGAGATCCGTCCCAACTTGTTCGTGGCCGGTCACTCACACATACTGAAGGTAGCGTTCGACCGTTCCCTGAATTGCCTGCATATCAACCCGGGAGCGGCCGGTAAGAGCGGGTTCCATCAAGTACGTACGTTGGTTCGTTTCGTGATCGACGGGAAAGCGATCCGGGATCTGGAGGTGATCGAATTAGGGAATCGCGCGCTATGAGGGATCACAGCGGTAACAGAAATTCTCGGCGAAAAGGATGGTATTTTTCAGATAGGCGAACTCTTTCTCGAAATACTCGCTGAACACGCCCGTACTCAAGTTCTCCTCTATCTGCTTGGTTGTCCATAGTTTACCGAAAGAGCACTTGCATTGTTCCAATTGCTCCTCCGTCCGCAGGCAAACCACATAAAGAGAGACCAGATGCTTCACCTTCTCATTCTCGAAGATGTAACGGATCAGGAAACGGGGAGAGACAGACTTGTCTTGAGATAGGGCACCGATCGTCTTACGCATCGTCGCCTCGATGCTATGCCGAAAGCGGACATAATCAAAAAACGGATGATCCAATGTGTCCGGCGAGACGTACTCTTCCTTGCTTCGCTTGGCAAGATAAAGCAACCCATTGTGCACAACCGCTACCCGCACGATAGGATGGCAATATTTCTTCGGCAGGGAACGGCTCACCGACCGGGCGATGCAGCCGATCACTTTCCCGTTATCGTTCAATACAGGGAGCCACATCTCTTTCTCTAAGCTGCCTCGCATCAAAACAAGGCGTATCTGCTCGTAAACAAGCACAGCCACACCGATCACGATCCCTAATTCCCGATAAAGGAAGCGCTCTAACCGCACATCTTGCATCGACTCCGGGAAAATACTAAATAACAAAATGATAAATAGGTGCAGTGTATAGACATTTTGCAGGAATTGCGCTAAGAAATAATACTCGTTCAAGGAGGTACGCATCCACGTCCGTTTGAACAGGGAACGCTTCGAGTCGCGGATATGCCGCAACATCGAGCTTCGGGTAAGCCCCACTACCGTCAGGACCAAGACCAGCAACACCTCGATAATCAGCGGCGAATACTGCAACAAGACCGACTCTACTCCCAAACAGACGAAGAAAGAGTAAAACAGCAGCGTCATCGCCGAGGTAACCAGCATGAATTGAAGCTCTCGCCCCCAGCCCCAAAAGCGAGACAAGGCGATCCCTCCCAAGCAAGCCGGCACCGCCGAAAGGAAAGCGATCCAATAGGTGACGTAGTTGTCCAGGAACATGAACAACAACAATGGCAATAAACCGATCGCTTGATTAGATAAATTTCGCTTGATTCTGTTCATTCTTCCCTCTTAAAAATCCACTTTTTTATCTAATAACAAAGCAAATTGCCAAAAGTTCATGGATCATACGTGCTTTTCCGCGTGATAAGACGAACGCACCAACGGGGCGCTCTCCACCTGCCGGAAGCCTTTCGCAAGGGCTTTTTCCTTATAGATCTCGAATTGTTGGGGCGTTACGTATTCGACCACCGGGATGTTCTTGCGGGAAGGTTGCAGGTATTGCCCGATCGTCAGGATGGAGACACCGGCACGCAGCACGTCGTCCATCAGCTCCAGCACCTCTTCCTCGGTCTCGCCGAGGCCTACCATAATGCCTGTCTTCGCCACCACGCCACGCTCCGCGATCCGACGGAGCACCGACAGGCTCACGTCGTATCGGGCGGCGCTGCGCACATCCGGGGTGATCCGGCGTACTGTCTCCATATTGTGGGAGATAATCTCCGGGGCAGCGTCGATCACCTGATCCACCAGCTCCAGCTTTCCCTGGAAATCAGGGATCAGCACCTCAACTGTCGTCAACGGATTCACCCGCTTGATCGCATGGATGGTATTCACCCAGTGAGCGGCTCCTAAATCCGGCAGGTCGTCCCGATCCACGGAGGTGATCACCGCATGCTTCAGTCCCATCAAGCGAATACTTTCCGCCACATCTTCCGGCTCCTTAAGGTTCAAGGGAAGCGGCTTTCCCGTCAAGGTATTGCAGAAACGGCAGGAACGGGTACAGATCTCCCCGCCGATCATGAAGGTTGCCGTCCCCCGGCTCCAACATTCCCCCATGTTCGGGCATTTTCCGCTCGTGCAGATCGTATGCAAGCAATGCGACTCCACGATGCGTTTCGTCTGTGTGAACCGCTCGTTCCCGCCCAAGCGTATCTTCAGCCAATCCGGCTTTCTCAAATGACTTGCCATCGCTTATCGTTACAAGTTATCGAACAAATAGTTAGACATCTTCGTATAGAGATGATACCGGGTATTGCCACCGAAGATACTATGGTTCCTATCCTTATAGACGTGCATATCGAACTGCTTGTTCGCCTGCACCAACGCCTCGGCGTACGCCAAGGTCTGCATGAAGTGGACGTTATCATCAGCCGTCCCGTGCACTAAGAGCAACTTGCCTTGCAGATCCTTCACACGGCGCAGAGGTGAAGTAGCGGCGTACCCCTCGAAGTTCTCTTGCGGCGTACGCATGAACCGCTCGGTATAGACCGTATCGTAATATTTCCAGTCCGTCGGAGGAGCCACGGCGATCCCGACCTTGAAGGTGCCCTGGCCGACACTCAGCGCCATCAACGTATTATACCCACCGAAGCTCCAGCCCCAGATAGCGATCCTATCCTTATCTATATAGGGAAGCTTGCCCAAGGCACGCGCGGCCTCCACCTGGTCTCTCGACTCCAGCTCGCCCATCCGCAGATAGGTACACTTACGGAACGCCTCCCCGCAGGCACCTGTACCCCGGCCATCCACGCAAACCACGATAATCCCTTTCGAGGCCAAGTACTGCTCCCAGTCGAACTCATACTGATCCAGCACCTCCTGCGAGTTAGGGCCGCTGTACTGTGTCATCAGCACCGGGTATCGCTTCGACGGATCAAAATCAACCGGCTTCACCATCCAAGCGTTCAGCTCAAGATCCGACTCGGTATGTATCTTCATGAACTCCTTCTGGGCGAACGAATATCCGGCGAGCCGCTCACGCAAGGCGGCATTATCTTGCAGCATGCGCAGCTCCTTCTTGGTCTTCGTCTCGTTCACGGTGATCCGGGCCGGGGTCTTGGCGTTGGAATAGGTATTCACGAAATAGGCGAAATTGTCGCTGAACGTGGCGCTGTTCATCCCCTCTCCCGTGGAAAGTCTCGTCTTTACCCCTTTCGCGTCCACCTTATAGACCGAGCGACGGATCGGGCTTTCCTCGGCCGACTCATAATAGACGGCCTTCGTCTCCTCGTCCACGCCAAGGAAACGGGTGACATCCCAATTTCCCTGCGTCACCTGGCGCTGCATCACCCCGGTCGGCGAATAAAGATAGATATGGGCGAACCCATCGCGCTCGCTCACGTAGGTAAATCCACTGCTCATGAAATGGATGGACGAGAGCCATTCCGAATCCACATAGCATGCGTTCTCGTCGCGCAAGATCAGGCGGAACACCCCGCTCTTCGGGTTCGCGTAATACATATTAAATACGTTCTGCTGACGGTTCAGCACCATCACCGCCAACTGATCCGGATTTTTCGTGAAAGTGATCCGGGGAATATAATACTCACCCTCCAACGGCACCTTCAGTTCCTTCGTGTCCCTCGTCTGCACGTTGTAAGCGTGGACGGTCACCTTCGAGTTGCGCTCCCCTGCCTTCGGATACTTGAAATTATAATAGGAAGGATAGGTACCGTCGCCATATACCTGCATGGAATACTCGGGCACCTCCGACTCGTCGAAGCGGACGAAAGTAAGATACTCGCTGTCGGGCGACCACGCCATCAGGTTGGTTACGGCAAACTCCTCCTCGTACACCCAATCGGTGATGCCGTTCAGGATCTTGTTCAGCTCCCCGTCTTTCGTCACCTGCACCTCGGTATCGTAATCGAACTTCCGGATCCATATATTATTGTCGCGCACGTAAGCGCACATACGTCCGTCCGGCGAGAAGGTCGGGATCATCTGCTTGCCCTCGACATCCGAGATCGGCTTCACGTAATTCCGGCGTACGTCGTAATCATACACGACCGCCTTGTATGAGCGGCGATAGATCGGCTCGCGCTCCCGCCACACCAAGATATGGTGTCCGGTGCTGCTGATCGTGTATCCGTCGAAATCGGTAAAGGTACACTCGCGCGCCGTCCGGGCATTGAACAAGGTATCCACCGGCTCCCCGGTACGATAGGCATATTTGATAATCATATCCTTATCGGCATTCATCGCCGTGTAATGCTCCCCGTCGGGCAGGGAACGCATCTCGCCAATGGCAGTCACCTGACGGAATTTCCCGTCGGTTATCTCTTTCAGGCTGACAGGCTTATTACCTGTCTGCGCCGCCACGCCCCCGATCACGGACAGCGACAGCAAGGCGCCAACAATTATTCGTCTCATTGATACGCTATATTTCAGATTGGTAGGCAAAGTTAGCACAAAAAAGTGATTCCTTCCGCCTGATCCCGTATCTTTGTCGCATGAAAAAAGAGAAACGATACCGCGAGTTCGGCGATTACTTACGTGAGCGATTCAGCTTCAAGGTGCAGAAGATCTCCATCAACGCCGGTTTTACCTGTCCTAACCGGGACGGATCGAAGGGCTGGGGCGGCTGTACCTACTGCAACAACCAGACATTCAGCCCCGAGTATTGCCATACGGAGAAGAGCGTAAGCGAGCAGTTGGAGGAGGGAATCCGCTTCTTCGCCCGCAAATATCCGGAGATGCGTTATTTAGCCTATTTCCAAGCCTACACGAACACGTATGGGGAGACTCAAGCGTTGACACGCAAGTATGAGGAGGCGCTCTCCTACCCCGGTGTGGAGGGACTGATTATCGGTACCCGCCCGGATTGTATGCCCGACGAGTTATTGGATTACCTTGCCGCGCTCGCCCACCGCGCCTTCGTAATGGTGGAATACGGGGTGGAGAGTACCTTGGACCGGACCCTCGAACGGATCAACCGCTGCCACACTTACGCGGAGGCGGAGGTGGCGATCCGGCGCACGGCGGAACGCGACATTCCCGTAGGGGCGCATCTTATCTTAGGGCTTCCGGGGGAGAGCCGGGAAGAGATCCTCGGCCATGCCGACCGGTTGTCGCGCCTGCCGCTCACGACGCTCAAGCTCCACCAACTCCAGCTGATACGGAATACCCGCATGGCGACCGAATACAGGGAGAATCCTGCCGACTTCCGCTTCTATTCCGCCGATGAGTACATCGACTTGGTGATCGATTTCCTCGAACGGCTGTCGCCCCGCATCATCGTGGAGCGGTTTGTCTCCCAATCCCCCAAGGAGCTGCTGCTCATTCCTAACTGGGGATTGAAGAATTTCGAGTTCACGGCAAAAGTGAACCGCCGCTTAAAGGAACGCGGCACCGAGCAAGGGCGGCTGTACAGGCCTTGAACGACCTTGTTTTTCGTGAGAGAACATTCGCCTCGTCAACCAAAGAAGGGTGCCGGATAACAAACGACCCCACGCAAGCCGTCCAATCCCCCACTCTTCAGCTCCGCGACCATGCAACATTCGTCGGGAGCCTCAAAAGGGAATTGGATCCCATATAAAGAGGCTTTCTGGTAACCGAACTTAGGATAATACCCCGGATGGCCGAGCAGCAACGCCGCGCCATATCCCAACCCGGCGGCTCTCTCGTGCGCCGCACGGAGAAGCGCGCCGCCAATCCCCCTGCCCTGAAACCCGGGAAGCACCGACAAAGGAGCCACCGCCAAGGCGATATGGGTATCTTCCTCAGATACGACCTCCAGTCTTGTCAACAGGATATGCCCCACGATCCGCCCGCCTTCCGCCTCAGCCACCAGAGCCAGCTCCTGGACGTACGCATCCGACCGGCGTAACCGCTCCACCAGCAGGTGCTCCGTATGGTCGCTCTCCTCCATATCCCGGAACGCGAGCCGCACGAGCTCGCAGATCTGCTCAAAATCCCGCGCCTCTTCTTGACGAATAAGGATCAAACCGTCCATCTTCTCTTTCCGTTAATCTATCCGCGAAAGTAGCCATTCGTCGGATAACGCGGAAATCCGCCCCCTATTTCTTCCCCACCCTTTCCCGAAAGCATCGCCATGCTTTTCCGGAAACCAGGAGAAGCTTTTGTGAAAACATCCCTATATTCGCGTTCAGCAATATCACAACTTAAATCAAGCCATGTACGGAAACATTCAAGAGGAAGAATTAAAGAACAAGGTAGCGCACGACTATTTCTCGGATTACGACAACACGCAGATCATCGGGAAGATCGATTTCTGCATCGCTGTGCCGCGGGACGGGGCGGAACTGTTCGAGACGGAATCCTTGCTTTGGGCGGAGGCCAAGGCAGGCACGAGGAAGGACATTTACGAATCGTTCGTGCAACTGATCCTCACCATCGGCAAGGCTCGCACTTTCGACAAACACCTGCCGCCCTCCTTCCTCGGGGCATTCGACGCGGAGAAGATCGCCTTCCTGCCTTACACGAACATCATCGACGTGTTTTACCAGAATGATTTCAACTGGAACGTCGCGCCCAGCGATCACGATACGAAGGAATTTCGCCAGCTATACGGGCAGGTGAAGGAGGAGATCGAGCGGGAGGTTCTGCTCTACCGCTTCGGCATCGACGACCAAGAACTCAAGACATTCATCCGGAATAACCTGATCGTCGGCAAGTCGAGCCTATCCAAGATCCGCATCAACAAGAACAATTTCACGCATATTTACCAGAAATGGGTGAAAGAGGTGAAGCCAACGATCGCCGTGGATTGGGAGATCGCCAAGCAAGAGGGACTGATCGATGCGGATTTCTACCTGGCCGACATCCTCAGCGAACATAACATATCGCTCCGGGAGAAGCTGTTCGTATTGCTACGCAGCGACCGTTACGTATATAATATCCAACGCAAGGCCACCGGGTCGCTGAGCTTCGAGACCGTGGAGTTCAACGACAGGCAAGTCGCCCACACGCAATTCTGGAACCGCTATAACCGCCCGCCCCGCCGCGAATACTGGGATTACATCGTAGAGCGTCGTGACCTGCTCGTGCCGCAAGACGTACGCGAGCGCAAGGGCTCTTATTTCACCCCGAGGCAGTGGGTGGAGTTGTCGCAGCAATACATCGCCGCCGAGTTGGGCGAGGATTGGCAAGACGAATATTATATCTGGGATTGCGCTGCGGGGACGGGCAATCTCCTCGCCGGACTTACCAATAAATATAATGTATGGGCATCCACGCTCGACGCACAGGACGTGAAGGTGATGCACGACCTGATCGCCAACAACCATCTGAACCTGCTGGATAAGCATGTCTTCCAGTTCGATTTCCTGAACGATCCGTTCACCAAACTGCCACAGTCCTTGCGGGACATTATCAATGATCCGGAGAAACGGAAGAAATTGGTTATTTATATCAACCCACCGTATGCGGAAACAGGGACAAAACGTCTCTTGGAAAAAGAACGGATAAACAAAAGAGAAATATCCTTTACTGATGTAAGAACGCGATATTCAAAAAGCATCGGGATCGCAACAAAAGAACTCTTCGCCCAGTTTCTCATCAGAATTTATCACGAAATCCCTACAGCGGTCCTTGCAGAATTTTCAACTTTGAAAATTCTGCAAGGACCCAACTTCCGCGATTTCCGGAACTCTTTCCGAGCGAAGCTCGGTCGATTATTTTTGGTTCCGGCCAATACGTTTGATAACGTCAGAGGACAATTCCCGATAGGCTTCTTCATCTGGCACACTTCCTGTCAAGAGCCATTTAAGAGAATCTCCGCAGAAGTATATGACCAGACCGGGAAATTCATCGGGAACAAGCACATCTATAACTATGACGGGAAACAGACACTCACCCAATGGATGATTGAGACAAGAGCCAAGAAAGGAATGAATATAGGATATATGTCCAACCGGGAAAACGACTTTCAAGGTGTTAACCTGAACTTTATCATCAACGACAAAAATCAACTACCAAATCCAAGAGGAAGCTGGCTAACCGATCAGAACTTCTTGCAAGGTTGTATTTTTTATGCGATCAAGCACGCCATCCCCGCCACTTGGCTCAACGACCGCGACCAGTTCCTTTACCCGAACGACGGATGGGAGGCTGACAAGGAGTTTCAATCGGATTGTCTCGCTTATACATTGTTCAACAATAACATCCAAAGTAAACAAGGCACGAACCACTGGATTCCTTTCACCGAACAAGAAGTGGATGCCAAGGAGCGGTTCGAGAGCCACTTCATGAGCGATTACATCCGGGGAAAGAACAGACCGAGGCAAGAGATCAAGCCAGACCTGTTCAACCAAGCCACGGAGCGAGACGAGAGCGCGGAGGCAACCCCGATCGTTTTCTCTCCCGAGGCGCAAGCCGTGATGGATGCGGGGCGTGCCCTCTGGCACTATTATCACGCCCAGCCGGATGCCGACACCAACGCCTCCCTCTACGACATCCGCCTCTACTTCCAAGGCACGAACGAGAAAGGCAAGATGAACGCCGACAGCGATGACCCGCATTACACGGAACTGATCGCCACTCTGCGGCAAAGCCTGAAACGATTAGCCCGTAAGATCAAACCCAAGGTATATGAATACGGTTTTTTGTTACGATAAGGCAAAACGCATACTCAACTCTCCTGATTACGAAAGATAGGGATAGGCTAGGAATCATCGTGCATGATTCCTAGCCAAAGTATGGGTTACCTCCCAAGTAACCCTATGGAATTGTCCGCCTGATACAACGCCGGGGCATTTAGGAAGGGAGACATCTCCCCCATTCCAAATGCCCCGGCACTCATCTGGTCCACCTCCTCACGGCTCAATAACGGCAAGCTTTCAGCCCGCGGATCACGGCAGAGGTGAAACCGGCGTGCTCCATCTCGTTCAATCCCCGTATCGTGAATCCTCCCGGCGTGGTCACCTTGTCGATCTCCGCCTCCGGGTCGCTCTTGTTTGTCAGCAAAAGATCCACCGCGCCCCGCACGGTATGCGCCACAAGCTCCTGCGTCTGCTGAGGATAGAATCCTAACTCCACGCCCCCAGCGATAGCGGCCCGTATATAACGCAACGCGAAAGCAATACCGCAAGAGGCCAAAGCGCTCCCGGCGGATATAAGCCTTTCCTCGATCAACTGGGCATATCCCAACTCGTTGAAGAGACTTACCACTAAATCGATCTGCCCCTTCGAGGCATTGCGCGGCGAGAGGAAAGTCACCCCGCTTCCCACCTCGATCGCCGTATTGGGCATCGCGATGAATACAGCGGGGATGGCAGGGCCCCCACACTCCGGGTCGCGGCTCAGGAAGTCAACGAGCTGGTCAGACGTGATGCCCGCCGCGACAGAGACAAACACCTGCTTCTCGAAATCAAGCGCCGGACGGATCTCGTCGATGACCGCCTCTACCTTCCAAGGCTTGACGGCGAGAATGACGACATCCGCCCCACGTACCGCTTCCCGGTTGTCATGCGTCAAGACGAAGTCGGGATTGGCGGCACGCATCTTCTCCAGCGTAGCGTCAGACAGGGCAGTACAAGTAATGTCGGCGGCACTGACAATCTTTCCTTTAGCGAGGCCCTTGGCAATAGAACCGCCCATATTGCCCGAGCCGATAATCGTTAGTTTCATAGCTTTATGATTTAATAAATGATTGTTCCTTCTCAAGCGAAGTTAAATAAAATACCCGAATCCGCTTCCGGATCGGTAGGAAGTAAAGAAGAAATCCACTACATTTGTACTTTAGAAACCAAATTTTATAAAAATGATACTGAAGAATACATTCATAGCGACAAGCCTGTTGTTCGCTTGCGCGCTATCGGTTCCGGCTCATGCGCAGGAAAAGAGCGAGGGGTATCAGTTCACCCCCGTAAAAGAGTTAAAGATTACTCCCGTGAAAAACCAGAACCGCACCGGGACGTGCTGGTGCTTCTCTACGTTGGGCTTCCTGGAATCAGAGCTGCTCCGCATGGGTAAAGGGGAATATGATCTCTCGGAGATGTATATCGTGAACCATTCCTATAAGGACAAGGCCGATAAGTTCGTGCGCCTGCACGGGTTCCTCAACTTCGCGCAAGGAGGTTCCTTCTACGACGTGCTCTACGCATGGAAACACTACGGGATCGTCCCGGAGGAGGTAATGACTGGTTTGCAATACGGGGAGACGATGCATGTGCACGGCGAGATGGAGCAAGCCGCGACCGCTTACGTGAAAGCGATCATCGAAGACCCAAACCGTAAGCTGACTACCGCATGGAAGAAAGGCTTCGACGGCATCATCGACGCTTACTTAGGCGAGCTTCCCGAGAAATTCACCTACAAAGGGAAAGAATATACCCCGATGAGCTTCGCGAAAGAGCTGGGCATCAACCCGGACGATTACGTATCGTTGACCTCTTTCACGCACCATCCGTTCTATACCGCCTTCCCGATCGAGGTACAAGATAACTGGCGTTGGTCCGATTCCTATAACTTGCCGTTGGATGAGTTCATGCAGGTATTCGACAACGCGATCAACAATGGCTACACGATCGCCTGGGGTGCCGACGTAAGCGAGACAGGTTTCAGCCGCGAGGGGATAGCAGTCGTGCCGGACATCGAGGCGATGGAGCGAAGCGGCTCCGACCAAGACCGTTGGTTAGGGCTGAGCAAGAGCCAGAAGCAGGACGAGATCAAGAAACTGCTGAAGAGCCCGTGCGAGGAGTTGACCATCACGCAAGAGATGCGTCAGGCGGGTTACGACAATTATCAGACGACCGACGATCATGGTATGCAGATCTATGGAATCGCCAAGGATCAGACGGGCAAGAAGTTCTATATGGTGAAGAACTCTTGGGGAACCGATAACACCTACAAGGGGACTTGGTACGCTTCGGAAGCCTTTGTCGCCTACAAGACGATGAACATCGTGGTGCACAAAGACGCCATTCCCGCATCCATCAAGGCTAAATTAGGTATCAAATAGGCATACGCCGTTTGACAGACCGTATACGAAAAACCCTCGGTAGCCATCTTTTCAGAGAAGCCCGCCGAGGGTTTTCCTTTTTCCCCGCGAGGATTATTTTGTCCCTTCCCGTATTCCTTCCAGCAGTTTATCCACTTTCTTGGCGGCTCCCTTCACGCCTGCCTTCATCTTGACCGCCGAATAGGTAGCTTGCAGCTTGACAATCTCGGCTTTCTCGTCAGGGGTCAGGTTTTCCTCGAACCTCACGTACTCCTCGGTGGAGAGATCCGTAAACCTCTGATCCGCCTTTTCCCAATCCTTATCGCTGTAACCCGCCGCTTCCAGCTCTACCTCATTCACGAAGCCGCGGAAATCTTTCATATACGAATCTTTTGATTGGCAAGCGTTCAGGGCAAGCATCAGCCCCAACATACATATGACTTTTCTCATGATCCTCTAAAAAAATTTAAAATCAATCCATTCTATATCTACACAAATATAGCAAAAAGGCGGAACGCTTGTATATGTCGGGCGACTTTACGTAATTTGCCTACCCATTTTTCATGGTTTAGATTAACAATTTATGGAGAAAAAGCAACAGTACTACGGATTAACCCAACAAGAGGTTGAGGAAAGCAAACGTACACATGGGGAGAACATATTGACCCCACCCGCAAAAGCCTCCTTATGGAGCCAATTCTTAGAGAAATTCGAGGATCCTATCATACGGATATTACTGGTAGCCTGGCTGCTATCGATGGTCATCGCCGGCGTACACTGCTGGGGACCCGAGGCGAAAGGCTTCACCGCTTTCTTAGAGCCCGTCGGGATCTTCTTCGCCATCATGCTCGCCAGTTGCGTCGGTTTCGTATTCGAGGTGAAGGCGAACAAGGCGTTCGACATACTGAACACGGTGAACGACGACGTATTGGTCAAGGTGATCCGCGAGGGGAACATCTGCCAGATCCCGAAGAAAGAGGTAGTCGTAGGAGATATTGTCATCTTGGAAACCGGGGAGGAAGTGCCTGCCGATGGGCGACTATTGGAAGCGATCTCCTTGCAGATCAATGAGTCTACCCTAACCGGCGAGCCGATCATCAGCAAGACGACCAACGAGGCCGATTTCGATCCCGAGGCTACCTACCCCTCAAACGTGGTCATGCGGGGAACGACCGTAGTGGACGGCCACGGCATCATGCAGGTAGAGAAGGTAGGCGACGCTACCGGATACGGAAAGGTATATGAAGGCTCGCAAATCGAGAACGACATCGACACACCCCTGCAAATCCAGCTGAAGGGACTTGCCGGCGTGATCAGCAAGGCAGGATACACCATCGCCGGAGTCACCTTCATCGCCTTGGTCGTGAAATACCTGCTATCCGACAGTTTCGCTGGAGCCCCGGTCATGGACATCATCGCGCATCTGCTGAATTACTTCATGGTGGCCGTCACCTTGATCGTGGTTTCCGTACCGGAGGGACTACCGATGAGCGTCACCTTGAGCTTGGCGCTTAGCATGAACCGGATGCTCAAGACGAACAACCTCGTCCGGAAGATGCACGCCTGCGAGACAATGGGTGCCACGACCGTCATTTGCACGGACAAGACCGGGACATTGACCCAAAACCAGATGCAGGTACACCAGACGAACTTCTATAACCTCAAGGACCAACGGATAGGCGACGATGAACTGAGTAACCTGATCAAGGAGGGGATCTCAGCCAACTCCACCGCCTTCCTCGACTTCTCGGAGGGTAAGGTGAAGACGATGGGTAATCCTACCGAGGCGGCCCTGTTACTCTGGCTGAACAGTCAAGGACAGAACTACTTAGGATTGAGAGAGGGAGCGGAGGTCATCGAGCAGCTGACCTTCTCTACCGAACGGAAGTATATGGCGACCTTAGTCAAATCGCCCTTGTTAGGGAAAAAGGTACTCTACGTGAAAGGAGCTCCCGAGATCGTGCTCGCCCATAGCAAGCGGGTAGCGATAGACGGTAGCTATAAACCGGCAGCGGAATGCAAGGAGGCAATCGAGAAACAACTGCTGGCTTACCAGAACCAAGCCATGCGTACACTCGGGTTCGCCTACCAGATCGTGGACGACAACCATACGGAGAGCTTCTTCGCCGAGGGACGTTTGCGGGATACAGACCTGACCTATCTCGGGATCGTGGCGATCTCCGACCCGGTGCGTGCCGATGTGCCGGCAGCCGTGCAGAGCTGTTTAGACGCGGGTATCGACGTGAAGATCGTAACCGGCGACACACCCGGGACGGCCAAGGAGATAGCCCGTCAGATAGGGACATGGAAAGCGGACGACACCGACCGCGCCATCATCACGGGACCGGCGTTCGAGGCTCTGAGCGACGAGGAGGCCTTGGACCGCGTGTTGGGGCTGAAGATCATGTGCCGCGCACGCCCTACCGACAAGCAGCGGTTAGTCCGGCTATTGCAGCAGAAGGGGGCGGTGGTGGCCGTCACCGGCGACGGGACAAACGACGCTCCCGCCCTGAAAGCGGCGCAGGTAGGGCTCTCGATGGGCGACGGAACCTCCGTGGCGAAAGAGGCCAGCGACATCACCATCATCGACAACTCGTTCAGCAGCATCACCCGCGCAGTGATGTGGGGGCGATCGCTCTACCGGAACATCCAGAAGTTCCTCTTGTTCCAGCTCACCATCAACGTGGCGGCCTGCCTGATCGTGCTCTTAGGATCCCTGTTGGGCACGGAATCTCCCTTGACCATCACGCAAATGCTCTGGGTCAACCTGATCATGGACACCTTCGCCGCCGGGGCGCTCGCCTCGCTTCCGCCCAATGAGCGGGTGATGAAGGACAAGCCCCGCCGGAGCGGGAAGGATGGCGACTTCATCATTACCCGCCCGATGACCTACAATATCTTCGGGGTAGGGATCGCCTTCGTCGCTATCCTGATGGGGCTGCTGCTCCACTTCCATGCCGAAGATGGCTTATCGCCGCGCGACCTCTCGTGGTTCTTCAGCTTCTTCGTGATGCTCCAGTTCTGGAATATGTTCAACGCGAAGGCCTTCTTGGAGGGACAATCCGCGTTCGCCCGCTTAGGGGAGTGCAAGAGCTTCCTGTTTGTCGCCCTGTTGATCCTGATCGGCCAGTACCTGATCGTCACCTTTGGCGGTGCGATGTTCAACGTCGTCCCTCTTTCCTGGGAAGACTGGGGGATCATCATCGGCTCCTCCTCCCTCGTATTATGGGTTGGCGAGCTGATCCGGCTATTCAAGCGGTAAAAGAGGAAGCGATACCCCTGCCGACAGGCAAAAACAACCATAGACAAAGCCATCTCTCCTATCTCAGGAGAAGATGGCTTTTTTATGATAAACCGGAAGCGGCCTATCTACCGAAAAAACAGTAGCGGGTTTTCTCAAGAACAAGACATAGGTTTCCGGAAAAGTCGGTGTCGATTTTAGCGGAATTTGCAGGCGAACGCGACCGGATTGCCGCGTTTTCTTCCTATCTTTGACCCAATGGCCGAAGATAGGATGCGCCTCGTCCATGTGAAAATGAGCAAGCTCCTTTTTGCGTGACACTCGGCTTTTCGTATCTTTGAAGCAAGTAACCGAATTAACATACCAAAGATGAACGAACAAATACGACAAATCGCAGAGCGCCTGGCAGGATTGCGCGACGCGCTGGAGATCACGCCGGAGGAGATGGCGCGTGTATGCCACCTCACGACAGAGCAATATCTATCGCTGGAAAGCGGAACGGTGGACATCTCCGTCAGCGTACTGCACCAGATCGCTCAAGCCTATGGCATCGAGCTGACCACGTTGATGTTTGGCGACGAGCCTAAGATGAGCACCTATTTCATTACCCGGAAAGGGAAAGGGGTAGCCGTGGAACGGACGAAGGCCTACAAGTACCAATCGCTCGCCGCCGGTTTCGCGGGGCGCAAGGCGGATCCGTTCCTCGTCACGGTACACCCGAAACCCGACTCGGAGGCTATTTACCTCAACTCCCACCCGGGGCAGGAATACAACTTGGTGCTGAGCGGAAGGCTGCTTTTGCGGATCAACGGGAAAGATCTCATCTTAGAGGAGGGAGACAGCATCTATTTCAACTCCGAGCTGCCTCATGGCATGAAGGCGCTCGACGGAGAGAAAGTCAGGTTTCTCGCAATCATTCTATGAACAAGTCACCTCAATTCAAATGACCCATAATTCAAGATCTCATGTTAGAACGTTTCTTAGAGAAAACAAGTTTTGAATCGCAAGAGGATTTTATAAAGAATTTCAAGATAAAAGTGCCGGAGAACTTCAACTTCGGCTATGACGTGGTAGACGCGTGGGCGGAGGAAGAGCCCGGGAAGAAGGCGATGTGCTGGACGAACGACCACGGGGATCACGTGGACTTCACCTTCGCCGACATGAAACGATATACGGATCAGACGGCCTCCTACTTCCAATCGTTAGGTATCGGGCACGGGGATATGGTGATGTTGATCCTGAAACGGCGGTACGAGTTCTGGTTCTCCATCATCGCGCTGCATAAGTTGGGGGCCGTGGTGATACCCGCCACGCACCTGCTGACCAAGAAGGACATCGTGTACCGGGCCAACGCCGCCGACATCAAGATGATCGTCTGCGCGGGCGAGCCCGTGATCACGCGGCACATCATCGACGCGCTTCCCGAATCGCCCAGCGTCCGGACAGTCGTGTCGGTAGGCCCTGAGATACCCGAGGGGTTCGAGGATTTCCAGGAGGGGATCCGGCAGGCTCCCCCCTTCGTCCGTCCCGAGCATCCGAACAGCAACGACGACATCTCGCTCATGTACTTCACCTCCGGCACCACAGGCAACCCCAAGATGGTGGCGCACGATTTCACCTATCCTTTGGGACATATCGTGACAGGCAGCTTCTGGCATAACTTAGGCCCCGACAGCCTGCATCTCACGATAGCCGACACCGGCTGGGGAAAAGCGGTATGGGGCAAGCTATACGGGCAATGGATCGCCGGAGCCACCGTATTCGTGTACGACCACGAGAAGTTCACGCCCGCGGATATGTTGCGCATGATACAGGATTATCACATCACCTCGCTATGCGCACCTCCGACGATCTTCCGGTTCCTGATCCGGGAAGACCTGACGCGTTACGATCTCTCGTCGCTCCGTTACTGCACGATCGCGGGAGAGGCCTTGAATCCTGCCGTATATGAGACCTTCTACAACCTGACAGGTATCAAGCTGATGGAGGGATTCGGGCAGACGGAGACGACCCTTACCGTAGCTACCTTCCCTTGGATGGAGCCGAAACCCGGGTCAATGGGTGTACCCAACCCGCAATACGAGGTAGACTTGCTGCGACCGGATGGATCACGGGCTGAAGATGGTGAGCAGGGAGAGATCGTGATCCATACCGCCAACGGCAAACCGATCGGCCTGTTCAAGGAGTATTACCGGGATCCGGAACGGACACGTGAGGCATGGCATGATGGATTATACTACACGGGCGACGTGGCTTGGCGCGACGAGGATGGCTATTTCTGGTTCGTTGGGCGCGCCGACGACGTGATCAAGAGCTCCGGTTACCGTATCGGGCCGTTCGAGGTGGAGAGCGCCCTCATGACACACCCCGCCGTGGTGGAATGTGCCATCACGGGTGTACCCGACGAGATCCGCGGGCAGGTCGTGAAGGCGACCATCGTGCTCGCCAAGGATTACAAGGATAAGGCGGGCGATGAACTGGTCAAGGAGTTGCAGAACCACGTGAAGCGTGTAACCGCCCCTTATAAGTATCCCCGCGTGATCGAGTTCGTGGATGAGCTGCCCAAGACCATAAGCGGCAAGATCCGCCGGGTGGAGATCCGGGAGAAGAGTGGATCTAATCAGGCATGATGGCAAGAGCAAGGGAAGTGAAGCGGTTAGCGATCAAGATAGGGAGCAACGTCCTTGCGCGGAAAGACGGGACGTTAGACATCACCCGGATGTCGGCCTTGGTGGATCAAGTGGCGGAACTCAGTCACCAAGGCATGGAGGTCATCTTAATCTCCTCGGGAGCCGTGGCTTCCGGACGGAGTGAGATACAGGCGAACAAGCGCTTGGATCCCGTGTCCGCGAGGCAGCTTTACTCGGCGGTCGGGCAGGCCAAGCTGATCAATCGCTATTACGAGCTATTCCGCGAGCATGGGATGGCGTGCGGACAGATACTGACCACGAAAGAGAGCTTCGGTAGCCGCACGCACTACCTGAACCAGAAGCATTGCATGGAGGTGATGCTGGAGAATGGCGTCATACCGATCGTGAACGAGAACGACACGATCTCCGTGACCGAGCTTATGTTTACCGACAACGACGAGCTTTCCGGACTGATCGCCACCATGATGGGGGCCGATGTTCTGATTATCCTCAGCAACATCGACGGGATTTACGATGGAGATCCGACGGATCCTGGTAGTTCCGTGATCCGCGAGATCGAGCCGGGCAAGACGGATCTATCGGAATATATCCAAGTCAGCCGGTCATCGTTCGGCCGGGGCGGGATGCTTACGAAATGCCATATCGCCCAGAAGGTGGCGGATGAGGGAATCGAGGTGATCATCGCCAACGGGAAACGGGATGAGATACTGCCTCGCCTGCTGGAAAGCGGGAACGATACCCTCTGTACACGCTTCATCCCTTCGGAACGTCCGGTAAGCAACGTGAAGAAATGGATCGCCCACTCCGAAGATTTCGCCAAAGGGACGATCCATATCGACAAAGGAGCCGAGCAAGCGCTCACTTCCCCGAAAGCGACCAGCGTTTTGCTGGTTGGCGTAACCCGCGTAGAGGGGGATTTCGAGAAAGATGACATCGTGAGAATCGTGAACGAGGTGGGCGAGCGAATAGGAGTCGGCTGCGCCGCCTACAACGCGGAGGAGGCCCGCGAACGAATCGGGCGACGGGATCAAAGGCCGATCATCCATTATGATTACCTTTATTTAGACTAAATGACACAAATGAATATACAAACTATCTTACGGGAAGCCTCTGCCGCCACCTACGACTTGATGAATCTCGCGGACGAGCGGGCGACGGCGCTTCTTCAAGAGGTCGCCGAGGCATTACGCCGACGTTCGAAGGAGATACTCATGGCGAACGCTCTGGATTTAGGGCGCATGGATCCCTCTAATCCCAAGTATGACCGGCTGAAATTAACGAAAGAGCGTTTGGATGGGATCGCCTCGGATATGGAGAATGTATCCCGCCTTCCCTCTCCCCTATACCGGACATTGAGCGAGACGATCCGTCCGAATGGGATGACGATCCGGAAAGTGAGCGTTCCTTTCGGCGTGATCGGCGTGATCTATGAGGCGCGTCCCAACGTCACGGCGGACGTATTCTCGCTTTGCCTGCGGAGCGGGAACGTATGTGTGCTGAAGGGCGGATCGGACGCAGAGGAGTCAAACCGCGCCCTTGTAGCGATCATCCACGACGTATTGAGGCAAAAGGGCATCAACCCCGCGGTATGTACCCTGCTCCCTTCCGATCGGGAAGCGACAACCGAGCTGTTGGAAGCCGTAGGATTAGTGGATCTTATCATACCCCGTGGCAGTGGTTCCCTGATCCGGTTCGTGAGGGAACACGCCAAGGTGCCGGTGATAGAGACCGGAGCTGGCATCTGCCATACCTATTTTGACGTGGCTGGTGACAAGGAGAAGGGCCGGGAGATCGTGAACAACGCGAAGACCCGCCGGGTAAGCGTCTGCAACGCGTTGGATTGCCTGATCGTCCATCAAGAAAGGTTGGATGACCTGCCCTACTTATGCGGGAGACTGGCGGACAGCCGGGTGATCATTTACGCCGACGAGCCGGCCTATAACGCATTGGAGGGGCAATATCCGGACGATCTCTTATGCCATGCCGGGCCGGATAGCTTCGGGACGGAGTTCTTAGATTACAAGATGAGCGTGCGGACCGTACGATCGATCGACGAGGCGCTGGCGCATATCTCCCGTTACGGCTCGAAGCATAGCGAAAGTATCGTCAGCGAAAATCCCGAGGCGATCCGCGTTTTCCAACGGATGGTGGACGCGGCCTGCGTATACGCTAACGTATCGACCGCATTCACCGACGGAGCGCAATTCGGGTTTGGCGCGGAGATCGGCATCAGCACCCAGAAAATGCATGCCCGAGGCCCAATGGCTCTCCCGGAGCTGACCACTTACAAATACATCATCGAGGGGAACGGCCAGATCCGGAAGTAACAAATGGATTATCCGGAGGAGCTTTCCCCCTCATTTCGCTCGACAATCATTCATAATAATCATCAATATGAGAAATTTCACTTGTGTACAAGACTTAGGCGACTTGAAGCTCGCGCTTCAAGAAGCTTTCGAGATCAAGAAAGACCGTTTCCAGTTCAGTGGACTTGGAAAGAACAAAACCTTGCTGATGATCTTCTTTAATTCCAGCCTGCGCACTCGCTTGAGCACCCAGAAGGCGGCGATGAACTTGGGCATGAACACGATCGTGCTCGACGTGAACCAAGGCGCATGGAAATTAGAGACGGAACGTGGCGTGATCATGGACGGAGACAAACCGGAACACCTGCTGGAAGCGGTACCGGTGATGGGATGCTACTGCGACGTGATCGGCGTGCGTTCGTTCGCCCGTTTCGAGAGTAAGGAAGATGACTATAACGAGAAGATCCTGAACCAGTTCATACAGTATTCCGGACGTCCGGTATTCAGCATGGAGGCGGCCACACGCCACCCGCTGCAAAGCTTCGCGGACCTGATAACGATCGAGGAGTATAAGCGGAGCGCCCGGCCGAAAGTAGTCATGACTTGGGCACCCCATCCGAAAGCGTTGCCGCAGGCGGTACCGAACAGCTTCGCGGAGTGGATGAACGCCACGGACTATGAGTTCGTGATCACCCATCCCGAGGGATATGAGCTGGATCCCAAATTCGTAGGGAACGCACGCGTGGAATACGACCAGCGGAAGGCTTTTGAGGGAGCCGATTTCATCTACGCGAAGAACTGGGCGGCATACAAGGATCCGAACTACGGGCAGGTGATCAACTTAGACCGCTCATGGACGGTCGACGCCGAGAAGATGGCGCTGACAAACGATGCCTATTTCATGCATTGCCTGCCGGTACGCCGGAACATGATCGTGACCGACGAGGTGATCGAGAGCCCGCGCAGTATCGTCATCCCGGAGGCGGCAAACCGGGAGATCTCCGCGCAGACCGTACTGAAGAAGATCCTGGAGGATCTGTGATCCTCCCCTTCCTCGCCACAGGGGAAAGATCCCGCGAGAACAAACGAACGCCCCGGCCGATCCCAAGAGATCAGCCGGGGCGCTTTTTATTTCCCGGTATGATTGCCGGATCAAGCCTCACCCTTCGGGCCTACGAAATCCTCGAAGTTGGCGGTCTTCCCGCCCGCATTGTTCGGATTGTTGGCAGCCTGAAGTTGCTCGCCGAATTTCTTGATATTATCTTGCAGCGCGAACAGTAAGCGTTGCGCGTTATCAGGAGTCAGGATGATACGGCTCTTCACCTGGGCTTTAGGGGTACCCGGCACGATCCGGATGAAGTCCAAGATAAACTCAGAGCTTGAATGGGATATGATCGCCAGGTTCGCGTAAGTGCCTTGTGCCATCTCTTCCGATAATTCCACTTGAATCTCGTTATTGGCTGGTTTGTTGTTTTCCATACGTGTTTTTAAATTTACGGTGATTAAAAAATTTGAGGAGACAAATATACGTATTTATTCCGGGTTTCAAAGGAATCAAGGGCTATAAATAAAGACGGCTACCTTCACAGGCAGCCGTCTTCTCGTTGTGTTTTTAATTCTCAATTCTTTAGACCAATGTAAAAATTCCTTTCTATGTATAAGATTTACTTTGGCATATCCGATAACCTTCACCACTTAACGGTAAAGATTTTCCATTCCATAATGCGAAAATAGGATCTTTCCTGCCCTAAGCCAAATACTATTCAAGCAATAGCCGATACTATTTCCGCATTTATTGACGCGAATCAAGAGAAAAAGCTCAAAATCGAGCCTCCGGACGTGCGAATCGCTCGCGGTAGGCCGAGGGGGTAAGCCCCTTACGGCGCTTGAAAGCCCGGTTAAAGTTCGACAGATTATTGAATCCGCACTTATAGCAAATCTCGGATACGCTCTCGGGCGTATTCACCAGCCGGCCCGCGGCCACGGTCACCCGAATATCGGTCAGGTTATCCACGAAGGTCTTTCCCGTCCAACGCCTCATGAAACGCATCAGGGATGCCTCGCTCATGTTTATCAACCGTGCCACTTCCGGCAAGGTGATCCGTCGTTGGTAATTCGCGCGCAGGTAAGCCATGACCATCTCACAACGGTCAACCTCCCGGCTCGCTGGGCCATTCCGGAGATCCTTGCCGGTATCCAGGCGGCGCGCCGACTTGTCTAACGAAAGCTGGTGAAGGATCTCGAATAACAGCAGCAGGTTTTCGAAAGAAGTTGCCCGACTATCGCGGGCCAGTCGCCTCAATCTATCCTGCACGCCCAAGATCGTCGCCCGCCCGAAGGCCAATCCGCTCGCCGCTCCCTGTAGCATCGACTGGATCGCCTTGAACTCCTTCCGGTCCGCCAGCCCGGCAAACAAGGATACCGGGAAGTAGACCGCCACTCCGAGGAACGGATCCGGGAAAGGTTTATAGCCTGAATAGGTATGCATCGTCCCTCCCGCCACAAGCATCAGCTCAAGGTCATCGATCTCCTCCTCTGAATCGCCCACGATCCGGACAACGCCCTTGGCATTCTCTATATAGTGCAGCTCGGTCTCTAAGTGCACGTGTGGCGGGAAATCAAGGCTTGTGCCTTGATAGGGACGGATCAGCAAACTATCCGCCGGTGAGAGCGGCAGCGCGACAGGCCTCAAATCCACCTTTCCCATCTCCCCGAAGGCTTACTCGATCACCAACGTGCTGATTACCGGACAGTGATCGGAGGGATAGACCTCGTTCAACGTCTCCGTCAATACGGCATGACGCAGCACCTTGATAGCGCCTTTGACGAAAATATAGTCGATAAACGGGCGCTTGTCATACGGGATCTTCCCATAGTCATGGAAGCTCCACTCCGGACCGTAGGTAAATCCGGCCACCGAGCGGGTATGCGTCAGATGGCGATCATCGGACGGATCGGTCAGCACCTTGATGGGCTCGTCGGATGGTTCCGCGTTGAAATCGCCAGTCACGATGATAGGCAATCCCTCCGACAACACCTTCGATTGCTCCAGCACCAAGGAAGCTCCCTCGTGACGGGCCACCTCTCCCACGTGATCCAAGTGAGTATTCAAGAAAAAGAGGCGCTTGCCTGATACCTTATCCTTCAGGATAGCCCAAGTGGCAACACGCTCGCAGGCCGCGTCCCAACCTTTCTTCCCTACCGCATTGATGTCCTCAGCAAGCCAGAAATTACCGCTTTTCTCTAACTCGAAACGGTCTTTCCGGTAGAAGATGGGAGAATACTCACCTTTGGTCTTGCCATCCTCTCGACCTACCCCGACGTAAGCGTACCCCGGCAGCCTGTCGAGCATATCGTTCAGCTGGTTGTTAAGCACCTCTTGCGACCCGAAAATATCCACCTCGTGGAAAGTCACCAACTTGGCGGCGAGATCTTTCCTGAATTTCCACTGATTTTCCTTATCTCCCTCATTGTCATAACGAAGATTATACGACATGACATTGATTCTCGCTCCCTCGCCTTTCGCGAACAGGACACTGATGGCCGACATGAACACCATCAAGCTCATAAAAAGTTTCCTCATGATTGTAGACTATTATGTGATACGATTATACTCATACTCTCGCGAAGGTATAGTTTATCAAGGGACAACGCAAAAAATGAAAAACAAAAAAGGCTGACGGATAAACCGCCAGCCTTTCCTTATATGGCCGGAAAATATATTCCCGGATCAATCCTCTTTGTCCATCTCGTTGAAATCAACCACGTTCTTGCGGTTGGCGAAGATACGGTCGAACTCATCCTTCGCGCCGACAATCAGCTTGTCGAACTCACGCTGCCCTGTACCGGCCGGGATCAAGTGACCGCAGATCACGTTCTCCTTCAAGCCTTCCAGACGATCCACCTTGCCGTTGATCGCCGCCTCGTTGAGCACCTTCGTCGTTTCCTGGAAGGAAGCGGCAGACATGAAGCTGTTTGTCTGCAAAGCGGCCCGCGTGATACCCTGGAGGATCTGGTTGGCCGTGGCAGGGATAGCGTCACGTACCTCGACCAGCTTCAGGTCGCGCCGTTTCAGCATACTGTTCTCGTCGCGTAACTTGCGCGCGGTCACGATCTGGCCAGCCTGCAAGGTCTGCGAATCTCCCGGATCCGTGACAACCTTCTTGCCCCAGATACGATCGTTCTCGTCCATCACCTCTAACTTATCAACCACCTGCTGCTCCAGGAATCGGGTATCCCCCGGATCGATCACCTCAACCTTACGCATCATCTGGCGGACAATCACCTCGAAGTGCTTGTCGTTGATCTTCACGCCCTGCAAACGATATACATCCTGAACCTCGTTCACGATGTACTCTTGAACAGCCGTCGGACCCTTGATCGCCAGAATATCAGAAGGAGTGATAGCGCCATCAGACAACGGCATACCGGCCCGGATATAATCGTTCTCCTGAACCAACAATTGCTTGGATAGAGGAACCATGTATTTCTTCACCTCACCCAACTTAGAGGTGACAGTGATCTCACGGTTGCCTCGCTTGATCTTGCCGAAGCCTACCTCACCATCGATCTCGGACACGACTGCCGGGTTCGACGGGTTACGCGCCTCGAACAGCTCCGTGACACGGGGAAGACCTCCGGTAATATCGCCCGCCTTACCTACGGCGCGAGGGATCTTAACCAAGACCTCGCCGGCTTTCACTGTATCGCCATTCTCCTTCACCACGTGAGCGCCCAAAGGCAAGGAGTAGTTCTTCAGGCAGTTGCCGTTCTCGTCCATGATATGGGCGGCCGGAGCCTTCGTCTTATCCTTAGACTCGATAATGATCTTCTCCTTCAAGCCGGTCGTCTCATCGCTCTCGACCTTGTAGGTGACATTCTCCACCAAGCTCTCGAACTCAATCTTACCGGAAGCCTCGGAAACGATCACCGCGTTGAACGGATCCCACTCGATAATCACGTCACCCTTCTTGACCATATCGCCGTTGTTGAAGAACAACTTCGAGCCATACGGGATATTATGGGTCAAGAGCACGATCTTCGTGTTCGGATCCACGATACGCATCTCCGCCAAGCGGCTGACCACCACCAAGTGTTTCTTGCCATTGATCTCGTCCTCGGCCTCAACAGCGCGGAGTTCCTCGATCTCCAAGATACCATCATATTTAGAGGTGATGTTATTCTCGGTAGCGATATTGGACGCGATACCTCCGACGTGGAACGTACGCAACGTCAACTGCGTACCCGGCTCACCGATAGACTGAGCGGCGATCACGCCGACCACCTCACCTTTCTGTACCATACGGTTCGTGGCCAGGTTACGTCCGTAACACTTCGCGCAAACGCCCTTCTTGGACTCGCAAGTCAATACGGAACGGATCTCCACGCTCTCGATCGGAGAGTCCTGGATCTTCTGCGCGGCGTCCTCGCGGATCTCCTCCCCGGCACGGACGATCACCTCACCCGTGATCGGATGGATCACGTCGTGAACAGACACACGACCCAAGATTCGCTCATACAGGGAAGCAATCACCTCCTCGTTGTTCTTCAGCTCCGTGCAAACCAACCCACGCAACGTACCGCAATCCTCCTCGTTCACGATCACGTCATGCGACACATCCACCAGACGACGGGTCAGGTAACCTGCGTCGGCCGTTTTCAATGCCGTATCGGCCAAACCCTTACGGGCACCGTGGGTAGAGATAAAGTACTCCAGCACCGACAAGCCCTCCTTGAAGTTAGAAAGGATCGGGTTCTCGATGATCTGTCCACCCTCCGCACCGCTCTTCTGCGGCTTGGCCATCAAACCACGCATACCAGACAACTGACGGATCTGCTCCTTAGAACCACGGGCTCCGGAATCCATCATCATATAGATAGAGTTAAAGCCATCATTGTCCTCCGTCAGCTGCTTAATCAAGATATTGGACAGCTTGCTGTTGACGTGCGTCCAAGTATCAATGATCTGGTTGTAACGCTCGTTGTTGGTGATGAATCCCATATTATAGTTGGCCATGATCTGTTCTACCTCATCATAACCTTCCTTCACCAAGTCATCTTTCTCAGGCGGGATCAGCACGTCGGCCAAGTTGAACGACAAACCTCCCTTGAAGGCCATGTAATATCCTAAGTTCTTGATGTCATCCAAGAACTGGGCCGTACGAGCCACGTCGCAGGCCTTGATCACACGTCCGATAATGTCTCGGAGCGCCTTCTTGCCAAGAACCTCATTCACGTAGCCGATCTCTTTCGGGACAAACTCGTTCACCATCAAGCGACCGACGGAGGTCTTGACCATTTTCTTCACCAAATTGCCATTCTCATCCAAATCCTCCACATAGACGTTGATCGGGGCATGGATGTCCAGTTTCTTCTCGTTATAGGCGATCGTAGCCTCTTCCGGGCCGTAGAACGTCAAGTTCTCACCTTGCGTCCCCTTACGCAACTTCGTGATGTAATACAATCCCAACACCATATCCTGCGACGGCACGGTAATCGGTGCTCCATTCGCGGGGTTCAAGATATTATGAGAAGCCAGCATCAACATCTGGGCCTCCAAGACAGCCTCGTTTCCTAACGGCAAGTGAACGGCCATCTGGTCACCATCGAAGTCGGCGTTGAATGCCGTACATGCCAGCGGGTGCAGCTGGATAGCCTTACCCTCGATCAGCTTCGGCTGGAAGGCTTGGATACCCAGACGGTGCAGCGTCGGGGCACGGTTCAACAATACGGGGTGACCTTTCATCACGTATTCCAGAATGTCCCAAACGACCGGCTCCTTACGATCCACGATCTTCTTGGCAGACTTAACCGTCTTCACGATACCGCGCTCGATCAGCTTACGGATCACGAACGGCTTATAAAGCTCGGCTGCCATATTCTTAGGCAAGCCGCACTCATGCATCTTCAACTCCGGGCCTACGACAATCACTGAACGGGCGGAGTAGTCGACACGCTTACCCAACAGGTTCTGACGGAAACGTCCTTGCTTTCCTTTCAAGCTGTCGGACAGTGACTTCAACGGGCGGTTAGCGTCCGTCTTCACCGCGCTTGACTTGCGGGAGTTGTCGAACAACGAATCCACGGCCTCCTGAAGCATACGTTTCTCGTTCCGCAAGATAACCTCCGGAGCCTTGATGTCGATCAGCCGTTTCAAGCGATTATTACGGATAATCACCCGACGGTACAGATCATTCAGGTCGGAAGTGGCGAAACGCCCACCATCCAGCGGAACCAACGGACGTAACTCGGGCGGGATGACCGGGATCACCTTCATGATCATCCACTCCGGCTTGTTGCGACCCTTGGAAGCGCGGAACGACTCTACGACCTGAAGGCGTTTCAACGCCTCGTTCTTCCGCTGCTGGGAGCTGTCCGTGCTCGCGCGGTGGCGCAACTCATAGGAAAGAGAGTCCAGGTCCAGACGGGCAAGCAGGTCATAAACCGCCTCCGCTCCGATCTTGGCGATAAACTTGTTCGGATCCGAATCCTCCAAGAGCTGGTTCTCCCGTGGCAGGTTGTCAAGGATGTCCAGATACTCCTCTTCCGAGAGCAAATCCAGCTCGGCTACCGTGTCCACGCACCCCGGCTGGATCACCACGTAACGCTCGTAGTAAATGATGGAATCCAATTTCTTGGTAGGCAAGCCTAACAAGTAACCGATCTTATTAGGCAAGGAACGGAAGTACCAGATATGGGCGACAGGCACCACCAAGTGGATATGCCCCATACGCTCGCGGCGCACTTTCTTCTCAGTGACCTCCACGCCGCAACGGTCGCAGACGATCCCTTTATAACGGATGCGCTTGTATTTACCGCAATGGCACTCATAATCCTTGATCGGGCCAAAGATACGTTCACAGAACAAGCCGTCGCGCTCAGGCTTATACGTACGATAGTTAATCGTTTCCGGCTTCAAGACCTCACCGCTGGAGTTCTCCAAGATCTCCTCGGGCGACGCCAGACCGATGGTTATTTTTGAAAAGTTACTCTTTATCTTGTTTTCTTTTCTAAAGGCCATATTATTTATTTATAAAGAGTTATCGACAGGAAAAGCAGATAGGCCGAAGCCTATCCACTTTCTTTTATTATTATAGAATTAATCCAAAGTGAAACTCAGCCCGAGGCCTCGCAGCTCGTGCAATAACACATTCAGGGACTCAGGGATACCCGGCTGTGGCATCGGGTCGCCCTTCACGATCGCCTCATAAGCCTTAGAACGTCCGACAACGTCGTCCGACTTAATCGTAAGGATCTCCTGGAGCACATGTGCGGCGCCGAAAGCCTCCAGTGCCCAAACCTCCATCTCTCCGAAGCGCTGGCCACCGAATTGGGCCTTACCGCCCAGCGGCTGTTGCGTGATCAAGGAGTACGGTCCGATCGAACGGGCGTGCATCTTATCGTCAACCATGTGACCCAGCTTCAGGAAGTAGGTCACGCCCACCGTGGCCGGCTGGTCGAAACGCTCACCCGTCCCTCCGTCATACAGGTAAGTCTTTCCATAACGGGGAAGCCCCGCCTTGTCTGTCCACTCGTTCAAGTCGTCCAAGGTAGCGCCATCGAAGATCGGCGTGGCGAACTTGACATCCAACTCACGTCCGGCCCAGCCTAACACGGCCTCGAAGATCTGCCCCAGGTTCATACGGGAGGGCACACCCAGCGGGTTCAAGCAAATATCCACCGGCGTACCATCCTCCAGGAACGGCATATCCTCCTGGCGGACGATCTTGGAGACGATACCCTTATTACCGTGGCGGCCGGCCATCTTATCGCCCACCTGGATCTTACGCTTCTTGGCGATATAAACCTTCGCCATCTGCACGATACCCGTAGGCAGCTCGTCGCCGATCGTCAAGTCGAACTTCTTGCGTCTCAGCTCAGCGTCCAGCTCCTTGTACTTCTTCAGGTAATTCAGGATAACCTGCTTGATGAGCTCATTCTTCTGGGCGTCGGCCGTCCATTTGCTGACCTGAACCGCGTTATAATCCAGATCCTCCAAAGCCTTGCGGCTGAATTTGGCGCCTTTAGCGATGATCTCCGTATTCATGTAGTCCTTGACGCCCTGCGAAACCTTGCCGCTCGTAAGGACTAATAATTTCTCGACCAACAAATTCTTCAAAGCTGCCATCTTTTCCTCGTATTCCTCGTCAAGTTTCGGGAGAATCGCCTTGTCGGTCAATCTCGACTTACGCTTCTTGACTGCTTTAGAGAACAGGGCGGTCTCGATCACCACGCCGCGCAACGACGGGGTAGCCTTCAAGGAGGCGTCTTTCACGTCGCCCGCCTTATCCCCGAAGATCGCGCGCAACAGCTTCTCCTCCGGCGAGGGATCCGACTCACCCTTCGGGGTGATCTTACCGATCAGGATGTCACCCGGCTCGATGCGGGCGCCGACCCTCACGATACCTCTCTCATCCAAGTCTTTCGTGGCCTCCTCGCTGACGTTCGGGATGTCAGAGGTAAGTTCCTCCATACCGCGCTTCGTCTCGCGAACCTCCAGTATATACTCATCCACATGGACAGAGGTGAAGAAATCCTCGCGCACCATGCGCTCGTTCAATACGATAGCATCCTCATAGTTATATCCCTTCCACGGCATGTAAGCCACCTTGACGTTACGTCCCAAGGCAAGCTCGCCATTCTGGGTGGAATATCCTTCCGTCAGGATATCCCCGGCCTTCACCCGCTGGCCGCGATGGCAGATCGGTCGCAGATCGACCGTCGTGCTCTGGTTCGTCTTACGCCATTTCGGGATCGTATATGTCTTGACCGCGTCCTCGAAGCTGACGAACTCCTCGTCCTCCGTGCGGTCATATTTAATCTTGATACAAGTAGCGTCCACGAACACCACCTCGCCCTCGCGCTCGGCGATGATCTGCGTACGGGAGTCGCGGGCCACCTGAGCCTCGATACCCGTCCCCACGATCGGGGCATCCGTGCGCAACAAGGGAACCGCCTGGCGCATCATGTTCGATCCCATCAAGGCGCGGTTCGCGTCGTCGTGCTCCAAGAAAGGAATCAAGGAAGCCGCGATAGAGGCGATCTGCTGCGGAGCCACGTCCATCAAGTCCACCTCCGAAGGCGGGACAACCGGGAAATCGGCCTCGAAACGAGCCTTTACCTTATCCCGGATAAAGCGTCCCTCGTCATCCAACGGGGCGTTACCCTGCGCGATCGTCAGCTCTTCCTCTTCCTCCGCCGTATAATATTGCAAGCCTTCTTCCGAGAAGTCCACCTTGCCGTCCACCACCTTGCGATAAGGCGTGGCGATAAAGCCTAGGTCATTGATCTTCGCGTATACGCACAAGGAGGAGATCAAACCGATGTTCGGTCCCTCAGGCGTCTCGATCGGGCACAGACGGCCATAATGGGTATAGTGAACGTCGCGCACCTCGAATCCGGCGCGCTCTCTCGACAGACCACCCGGTCCCAAGGCGGACAGACGACGCTTGTGCGTGATCTCCGCCAGCGGGTTCGTCTGGTCCATGAATTGCGACAAGGCATTCGTGCCGAAGAACGAGTTGACAACCGAAGAGATCGTCTTCGCGTTGATCAAGTCAATCGGCGTGAACACCTCATTATCACGTACGTTCATGCGCTCGCGCACCGTACGCGACATACGAGCCAAGCCAATGCCGAATTGGTTATACAGCTGCTCGCCAACCGTACGCACACGACGGTTGCTCAAATGGTCAATATCATCAACGATCGCCTTCGAGTTGATCAACTCGATCAGGTACTTGATGATCTCTATAATATCTTCTTTTGTCAGGACCTTTATATCCGCGCTTGTGGTAAGGCCCAGTTTCTTGTTGATCCGGTAGCGTCCTACCTCACCTAAATCATAACGCTTCTCCGAGAAGAAAAGGTTCGTGATCACCTCACGCGCGCTGACCTCGTCGGCCGGCTCCGCGTTTCTCAGCTGACGGTAGATATAGAGCACCGCCTCCTTCTCCGAGTTACTCGGGTCTTTCTGAAGCGTATTATATATAATGGCATAGTCAGACAGGTTCTGGTCTTCGCGGTGCAGCAAGATATTCTGCGTCCCCGAGTCCAAGATTGCCTCTATATTCTCGCTGTCCAATACCGACTCGCGGTCAATGATCACGTCATTACGCTCAATGGAAACTACCTCACCAGTGTCCTCATCCACGAAGTCCTCGACCCAAGTCTTCAAGACACGGGCCGCCAGCTTACGACCAATGTATTTTTTCAGGTTCGTCTTCGTCACCTTGACCTCTTCCGCCAGGTTGAAGATCTCCAGGATATCCCGGTCGCTCTCGAACCCGATAGCCCTCAACAGCGTCGTCACGGGCAATTTCTTCTTACGGTCGATGTAAGCGTACATCACGTTGTTGATGTCCGTCGCGAACTCTATCCACGAGCCCTTGAACGGGATGATACGCGCGGAATACAGCTTCGTGCCGTTCGCGTGCGTGCTTTGCCCAAAGAAAACGCCAGGCGAACGATGCAACTGCGATACGACAACACGCTCAGCACCGTTGATCACGAAGGTTCCCCTTTCCGTCATATACGGGATCGGCCCCAGATATACATCCTGCACCACCGTGTCAAAGTCCTCATGATCCGGATCAGTGCAATACAACTTCAATTTCGCCTTCAGGGGCACACTATACGTCAAGCCGCGGGCGATACACTCATCGATCGTATAACGAGGTGGATCTATATAATAATCCAAGAACTCCAACACAAAATTGTTACGGGTATCCGCTATCGGGAAATTCTCCGCGAACACCTTATACAATCCCTCCTTCTTCCTCTTCTCGGGAGGGGTGTCAAGTTGAAGAAAGTCCTGGAACGACTTCAATTGAACTTCGAGAAAGTCCGGATATGGGAATTGATTCTTTATCGAAGCGAAATTAACTCTTTGGTTTTCAGCTGTTGAAGACATCTAGTAAGGAATTAATTGAACTTATTGAAATTATAGACACAAAAAGGTTAAGAGTCTTCGTATCCGGAGACTCTTAACCATATCCCTGGAGACCAGGTCATAAATACTATTTAAGCTCAACTTCAGCCCCAGCCTCTTCCAACTGTTTCTTCAATGCTTCAGCGTCAGCTTTAGCGATACCCTCCTTGATCGCGCTCGGAGCGTTATCTACCATATCCTTAGCCTCTTTCAAGCCAAGACCAGTTAATTCCTTAACTAACTTAACGATAGCCAACTTGTTAGCACCGGCTGCTTTCAATACAACATCGAAAGAAGTCTTCTCCTCAGCAGCGGCAGCAGCGCCACCAGCGGCGGGGCCAGCTACTGCGACAGCAGCGGCAGCAGGTTCGATACCGTACTCTTCTTTCAGGATAGTAGCCAATTCGCTTACCTCTTTAACGGTCAAGTTCACTAATTGTTCTGCAAAAGCTTTCAAATCTGCCATTTTTGTATGATTTAAATGATTATTTACTGTGTGAATGTGATGTTTATAAAAAAATTATCTTTCCTCCAAAGTCTTCAACAAGCCATGGATAGTTTGTCCTGATGACTGAAGAGCGGAGATAACGTTCTTCGCCGGAGACTCCAACAGGGCGATAACGTCGGCGATAAGCTCGTTCTTGCTCTTGATATTTACCAATGCATCCAAGTTCTCCGCACCAATGTAGAAGCTCTCTTGCACATAAGCTCCCTTCAAGTACGGCTTAACGGGTTGATCCTTCTTGGCATCCTTAGTAAAATCCTTGATCAGGCGAGCGGGGGCGTTAGCGGTATGTGAGAACATCACGGCCGTATTGCCCTTGAGCAGAGCGTCAAGACTAGAGAAGTCACCCTCTATGTTCTCCAACGCCTTCTTCATCAAGTTATTCTTGACAACGACTAACTTAACCTCATGCTTGAAACATGCCTTTCTCAACTGGCTGGTTTTCTCGGCGTCCAACGCCTCGATGTCCGTCAGGTAGAAGTTAGGATATTCCTTCAGTATCTCGGTTAATTGAGCTATAACAGTTCCTTTATCTTCCTTTCTCATTGTTCAATCGTTTTTAGTTTTCCTCAACTGACTTCGGATCGATCTTGATACCCGCACTCATCGTACTAGAAAGATAAATACTCTTTATATAAGCACCTTTAGCCGCAGTAGGTTTCAACTTGATCAAGGTCAAGATGAACTCTTTCGCGTTATCCCGGATCTGATCCGGCGTGAAAGACACCTTACCGATGGAGGTATGAACGATACCGCTCTTATCCACCTTGAAGTCGATCTTGCCTTGCTTAACCTCCTTCACGGCGTTACCGATCTCATTCGTTACCGTACCGCTCTTCGGGTTCGGCATCAAGCCGCGCGGACCCAGGACACGACCCAGGGCACCGATCTTACCCATCACGGACGGCATCGTGATGATCACGTCAACATCTGTCCATCCACCTTTGATCTTCTCGATATATTCTTCCAGGCCGACATAGTCTGCCCCAGCCTCAGTGGCCTCGGCCTCCTTGTCGGGAGTACATAATGCGAGAACCCGGACCTGCTTTCCTGTACCGTGAGGCAATGAAACCACGCCTCTCACCATCTGATTGGCCTTACGAGGGTCAACACCCAAACGGACATCCACATCCACGGAAGCGTCAAACTTGGTAGTGGTGATCTCCTTTACCAGTTCAGCGGCCTCCCGCAATGTATATGCTTTCCCAGCTTCAATCTTGCCCAAAGCCAACTTTTGATTCTTTGTAAGTTTACTCATCTCAATTGAAGTTTATTAATTATTACCCGGGAATGTCCCTTTAACAGTGATACCCATGCTTCTGGCCGTACCGGCAACCATTCTCATGGCCGACTCCACGGTAAAGCAGTTCAAATCGACCAACTTGTCCTCCGCGATAGCCTTCACCTGATCCCAAGTGATCTCGGCGATCTTGTTACGGTTAGGCTGAGCGGAACCACTCTTCTTCTTGGTAGCTTCCAACAACTGGATGGCCACAGGAGGAGTTTTAACGACAAAGTCGAAAGACTTATCGGCATAGTAAGTGATCACGACAGGCAATACCTTACCAGCCTTGTCTTGGGTCTTGGCATTAAATTGCTTGCAAAACTCCATAATATTAATACCCTTAGAACCTAAGGCAGGTCCTACTGGGGGAGAAGGGTTTGCTGCTCCTCCTTTAATCTGCAATTTGATTTGTCCAGCAACTTCTTTAGCCATTTGTTTGAATTTTAGATATAGAACACAATAACCGAAAGAGGGCCGCGCTTTTCGTAACCAGAGCGCTTACTCTTTCTCCACTTGCATATAACCCAACTCAAGCGGGGTCTTGCGCCCGAAGACCTTGACCATTACCTTGAGTTTCTTTTTCTCGGCGTTGACCTCCTCGATGACACCCGTAAATCCGCTGAACGGGCCAAAGGTTATCTTCACGTTCTCCCCGACATAGAACTGGATATCCAGATCATCGTCCTGCTCTTGCAGGGAATCGACCGTACCCAATATCCGGCTCACCTCTGCCGGCCGCAACGGAACCGGGGTGTCTGAGCCACCCAAGAAACCGATCACATTAGGGATGTTGCGTAACCTATGGGCCACCTCACCGACCAACGCGGCCTCCACCAACACATAACCCGGCAAGTAGGCTCTTTCTTTCATGACTTTCTTGCCATTACGTACGGTAAAGGTTTTCTCGGTCGGGATCAAGACTTGCGAAACGTATTCTCCCAGATCTGTATTCTTCAACTCTGCCTCAAGATATTCCCGTACCTTGTTCTCCTTGCCACTGATGGCTCGCAGAACGTAAAACTTTTTCTGGACGTCAGACATACCTTAAAACGATTAGAAAATTTGATTGTAGAAGAAACGCATAACAGCCTCGAAACAGGCGTCAATGACAAAGATCAATGCGGCGATGATAAGGGAAGCAAACATAACGACCACCGCACTATTAGAGAGCTCTGCCCTAGTAGGCCAAGAAACTTTATAAACAAGCTCGTTATAAGATTCCTTAATATAAGTAATTATCTTTTTCATCGAATCTATAGATTTAGCACGGAAGGAGAGGCTCGAACTCCCGACACCTGGTTTTGGAGACCAGTGCTCTACCGACTGAGCTACTTCCGTAAAATAGCCAGCCTATGAGAAGGCTGGCTATGAATGAAGTATCTAATATACTTATGATTAGTTCTCCAACTCAGTGATCTGGCCGGCACCTACCGTACGTCCACCCTCGCGGATAGCGAAACGCAAACCTACGCTACATGCAACCGGATAGATCAACTCTACCTCGATCGTTACGTTATCGCCCGGCATTACCATCTCAGTGCCTTCCGGCAAAGTGATCTCACCGGTAACGTCCAACGTACGGATATAGAACTGAGGACGATACTTGTTGTGGAACGGAGTGTGACGTCCACCCTCTTCCTTCTTCAGGATATAAACCTCAGCCTTGAACTTGGAGTGCTCCTTAACCTGACCCGGGTGGCAGATTACCATACCACGCTTAACCTCGTTCTTGTCGATACCGCGAAGCAACAGACCTACGTTGTCACCTGCCTCACCTTGGTCGAGCAACTTACGGAACATCTCGACACCCGTAACGACAGACTTCTTGCCGTCAGCGCCCAGACCGATGATCTGGATCTCCTCACCAACCTTAACGACACCCGTCTCGATACGGCCCGTAACAACGGTACCACGACCCGTGATAGAGAACACGTCCTCGATCGGCATCAAGAAAGGCTTGTCAACCTCACGCGGAGGCAGCGGAATCCAAGTATCGCAAGCGTCCATAAGCTCCATGATCTTAGCCTCCCACTTCGGATCGCCGTTCAAGGCACCCAGAGCGGAACCGCGGATGATCGGTGTGTTGTCGCCATCGAAACCGTAGAAAGAGAGCAACTCTCTCATCTCCATCTCAACCAGCTCCAGCATCTCCTCATCGTCAACCATATCGCACTTGTTCATGAAAACAACCAACTTCGGAACGTTTACCTGACGAGCCAAAAGGATGTGCTCGCGAGTTTGAGGCATAGGACCATCAGTTGCGGCTACTACGATGATAGCGCCATCCATCTGGGCTGCACCGGTTACCATGTTCTTCACATAGTCGGCGTGACCCGGGCAGTCAACGTGAGCGTAGTGACGATTAGCGGTCTGGTACTCTACGTGAGACGTGTTAATCGTAATACCTCTCTCTTTCTCCTCCGGAGCGTTATCGATAGAATCGAACGAACGCAACTCAGAAAGACCTTGCTTTGCCAACACGGTCGTGATAGCGGCCGTCAAAGTCGTTTTACCGTGGTCAACGTGACCAATCGTACCAATGTTCACATGTGGTTTCGATCTGTCAAATTTCTCTTTTGCCATAACTTAATTGTTCTTTATTTGATTAATGATCATGTTCTCTCGAAAAAGTCGAGCCTGTGTCGAGACTTGAACTCGAGACCTCTTCCTTACCAAGGAAGTGCTCTACCGCTGAGCTACACAGGCAAGATATTTAGAGCGGAAGACGGGACTCAAACCCGCGACCCTCAGCTTGGAAGGCTAATGCTCTATCACCTGAGCTACTTCCGCGATTCCCACGGCTGCGAGGGAACGCTTTCCCTGCTACACCTGCCGATGGATGCGTGGGCAGTG
>CASFNG010000008.1 GCA_949296075.1 uncultured Parabacteroides sp. | reverse complement strand
TTTTGAAATTTTTGTCTTTTACTTTCATCGTAAGTATCACAGACATCAGATCTACCATACTCCAATAATCCTTTAGGCAGTTTATCAATCCCATAGTTCCAAATATAGAGTTCTTCTGTATTCATAATTATTATCGTTAATTTGTTTATAAATACACCTGTAGGTATAGGATATTTCGATAACCGACACCTGGCAGGTGTGTTTCCTAATCTCTAATAGCCGCACCCTACGAATCATCCAGCGAATCAAGCGGATTTGGGATTTTAGCTTTGTGTGCATTCGATGTATGAAGATATATGGCTGTAGTCTTTATGTCGTTGTGTCCCAACAGTTCCTGTATCGTGTGCAAGTCTGTCCCTTGTTCCAAAAGGTGGGTGGCAAACGAGTGGCGGAGCATGTGTACATGCACCCGGTGTTTGATGCCCGCACGTTGTGCGGCTTCTTTCAGCACTTTCACCAATGCGCTTGCCGAGTACGGTTGTCCGGGCGTTTCGCCCTCAAACAGCCATTTCTTCGGTCGGTATTCACGGAAGTACCGCCGCAGCTCTTCCAGCAGTTTGGGCGAAAGCAGCGAGTAGCGGCATTTCTTGCCCTTACCCATGATACGCACGGACATCATTTCGCTGTTGATGTCTTTTGGTGTGAGGTTCAGCAATTCACTACGCCGCAATCCGGCTGAATAAACCAAGGAAATCATGCAGTGATGCTTGATGTTGGACAGTTGGTCGAGGATGCGTTTTATCTCGTTCTTGCTCAATACTTCAGGGACGGTCTTGTATTCTTTGGCTCGTGTGATGCCGCCGTAATACTGCCGTTTCCCGCCTTTCACCTGCTCGTAGTAGAACTTGATGGCGTTGATGCGCATATTCTGCTGTGAAACAGAAATTTTCTTTTCGTTTACAAGATAAAGAATGTACCTGTTGATGTCCGCCACTTTCAGGCGGTCGATGTTGCGCCCTTTGTGGTACTCCACGAAGTCGCTGAAATAAGCCCGGTAGGTCTTTATGGTGGATGGGCTGTAGCGTTTCTGTTCCAGCAGTTCCAGATAGCCTTCCGGCAGCGTGTATTCCCTCTTGGGTCTGGGATGCCGCACATATACCCGGCTGTAATCAATATAGGCATGGGGAGAATAGCGGTCGTAGAAATCCGACAGCTTGAAAACAGCAGCCGCCATGCAAGCGGAATCCTTGCCGGTCATTTCCACGCCTGTATCCTGGGCGAGCAGCAGGGGGATTGCCCCGTTTCCTGCATACTCTATCCGGACATAATCCACACCATCCTTTTCTTCCTTGTGAAGAACGATGCTTCCTCTTTGCCTCTGAGCCTTGTCCATGTCGTCGAATTTTGCTTCATGGCTTCAAAGGTAGTGAAAAAACGGTATATTTTGAACAGTCGTTCAAAATATAGAAGTTAAAAAGACTAAACGGCGTCAGGCTTTAAGCAGGGAATAGATATAGCGGAAGTTTTTCTCCAGTTCGTCCACGTCCAGACCGTTCAGGAACGCCTGTTCGTAGGACAGTCCGAGAAACATCTGCCGGAACAGGGCTGCCGCTTTCTTCACGTCCGTATCGCTCCCGATTTCTCCGCTTTCCTTCGCTTTCTGTATGACTTTCTCCCAAAGTTCATAGTCCAGTTGGAAAATCCGCTCGATTTTTTGCTTGATGTCCGGATAGTACATGCGCACTTGCGAGAGAAAATGGAAATAATAGGAATTAAGGCTGCAATCATGCGGGCTGTGGTTATCGCCAATCAGTTCGAGAATCCTTTTCATGGAAGCGGCTACTCCCGCCACGTATTGCCCGATAAATTCCGCCAACGTATCGGCGGGAGCGGCAAACTTGTTGTCCGGCTTGTGTATTTGCAGCACATACTTGTCCACCACAGCCTTGAACAAGTCCAGCTTGTGCGGAAAATAATAGACGATGCCCGTCTTGGTCAGTCCGCAGGCTCTGGCAAGCGTGATGATGCTTGCCTTCTCATAGTTCATCCTGACAAATACCCCGAATGCCCTGTCAATGATTTCTTCCCGGTTTGTTATCATACACCTTTGTTTTTAATAGAACACGAAGATACGGATTTTATTTCAATCATTTGCAACACAGTGATTTTTAGTGCAAGGTGCAAGCATATATCTATATATATATGGCTTGCACCTTGCACTAACCCCAGAACATTTATTATCAACTACTTGTTCATTTCAAAATAAACTTGTATCTTTGCACCTGAAAGTTACGCAGGCAGACAACGGTCAAAGTCGGACAAAAAAGCGATTGAAAATCGTTACTGTTTCGTTACCTTAATGAAGTATTGAACAAGAAGTAGCTAAAATACAGGCGGTTAGAGTTATAGGTTCAAAACCCTGTCTTTCCGCGATCAACAAAAAAGCCTCGGATCCTTGATCCGGGGCTTTTCTTATATATCCTATATGATTTACTCGCTCAACGCATACCGTAATTGATCCAGCATGAGGGGAATCTCGGCCTCCTCGATACCGGCGGCGAGCAGATCCGGAATGTCTTGGCTGAACTGTTCCTGGAACTTCAGGAAGTCGCCCGCTTCTTTCTTTACCGCCTCCTGATAGAGATGAAGCGCTCCCTTGATGTTTTGCAAGGCCCATTCCGTATGTCCGGCGTTCAGATAGTCCTGGGCGCTCGGCTGTTTGTCGATGATCTTCCGGTAATAATTGCGAGCCTGGTCATATTTCCCCGTCAGGAAGGCGCACCAGGCGATCGGTCGCCATACTTTCGTGCCCTCGCTGTCTAAATAGTCCACCTTGAAATAATATTTCAGAGCCTCGGTATAGTTCTTAAGTTCTAAATAGCAATGCCCGATACTGATCTGTATGGAGAGATTATCAGGCTCGAATCTCTCGTATCTGCGATAGTATTTCAAGGCCTCCTCCGGTCGCTTCAGCGTGCGGTAGCATCCCGCTATCCGTCGGATTACCCATTTGCTGTCTGGATGTACCAGATCCGCCCGTAAATAGGCTGTCAAGGCACCCTCTATATCCCCGCCCATCTGCTTGCAGTAACCGATCTTCTGGAATAAGATGTCGTTCTCCTGCTCCGATTCCGCTAATCGCCCGAAAATAGCGAGCGCGTCGTCGAAATGGCTCTTCTGAAGATAATACTCGGCGATGGCCATCAAGCTCTCCTTGTCGCTGATGTAGGGCTGGAGAATCGGCAAGTTATGGAAGTCGAGCCGAAGCGAGAAGATGTCCTCAAAGTCGAGATGTCCCGGATAGAGCTTGAAGAAGCGATACAGATCCTGTATATATTGTCCGGATATGATCGCGAGTTTTCCCCGCTTGCTGATCAGCTCCTCTTTCGTCTGCTGGATCATCTCGGAGGCTTGGCTGCCAAATTGTCCCATCATCATCTGCCTCGTTTGGGCAGGCAGTTGCAGCATACTGAAATAAAGGGAGTACTTGTCTGAGTTACACATGAAGGCGGCTATCGCCATTGATTCCAGCGCGTCCTTTTCCGTTTGCCCTTTTTCCGAGGTATTCCCGAAGGCGGAATGGTCACTCGTGAACGGCAAGAACCAATTTCCTACCTCACGGAAAAAGGGGAATTGCTTCAAGTGCACGAAAGTGGAGTGCATCACATCCGCCCCTTCTTGCTGCAACTCGCCGAATTCCTCCATTTTCTTTCCTAAGGAACTGTCGGCCAACATCTCTTTCCATTCCGGGTTCATCTCTTCTCCCAATGATTCCGGATTAATGTCCCGAAGGTTGATTTTCCGGCCGATCTTCGAGCCTAACTTCATCATTTCCGGAATGATCTCGTCTTGCAGCTTACGTGTGATCTTCTCCGTCTCACGGGCTAAGATAAAGCGCAAGATGATCGTGCGGAGTGCGTTGGTGAAGTTCGGGAACCGCTCGGCCAACGCCGCGAGCCTGTCGGCTATTTGCGGATATAAGGAGGTACGTTTTCGGTAAATGTAGAGCGTGAGCAGGATCCCGATAAGCGCCCGGTAACGGATCTCGTCGTCGGGGATCTCGGCGGCGTCGAAGAGCAGGAGCAATTTCTCCTTGTCGAAAGCGGCCTGTTCCCCTAACATCAGGGCGGATACGACCTGGCAACCGACGGGAAATGGCAGTTCCCTGTCTGTCAATATTTGCTTGATGGCGGCTATCTCCTCTGTCTTCAGGTAATCGGATGTCCATATCTTCTCGAAAAGGAGGTTCGTGGCCGATTCGATCTGCCGCTGTTCCTCGGAGGTGCCCGTCGGGGTCTCCCGCTGTACCAAGGCGGCGTTCCGTATCTGCCGATACAGTTTGTCGTAGGGTACCGGATCTTGCCGCTCCACCCGCTTGCGGCTGTAATAGGTGAGGGGGGAGATTCCCAGCAAAGCCTTATGCCTGATCACGTCGGCGAACTCATAGCTCGATGCGACCAAGTTGTTGTAAATCCGCTCTTGCATCGGATCCTTCGCTCCCTCCATGCGATACCGCAGCATATATTTGTACGTGTCTTGCAACTCATCCAGCCTGTCCTGGAACGAATATTCCCGTATGCCCGCTATCAGCCCTTGCATGAAGTCGAAAGCGTTCTTCAGCTCTTTCGCGTCTATCGAGCCGATGATCCGGTCGTATGCCTTGTTTATCTCTTGTATTGTCATATCTTTTTCACAACAAATGGTATGCCAAAAACTGTATGTTCGGGATAATAATTTACACTTTGTCTTCTTGCGTTGATCTTTTCATAGATAAAATAAGTTTAGGAAGAGCTGGCCAACTTCCGTCTCTTAGGATTATTGCGCTCTCTTTTTATGGACAAAAATAGCGAAATCCCGTGGAAACAAAGATAAGCGTGGAAGTTTGTCTTTAATAGATGAAAGGGGTGGGAATTTATCTTGACCGATTTTCTCGGAAATCTTCGCGGAGAGAGCGGGATTCGAACCCGCGAAACCCTTTAGGGGTTTACACGCTTTCCAGGCGTGCCTCTTCAACCACTCGAGCATCTCTCCAATAGGTTGATCGAAATCGGGTGCAAAGGTAAGGCTTTTTTTGAATATCGCAAGTGTGAGTTGGCTTATTTTTTCGGGATGATGGTAATCTGTTATCCTTTTTCTTTTATTAAGAAATGAAATTTACGGGTCTCTTTTTTCTTATTATTTTTGTGGCGAGTAATTAATCAATATAGTAAGTTGTTGTATATATGGTAAAATTGAAAAGTTTATGGATGGTGGCCGCGGTCTTGTTCATGGTAAGTTGTACCATGTCCGCCAAATCGGGTGAGGGCAAGGCGGCCGGGACGGAGTCGAAAGGAGAGGTCGTTCATTTGGACAAGGCAGGGTTTCTGCAAAAGATATTCGATTACGAGAAAAATTCCACGAAATGGGAATACGCGGGCGACAAACCCTGTATCGTTGATTTTTACGCTGACTGGTGCGGCCCTTGCAAGCAGGTGGCTCCTATATTGGCGGAGTTGGCGGCTAAGTATAAGGACGATATAGTGATCTATAAGGTCAACGTGGATCAGGAGCAGGAATTAGCTGCCGTTTTTGGGGTACGGAGCATCCCGACTCTCCTCTTCATCCCGAAAGAGGGGCAGCCCCAGGTATCGATGGGCGCGCTGCCCCGTGAGGAGTTCGTGAAGCAGATCGATTCTTTCTTGCTGAAGAAAAAGTAAAACCTTCGCGAGGATATACGGAAAAGGTGGGGAACTTTCAACCGGAGGTTCCCCGCCTTTTTTTGTTTGCCGTGGGAGGAGAGGGCTTATTCCGCTTCCGGCTTGCGGTTGTTGCGGGGAAAAAAGGTACTTTTGCCTGAAAAAGGTGAGAGAATGGCTTTAAGACTTATACATACGGCCGACTGGCATTTGGGGCAGACCTTCTTCGGGTATGATCGGGAGGTGGAGCATCAGGCCTTTTTGAGCTGGTTGGTTCACTTGCTGGCGGAGCGGGAGGCGGATGTTTTGCTGATCGCCGGCGACGTGTTCGACGTGGCGAATCCTTCCGCTATGGCGCAACGTCGTTTTTATCATTTCCTGAAAGAGGCGAACCGCCTGAATCCCGGTTTGCAGATCGTTGTGATCGCGGGGAATCACGACTCCGCCATCCGCTTGGAGGCCCCGAATCCTTTATTGGAAGAGTTGAGCACGTCGATCGTCGGCATGGTCAGGCGCACGGAGTCGGGAACGATTGATTTTGATTCGATGTTGATCCCTTTGCGGAACCGGGCTGGTGCGAGGGAGGCTTGGTGTATGGCAGTCCCCTATTTGCGTCAGGGGGATTATCCCGCCGCGGAAGCGTCTCAGGATTCGTATCGGGATGGGGTCGCGAGAATGTATGAGCGATTCTACACGTATGTGGATCAACTGCGGGATCCATCGGAGGCGATTGTCGCCTTGGGGCATTTACATACGACGGGAGCTGAGCTCTCGGACGATGACCGGAGCGAGCGTGTCTTGATGGGTGGGCTGGAGGCTATCCCGGCGGACGCTTTTGGCCTGGGTATCGCATATACGGCTTTAGGGCATATCCATAAGGCCCAGCGGGTCGGCGGAAGGCAGGACGTGCGTTACGCCGGAAGCCCGCTGCCGATGTCGTTCTCGGAGAAGAATTATAAGCATCAGGTGGTGGAGGTGGAGATCTCGGCCGGGGAGGTGACCCGTATCGAGCCTGTGGAAATCCCGTTGGTGGCTGAGTTGCGGCGTGTGCCGGATATCGCCTTGCCCCCTGAGGAGGTATTGTCTCGTTTGGCGGGATTGCCCGATCAGGAAGAAGGAGGCGCGGATAAGTCGGCATGGCCTTATGTGGAAGTTCGTGTGTCGCTCAAGGAACCGGATCCCACGTTCCGGCATCGGGTAGAGGAGGCCTTGGAGAATAAGGCGGTCCGTCTTACCTCGATTGTCCCCTCTTATCCGGACCGGAAAGGGGATGGCTTGGATCAGGGTCTTACTTATACGGATTTGCGGAAGATCGATCCGATAGAGATGCTGCGTCATACTTTCGCCGTGAAGTATGGAGGGGATCTTCCGGAGGAGATGGAGCGATTGTTTAACGAGGTGATACGGGAGGTTTCGATATGAGGATATTGGCGATTCGCGGGCGCAACTTGGCGTCGTTGGAGGGGAATTTCGCGATTGATTTCATGATGGAGCCGCTGGCCTCCGCGGGGATTTTCGCGATCTCCGGGCCTACGGGAGCGGGTAAGTCTACCCTGTTGGACGCGATGTGCCTGGCGTTATTCTCGAAAACACCGCGTACGGAGCAGGCGCGTGAGAACAATGTGCGGCTTAAAGACGTGAACGAGGATGTATTGGTGCAGGGTGATCCCCGGTTTTTGTTGCGCCGTGGTACGGCATCCGGTTATGCCGAGGTGGATTTCGAGGCGTTGAATGGCTTCCGTTATCGGGCGAGATGGGCGGTGGCACGTGCGAGGGACAAAGAAAATGGCCGTATGCAACCCGCCCGTACCCTATTGTATAATTTGGATACGGGGAAGGAAGAGCAGGGAAGCCGCTCTGACTTACAGGCCCGGATCGTGGAATTGATCGGGCTGACGTTCGAGCAATTCACCCGTTCGGTCTTGCTTGCGCAAAATGATTTCTCCACGTTCCTGAAGGCGGAGCAGGGGGAGAAGGCCGCCCTGTTGGAGAAATTGACGGGTACGGAGCGATACTCGGAGATTTCCCGGGTGATCTTCGCCAAGAATGCCGAGGCGAAGGCGGCCTACGAGGAGTTGTGCGCTCGCGTACAGGGGATCGAGCTTTTGCCGGAGGAGGAACGTGAACGGTTGCGTGCTCGCTTGTCAGAGGCGGAAAAACAATTCGCCGGGTTGGAGAAAGCCCGCTCGGAGAGGCAACGGTTGATGGAGGCGGTTTCCGCCGCTGAGGAGCGGATCGCCTTAAAGGAGCGGCAGAGGAAAGAGAACGAGCTTGCGTTAGGGCGGGCAATGGCTTCGCAAGAGGCTTTGGAAAAGGAGCTGACCCGTGCGGAACGGGAACGTACCGAATATGCGGAAGAGGTGGAGCGTTTGCGTGTGGATTTGCGGAATGCCCGGAAATTGGATGTGCAACTGGATACCGCCGCGAAGGCGGCGAAGGAAGATGAGTCGCGGATGCGTGATATTGGACGACGTAAACAAGCGATGGAAGAGAAGGCGGCAGGCGTAAGGATCCGCCAACGAAAAAACACGGAAGAGTGGGAACAGCTGTCCGCTTGGCGTATGCGTTATCAAAATAAGGCGGGAATCGCGGAGCAGTTCGCGGCTTTACTGGTTCATTTGGATGCTTGTGAGGCGGCTCGTTTAGCGGAGGAGAACGTGGAGAAGTTGCTGGTGACGTTACGGCAGCAGGGGGAAAGACTGGAAATTGCCGAACGGGAAGCATCGCGAAAACGGGAGGCGCTTGCGAAGGAACGTCAGTCGATGGAGCAGGAGAGGCAGCAGGTTAACGCGTTTTTGGAGGAGCTTCGTCTGGATACGTTGGATGCCTTGATCGAGGCTTGCCGTACGGAGCGCGAACGGTTGCTGTTGGAGCAGGCTCAGTTCGTCACGACTGGAGATATTAAGGCCTTGCGGGATAAATTGATCGCCGGGAAACCTTGTCCGGTATGTGGAAGTGTGGAGCATCCATACGCATCCCATGAGGCGCATGAGCGCTTGTTGGCGTTGGCGAACGGGATCTCGGAAGCGACTTTACGCCTGAAAGATTTGTTAGGCAAGAAAGAAAAAGGGGATCAATGCCGAAAGCGTCTGGCGGAATTGCAACGGAAAGAGATCGATTGTCAAAAGCTTCTCTCGATCCAAGAGCAGGAGTGCACCGAGATCAAGCAACGACGTGAGGCTTTGTTGGAACGGATGGAGCGGGAGGCCGCGAACAAGGGAGAGCGGCGTGAGGCGCTGTCTAAGTCTTTGTCGGCGGCGAATGAATTATTCGGGAATGACGCTTGGCAAACCAATTGGATGCGTGACCCGATACAGTTCCGTGAAACGTTGACAGGGTTCGTCCAGCAGTGGCAAGCGAAGGGGGAACGGTTGCGTGTCTTGGAGCAGGAACGGGGCGCTTTGGCCGCGGAACAGGAATCGTATGAGGCCTTTCTTCCCCCTTTGCGGGCACAATATGAGGAGGCCATGAAGATCCATGAGGAGAAAACGCGGGAATATGACCGCTTGGCCGCTGAAAGGAAAGCTATATTGGGCGGGAAACCGGCTGATGAGGTGGAGAAGTTGTCGATGGAACGACTGGATGCCTTGGAGAAGCGTTTGCGTGGATTGCGTGATGATTCGACCCGACAGGCCGGAGAGTTGGAGAAGCTTCGGGGGAGCAATGGGCAGATCCGGATGGATTTAGAGGAGGCTTCTCGTGCCCTTACCTCAAGGAAACAGGAATTGACGGATTGGAAGGCGAGGTATGAGAGGGAGACCGGAGGGAAAACCTTAGAGGAGCTTCTGAATGAATGCTCGACCTTTATGTCTGAGTGTGCGTTCCGTCTGCGTACGCATGATGAGAATGAACGGAAAATAGCGGCTTTCCGGCAGGAGTTGGAGGAGAGGAAAGCCGTGAGTGAGCGCTGGGCGAAGCTCAACGAACTGGCTGGTTCCGCGGATGGGGCGAAGTTTCGCCGGATCGCGCAGGGATATACCTTGGATATTTTGCTGAGCTACGCTAACGTGCATTTGCGTCAATTGTCCCGGAGATACCGTCTGGAGCGGGTGCCGGAGACGTTGGCTTTGCAGGTGATCGATCAGGATATGTGTGATGAGGTGCGTACCGTGCACAGTCTGTCGGGCGGGGAATCGTTTTTGGTTTCGCTGGCTTTGGCATTAGGGCTCTCTTCTTTATCCTCGAACCGGATGAAGGTCGAGAGTCTGTTCATCGATGAAGGGTTTGGTTCGTTGGACGCGGAGACGTTAAGGGTGGCGATGGATGCCTTGGAGAGCCTGCGTACGCAAGGAAGGAAGATAGGAGTAATCTCGCACGTCCAGGAGATGACGGAACGTATTCCCGTGCAGATTCGTGTCAACCGTGCGGGGAATGGCCGGAGCTATTTGGAGGTGGTTGGGTAAGGCGTTCCAACGGGATGGCAGGATCTCTGGGCAGAACTCATTTACTCAAGATCAAGGTGGATGGCATCTTTTGCAAGGCCTCTTTCCGTTTTTCGGAGACTTCATTCCATGTCTTGTAACTGATCAGCATGAAGTTGAACCCATTGAATGATTGCGTGGTGAGATCGCGCTCAGGCAACAGGCGGGTTTGCCCGACAGTCGTGAAGAATTGGGAGGTCTCATGGGCGATTACCTCGTATGCCGGCTGGAGATGATCCGACAGATCCAGCACTCCGGCTGATCCATGCGTGGATCTCAGTAAGGTACGGGCGTAACCTAATAAGAACAAGTCGTCCTGCGATCCGATGATGAGGATCACGTTGGTGGCTCGCACGAAGTTCCGGTTCACGAATACCCCGACGGGACAATTACTCTGCTCGATGAACATCTTGGTCTTGTCCTTCAGTAGGGCACCGGGGTAGAACCAGGATTCGGGAGCCTTTATCCGTTTGAAGAAACGGTTGTAGAAGGTTGCCCGATAGCGGTTCGCCGCGATGTCGTCAGGCGTGTTGCTCATGGAGATTCCCGAGCCGACAAGCAAGAAATCGTACCCCTCCTTGTTCACGATGTCGCAAATATCTAATCCTGCGTTGTTCGAGATCTCGTAGCGGGTCTGGATCTGCAATCCCAATTTCTTGGCTCCATACAGGATCGGCCCGAAGCTGACCTCCTCGAAGTTATCGGTATGAAGCGGATTCACGTCGGATCCTACCGTCAGGTGCAGCGCTGTCAGTTCCAGTTTGTTCTTCCCCTGCGAGAACATCTGGTAGGCCACGTCCAGCATGATCTGCCCGTTGCCGGCCCGTCCGAAGGAGAGGAGAACCTTAAAGATTCCCTCCAACGGGTGCGCCGTCCTTTGCTCTTTTATCTTGTCATGCGTACGGTAGCAGAACTTGATCAGGGAGATCAGGGGAGTTGTCATGAAGGTCGTGACCAAGGTCATCAGCACCAGAATCACGAAGATGGCGGGCGACAGGATCTTCATCTCGTAGCCAATCGTCAGCACGACCAGCTCCATGAGCCCGCGGGTATTCATCAACGCGCCGATATAGAGGCTGTCTTTCCAGCTCTCGCCGACGAACCGGGCGGAGAACAGGGCTCCTCCGAATTTCCCGATGATCGCCACCAATATGAAGAAGAGGCAAAGGATCCATAGCTCAGGCTTGTTCAATAGCCCGATCTCCGTCCGCAATCCGGTAGAGACGAAGAAGAGGGGGAGAAACAGCGAGAGAGACACGTCTTCCACCTTCTCGGTCATGATTTTCCGGAACTTGATGTTCTCCGGCATGACCACTCCCGCTATGAAAGCTCCGAACAGGGCGTGCAGCCCTAAGATCTCGGTCAGGTACGAGGAGGAGATCAGCAGCAGGAAGATGGATGCCACCAAACCCTTGTCGATGACCTCTTTGTTGTGATAGACGTGCCCGATCATCCGAAGGAATGGCCGGACAGCCAAGAACATGAACGCGATATAAAAGATGGAGAACAGGATATTGTAAACCGCGCTGAGCATGGTTCCCGCTTGGGCGATGGCGATGACGACCGCCAGCAGGCACCATGCCGTTATATCTCCGTTGGCGGCGCTGGCCAAGGAGATGGTGCCCAGATGGGTCTTGGTGAGCCCTTTCTCCTGTATGATCCTCGCCAATACGGGAAAGGCCGTGATACTCATCGCTATGCCCACGAACAAGGCGAACGAGAGGAACGGGGTGCTTTTATCCGCGTAATCCTTGTAGACGAAGAATGCCGTCAGCATACCGAAGAAAAACGGGACGACCGTGCTGGTATGGCTGATGAGTATAGTCTCTTTCAGCTTTTGCCTTACCTCGGATAGGTTGAGCTCCATCCCGATGGCGAACATGAACAGGATAAGGCCGAATTGGCTCAATATCGTGATATTGCCCAACGACTCGATCGGGAACAGGAAGGAGGATACTTGGGGAAACAGGTGCCCCAGCACCGAGGGCCCCAATACGATCCCGGCTACGATCTCGCCGATGACGGTAGGTTGCCCTATCTTCTGGAATATCCACCCGAATAACCTGCAAGTCAATAGTATAGTGATGATTTGCAAGAGGAGGATGCCGATGGACGACTCTATATTATGTGTCATCAGTTGCTTGAAGAGGCCGAAACCCTCCGTCAGGTTACGGGGCGCGTTTTGTACGGACACGATCGAATCTTCCAGCTGCCGACTTTCCCCTTCTTTCACGATGAAGTACATCAGCGAACCGAATATCAAAACCATGAGGAAGTAAAACAAAATACTTCGTGTCCCTTTACTCATTTCTTCGCGGTGTTTATGGGCAAAGATAAGAAATATCTGAATATGTTCAATGGTATGTTTTTTTCTTTTATCTTTGTCCGAAAACCAAACTATAAAAGCATGGAGCCTTTGAATTTGATTAAAAATGACCCTTGGTTAGCTCCTTATGAGGCGGCCATTGAAGGTCGGTATCGATACGCGATCGAGAAAGAGAGGAACCTGACTAATAATGGTAAGATGACACTGTCGGAGATGGCCTCCGGGTATCTATATTTCGGATTGCACAAGACAGCGAAAGGATGGGTGTTCCGCGAGTGGGCTCCTAACGCTACGGCGATCTACCTGATCGGAACGTTCAATGAATGGCGGAAAGATGATAAATATAAGCTCAACCGGATAGCGAATGGCGTATGGGAGATCTCCTTGGAGGCGGATCAGATGCGTCATGGCGACTTGTTTAAGTTGTGGGTTGAATGGAATGGCGGAGCGGGAGAGCGCATTCCCGCGTGGATCCGTCGGGTAGTCCAGGACGAGAAGTCGAAGATTTTCAGCGCGCAAGTCTGGAATCCCGATAAACCTTATAAGTTCAAGCATAAGCGGTTTAAGCCGAAGAGATCTCCCCTGTTGATCTACGAGTGCCATATCGGCATGGGGACGAACGAGGAGAAGGTGGGGACATACGACGAGTTCCGCCAGAACGTGTTGCCTCGTGTCGCCAAGGATGGCTACAACGCGATACAGGTCATGGCCATCCAGGAGCATCCTTATTATGGATCGTTCGGATACCATGTGAGCAGCTTTTTCGCCGCCTCTTCCCGTTTCGGGACACCCGAGGAGTTGAAGCGGCTGATCGACGAGGCGCATGGCATGGGAATAGCCGTGATTATGGATATTGTCCATAGCCATGCCGTGAAGAACGAGGTGGAAGGATTGGGGCGGTTCGACGGCTCTTACGACCAATATTTCCTGAAAGGGGATCGCCGCGAGCATCCGGCCTGGGATTCTCTCTGCTTCGATTACGGGAAAAATGAGGTGCTTCACTTCCTGCTGTCCAACTGCAAGTTCTGGCTTGAGGAGTATAAATTCGATGGTTTCCGCTTCGATGGCGTCACCTCGATGCTCTATTACAGCCACGGTCTGGGCGAGGCTTTCTGCAACTACGACGATTATTTCAACGGGCATCAGGATGGCGACGCGATCGCTTACCTTACCTTGGCGAATAAACTGATCCATGAGGTGAATCCCTCGGCGATCACGATAGCGGAGGAGGTGAGCGGTATGCCGGGTCTCGCCGCCAAGCGGGAGGATGGCGGCTATGGTTTCGATTATCGGATGGCCATGAATATCCCCGATTATTGGATCAAGATCATTAAGGAGAAGAAAGATGAGGATTGGCATCCCTCATCCATTTGGTGGGAGACCACTAACCGTCGCGCGGACGAGAAGACGATCAGTTACGCCGAGAGCCATGACCAAGCTTTGGTGGGCGATAAGACGATCATATTCCGCCTGATCGACGCGGATATGTACTGGCATATGCAGAAAGACGACCACAATTTCATGGTGGAAAGAGGGGTAGCCTTGCATAAGATGATCCGGTTGGTCACGGCTTCTACCATCAATGGCGGATATTTGAACTTCATGGGGAACGAGTTCGGTCATCCGGAATGGATCGATTTCCCCCGCGAAGGTAACGGATGGTCCTATAAATACGCTCGCCGCCAATGGGATTTGGTGGATAACATGGACTTGAAATACCATTTCTTGGGCGATTTTGACCGGGAGATGCTGGCCTTGATCGGCGGAGTGAAGAACTTTCAGGACATTCCTCTCCAGAAAGTCTGGGATAACGACGGGGATCAGATCTTGGCCTACCGGAGAAATGACATCGTGTTCGTCTTCAATTTCAGCCCTACGAAGTCGTTTACCGACTATGGCTTCTTGGTTCCCAAAGGGGAGTACGAGGTCGTGCTGAATACGGACGCTCCCCGTTTTGGAGGCTTTGGATTGGCGGACGACAGCGTGCGTCATTTCACGCAATTCGATCCGTTGTACAAGAAAGAGAAAAAGGAATGGTTGAAGCTTTATATCCCGGCGCGTAGCGCTGTCGTACTTAGAAAAGTGAAAACCAAGAAACAATAAACATATATACAAAACTAATTATGTTATATCCATTTACATTTAAACCGATCCTCAAGAAGGTGATTTGGGGCGGTTCCGATATTTGCCCGTTCAAAGGGATTACGCCAATTGAGAATGGGGTGGGCGAGAGTTGGGAACTTTCTCACGTTGAGGGTAACTACTCGATCGTCGATAATGGGGAGCTGGAAGGCCAATCGCTGGATGAGCTGATCCGTACTTATGGAAAAGAGTTGTTGGGCGGTAAGGTAATGGAGCGTTTCGGGACGACGTTTCCTTTACTTATCAAGTTCATCGATGCCCGCGACAATCTCTCTATCCAGGTGCACCCCAATGATGAATTAGCGAAGAAACGTCATAACTCGTTCGGGAAGACGGAGATGTGGTATGTGATAAAGGCTGCTGAAGGGGCCGCTCTTTACTCCGGTTTCTCCAAGCAGATCGACGCGGATGAGTACGTGAAACGTGTGGAAGACAATACGATCATGGATGTGTTGCGTCGGTATGACGTGCGTCCGGGCGACGTATTCTTCCTGCCTGCCGGACGGGTGCACGCGATCGGGGCGGGATGCTTCATCGCCGAGATCCAACAGACGAGCAACATCACCTACCGTATTTATGACTACAATCGCAAGGACGCGAACGGTAAGGGGCGCGAGTTGCATACGGAGCTGGCGAAAGACGCGATCGATTATACCTTGTATCCGGACTATCGTACCTCTTATGAGGCACAGGCGAACGCCGCGGTGGAGCTGGCGGATTGCAAGTATTTCACGACGAACCTGCTGGATCTTGACAAGCCCATGACTCGTGATTTCTCGGGGTTGGACTCTTTTGTGGTCTATATTTGCATGGAAGGGAATGCCTCGATCCGTGACAATGAGGGACATGAGCTTAGCGTGCATCAAGGGCAGACCATCTTGATACCGGCGAGCGCGAAGGAGGTGAAAATAACACCTGCGCCGGGCGCGAAGTTCATGGAGACCTATATCGGGCAATAAGCGAACGATAGAGCGATAAAAGGCGTTGCCGCGATCACTTCCTGCTATCAATTTGGCGGGAAGTCGTCGCGGCAACGTTTTTTTATACCCCTATTCTTTCCGGGGATAGGGATAGAGGGACAATCCCTCGTACATGAACCGGTAGGTCGGGACAGAGATCCCGTATTTCTCCGCCTGCCGGATCACGTAGCCTGTCAACGACTCCAGCTCGGTTCGCTTGCCGGCAAGGAAATCGCTGTGCATGGAGGTCGTGGATCCCACTGGCATCATCTTCTGCGCCTCGATAGAGGTATGCACGATGTCGTCGGGAAGGCTGACTCCCAAGGCGTTCGCCACATTTTTCAGCTCGGTGCCTAAGGCGATGAACATATCGAGATGTTGCGCCAGCACCTCGTCGATCGGCTGGTTGTAGAAACTCGTGATCGTGGCGGCCGTGGAGATCATGAAGAATTTCTTCCAGATCCGCAGGTCTATATCGGGAGGGTTGAACGCGTTTATCCGGGCATAGACCAATAACTTGAGCAATCGCTCCTGCCGGGTCTTGTCCGCCTCCTTGTTCCCGAAGAACAGCCGCTCTTTGGGAGAGAACTTATCGACTATCCCCGGGCTTATCAGCCGGGAGCCAATATAGATGCAGCCCTTCCACACCTCCTGCCCGGGGAGCGAAGCGTGTATCCGTTCCTCGATGTCGGCACCGTTCAAGAGGGGTATAATGACGGTGTCAGGGCCGATCAAGGGCTTGAGTTGCCGGATATTTTCCTCTAAATCATAGCTCTTCGTACAGCAGAACAGGTAATCCACCGGTCCGATTTCCGAAGGGTTGTCCGTGGCGAGCGCCGGGGCCGTCCGCATTATCCGTTTGCCGTGCTTGATTTGTAACCCGTTTTCCCGGATAGCCCGCAAATTCTCCCCTCGGGCGATGAAAAACACGTCGGCTTTGCCTGTCCCTTGGTAACGGGAGGCGAGCATCCCGCCGTAGTAGCCTCCTACCGCCCCGATACCTGAGAACGCGATTCGTAAAGTGTCCATAAAATAAGCTGTTCGTTGTTTTAAGAATGTCCCGGCTTTTTCAAGAAACCGGGCGATGTTTTATTGAAAACATGGGGAATCTATTCTCATTCCTCTTCGAGGAGGCGGATCCCATCTTTGCCCAGCGTGATAAGCTGTTGCCGGTACAAGGCCCCGACCGCCTGCTTGAAGGCCTTCTTGCTACACCGGAACAGGGCGTATATCTCGTCCGGGTCGCTCTTGTCGTGCACGGGCAGGAAGCCATTCCCCGCCTTCAGCGTTTCCAATATTCGTCCGGCTATCCCCTCTACCTTCCGGTAACCTAAGGGAGATAGGCTCACGTCGATCTTGTCGTCGTCACGTATCTCCTTGATATATCCTTTTAACCGCTCGCCTTTCTCTAACCGTTGGAACACCTCGTTGTAATAGACCAGTCCCCAATGGCTGTTGTTGATGATAACCTTGTAGCCCAATTCTGTCTCGTCGGCCACGAGCAGCTCCACCTCTTGGTTGTATTCATATCGGGGCGGGACGTTATTCAGGAATTTCTCGACGCGAGCCGATGCCATGACGCGGCCTGTCACGTGATCCAATCGTACATAGACCAGATACCATTTGCCTTTCCGCATCGTCACCTTCTGCTCCTTGTAGGGGACCAGCAGATCTTTCATGATTCCCCAATCCAAGAATGCCCCGGTGCTGTTCACGTCTCTCACCTCCATGAACTGGAACTCGCCCACGGTCGCTTTCGGGTGTGCGGTGGTAGCGATCAGCCTTCCCTCATTGTCGTGGTAGATGAATACCTCTACCTCATCGCCCGGTTTAGCGTCCTTAGGCACGTAGCGGAGCGGAAGCAGGATCTCCGTCCCGTCCCCTCCATCCAAATAAACCCCGAAGTCTACCGATTTCACGATTCTCAACCTGTTGTATTTCCCGATCTCGACCATATTTCCCTTTTTTGATGTTTTTCGCGAACATACGCAATAATCGGAAATAAATGGAAAACCTTCCTCTACTTTTACCGGCTCGTGCAGCAATAACACGACTTTTGCATCGTTATAGTTAAGAGTGGATGCTTGGTAAGGGACCCGTTATGTTCCGGCGCTTGGCAGAGATAATTTGGACTAAAAGTAGTATATTTGCGCTTTATTTGAAGAAAACGAAAGTTATGAGAGTAAAATTAGCATCGATCGCCGCATCGCTTGTGCTCTTGGTAGGGGCCTGTTCCGTCCCTAAAGACGTGGCCTATTTTCAAGGAATCGACTCGTTGACGCAGGAGCAGCTAAGCCAGATGAGCCAGAATTACAATACGAGGATCTGCCAGGATGATATGTTGAATATCACGGTCAGCGCTTGGGATCCGACAGTGGTCACCCCTTTCAACCCGCCTATGTTCTCTTATACCCAGCAAGGGGATGAGCCGGTGCAGGCTTCGCCCTCGTTGTATTCTTATTTGGTGGACAAGGAGGGATATATCACCTTCCCGGTATTGGGCAGGATACACGTGGCAGGGATGACGAAGGAGGAGCTTAGCTCTTCGCTCCAGGAGCAGATCTCGAAGTACGTGAAAGATCCGCTGGTACATGTCCGGATCACCAACTTCAAGGTGATGGTATTGGGCGAGGTGACCCGCCCCGGAGGGCTCTCGGTGAAGAACGACCGGATTACGGTATTGGAGGCGATCGGCTACTCGGGCGACGTGACGATCAACGCCGACCGCACGAACGTGCTGGTGGTGCGCGACGTGAACGGGCAGAAGGAATTTGGCCGGCTCGACCTGACCGGCACCGACTTCTTCACCTCTCCCTATTTCTATCTCCAGCAGAACGACGTGGTGTATGTGGAGCCCAACAAGGCGAAGAAGCGGAACGCCCGTTATAGCCAGGCTCAGCAATATAACGTGACGATCATATCGACCATCCTGACAGCGGTGTCGGTGATCACGAGTGTCATAGTAGCGATCGCGAAAAAGTAAAGAATACGGATTTATTTAGATAGCATTATGGTAAACGACGCGAACGATAAAGAGGTCATAGGGTTAAGACATATCATTATTTATTATTTACGTTATTGGAAACTGTTTGCCGCGGCTTTCGCCGTCTCGTTGGTGGGAGCGCTCTTATATTTGCTGCTTGTGCCGAAGACGTACGAGATCGCCGCGTCGATACAGGTGCAAGACGAGCGTGACTTGATCTCTTCCGGTAGCGGTTTCGGCTTGGGCGAGGCTGCGGGGCTGATGAAATCGTTCGGTTTGGGGGGCTCCAACGTGGGCGGGATCAATATGGACGATGAGCTGATGGTGCTCAACTCGAATGACTTGGTCCGGAAAATGGTGCTCGACTTGGGGATCAACGTGGAATATTCCAAGCCGTTCAGTCTCGGCTACAAGCTCTATGGGGAATCGCCCCTGAGGGTTACCGCGGATACGCTGACGATGAATCGGCTGGACTGCGTCGTTACCTTGGATGTATCCGTCGGGAAAGACGGGAAGGTGGAGGTGGACGCGGAAGCCGCCAAGAAGGATTATTCGTTCAGCTATACCTCCCTTCCTGCTGTCGTGGAGCTGCCGCAAGGTCGTTTTACGGTGGATTACGACACGGCGGGTGTCGCTTCGATAGGGAAGGCGTTCAGCTTGATCGTCAAGGTGAACCCGCCCCGTTGGGTAGCCGAGGATCTGCTGGATATGTTCGTGATCGAGGAATCATCGAAGACTTCGAACGTGATCGAGCTGTCTTGCCGCGACTATGAGAAGCGGCGGGGCTTGGATATGCTGAATACCCTGATCCATGAATACAATATCCGTGCCCGCGGAATCAAGTTGGAGGAGACGGATAAGGCGCTTACCTTCTTGGACGGGCGGATCGATGAGGTGACGAGGAACTTGCAGGCCATCGAGATCAAGATCGAGGAGTACAAGTTGAAGAATCGCCTGACTGATATTGAATATGACGTGCAATTCTACGTGGATCAGATGAAGGAGATCCAGGTGAAACTGATCGACTTGCAGACGCAGGCCCGGGTGATCGAGATGATGGACGCTTACGTGAAGGCTCCCGAGAACCGGTATAATCTGGTGCCTATGCTGCTTTCCGCGCAAGAGGGGGAGAAAGGTAGCGCCATCACCAAGTACAACGAGGCGTTGGTGGAGCGTGCCCGCCTGTTGAAGACATCGAGCCCGGATAATCCCTTGATCGAGACTTGGAACAATCAGGTGGATCAGTTGCGCGAGAGCGTGATCCTGACGATCGGAAATGCCCGCAAGAGTCTGGATATGACGGTGGAAGACTTGAAGAACAAGGAGAAGGCTTTGTATGAGAAGATGGGAGGTATTCCTACCCAGGAGCGGCAATACGTGGATTACAACCGCCAGCGCGAGATCTTGCAGGGCGTTTATCTGGTCTTGTTGCAGAAGCGTGAGGAGATCGCCTTGGCGACGGGCCAGAACAAGCAGCGGGCCCGTGTGGTCGATGTGGCGTACGTGAAGAAGTTGCCGGTCGCTCCGCGGAAGTTGTTCGCCGCTATCGGGATGTTCTTGTTCACCTTGGTCGTGCCGATCGGTTGCCTGTTCGCTCGGGAGCAGTGGAGGGCGCTCGTGAAGACCTATAAGGAAAGTAAGGAAAAATAATTAACAGATAAAAATATGCAGGTTATCATATTGGCGGCTGGAATGGGAAAACGCTTGGGCGAGTTGACCCGGAACAATACGAAATGTATGATCCGGGTGAATGGCCAGACCTTGATAGAACGGGCGTTATCCCAATTCAGGAAGTTGAGCGTGAGCCGGGTCGTTATGGTCGTCGGCTACAAGGGGAAGGAACTCCGGGAGTTTATCGGGGATTCGTATGAGGGGCTGCCTATCGAGTATATCGAGAATCCGGTATACGACAAGACCAACAATATCTATTCTCTTTCCTTGGCGAAAGAGCGGCTGCTGGAAGACGACACCTTGCTGGTGGAGTCGGATTTGATATTTGAGGATGCCGTGCTCGATAAGATCCTGAGTGATCCGTATCCTAATATAGCGCTGGTGGCGAAGTACGAGAGCTGGATGGATGGTACGGTCGTGATGTTGGATAATGACAATAATATCTTGAACTTCGTAACCAAGAAGGCTTTTAATTTCGATCATAAGGATCTGTACTATAAGACGGTCAATATCTATAAGTTCAGCAAGGAGTTCTCGCGGACACACTATGTGCCTTTCTTGGAGGCCTATATCCATGCGGTCGGCTGTAATGAGTATTACGAGCAGGTGTTGCGGGTGATCGCCTTGTTGGATAAGCCGGACTTGAAGGCTTTGCCGCTTTCGGGTGAGAAATGGTATGAGATCGATGATATACAAGATCTCGATAACGCTGAGTCTATTTTCGCGGAGAATGGGGAGAAGTTGCCCGCCTATCAGAAACGTTATGGAGGCTATTGGCGCTTCCCTTCTTTGTTGGATTATTGCTATCTGGTGAATCCCTTCTTCCCGACGGAGAAGATGAAAAAGGAGATGAGGGCTAATTTTGATGTCCTCTTGAGCGAGTATCCCTCCGGACTGAAGGTCAATAGCCTGCTTATCGCCAAATATTTCGGGATTATCCCGGAATACGTCTGCCCGGGGAACGGGGCCGCAGAGTTGATTAAGGGCTTGATGACAGCGCTCGATGGGAAGATGGGTGTGATCTATCCCACGTTTGAGGAATATCCGAATCGCCGGAATCCGGATCAGATCGTGGCGTATGTGCCGGATAACGCCGATTTCGCTTACGATGCCGATGATTTGATCCGCTTTTTCGGTAATCAAGAGATCTCGTCCCTTTTACTGATCAATCCGGATAATCCATCCGGTAATTTCATCGTTAAAGGAGAGGTGTTCAGGCTGTTGGATTGGGCGACAGAAAAAGGCATCATACTGGTGGTGGACGAGTCGTTCGTTGATTTTACCGACGATTTTGAAAGAAATTCCCTTTTGGTGAATGATATATTGGGAAAATATGCGAACTTAGTGGTGGTGAAAAGCATTTCCAAGTCGTATGGAGTACCCGGATTACGATTGGGATTGCTCGCTACCTCGAACATGATGCTGATGGAGAGAGTCCGTCAAGAAGTATCCATCTGGAATATCAACTCGTTCGCCGAGTTCTATATGCAGATTTTCAATAAGTACGAGCAGGATTACAAGTTGGCTTGCCTGAAATTTATCCGAGAGCGTGAGCGTTTTTATGCGGATTTGAGGCAGATTGACTTCTTGCGTGTGATCCCTTCCCAGGCGAATTACTTCCTATGTGAGGTGACGCGTAAGTACTCGTCGAGGGAGCTGACGAACTTGTTGCTGGATACATACGACATTTTGATCAAGGATTGCGGGACGAAAAAGGCGTTCCGGCAATCGGAGTATATCCGAATCGCCGTGCGGGGTACATTAGATAACCAACGATTGGTTGCGGCGCTGAAGGAGTTGTAAATAGAATTTCTGGAGCATGAAGATTTTTGATTTCGATACGATACGGAATGCATCCATTCCGCCGGCTTTGTGTATAGATTGGGTGGAGGAGGCCTTGAAGGTGAAATACGAGAGCTACCTGCCCAGTAAGATCAGCGTAAAGATAGATCCGGACATATTTTTCAATACGATGCCTGCCTATATCCCGTCGCTGGATCGTTTTGGGGTGAAAGTCGTATCCCGTTTTCCACGAAGGACACCGGCTTTGTTGGGTGACATATTATTATATGACGCCTCTGATGGAGAGATGCTTGCCCTGATGGATGGCAGTTGGATCACGGCGATGCGCACGGGAGCCGTGGCTGCCTTGGCTATCCAGTACCTTCGCTCGTCGAAAGCGAGGGAGTATGCGTTCATGGGGTTGGGGAATACGGCGAGAGCCACCCTGCTCTGTCTGTTGGAGCGTGTCAAGGAACCGCTTCATATTCGCCTGTTAGCGTATAAAGGTCAAGAACGTTTGTTCATGGAGAGGTTCAAGGATTTCCCACAGCTGACTTTTTCTGTCTATCCGGATGCGGAATCTTTGATAGAGGGGGCAGATGTGGTTGTCTCTTGCGTGACGGTAGCGAACGAATTGTTCGCCGCGGATCGTTGCTTTAAGCCAGGTGTGCTGGTAGTGCCGGTACATACGCGAGGATTCCAGAACTGCGATTTATTCTTTGATAAGGTGTTCGCCGATGATCGGGGGCATGTCTGTGGTTTCAAGTACTTCGATCGTTTCAAGAGATTCGACGAGTTCGCTCATGTCCTGCTGAAAGAGAATCCGGGACGTACATCGGATGAGGAGCGGATCCTGGCCTATAATATCGGCATCGCCTTGCACGACGTGTATTTCGCGTCCAAGATCTACGACAAGATCCAAGGACAGGTCGCCGAATGTTCATCTTCTGAGCCGGAGGAGAAGTTCTGGGTCTGATTAAGAGCGTGCCGTAATGAGGTTGAGATGGAATAGCAAATACAACGTGGTCGCGCACAACACGGCGTATTTATCAGTATTGGAGCTGCTAAAGATGGTGATGCCTTTCGTGGCGTTACCGTATTTGATAGCTACCGTAGGGGAGGATAAATACGGATTGGTGGTATTCGCTCAGGCGATCATCTCGTATTTCGTGATCCTGATCAACTTTGGTTTGGATGTATCGGCCGTCAGGAACGTGTCGGTCAACCGATCGGATCCGGAGAAGTTGAACGAGGTTGTCTCCTCCGTGCTGTTGATCAAGACGTTCTTATTCGTGCTCTCTTTCTTTTTGTTGGTGGGGATCCTCTCTTTAAGCGAACGTTTCCGGGTTCATTATCCGCTTTTCTTGCTTTCGTTCCTCTCTTGCCTGTCGGAGATCCTGTTTCCTGTATGGTTCTATCAAGGGGTGGAGAAGATGCGTTATATCACCTTGATCCGTTTTTCCTCGATTTTTTTCTATACGGTTACTGTCTTCCTTTTTATCAAGCAGGAGGATGATTATCTGCTGATCCCCTTGCTCCAGTCGCTGGGCTGGTTGTTCTCGGGAGCTATTTCGGCGTATATGTTGATCCGGGTAGAGAAAATCTCCTTGTTCTGGCCCTCTTATCGGCTTTTGCGACATTATTTCGTGGAGAGTATCCCATTCTTTATCTCCCGGGTCTCTGTCGTTATCAACAGTAGCATGGCGAAGACGGTTTGCGGTATCTTCTTCTCGATGGGAGAGGTGGCCGCCTTCGACTTGGCCCAGAAGATCGCTACCACGGCCTTGGTGCCGTTGCAGATGCTCAACCAGGCTCTCTTTCCGCATATCGCTAAGAACTTGGATCGGAATTTCGTGAATAAATGTTTCCGTTTGATCATGATAGCGACGTTATGCATCATCGTCGCCGTTTATTTTCTCGCCCCGTTCGGGGTGGATATACTGTCGGCCGGGAAATTGCCCGATGCCGTTCCTATCTTAAGGGTGCTGACGTTGTTCATATTCAGCGGAGGCATCACGCTTTACACCGGCTCCCCGGTCTTGGTGTCGTTCGGCTATTCCAAGCCTTTTAACCGGAGTGTAGTCCTTTCCACGATCGTGCTGATCGCGATTTATGTGGTGCTTTACCTTACGGACTCGTTCTCGATCCTGAACTTCGCGTTCGCTCTTGGGTTCGCTGAGTTCGTGATCGCGGTGTACCGGTTGTATTATTGTAATCGTTATAATTTGATCAAATTGTATGGACGATCTTCGAATGTTTAATCCGGAGGGCTCCTTGTTGCGGAAGCATCAGCTGCGGATGCTGGAGATCTTGGAGGTGATCGATGGGATCTGCCGGAAATATGACATCCGCTATTGGCTGAGCTCGGGCACGTTGCTCGGGGCTATCCGCCACGGTGGGTTCATTCCTTGGGATGACGACTTGGATATTGAGATGTTGAAGCCCGATTACAAGCGGTTGATGCGGATATTGCCCAAGGAGCTGCCTGATTGGTTGCTCGTGCAGACGGCTTGTACGGACAAGAACTACGTGGCGCCTTACGCGAAGATACGGGACTTGCATTCCAGCATCAAGGAGACGAAGCATAAAGACCAGAACTACAAGTTCAAGGGGGTCTATATCGATGTGTTCTATATAGAGGCAGTCCCCGGCTGCCTCGTGCGGATGGCCTCCCGGATGCATGGATGGCTTTACCGATTGTCGTACCTGAAGAATGACAGGCTGGGGCTTTTGTTTTGCTTGAAACGGGCTTTTTACCTATCCTTGACCAAGCTGGTTTACCCGATGTTCCGGCTATTCTCGCTCGGATTGTCAGGGAAGGTGTTGCGCCAATGCTTGGGCGCCGGCTTTTTAGGCGAGCGCGTGCGGGATGAGATCTTTCCGTTGAAGGAGGTGACTTTCGAGGGAAAACGTTTTTTCGCGCCGCGGGATCCGGATCGCTATTTGACCCGTTTGTACGGGGATTACATGAGATTGCCCGATCTGGACAAGATAGAGGTGCATTTGGAATGATATTGTATGGATTCAAAATCGGAAGATAAATGAGAAAAGTGATGCTTGTTTTTGGAACCCGCCCGGAGGCGATCAAGATGTGCCCCTTGGTGAAGGCGTTCCAGAAAGAGAAAGATTCATTTGATACGCGGGTATGTGTCACCGGGCAGCATCGGGAGATGTTGGACCAGGTCTTGCACGTGTTTGGGATCAAGCCGGATCATGACTTGGACATCATGGCGAAGGGGCAGGACTTATACGACGTGACCTCGAAGGTGCTGCTGGGGCTCCGGGAGGTACTCAAGCAGGAACGGCCCGATATTGTCCTTGTGCATGGCGATACGACTACCTCGATGGCCGCGGCGCTGGCCGCTTTTTACCAGCAAATCCCCGTCGGCCATGTGGAGGCGGGACTGCGTACGCACGATATTTATAGCCCGTGGCCGGAGGAGATGAACCGGCAGATCACGGGACGTATCGCTACCCTGAATTTCGCCCCTACCCAGCTGAGCCGCCGGAATCTGCTGGCGGAGGGCGTTCCCGACGAGAAAATCCGGGTCGTGGGGAACACGGTTATCGACGCCTTGCATATCGTCTTGGATGAGATCCGGTCGAGAGAGGATGTACGCTCGGCGATCCTTGCTGATCTGGATAAGGCGGGAATAGCCTCCCGTTTGGTGGAGAATTGGCAGGCGGGGAGGCGCATGGTGCTGATCACCGGCCACCGTCGCGAAAACTTCGGGCAAGGTTTCCTGAATATCTGCCAGGCGATTAAAAAACTGTCAGCAAGTTTTCCGGAGGTGGATTTCGTGTATCCTATGCATCTGAATCCCAATGTGCGAAGACCGATCGCCGAGGTGTTTGGGGATTCCTATCGGGCGTCTTCACCCAACCTGTATTTTATCGAGCCGTTGGACTATCTCCCGTTCGTCTTCATGATGAATCTCTCGTCGGTTGTACTTACGGATAGTGGGGGGATACAGGAAGAGGCTCCCGGGCTGGGCAAGCCTGTCTTGGTCATGCGGGATACGACCGAGCGTCCGGAGGCGCTGGAGGCCGGGACGGTCAAGCTGGTCGGCACGGATCTCGGGAAGATCTATGCGGAAGTGTCCCGCTTGCTGGATGACAAGGAGGCCTACCAGCGTATGTCGCGGGCGGTGAATCCGTATGGGGATGGCCTTAGCTGCCATCGTATCGTGGAATGTCTGAAATCAATCGAGCGGATAGGATGAGAAAGAAGAATGTGCTATTGATCCATATCCGGAGGGGATACCCCTTAGGAACGGAGTCGGGAGATAAGATCCGCACGCTTAACATGGCGATGTCGTTGCGGAACATGGGATATAACGTGGTTCTGCTTAATTTCTTCACGAGAGGTTTCTCGGGATACCGGAAGGAGAAAGCCTCGATGCCGCGGGATATTCGCTCCCTGTTTGTCTATACGATCCCCAATCGGCTCCATTTGCAGCGTGTAGCCGCCGTCTATCGGGCGATCGTCACTTGGTTGGTCTGTAAGCTATACGCGATTGATTTTATCCAGGCGGAGCTGGCTTCGGCGGCCACCTGCGCCCGGTTCGTGTCCAAGATCCCTTTGATCACGGATTTCCATTCCGACATAGCCCCGGAAGCGGCGATGGATCATTACGCCCCCTACTTGGTTCGCTACGCGGAGGAGGAGAACCGGTACGCCTTGCGCCGGTCGGCCAAGACGATCACGGTGTCGCGTAACCTGCGGGATAACCTGTCCGTGTATGAAGCGTCGGAAGCGGCCAACTTTATCTTGCCCTGTAATTTCGAGGCGGCTCCCTTCCAGGCGCTGGCCCCTGATACACGATCCTCGCTGCGTAAGCGATACGGGCTGGAGGACAGGATCGTCCTTTGCTACTCCGGAGGCCTGCATACCTGGCAACGTATCGGGGAGACATTAGACGTGGTGATCCGTCTGCGCGAGAAGAATCCCGCCTATTTCCTCTGTCTGTTTACGAATGATGATACGACCCCCTACAAGGATCGGTTGAGACGCTTGGAGGGGCATTGCTTAGTCAAAGGGTTGAGCCGCGAGGAGGTGCCTTCTTACCTCTCGATGATCGATGTGGGATTTGTCTTGCGTGCCGATAGCTTGGTCAACCTGAACGCTTCTCCCACGAAGACCGCCGAGTATCTGGCGGCGGGAGCGATGGTTGTCGCTACCCGATACGCTGGCGACGCTCCCGATTTGATCCGGGAATGTGGCCGTGGGCTGGTGCTGGATGAGTTGGCTGTTTCCGATGCGGACTTGGATACGTTGGATAAGGCGATCGCTGGCTACGTGAAGGATTATGAGGCAAATGCCCGAAAGGTGAAGGATTTTGTCTTTGAAAACCGGGTATGGAGCAGCAACGAGGAGCGATTGAAGGCGCTGTATCGCTCGATTGACCAATGAATGTACGCTTTGTTTGGAAAGGGGGCGGATAAATCAGTTCCAATCTATATGTGAATTAATGTTGCATTATTGAAGTTCAGAGCCTTTTCCTTGATCTAAGTGCGCGGGAATCTGTTATATTTGCGTAGGTCTTTGGGACCGGACAACGGATTTCAGTGTAATATATAGTTATGAAAAGAAGACCATTATTTGGTTTGTTCCTCCTATTGATGATACTTCCGGTATCTTTAGGATGCGAGGACGAGCTTGATTCCCTCCGTTTGCGTAGCGAAGAGAATGAGGCCTATTTTACGGAGAATAGTAAAGAGGCTGCCCGACGATTCGCCTCGATCATGCGTAACAAGGAGGAAGGCTACGAGCGTTTCAAGATCGTGCATATCTCGGATTGCCATCTATCCTCGTGGTCGTCCAGCAATAATTACCTGTTGCCGATAAATCTGACACAATCCATCCGCTTCGCCAACCGGCCCGAGTTGGAGATTAACTCGATCGTTTGTACGGGTGATTTTATCTCGAACGGGGAGAAGTCGGACGTGAAGGACTACTTACGCTCCTTTGTCGCCAACTTTTACTTGGATAATCACGTTCCCTCTTTTATTTGTACCGGCAACCATGACTCTAACTGCATCGACTACATCCAAGGTTCTTTCCTGCATAAGAATGAATTGAATCAATTGTTGCTTACGGCCTACAGGAACGTGAGCGACCATCCTGCCGGTCAGAATTACTATTATTCAGATATTCATAACCCGCAGGGGGGCACGATCCGTTTCATCGCTTTGGATATGTTGGATCAGCCAGGAGATGCGTATAACACGATGTACTACGCCTCTTTCTCTCAGGCTCAGGTAGATTGGTTCTCTCAGGTGGCCCTAAAAGAGGGGATGACCCCGGAGCATAGCGTGATTATCCTCTCGCATTATCCATTCCAGCGGCATGACGCCGGGGCGAGAACCTACCTGTGCGATGGGGATTACATCAACTCCTGGAACATGATCCCCGAGATCGTGGAAGCGTTTCGTACCCATTCCTCCCTCTCGAAGGCCTATCCGAACCAGTTGGATGCCAGCCAGTCCATACAGGTGGACGTGGATTACTCCGCCTCTTCCGGTGAGTTTGTCTGTTACTTGGGTGGGCATGCGCATTGCAACGCCTATTTTAACGTGTTAGGTTTGGAGAACGCGTCGAAAGATCTCCCGCCTCAGCGTATGATCCTCTGCACGAACCAAGCCCCGAGCGAGATCGGTACCGTTTATAATCGGGTGCAACGGAAGGAAGATAGCGCGTCGAGCAACGCTTTTTGCCTGTATGCGGTAGATACGCGTGAGAAGCGAATTTACGTTACCTACTTCGGTGCTTATAAGCCGGTGGGGGCGACGGATCAGCCGGAGAGCTATTCTATCTCCTATTACTGATCCGATATTCCTAAAATATCTTGAATTCTAAGGGAGACGTGCCTTTTTCCCGAAATATCGATTAATTTTGTCAGCCATAAATGGCTCATGCCGGGGTGGGGTCTCGCGCTTCGTCCGGCAGGTCGATGCCTCATTATCTATATGTCTATGTTACAGGAATTCATAAATAAACACTTCTACGAGTTATTTATCTTCACGTTTATATTCGGACTTCTGTTGTATGGCACGATCGGGTTCGATGGCATCGACGAGATTTGCGCCCTTCTCCTGTTCCTACTCTTCGGCTATACGGTGCTGAAGACGGATGATTGGTACGTGAACCGTGCCTTCCTCGTGACGGTCGGGATCTTCCTTTTCTATTTGGGTTATTCCTTTTTTATCGGAAGCAACACGAAAAAGGGGATTATCATGGACTTCATTATCCAGAGCAAGCCCTATCTGGCGTTTTTCGCCGTGTATTATATGTCTCCGATATTCGGCGCGAACCAAAAATCCATTTTACGGATTATTTGCGTGTTCGCCTGGTTATTGCTGTTACTGTTAGGGATTATGTCGTTGTTTATCCCCTACTTGATCGATAAGGTGATGTTCCATCAGGCCTTTTATGCCGCTTGCATCACGGCGATCGCCTTGATTTATCTCTATTGCGGGACGGATACCAAGAAAGATAAGCTCATGTTTATCCTCATCCTTACCACGGGAATATTCTCCACCCGCTCCAAGTTTTACGGTTTTTATATGCTGGCGGTATTGCTGACGCTGCTTTCGCCTTGGCTGAAGAACTTCAAGTTCAATCTCAAGACAGTCCTTGTTATCCTCGGAGTGGTGGCGGCTATTGTCGTGGTGGGCTGGCAAAAGATCGATCTGTACTTCGCGATCAGTGGCGACGTGGAGGATGTGGAGTCGGGTTTGGTGGCGCGCCTGATGCTATATATGACCTCCTTGGAGGTGCTGGTTGACTATTTCCCGTTCGGTTCCGGCTTCGCGAGTTTCGCCTCGTACGCCTCCGGCGTGTATTATTCCGATCTGTATGTGAAATATGGATTGGATAAGGTGTGGGGGATCAACAGCACCGATTACAGTTTTATAGCCGATACCTATTATCCCTGCTTGGCGCAATTTGGGGTAGTGGGCGTGTTGCTGTACGCTTATTTCATCTTCTTCATCCTGCGGAAGGCCTATCTGCTTTTCAAACGGAGCCACCAGACGAAGTATTTGATGATCCCTTTGCTGATAATCGGTTACTTCCTGATCGAGAGTATCGCCGACGCAACCTTTACGGGACATCGGGGATATTTCATGATGATGCTCTTGGGGCTGGTACTTTCCGAGCACAAGTATTACATCCAGCGGCAGGAGGGGAGATTACCGGCCGCGAAGAGCTAAGGGCGTTCCCCATGATCCTCCGGGGAGCCGCTACATCTCCGATCTTATCTTGAAATGATTTTTCCGGAAGAAGTAAAGGAAACTTTTCAGGTGTATCCACGTCTTCTTGTTCCAGTGCTGGCTGCTTCGCTGGTGTACGTGGATCATCTTGGACAGGGGGTAATAGATTACCTTTTTCCCCTTCTGCCAGCAGCGATGGCATAGATCCATATCCTCCACGTACAAGAAGAAATTCTCGTCGAACCCTCCGAGCTCCTCATAAAAACTACGCTTGATTAACAAGGCTGCCCCCATGCACCAATCCACCTCCGAAGGTGCGTCGGTGGGAAGATCGGTCAGTAGATAACGCTGTACCGCCTTGTTGCGGGCCGAGTCGTCCCCTTTTGTCAGGAAGCGGTTCAGCAAGATCCTGATGGAGGGGAAGCGGCGGGCGGAGTATTGCAGGGTGAGATCCCTGTTTTGCAGCATCGGGGCGACAATGCCACAATCCGGATTTCGCCGGGCATAATCGTATAATCGGTCGATCGCCCCTTCCGTCAGCACGATGTCGGGGTTCAGGATCAAGATATATTCCCCGGAGGCGTGCCGGGCCCCGATATTGTTGTTGCGGGCGAAGCCGTATTTCTCTCGGTTCTCTATCAGCTTGATGTCAGGGTAGTTCGTTTGGATATAATCCGCCGTTCCGTCGGTCGAGAGGTTATCCACGAAAACGACCTCGAAGGAGTTGGACGGTTTCCCGATGGAATATAGTGACAATAGCATCTCCTTCACGTAGGAGAGGTGGTTCATGCCGACCGTTATGATAGATATTTCTGGTTTCATCTCTTGTCTCTTTTGTTTGATAGACGCGATTCCCGCGTCATTCGCTGGTTGGTAGCCTCCTTTTTCTGGAAAATTCTCATTGAAAATCATAGGCTCTATAAACTCTCATAGGTTTTTTGATAAGCCTGCGACATCTTTTCCGCCGTATAATATCGCTTGAACGTCTCCTGTACTTCGCGCTCCACTTCCTTCCGATCGAGTCTCAATACCTTTTCCAACTTATCCATTAGATCCTCTAAATCCGTGTTGGTGAAGATATAGCCAACTGTACGCCGTGTTTTCGCGAAAACCTCGCGATGGGATGGAATATCCGACAGCAACATTGGCAGGCCCACCGTCATGCTCTCTAACAGCGTGTTCGCCAATCCCTCCACGTCGGAGGCGGAGATGTAGTAATCTGCCGCGATCAGGTAATCATACACGTTCGTACGGAAACCCGGCAGGAGCAGGCGGTCGTTCTCTTCCCGCTTCAGTTTCTCCCATAAGGGGCCGTCGCCAAGCATGACCAATCCGACCGGTTTCCCCCCCATCCGCTTGAAGGCCTGTACCAGCAATTCCGGGTTTTTCTCCTTGGAGAAGCGGCCGATAAAGATAAAATAACGGATTCCCTCTTTCAGACCCAGCCTCTCCCGGAGCTCTTTCCTATGACTTTCGTCGGGTTCCCAAACGGGAAGCGAGGAGCCGTTGGGGATGCAGGGAATGTCCCATCCCTTGCGCTCCTTGTAAAGCGTGCCGACACTCTCCGCGCAGCCGATGGGCAGATCCACCCTCCTCGTGAAAAAATGATTCAACTGGTTGACGATTGTCCCTTTCCATTTCCCATAAAGGATCTGTTGTTGCAGCCCGGGATAGATATGGATCGTATAGACCCGTTTGTATTTCCTCGGCAAGAAGCACATGAGGTACAGCGAGCGCGGGCAATGCGCATGAAGCATATCGGGATCGACCGCTTTCACCTCCCGCTTCAACGCCTTGAACAGGGCGAGTGGCGAGAGAGGATCCTTGGGGGCTAACTGATGGATCGTGAGGGGGAACCGGCGGAAGTCGTCTATCCGGCTTGTCTTTTTCTCGGGAATAAGCGTGATGATGGATACCTCGAACCGGGAGAAATCCATATACCTGATGATATTGTACATTACGTTGACCGGCCCTTCATTGCATAATGAGGATACCAAGAAGCAAACTTTCGTGACTCGTTTTCCTACCTTTTCCATGTTCCCTCTAAATCTGAAAAACGGGAATACAAAGTTAGCGGTTATTTCCATATCCATCGGCGGATGGATGATTTTTTTCGATTTGGATCGATCCGATATTCGTTTTGCCTGATTTGTCGTACATTCGCGTACATTTGAGATAAACGATTCGAGAAACGAGAAATATATGAAGATCGCGATTGTTGGTACGGGATATGTCGGGTTGGTGACAGGCGCCTGTTTCGCCGAGATGGGTATGGACGTGTATTGCGTGGACGTGGATGAACGGAAGATCGAGGGCTTGAGGAATGGGGTGATCCCCATCTATGAGCCGGGATTGGACGAGTTGGTCTCCCGTAACGCGCAAGCGGGGCGTTTGCGCTTCACCACGGAGTTGAGAGACTGCCTCGACGAGGTGGAGGTCCTGTTCTCGGCGGTAGGGACGCCTTCCGACAAGGATGGGAGCGCTGACCTGAAGTACGTCTTGGAGGTGGCTCGTTCCGTGGGGCGCTATATGAGCAAGTATATCTTGGTAGTGACGAAGAGCACCGTCCCGGTGGGGACCGCCCAGCGGATTAAACAAGTGATCTTAGAGGAGCAAGCCCGCAGGGGAGTGGATATAAAGTTCGACATCGCCTCGAATCCTGAGTTCCTGAAAGAGGGAGCGGCGATTAAGGATTTCATGAGCCCGGACAGGGTGGTGGTCGGCGTGGAGTCGGAACGTGCGCAGAAGTTGATGTCACGGTTGTACCGCCCGTTCCTGCTGAATAATTTCCGGGTGATCTTCATGGATGTGCCTTCCGCCGAGATGACCAAGTATGCCGCCAACGCGATGCTTGCCACACGCATCAGTTTCATGAACGACATCGCCAACCTTTGCGAGCGGGTAGGAGCCGACGTGAACATGGTACGCAAGGGAATCGGGACCGACGTGCGGATTGGCGGGCGATTCCTCTATGCCGGATGCGGATATGGCGGCTCCTGTTTCCCGAAAGATGTCAAGGCCTTGGTGAAGACGGCGAGCGATCATGGCTACCGGATGCGTATCTTGGAGGCGGTGGAGGCCGTGAACGAGAAGCAGAAGTCGGTGTTGTTCGATAAGCTATGCCGCCATTTCGACGGAAATCTGCGAGGGAAGAAGGTCGCCTTGTGGGGATTGGCCTTCAAGCCGGAGACCGATGATATGCGGGAAGCGCCCTCTTTGGTATTGATCGATAAACTGCGTGAGGCGGGATGCGCTATTTCGGCTTATGATCCCGTCGCCATCCCCGAGGCGCGTAAGCGTTTCCCGGAGGGAGCTGTCTCGTACGCGAAGGATATTTACGAGGCGGTGATCGATGCCGATGCCTTGTTGCTGGTGACGGAATGGAAAGAGTTCCGCCTGCCCTCGTGGTCGGTGATCAAAAGGCTGATGGCTACACCCTTGATCTTGGACGGACGTAATATTTACGATAAGACGGAATTAGAGGAGGCAGGCTTCGTTTACCATTGCATCGGACGTTAGATAAGCAAGGGAGAAGGACTTGTGAGAAATTGAGGAGGGTGCGCCGGAAAATCCGGGGTACCCTTTTTTCATGCCCATGCCGTAGGAATCCGGCTTCCCCGCCTTGGAAATGTGACTCCCATGCCGTGGAAGCGCGCGTCCCAAGGCGTGGGAATGCGACTCACCGGCATATCCCTGCCGGAGGCCGGCTGATGATTGCCTTAGCCGGCCATCTTGTCGTGGCGGGAAAGCGCGCTCGCCTCCTTATCCCCGGTAGGACAACCGCTACATCCGCAACAAGGGCCTTGGGATCTCGAAGCCGTAAACATCCGGTAAACCTTATGGGCGACGTAACCGATCGCCATGATGCCTATGATATAAATCGCTATCTCTTGCCACATTTTCGTACCTTTTTTATTTGTTATAACTCATATCTCTCCCGAAAAGTTCGTTTAGCCGAACAACCCCATGAGGAGATTGCCTGTCTGATAGACGACAAACGAGACGATCCACGCCAACAGGCAGGTGTAGGTGATGACGAATATTCCCCATTTCCACGAGCCGGACTCGTTCACGATGGCCGACACCGTGGCTATACAAGGGAAGTAAATCAAGACGAACAGCATCAGGCTGATCGCTATGAGCGGAGTGAATACCGGATTCCCCTCAGCGTCCCGGTCCTCTTTCAGGCGTTCTGACAAGGCTTGCCCGTCATCATCGGCATTTCCGGTATATAATACGCTAAGCGTGCTGACTACCACCTCCTTGGCAGCCATTCCGCTCAAGAGGCTCACGCTGATCTTCCAGTCGAATCCCAATGGGGCCAACACCGGCTGGATGGTTTGTCCGATCCGTCCGATGAAGGAGTTCTGCTGATGGTCGATCGCCTTCAGACGCTCCAATTCCTGGATCGTTTCCGTCCGCTCCGGCGAGTCGGGCAGCGTCTGCTCTATCTCCGCTATCTGCCGGTCGAACCGCTCGCTTTTCTCCGTATGGCGCGGAAAATAGCCCAAGAACCAGATAATGATGGAGGCGACCAAGATAACACCTCCCATCTTATGCAGATATTGCTTCGCCTTTTCCCACATATGGATCAATATGGATTTGCCCGTCGGCATCCGGTAGGGGGGAAGCTCCATGACGAACGGCACGTCTTTCTCGTTGAAGAGGTAACGGCGGAACAGGCGGGCCATCACCACGGCCAGCAGGATCCCGGAGACGTACAGCCCCAATAGCACGAGACTGGCGTTCTTCGGGAAAAAGGCACCCGTGAGCAGCACATAGACCGGCAACCGGGCGCTGCAACTCATCAGTGGGTTCACTAACATGGTGATCATCCGGCTGTTGCGGCTCTCTATGGTCCGCGAGGCCATGATAGCGGGAACGTTACACCCGAAGCCCATGACTAACGGGATGAACGACTTTCCATGAAGCCCCATCTTATGCATGATCTTATCCATGATGAAGGCGGCGCGCGCCATATATCCCGAGTCTTCCATGAACGATATGAACAGATAGAGTATCAATATGTTGGGGAGGAAGACGATCACGCCTCCCACGCCTCCGATGATGCCATCCACGAGCAGATCCTTCAGGGGACCCTCCGTCATGTGGGCGCGGGTAAAGTCGCCGATCACGCCAACTAACGCCTCAATCCACTCCATCGGATAGTTGCCCAACCGGAACGTCGCCTCGAACATGACCCACATGAAGAGGATAAAGATGGGGAATCCCAGCACCTTGTGCGTCACGAACAGGTCAATGATCCGGGTGATGGTCGCCTCCTTGATGGTGTTTTGCTCATAGGTCTCACGGAGTGCGCCGGAGATGAAGCCATATCGGGCGTTGGTGAAGGCGGTCTCGCAATCCTCCTGCAAGAGGCTCTCGATCCGTGCGGCGTTGCGATCCCGTTCCTGGAATATCTTGTCGGCATCCTTCAATCCCTTGGCGAATGTCTCGATCTCCTGGTCGCCCTCCAATAGCTTGATGGAGAGATAGCGCCTCGACAGACTCTTGGGAATCTCGCCGTGTGCGTTCCATGTTTTCTTGAGGTTGTCGATTCCCTTCTCCAATATATCCCCGTAGTTGATATGGATATGCCGGATGATGGGGTCTTGCTCCTCATAGACCTGAATAACCCGGCTGAACAGCCGGTCGATCCCGAATCCTGTCTTGCTGATCGTCGGGATGATCGGGGCTCCGATCATCTTGGCGAGCGACTCGTGGTCGAACTTGTCGCCTTGGCGCTCCAGCTCGTCGTACATATTCAGGGCGATAACCATCCGGACATCCATGTCGATCAGCTGGGTGGTCAGGTAGAGGTTGCGCTCCAAGTTGGAGGCGTCCACCACGTTGATCACCACGTCGGGCTGCGCCTCGTTCAGGTGCTTGCGCACGTACAGCTCTTCCGGCGTATAGGCGGAGAGGGAGTAGGTGCCCGGCAGATCCACGATCCGGAAAGTATATCCGTCTTGGTGGAATACGCCCTCTTTCGCGTCCACGGTCACGCCACTGTAATTGCCGACGTGCTCGTGCGCTCCCGAGGCAAAATTGAAGAGAGAGGTCTTCCCGCAATTCGGGTTTCCTACGAGAGCCACGTTGATCGTTTTCCCTTTATGTAAGGCAAATGCCTGGAGTTCGTCGTCGGAGGGGAGGACAGAGGGCTCGGCGCTCGGGTTGTCGCTCAGGTTCACTTGGTCGAGATCGGCGGCGCTTACCACCTCGATCAAGGCGGCCTCCGAACGCCGGAGAGAGACATCGTATCCCATTACCCGATAGTGGATCGGGTCTTTGAGCGGGGCGTTCTGGATCACGATAACCTCTTTTCCCCGAATGAATCCCATCTCGATGATGCGCTTCCGGAAAGCGCCTCTTCCCATTACCTTAACAATGACACCTTTATCGCCTGTACGAAGTTCTGATAATCTCATGTCGCATTTCAATGTGACGCGAAGTTAGCTTGAAAACTTTGTTCAACCAATACCAAAAGATAGGTATTTTCCGTATGTTCGCGGGCGGAATGGATGCTTTTCAAGACGTGGGCGATCTTTCCGGTATTTCCCGGAGATGGATTTGAAGAAACGTGGCGATGCTTCCGAAAAAGCATGAGGATGAAAAAACGGCAAGTCTTGGTGGTGTTGGGATTGGGATCGAATTGGGGCCGCGAGCGGAACATGGAGCGGGCGGAGGAGTCGCTACGCGTCCGTTTCCCCGGAATCCGTTTCTCCGGATCGCGCTATACGGAGCCGGTGGGATCCTCCTCGCCTCGCATGTTCCTGAACCAGGTGGCCTGTTTTTATAGTGAGGAGCCTTTGGAGAAGGTGAGGGATGCCTTGAAGGAGATCGAGCGCGGCCTGGGGCGTAAGCCGGAGGATAAGCGGCTTGGGTCTATACCGATCGACATCGACCTGTTACGATGGGGCGACCGGGTGCTGAAGGAGGATGACTGGCAGCGCCCGTACGTCAGGGAGGGGGCACGGTCACTTCTTCCGGCAGACGAGGATGATGAACGGGGCGATCAGGAGACCGAGAGGCCCGCTGTGCCGGATAAGTAGGTTCAGGCCTTCACATAGGAGCGACATGGCGCGACTGCTCCTATACGTGTTATAGAATCCTTTCGCTACGCTCAGCTTGAGGTCATGTGGAGCGAGCAGCTTTTTATAGGAGCTGATGGGCAGTATACGCTCAGTCCAGTTCCCGTTCGCGGGATCGCAGGTATTATGTGGACCCGGGGGAGTGGGCATCCGGTTGCTTTCGATCGCCTCTTGGATGTCATCATACGTCATCCCTCTCGTGTTTCGTGCCCAAGTCTCCACTTCTTCCGGGGTAAGCGCTGGGTATCGCCCGGAAATGAAGCGATGGCGCAAGGTATGGTAATTCGGCGATTCCAGCGTCCCCCTCTCGCAACCGTCCATGAGCTTGTGGAGCCGTCTTTTGACATAAGGGTTGAACGGGGAGGAAGCGGTCGTGAAGATCAAGGGCATGGAGCCGTTGATCTGGTGCAGATCCTTGAAAAAGGCATCCAAGTCATAGACGTGCTCGATGAGATCGGTCGCCACCAAAAGCTGCGGGCTTATCCGATGTTTCGCGCACCAATCCGCCAAAAACTTGGAATCTCCCTGTAAAATGATGTCCGGGCCTATCCCGGCCTCCTCTTTCAGCACTTGGATGGTTTGGGCGGATAGCGGATTAAGGTCGATATAGATCACTCGCCCTATCCCCACCCGCTTAGCCGCCATGCTAAGGAATCCGCTTCCTCCGCCATAATCGATCAGCGTAAGGTCGGACAGGGGAAGATTGACACCTTGGGTCCCTCTCCGCAGGCAATCCTCGTAAATCCGCATGAAATAGGCCAGTGCGGGTTTCAGGTTGCGGATATACCTCTTGTTATAGTCGCTGATGGGTAAGCGATCATAGTCGATCGCCATCAAACGTGCCGTCAGCGAGCCCAATTTGTCATTTCCCTTTGCCATAGATTAACTCGTATATGCGTCGTCCTTGCTCCTTGTTGGAAAAGGTCGGGAACAGTATGCTCGCGCGTTCGCCGATCATCTCCGGGGTCACGGGACGGTTCATCAGATCCTCACAGGTATGTATCATTTCCTCGGGAGTATCCGCTACATGGCAGAGGGATTCCAGTCCGCTACCTGCCACCATGAGCCGGTTTACCACCGTATGCCTGCCCGCGAACAGGCTGTTCAGGAGTTTTAGCTTCAGCCCGGTGTCCTGAAACGTGATCAGGAGCTGGATTTGCGCGCCGTGTATCAGCTCCTCCATCCGCTCTTTCTCCGGATTCGCCTCGATCCGGATATGCGGATAAGGGGCGGCCGCCTCTAAGATACGCCGTGTCGGGTTCATGCCCGCGATGACGCATCGGTAGCTCAGTCGGCTGAACACGTGGCGGATAAGGTAGCAAACGGCGCGCTCGTTCTCGATGACGGAGAGCTTGCCGTGGTAAAGGATATAGTCGGATTGCCCAAGCCTTGTCGTAACCCCCTCATTCTCGTGAAAGCAAGGTACGAACTCGACCCGCTTCCCCGGGAAGCGTTGGCGGAGGTACTCCGCGTCGGAAGTGGAGACGGAGAGGATCAAGTCGGCGAACCGTGCGACGCGCTGATAGAACCGGAAGCGTATCGCCTCGACCAAGAAGAAGGTGTTATGTAAAAAATTCCTGCCCGATCGGGCCAGGTGCAGGTAATAATCGTGCTCGATATTGCACTCGCGGAATATTTTCTTGCGGTTCCGGAGTCTCGGATCATTCAAGTAATAGCACGAATGAAGCCCTTCGAAGAGGATCGGGTAGTCGTTGGATAGCAGATTCTCGATCAGCCTTTCGTCCTTTCGTCCATATACGTTGTAAGGAAGCAGGGTGAGGTTAGGGATCAAACCCGTGCGCCGTTTGTAATAGAATACCCGTTCGCAGATTCTTTCCAGCTCGGGAGCTTGCGGACGTTCGTACTCAAAGCAATGCAACCAGATCCTCACTCCCTGGTCGCGCAGCGCCTTCATCTTATAATATACGTCGATCACTCCCCCATAGTTGGGCGGATAGGGGATATTGAAGGATATGATGTTGAGATGTTTTTCCATGTCATTTAAAGTTCCTCGAAAAGTTGGGCGAATTGTTTGGCTTGCTCTTCGCGCGAGTACTTGATCCGCTTTTCCTTATTGACGGAGATCGAGGTGTATCCTTGCTCTTCCCAAGTCTCGTATTGCCTCTTTAAGAAGTCGTAGACCTCGCCCATTTGGGTGGCCGCCAGTCCGGAATTTGTCTCCCGGATGGCCTCGGCGAGGCAAGCCTCGTCGCTTCGGACACATAAGATCGGCTTCTCCACGGCCAAGAACTCGAAGAATTTGGTAGTCATGATCCCCTTTGGACCGGAAGATCCAGACTTGTTGGCCAATGACAGCAGCACGGAACTCTTATTCAAGATGAACGGGATCTCGGACGCCGGAACGTAATCGTGATAATCCATGAACTCTTCTACCTTGTGGCGTTTGGCCTCCTGCCGGATCAGGGCGTGGGATTTCTCGTCCATATACCATACTACCCGGAAAAGCGCGGGATCGATGACACGATCGTTCGCCAAGCGGCGGATCGCCTCGAAGAGCAAATCCGGATTCCGTATCGCTATGCTCAGCAATCGTCCGGTATAGGTGATCCAGAATTGCTCATTCTTGATCGCTTGCGGGTAGAACATATCCGGATCGTACCCGTTGTAAATTAATCGTACGTTGGGATTGTATGGCCGGAGTGTCTGCACATGCCACGGGGAGACTGTCGTGATGTAACGGGCTTCCCGCAATGCCTTGTTCCGGTCTCTCAGCAGCCGATGGCGGAACAGTTTGGTGATAAGCGTGTTTAGCCATCGAGGTCTGATGTTGAACCGGTGAGAGATATATTCGTTGGATGGATATTGCTCGATGATGTCGCGCAAATCCGCCACGAAAGGAAGGTTGAACCGTTTAGACAACTTCCGTGCGGCGGTCAGCGGATAGGTGCGATAGGTACTGCATAAGATGCATTTGTATTTGTTCGCTTGTAAAAGAGGGCGACAAACCCGGGCCGTTCTCCAATCTTTGTAGTGGAATAGGAGATCGAGCAGCATGACCCACAGCCATTCTGCCCGGCGGAGGATCCGGGAGCCATTCCGACGTGGGTAAAAATCGATGTATGTCACCTTCGCGTTCTCCGCGAGAAAACGAAAGGTGTCATCTTCGATATACTCGGTGACTACGGTGATTTCCCAGCCCATCCGCTTTAGGTATTTGCATAAATAACCCATGCGTGGGGCGAATGCCGGGGGGAACATATCACAAAGGATAAGAAGTTTATTCATCGAATAATGGGTCTAATCAGGTTGATTTTATCAAGTGAGATGATATGGACTGCGATAAATCGCTCATTATCTGCGCATATAATTTGCGTTGATAGCCGCTGGAATCCTCTCTCACGGCATCGTTATGCCAGAGTAACACCAACTCACCGCCGACCTCTCGTACCTTATTGATCAGATCCCTGCAATAGGCTAAGGCTTGCTCGTAGTCTAAACCCATGTATTTCGGTGACTCTAATGTGCGATCCATCGCTATGAGCGGATGCAGGATCAAGGGGGATAGCCTGCGAGTGATCGGGTTGATCCAGCGGACAGGGTAACAGGTCCCCAAGCGGAAACCCGCGATGTCCGCGTATCCCATCGTGAAATCGTCCGTCAGGTCGGCGGCCTCCAACTGATCCATATCTTCCGGTTCACGTCCTCTCAGGAAGTGATGGCGATTGAAGCGGACACTTTTCCGTATGTTGCGCTCCAGCCATCTCTTTTCCTTCTGGATGAGGGAAGGATCGGCTCCCGCTTGGTAACTGCTATGAAGCCCGATCGTTATATTGTGCTCTAAAGCGTTTTTTATTAGCGTGCGTATGTCTTTATCGCGCAGGTCGTAATGCGGTTTGTCCTGCGAGGCTTTACCTCCACCTTTGATGAAGAGGATAGGCTGACATCGCTTTTGACCTGCCGATTGAAGCATGCGGTTGTTTTGATAAAATATCCAAGGGAAAGTATAAAAAGGATCCTCATCTAATTTCCCGAACTTGCCTTGTATGGATTTAAGGAGGCCCCGCTTATTGAGCAGCGACCGTACGAACCCTTTCCACGAACGGTATAGGGTAGGGGCATCCACGTCGTGCGTGAGATATATTCGCTTGATTTTCCGTTTGATCTCGGGAACGTGCAGCCTGGTTTGCCGGAGCCAGCCATGCAATAACAGCCGGTACTCGTCCACGATCGGGCGGTCGATGAAACCGGCCCGGTAAGGTAAGGAGGCTTTCCCTGGGAATCGTCCGTGCTCATCCCGGAGGTCGCGCCTCATGATCTCCTCGTACCGGGAGATCAAGAAATAGGTACTGGCGATAATGTCGGCGTGGACTACCCAGGTGTCGCCCACCCATTCCTCTTTCGGGGAACCGAACAATAAGGGGATGCCATGCACCTCTTTCAAGGGCAATTGGGGTAGCGAGCCGGGCGTGCCGTAAGTCTGCTCATCAAAGAAGCCGGATGGGATAATGACTACGTTATAACGGTCGAATTGGTTCGGGTCCGACGTGTAGCCGATTGTCTCCACCAGTTCGCTGGGCAGGTTGTCTCCTGCCAGGAAACGTATGATATAATGTAGCATCCTGTTCCTCATGTCCATTTGCTTAATTTGACGCGCACTCTATCTAATAAACTCAATTTTCCCTTAGATATTGTGAAGAATGGTGTTTGAACAGCCCCGAATTCCCTGAAAAAGCGCTCTACGCCCGGGAGCATGGAGCCTTCGAAGTCAAATAGGTCGGTATGTTGGGAAGCAAACCGGATGCATTCCCATAAGACAAGGCTCTGCGCTCCTGAGTCACGGTGGGCTGGATCGCTCCCCCCGGCGATGTAATGGGCGGATCGTTTTTGCCAAACCACGAATGCCGCGGCGTGCAAGCGACCATTTTGGTCGTATCCTCCCCACAAGTCTCCTTGATTCCTCCGTTTGCAGGTCTCGATCAAGTTCTTCAATGCTCTTTGGTCTGCCTTTATTCGTAGACCTTGACGTGCGAATGACTGGGCTTGTATGGCGAGAAACTCGTCCGTGGCGATCCCTTTCCGTACGGATAGATGGTATTTATCTTGAGCTTTCGCTATGTTCCGCCTGATGTTGGGGCTCATGTTCCCCCAAAGCGCTTTTTGGTCGCCTATTCCTCTCAGCAGATAGGTGTAACGGGTGGTTTGTCTGTATCCCGCCCAATAAAACGGGAGCCAGTCCGTGATGTCGTAATGGAAGTTCTGCAGGAAATGCGGGAAATGTCGCAATTTTTCCGTAAATGAACGGCATAGTTCTTGATTTCGTCCTAATGCGGTCGTATATTTCGTGTCAGGGGAAACGGCCGATAGCCAAGGCCCCATTGTCTGGGTATAGGAAGGCATGGAGACAATGTCGCGTAAGGGCAGGTAAAGCGGGAGGGACGCCTGTATCTGTCCGTTCCGTTCGATCAGCAAGGCCTCCCAATGACTTTCCCCGCAGACCGCATCCAGCCACCAGTCCCTCGAAAAGATAGGGATGCTCTCTTCCCGCTCGCAAAGCTGACGATATTTGTCTTTGTCGGTCATTCGTTGCCTGTTACAGACAAGGGGAGAATATTCTCCCCCGTCTTTATTGCTTGGTTGTCTTTAATGCCTCGGATATAAGCCCGGCAAGCTCTTCCGCCAATTCCGGATTGTCCGCTACGCATTGCTTGGCCGCGTCACGTCCTTGGCCTAACTTCGTGTCGTTATAGCTGTACCACGAACCGCTCTTCTTGATGATATTCAGCTCTGTACCTAAGTCAATGATCTCTCCAGACTTAGAGATCCCCTCGCCGAACATGACATCGAATTCCGCTTTCCGGAAAGGAGGAGCCACCTTGTTCTTTACCACCTTGACACGGACTTGGTTCCCTCTTACCTCATCCCCGTCTTTCAACTGCCCGATACGGCGAATATCCAAGCGAACTGACGCATAGAACTTGAGCGCGTTACCTCCCGTAGTCGTCTCCGGGTTCCCGAACATGACTCCGATTTTGTCACGTAATTGGTTGATAAAAATGCAAGTCGTGTTGGTCTTGTTGATCGCGGCTGTCAGTTTTCGTAAGGCCTGTGACATCAACCTGGCCTGTAATCCCATCTTGCTGTCTCCCATATCGCCTTCTATCTCCGCTTTGGGCGTCAAGGCTGCCACGGAGTCGATCACGATAATGTCAACCGCGGATGAACGGATCAATTGTTCCGCTATCTCAAGAGCCTGTTCCCCGTTATCCGGTTGGGAAATCCAGAGGTTCTCCACGTCCACGCCTAACTTCTCCGCATAAAAACGGTCGAAGGCATGTTCCGCGTCGATGAAGGCGGCTATTCCGCCGAGCTTCTGCGCTTCCGCGATCGCATGGATCGCCAATGTCGTTTTTCCGGATGACTCCGGGCCATAGATCTCGATGATCCTTCCCCTTGGATAGCCTCCTACCCCCAACGCGGCGTTTAAGGCGATGGAACCCGTCGGGATTACCTCGATATTCTCGATGTTCTCGTCGCCTAATTTCATGATCGAACCTTTCCCGTAGTTCTTCTCGATCTTGTCCATCGCCGCACGGAGCGCTTTTAACTTATCGGCGTTCACGGCCGGCTTACCGCCTGTCGCCTGAGCGCCTTCCTCAAATAAATCTTCTTTTGCCATTACTTATTTATTATAGATTAAGGATTTGATTGGCATGGTCTTTTGTCTTTACCTCCTTTGGCCCGATAATATGGGTGACGATACCTTCCTCGTTAATGATAAAGGTGGTACGGAGCGTTCCCATGTATGAGCGTCCGTACATTTTCTTCTCGGCCCAGACCCCGAACTCTTGCTGCAAGGTTGTTTCCGTATCGGCGATGAGTTTGAAGGGGAGTTCTTGCTTAGCGATGAATCCCTGATGAGATTTCGCGCTATCCTTGCTCACTCCGACAACCTCATAGCCTGCGGCTTGTAATTCCTTGTAGCCATCTCGCAGGCTGCACGCCTCCGCCCTGCAGCCGCTGGTGTTGTCTTTCGGGTAGAAGTAGAGTGCCAACTTTTTCCCTTTGAAATCCGATAGTCTCAACTCGTTCCCGTCTTGGTCTTTCCCTAATATCTCAGGTGCTTTATCTCCTACTTGTATTGCCATAGTCCTATGTTTGACGTTATTGTATTGGTCGTATATTATAGTTCCAGATCGACATCGAACAACTCATGCCAAGGCAATCCTTGCTCGTTCAGCTCTTTCATGAAGGGATCCGGATCAAACTCCTCCACGTTCCATACGCCCGGTTTTCTCCATACGCCTTGCATGAACAATTTCGCCCCGATCATGGCGGGGACTCCCGTCGTGTAGCTTACGCCTTGCGCCCCGGTCTCTTGATAAGCCGCTTGATGGCTGCAATTATTATATACGTAATAAGTCCGTTCTTTCCCATCCTTCAAGCCTCGGATACGGCAGCCGATGGATGTCTCTCCCGTATAGTTCTCGCCCAGATCGCCGGGATTCGGCAAGACCGCTTTCAAGAATTGGATCGGTACGATCTCCTGCCCGTTGTAATTGACCGGTTTGATGCTTGCCATCCCGATATTCTGGATCACGCGCAGGTGGGTGAGGTACTCCTGTCCGAAAGTCATCCAGAAGCGGGCCCGCTTGATGGTGGGGAAGTTCTTTGTCAAGCTCTCCAGCTCCTCGTGATACATCAGGTAAGACTCTCTCGGCCCTACGTTCGGATAGTTCAACGGCTTATGTACGCTTAGCGGATCGGTCTCTTTCCATTCCCCGTCCTCGAAATATTTGCCTCGTTGCGTGATCTCGCGGATGTTGATCTCGGGGTTGAAGTTCGTGGCGAAAGCCTTGTGATGATCGCCGGCGTTGCAATCCACGATGTCCAGGTACTGGATCTCGTCGAAGTGATGCTTCGCCGCATAGGCGGTATATACTCCCGTGACGCCCGGATCGAAGCCGCATCCCAAGATGGCGGTCAGCCCGGCCTTCTCGAAACGATCCTTGTATGCCCATTGCCAGCTGTATTGGTATTTCGCCTCATCCAGCGGCTCGTAATTCGCCGTGTCCAAGTAGCTGACACCATACGCCAAGCAAGCGTCCATGATATGTAGATCCTGATACGGTAAGGCTAAGTTTACCACTAAGTCCGGCTTGAAGGCGTTGAATAAGGCTATGAGCTCTTGTACGTTGTCCGCATCCACTTGGGCGGTTCGCACGTTCACGTTCTTGATGTCGGCCGCGATCTTGTCGCATTTGCTTTTCGTGCGGCTCGCCACCATGATCTCGGAGAAGACATCCGCGTTCATCGCTATTTTCTTAACAGCTACGGTACTTACGCCTCCCGCGCCAATCACTAAAACTTTTCCCATTACTAATCGAATTAAAATCTTGTTAATAGATAGTTTACAAGGTTCTTTACCAATGGACAAATATACGGATTTTCTTTTATTTATCTATAATGTATGGAGATATTCTGCCGGAGTATGCCAGTTTCACTTGGCGTTTGAGTGACGCATCCTGGCTCGTGAGATTATTCTTTCTTGCCCGGGTCATGCCCTGTCTTAAGGAAAGATGTGGTTGGGAGAATTAAGATAGGGAGATTCCTTTATTTGGGGTCTGCCAAATGATCCGGATAAAATCGTATTTTCGCGGGCATGGATCGGAAAAAAGCTGACGAACTTATTTTGTTTTTGCGGGAACATGCTGCCGATGACTTGAATCGGTTGTTGCTTTCCGCCTCCCGTTATCCGGGGATCGATATTCCTTTCGTGGTGGATCAGTTGCGGGCCCGCCGCCAGATCAAGGACAAGCTGCCCTCATGGTTCCGCGAGGAGCGGTTGATCTATCCGGGCAAACTCGCCGCGGAGCAGTGCTCTTCGGAACTGACGGCCTCGTATAAGCAAGGCTTGATCCCGGAGGGCTCTCATGTTTGCGACCTGACGGGAGGCTTGGGAGTGGATACCTATTTTCTTTCCAAGAAGGCTGGCCGGGTCACTTATATCGAGCGTAACCCGGATTATTGTGAGGCGGCGACTCATAACTTCGCTTTTCTGGGGATGGGCGGGGTCGAGGTGCTGAACGGGGATTCTACCGCCTTGCTGGAGCGTATCGGGGATGTCGATCTCTTTTATGTGGATCCGGCTCGTAGGGGGGCGGGGGACAGGCGGGTTTTCGCGCTGAGGGATTGTGAGCCGGATCTGACCGTCTTGCTTCCTTTGCTGTACCGGCACGCCCCGGCCGTGGTAGCCAAGTTGTCGCCTATGGCGGATATTCGCCAGACGATCGGACTGTTACCCGGTACGGTAGCTATCCACGTCCTTTCCGTGAAGAATGATTGCAAGGAACTGCTGTTTGAGATGAGGAGGGATACGGATGAACAGGATCCGCGTGTCACGTGCGTGAACTTTTTGGGTGAGGGGAGATCCGAACGGTTCGCCTTCACTTTGCGGGAGGAACAGGAGGCTTCCGTATCCCTATCTGCGACAGTCGGGCATTATTTGTATGAGCCGAACGCCTCGCTCCTGAAGGCGGGCGCGTTCAAGGTGATCTCATCCCGGTTCGGATTGGATAAGCTTCACGTAAGCAGCCACCTGTATACCTCGGATACGTTGATGCCCGATTTTCCGGGGCGTGTGTTCGCGGTGGAGGAGGCGATCCCTCTCACGGGGAAACGCTGGAAAAAACTGGCTTTGGAGATCCCCCGGGCGAATATTACCGCACGTAATTTCCCCCTCTCCGTGGACGAGTTGCGCAAACGTACGAAAATAGCTGACGGAGGGGATGTTTACCTCTTCGCCACCACTTTGGGATCCGGGGAAAAAGTCTTGATTAAAGGGCGGAAAGTGCCCCGGTCAGGTGAATAACATAATCAACAGCTGTGCGGAAATCACACGGATAAACATAGACAACGGGTAGACGGTGGCGTACGATACGGAAGGTTCGTCGCCCTCTACGGTCGTATTCGCGTAGTTCAAGGCCATCGGGTTCGCCATGCTTCCGCATAGCATCCCTACGTTGTGGGCGTAATCCAGTTTCATCCATCGGGAAGCGATATATCCCACGATCAAAACCGGGATAAGAGTCAGCAGGAATCCGACCCCGATCCATACCAGTCCCTCTGTCCGGAAGACGGTCTCGAAGAAATGGGCGCCCGAGTCGATACCCAAGCCCGCGAGATAGATCACGATGCCGAATTGACGCATCATGAGATTCGCGCTTTGGGTCGTGTAAGTCGTGAGATGGAACCTCGGGCCGAAAGCCCCCATCAGGATCCCCACGATGATCGGGCCTCCCGCTATACCTAACTTGATTGGCGTGCTCATGCCGGGAATGGCGATAGGGATGGAGCCGATCAGCACACCCAGCGTGAGCCCCACGAAGATCGCTAACAGGTTCGGGTTGTCCAGTCGCTTAAGCTCGTCACCAAGGATCTTGCCGACATTGTTAACTGCGTTCGCCTCGCCCACGATAGTCAGCCGGTCTCCTATCTGCAACCGCAAGTCGCGTGAGGCAAGCAGGTCGATCCCCGCACGGTTTACCCTTGTGATGTTGATGCCATATAGGTTACGAAGCCGGAGAGATCCGAGCTTCACCCCGTTGATCCGGTTACGGGTCACCACGATACGTCGCGAGATCAATTGGCTGTCGATCGCGTTCCAATCAATATCCTCCTTGTTCCAATCCCTGTTCTCCTGCTCTCCGAACAGTACCTTGATCGCCTCCACGTCTGCCTTCACGGAGATGACGAGCAGGTGATCCCCCTCTTTCAAGAAAGTGTCTGAGGTAGGGATCGTTACTTTCCCGTCGCGCCACAGGCGGGAGATCACGAAGTGTTTCTCGGTCAGTTTCATGACCTGCTGGATGCTCTTATCATAAATGGAAGGATTACGCACTTGGAATTCCGCGATATTGGTTCCCATATCTTGTTCCTTGTGCGCCTCCTGCTTTTTTCTCGCGAACAAAGCCCTTAATACGATGATGGCGAGAATCACCCCGACCACGCCCAATGGGTAAGTCACGGCACAGGCGAGCGCCATGTCGGTGACATCCTTCATGTCTGTCGGGTCCATTTGCAGAAGCGCCTGCTGGGCGGCTCCTAAAGCCGGCGTGTTCGTGACGGCCCCCGAAAGCAGCCCTACCATCACCGGGATGGAGATTCCCGTGACCCAGTGGAAAACCAGGGTGAGGATCAGGCCGATCGCGATCACTCCGAGCCCCATCATGTTCATTTCCATTCCCCCTTTTTTCAAGGAGCCGAAGAATCCGGGCCCCACTTGCAGCCCTAATGTATAGACAAAGACGATCAAGCCGAAGTTTTGGGCGAAATTTAGCATATCCTCGTTGACGGTAATCCCCAGATGACCGGCAAGAATGCCGGCGAAGAATACGAAGGTGATACCTAATGAGATGCCGAATAGCTTGAGTCTCCCTAAATATACGCCGACAGCGGCCACTATGGAGATAATCGCCACCGCCTGTATCATAGAGGGTTCCGTGAGCGTCTCAAGTAACCAATCCATAAAGTTCTCTTTTTCTGTTCGTGGGACGCGAAAATACATATAAAAAGGGGAACGCGGCCCATACCGGGGCGAATTTTATGAAATGTTTGGGGTAGTCCGTGCCGCCATCCTTATTCGATATGCAGGATTTTCATGAAACGGCTGACCACCTCCGGATCGCCTGTATGCTTGCCCTCATCCTCGCTGATCTTGCATGTGTCGTTGTAGAAGGGCCACGATTCGGTGATCTTCACGGCGATCAGCTTGATTACGATGTTCATGGGCTTGATCCCGTCAAAATCATTGGTGAAATGCGTGCCTATCCCGAAAGAGGGTTGGCAATAATCCTTGGCGTATCGTTGGATGGCTATGGCGCTATCCGTGTCGAGCGCGTTGCTGAACACGATTTGCTTGGTCCTGGAGTCGATGCCCAACGAGCGGTATTTCTCGACGATTTGCATCAGCTGGCCGTAATTGTCGCCGCTGTCTATCCGCAATCCCTTGAACAGGTTGGCGAAATCCTCAGAGAAGTTCAGGCTGAAAATATCCCAGCCGAAGCTGTCGTACAGGTAAGTCCCCAGCGCTCCCCGGAACGTGTTGCGCCATGAGTTCATGGCGATATGGTTCGCCATCTGCGGACCGTACATCCCCCCGATGGCACATACGAACTCATGAGCCATCGTGCCGACGGGCAGCAGGTCGTGCTTCATCGCCAAATAGACATTGCTTGTCCCGACAAACCGTCCCGGCCAGTCTTGGCTGTGGCAGCAGGCTTTCATGGCGCGCACCACGGTATCCTCAGCCTCGAACGAGGCCCTGCGGCGTGTGCCGAAATCGCTGAACACGCATCCTGCCTCCAGCAGCCGCCTGCCTTTCTCGTACGACTTGTCGTAGTAGGACTGGTAGTCGAAACGGTTGTTCTCCCCGGTCATGATATAATATAGCTCGGATATGATGGCCAAGATCTTCACCTCTAACAGGATCGTGTCCGACCAGCACCCCTCGATGTCCACATACAGATGTCCCCGGTCGTCCTGCCGCACGCTGACCCATTCGTGGTTGAAGCGATACCCTTTCAGGTAGGTGTAGAACCAGGCCGGGATATACCGGCATCGCAGTTTCATGAAATCGATCTCCTCCGTGGTTATCGTGACGGATTCCAGCATCTTGATCTGCTCCTCCAGCGCATGGGCGAACCCGGGGGGATAGACCGTGTCGCTCCTGTCGGTAAGCGTGTATTTGACCTGTGCCCTCGGGAAGTTGTCAATGACGGCACAGCACATGGTGAACTTGTACAGATCGTCATCGGTGAAATGGGTGATGATTTGTCTCATGGGTATATCTGTTATTGACTCGCGAAGGTACGTTCTTTTCGCGAAGAAACCGTATAAAATCATCTTTTAGCGGGCCTCGCTATCCGAAAGTACGCGAAGCCCGTTAAAAAACAAGGCGGAGGATTCGGGAAAAGAACGTCAGGTATTGGGAAAAAGCCGGTGATGGATTCCGTATCCATCGGGAGGGAACCTGGGAAGTACGCGGGGCGTTGGCCGGATTCCCGCTTTGTTTCTTGTTGGGAGATCGTGTTTATTTCTTATTTTTGCCCTCAAATTAGAAGTAAATGAACCAGAGATACCCTTCAGCCTTGTTGGAAAATGCGGTGAACGAGCTGTCGTCGTTGCCGGGGGTGGGGCGTAAGACAGCCTTGCGGTTGGCGCTCTATATGTTGCGGCGCGACTTGAGCTATACCGAGAATTTCGCCTCGGCCTTGGTGGCGTTGCGGCGCGACGTGAAGTATTGCGCCGTATGCCATAACATTTGTGATGACGAGCTATGTTCCATCTGCGCCAACCCTAACCGCGACCACTCGCTGGTCTGCGTGGTGGAGAACGTCAGGGAGGTGATGGCGATCGAGAATACAGGGCAGTTCCGGGGTGTATATCATGTGTTGGGCGGGATCATCTCCCCGATGGATGGGATCGGGCCGGGCGATCTGCGGATCGACAGCTTGGTAAACCGGGTAGCGGAAGGCGGGGTGCGCGAGGTTATCTTGGCGCTGAGCACCACGATGGAGGGGGATACCACCAACTTCTTCATATACCGTAAGCTCTCAGGCTACGACGTGCGTATCAGCGTGCTCGCGAGGGGCGTGTCGGTCGGCGACGAGATCGAATATGCCGACGAGGTCACGTTGGGGCGCTCTATCATCAACCGCACGGAGTTCAAGCTGACGAACGAGGGCTGACCGCCGGGGGTGTCACTAAGGGGCCGTATTGTCATCGAATAAAAAAGTTGCTTATGCGATATAGTGAGATCAAATTGTCCGTGATTATCGTGAATTATAACGTGAGGTATTTCCTTGAGCAATGCCTCCGTTCGGTACGCGCCGCGGCGGCGGGGATGGAGGTGGAGGTCTTCGTGGTGGACAACCATTCCACGGATGGCTCGGTGACGTATCTCCGTCCGAGGTTTCCCGAGGTGATCTTTATCGAGAACCCGGATAACCCGGGATTCGCCAAGGCCAACAACCAGGCTATCCGCCAGTGCAGGGGCGAGTATGTGCTGCTGCTTAATCCCGATACCGTGGTGGGAGAGGAGAGTTTCCGCAACCTCTGTTACCGGATGGATGAGGATCCGGCTATCGGGGCGATCGGCGTGAAGATGCTGAACGGGCAGGGGATATTCCTCTCTGAGAGCAAACGGGCCTTCCCGTCGCCTTGGGTATCTTTCTGCAAGATCTTCGGGTTGTCACGGCTTTTCCCCCGTTCTCCTCGATTCGCCCGTTATAGTCTGCCTTTCCTTGATCCGGATGGGGAACATGAGGTGGAGGTGCTCGCGGGCGCGTTCATGATGCTTCGTCATGAGGCGTTGGATAAGATCGGCCTGCTCGACGAGGCTTTCTTCATGTATGGGGAGGATATAGACCTTTCGTACCGGATGGTATTAGGGGGCTACAAGAATCTTTACCTTCCGGAACGGATCCTGCATTATAAGGGCGAGAGCACGAAGCGAGGGGATCGGAAGTATATCAAGGCATTCTATGGGGCTATGCTTATTTTCTACCGGAAGTACTACCCCCGGTCGGGCTGGTTGATGCGGTTCCTGATCGGGTTGGCGGTTTGGCTGAAGGCGGGTTGGGCATCCCTGTTTGTCCCCAAGGGGAAACGCCCGCGGCGTAGGAAGCATCGTCGGTTGTTGATTCTCAGCCGGGAGTCTTGTCTTGAGGAGATCAAGCGGCTCGCTGTCGAGGCCATGCCGGATCTTGAGTTCGTGAATTGCTGGGATCTGGACGAGGAGCGTGCTATGGATGCCATTTGCCGGAGAAACCAGATGAAGGGCTTCACCGATTATGCCTTTTGTTTCCCCGATGTCCGTTACGAGCAAATGATGCTTTTCATGGATAAGTTGCCCAACAAGAAAGCGATGTATCATATCTACACGAAAGAGAGCGGCCGGTTGGTGTCGCCCTGATTGAGAAAGGAGGGATGCGTATGTTGTTGCGGAATGAGAGGCTTCGCCTGAGGGCTTTGGAGCCGGAAGACTTGGAGGTGCTGTATCGCTGGGAGAACGATCCGGAATTATGGAAGGTAGGGAATACGTTGGCGCCTTATTCCCGTTATATATTGCGGCAGTATATCGCCGGGGGCGACCGCGATATTTACGAGTCGCGCCAAGTCCGCCTGATGATCGAGCTATGCGCCACGGGAGAGCCGGCAGGTATCGTGGATCTTTTCGACTTCGAGCCGCGACCGAACCGGGCGGCTTGCGGGATCCTTGTGGATCCGGCGTCGCAAGGCCGGGGGATCGCCACGGAAGCGTTGGGGCTTTTGATGGAATATGCCTATACCTTTTTGGGAATTCACCAGCTATACGTGTATGTTCCGGTGGGGAACGAGCCAAGCCGACGGCTGTTCCGGCGCATGGGCTTCGTTGAGTCTGGCACGTTGAGGGACTGGATCCGTACAGCCGACGGCTATTCGGACGTGTTGGTTATGCAGGCTTTTAAGTCGTGATGAGGTAGTTAGAAGACTTCCATCGTATCCCTTGGCGGATAGATGGTCAATTCATGTAGGGGTCTTTGGGGTATTTTGTCCAGTTCTTGTAGCCATTGCCTAACAACTTGACGCAATCCTTCCAGTAAGCATCGCCATTAGCCGAGAAAATATCGGCTGGGGTGGCATGGGTCACGGCCCAGGAATTCTGGAGGATCTCGTTGTTCAACTGTCCTTCCGACCATCCTGAGTACCCAAGGAAGAACTTAACTTTCCCTTCTATGGGATGTCCGCTGAGAATATAGGCCCTCAAGTTCTCAAAATTCCCGTCGAAATAGAGATGCTCGTTGATCTTTAAGGCTCCTTGTATGACCGTTTCCCCTAAGGAATGGAGGAAGAACAGTCGGTTGGCGCTGACGGGTCCACCCAGATAAATCGGCATTTGAGGTAATTCCTGGAAATCTTTGAAGAAACTGTTTACGAGTAAGTCCGTTTTCTTGTTGAGGATAAATCCCATGGATCCCTCGGTTGTGTGCTCCATTAGCAATATAACGGAACGTTGAAAATAGGCATCTTGTAGAAAAGGCTCGGAGATGAGAAGGCTACCTTGAATAGGGAGGACATCATTATGCGTTATTTTGAATGTATCTTTATATGATGCCATGATTATGAGTATTAAGTTATTATAAATTAACCGACAATATAAGGACTTTTTTTAATAGGGAGCAAACAAAAAGCCCGAAATCCAAGTTAATAAACCTGAATTTAACGGGCTTTTTGTTAAAGAAGAATTAGTGATTTTCCTCGAACAATCTTAGCCTCTCGTCCAACAGATCATACTGATTGTCCTTGATGAAAGAGGTACAGGCACGCAGCCCTTGTTGGTTACTCCCTGTCGTGCTTAAAGATATGGCGCTGATCCCATAGTAAATCAGCTCTTCCATCAGTTTGCCGCCGCTCATTCCCGGGTAGCCGATCGTGAAATAAAAGCCGTCAGCTATCGGTTGGTCGAGGTCATGATCGTAAACAATTGTGAAACCGTGATCCGTAAAAATCTGCTTTAGTCGCTTTGCCCGCTTCCCGTACTCCTTGACTTGCGAAACAAAGTCGAACGAGCCGTCAGCGGCGGCCTTGAACATGGCGGCTAAGGCAAGCTGGGCCGAGTGGCTGGTGCCGGAAGAAAGCGCGTATAGCACACGATGGATATAGACCGTCCCGAAGGTGCCTCCACCATAACGTTGGGTCAGTCCGGGATAGGCCCGATGATACAATTTGTTCGAGATGGCGGTCACTCCGATGCGCTGCCCGGCGTAACTGAACGCTTTCGAGCCGGAGATCTGCATAATATAGTTGTCCGTATAGTGAGCGACGCTCGCTTGGAACGGCGGCTCGAACGGGCGTCCGAGATCTTTCCGGAAATCCATCGCGAAATAGGCGAGGTCCTCGATCACGATCACGTCGTACTTATTCGCCATCTCCCCGACGATCCGTAGCTCCTCGTCAGTCAGGCAGAACCAAGCCGGGTTATTCGGGTTGGAGTAGATCAGCGCCGCGATGTTCCCTTTCGAGAGATGTTCCTCTAAGGCTTCCCGGAGCCGCTCGCCCCGGTGCTCATACACATCAAACGAATCATACTTATATCCCATGACGACGATCTGCTGTTTTTGCACGGGGAAGCCGGGATCGATAAAAAGGATGGTGTCTTTTCCCGGCGTGCACTGTCCGGCGGTCAGGAAAGAGGCGAATGTCCCTTGCATCGAGCCGGTCACCGGCACGCAGCATTCGGGATCTATATCCACGTCGATGAAGGCCTTGATGAAGCGGGAAGCCTGCTTTTTCACCTCCGGCGCGCCGTTGATATTCGGATAGATGGAGGCTACACCATTGCGAAGGGCCTCAATCTCCGCGTCCACCCCTACTTGCGCCGCCTTGAGCCCGGGAACACCCATTTCCATGTGGATGAACTCCGTACCGGTCTCTTGCTCTAATTGGGTGGATATGGCGACCACCTCCCGGATAGTCGCCTTCCCGAAATCGGGAAGTCCGTAGCTTTCGATCACTCGTTTAGCTGTTTGATAATCTACAGGAGTATTTTTCATGTTTGTTTTGAATTAGAAAGAATGGGAACAAAAGTATGAATTTTATCGGATTGCGTGATCCTTTTATCGTTCAAACCCACGCATGAATACCATCAAGGCGAAAGATAGTGGCAAGGAAAGCCCATGCTCAAGTTCAGAAGGTGATGTTTGCCGCTCCTCCCACTACCCAAAGTTGGGCCATCTCCTTGTCAGAGCGGACGCAGTTGCCAAAGAGGGTATAATCACATTGGAGCCGTACCCCGAAATTCTCCTTTGCCCGGAATAGAAGTGATAGCCCTGTCCCGATGCCGCCTCCCCACTTTCTCTTCAAATACCGGGCGGATGCCGGATTCGTAGAGTAGTAGTGGCTACCCAAGAGGCATTTGCTTCCTATCAGCAGGCGGGAAGAGACCGGATAAGAGAAGTACACTCCTCCATGAATGAACATCAGGTCTAATGTCTCCTTGGCGGCATGATTATTCCAGATGACAGAGGTGTTGGAGATGCTGAAGCGACCTCCGAGGCCGATATGCGGGTTGAGGAAATAAGCCCCCTCTATACCCGCCGTGCTGCCGGATGAGAAACGTGCCGACGAATGGTCCTCCAGCCGATATTCGCCCGGCATGATATTCAATCCTAAGTATATGCCCAAGAAGGAAGGGGCATAAGAGGGATCGAAACAGGCGGGGGAGCCAAGCTGGTTTATCCCTCTCTGCTTGAAGATGAGATCCGCCAGGTAATAGCCGATTTCCGTGGATAAGATACCGATCCCCGCCCCAGTCAGCACGTCGCTCAGCCAATGTTTGTTGTTCGCCATACGCATCAGCCCGGTGGCGCTTGCCACCGAATAGGCACCGATGCCTATCCACGGGCTCGTATCCCCATACTCCTTGGTCAGCATGGTGGCTGTCATGAAGGCCGTGGCGGTATGCCCTGATGGGAAAGAATGGGTGTTGGAGCCATCCGGCCGAGTCACGTGGGTGGTATATTTTAACGTATTTATCGCTCCTCCCATCAGCAGGGCCGAGAACGCGTCGGATACCAGCATCCGTCCCCACGAGCTGCGTCCCTCCATACCCCCGGCCTTCAATCCACACATGACAGCCGCCGGCAGGAATTGCGAGTAGTCGTCGAAATGGCGCTTGAATGTCGGCATATAGTCATTGCGCAGGCTGCGGAAATGATCATCCTTTGACTTGACAACCAGACCGCTGATAATCAGTGGTACACCGATGTATGTCATTTCGAAGGCCCGCGATCCCGTGACTTTCTCTATGAAAACGTTTTTGGAACGGGGCGTCGCGAGGCTGTCGTTTTGTGCTGCTACGGGAGATATATGGGCGATTAGGGGGCATATCAATGCCGCGATGATCCATTTGTATTTAGGGTACATACGTTTCTGTTTAGCGCTTCCGGCGTTTTTGCCCTCGACCGTGATCCACGGATGTACGGGCATTGTTTTATTTCATGATATATGTATATCGTAGTTATAACAAACCTCGTCCGCTTTTTGTTGTCTCCGGGTGTGGTCTATCCCTTGTTTTTTCAGCTTTGGGATGGAGGAAGCGGATTCCCTCTGGTATGTTCATGGAAAAGTCGGGGAGGAAATACCTAAATGTTGGTATTGTTTTCTTGAAAAGACCGCCATATATTCGCGACCAAACAAAGAACCGGGTAATGAGACGACTCAGCGAAATGATATGCGCGTTCCTGCTTTCCCTGCTGATTATCCATATCGGCGGAGGAATCGTTGTCGTGCATTGCCTGCATTCGGGGATGATTAAGGTCGCTCATGCCGCGACGCATGGGCAGGCTGATACGGATTGTCCGGATAACGACTCCATGAATCCCTCCTCATGTATGGAGATCTCTATCGAGCAGCTCTCCTCTTCCTTGGAGGCGACGGGCGGATCGATCGATCTCGCTCCTGTCCCGTTCTTGGTAGCCTGCTTGGACGATTGGCAGGAGCGGCAGCTCTCAGAACAGGCCTTCCCCGTGTATCCCCCTGTCTCACAGGGCGTGTATCTACCACCTAAGCTCTGTCTGAGCTTGTATTGTACCCTTTTGATTTAGCGTTCCTTCTCTTTTCCGGTACCCTAAGTGTCTTACGACGTTTGGGGCTTGAATTCTTATCCCCTTTCCGGAGGGGATCATTTCGAATAAGGACGTAAATACAAAGGGAAATGAGCTATATCAATCGATTTTTTGTGATGGGTATCTTCTCCTTGCTTGCGGGGGGAATGAATGCCCAAGTGAATGGATATGTAAAAAGTCCGGCGGGAGAGCTCCTGATCGGCGCGAACGTACGATGGGTGGATACGAATGTCGGGACGACGACCGACGAGAACGGTTATTTTTCTATCGCTTCTTTGCCCGGCAACGACCGGCTGGCAGTCAGCTATGTAGGTTATGAGAACGATACGGTGCGGGCGACTGATCCTTCCGAATCGTTAGAGATTATCTTGCGGGAGGCCGAGATGGAAGGAGTCACTATCGTAGGGAACAAGATCGGGTTGCTCAAGTCGCGCGGCTTGTTGAACGAGAGCCAGATCTCTCGTGCGGAACTCACGAAGGCGGCTTGCTGTAACTTAGGTGAGAGCTTCACGACCAATCCATCCGTGGATGTCAGCTATTCGGATGCCGCTACGGGAGCTCGTCAGATCAAGCTGCTCGGCCTGTCGGGAAGCTATGTGCAGATGTTGGCGGAGAATATCCCTGATTTCCGGGGCGTGGCGACCCCTTATGCGTTGGGATACGTGCCCGGTCCGTGGCTGCAAAGCATACAAGTGTCAAAAGGCAGCTCGTCCGTGAAAAATGGCTACGAGTCAATCACGGGACAGATCAACGTGGAATACCTGAAACCTCAGGATCCGGAGGCGATCCGTGTCAATGTCTATGGGGATAGCAAAAGCCGTATGGAGGCGAACGCGGATGCCAATTTACATCTGAACGACCGACTGAGCACCGGTCTGCTCCTGCATTATGAGAATACTTGGGGCGAGCATGACGATAATGGCGACGGCTTCTTGGATAAGCCGAAGGTAAGGCAATACAACCTCCAGAACCGTTGGATGTGGAGAGGAGACCGCTATCTCTTCCAGGCGGGCGTGAAGGCGATGAAAGAGGATCGGATAAGCGGGCAGACTACGCATGGTCATAAGGCGGCCGACACCGCCAATCCCGGGATGGAGCCTTATCGGATTGATATGGAGACCACACGTTATGCGTTTTTCACCAAGAACGCCTATATCTTGGATCCGGAGCAAAACCGGAGTGTAGCCCTTATGCTTTCGGGTACATGGCACCGGATGGACGCTGACTATGGGCATAAGGTCTATGACGTGGATCAGAAGAATCTCTATGCTTCCCTGCTGTTCGAGAGTGATTTCTCCCCCTTGCATAATCTGTCGGCGGGATTGAGCTTCAATCGCGATCATTATGGGCAGGATTACCGCTTGACACAGGATACCACCATCGCCTTGACACATGGACGGGAGGCTGAGAATACCGTCGGCGGGTACGCCCAATATACCTTCAACCTGCACGACAAGCTTGTGGCTATGGCCGGTATCCGGGTGGATCATAGCGATCTGTACGGGACTTTCGTTACGCCTCGGGCGCATATCAAGTATGTTCCCGCGGAATGGTTTCATCTACGTTTGTCGGCGGGCAAGGGGTATCGTACCGTCCATCCGCTGGCGGAATATAATTACCTGATGGCGAGTGGCAGGCGATTGGTAATTGATGCGCCGGAGCAAGAGGCGGCTTGGAATTATGGCTTGAGTACCTCATTCTATATCCCGCTGTTCGGCAAGAATTTGCAGTTGAACGCGGAGTATTATTATACGGATTTTATCCGGCAAAGCCTGATCGACTATGAGTCGGATCCCGGAGAGATCCGTATCGCTAACCTGCGGGGAAAATCCTATTCGCATACCTTTCAGGTGGACGCTACCTACCCGGTCTTTGAGGGGATGACCCTTACTGCCGCTTATAGGCTGAACGATGTCCGGGCGACTTACGCGGGTCGTTTGATGGAACGTCCGTTGACGAATCGCTACAAGGGGCTGGTCACCGCCTCTTATACGACTCCGTTAGGTCTTTGGCAATTCGATGTGACCTTGCAACTGAACGGGGGAGGGCGTATGCCCACGCCCTATACCTTGGAGGATGGTTCCCTTTCGTGGAAATCGCGTTTCTCCGGATATGAGCAGTTGAGCGCGCAGATCACCCGTTGGTTCCGTCGTTGGTCTGTGTATGTAGGCGGGGAGAACCTGACCGGCTTCAAGCAAAAGAACGCCATCATAGCCGCGAATGATCCTTGGGGAAGCCGATTCGACCCGACCTTGGTGTATGGTCCCGTACATGGTGCCATGTTTTATGCGGGAATCCGTTTTAATTTGGAGAGATAATTTGTTTATTCACTTAAAAACAGAGAAGTATGAGAAAAAGTATGTTGATGCTGCTTTCGGCTTTTGTGGCTGTTTGCGCGTTTGGTAAAGAGATCCGGACCTTGGTGGTAACCACCGAGCCCCAGATGCATTGTGCCGCTTGCGAGAAGAGGATCAAGGATAATATCCGTTTCGAGAAAGGGGTGAAGAAGATCGCGACGAGTATCGAGAACCAGACGGTCACGATCCAGTATGATGCAGACAAGAATAGTCCGGAGAATCTGCTGAAAGCTTTCGAGAAGTTCGGATATACCGCCCGAAAGGTGGAGGCGGACGCGAAGATTCCGCTCAATCCGGATGAGGAATGTCCCCTCATGCCGATGAAGTAGGGGGTGATCCGGTCGCCTCGTGCGGCTGAAGGGAAAAAAGAGCGCCATGTTTCCATGAAAAGAAGGACACGTTTTTTCGGAAACACGGCGCTCTTTTTCGTAAAGTCCGCTTCTCTGATTAATTGTCGTACGAGATATTGCCTAAATTCTTGATAGCGGCTCCCTTGGCCTCTTGGGTGAATAACGAGGCCAGCTCATCGGGCGTCAAAGCCGTTTGAGGGGTGAAATGGGAGGAAGCCATGTAACCTATGATGCTTCGGTATAGCTGGCGAGCCTCAGGATAGGCGCGTAATGAGTCGAGATCGGTCATGCAGATGAGCAATTTGCCCGTGCCGACCTTGAACTCTTGGATAAGCCCTAATTTATGGTTGCGCTCTACGTTGTCGATCACTTGCACGATCGGTGTATAGGTGTCGGGCAGGCGATCCAATATCAGCGGGTGGCTCTGCTTGACCATCGCGAACCATTGCCAGTCGGTATGGAATTCCGTGGGGAATTGGGCGAAGACCGGATGATCCGGATCCATCAGCAAGCCAAGCGTTCCCGGCGATACCGGTTTCTTCACCCACTCACAAATCGACTTGAACATCCGATAATTCCAATAATCCGTTTGGAACAGCCCATCCACGGTCACGGTCTTATACCGTTTCGCGTCGGGGAACCAAAGGACTTTCGCTCCGCCCGCCAAAAGCCGTTCCGTCTCTTGGCTCCATTGGTGGACAACCTTGATCCCTGAAGGGATGGCGATCTCATTTGCTTCCGGATAGATCCATAGGGGATAATGATTCCGGTAGCCTGTGCCCGGCATGGAAAGAGCCAACGTATAGGTATCCGCTTCATGGATTGAAGGTAACGCGACACGGATCGGGCATACCTCAGTCAGCGAACCTTGCCTGATATGGGGCGATACGCTTTCGCGGGCGATCACCTTGCCCCGACTATCGCTCAATATCCATTCCACGGTTTGATCCGTAAGGTCGGCAGGCGTATAATTAGCCACCTCCACCACGCCTTGGATCGTATCGCCTCCCGCATAGCAGAATTTAGGAAGGAGAGCCAGCAAAACCACCCGGTCGCACGATTCCCTCCACTCTTCCGGGGAGATCAGCCCCTTGTTGTCCATGAAGGCGTCTAAGATGCCGACAAGGGCAGTCCCTTGTCCCGGATAATCTTGTAGATCCAGTAATTGGAAACCGGCCATTCCCCGTGTGCGGAGCGCCATCTCCATCTCCGCCCGGTAGAGCTGGGTCATCCATGCTCCCGAGGCCTTGAAGAAATCGTCGGCCTGCCTTGACATACCCGCGTCGGCGAGCCGTTGGCGGAACACTTCCAAGTTCCAAGGTTTCAGCACACCCGTATATTTGGCGATCTCCTGATAGTTCGGATAGCATTGGAATTGTCCGGTCTCATGTCCGATGATCGGCAAGGGGCATTGCCTGATGGCTGTCTCGAAATTCAGGGTAGAGCTGGGATAGGTGTGATTGATGTATCCGCCATCTTCCGCGTCCGCGAAAGAGAAAGCCCCCCGGGTATGGTTAGCGAATACGTTCTCACCCGGAACCCGGCAAGTCGTGAAATAATCATCCCCCGGGGCGGGACCGTTGAACCCTAAATAATCATTAGACCCGGATGCGTACAGGTGTCGTCCGTCAGCCTCCCGGAAACGGGCGATCATCTCGGTCATGACCTCTTGGTCGCCCGACAACTCATTGCCGATCGCCATCATGACAAACGAGGCATGATTCCCATAAGCCTCCTGTATGTGGAGCCCCTCTTTCGTCAGGAAACGGACCAAGGCCGTATCCTTTCGCTCTAATTTACCCCAGAACGGCAACTCCGGCTGAAGATAGAATCCCTCTATATCAGCCGCTTCAAAACAGGCTTTGGGTGGGCACCACGAGTGGAAACGGCAATGATTGATCCCATATTCCTTCGCGATCCGGAAGTAACGTCTCCATTGCGCGGTATCCATCGGGACATGCCCTGTGAGAGGAAATACGCAAGCGTCGTGTTTCCCCCGCAGGAAAGTGGTCAGTCCATTGATGGTAAATTGAGTCCCTTTTACCCGGAAGTCTCGAAGCCCGAAAGTCGTGCTCAGGCAGTCTTGGATACCCATCCCGTCGATTCGTACAGTCAGGCGGTACAAGGCCGGATCGAACTCGCTCCATGTAACCGCGTCATCGCCCATCCGGATCAGCCTCGTAAGCACACCCTGTTGGATGGTCGCGTCATCTTCTTTTAATTGGATACGCTGTTTTTTGTGGGTATTGAACGATTCGACGTCTATCCTTAAGCGTACGGGGAGAGATCGTGAGGCCGTTTCGGAGAATCGGATACGCACCTCTGCCGTTTTTTCTTCCGCGTTCGGATAAACCTGTATCCCTTGGATGTGGAAGATTGGGCGAGCCTCTAAGCGGAGATCCCCGATCATGCCGTTCCAGTTCGTCTGCGTGGATTCTGTATAGGCGTGCGAATTCTCCAGTAGCTGTGGAGGAACGCTCAGTCCATTATCCACCATTACGGTAAGTTGATGTTTCCCCGGCGTAAGGTAAGGCGATAGGTCATATTCCTGCGGGGTGGAAATATCGTCAGACGCCCCGGCCGGTACGTTGTCCACCCACACATGAGTAGGCTTGGTACGTTCGAGGACCAGCCAGACGCTTTTGCCCTTCCAGCCATCCGGAATATCGACTGCCTTCGTGTACCAAGCCTTCCCTTGGTATCGGAAAAGTCTGGAGAGATGCGTAGTCTCCCCCTTGTCGAGATTCGGATACCCTTTCAAGTTCGTATCCGTGGTACCCGGTAGCCGGACGGTATCAGTCACATCAGTCGAGTCGAGACGTAACAGCCAATCTCCGGCCAACGATAAAGACTCCCTGCTCTCATGGTTCGCTTGGCAAGCGATCAGCAGGCACATAAACATGGCGCTCCATAGTGTTTTCATGATCGTATGTTTTTACTCAGATACAATTTTTTCTCTAAACATCGCGAAGATAAAATAAAAAGTCCGTGAATTTTTTGTATGTCGTATAGATAGAATGCTGAGGTTTTTCCGTGGATTTGTCGTACTTTTGCGAATCCGGCATCAAGTGGTGCTGGCGATATAGGTGATAAATGCTGAAATTAAAATTATAAGAATGTATAGAACAAGAACTTGCGGCGATTTGCGCCTTGCGGATGAGGGCCTGATCGTCACACTGGCCGGCTGGGTCCAGAAAATCCGCAAAATGGGAGGGATGACTTTCGTCGATCTACGCGACCGTTATGGTATTACGCAGTTGGTGTTTAATCAAGAAGTGGATGCCGAGCTTTGCGAGAAGGCGAATAAGCTGGGACGAGAGTATGTGATCCAGGTTACCGGTACGGTGCGGGAACGTTCGAGCAAGAACGCGCATATCCCGACCGGGGATATTGAGCTGATCGTCTCGAACCTGAATGTCCTGAACGCGGCGTTGACCCCGCCGTTCACGATCGAGGACGAGACGGATGGAGGGGATGACCTCCGTATGAAATATCGTTACCTGGATTTGCGTCGTACTTGCGTGCGCAAGAATCTGGAACTTCGCCACAAGATGGCGTTCGAGGTACGCCGTTATTTGGACGAGCAGGGATTTCTGGAGGTGGAGACGCCGGTTCTCGTGAACTCCACGCCGGAAGGGGCGAGGGATTTCGTGGTCCCGTCGCGCATGAATCCGGGGCAGTTTTACGCCCTGCCGCAATCCCCGCAGACCTTGAAGCAACTGTTGATGGTCTCAGGGTTCGATCGTTATTTCCAGATCGTGAAATGTTTCCGGGATGAGGATCTGCGTGCCGACCGCCAGCCGGAATTCACGCAGATCGACTGTGAGATGAGTTTCGTGGAGCAAGAGGATGTGCTGGATATGTTCGAGGGGATGGCGAAACATCTGTTCAAGACGATCCGCGGGATTGAGTTCAAGAAACCTTTCCTGCGCATGACTTGGCAGGATGCCATGAAATATTATGGTAGCGACAAGCCCGATTTGCGTTTCGGAATGCGCTTCGTGGAGTTGATGGACATCTTGAAAGGGCATGGTTTCTCCGTGTTCGATAACGCGGCCTATATCGGCGGAATTTGCGCGGAAGGAGCCGCTAATTACACCCGCAAGCAGCTGGACGCCCTGACCGATTTCGTGAAGCGTCCGCAGATCGGCGCAAAGGGTATGGTGTATGCCCGCGTGGAGGCTGACGGGCACGTGAAGTCGAGCGTGGATAAATTCTATACCCAGGAGGTATTGCAGGAGATGAAGAACGCTTTTGCCGCTAAGCCGGGCGATCTGATCCTGATCCTTTCGGGCGATGACGCGATGAAGACCCGGAAGCAACTGTGCGAGTTGCGCTTGGAGATGGGGAACCAGTTAGGGCTTCGCGACAAAGATACCTTCGCTTGCCTGTGGGTGATCGATTTCCCGTTGTTCGAGTGGAACGAGGAGGAGCAACGTTATTATGCGATGCATCACCCGTTCACCTCTCCCAATCCGGAGGATATTCCCTTGCTGGATACGGATCCGGGAGCCGTGCGCGCGAACGCTTACGATATGGTGATCAACGGTGTCGAGGTAGGAGGCGGTTCGATCCGTATCCACGACAGCCAGTTGCAGGACAAGATGTTCAAGCTGCTTGGCTTTACGGAAGAGCGTGCCCAAGAGCAGTTCGGTTTCTTGATGAATGCCTTCAAGTATGGCGCTCCTCCTCATGGAGGCCTGGCGTATGGATTGGATCGTTTCGTGTCCCTGTTCGCCGGTCTGGATTCGATCCGCGACTGTATCGCTTTCCCGAAGAACAATTCAGGGCGGGATGTGATGCTGGATGCTCCGGGCGTCTTGGATCAATCGCAATTGGATGAGTTGAACTTGGTGGTCGACATCAAGAAATAAGAGATAGGAAGATTCCTGCCGGATGAGGTCGTGCCTTGTCGTGGGCAGGAATCTTTGTCTTGGATAGTTGAGTTATTCTCGAAAGATTCGCCGTATGATAAAGATAAAAGATATAATCCGGGAGATAGAACATTACGCCCCGCTCCCCCTGCAAGAGGGTTTTGATAACGCGGGAGTGCAAGTAGGCGATGTGAATCAGCTTGCCACGGGAGCCTTGCTGTGCTTGGATGTCACCGAGGAGACCCTCGATGAGGCGATAGAGCAGGGCTGTAACCTGGTTATCTCGCATCATCCTTTAGCTTTCAAGGCGTTTAAATCGCTGACCGGTTCCTCTTATATCGAGCGTTGCATGATTAAGGCCTGTAAATATGATTTGGTGATCTATGCGGCCCATACGAACCTGGATAACGTGGCGGGAGGCGTCAATTATCGTCTGGCTGAACTGATCGGGCTGCGGAACGTGCGCATATTGAGCCCTCAAAAAGACGCGCTGTTGAAATTGGTTACGTTCGTGCCGGAAGATTACGCCGAGATCATGCGGAACACCTTGTTCAATGCCGGGGCAGGATGCATCGGGAATTACGATTCGTGCAGCTATAACTTGCATGGCGAGGGAACCTTTCGGGCAGGAGAGGGGTGTGAGCCATTTTGCGGAGAGATCGGTAAGCTGCATACGGAGAAGGAGACGAGGGTGGAGGTGGTCTTGCCAGCCTTCAAGAAGGCGTCCGTGACGCGTGCGCTTCTGTCGGTTCATCCTTATGAGGAGCCGGCGTTCGATTTCTATCCGCTCTCGAACGTATGGGAACAGGCGGGATCCGGTGTGGTAGGCGAGCTTCCCGAAGAGGAGGATGAGGAAAGCTTCCTGCTGCGCGTCAAGGACTTGTTTGATGTAGGATGCGTGAAGCATTCCCGCTTTACAGGCCGCCCTATACGGGAGGTCGCCATCTGTGGCGGAAGTGGCGCTTTCCTGATAAAGGACGCGATTGCTTACGGCGCTGATATCTTTATCACGGGTGAGGCGAAATATAATGATTTCTATGATGTGGAGGATCGGATCTTACTGGCTGTCATTGGTCATTACGAGTCGGAAATCTGTACAAAAGACATATTTTATAATATCATATCGAAAAAATTCCCTACATTCGCGGTACATTTTTCGAATGTAGATTCAAACCCAGTAAAATATTTATAGAATGGCTACGGATAAACAATCAGCTGAAAAGGAATATACGGTTGAAGAAAAGCTTTCTACGCTGTATCAACTTCAGACGATGATGACTGAAATTGATAAGATCAAGACGCTTCGCGGGGAGCTTCCTTTGGAGGTGCAAGACTTGGAAGATGAGATCGCTGGACTGGAAACACGTCTTCAGAACTATCAGGCGGATATACAGAATTTCGAGGCTGCGGTGGTCGAGCAAAAGCATAAGATCACGGAAGCTACCGGTTTGATAGATCGCTATAAGACACAATTAGATAACGTGCGCAATAACCGGGAATTTGATAACTTGTCGAAAGAAATCGAGTTCCAAGGGCTGGAGATCGAGTTTGCGGAGAAAAAGATCCGGGAGTTCGGGGAGGCTATCGAGACAAAGAAAAAGGATATCGTGGAGTTGACGGAAAGGCTGGAGGGGCGTAAGGCTGATCTGGTCCAGAAACGAAGCGAGTTGGAGCAGATCATCTCCGAGACCAAGCAGGATGAGGAGAGATTGCGTGAGAAAGCTAAAAAGCTGGAGGCGCAGATCGAGCCGCGTTTGCTGACCGCGTTCAAGCGGATCCGTAAGGGCGTACGTAATGGCTTGGCTGTGGTCTATGTGCAACGTGGAGCTTGTGGCGGCTGTTTTAACAAGATTCCGCCCCAGAAGCAATTGGACATTAAGTTGCGCAAGAAGATCATTGTGTGCGAGTATTGCGGCCGTATCATGATCGATCCGGAGCTGGCCGGCGTGGAAGAATGATAGAATCTTGATATAAGGGAATGGCTCTGGCTGAAAATGGCCAGAGCCTTTTTTATATGGAAAAGGAATGATCGGGAAAGTACGTTCATATATAAGGAAATTTCAGTTGCTCTCGGATGATGATCGCCCGGTGCTGGTCGGATTGAGTGGAGGCGCGGATTCCGTAGCCTTGCTGGATATCCTGAACCGTTTAGGATATACTTGTGTGGCACTGCATTGTGATTTTCATTTACGTGGGGAAGAGTCGGAAGGTGACGCTGATTTTTCCGCTCGCTTCGCTAAGTCCTTGGAAGTCCCCTTTTATAAGGCTGATTTTGACACGATGGCCTACGCGAAAGAAAAACGGATCTCGATCGAGATGGCAGCGAGGGAATTACGTTACGTTTGGTTCGAGGACATGCGGGTGCGCTTAGGAGGACAGGCCATCGCGGTTGCCCATCATCGAGACGATAGCGTGGAGACTATATTGATGAACTTGATCCGGGGAACGGGGATACGTGGGATGAGAGGAATCCGCGCAAAGAATGGGTATGTGACGCGTCCGCTTTTATGCGTCAGCCGGAAGGAGATCGAGAATTGGTTGCTTGAACGAGGTTATGGGTATTGTACGGACCGCACGAACCTCTCGGATGCCTATACCCGCAATTTTATCCGGTTGAACGTGCTGCCTCTATTGGAAAAGCTTAATCCTTCGGTGAGAGAGGCTATCGCCCGTTCCGCGGAGCATCTTTCCGCCGCTGAGAAAATGTATGCGTACGTATTGGAACAGGCGAGAAGAGAGGTCGTGTCTGGCAACAGGATCTCTATAAAGGCATTGATGCGATTTCCCGCTCCGGACACGATCTTGTATGAGATCTTGAGAGACTATGGTTTTTCGAATCAAGTAGCGGGAGAGGTATTCGGGGCCTTGCTTGGAGAATCTGGCAAATTCTTTTACTCGCCGACTTATCGTTTGCTGAAAGATCGTTCATATCTGTGGCTTACGCCTATAGGTGAGATCGCCGATGAGCGGGAGTATCCGCTGGAATTGGGAAAGGATAGTTATGAGAGGCCGATCCGGTTGAATATCCAAACGGTAGCCCGGGATGGAAGTTTCTCGATACCGAAGGATAAACGGGTAGCCTGCTTGGATTATGATAAGCTCTCATTTCCCTTGACCTTGCGTACGTGGAGAGAGGGCGATTGGTTTATCCCTTTTGGAATGAGGGGACGTAAGAAATTGAGCGATTACTTCTCCGATCATAAGTTCAGCCGGGTCGAAAAAGAGAATGCTTGGCTCCTTTGCGGCGGAGGGGAGATAATTTGGCTTGTCGGTGAGCGTATTGATAACCGTTTTCGCATCGATGATACAACAAAACGCGTGTTACTTGTGAATTTTTTAGGCTAAAATCGATTCTTTTCTGAAAATATTCTTACTTTTGTGCAGATTTTACTCCGCAGATATGTTACTAATGATTCAAATTAGTTGAACAATCCGGTTATTACATGAATTTTTTAATTTAAAAAAGATACGATAATACTTTGGTCATACGCGTATTTGTATATGACGGTTTATGTGTATGTGCCATTTAGATTATTTACTTCTCAATATGCAGAAATACAATATTCTTGAACTAAATGAGAAACTACTTCCCGAGCTGCAAAGCATCGCGGAAGGTTTGGGTATAAAAAAGGTGAGTAGCCTGAAGAAAGAAGAATTGGTCTATCGGATTCTGGACGAGCAGGCTATATCGTATGCGGGTATCCAGGCCGAGAAGCAAAAAGAAAAAGAGGCGAAAAAACCGGCGGAAGGCCGAAAGAGAGGGCGTCCAGCCAAAGCCTCCGCTCCAGCTAAGAGCGCGGATACAGCAGAGCTCCCGCAGAATACGCAGGAAAAAACGGCTGCCGTTCCTGCCGCCGAAAAGAAAGAGCGGAAAGAACAACCCGAGCGTAAGAAAAAGCCTCGTGTAGAGAAAAAGGATAAGGTGGCATCTGCTGCCGCACCTGCCGTCGAGAAACAAACGGCCGCTGCTCCGGAAGAGAAGAAAGAGGAGCCTGTGATGGCAGATGCTCCGGCCGCGGCTGTGGTAGCGGGGGAAGAGAAAGTGATGGAAAAGCCTTTATTGCCTCCTATGGTAGCTGAGACGGAGACGGGTGAAGAGAAAGAGCCCGTGGAAAACTCCGCTCCGGAAGAGGCTCCCGCTGAGAATCATCCGACACAGGGTGAGGAGCCTAAACGCCTCGTGTTCCGCCATCCGGACGCTAAATCCGTATTAGACCAAGTGTTTCCCTTCTCTTCTGCCAAGAATGAGACGAATAAGTCGCAACAGGAGACAACTTCCCAGCAAAATAGCAATCGGAAAAATAACAACCGACAGAATAATCACAATAATAACAATAACACGAACAATGCTCCGCAGCCGCAGGAGAAGATGTATGAGTTCGATGGAATCCTTACTGGAACTGGAGTGCTGGAGATGATGCAAGATGGTTATGGCTTCTTGCGCTCATCTGATTATAATTACTTGACCTCTCCGGATGATATTTATGTCTCTCAATCCCAGATCAAGCTCTTTGGCCTGAAGACTGGTGATGTGGTTGAAGGTGCGATCCGGCCACCAAAAGAGGGAGAGAAGTATTTCCCTCTGGTAAAGGTGGATCGGATCAATGGCCGTACGCCGGAAGAGGTGCGTGATCGTGTACCATTTGACCATCTCACCCCTTTGTTCCCGGATAAGAAATTCATGCTTACGGCGCGTAAATCACCGAAAGTGTATGACAATATTGCCGTGCGGGTGGTTGATTTGTTCTCCCCGATAGGGAAAGGACAACGTGGATTGATCGTCGCCCAGCCTAAGACTGGTAAGACCATGCTGCTGAAGGACATCGCGAACGCTATCGCTTATAATCATCCGGAAGTGTATATGATTATCCTTTTGATCGATGAACGTCCGGAGGAGGTGACCGATATGGCTCGTAGCGTAGATGCTGAGGTGATCGCTTCTACTTTCGATGAGCCGGCTGAGCGGCATGTGAAAATAGCGGAAATCGTGTTGAATAAGGCGAAACGTTTGGTGGAATGTGGACATGATGTCGTGATCTTACTGGATTCGATCACACGTTTGGCACGCGCTTATAACACGGTGCAGCCGGCTTCCGGCAAGGTCTTGTCAGGAGGTGTGGACGCGAATGCCTTACAGAAGCCCAAACGCTTCTTTGGCGCTGCCCGTAATATTGAGAATGGTGGAAGCCTGACGATCCTGGCGACTGCTCTTACGGAGACGGGGTCAAAGATGGACGACGTTATCTTCGAGGAGTTCAAGGGAACCGGTAACATGGAGTTGCAATTGGATCGTAAGCTCTCCAATAAGCGTATCTATCCGGCCGTGGATATAACCGCTTCCAGTACACGTAGAGACGACTTGCTGCAAGATGAGAATACGTTGAACCGGATGTGGATTCTTCGGAAGTATCTCTCTGACATGAATTCTATGGAGGCTATGGAGTTCGTGAAACAGCGGATGGAACAGACTTTTGATAATATGGAATTCCTGGCATCGATGAATGGTTGATGTTCGCGGGTCTTTTCTTATAAGATGAGAGAGGCGTGAGACAAGGTGTAAGACTTGTTTCACGCCTCTTTTTTTCGCTCGCTTTGCTCGGATATGAAAAAGGCGTGATCGGGAATTTAGAGATCCGTACACGCCATTGCCTGCTTCTATCCGGCCTTGGAGGTTGTCGCTTTTCGGTGTGAATTTGATTTGCCGGAGCGGGAGGAGCGACCTTTTGCCTCGCTCTTTCGTGAGCCTCCTTTCCCTTTCTTCCGGGTATTGTATTTCTCTGGCTCATAGAGCGGCACTTCCCCGAATGAGGGGTCTATCGGGATCTTATATACCTCCTTCTCCAGGAAGTCCTCGATACGCTTGAATTGGGCTTGCTCATCAATGGACACGAAGGTTATGGCCAGCCCTTCTCCGTTTGTGCCGCGTGCCGTGCGGCCGATACGGTGGACGTAATCCTCCGGGTCGTGCGGTATATCGAAGTTCACCACTAACTTAATATCGTTGATGTCGATTCCGCGCGCTACCACGTCCGTGGCTACCAAGATGTCTATATGGCCGTTCTTGAAATCTTTCATCACCTCCTCGCGCTGCGATTGCTCTAAGTCTGAATGCATGGCCGCCACGTTGAACTTCATTCTTTTCAGGGTCGATGCCAGCTCTTTTACCTTCATCTTGGATGAGGAGAATATGATTACCCGCTGCGGGCGGCTTCTTGAGAAGAGATCTTGCAGGATCTTGATCTTCTGTGGGTCGTAGCAGATGTAGGCGGTCTGCATGATAGACTCCGGGGGGCGGGAGATGGCGATCTTTATCTCCTCCGGATCTTTCAGGATGGACTTGGCCAATGCCTGGATCTTGGGGGGCATGGTCGCCGAGAACATGATGGTCTGGCAAGTGGGGGAGAGCTGTTTGTAGACTTGCATGATGTCGTCGTAGAAGCCCATGTCCAACATCCTGTCCGCTTCGTCCAGTACGAAGAAGGAGACTTTCGACAGATCCACCGTCCCTAACTTGATGTGGGATAAAAGGCGGCCGGGCGTGGCTATCACGATGTCCGCTCCCATCTCTAACCCTCGTCTTTGCTGTTCCCAGGTGATGCCGTCCGTGCCGCCATAGACCGCTACCGCCGAGATGGATGGGATGAAGTAGGTGAATCCTTGTATCTGCTGGTCTATTTGTTGGGCTAGCTCTCTTGTCGGGGCCATGATGACGGCGTTTACCGCGTCTGCCGGATGATGTCCTTTGCTAAGCTCGTTGATGACCGGTAATACGTAGGCCGCCGTCTTCCCGGTACCGGTCTGCGCGCAAGCGATAATGTCTTTCCCCTCCAATATGACAGGGATCGTTAGTTCTTGGATGGGGGTTGCCTCGTCGAAGTTCATGTCGTAGAGGCCATCCAAGACGGAATCTTCCAAATCTAATTCATCAAATCTCATTTTGTTCCATTCAAAATCTTGGTGTAAAGATAGCGATATTTTTAGGAATATCACGCGATGGGCTCACACTTTCAGGCGAATAAACGGCTTATTTGTAGTATCGTTTGTATATTTGGTCATAAATCCCGTTTTCCTTGATTTGCCGGAACCAGCTGTTCAAGCTGTCCAGCAGGATGGGAGAGTCTTTCCGTACCGCCCACGACTGGAGTTGGGTGAAGCTTATGTCGGTTTGGATGTCTATCCCGGGCAGGGCCTTTTGGGTGCTCCGGGCTATTTGCTGGTCGCATACGGCATAATCTATCTCTCCTTTCGCCACCAGTATCATGAGCTGTTCCGCTGAATAGAGTGTTTCTTCCACGACATAGATGGTGTCGCCGATCTCATGCTCGAGGTTCTGGATCCGCCATAGGGCGGGGGAATCCTCGGGGATATAAAGCGTTTTTCCCGCCAAGTCAAGTTGGTTGCGGATAGGGGCCTTGCCTTTGTTGGCTTCCGCGGTCCGTTGTACCAGCACTTGCTTGTTCAATACGATTGGGTCGGTGAAAAGATAATCCTCACGGATTTCGGAAATGATGGGGATGTTTCGGGCGATTATATCGCATCGTTTCTCGGATAGTTCTTGGAAACTTCGCTCCAGGCTCATCTCTAAGCGTGTCTGGACTTCTAATCCGGACAGTTGGGCGATCGCCTGGCTGAGCTCATACTGGAAGCCTTGTATGGTATCTCCCGCCACGAAATAGCCGGATTGGTTATATTCCGTCATTATCCGGAGTATTCCTTCTTCTTTTATTTCCGGGTAGTCTCGCCGGATCGGGGATCGTGCCTCGTCTCTTGCCTCCCAAAGTTGTCTCATGGTTATCAGGGTGACAATGAGCAAGGCCGAGTAAATGGCTATCAATTTCCTGGATTTCATGTGAGATCCGTTTAGTTGTTGAATGTCACGGATATGCCCATTTTCAAGACCATCGGGTCAAGAGGGTAATGGGCCAGCGAGAAATAATTCGGGGATACGAACTTGGATCCTAAATTGTAGGCCATGATAAAGAAACGAGCCTGCTTTAAATGGAGGTTCGCGTAGGCATTGATCAGCGGATAATTGCCTACTTTTACCCGCGAGTTCTCATCTTGCAGCTGGAATTGCTGGGTGGCTGGCTCATAGTACGGGGCGTAATAGGCGGTGTTGTAATACACGTTAGCCCCGATCTGCACGGTCAATACTTTCGCCAGCTTGAAGGCTAAATACATATTGGAGTAAATGCTGATATCCGGCAACGGCAGTCGCGATTGATCGCTGGATAATTGGTAGGCTACCTCGTTTTCCCATCCGAAGGCCCTGTACATGATGTCCTGCTTGATCCGCGCGGATATAACCTGGATGTTATGATCGCTTTGTTCCGGCAGGCCTTGGCTGTTGAAAAAGACGTAATTCTGGATGCTTTCCACGCCTCCGGACAATTGGGTCCGGGTGGATTCCAGGTCGATCTTGGCCCCGGCATAGACCCGTTGGATATTGTTCAATGATTGGTCCCACCAGAAGTAGCGCCCGTGAAAATGCCGCTGATAGAAGGCGGGAGTGATGTTCTTGATATAGGCTTCCGCCTTGATGGTAGCGTCTTTCTTGAATAGCTTGAATTTTGTTTGCATATCTCCTGTCACCCGGAGCTCTCCCGCGTCGCTTCCCGCGATGCCTAACTCGCCTCGTACGTTATACGTGAAAAGGCTTCCTTGCCGCTTGGACAGCTCTCCCCCGATATAAGTGGTAAACTCATCATATACCTCGGAGGATGGGAAGTCTAACGAGACTATCCCCGCGTTCGATCCCTCTTGAGTATAGGAGCCGTAATCTAATCCTGGCACCTGGGCCGGCAGCCTGAACTTCCTCTTCTCGAAGGATATAAAGGCGGTCAATCCGAATTTTACCCAATCCTGGAATCCTTCTCGTAAGGCGAGAGCGAACGTGTTCCTTAGCCTCCACGTTGAGGTTTGGTCGTTGAGGGAGGCATCCATCCCGTATAGGTTTGTGTAGCAAGTGTCGATGCCTGAGCTTTTTGAGGTGAACCGTCTGCGGTTATCCTCATAGTCTAACGTGTGGATGATGCTGGACACGGGCACGAACACTTCTTTAGGGTATCCTTCCTCGTCTGTCTCTTCCAGTTCCTTGGTGAACCCTAAGTTATATCGATGTGTCAAGAAATATTGCTTTCCGCGTACGCGGTTCCATGTGTCGGTGTAACGTACCGGAAATGATTTCGCGTCAATATTACGTTGGCTTTCCGCTAAGTTATCAGGGTCAGTGATATATAGGTCATTCGTGAGCCCTCCGTTCTCGTAATTGACGAAGTTGTAATTGCTCAAGTAGGCGTTTAGCTCATAACGATCCGTGATGTAACTCCCGAAAAGCCGGTAACTTAATAGCTTGTTCCCGTTGGAGTTGTAATATCCTCGGCTGTAGATGTAGTCGATTTCTCCTCCGATATTGATTTTTTTGCCGAAATTCAAGGTAAGGACACCTTTCAGCCTGTCCATCTTATTTTGGCTGGCTCCTCCCGTGGTATAGCTGATTTGCGTGTAAGGCACTTTCGTGTCGTAAAAATAGGCGTTCGTGGGGGTGGTGATGTAGTAATCGTATGCGTCAGCGAAGATGAAATCCCTCTCTTCCTTACGTTCGTTAAAGATACGGGTCTGGGCGGGTGATCCCACATTAGCGAGATAACCTACCGCCAAGGAATTCGCCTCTGCCAAGGTCGTGTTCCCGTAATTCAATCGATTGGTGTCCATCGGAGCGATATATCGTTCTCCTAAAAGAGGGGTGAGGCGGTATCCGACGATTCGCTTGGATTTCAGCGTGGCGCTGTCTGCTTGTAGTAAGCTGTCCGGTATCTCCTTTTGGGAGGATGTCAGGTTGGCCAATGAGAAACCTCCTCTTCCTCCCCTCCCGGAGCGATCTTGCGCATATAAGGAAATAGCGGTCCCGAGCAAAAACAGCAATATGGATATATAATACCTCATGGGCTGCAAAGATATAACAAAAAACAATGTGCCAATTATAAAATATGCCAATATGCCAACCTGAGATAGATTGGGCATATTGGCATATTCAATGTGTTATAGGCTAAGATTATACTTTCTGGATAATCTCCATTCCCTTCTTGATGGCGGCTTCATTCATGGGTAACAGATGGTGATGGCGCTCAGGTAAGGACTTTTTCAGCCCGAGCATTACATTCTCTAATTTCACCATCGGGACGATTTTCAACAGTCCCCCCAAGATCAGCATATTGAAAGCCTTCTCGTTCTTCATCTCCGTAGCCGCGTCCATGGCATCTACCCGATAGACATTGATGTCTGTTCGTTTGACGGGTGTATGTATGCCATAACCATCATAGATCAAGATCCCTCCCGGTTTTACCTTGTTCTCGAATTTCTCCAGCGATGGCTGGTTTAATATGATGGCAATGTCGTATTCATTCAATACCGGGGAGCTGATACGCTCATCGCTCAGGATGACGGTTACGTTGGCGGTTCCACCTCGTTGCTCAGGACCGTAAGAGGGCATCCAGCTTACCTCTTTCCCTTCCATCAATCCTGAATAAGCCAAGATTTTTCCCATGGACAATACGCCTTGCCCGCCGAATCCTGCGATTATTATCTCTTGTTTCATGATCGTTTACCGTGTTACTTATTCGACATTCTTTAAATCACCCAGCGGATAAAATGGGAACATGTTTTCTTCCAGCCATTTATTCGCTTTCTCTGGAGTCATTTTCCAACCGGAGCTGCAAGTGGATACAAATTCCACAACGGAAGTGCCTTTCTTGGCCATCGAGTTCTCGAATGCCTTGCGAAGGGCCTTTTTCGCCTTGCGGACGGCAGCCGCGGTCTGTACGCTTTGTCGTGTCACTAAGCAGGTGCCTTCCAATTGAGCCAGCAGGTTACTTATCTTCAATGGATAGCCATTTAAAGCGATATTTCGTCCGTATGGGCAAGTAGAGGTCGGCATACCCTCCAGGGTTGTCGGTGCCATTTGCCCGCCCGTCATGCCATAGATCGCGTTATTCACGAAGATGATCACGATATTTTCCCCACGGTTGGCGGCATGGATGGTCTCCGCCGTGCCGATTGCCGCCAGATCACCGTCTCCCTGATAGGTAAACACCATCTTATCGGGGTTCAATCGCTTTACGGCTGTCGCGATCGCCGGGGCACGTCCGTGCGCTGCCTCCAGCCAATCAATGTCGATATAATTGTATGCGAATACGGCACATCCCACGGGTGAGATACCGATCGCTTGTTCTTCCATCCCCATCTCCTCGATGACCTCGGCTATCAGTTTGTGGATGACACCGTGACTACAACCCGGGCAGTAATGCATGGGATTGTCGTTCATCAATCGGGGCTTGCCATATACCCGATTTTCCGGTTTTATGATATCGTTGGGTTCCATAATCTTTATCTGTTTAATGTATGAATCTTAAGACATATTGCACCAGCCGTAATACGATTGCCGCCCCGCCACAATACAAGAATACGGATTTGTCGTTGACGGTGAAATAGCATACTACCGCCGCTATGGCCAATAGCATGAACATAAGCGTTAATATCTCGTCTGCTTTACTACCTCGTGTCATATGCGTAATCAGAATAATTTTTCTTTAAGAGCGTTCAATACCTCATCCGGCGTGAAAACGATCCCGCCTAATCGGCCGAAATGCTCCACTTTCACTTTTCCGTTGACGGCTAAGCGAACATCCTCTACCATCTGTCCGGCATTTAGCTCAACCGATAACATCCCTTTTACTTTATCCGCATAAGCGGCTATTGCCTCGCTGGGGAACGGCCATAACGTGATGGGACGTAACAAGCCCAGCTTTATACCTTCCTCTCGCGCTACTTCCACAACTTTTTGGCAAATACGGGCCGATGAGCCGAAAGCGATCAATAAATAATCCGCATCCTCGCATCTGAACTCCTCGTAACGTACCTCATTTCTCTCTATTTTCTTGTATTTCGCCTGGAAACGGATATTGTTCTCTTCCATCTTTCCCGGATCAAGCTCAAGCGAGGTGATGACGTTCGGTCTCCTCCCGCCTTTTTTCCCCTGTGCTGCCCAAGGGCATTGAGCGATGATTTCCTCTTCCGTACGTCGAGGATGGAATGGGGGCAATACCACTTTTTCCATCATTTGCCCAATGATACCATCCGCCAATATGATAGCCGGGTTACGATATTTGAATGCCAACTCAAAGCCTAAACCGACAAAATCCGCCATCTCCTGTACGGAAGAGGGGGCCAACGTGATCAACCGATAATCACCATGCCCGCCGCCTTTCACGGTCTGGAAATAATCCGCCTGGCTTGGCTGGATCGTCCCTAAGCCTGGGCCGCCACGCATGACGTTCACGATCAGGCAAGGAAGTTCCGCGCCCGCTATATAAGAGATACCTTCCTGCTTCAGGCTCACGCCCGGGCTCGACGAGGAGGTCATTACCCGTTTGCCGGTGCCGGCTCCGCCATATACCATATTGATAGCGGCTACCTCACTTTCTGCCTGTAATACGACCATGCCTGTCTTTTCCCAAGGCATCTCCGCCATCAAGGTCTCCAATATTTCCGATTGGGGAGTGATCGGATAGCCGAAATAACCGTCAGCGCCGTAGCGGATCGCCGCATGAGCGATCGCCTCGTTCCCTTTCATTAATTTTATTTCTTCTGCCATACCGCAATAATTAGTGAACAATTGATACGTGGATGTAGCGACACGGACCCATTTATGGCTTGTATCGCCGGAGCCACCTCTCGACTGTTTAGATTTTTACTTTATAGATCGTTAAACACCCATCCGGACAAACCAACCCACAACTGGCGCAGCCGATACAATCGTCCGGGTTCTTCATATATACATAATGATATCCTTTGTTGTTCACTTCTCTCGGGTGCAGCTCCAGCACGTTAGACGGGCAGGCTACCACGCAAAGGTTGCATCCTTTGCAGCGCTCAGTGTTAACAACAACAGTTCCTTTCATTCTCGCCATAATACTTGTTGTTTTTTTAATCTCTTATGTAACACGTTATTTAGCTCACAAGCACCAAAGTTAGTAAAATTCCGTGAAAAACGGGAAGAAAAAAAGGTTAACGATGCGTGAGGTGATAATTGGGGAGCCATGCGCCCTTTTCGATCAATGGCTCATGCTTTTTTCAGACAATTTCTCTAAGAAATAGACGATCCCGAAACCTAATATCATTAAGCCGGTCGCTTCCCACACAAACTGATTAGGAGCGATGTTCACCTCTACCAAGGCTTTCGTGACACCTTGGCTGTCTACATAGGTCTCTACTGTCTCTTTCCAAGGCCAGACCTTGTTTAATGATCCCAGCATAAATCCGGACAATATAGCGATGGTGACATCGTGGAATTTACGGAGGGCGAATGAGAGCACCCTGGAGAATGAGGTGATGCCAATGGCGGCTCCGGCTACGAATACCAGCATGACCGGGAGATTCAGTGTCTTCACCGCCTCCATGATGTAGAAGTATTTTCCAAGCAGTACCAAGATGAAGCTTCCGGATATTCCCGGCAGGATCATGGCGCAGATGGCGATCGCTCCGCAAAGAAAGATAAAAGGCAAGTTGCTTGGGGTTTCCGCCGGGGTGGCTACGGTAATATAGTAAGCGATTACCGCCCCGATAGCGAAACTCAGTACCGTTTTCCAATCCCACCGTTTAATATCTTTCGAGACGAACCATGTGGACGCCAATACCAACCCGAAAAAGAACGCCCACACCAAGATCGGATGATGTACCAGCAAATAGGTGATCAGTCTCGCCAACGAGAATATGCTGATCCCGATACCTCCTATGAGCGCTCCCAAGAAATTGCCATTGATCCCTTTCCAGAAAGCGGCGATCTTACCGGTGAATAGGAATCTCAGCGTGGTGCCATTGATACTTTTGATGGAGTCGATAAGTTCCCCATAAATGCCGACGATAAAAGCGATCGTACCACCGGAAACACCCGGCACCACATCCGCCGCTCCCATGCCCATGCCTTTTAGCATGAGTACGGCATAATCTTTCAAGGTCCGTTTGTGGGGTATCATCCGTGCTCGCTCATTTAGTTGTTGTTATCCTTATTCTTAAGAAACTCCTTCACGAGATTTTCCGCTTCAATGTGCTCTTTCTCCGGAAGGGGACCATCCAACGAGAAAGTAGGCAGCGCCCCCTCTTTATAGAGCAGTTTGCTGAGCTTCTTTATCGCGTTGAATATCTCCTCGCTGTTCCCCTTGTCGATAAGGCAAAGCGTTAAAAGAGAATGGATATGCGTATTCTCCGGGTAGAGATGAGCCGCCTTAACCACCGCTTGGAAAGCTTCGTTGTATCGCTCGGTCTCCATGCAGCAACGGATATAGTTGAGATAGTTGGAAGCCCCGTCTTCCATGTCCGGGTCGTCAATGATCTTGGCAAGCAGCCGATAGGCTTCCTCGTACCGTTCCAGTTTGATATAGCATTCCGCCATCAAGGGTGAGATATGATGTATCGTCTCCTCGTCCCCCTTGATCTCCAAATACTCCTCGATCGCCTTCTCGTAGCTCTCGTTCATATAGAGGCAATAAGCCTTCAGTATCTTGGGCTCCAAGTCGGAATCATCGCAGGTCATGGCAAAATCAAACGCCTCGATCGCTTTCTCGTACTCGGTGGCCATCGAATACAAGCGTCCCAACGTGAACCAATGCTCGAATGAGAACGGGTTCTTGTCGATCAGGTCATTGCAAAGCTCGATCGCCTGTGGCAGATTTCCTTCCCCTTCCAATATGTAACACAGCTCATTCTTCAGGAGCATATTGTCGGGAAACAAGGAAAGTCCCCGGTCCACGAAGTCGCGGGCCTCTTTCGTCATGTCCAAGTCGTTCAGGATAGGGGCTATGTATTCGAATACATCCTCTATATACTCGCTGTTCCCGGCGATCAGCTCTTCCAGGATCTCCAACGCTTTTGGGTATTGATCCAGCGAGCAATAACACTCCATCCTCAACATATCCAGGTCTTGGTTATCCTTTTCCGCTATATTTTCGAGAAGAGCCAAGGCTCCCTTATAATCTTGGTTGTATACGAATTGCCTTCCCTTCTTGATTTGCAGTGCGGTATCTCCGGGATGAAGTTTCAGCCCGAGAGCCAAGACTTCATCCCAGTAGGTATAATCATTAGACTCTTCAAGGCTGTTCAACAAGTCGTCTATCTGGTCCGCGTCGAAGTAAGGCTCTTTTCCCTCTCTCTTGGCGGAAAGATATTGTCGTAACAAGCGTGAAATATCGTCTTTTCTCATTTACCGGTTTTATTTGTTAATCTTGCTCCACGTATCTTTCAGTCCGACGGTGCGGTTGAACACCAACTGATCCGGCGTGGAATCATTGTCGATGTTGAAATAGCCGATACGTTGGAATTGCAGGTAGGAGAGCTTGGGCAAAGTCGCCGCGAACTTCTCTACGTAGCAGTTCTTGCGGATCTCCAAGGAGTTCGGGTTGATGATCTCCTTCATCGCTTCCAACGGGGAGCAATTCTTGGCCTCGCGTATAGCGGCAAGCTCATCCCGCGGGTTCTCCACCTTCCACAGACGGTCGTACAGACGTACCTCTGCCCGTTGGCAATGGGCGCGGCTTACCCAATGGAGCGTACCTTTTACCTTGCGGTTCGCGTCGGGCATACCGCTGCGTGTATTGGGATCGTATTCGCAATATACCTCTTCCACCACGCCGTTCTCGTCTTTCTTGCAGCCCGTGCATTTCACGATGTAGGCATTCTTCAGGCGTACCTCTTGCCCCGGCGTCATCCGGAAGTATTTCTTTGGAGCGTCCTCCATGAAGTCCTCGCGCTCTATCCATAACTCGCGGCTGAACTCGATCTGGTGGCTCCCTGCCTCCGGATCCTCCGGGTTGTTGATGGCCTCCAATTCCTCCACCTTTCCTTCAGGATAGTTGGTAATGACCAGTTTTACGGGATTGATGACGGCGGAGACACGGATCGCGCGGGCATTCAGGTCTTCGCGTACGGCACTCTCCAATAGCGCGAACTCATTCAGCGCGTCGTAGGTCGTATAGCCTATCTTGTCGATGAACTTACGTATCGAATCCGGGGAATAACCTCGACGGCGGAAGCCGCAGATAGTCGGCATGCGCGGGTCGTCCCAACCGTTTACCAAGCCCTCTTTCACCAAGGTGAGCAAGTTTCGTTTGCTCATCAGCGTGTAGCTTAGGTTCAGCTTGTTGAACTCCGTCTGTCTCGGGCGATTGTCATCCAGGTCTTTTCCCTCTTTCAGCCAATCGATAAACAGGTCATATAGCGGCCGATGCACCACGAACTCCAGCGTGCAGAGCGAGTGGGTCACTCCCTCGAAGAAATCGCTTTGCCCATGCGCAAAGTCGTACATCGGGTAAGCCTTCCATTTCGTGCCCGTCCGGTGGTGCGGGTGGTTGACTACCCGGTAGATGATCGGGTCGCGGAAGTGCATATTCGGATTCGCCATATCTATTTTAGCGCGCAATACCATCGCTCCCTCCGCGATCTCGCCTGTGTTCATTTTCTTGAATAGCGCGAGGCTCTCCTCGATAGGGCGATTCCTGTAAGGGCTCTCGACTCCCGGTTGCGTAGGTGTCCCCTTTTGCTGGGCTATTTGCTCGGAGGTCTGTTCGTCTATGTAAGCCTTTCCCTCCTCGATAAGGCGGATGGCGAAGTCCCATAATTGCTGGAAATAATCGGACGCGTAATAGATGTTCCCCCATTGGTAACCTAACCATTGGATATCTTCCTTGATGGCCTCTACATACTCCTCGTCCTCTTTCGTGGGATTCGTGTCGTCGAAACGAAGGTTGCAGACGCCCCCGTGACGCTCCGCGATGCCGAAATCTAAGCAGATCGCCTTGGCGTGCCCGATGTGGAGGTATCCGTTTGGCTCCGGCGGGAAGCGGGTTTGCACACGTCCACCGTTCTTACCTTCCGCTAAATCTTTCTCTACGGCAGCCTCAATGAAATTCAAGCTCTTCTTGCCTTCCTCGTTTGTATTGATCTCACTCATAGTTTTAAAAATGACCTTTTGTCGTCAGAATCAGAATGAGGACAAAGGTAGTCATTATTTTTTTAAAATAGGCTGATGAGTAGCGCGATATTTAGGAGGGTGACCAATGTGCCCAGCGACCAGAGCAGGATCGTGGTGGAGCGGCTGTTCGCGTATACGCCCATAACTCGCTTGCTTGAGGTGAGATACACTTGCGTGAAGACCGTGATAGGCAGTTGCACGCTTAGTAACATCTGCGAGAGGATCAGCCCTTTGAAGGGATCTCCTATCAGGAAGATGACGGCGAGCGCGGGCACGAACGATAACAGCACGCCGAGCTTGGAGTGGAGGTCGGTATGGTTGTACGCCTCCCCGTAGAACCCGGCGAAGATGGAGGCTCCCGCTATGCCCGAGGTGATCGTGGAGGAGATGCCTGCCAGCAACAGGGCGGCGGCGAAGATGACCCCCGCGTTGTTACCCACGAGCGGGACGAGCAGCTGCTGGGCCTGATCCAGCTCTTCCACGGCGATACCTTGCTGGAAGAAGGTGGATGCCGCCAGCAGGATCATGGCAGAGTTGATCGCCCAGCCGATGATCATGGAGAGGAGCGTGTCATAGAACTCATATTTCAGCTGTTTCTTGATGACCGACTCGTCCTCTAAGTTCCACGCCCGGCTCTGTATGACCTCGGAGTGGAGGAACAGGTTGTGAGGCATCACCACCGCTCCCAATACGCTCATCACGACTAACATGGAGTTTTCCGGAAAGGTAGGCTTGATCCACCCCGCGGCGGCCTTTCCCCAGTCGATGTCCACCAAGGTCAACTCGTAGAGGAACGATAACCCTATGATCGACACGAAGGTGATGATCCAGCGTTCGATCTTGCTGTATGTGTTACTCAACACCATGCCGAGGCAAACGATCGTGACGATTACCGCCCCTACCTTGATGGGCATCCCGAACAGCATCCTGAGGGCGATCGCCCCGCCGAGTATCTCCGCCAGCGACGTGGAGATGCTGGCGAGCATGGCGGAGCATAGGATCGGGCGACTGAGCTTGGATGGCAGGTATTTATTGGTGGCCTCGGACAGGCAAAGCCCCGTCACGATGCCGAGATGGGCCACGTTGTGCTGGATGATGATCAGCATGATGGAGGAGAAGGTGACTACCCACAGGAGGGCGTAGCCAAACTCTGATCCTGCCGCTAAGTTGGTGGCCCAGTTGCCCGGGTCGATGAAACCGACGGTTACCAATAGGCCGGGGCCGATATATTTTAGCAGATCCAAGGCTCCCGGACGGGGGCGATGCTTGATTTTTAATTTCTCGAATAGGTTCATCTCTTTATCTCGTTTGTTTGGTATATTGTTATTGTATTAACTTAATGAAACAATGTAAAGATACGAAATGTTTCACGGGAAAGCTTGATTTTAGCCTCGTCATGTTTCTGGAAAATCCTGCCGTGGAAATGGAAAATCCTCGGGGATGGTGTCATGGGAACGTCAGCACGAAGGTTGTCTGGCGTGTACCCGTCCCGCTCTTGAGCGTGAGGCTTCCACCGGATAACCGCATGATTTGCTTGGAGATGGATAGCCCGATGCCGCTACCGCCCTCCTTGGTGGTGAAGAAGGGGATGAAGATATGGTCGCGCTCCTCAGGGGGGATGGCGGGGCCATTGTTGCTGACCTCGATAATCACGGCCTCGTTGGGATCACAGTAGGCTTTTATCGAGATCTTCCCGTCGGCTCGCTCCTTGCCGATGGCTTGCATCGCGTTTTTCAGCAGGTTCAGGATCACTTGCGTGATCAGGTTCTCGTCGGCATACAGGATCAGGTCGTCGGGATTTACCTCGACTTGGATCGAGATCTTGGGGTACTCATCGTGGTGGCACGCTAAATGGATGATCCGCTCGACGAACTTGTTTACGTAGAACAAGGAGGGATGAGGGGTGGGGATGTGCGTGAATTTGCGGTACGACTCGACGAACGAGATCAGTCCCTTCCCGGTGACGCTGATCGTCTCCAATCCGTCGTGTATTTCCTTGTTCGCGTCGGGATACATGGATAACAAGGTGTCGCTCAGTGAGGTGATGGGCGTGACGGAGTTCATGATCTCGTGCGTCAAGACGCGCGTCAGCCGTATCCAGGAATCGATCTCCTTGTTGTCGAGCTCGTTGTTGATGTCGTTGATGGCGATGATGCGCAGGTGCTTCCCTTGAAGGGTGATCTCGGAGACACGTAGCGATAGATAGACCGTCCCTCGCTCGTTGACGAATGAGACCTGTTGCTTCTCTCCGGGGCGGGCCTGGTCGATCGCTCGTTCTATGGTCTCATCTATCCGGCTTAATTGCCTTACGTGCGTGAAGATGCTGATGCCCAGCAGCCGCAAGGCTTCCCGGTTTGTCTGGTAAATATATCCTTTGTCGTCAGCCACGATGATCCCCGTGTTGACCTGGCTCATGATTAGTTCGTAATATTTTTCCCGCTGGATCGCCTCGGCTTTCGCTTGAAACAGGATCTGCGTGATCCGGTTGAGCGACTCGTTGACCATCTTGTCGTCGGATGAGTGACCGATGGTGGCGTATTTGAAGGCGAAGTCGTTGTTGTCGATCGCGTCGAACATATAGGCGACCTTTTGGGCGTTCTTCTTGAACAGGCGGAGGATCGCTTGTATGGCATACACGCCCAACAGGATCGCGGGGAGAAGGATCCATAAGAAACGGTTCTCCAACAGGGTGTAGGTCGCCATGCTTACCGATACGGCGAACAGGAGAAACTGGAAGGGAAGGGATTGATGGATCTTTTTCATGACGATGGTCTTTTAATAGTAATGTGGGTTCCCGGGGAGAAACGGAGGGGAAAAGTTCCCTTATAAGCCATACCGCTTGATCTTGTTGTAGAGTGTCTGGCGCGATATGCCTAACTGGTTCGCGACGAGCGACAGGTTGCCTCCGAACTTGTCCATTGCCGCCTTGATCATGTTATACTCCATCTCCTCAAGTGTGGTGATGTCATCCTTTGCCGGGGCGGGAGCGGTGGTGGGGCAATCCAAGTCGGATTCTCTCAAGGAGTGGCTATCGGCCATGATAACCGCCTTTTCCACGGTATGTTCCAGTTCTCGGATATTGCCTAACCAGGGCTGGGATCTCAGTTTCTCTTTCGCGTCGTCGGAAAGCGACGGAGCCTTTTTCCCGTAAAGGTGGGCATATTTGTCGATGAAGATCTCGGATAGCGGGACAATATCCTCCGGACGCTCTCTCAAGGGCGGGATCTCGATATGGATGGTGTTGATCCGGTAAAGCAAGTCTTCCCGGAACGTCTCTTTCGCTACCATTTGCCGCAAGTCCCGGTTCGTGGCGCAGATCAGGCGGATGTCCACCGGGATAGGGGTGTTGCTCCCCACCCGGGTGATGCTCCTGCGCTGCAAGGCGGTGAGCAATTTGGCCTGCAAGTGATATGACAGGTTCCCGATCTCGTCGAGGAATAGGGTGCCCTTGTCCGCCGCCTCGAATTTTCCCGCTCGGTCGGCGCGGGCATCGGTGAAGGCTCCCTTGACATGACCGAACAGTTCGCTCTCGAAAAGAGTCTCCGTGATCGCCCCCATATCCACGGGAATCAAAGGACCATTTTGCCGGGTTGACAGGAGGTGGATCTCCCGGGCGAGCATCTCTTTCCCGGTCCCGTTCTCTCCCGTGATCAATATATTCGCATCCGTCTTGGCGACCTTCTCCACGAGGGAGCGAATCTGCCTCATGGCTTCGCTATATCCCCAGAACATACCGCCTCCTTGGGCGATCGCCTTGGGGGTAGGGTCGGCCGTTTTCCCTTCGACGGAACGAGCTTGGTAGGCGGCTCGCAAGGTCTCTATCAACCGAGTGTTGTCCCAAGGCTTCACCACGAAGTCGGAAGCTCCTCGCTTGATTCCCTGTACGGCGAGATCGATGTCCGCGTACGCGGTGAAAAGCACCACTTGTATGGAGGGATCGGTCTGCTTGATCTCGGAAAGCCAGTACAAGCCTTCGTTCCCGTTGTTGATACCGGCGCTGAAGTTCATGTCTAACAGTACGACATCCACCTTCTCCTCACTCAATATGCTTTTTATCTTGTTCGGGTTCGAGGCCGTGATCACCTGCTCGAAATGGGGGCTGATGAGCATTTTTACGGCGGTTAGTATTCCTTTGTTGTCGTCAACGACCAATATGGAGCCTTGTTTTGTCATGATAAGTCTGTTTCTGTCGGCAAAAATACTCGTTTCCGCCGAAAACGCCTACACGAAATGCCTTTTTACTTGTTGATATACCCGGTTTCCCAACAGGCATACGGCACATAAGAATCCTATCGGATAGGCCATCCAGATCCCGGATATTCCCCAGTGGCAGGCGAATCCCAATCCATAGCCGGAAGGGATGGCCACGATGAAGTAGGAGACTAACGAGATCCACATGATGGCTTTTACGTCGGCCAGCCCCCTTAGGGTGTTTGATAGGATGATTTGGGTGCTGTCTCCTATCTGATAGAGCATAAGTATGGGCAATAAGGTGACCACGAGCCTGTTCGCGTCCAGGTTGTCCGTGAAGATCAACCCTAACTCGGAACGGAACGTGAACAATATCGTACATACGAGGGCGACGACGAGGAGCGCGAGGTGGATTCCCGCGAGAGAGATCTTGCGAACCTGGAGCCAATCGTTAGCCCCTTTGAAATAGCTGACGCGGATCGCTACGGCGGCTCCCAACCCGAGGTAGATCGTGAAACTGATCGTAGAGATCGTGATCGCGATCTGGTGGGCGGCGAGCTCAAGGCTCCCTAACCACCCGACCATGATTGCCGTGATGCAAAAAGTCCCGGCTTCCAAGCCTTGTTGTAATCCGATCGGCCAGCCGATGGCGTTCAGGCGGTTCCAGCTTTGCCGGTTGATCCGGATCCGGGCGAACCCTTCTCGGTAAGGGGCATAATCTTTCCGCCAAATGAATACGGCCACGAACAAAAGCAGCATGACCATGCGTGAGATCAAGGTACTGATTCCAGCTCCCAATAAACCTAATTCAGGCATTCCGCATTTCCCGTAGATCAGGATGTAATTTCCGATGATGTTCAACAGATTCCCGGCGAGTAACACCCACATGGATACGGAGGGAGTGGCGATCCCTTCCACGAATTGCCTGAATGAGTTGTAGAGCATCACGAAAAAGATGGAGCACATGGATACCGTGAAATAGGGACGGATCAGGGGAAGCAATTCCTCCGGTTGCCCCAAGGATTCAAGATTCAGTAGCAGGGCCAGCAATACCGAGACAATCAGTAAGGTTGTGGTGAGATTGGCCACTAAGCTGTTTTTCAACCAACCACCGATCGCTATCTTCTTGTTGATGGCTAAGTTTTCCCCGATCAAGGGCGTGAGATTGTAGGAGAACCCGGTGCCGAGTATGATAAACGCGTTGATGACATTGTTTACGAATGAGGCGGCGGCCAGCTCCTCTGTGCTATGTTGGCCGACCATGATCGTATCCGCCAAGCCGGTGATGATGGCGCCTAATTGCCCGATGATGATAGGTACACCTAAGGATACCAAGGATTTGTAATAAGGTTTATAGTTCGCTATCGTATATTGTCGCATGAAAGTCACGTTGTTTTATTGTCCGATGGAAAAATCCGGACGTAGCCTATCCCGGGATAGGCAGGATTATACATTAATATATATAGAAAGAATCTGGAGAGGCCGTCGGGCTGGGGAGCGTGGAGCCTCTTGTCGTCCAGTGAATGAACAGGATGTTCGTCGTAAAAGGGGAATGGAATATTAATTTTCCGCTCATGTTTTTTATAAATCGTGGCGCAAAAGTAGAGAAAGCTCCCCATATATGCAAGAATATGTTATACGACATTGTTTAAGGATTTTTTACAGATTGTATGCTCTGTTTCTCGTGATCTCCCTTATATTTGATTCAAACCTGAAATAAGATTCCAAATATGGAAAACACGCTGCCAAATATGGAAAAAAACGAGGAGAATTATAAGGTGCCTAATTTAGAGAAAGGTATCGCTGTTCTTGAGTATCTTTCCTTACGATCGGCAGGCGAGACATTGCAGGAGATCAAGTCGGCGCTTGGAATATCCCAAACGACCGCCTATCGGATATTGAATACCTTGGTAAGGTTGGAATATCTCAATTTCAATGAGGACACGAAACGATACAAGCTCTCCCGTAAGTTGCTGACGTTGGGCTTCAGGTCGTTGAACGAGCATAACTTGCTTGAGACCGTTTTACCTCATTTGCGGGATTTGCGCGATCAGGTAAAGGAAACCGCCTGCTTCGGAGTGTTGGGAGAGGAGAAGGGGATTTTCATCGAGCAAGCCCAAGGGCATCATACCTTTCGCTTTGTCTTATCCCCGGGCAAGCCATTTGAGCTGCATTGCTCCGCGCCTGGCAAGGCGATCATGGCCTATTTGCCGAACACGGTCAGGGAGCGATATTTGTCTTATATGACATTCCCTCGTTATAACGTGCGTACGATTACCTCGCGGGAGGCTTATCTGAAGGAATTGGAGAAAGTGCGTAAGCTCGGATATGCCTTGGATAATGAGGAGGAATTAAATGGCGTGATATGTGTGGGGGCTCCCATATTCAATTATACGGGATACCCTTGCGGGGCGATATGGATCTCCGGCCCGAAAGACCGGCTCTCGGATGAGGCGGTACGAAGTACGGCTAAAATAATCAGGGAGGTCGCCGCGCAGATCTCGAATGAGTTAGGATTCAGGAAATAAATGAAAGATATAAGTCTATACCATGAGCACTCGAAAATATTTGATCAAGAAATCATTGATGACCATGTTCGCCACTTGTTGCGTGATGGTCGCGTCAGCGGGTACCCCGCCTTTCTTTACGACAGATGTCGTGTTGAACGCGAAGGGTGAGCTTCTGATGGCGCAAAAAGGGACAAGCCGGTTAGATGTGTTCTCCCCGGACGGTAAATCCTTGCTGCGTTCTTATCCATTGGCTGAATCACCTACGGGCGTATTGGTGGATGGAGACAAGGCGTATGTGACGACCTTCGGGAAAATGGGACATCTGCGAATCCTGTCTTTGGCCTCTGGAAGGGAGGAGGCCTCGATCCCGACTGGCTCGGGAGCTTGCCACCCGATGTTTGGGGCTGGGAAGAGATGGGTCTATGTCTGTAACCAATTCGATAATTCCGTGGTGGAGGTGGATCTGGAGCTTCGTAAGGTTGTCCGTCGTGTGAAGGTGTTGCGTGAGCCGAAATCCGCCGTACTCAGTAAAGATGGGAAATATATGTTTGTCACGAACTTCCTGCCGGCGCAACGGGCTGACCTCGACTTTGTGGCTGCTTGTGTATCCGTGATACGGATGGACGACTTCTCGAAAGTGAAGGATATTCAGTTGGCCAATGGAAGTAATGCGCTGCGGGGGATCTGTATCACGCCTGACGGGAAATATGTGTATGTATCCCATAATTTGGGACGTTTTACGGTTCCTACGTCTCAGCTCCAGCAAGGATGGATGAACACGAGCGCTTTCAGCGTGATCGACACCGAGAAACAGGAATTTGTCGGGGCGGTGATCGTGGATGATCCGGACCGGGGCGCCGCGGGTATATGGAGCATCGATTGTGACGAGAGGCATATCTACATCACTCATAGCGGGACACACGAGGTTAGCGTGATCGATCAGCCGGGAATGTTGGCTAAGTTTGAGGCGTATAAGGACAAGAGCAGGCTGGATTACGACTTGAATTTCTTATATGGGCTCCGCGAGCGGATCCCTTTGCAGGGGAATGGCCCGCGCGACTTCGTGCGCTCTGGGGATAAGTTGCTGGTGCCTACCTATTTCGCGGATGTATTGAATGTGATCGATGTGAATACTTTGGAGGTATCGGCGGTCAATATGAATCCGGAACGTACGGAAACCCCGGAGAATAAGGGCGAGCGTTATTTTAACGATGCCAATCATTGTTATCAAGGTTGGCAGAGTTGCAATGGTTGCCACCCGGGGGATGCCCGCACGGATGGCATGAATTGGGACTTGATGAATGACGGTGTGGGAAACTCGAAGAACTGCAAGAGCCTGTTGCTCTCTCATGTTACCCCGCCGAGCATGATCTCCGGGATCCGGGAAACGGCGGAATGGGCGGTCCGGGCCGGATTTAAGTTTATCCAGTTCTATGAGCCAGAGGAAGAGATGGCGGAATGTGTGGACGCCTACTTGAAGTCCTTGCGCCCAGTTCCCAGCCCTTATTTGGTGAACGGCGACCTTTCTGACAAGGCGAAAGAGGGCAGGAAGGTATTCGAGCGGTTGAAATGCGGGGAATGTCATAGCGGTCCCTATTATACTGACATGAAAATGCACCGTATCGGAGAGGATGTGGAGTTTGAGAAGGGATGGGATACGCCTACCTTGATAGAGGTGTGGCGTACGGCCCCTTACCTGTTCGATGGACGGGCAGCTACTATGGAGGAGGTGTTCAGTGTCTATAAGCACGGGATTGACAAGCGCGTCTCAAAGAAAGAGATCGAGGCGTTGACAGAGTATGTGAATTCATTGTAACGAAAGGGAATCCTATGAATTATTGCGAGAAGATACATTATACGATATTGGCGGCTAAGCCGGCTGATTTTTCCGAGATGGTGGATGAGTTGATCGCCCGATTGCCTGTCAATGAGGTGATTTTTAGGCTGGCGTTCTTCGGTACACCCGGTTCCAACGAGGAATATGTGTCCCGTAGGATCCTGTTGCGGGAGAAAATACGCAGATACTATAAAGATTGCGAACCGGCGTTGAGTTATGTGTCCCAGCCTCCGCTGGATGCCCCTTTGGTGGTAGAGGTACATAGCTACGTCCCTGACGCGTTGGATCGTATTACGTTCCGGCATTATCAGGATATACCCTATGTCTTGTTGGAGAACGCGATGGGCAGGTTCCTGTTCGCGGGAGGCTTTCATGGAGACGTGCTTCATTTTGGGATCGAGCAACAGGCGGTGGATTCGTTCCGTTTATTGGGCGAGGTGCTTAGAAAGGAGGGATTCCCCTGGAATAGCATTATCCGGCAATGGAACTATATAGAGCGAATCACGGCGTTTGATGGGGCTAATCAGCATTACCAGGCTTTCAATAACGTGAGATCCACTTTTTACGCGAAGACGGAGTGGCGGAATGGCTATCCGGCGGCTACGGGGATCGGCGCGAACTTAGGGGGTATCCTTATAGATGTGGATGCCGCGGTGTTCACCTCTCCTGAGGCTTTCGCCACTCCGATCGATAATAAGTTGCAGGTGGCGGCCCATGCTTATTCCAACCAAGTATTGGAGGAGGCTAACCAAACGAAGACTACCCCTAAGTTCGAGAGAGCAAAGAGCATGACTTTCGGGGATCGTAAACTGATCTATATATCCGGAACCGCCGCTATCCGGGGCGAAGAGAGCCTGAAAGGGGTCGGGTTGGAACGACAACTGCGGATCACGATGGAGAATATCGCGGAGCTGATTCAAGACGCGAGATTGGAGACATTGCGGGTTTATCTGAAAAACAGGTCAGACTATGAGAAGGCGGTCAAGGGCATGGAGGCTTATGGCCTACGGATCCCGATCTCTTATATGTGGGCGGATGTCTGCCGGGAGGAGCTTTTGATCGAGATCGAGGGCATCGCGATTCGCTGATCGGGGAATGGCGCTTGATAATGCGGGGTGTATTCCTTAGGAATCATCGTCATCCTTTTCCGGAAACAGGATCATCCTTTCCCGGAAACATCGCCGCCTTTCCCGCGGAAGGGGGGCGGTTGGTGGTGATCCGGTAGGATTGTTGGGCTTTGGAATGATAGAAAGGGATTGAAGCAACTGAAGATATGTTAAATGAATTATAAATAAAAATGGATCGCTTATGGGAAAAATGGAAAAATTTTCGTGTGTGAGGCAGATGGCCTTGGGATTGGCGTTGGCTTCCTTGGTCGCTTGCTCGGGAAAAACGACGACGGATACGGCTTGTTGTGCCGCTAACGGGAATGGTAATTGCCCGGAGGGTACCTGCCTCCCGGGATGTACGAACTCTTGTAACACTCAAAAAAATAAAACAATGACTTACTCTAAAAAGTACACGAATGCCGATTTTTATAAGGACGGCAAGTTTCAGCAGGATGTCGCTATGGAGGCGATGAAAGATATGTTCGCTTTTTACGATGTTCCTTTCACGGACTTGATGGCGAAGGATATGTGGGTGACGGATTTTGGCTTAGGCGATTTTGAGCATGTGGGGATGGGAGGTATTTTCTGGATCAATGATCCGGAATATAAGTACTTCGCCCATGCGATTTATTTGCTGCCGGGCCAGATGATTCCTGAGCACGCTCATGTAAAGACGGACTTCCCGGCTAAACACGAGTCTTGGATGGTGGAGAAAGGATGGGTTTACAATTTCTCGGAGATTGGGGATGAGACTCCGGACGCTCCCGCGATCCCGGAGACACACGGACCGATCAAGAGCAAGAATTTCGTGGTGCAAAAGGTGGGTGACGTTCTACGGTTGAAGAAACTGGAGTCGTTCCATTTCATGATGGCCGGACCGGAAGGGGCTATCGTGGATGAATGGGCGTGCTATCATGACAATGCTGGTTTGCGTTTCACGAACCAGAAGGCTGCGTTATAATCAACGTTCAACTTTCAATCTAAATAATAATGAAGAATTGCCACATATTGGCGTCGTTCTTATTATCAACTTCCTTATTTGTCTCCGCCAATACGGGGCAAATAAGGGAGGATAATTGGATTGATGCCTCAGTTAAGCAAAAGGCAGAGCTTCGTGGGATCTTGAGGAAGGCGAATATGCCGGTCTCTTCCGCTTGGATCAAGGCGAAGCAAAAGGCTGTCCCTATGTCAGCGGACTTGACGGGGCAAAAGCGGTTGGTGCTGGTCACGGCGGCCGGCCCGGACGGGACTGACTGGGATTGGGGTACTTGGGCGAACGCTCGTTTGATCAAGGCGGATGGAAGCTCGGTCTGGTTGGATGAGCTGGATCCGGATTATTGGGTCTCGGGCTCGGGAAGTATCCGTAAAAACACGGATCTGTATGGGAATCCTCTATTGATAGGGGGAAAGAAATATGACCACAGTGTATTATGCCACGCGAATGGAGTGATGGTGTATCAGCTCAATGGGGAATATGTCCGCTTCGAGGCCGAGGTGGGGCTCGCTGACCAATCGACGGTGGGTAGCGTATATTTCAGAATCATGAACATTTTCCCTAAGGAGGAGGCCGCTCGCCTATTAGCTGCATATCCGAAGGAATTGGGAGCGTTAAACGCCAATATTGATGGACTGGAGCATTGGCTGACCACTGATGACGCTTCCGCTGAGCGCTCGGTCGTCTTGAACATCGCCTCCCGTCTGAAGGATGATACCTATATACAGAATGAGGTAAAGCGGATTGATGCGGAAAAGGACTTGGATACCCAAATCAGGGAGTATCTGAGATTATACGAGAAAGCCCAACGAATCTGCGACTTGCAGAATGATTTGAGCTGGCTTAACATGGAAGCGATCCGTTTGGCTTTCGAGGATATGAAGAAGGTCAAAGGATTTGACTCGGCTAAATATCAACCTGTCTTGGAGGAGTTGGAACGACAGGTGAAGGCTGGTTTCGGAAATATCTATGGAGGAGATGAAACCGCTTTGGCGAACGCAGAGAAAGCGATCGCCAACAAACGCGCTATCCTGTTGGCGAATCCGCTGCTGGATGGGGATAAGATCTTGGCGTCGCGCTTTAAGTTGGGCGTGAACGCGCATAAGGCTATGGCTCCCGAGCTGGGAACACAAAGCAATAACTGGAGCAATCAAGAATCCGCGCGCCGTATAGGGTTTGACGCGGATATAGTAGAGTTGAGCAATTTGCGCGGAGAGGTGCGGGTTCGCTCGGTATATAAACCGGATAACGGTTCTTCCATCGCTGACCTACGGTTGCATTGGGATGGCGATCGTGCCATGTTTACCCAGACAATGCCCGACAAGCGATGGAACGTGTTTGAGGTCAACTTGGATGGAACTGGCTTTAAGCAGTTGATCCATAACGAGGAACCTGATCTTGAGTTTTATGATGGAACTTACTTACCTGATGGACGTATCATAGCGAACTCGAACATAGGCTATCAAGGTGTGCCTTGTGTCAACGGGGATGATCCGGTCGGTAACATGGTTCTTTATACGCCGGAGAATCAAAACTTGCGCCGTTTGACGTTTGACCAGGATGCCAACTGGAATCCCGTGGTGATGAATAACGGACGTGTCATGTACACTCGTTGGGAATATACGGACCTGACTCACTATTACTCGCGCATCGTGATGAACATGAATCCTGATGGTACGGAGCAAAAGGCGCTTTATGGCAGCGGATCGATGTTCCCCAACAGTACGTTCGACGTGCAGCCTATACCGGGACATGGATCGGCTTTCGTGGGAATCATTTCCGGCCATCATGGGATTGCCCGCTCCGGTCGCCTGATCTTGTTCGATCCGGCAAAGGCTCGTAAGGGAGCTGCCGGTATGGTGCAGGAGATCCCTTACCGGAACCGTCCGGTCGTGGAGGAGATCAAGGATGAGCTGGTGAATGGCGTATGGCCGCAGTTCATCAAACCGACTCCCTTGAACGATAAATATTTCCTGGTAGCCGCCAAGCTGGATCCCCAGGATTTGTGGGGAATTTACTTGGTGGATGTGTTCGACAACGTGACCTGCCTGCGCAAGGTGGAAGGTGAGGGTTATATTAGTCCGGTTCTTGTCCGCAAGACACAGACACCTCCCGCCATACCGGACCGGGTGAAGCTGGACGAGAAGGAGGCGACCGTTTTCATACAGGACATTTATGAGGGTGAGGGACTGAGAGGTATCCCCAGGGGTACGGTAAAGGAACTTCGTCTACATGCCTACGAGTATGCCTATGTAAAGACGAGATCCGACCATAATTGGCATGGCATCCAGTCGGGATGGGACATCAAGCGTCTGTTAGGGACTGTCCCTGTCGAAGAAGATGGCTCCGCAATCTTTAAGATTCCCGCCAATACGCCGATTTCCATCCAGCCGTTGGATAAGGATGGCGTGGCGATACAATGGATGCGTAGCTGGCTGACCGGCCAGCCGGGCGAGATCGTGTCTTGCGTTGGCTGCCATGAGGACCAGAACCAGATTCCGATCCCGAAACGAGTGATCGCCTCCCAAAAGGCTCCGGATCGGCTGACACCTCCGGAGGGCGGTACACGCTCGTTCACTTTCGACTTAGAGATCCAGCCGATCCTGGACAGGGCCTGCATCGCCTGTCATAACGGGGAGGGAAAGGCTTTCGATCTCCGTGGCGGAAAGAAGGACGAACTGGGGTATGGTACTTCTTACCTGAACCTGCATCCGTATGTCCATCGTCAAGGTGGCGAGGGAGATATGGTCGTTTTGCAGCCGTATGAGTATCATCCGAACACGAGTGAATTGGTACGTATGCTGAAGAGAGGGCATTTTAATGTCGATCTGACCGAGAAGGAATGGCGTACGTTGTATAATTGGATCGACTATAACGCTCCGGACAAGGGCTATTTCAACGCGAATGTATTGGGGAAGGAGATCATTCCCTATCAAGGCTTTGATCAGATCCAGCGCCGGAAAGAGCTGATGGATAAGTACGCGAATGGAGCTGGCGTGGATTGGAAGAAGGAACTCTCCGATTATGCCGCTTATCTGGAAAGCAAGGGGGAGATCAAACCTGAGATGCCTGAGCCGGTTCCTTCCGTGAAGGAGAAGAAGGTAAAGGTGAAAGGTTGGCCTTTCGGGGCGGATCAGATCAAGGAGATGCTGGCAGATGAGAAAGAGACCCGCAAGGTCGTGGAGCTGGCTCCGGGCGTGCGGATGACTTTCGTGCGTATTCCCGCCGGGCAATTCGTGATGGGTAGCTATCAAGGGCAGTCGGATAACCGACCAACCGCGAAGGTGAAGATAGACAAGCCCTTCTGGATGGGAGAGCTGGAGGTTACCAACGAGCAATATCGTGTCATCTTCCCGGAACATGACAGCCGTTTCGTGGATCAGCAGTGGAAGGATCACGTCGTGCAAGGCTATCCGGCCAACAAGCCTGAGCAGCCCGTTATCCGGGTCAGCTACGATGACGCGATGACCTATTGCCAGAAATTGAGCGAGAAGACCGGCTTGCATATCACCCTGCCTACCGAGGCGCAGTGGGAATGGGCTTGCCGCGCGGGAAGCGATGAGGACTTCTGGTTTGGCAACCTGAACGCGGATTTCGGGAAAAAGGATAATTTGGCTGACGAGACAACCAATTTGTTTGCGGTGAGCGGTATAGATCCGCAACCGATGCCGAAGACCTCTTTCTGGTACAAGTACTATACGTTCTTGCCGAAGGAGGAGAGCGTGAACGATGGTAATTTAGTGCAGGTAGGCGGCAAGCAGTATGAGGCGAATCCCTTCGGGTTGTACTGTATGCACGGGAACGTGGCGGAATGGACAAGATCAGACTACGTGCCTTATCCTTATGAGGAAAACCCGAAAGAGGTGTCCGAGTATAAGGTAGTCCGCGGTGGCTCTTATATCGAGCGGCCTAAATTTTCCACGGCTTACGCACGTAAGGGATTTTATCCCTACCAGCGTGTGTTCAATGTGGGTTTCCGTGTGATTATTGAAGACTGAATCCCTTGAATGTCCGCTGCTGATCGAATATCGACCGGCGGCGGACATTTGTCGTTTATCGACACGCTTTACGGATCCATGAGTGATGTGGAGGCGGTAACTTCAGCGTATCCGCGTTGGAGAGATGATTTATCTGTGTAATTTTACCGCGTCTATATTCTAAAATGTGCTGAACGAAATGAAATTTTTTGAGCGAGTTTTTTCTTCTTCTTGGGCAACGATTATTCTGTTGTTGGTCTACGCGGCTGGCTTGGCTATCGCCACCCTGCTGGAAAAGTATCATGGGACGGCTGTCGCGAAAGCGATGGTCTATTATTCCCCCGTCTTTTTCTTGTTGCAGTTCCTGTTGGTGGTCAATTTCGTGGCTGTCGCCATCAAGCGCCGGTTGCTGAGGCAGCGTAGATGGGGGCTGATGATAACGCACTTCTCCTTGATTGTTATCCTTTTCGGGGCGCTTGTCTCCCATCTTTTCGGGGAGGAAGGGATCCTGCATTTGCGAGAAGGTGAGTCGAGTGACCGGATCTTGGTGCGGACTTCCGGGCACCCCACTTATCATACGTTGCCCTTTAGCGTGGAACTCGTGAAATTCACCTTGACACGTTACCCGGGTTCCGACAGCCCTTCGGCCTACGAGAGCGAGTTGCTGGTCCATGTGGACGGGCAGACCCGCCATGTCCGGGTTTACATGAACAATGTGCTGGATATGAAAGGTTATCGTTTTTTTCAGGCCTCTTATGATCCGGATGAGAAAGGTACGGTGCTGTCAGTCAACAAGGATGTGGCGGGACGGAATATCACCTATGCCGGCTATGCGTCGCTGCTGGTCGGTTTCCTGTTCGCCTTGTTCGGCAAGGGCACCCGTTTCATGCGGTTGGCACGTCAGTTGAAAGAGATCCAGAAAGCGAGCCGTGGATCGGCCTTGTTGCTCGCGGCGCTTTGCTCGTCGGGATGTCTGTGGGCCGTGGAAGGGACGATGCCTCCCTTGGCGGAGATCGTGCAGAAATACGCCGTAAGTCCGGCGCATGCCGCCAAGTTCGGGGAGTTGCCGATCCAATCGGGGAGTGGGCGTATGATGCCGATCAATACCTTTTCCTCGGAGGTGCTTCGGAAATTGCATAAATCAGACAAGTTTGGCTCCTTGGATTCCGATCAATTCCTGTTGAGCCTCCTTGCCATGCCGGATATGTGGATGCGTATTCCATTCATAGCCGTCCCGGATCAGGAATTGTCCGATTTTTATGGGTTATCAAGGAAGGAATGTGCCTATATGGAGGTCTTTGACGCGGACGGGCGATATAAGTTTCAGGAGAGACTGGAGGCCGCCTATAATAAGATGCCGTCGGAACGTACCCGTTTCGATAAGGATTTGATCAAGTTAGACGAGCAGGTCAATATTTTCCACCAGTTAGTCAATTACAGGATGCTCAATCTCTTCCCGAAAGAGGATGATCCTGCGCATAAATGGTATGCCCCGGGGGATGATCTGTCCGTTTTCTCGGGTAAAGATTCCATGTTTGTCTCCCGGATCATGGGATGGTACCTCTCGGAGGTGCAAGAGGCTCTGAAGAGCGGCGACTGGACGAAAGCCGACGAGGTGGTGGGGATGATCTCCACTTACCAGCAGGCGAAAAACAAGACCTTGGATATTAGTCCGGATAAGATGCGGGCCGAGATCCGTTACAACCAGCTGGACGTGTTTCGCCATTGCAAGAAGGGCTATTTGATCGGGGGAGGCTTGTTGCTGTTGTTCGCCTTCGTCTCCCTGTTCCGGAAAGAGCGTTGGCTCGCTTATGCGAGAGGCGTGCTGGTCATGGGGATCATGGCTGTTTTCGCCTTTCATATATACGGGATGGGGATGCGTTGGTATATCGGTGGATACGCCCCTTGGAGCAATTCGTATGAGACGATGGTTTACGTGGCTTGGGCTACCGTGTTCGCCGGGCTCTTGTTTATGCGCAAGAGTTTGCTGACGTTCGCGCTCTCCGCCCTGTTCGGGGGAATTATCCTGTTCGTCTCCGGGCTGAACTGGATGGATCCTCAGATCAATCCATTGGTCCCCGTGTTGAAATCCCCGTGGCTGATGTTTCATGTGGCGGTAATCGTGGGCGCTTACGGATTTTTCGGGATTAGTTGCCTGATAGGGCTGACCGATTTAGTGTTGATGAGCATCGGCGGAAAGAAAGATGGCCAGTTTCTGAGGGATCGTGTGCGAGAACTGAGTATAGTGAATGAGATGTCGCTTTGGATCGGTCTTGCCTTGATGACGATAGGTACCTTCTTGGGCGCTATCTGGGCCAACGAGTCGTGGGGACGTTATTGGGGCTGGGATCCGAAAGAGACATGGGCGTTGATCACGGTGGTGATCTACGCTGTCGTGACTCATCTGCGTCTGATCCCCAAATGCGATAACCGGTGGATGTTTAATTTCGCATCGGTCGTGTCGTTCTATTCCGTATTGATGACCTTCTTCGGCGTGAATTATTTTTTGAGCGGGATGCATTCCTACGGGCAGAACGATGACGTGAACAGGATATTCATCTATTTAGATATATCGGTCGTGCTTGTGCTCATGCTGGGCGCTCTCGCTTTTTGGAGACAAAGAAAAAATTTGAGATAAAAGATGTTTAACTTTAAAATTTGACGTATCATGAGAACATTTAATCATGTGGGGATTGTCACCACGGAAAAGAAAGAAGGAGCCGTGTACAACGAAGGGTTGAGCGTATGGTTGACGGACTATAATAAAAGTCCTAACCGTATTGAGTTCCTGAAGTTTGAGGAAGGCAGCTGCTTGCCTGAGTTGGTCCAGAAAAACGGGCATATCGCCTATTCCGTACCTTGCTTGAAAACGGAGTTGGAAGGGAAGAAGGTGATCTTCGGCCCCGCTGTCTGCGATGAGCATCTGACGATCGCTTTTATCGAAGAGGAGGGGATCGCCATCGAGATCATGGAGTTGAAATAAGTAAATTCGTTCATAAAGCAAGGAGGAAAATAGTATGTCAGAGATCAAGACAAAGTTTATAAATGATCCGGAGAATATCACGTCCGAGTTGTTGGAAGGTTATGTGTTGGCCTATCCGGATAAAGTGAAGTTGGCTGCGGAGAACATCGTTGTGCGTGTCAATCCCAAGAGCCCGGATAAGGTAGCGATCGTTACCTTGGGAGGTTCCGGTCATGAGCCCGCCTTGAGCGGATTCGTGGGCGAGGGAATGCTGGACTGTTCTGTCGTAGGTGATATTTTTGCCGCTCCCGGAGCGCAGCGTTTGTTCCAGGCTTTGCAGCTGATGGATCGCGAGGCCGGGATCTTATTGGTCGTATTGAACCATTCCGGTGACGTAATGAGCGCGAATATGGCTTGTCAGCTGGCTGCCCGTAAGGGTATTAAGGTAAAGCAGCTATTAACCCATGATGATATTAGCGCGGGAATTGGAGCCGACGACAAGGATCGTCGGGGATTGGCCGGTTGTGTCCCCTTGTACAAAATCCTTGGAGCCGCCTCGGAAGAGGGAAAATCCTTGGACGAGCTGTTGGAGATAGGCGAACGTTATAACAAGCGTTTGGCGACATTGGCGGTTGCCATGCGGTCGTGTACGCATCCTCAGAATGGAGGAACGATCTCAAGTTTGCCTGAAGGGATCATGGAGATCGGCATGGGGCAGCATGGTGAAGGCGGTGGCGGACAGAAACCGTTGGTCTCGGCAGACGATACAGCCGTCGAAATGGTGGATCTGCTCTGCCAACAGCTGAAACCGAAGGCTGGAGATAAGATGATGTTGATCATAAATGGAGTAGGGGCTACCACCCATATGGAATTGAACATCATCTTCCGGAAGGCTTATAAGGAGTTAGAGGCACGTGGATTGAAAGTGGTCGTGAGCCGTATCCAAGAGATCCTGACGGTTCAGGAGCAAGCCGGGTTCCAGATGATTATGGCGATCTTGGACGAGGACCACATTGATTACTTGAATAATAAGCGTGCGGATACGCCTTATTGGACAACCATTGGCAAATAAAAGCGAGGATAAGTATGAGACAACTTACGGTTGAGGATTTTAAGGCCATGCTGGACAATGCCTTGACGCGGATTAAGGAGCGTGAGGAGGAATTCTCCCGCCTGGACGCTGTCATTGGCGACGGGGATCATGGAACCGCTATGGTCACGGCGATGACCGTTATCCATAAAACAGCCCAGTCGGGGACGGAGTTCAAGCAGATGCTGGGCGATATGGGTATGGACGTGATGATGGAGGTGAGCGGATCGACCAGTACCTTGCTGGGGGCGTTCTTCTTGGGAATGAGCGATCATGCGTCAGGGACTGAGTTAGACGCTGCCGACGTGAGAGAGATGTTCGAGGGCGGCTTGGCGAATGTCTGTCAGCAGACACAGGCGAAACGGGGCGACAAGACGATGATGGACGCTTTGATCCCTGCGGTAGAGGCGATGCGGGCCTGCGAGTCGGATGATATAAAGGAGGTCATGTCGGCGGGAGCGAAAGCCGCTCTTGAGGGGGCGAAATCGACTATTTCGATGAAAGCCAACTTCGGTCGCGCCCGTAATTATGGTGAGCGTTCGATCGGATTCGCGGATAGCGGGGCGACCTCTTGGAGCTGTATGTTCGAGGCGTTCGCCGAGGCTTTGAGATAAATAGTGATTTTTTATAGGCGGGGTGGGCTACGCTCCGCCTTTTTTAGCAAAAGAAAAGAAAAAAGAATATGGCAGATTTAGATGATTTGAGAGAAGGCGTGAACTTCGGATTGGGAGTGGCTGATACCCAAAGGCGGAGCTTTCACGTAAAAGGCGCCGGGAACTTGGCCTGGGGCATGAAGGATCGCTTGTCGCGAATCTTCAACCCGAAGACGGGAAAGGCGGTGATGCTGGCGTTCGATCATGGTTTTATCATGGGGCCGACCTCCGGCTTGGAACGTATTGACCTGAACATCGTTCCGTTGATTGAGTACGCGGATTGCCTGATGTGTACCCGCGGTATCCTGAGATCGACGATTCCCGCGGATACGACGAAGCCGATTTGTCTCCGTTCCGACGCGGGAACCTCTGTCTTGACGGAACTGAATGATAATGTGCTGATCGACATCGAGGACGCGATCCGCTTGAATGTCTCCGCTATGGCGGTGATGCTTGCTATCGGCGAGGAGGCTCACGAGGCGCAGACCGTCGCTAATTTATACAGGGCGGTGGATCTGGCGAGCCGGTACGATATTCCCGTGATGGGTGTTACGGCGGTAGGCAAGCAGATGGCGCGCGATGCCCGCTACTTCGGCTTGGCTTCGCGTATCTGCGCGGAGAATGGAGCGAATATCGTGAAGACCTATTATTGTGAGGGCTTCGAGAAAGTCGCGGCTGCCTGCCCGGTTCCCGTGGTTATCGCTGGCGGGAAGAAATTGCCCGAGAAGGAGGCGCTGGAACTGTGCTATAAGGCGGTCAATGACGGAGCCGCCGGTGTGGATATGGGGCGTAACGTATTCCAAAGCTCCTCGCCGGTTGCCATGATCCAGGCCGTGCACGCGGTGGTCCATCAGGGAATCACGCCGGAACAAGGCTATGAGTTGTTCCTCGATTTGTCGAAATAATCCTGAAAATTAATCATGATACGGGAGTGGTAGGTCTGCTCCCGTATTTTTTTACTTATAAGATATGAAAAATCAAGCATGGATTCTGGCGGTCGCGCTCATCTTGTGCTCCGCCTGCCAAAAGAAGCTGGAATACCTTTTGCTGGGCGGTTCCGGTTGGGACAAGATCGCTATCGTAAATAAAGACACGAAGAAGATCGTATGGGAACATCCTTTGGAGAAGGGATGGGAATGTAACTCGGTGGCTGTTACTCCTGAAGGGAATATTCTCTTCTCCTATTCCAAGGGAGCCAAGCTGATCGACCGGGAGCATCGGGAGCTTTGGGATATACCTGCCCCGGAGGGATGTGAGATGCAGACGGCCCGTGTGCTGCCCGATGGCAATTGCTTGTTGGCTTGGTGTGGCTCTCCGGCCCGGATCATGGAGGTGAGCCCGGAAGGAAAGATCCTCTCCGAGACCGGTCTCGACACGGGAATAGAGCAGCCGCACGCCCAATTTCGGCAGGTGAACAAGAATGAGCGTGGCAATTATTTAGTACCTTTGTTCGCGACATCCGAGGTGCGGGAGATCGCTCCTACCGGGCAGTTGGTGAAGAGCGTGAAGGTGGAAGGTACCCCCTTCTGCGCCGTCCCGGCTGGCAATGGCAACTACTGGGTGGCTTGTGGCGACGCTCACGCTTTTCAAGAGGTGAATCTGGATAGCGGCGAGGTTGTCCGTACCATAGGGCGAGAGGATATAGCGGGGGCGCCGCTCTTCTTTGTCGCCCAGCTATTGCCGAAGGCGGATGGCGGCTTGTACATCTGTAATTGGCAGGGGCATGACCCGGCTGCCGCGAGTGGAGGGTATCCCCAGCTGGTGGAGATAGACAAGGCCGGCGAGGTGGTCTGGTCGCTGAATGATAATGCGGCGTTTGGCATGATCTCGTCCGTCTGCCCGGTGGATTGAGAAAGCCTTGCGAGAAAGATGGGCGACTATTTAGAAAAACAATGACAAGTTTATGACAAAAGTTCAACACTATTTAGCGGATCTTCCGGAAGAGAAGAAAGAGATGTTCGTGCCGGTGTTCGGAAGCGTGGAGAAATTTTATACGGTGGTTTATCTGATCGCTCGTAATGAGCACGTTACCGATCAAGAAAAGCCTGAGCGATATGAGGATCGTTTGCAGGTGATCCGGCAAATGCGCGAACGGGTGGAGCGGCTGGTCTCCTCATACGGCTTGGACGGCCCGGAGGTCGTGGCGGACATCGCCAGCGATTATTTCGAGGATTTCGTTAATTACCGGGAGCCGGAGCTCGACATCACGAACGAGGAGTTCTTGTCGATTCTACGGAAAATCTGACCGCTATTTATAACTGGGGAAAGGGATGACGGTTTTCCGGTGTAAGCGCACCGGAAAACCGGCCGTCAGATCGGTCGCATGAAAGGACAGAACGGACATATTACCACCAAGGTGATCGTAGGATATATCCTGCTGATCGCTATTGCGGTCTGCTCGATCGCTTACATCTACGATGTGGTGGAGCGGGTGGCCGAGGAGGATGTGCCCGATCAGCAGGTACGCCGTAAGGTTTACCTGATAACTAATACCCTCTCCCTGCTGTATGAGAGCGAGGCGTTGGGGCAATTGGTCGGGATGCCCCAGAATGATTTCCGCCATTTCAACCGTACGCTTAACAAGGCTCACCGTAACTTGGATTCTCTTAGGGTGCTGGTGACGGATTCCATGCAGCTACTTAAGATCGACACCATTGATATGTTGCTGAACCGGAAACGGTGGAATACCCGTCGATTGCTGGATACCTGGAAGGAGGTGAATACCGAGCGGCTTTACACGCAGAACATCGAGAAGATAATCGCCGTGCAGGATACGATTGTCAACGAGGTGCAGATCCAGGAGAGGGTAGAGATCAAGCAAGACACGATCGTGGTGCCCCGACAGAAACGGAGTTTTTTCCGGCGTTTGGCGGATGTCTTCTCGCCCAGTAAGGAGGATACCAGTATCGTGGTGAATACCACCCGCGAGATCGTCACGGATACCTTGGTGACGGCCTATAACCCTACCGATACGATCGTGAGCGTGTTGCGCGGGATACAGGACAGTGTGGCCTGGCAACGGCAGCGGTTGATGGATCAGCTGCTGGAACGGGCCACGAACCTGCGCTATAACAACAGCGTCATCACCCGCGAGATCAACCAGATGCTCCGGGATATTGAGGAGGAGGAGATGGAGAACTCGCTGGAGCGGGTCTACAAGAAGCAAGAGCTGCTGAATGAGACCTCCCGCCTGATCGTCGGTATAGCGGGAATCTCGGGCGTGATCGTTATCGCGTTCCTTTTTTTTATCTTGCGCGACATCTCCCGGAGCAAGTACTACCGGAGGCAGTTGGAGAAGGCGAAACAGGTTGCCGAGAACTTGTTGCGAAGCCGTGAGAAACTGATGTTGATGATCAGTCACGACATACGTGCCCCTCTCTCGTCCATTATCGGGTATATAGAGCTTTTGTTGCGCCGCCATCCGGATGAGCGTCAGCGGTATTACTTGGAGAATATGAAAGGGTCCTCGGGGCATATCCTCTCGTTGGTGAGCGATTTGCTGGATTTCCAACGTTTGGAGTCGGGCGAGATGGAGATTCATCGGGTACCTTTTCGGATCCCCTCGTTGTTCGATGAGATCTATATGAGTTTCAAGCCGATCGCCGAGGCGAAAGGGTTGTGGTTTGTCTTGAACCTGAAGCCGGAGGGTATGGAGCGGATTTACAAGGGTGATCCGATCCGGATCCGGCAGGTGGTGGGGAATCTCCTGTCGAACGCGATCAAGTTCACCGAGGAGGGACGGGTCGTGTTATTGGTCGCTTTGCGCGAGACGACAGATAAGGGAGGCGTGCTCTCGATTACCGTGAGCGATTCCGGCCCCGGCATTCCCGAGGATGAGCAAGAACGGATTTTCGGGGAGTTCACTCGCCTTTCGGGGACGGAAGACGAGGAGGGGTTTGGATTGGGGCTTTCCATTACACGCCGCTTGATCTCGCTGATGGACGGTAGCCTTTCGTTGGAGAGCGTGCCGGGTAAGGGGAGTGACTTTACCGTTCTTATCCCTATCCCTCTCGCGGAGAGTCAGTCGTTGCCGGAGACGAGGCAAGAAGCGAATGAGGAGGAGCCTGCCGAAGTGATCCCGTTGGCGAACGGGCAGGAGGTCTATTGCTTACTTGTGGATGACGACCCGTTGCAACTGGCCTTGACCGAGGAGTTATTGAAGCTTAGTCATGTGCAGGTGGTCAGCTGCACGAATCCCCGACAGGTTCTCGATCTGTTGCGGGAGCGATCTTTCGACGCGATCATCACGGATATACAAATGCCCGCGATGGATGGCTATCATCTGCTTCGGACGATCCGCTCCTCGGGCATATCGGGAGCTGATGCGATCCCGGTGATCGCGCTTTCCGCCAGCGTAGCCAAGGAGCAAGATCACTATATCGAGGCCGGTTTCACGGGCTTCCTGAATAAGCCTTTTACCGCGGCGCAGTTGATCTCCTTGTTGAATGAGTTGCTCGCGCTGCACTTGGAGGCGAGGACGGAACTTAACTTTTCCTCGCTGACCGCGTTCGCCGGGGAGGATCCGGAAGCGTCCGCCTCCATATTACGTACCTTCTCGGAGGAGACCCGTAAGAGCATCGAGGCGCTGAAGGAGGCCTTGGACTTGAAAGACCGCGATAAGGCTTCCCGGTTGTCCCATAAGCTGATCCCTCTGTTCACGATGTTGGGGGCGAACACCTTGGTCCAGCATCTGCGGATATTGGAGAAAAACGATGAGGAACTGACTGATTCGGGCTGGAATCGTTTGCTGGAGGAGGTGATCGCGCAAGCGATTGCTATCGTGAAGGATGCGGAAGCTACCTTAGGCGGGAAAAGCTAATGACGTTCTTGTGTATTTTCCGCGGAGCGATCGTGGGGAAAAAATCCACAATTGTGGGGCTTTATTCCGCATATCGGGAGGGATGGATTTACCTGTTAAAGAGAAAATGAGATAGATATATATCTGATAATCATATTTTTATTGTGATAAATGAGCTTGAGTCCGGATTTTGGCATGAAACTCGCATTGGATAAATTGAATTCTTGAGAAGTTTCTACATTTAATCCGTGAAAGAAAACCGTGAGGTTTTGTGTGGTAAATAGTTGAGTTTAGAATATTCGATTTGAGTCTGATCAGAAAAGCATCCCCGGAAAAGGATGCTTTTCTGTTTTGTTTGATTACTTTCGCGTTCGGAATATCAAACAATAGCTTATACTAATATCATGGATCAATTACGACAAGCGCGTCCCCGGATAGAGGTGGTGGACGCGTTGCGCGGTTTCGCTGTCATGGCGATTATCTTATTGCATAACATCGAGCATTTCAATTTGTACAATTTCCCGGAGTCATCCGGCTCTTTCATGAAGGCGCTGGATACGGGGATATGGGATACCCTGTTTTTTCTCTTTTCCGGGAAGGCTTATGCCATATTCGCGCTGCTGTTCGGGTTCAGCTTTTTTATCCAGTTTGACAATCAAGCCCGTAAAGGGAAAGATTTCCGGTTGCGTTTCTTTTGGAGGCTGGTGCTCCTGTTCTTGATCGGTTGCGTGAACGCCTCTTTTTTCCCCGGCGAGATCTTGGTGCTTTACTCGATCTTGGGATTGACGTTGATCCCTGTTTGCAAATGGGGGAATAAGGTTGTCTTGGCGCTTGCGGTGATCCTGATGCTCCAGCCGTTGGAATGGGGCAAGTTTATCTATGCCTTGATGCATCCGGATTATGTGGCTCCTGCCGAGCAATGGCTGGTACATTACCAGCGTATTTGTCCCTATATGGAAGGTCCTGATTTCTGGGCGTTAGTGAAGTCGAACTTATGGGACGGACAGCTATATAGTATACTTTGGGCATGGAATTACGGACGTTTTTTCCAGGCCTCTTCTCTTTTCATGTTAGGGATGCTGCTGGGACGTACCGGCCTGTTTGCCGATCTGGGCACCCATCGTAAGTTTTGGTCGAGAGCTCTTTGGATCGGGCTGGCTTGCTTCATTCCGCTCTATTTCCTGAATCTTGCGTTACCGGATTGGTTCGCTCGGGTAGAAGAGCTTCGTCCCATCCAGACGATCGTCTCCTCCTTGAGGAATTTCGCCTTCATGAGTGTGCTGGCTGCCTCGTTCGTCTTTTTATGGCAGTGGGAGAGACCTCACGCATGGCTTCGTCGGTTGGCTCCCTATGGGAAGATGAGCCTGACGAACTACGTGACGCAATCCATGCTTGGCTCCTTTATCTATTTCGGCTATGGCCTCGCCTTGTTTGACGATTTGGGCACGACGGCGAGTCTTGGGGTCGGGATTTTCTTGTTCCTGCTCCAGTTGGGCTTCTGTCATTGGTGGTTACGCTCTCATAAGTATGGACCCTTCGAATGGGTTTGGCGTAAAGCCACGTGGATGTGCTCGTGATCCAATTTTTTCGTATATTTGTGGAAGCGTAAATAAAGATGTGTATATGGTGTCTATCCTGATCGTTGAAGATGATATTACATTTTCTCTGATGCTTACGACTTGGCTGGGGAAGAAGGGCTTTTCGGTGAGCTCTTCCTCTACGGTCGCGGACGCTAAGCGAAAATTGGAGGGAGAGACTGTTGATTTGGTCTTGTCCGATTTGCGTTTGCCCGATAGCGATGGCATTGATTTATTGCGATGGCTGAAGAAAGCCTTCCCGTCTGTGCCTCTTATCATGATGACCAGTTACGCGGAGATACAAACCGCTGTTCAGGCCATGAAGTTAGGAGCTGCGGATTATATTGCCAAACCTTTGAATCCGGAGGATCTGTTGGGGAAAATCAGGGAGCTTATTGCTGTGGAGGAGGCACCGGTTTCTCCAATGCCGGCCACTTCTACTTCAGACCTGTACATCGAGGGGCAAAGCCAGGCGGCCCGCTTGCTTTATGAGCATGTGAGACTGGTCGCCCCGACGGATATGTCGGTGTTAGTTACGGGAGCGAGCGGGACAGGGAAGGAGTATATAGCCCGACGTATCCACGAGCAAAGCAGCAGGAGTAAGGCTCCATTTATTGCGGTGGACTGCGGGGCTATCCCGAAAGAACTGGCCGCATCCGAGTTTTTTGGCCATATGAAAGGCTCTTTTACAGGAGCGATCGATAATAAGACAGGAGCTTTTGTCGCCGCTCAGGGCGGAACTATATTTTTGGACGAGATAGGAAACTTGACATACGAGGTACAAGTTCAATTGTTGCGTGCCTTGCAGGAGAGAAAGGTCAAGCCGATTGGCAGTAATCAGGAGATCGCTATCAACGTTCGTTTAATATCCGCTACGAACGAGAACCTGAGGCAAGCGATAGATAAGGGTGATTTCCGGGAGGATTTATACCATAGGATCAATGAGTTTACGATACGTATTCCCGACTTAAGGGAGCGGAAAGAGGATCTTCCTTTGTTCGCGAATCATTTTCTTGACTTGGCGAATACGGAACTTCAAAAGAACATTATCGGGTTTGACGCGGAGACTATGCGTCTGTTTCAGTCTTATTCCTGGCCGGGTAACCTACGGCAGATGAAGAACGTGATCAGGTATGCTACCTTATTGGCCACAGGACGTTATATTACCCGAAAGGAATTGCCTGAAGAATTGACGGAGATGGAGCCGGCACGAGCCAATATCCAATTGCGGAATGAGGATTATGAGCGCGAGATGATCCAAAAAGCGCTGAGGGAGTGCGACAACAATAAGACGCGTGCCGCTCGTTTGCTGGGTATAGATCGAAAGACCTTGTATAATAAGTTACGTATCTATCAGCTCGAATAGGCCTTGCCCAAATCTTTCATCGGGCAAGGTTAATCCAACATCAGGCTCATATAAGCCTCTCTTTCCGGATAGTTCATCAAAGTGTATGTCAATGTTTGTGGCTCCATTGCCGATAACTCTTCTTGAGAAAAGGCAGGTCTTGACTGCCCCGACAGCCAAAGCCGGATCATCCGTTTGCGGTCTATAACCCGTGCCATGCCAAATTGGTGGAAATTCAAGCGTGTCGGCGGAACTTTCACGACCGCTTCCATCGCGTTGTTCCTTAAAGTTATTTCCTGTATAAGAGCCTCTTTCGCGGCGTCAGACTCATAAAACAATTCTTTTACGACCATCCTTCTCTTGGAGTTGGAGGGCGAGGTGATCTCTTCCACGTAAGCAAAAACCATTCCCACGATATGATTTTCCGGACTTTTCGCTATATATATACCGTCGTTATCCAATTGGAAATTCAGGAAAATCGTGTTGAAATCCTTATACGTATGCTGGATACACATCCGGCGCTCGCTAAGTTTCCGATTGAAGTAGGCGTATAGCTCGGGGTCGCTATGCGAAGGGCGTGACACCCTCACGTCAGGGAATACGTTTAGCGTCGTAGGCAATAGATAGCTTTCCTCCGCGTAATCAAAGGTTTCCGTATAACCAAGTTGTCGATAGTAATCGAAGAGCCAAGGCTCAGCCGGTATTAAGGCGGTAAGGGCTACGCCGCGTCGTGCCATCTCCTCGAAGGAGGTCTGTAAGAGCCTTCGCATAAGCCCTTTCCCTCTCGCCTCAGGAGCTGTGCAAGCCCCTGATATGTATGCCACCGGAATCTCGGATCCCATATAGGTCATCGTATAGGGAAGCATCTGCAAGGCGGATACTATTTTCCCGTTCTCTTGGATTGTCAGCGTGTTCTCGTCACAATAAACCCGGTCAAAATAGAGACGGATAAAATTTTCCGGATCCCCGAAGCAGGTTCTCCATAGCTCCTCTACCTCCTCTTTCCTGCTCATCGCTTCACTTGGTTTAGGATAGTTGCTTTTTTATAGCCGCGCTTTTTTCCAGCAGGATAGCCGGTTGGTAAGACAGTTTGGCTTGCCGAAGCCCGGGTATGCCAAGGTCTTCTTCCCGGTTCACGTAGATATATTGCTCAGGGAGATGTGCCGCGAACTCCTGGTTGATCACGGTGTAGGCACCCTCGTAGCTCACGTCCGCCTTCTCCACGTGCACCCCAAATGTATTATGGTTGATAGGTGCCCCGAACGAGAACGCCACGATCTCTCCATTCACCCGGATCGCCCCACCGATCAAGTCGAGATCCCCGAAATGATGCAGCGCGTACGTAAGGGAGCGGCGCTCGTCGTTCAGCTCCTCCTCCTCGTTTTCCGTATTGTTCGCCTTGTACCACTTACATTCTAATTTAAGGCATTCCGGGACGATCTCCGGGGTGATCGGGAGGTATTCGTATGTATAAAGTTTCTTGAAATTGTTGATATGGTTACGCTTCGCCTGGTATTTCTTCCCTCGCAAGAAGGTCAGGTCCTCCCGTAAATAGATATAGTCATAATAATCGCGTTCCGGGATATAGAAGAAGCCCTCCGGGAAGGCCACCTCCAGCTGTTCCTTCGCGTCAGGCGTGATGCCCAACATACATAAGGGATGCCCGTGCTTGAGCGAGTCTTCCTCTATGAGCGAGATCGCGTGGCGGAGATCGCCTGTGCCGACCGGCATCATATAAGCCATCCGGCTTTTGTCCTCGATCAAGAAGCGGATCAATAAGAAACCGTCCACGACCGCGAATTCACTATCATATAAGAAACGCCAGCTGCACATATTCGCGAAAGAGAAATCACAATTGCGATAATCGCTGGGCCATGTCAGGGAGGTTATCGTCTTTTTGTCTTCTAACCGTATTGGTTTAAATGGTATATCCATAAATGTTCGTATCCTTGTTTGATTCGCGAAGATAGAACTAAAATAGAAACACAAAAGTTCATCTTCGTCACCAAATTAAGCATTATTATGGATTATCGCTATTGTGCTTAGTCAAAGTCCTTTGGATGCGTGGCTGAGAACATCACGAGGTTTATCCCCATTTATGGGGATGTTTCCTGCTTTTCTTGCCGATGCGTTTAAAAAAAGTCACCATCCCAAACATCCCCGCCACCCTCGTCATCCTCATGCTGCCATGATGGGACAGCCGATTGACAGGTTTCAATATAATGGGATATTATATTATTTAGAACGATTTTCCGACACGACAAACGTTTGATGGTTCAATTCATGAAGGGAAGTAGTATGAAAATCGGGATTATCAGATGTATGCAAACGGAAGATTATTGTCCGGGGACAGGCGATTTCAATGCTGTTCGAAATAAGACTGGCATATTTGCCAGTGTTACGGAGAATATTGAAATTATCGGGTTTACGAATTGTGGCGGATGTCCCGGAAAGAAGGCGGTATTACGGGCCAGGGAATTGGTCAAGAGAGGCGCTGATACGATCGTTTTTGCCTCGTGTATCTCAAAAGGGACACCGATAGGTTATCCTCGCCCGTTCGCTAAGAAGATGAGAATGATTATAGAGCGAGACTTGGAAAATAAGGTTACGTTGTTGGATTATACGCATTGAAAGTAAAAGGAGGCATGAATATTCACGCCTCCTTTTACTTTATCCTTCCAAGGCTTGCCGCAGGTCGTCCAAGAGATCCTCGATATGCTCGGTACCGATGGATAGCCGGATCGTGGCGGGCGTGATGCCCTGTTCCGCCAGCTCCTCGGGCGAGAGTTGCGAGTGAGTCGTGGTATAGGGATGGATCACCAGGCTCTTCACGTCGGCCACGTTCGCTAACAGCGAGAAGATCCGTAGCGAGTCGATGAAGCGCCATGCCTCCTCTTGTCCTCCTTTGATCTCGAACGTGAAGATGCTACCTCCTCCTTGCGGGAAATACTGTTGGTAGAGCGCGTGATCGGGATGCGATGCCAACGCCGGATGATTGACCCGTTCCACCTTGGGATGCTTAGATAAGAAATCGACGACCCGAAGGGCATTCGCCACGTGCCGTTCCACCCGGAGCGATAAGGTCTCTAAGCCTTGCAACAAGAGAAAAGCGTTGAAAGGGGCGAGGGTAGCCCCGGTGTCCCGCAAGAGGACCGCCCGGATACGGGTGACGAATGCCGCTTCGCCGGCCACGTCAGCGAATATGGCCCCATGATAGCTGGGATCCGGTTTGCCTAATGAGGGAAATTTATCCGGATTCGCTTTCCAGTTGAACTTGCCGCTGTCGACAATTACCCCACCTAATGTCGTGCCGTGCCCGCCGATGAACTTCGTGGCCGAGTGGATCACGACATCCGCCCCGTGTTCGATGGGACGGATCAGGAAGGGCGTCCCGAAGGTGTTGTCGATAAAGAGCGGGATTCCATGTTTATGCGCCACCTCCGCCACACGCTTGATGTCGGTGACGGAAGAGTTCGGGTTGCCCAGCGTCTCGGCAAAAACGACCTTTGTCTCCGGTCGGATTGCAGCCTCCAATGCCTGTATATCATTGATTGGGACGATCGTGTGTGTGATGCCCCGCTCCGCCAGCGTATGCGTGATCAGGTTATAGGAGCCTCCATAGAGATTGTCGGCGGCTACGATATGATCCCCCGAGCGCACGATGTTTTGTAGCGCGTAAGAGACGGCCGCGGCTCCCGACGCTACCGCCAACGCCGCCGATCCCCCCTCTAAGGCGGCGATACGCTTCTCGAACACGGCTTGCGTGTCATTGGTCAGCCGCCCATAGATATTCCCGGGATCACTTAGCGCGAAACGATCTGCGGCGTGACGGGAATCCCGGAATACGTATGAGGTAGTCTGGTAGATCGGCACGGCGCGCGATCCGCTTGCGGGATCAGGCTGCTCTTGTCCTACGTGCAATTGCAAAGTCTCGAAATGTAACGGTTTTCTTCCCATGATTTTTTTGCTTTTTAAGATGTTTGACGTTCTTTATTTTTTCTCACAAAGGAATGTTCTTCGGATATTTTGTGCAATAGATGGCTTTTTTTTAGAAAAAAGTCCTATATTTGAATGGTTTTATAGAAAGATCAGGTCGCTGAAGCGTGTTCGGCAGGCCTATCGCGGAATATTTTTCTTTTGATGAGATGGAACGTTTAGATAAGGTCGATTTGCAAATCCTCCGGACCTTGCAGGAAAATGCCCGGCTAACGACCAAGGAGCTCGCTTCCCGCGTCAATCTCTCCTCGACACCCGTGTTCGAGCGGTTGAAGAGGCTGGAGAATGGAGGATATATCAAGAAGTACATCGCCGTGCTCGACGCGGAGAAACTTAACCAAGGCTTTGTCGTCTTTTGTAACGTGAAGATGGATCGCCTGAATCGGGAAATCGCGCAAAATTTCAGCCAGGTCGTTTGCGCTATTCCCGAGGTGACGGAATGTTACAATATATCAGGCAGCTTCGATTACCTGCTCAAGGTCCATGTCCCCAATATGCAGTATTACCGGGAGTTCGTGCTCAACGTGCTCGGGACGATCGAGCATTTAGGATCGTTGGAAAGCGTGTTTGTCATGGATGAGGTAAAGCAGGTCTATGGGATCAGTTTGTGACCCCGGATAGGTGCATTCATCTTATTATTTCGTATTTTTGCTTACAGATAAAATGAGGTTCGTTTATGGAAGAGATAATCAAGCTGGATCGGGTGGAACAGTATAACCAATTGTACGGGTTGAAGACCTTGCATCCTTTAGTTAGCGTGATCGATCTGTCGGAGGCGACCCGCTTCCCGACGCATTTCACGATGAACTACGGCTTATATGCCCTGTATCTGAAAGACGTGAAATGTGGCGACATCCGGTATGGCCGGCAGTTGTATGATTACCAAGAGGGGACAATTGTCAGTTTCGCTCCCGGGCAGGTGACAGAGGTGGAGATGGCGGAAGGCGTGAGGCCCTTGGCGCGCGGGATCCTGTTCCATCCTGACCTGATAAGAGGTACCTCTTTAGGGCAGGAGATCAAGAGCTATACGTTTTTCTCCTATAATTCCAACGAGGCTTTGCACCTCTCGGAGGAGGAAAAGCAGATTATCCAGGATTGCCTCGCCAAGATCAAGCGAGAACTGATCCATCCGGCCGATAAGTTGAGCAAGCGTTTGATCGCCCGCAATATCCAGTTGCTGTTAGATTATTGTATGCGCTTCTATAACCGTCAGTTCGTGACGCGCTCCGAATACTCGAACAAGGATGTGTTGGTCCGGTTCGAGTCGTTGCTGGATGCTTATTTCCAGGACGACAGGCTGCAGGTGAACGGGCTCCCTACCGTGAAGTATTTCGCGGATCGGGTGTTCCTTTCGGCCAATTATTTCGGGGACTTGATAAAGAAGGAGACGGGCAAGACCGCTCAGGAGTACATCCAGACCAAATTGATCGACGTGGCGAAAGAGCAACTCGTGGGCACGGACAAGACCGTCAGCCAGATCGCTTATGATTTGGGATTCCAATACTCCCAGCATTTCAATCGCCTGTTCAAGAAGAATATGGGCTATACGCCGAATGAGTACCGTAAGATACAGGCACTTGGCGCGTGAGATCCGTGTAATCGACTTGTTTTTTAAGAATAAAATAGTTTTTAGACATGAAAGGAATCGTTTTAGCGGGAGGCTCGGGTTCTCGTCTGTATCCTATCACGAAAGGGGTATCCAAGCAACTCCTGCCTATTTATGATAAACCGATGATCTATTATCCGGTATCCGTGCTGATGCTGGCCGGGATAAGGGAGATCTTGATTATTTCCACTCCACAAGATTTGCCGGGTTTCCGCCGGTTGCTGGGAGATGGCTCGGATTACGGCGTCCGTTTTGAGTACGCGGAGCAACCTTCTCCCGATGGATTGGCGCAAGCCTTTATTATCGGAGCGCGCTTTATCGGAGATGACGCCGCCTGCTTGGTCTTGGGTGACAATATCTTTTACGGGCAAAGCTTTACCCGGATGCTGAAAGAGGCCGTGCGAACAGCGGAGGAGGAAGGGAAGGCGACCGTGTTCGGCTATTATGTGAACGACCCGGAGCGTTATGGCGTGGCGGAATTTGATAAGGAGGGTAATGTGTTGAGCATTGAGGAGAAGCCGGAGAAGCCAAGATCGAACTACGCTGTCGTGGGGCTCTATTTCTATCCGAACAAGGTCGTGGATGTGGCGAGACAGGTCAAGCCCTCGGCACGGGGCGAGCTGGAGATCACCTCGGTTAACCAATGGTTCCTTCGGGATGGTGAGCTGAAGGTGCAGCTGCTCGGGCGTGGTTTCGCTTGGTTAGACACGGGAACGCACGATTCACTCTCGGAGGCCTCTACGTTCGTGGAGGTGATCGAGAAGAGGCAAGGCCTGAAAGTCGCCTGCCTTGAGGAGATCGCCTATAAACAAGGGTGGATCGACAGGAAACGGCTGGAGGAGGTCGCTGCCCCGATGTTGAAGAATCAATACGGACAATATCTGATGCGGTTGATAGAGCGAGAAAGATAGAATCGGAAAGAGAACGTCAAATGGAAAAGCAAAGTAAAATATTTGTCGCGGGGCATCGTGGGTTGGTCGGCTCCGCTATCTTGTGGAACTTGCGGGAGAAGGGGTATTCCAATTTCTTGCTCCGCACACATCCGGAACTGGATCTGACAGATCAAGCGGCCGTGCATGCGTTTTTTGAGCGGGAAAAGCCGGAATATGTCTTTTTATCGGCCGCCTATGTTGGAGGAATCTTGGCGAATAGCCGCTATCGGGCGGATTTCATTTACCGGAACCTGATGATCCAGAACAACGTGATTCACGCCTCCTGGATGAATGGGGTGAAAAAATTGTTGTTCTTGGGAAGTACGTGCATTTATCCTCGCGAGGCCCCTCAGCCAATGCCGGAGGATTGCCTGCTGACATCGCCATTGGAATATACGAATGAGCCATACGCGATCGCGAAGATCGCCGGGATGAAGATGTGCGAGAGCTATAACTTGCAGTATGGCACGAATTATATCGCCGTGATGCCCACGAACCTGTATGGGCCGAATGATAATTTCGATCTGGAAACCTCTCATGTGCTGCCGGCCATGATCCGGAAGATTCATTTAGGGAAATGCCTTCGCGAGGCGGATTGGGAGGCTCTCCGGCTGGATCTGGACACACGTCCGGTGGAAGGTGTCACGGGGAAGGCTGACAAGGGCACGATATTGTCCGTGTTGGCTAAGTATGGGATCGAGCCCGGCTACGTTCACCTGTGGGGGACTGGAAAGCCCCTTCGCGAGTTCTTATGGAGCGAGGAGATGGCGGACGCTTCCGTCTATATCATGGAGCGGGTCGATTTCAAGGAGCTTTCGTCGGCTACGGGTGAGGTGAGGAATACCCATATTAATATAGGTACGGGCGTGGAGCATACGATCCGTGAGGTGGCGGAGATGATCCAGCGGGAGATAGGTTTCGAGGGTGAGCTCCGGTTTGATCCTTCCAAGCCGGATGGCACGCTTAGGAAGCTGACGGACGTGCGTAAGCTACATGCTTTAGGATGGCATCATACGGTAGAGATTGAGGACGGGGTACGGCGACTATATGCTTGGTATTTGTCGAACCTCTGTCCCTATTCATGAATCATTAATATTTGGATATGAGTAAAGTCGCTTTAATAACTGGGATCACGGGGCAGGATGGTGCCTATCTGGCCGAGTATTTGATCAAGAAGGGATATACGGTGCATGGCATCAAGCGCCGCTCATCCTTGTTTAACACGGATCGCATCGATCATCTATACCAAGATCCGCATGAGGAGAACCGAAATCTGATCCTTCACTACGGGGATCTGACGGATAGCCTGAACCTTACGCGGATCATTGGGGAGGTACGGCCTGACGAGATTTATAATTTGGCGGCGATGAGCCACGTGAAGGTGAGCTTTGATACGCCGGAATATACGGCGAACGCGGATGCTTTAGGCGTATTGCGTATCTTGGAGGCGGTACGGCTGCTGGAGTTGGTTCCCAAGACACGTATTTACCAGGCCTCGACCTCTGAGCTGTATGGACTGGTGCAGGAGGTTCCGCAGAGAGAGACAACCCCGTTCTATCCAAGGAGCCCTTATGCCGTGGCGAAGTTGTATGGTTATTGGATCACGGTTAATTATAGGGAGGCCTATGGTATGCACGCCTCTAACGGGATCTTGTTCAATCATGAGTCTCCTTTGCGGGGAGAGACCTTCGTGACCCGTAAGGTGACCCGGGCGGTGACACGTATAGCGCTGGATATGCAAAGTAAGGTCTATATGGGTAATCTGTCGGCTAAGCGGGATTGGGGACACGCTAAAGATTATGTCCGGGCGATGTATGCCATCTTGCAGCAGGATGAGCCCTCGGATTATGTGATCGCTACGGGGATAACGACTACGATCCGGGATTTTGTCCGTATGGCCTTTGAGGAAATAGGGCTTGGGATCCATTTCTCGGGCAAAGGCGTGGATGAGATTGGTGTCATTGACTCGGTGGATGATGCGATTTTCTCGGAGAAGGTCGGAGAAGGCTATTTAGAAAAAATTAAGAAACGGATGGGTGCTGTCGTTGTAGGCGTTGATCCTCAATACTTCCGACCTACGGAGGTTGACCTCCTGGTAGGCGATGCGACAAAAGCTCGCACACGGTTAGGATGGGCACCAACCTATTCATTATCAGCTTTGATTGAGGATATGATGAGAAATGACGTGAAGTTGATGAAAAAGGAGTCGTATTTGAGGAATGGAGGCTATGAAATTTTAAATTATTTCGAATGATTCGGCAACAAAATGCTTTTTTATTTTGTTTTAATGCGGAAAAAGGCTAAATTTGTGTTTGAATTTAGAATGTAAAAAAAAGAGACCGTTTAATTAAAAATGTTGAAAATATGAAGACTAAAGTGTTGTTTTTAGCCCTGTTGTCAGGGTTCGTATTCTCTGCCGCGGCTCAAGAATACCAACCGAAGATTGGGTTTAGCGATGAGGCAGGTTACAAGACGAATTTTAAGAAAAATAAAGCCCGTGATAACTGGTTTATCTCGATCGCGGGTGGTGCAAGCGTATTGCTTGGAGATCAAAATGGGAATGCGGATTTCAAGAATCGCTTGAACTTCGCTCCTCAAGTTTCTTTCGGAAAGTGGTTTAATCCGTATTTGGCTTTCCGTGCTCAGTTGAACGGTGGTATCCTTCATGGGTTCGAGGGCAATAACGCGGAGATCATGCAGCATAATAAATATTTTGCTGGTCATGTTGACTTGTTGTGGGATGTCACGAACTTCTGGGCTCCTTACAGAGAGTCTAAGGTGTTCCGCCTGATTCCTTGGGTTGGCTTTGGATATGCGCAACGTTTCAAGACTACCGAGTCTGTTGAGCGCCCGAGAACGGAGTCGCCGACGTTGAACGCCGGTATCTTGACGGCATTCCGCTTGAGCAAGCGAGTAGATCTGAACGTGGAATTGCAAGGTTCTTTGTTGAACGAGCAGTTCAATCGCGTGGACATGAATCACTTGACGGATGGTATCGTTCAGTTGAGTGCTGGTTTGACCTTCAAGTTGGGTAAGACTGATTTCGAGGTGCTGGAGCCGATGGATTACAACTTGCTTAATGACTTGAATAATCAAATTAACAAGTTGCGTGCCGAGAATGATGAGTTGAGCAAGCGTCCGGTTTCTTGTCCGGAGTGCCCGGAGGCTGTTACGCAAGTCGTAAACAACCATGTAGACAATGTCGTTTATTTCCGTCTTAACAGCGCTAAGATCGACAAGAACCAGCAGATTAACATCTACAATACAGCTGAGTTCATGAAGAATAACAATACGCCGATCAAGGTGGTAGGTTACGCGGATAAGAAGACGGGTACGTCTGACTATAACATGTCGCTGTCCGAGAAGCGTGCGAGAGCGGTCGCAAAAGAGCTTATCGAGAAGTATGGTATCTCTTCCAGCCAGATCACTATCGAGTGGAAGGGTTCTGACGAGCAGCCGTATGATGAGAATAGTTGGAACCGCGTGGTTATCATGAGCGCTAACGATTAATCTTACGATTTAATAAGCGAAAAGCCGTACTTTCAAAAGTGCGGCTTTTTTTTTGCGTTGAAAATGCTTACTTTTGCAAGAATTTAGCATAGCAGCAATCATGTTGAACAAGAAATACGGCTATTTGATCCAATGGCTTATCGGGGTAGGAGACTTGATCGTGTTGAATCTCCTCTTTGTGGCAGTTGTTCACTTGCTCGATCCCAGATATACGGAGGCCATATCTCATAATTTGAGAGAGGTTATCCTGCTATTGAATTTTTGTTATTTTTTCTCTTTGTATTTCGTGCCTATCCAATTGCATTTGGCGGTTATTTTTATTGATAAGATCGTGCAAAGGGCTTTTGGATTGGTTACGATCTTGATTTTCTTGTTCGCTACTTGCTTGATCTTCCTGAATGTGGGAAGCGCCTTGGTCACCTTCTTGCTGGTGTATTATGGGGTGTCGATTGTCATTTTCTCGCTCTGGCGTGTCTTTGTCCGTTTGTCGTTGAAATTGTACCGGAGGAAAGGTTACAATTTCAAGAAGGTCGTGATCGTGGGAGCCGGAAAGAATGGGATGGAGTTGTATCAGGTGATGAAAGATGACTTGAGTTATGGCTTCAACGTGATGGGCTTTTTTGATGACAATGAGTCGTTGAGGAACGTGCTGCCGAACTATTTGGGAACAACGAGCGAGGTAGAGGATTACGTGCTGGCCCATGACGTGGATGAGATTTATTGCACGTTGCCCGGTACGAATAACGGCAAGATCGTTCGTCTGCTGAATTTCGCCGAGAAAAAGATGTTGCGTTTCTATATAGTTCCGGAGTTTTACAGGGATGTGAAGAAGAGTATGGTTATGGAGATGATGGAGTCTATCCCGTTACTTGTCGTGCGTAGGGAGCCCTTGCAGTCGATCTATAACCGAGCCTTGAAGCGTTCTTTCGATATTGTTTTCTCGTTGGCTATCTTGGTTACGATCTATCCGGTATTGTATGTAGTGGTGGGCGTGCTGATCAAGCTGAGTTCCCCGGGGCCGATCCTGTTCAAGCAAAAAAGAACGGGATTATATGGACGGGAGTTCCAATGCTTTAAGTTCCGGACAATGAAGGTGAACGCCGAGGCCGACACATTGCAGGCCGTCAAGGATGACCCCCGGAAAACCCGTATCGGGAATTTCTTGCGTCGGACGAACTTGGATGAGTTTCCCCAGTTCGTGAATGTACTCTTGGGAGATATGTCGGTGGTCGGGCCTCGGCCTCATATGTTGAAACATACTGAGCAGTATTCTGCGCTGATCGATAAGTACATGGTAAGGCACTTGGTGAAGCCGGGAGTGACAGGCTGGGCGCAGGTGACGGGATACCGTGGTGAGACAAAGACATTGGAACAAATGGAAGGACGTGTGAAAAGGGATGTTTGGTATATCGAGAACTGGACGTTTTTCCTGGATCTGAAGATTATCGTAGTTACGGTATTAAATATGTTTAAGGGAGAAAAGAATGCGTATTAGTGAGGAAGATTGCACACTTTTCGTTATTTTGTGTAAGTAAAGAGTATAATTTGTACTATATTCGCGCCAAATGGGAAGAATAGTAGCAATAGACTATGGTAGGAAACGTACGGGAATAGCCGTGACAGACACGCTACAGATCATAGCTAATGGCTTGACTACCGTGCCGAGTGGAGAGGTCGTGAGATACTTGTCTGACTATATCGCCCGGGAGCCCGTGGAGTTGTTTGTGGTGGGACTTCCGAAGCAGATGAATAATGAACCTTCGGAAAACATGAGTCATGTGAAGGCTTTCGTGACTCATCTTCGGAGAGCTCTTCCACAGATACCAGTCACCTATTATGATGAGCGTTTCACCTCGGTGATGGCACATCGCACGATGCTTGATGGGGGGCTGCCGAAAAAGAAACGACAGGATAAGGCGTTGGTCGATGAGATCAGCGCTGTCATTATTTTACAAGCTTATTTGGAAAGTAAAAAATATCAGTTATAACGTATGATTTTACCTGTGTATTTGTATGGCCAGCCGGTCTTGAGAAAGGAGGCTGAGGAGGTACCAAGAGATTATCCGGACTTGAAACAATTGGTTTCCAATATGTTTGAGACAATGTATCATGCGGATGGGGTAGGGCTTGCCGCTCCTCAAGTGGGTCTGTCGCTTCGTCTGTTGGTGATTGATGGCAGTGTCTTGGCGGATGATTTCGCGGAATGTAAAGATTTCAAGCGGACGATGATCAATCCGGAGTTCCTGGAGCGTAGCGAGGAAGAGGAGGCTATGGAGGAAGGCTGCTTGAGCTTGCCCGGAATCCATGAGAAGGTATCCCGCTCGAAAACGATCCGTGTAAGATACTGGGACGAGGATTGGCAGGAGCATGAGGAGTTTCTGGAAGGTTTCGCGGCCCGTATCGTACAGCACGAGTGCGAGCACCTGACAGGTCACGTGTTTATCGACAATATATCAGCGATTCGTCGGCAGTTGAATCGAGGTAAATTGAATAGTATTATTAAGGGGACGGCGCGTTGCTCTTATAGGGCGAAAGCCGTCGGTAAATAATAAATCTATATTAAAATGACAGATTTAAGTAAAAACATTGAGGCTCTTAGAGAAAAGAAAGCCGTTATCGAGAAAGGCGGTGGTGAGGCCGCTATCGAGAAACAGGTCGCTATGGGTAAACTTACGGCTCGTGAGCGTATCTTGGCTTTGTTGGACAGGAACTCTTTCCATGAGTATGACATGTTCGTGAAACACGATGGGCGCGACTTCGGGATGGAAAAAAAGGATTTTCCCGGGGATGGCGTGGTGACCGGTACTGGTACGATCTTTGGCGCTCCGGTTTGTATCTATGCGCAAGACTTCACGGTTGCCGGAGGTTCGCTGGGATTGCAGCATGCCCGTAAGATCACGAAGATCATGGATCATGCCTTGAAGATGAAATGCCCGATTATCGGTATCAATGACTCGGGTGGAGCCCGTATCCAAGAGGGAGTTAGCGCCTTGGCTGGTTATGGCGAGATTTTCTATCGGAATACGATCGCCTCTGGCGTGATTCCCCAAATCTCGTTGATCCTTGGCCCTTGTGCCGGAGGAGCCGTTTATTCTCCCGCTTTGACGGATTTCGTGTTCGTGGTCGAGAATATATCCAAGATGTTTATAACCGGACCGAACGTGATCAAGACCGTTCTCGGCGAGGATATTTCTATGGAAGAGCTGGGTGGAGCTCGTGTGCATGCGGAGACCACGGGTAACGCTCATTTCTATGCCTTGAGTGAGAAGGAGTGTTTCGAGCAAGTAAAACGATTAGTAAGCTTTATTCCTTGGAATAACCAGGAGCGGGCTAAGGTCGTGGAGCCGAAAGAGCCTTCCGCCATGCTGAATATCGAGCAGGTAGTGCCTTCAGATCCTAAGCAGCCTTACGATGTACGGGATGTGATCAAGTGTATCGTTGATGATTCTGATTTCTTGGAGGTACAGGCATTATGGGCCGCTAATATCGTGATTGGTTTTGGACGTATGGGAGGCGAGACTGTCGGTTTCGTGGCCAACCAGCCGATGGTCTTGGCAGGTGTCCTTGATTGCGATAGCGCAGATAAGGCAGCTCGTTTTATCCGTTTCTGCGACTCATTCAACATCCCTATCATCACGTTGGAGGATATGCCGGGCTATTTGCCGGGTGTCGATCAAGAGCATGCGGGTGTGATCCGTCATGGGGCGAAGGTGCTTTATGCTTACTCGGAGGCTACGGTGCCTAAGATTACGGTTATTTTGCGTAAGGCTTACGGCGGTGGCTACATAGCGATGAACTCCCGTCACTTAGGTGCTGACTTTATGTTCGCTTGGCCGAGCGCAGAAATCGCCGTGATGGGACCGGAGGGCGCTGCTAACATTATTTTCCGCAAGGAGATCATGGAGGCGGAAGACCAGAACGCGATGCGTCAGGCGAAGGTGAAGGAGTATATCGAGAAGTTCGCTAATCCGTATGTGGCGGCCTCGAGAGGCTTTATCGACTCTGTTATAGAGCCTAAGGAAACTCGCTCGTTATTGCTTCACGCATTGAAGCTTTCTGTCTTGAAAGAGGAATACAGGCCGGCGAAGAAGCACGGTTTGCCTCCATTCTAAAATCTTTGGCATATGGAAAAGAAACAGCAAGAAGAATGGGTGGATTTCGTGGTGACGGCTCGTAAGTATAAGACGCTGCTGACAACGAAATACAAGAACCGGCCGATATGGCATAAGCCGTCGGCCGGAGATGTGATCTCGCATCTTCCCGGGACGATCATCAAGATCATGGTGGAAAAGGGCCAAGAGGTAGAGGCCGGACAACTTTTGCTGATCCATGAGGCGATGAAAATGCAGAACCGGGTGGTGGCTCCCATAGCGGGAGTTGTCGCGGAGCTTGATGTCAAAGAGGGCGAGGCGATCGCTAAGAATCATTTAATGGTGAAAATAGAGCCTAAGTAAGATAAATTACTTATTTTTGCCTCTCAATCATTTGTATGAAATGAAGAAGGCAATACTCTTTTTGATATTACAGATATTCTCAATTTCGCTTTTTGCGCAGATTAATACGGATCGTGTGCTGGCTATCGGTAGGAATGCCTTATATTTTGAGGATTATGTCCTTTCCATCCAGTATTTTAATCAAGTGATTAAGTCTAAGCCTTGGTTAGCTGAGCCCTATTTTTATCGTGCGGTAGCGAAGATCAATCTGGATGATTATAAGGGTGCCGAAGAAGACTGTACATTATGTCTTCAACGGAACCCTTTTTTAACGCAAGCATATTACGCTCGAGGAATCGCCCGCCAAAGCTTGGAAATGTATGAGGAGGCGATCGCTGATTATCAAAAAGGGCTTGAGTTCAAGCCTGAGGATCGTCAGATGTTGGTGAATATGGCGGTCGCTTTCATACAAAAAAAAGATTTTAATGGGGCGGAGAAGACTTTTGATGAATTGATAGCCGCTCACCCTAAATATTCCATTAATTATTTGACACGAGGAGCCATGTACCTGGAGAAAGGGGACACGACAAAGGCTCTGGCAGACTATGATAAGGCTATCGAGATGGATCCTTATTATGCTCCGGCTTATGGGAATCGGGCTATCGTATATTATCAGTTAAATGATTATAAAGATGCCTTGGTTGACCTGAATGAGGCGATCCGTTTGGATACTCGCGAGAGTGGTTATTATATCAACCGTGGTTTGGTACGCTTCCAAATGAATGATTTGCGAGGCGCTATGGCGGATTATGATCAAGTGATAAGTATGGATAGCCGGAACCTGATCGCTCGTTTTAACCGGGGCTTGCTTCGGTTCCAGGTCGGTGACAATAACCGGGCTATCGAGGACTTTGATGTAGTGCTCGAGCTGGAACCCGATAATTACATGGCTTATTATAATCGGGCATTGCTTCGTTTTGAGACAGGTGATTATCGGGGGGCGATCCATGATTATGACGTGGTCCTGGAGCAGTATCCGACCTTCCTGCCTGGCTTTATCAGCCGTTCGGAAGCAAAGCGCAAGTTGGGGGATAACGCTGGTGCGGACCGCGATTATTGGACTGCTATCCGGATGGAAGAGCAAGCGAAGAAAGGACAGTTGCCAAATGCGTCCGCCTCGAACTCTAACGCCTCTTCTGGCTCCGATCAGTCGGATGAGAATACTCGTGAGCAATCGGATAAGAATATCAATAAATTCAATCGCTTAGTCGTGTATGACAAAGAGGAGGAGCGTAAGAGCAAATATCAAAGTGAGGTTCGAGGGCGCGTGCAGGATAGGAACGTGCGTGTAGACCTTGAGCCGCAGTTTGTCCTTACCTATTATGAGAAAGCGAACCCGGTGAAAAAACTGGTTTACTATGATAAGATGGTAGAGGATTATAATGCCCGGATGCTCTTGAAGCGAAAGCTGCGGATCACGAATGAGGAAGCGGCTTTGACGGAAGACCAGATCGCGGTTCATTTCGCTTCCATCGATGAATATTCGGCGGTGATAGCTCGTGAGCCTGATAATGCGGATGCCTATTTTGGTAGGGCTATGGACTTTATGCTGGTTCAAGATTTCTCGGAGGCTATCTCGAATTTCACGAAGGCCATAGAGTTAAACCCCTCTTTCACGATGGCTTATTTCAATCGTGCGGTGGAGCGCTATAAGCAATTGTTGTATAACCAGTCTCAGCAGGCGGAGAATGAGTCGTACGACTTGAATGGCGTAGGTATGAACCTTAGCATTGGCCGCTCTGCTAAGCCTTTGTCGAATATAAATTCCGGTGCCGCCCAACTGAAAGATAGTAAGAGGGCTTATGAGCATGAGCAAATCATGCGTGATTATGACATGGTGATCAAGCTTAATCCGGGCTTTGTGTACGCCTATTTTAATCGGGCTAACCTTCGCTGTGCACAGCGAGATTTCCGTGCGGCTATCGTGGACTACAGCGAGGCGATCGAGCGAGATCCTGAATTTGCCGAGGCTTATTATAATAGAGGCCTCGCTCGGCTGTCTCAAGGAGAGGTGAATCTCGGCATCTCGGATTTGAGTAAAGCGGGAGAATTGGGGATATATGACGCGTACAGTATTATTAAACGGATGACAAGTAGGTGATATATTCTCGTGAATCCTTTAAAAATAATGGATTTAATGTTTCTCGATAGAAAAAAATATTACCTTTGTGGGTCGAAAATTAGAGAATTATAGAAGATATATAGTTTGAATATGATCAAGATTACATTTCCGGATAATTCCGTAAGAGAATATGCGCAGGGAACTACCGCCATGCAAATAGCGGAAAGTATCAGTTCTCGACTGGCGCAAGAGGTGTTGGCTGCCAGTGTGAATGGGGAAACTTGGGACTTGACTCGTCCGATCAACGAGGACGCTACCGTGAAATTGTTGAAATGGGAAGACGAGGAGGGCAAGCATGCCTTTTGGCACTCAAGCGCCCACTTGATGGCGGAAGCTTTGCAGGAATTGTATCCTGGCATAAAATTCGGTATAGGTCCGGCTATCGAGAATGGATTCTATTACGATGTGGATCCAGGAGAAGCTGTGATCAAGGAAAGTGATTTTCCGGTTATCGAGGCAAAGATGCTCGAGCTTGTCGCTAAGAAAGAGGAGATCAAGCGCCAGGATATCACAAAGGCTGATGCCATGAAGATGTTCGGCGATAGAGGTGAAATTTATAAAACGGAACTTATTTCCGAGCTTGAGGATGGATCGATCACGACTTATACGCAAGGTTCCTTTACTGATTTATGCAGGGGGCCGCATTTGCCGAATACATCCTATTTGAAAGCTGTTAAGATATTGAGTGTCGCTGGCGCGTATTGGCGTGGCGACGAGAAGCGTAAGCAGTTAGTTCGTCTGTATGGCATCACTTTCCCGAAGAAGAAGATGCTTGATGAGTATCTGGTGATGCTGGAAGAGGCTAAAAAACGGGATCACCGTAAGATAGGCAAAGAGATGGACTTGTTTATGTTCTCGGATACGGTAGGAAAAGGATTACCGATGTGGCTTCCGAAAGGGACAGCTCTGAGATTGAGGCTGCAAGAGTTTCTTCGCCGTATTCAGGCACGTTATAATTACCAAGAGGTTATGTGTCCGCCGATCGGAAACAAGTTGTTATATATCACCTCTGGCCACTATGCGAAATATGGGAAAGATTCTTTCCAACCCATCCATACCCCGGAGGAGGGCGAGGAGTATTTCTTGAAACCCATGAACTGCCCACATCATTGTATGATCTACAAGAACTCTCCTCGTTCTTATAAGGATTTACCTCTCCGCTTGGCTGAGTTTGGTACGGTTTGTCGTTATGAGCAAAGTGGAGAGTTGCACGGATTAACCCGTGTCCGTAGCTTTACGCAGGATGATGCGCACATCTTCTGCCGTCCGGATCAAGTGAAGCAAGAATTCTTGAACGTGATGGATATTATATCGATTGTGTTCAAGACAATGGATTTCGAGAATTTCGAGGCGCAGATCTCTTTGCGTGACAAGGAGAATAGAGAGAAATATATCGGTAGCGATGAAAATTGGGAGAAGGCGGAGCAGGCTATCGTGGAGGCTTGCCAGGAGAAAGGATTAAAGGCGAAAATCGAGTATGGCGAGGCTGCCTTTTACGGACCTAAGTTGGATTTCATGGTAAAAGATGCGATCGGGCGTCGCTGGCAGTTAGGTACTATCCAAGTGGATTATAACTTGCCGGAACGTTTCCAGTTGGAATATACGGGAGCGGATAATCAGAAGCATCGTCCGGTGATGATCCATCGTGCTCCGTTTGGCTCGATGGAACGGTTTGTCGCTGTGCTGATAGAACATACTGCTGGTAAGTTCCCTCTGTGGTTAACTCCAGAGCAAGTGTGTGTCCTCCCGATCAGTGAGAAATTTAATGATTATGCATGGCAAATCGCCCGTGAGTTAGGGAATCAAGAAATCCGGGCTATCGTGGATGATCGAAACGAGAAAATCGGTCGTAAGATCCGTGACAATGAGTTGAAGCGAATCCCTTATATGCTGATTGTTGGAGAGAAAGAAGCAGAAAATGGTGAGGTTTCCGTAAGAAAACAGGGCGAAGGTGATAAAGGTTCAATGAAAATTGCTACCTTTGCAGCGCTTTTGAATGGCGAGGTAGAGGAAATGATGAATCGCTGGCGAAGTGAAAATGATTAAACTATTAATAACGAGGAGAATAAATCTTTTTGAATGAAGAATGACAATCTGAAAGACCAGTATAGAATCAACGAACGAATCCGCGTTCGTGAAGTTCGATTAGTAGGTGATAATGTGGAAACTGGGGTATATCCTATCGCTAAGGCATTGAGCATAGCGGAAGAGCAAGGGATGGACTTGGTGGAAATATCACCCAATGCTGCGCCCCCCGTTTGTAGAGTAATCGATTACCAGAAATTCCTCTATCAACAGAAAAAACGCCAGAAAGAGCAAAAGGCGAAATCTGTTAAAGTCGTCGTGAAAGAGATTCGTTTTGGTCCACAGACGGATGACCATGACTATAATTTCAAGTTGAAGCACGCAAAAGGCTTCTTGGAGGAAGGTTCTAAAGTGAAGGCTTATGTGTTCTTTAAAGGACGTTCTATCCTATTCAAGGAGCAGGGAGAGGTTTTGTTACTTCGTTTCGCTAATGACTTGGAAGATTATGGACGGGTGGAGCAGTTACCGGTATTGGAGGGTAAGCGTATGATCATTATGTTGACCCCGAAGAAGACCGGAGGAAATGCTTCTTCAGCCACAAAGGATGCAAAGAAGGCGACAGTTCCTCCTAAGTTGAAGAAAGAAGAAGAGAATAAAGTCACAGAATAACAAAAGATTCTATCCTCTTTAGGATGGGGGATAGCTAAGTTTAATATTTAAATATAATTGTAAGATGCCTAAGATGAAGACTAATTCCGGTGCCAAAAAGAGGTTCGCCCTTACCGGATCAGGAAAAATCAAGAGAAAACACGCTTTTAAGAGTCACATTCTGACGAAGAAAACGAAAAAGCAAAAAAGAAATCTTACTCACATGGGCTTGGTCGCTAATGTTGATGTAAACAATGTAAAGAGACTTCTTTGCTTGAAGTAATTTAAAGCGAGTTTAGTATAACGATTTTTATTAACCGAATGTATTTAGCAATCAAGTTCATTCTTAGAAATGACGCTAACATTCAAAACAAATTAGAATTATGCCTAGATCAGTAAATCATGTTGCTTCAAGAGCAAAAAGAAAACGGATTCTGAAATTAACCCGTGGTTATTATGGTGCGCGTAAGAACGTTTGGACCGTCGCCAAGAATACTTGGGAGAAAGGTTTGACCTATGCTTTCCGTGACCGTCGTAACAAGAAAAGAAATTTCCGTGCTTTGTGGATTCAACGTATCAACGCTGCCGCTCGTTTGGAGGGGATGTCTTATTCCCGTTTGATGGGCGCTTTACATGCTGCGGGAATTGAGATTAACCGTAAGGTATTAGCCGATTTAGCGGTTAATCATCCGGAGGCGTTCAAGGCTATTGTTGCGAAAGTGAAGTAAGAGTTATTTCAATAAATAGGAAAAGAAAAAGGATCATCGTTAGCGGTGATCCTTTTTTTGTTCCCAAATTTCTTGGGGTCGACAAGATGAATATGGATAAAAAGTGATACGTTCGTTATTGCCGTAGCCATGAAATGTGAGAGTCTGGCTAATTTTTAGGGAATTTGCAAAAAAAATCCCCCGTTAGAGGACGAGGGAACCTAATGTTTGCACAACGGAATAATCCTTATTGTGACTTGCTTCAAATTAGTATCGCAAATATAGGCAAAAAGATTCTGTTTTATGTCTTTTTTCTGAAAAAATTTCACACCTTTGAGAAATTAAAGAATCTAAATAAAAAGCATATGCCATGAAAAAAATTTTAGGATTGGATGTGGGAACCAACAGTGTCGGTTGGGCGGTGATCGAGACCTCACAAGATGAGCGGCAATTGGGGCATATTGAATGCGCGGGAACGAGGATCATCCCTATGGACGCGGAGATGTTGGGTAATTTTGATAGAGGAAACACCAAATCGCAAACGGCCGACCGGACGGCCTATCGGAGGATCCGCCGACTGTATGAGCGGAGCAACCTCAGGCGTGAACGCTTACACCGGGTATTGGAGTTGTTGGGATTTCTGCCGGAACATTATGCCCGACAAATAGACCGGTACGGGAAATTCGTTAAAGGGGCTGAACCTAAGTTGCCTTGGGACAAGGATAAGGATGGGCAGCCTTTTTTTATTTTTCAGGCATCTTTTCAGGAAATGCTCGCCGACTTTTACCGGAATCTTCCTGATCTCGCGGAGGGAGGCCGGAAGGTCCCTTATGACTGGACGATCTACTACCTGCGAAAAAAGGCCTTGACCCATAAGATCCAAAAGGAGGAGCTGGCTTGGATATTGCTCAATTTCAACCAGAAGCGGGGGTATTATCAATTGAGGGATGAGAAAGAGGTGGAACAACGTCCCGTCAAGACCCGCCAGTATTTCGAGCGGCAGATCGTGGTGGGCATCCGGGATACGGAGCAGGTTTACAAGGGTCTGAAGGTTTTGGAGGTCACTTTGGAGAATGGCTTGAGCGGGAAGGTATTCAAGAAGGAGATCCCTGATTGGATCGGTCAGCGGAAAGATATTATCGTGACTATCGATGTGGATAAGGAGGGAAATGACAGATACGATGAGGAGGGCGTGTTGAGTTGCCGGTTCAATATCCCGACCGAGCAGGCTTGGGAGGAGCAATGGGAATTGATAAAGACGAAGACCCAAAACGATCTGGATACCTCCGGGAAGACGGTAGGTTCCTATATCTATGATACCTTGTCGCGGATGCCTCAACAGAAGATACGGGGGCGGTTGATACGCACGATAGAGCGGAAATATTACAAGGATGAGCTACGCCAGATTCTGGAGAAACAAAAAGAGTTCCATCCGGAGTTTCACGACCGGGCTTTGTATGAGGCTTGCCTTGGCGAGTTGTATCCCCGAAATGACGCGCATCGCGGCTTGATAAGTGGCCGAGACCTGGCTTATCTCTTAGTGGATGATATTTTGTTTTACCAGCGTCCGTTGAAGAGCAAGAAGTCGTTGATCGCCAATTGTCCTTATGAGGAATATACGCATACGGATCGGGAGACCGGGGAGGTGAGGCGGTTCGGGGCGAAATGTATCGCCAAATCGCACCCCTTGTTCCAGGAATTCCGGTTATGGCAATTCCTGTCCAACCTGCGGATTTACCAAAGGGAGAAGTTTGTGGAGGGGAAATTCCGTTTCGACGTGGATGTCACCTCCGAGTTCTTGCGGACGGAGGAGGACTATGTGGAGTTGTTCGATTGGTTGAGCCAGAGAAAGGAGATAAAGCAGGATGACCTGTTGAAATATAAGCCATTTGGCTTAAAATTGAATATAGAGAATTATCGCTGGAATTATGTGGAGGACAGGCAGTATCCCTGCGGTGAGACACGCTCCTTTATCTTGAGACGCTTGGAGAAAGCGGGAGTGGATGATCCCGGTTTCTTGACCCGGGAGAGGGAGGAGGCGCTGTGGCATATCCTGTATTCCGTAGCAGACAAGGAGGAGCTGCGGAAGGCGTTACGCTCGTTCGCTGAGAAAAACGGGCTGGGGGATGCCTTCGTGGAGGCGTTCCAGGATGCGCCTTCCTTCAAGAAAGAGTATGGTTCCTATTCCGCCAAGGCGCTCAAGAAACTGTTGCCGCTGATGCGGATGGGGAAATATTGGAATGAGGCCGATATAGATGAGTGGACCCGTCAGCGTATCGGGAAGATCCTGACCGGAGAGTATGATGAGCTTATCCGGGAGCGGGTAAGAGACAAGGCCATTCATTTGGATTCGCTCTCCTCGTTCCGGGGGTTGCCGGTCTGGTTGGCTTGCTATGTGGTGTACGATCGTCATTCAGAGGCGAGAGAGATCCAACGGTGGAACTCCCCGGCGGATATAGATGCCTATTTGAATGGTTTCAAGCAACATTCGTTGCATAACCCGATCGTGGAGCAGATTATCCTGGAGACGCTGCGCACGGTACGCGACATCTGGAAACAGGTAGGGCATATCGATGAGATACATGTGGAATTAGGGCGTGAGATGAAGAATCCCAGTGATAAGCGGAAGCAGATGGCTCAGCGGATGCGGGAGAACGAGATCGCCAACCTTCGTGTGAAGGCGTTGCTCACCGAGTTCATGAATCCGGAGTTCGGGATCGAGAACGTGCGCCCTTACTCGCCCAGCCAGCAGGATCTGTTGCGGATTTATGAGGAAGGCGTGCTTGACAGCGTTAGCGAGCTTCCGGATGACATTGCCGGGATCCTCAAGAAATTCAACGAGAGCGACGTGAGGAAGCGGCCTACGACGTCGGAGGTGTTACGCTATAAATTGTGGTTGGAGCAAAAATATCGATCCCCTTACACGGGAGAGATGATTCCGTTAGGTAAACTGTTCACGCCGGCTTATGAGATAGAGCATATTATCCCACAGGCCCGCTACTTCGATGACTCGTTCAGCAACAAGGTGATTTGCGAGGCGGAGGTGAACAAGCGGAAAGATAAGATGCTGGGATATGAGTTTATCAGCCAGCATCAAGGCGAGCTCATGCAACTGACAGGAGGGAAGAGCGTGCGCGTTTTCAAGAAAGAGGAGTACGAGGAGTTCGTCAAGACGCATTATGCCCGTAACAAGGTCAAGATGAAAAAGCTGCTGATGGATGAGATCCCCGAGGATTTCATCGCCCGTCAGCTGAATGATAGCCGTTATATCAGTAAGTTAGTCAAGTCTTTGCTATCCAATATCGTTCGCGAGGAGGGCGAGCAGGAAGAGACATCCAAGAATGTGGTGGTCTGCACGGGAGGCGTGACCGATCGTCTGAAGAAGGATTGGGGCGTCAACGACGTGTGGAATAAGATAATTCTTCCACGCTTCTTGCGCTTGAATGAATTGGAGGGGAGCGATCGTTTCACGGCCTTAAATGGAAATGGGGACAGGATACCGGCCATGCCCTTTGAATCACAGATGGGATTCAATAAGAAGCGGATCGATCATCGCCATCATGCGATGGACGCGATCATCATAGCCTGCGCGGATCGTAATATCGTGAACTATTTGAATAATGAGTCCGCGAGCAAGAACGCGAAGATCGCTCGCTATGATTTGCAACGCCTGTTGTGCGACAAGCGGAGGACGGACGACCAGGGGAATTATCGCTGGTTTATCCGTAAACCGTGGGATACTTTCACGCAAGATACTTATGCGGTCTTGCGGGAGATCGTTGTCAGCTTCAAGCAAAACTTGCGTGTCATCAATAAGACAACCAACCATTATCAGCATTATGATGCGGATGGCAGGAAAAGGATGATACCGCAGACAAAGGGTGATAGCTGGGCGATCCGTAAACCGATGCATAAAGAGACTGTCTTTGGCGAGGTGAATCTTCGCGACATCAAGAGCGTCTCCTTGAAAGAGGCGTTGAAAGACGTGAATGCCGTGGTGGAAAAGGATCTGAAGAGGAAACTGAAGGCGCTGTTGGCGCAAGGGTTAGACGAGAAACGGATCAAGAAATATTTTGAGGATAACAAGGATATTTGGCAAGATGTCAATCCGAAGAAGATCAATGTCTATTATTTCTCAAAAGATACGAAAGATCGCTTCTTCGCTGTCCGTAAACCGTTGGACGCGAGCTTTGACGAGAAGAGGATACGTGGAAGTGTCACCGATACGGGCATACGGAAAATCTTGCTCCGCCACTTGGAACTGAAGGAAGGCAATGCGGAAGAGGCGTTCTCGCCTGAGGGTGTTGAGGAGATGAACAAGAATCTTGTCGCGCTAAATGGCGGGAAATGGCATCAGCCTATATACAAGGTTCGTGTGTATGAGAAGGCCGACAAGTTCGCAGTTGGGCAGGTCGGGAATAAGTCGTCTAAATATGTTGAGGCGGCCAAGGGAACCAACCTCTTCTTCGCGGTTTACGAGCTGGAGCAAGAAGACAAGGATACCGGTAAGATCATCAAGAAGCGGAACTACGCCACGATCCCGTTGAACGTGGTGATCGACCGCCAGAAACGAGGATTGCCCTCCGCTCCTGAGGATGAGCATGGAAATTTGCCTAAATTCGTGCTCTCGCCTAACGACTTGGTTTATGTTCCTTCGACGGAGGAGTGCGCGACCGGGAAGGTAAACCATCCCTTGGATAAGACACGTATCTATAAGATGGTAAGCTGTACGAGGAAAGAGTGTTACTTTGTTCAGGCTTATACTGCGAATGTCATTTTGGATAAACGTGAGTATTCTCCATTGAATAAAATGGAGAGAGCTATAACCGGGGAGATGATAAAAGAGATATGTCGTCCTATCCAAGTAGATCGTTTAGGTAACATACAGGGAATCCAATGATTAAGAAAACGCTTTATTTCGGGAATCCGGCCTACTTATCGTTGCGGGATGCCCAATTAGTTATCAAACTTCCGGAAGTGGAGCGGAACGCTACGCTTCCGGAAGCGATGAAACGGCAATCAGAGGTGACCAAGCCGATTGAGGATTTAGGGGTCGTGGTCTTGGATAATAAACGGATCACGATAACCTCTGGGGCGATTGAGGCGTTGTTGGGAAACAATTGCGCTCTCATTACTTGCGACAGCAAGAGTATGCCGGTCGGATTGATGCTCCCGCTTTATGGAAATACCACGCAGAATGAACGCTTCCGGGAGCAACTGGCGGCTTCCTTGCCGCTGAAAAAGCAATTGTGGCAACAGACGATCCAAGCGAAGATCAACAACCAGGCCTCGGCGCTGTCTGTTTGTACAAAAGAAGAGACGAGGTGTATGCGCGTCTGGGCAAACGATGTCCGCAGTGGGGATCCGGATAATCTGGAAGCGCGTGCGGCCGCGTATTATTGGAAAAGCCTGTTTGCCTCTGTCAAGGGGTTTACCCGGGATCGTGAAGGTATTCCACCTAATAATTTATTGAATTACGGCTATGCCATCCTGCGTGCCGTGGTGGCGCGGGGATTGGTGGCGAGTGGATTGCTTCCTACGCTGGGCATTCATCATCATAATCGCTACAACGCTTATTGCTTGGCGGATGATATTATGGAGCCCTATCGTCCATTCGTGGATAAACTGGTTTTTGAGCTTTATGCCCGGCATGGGGAAAACGTGCAGCTTACGAAAGAGGTGAAAGCCTCTTTGCTTACTATCCCCACATTGGAAGTGCGGCTTAATCGGAAACGAAGTCCTTTGATGGTCGCGGTAGGGCAGAGCACGGCCTCGCTGTATAAATGCTTTTCCGGAGAGCTCCGTCGGGTCGTTTATCCGGAGTTTTGATGGATCGTTTTAGTGAATATCGGGTTATGTGGGTTCTTGTGTTGTTCGATTTGCCCACGGAAACGAAAAGGGACAAGAAGGCCTATGTCGATTTCCGAAAGAATTTGCAGCGAGACGGCTTTACCATGTTCCAGTTTTCCATTTATGTTCGGCATTGTGCCAGTAGTGAGAATGCCGCGGTGCATATAAAAAGGGTTAAATCATTCTTGCCTGAGTACGGTCAAGTAGGGATCATGTGCATAACGGACAAACAATTTGGCCAAATAGAGCTGTTCTATGGGAAGAAATCCCAAGGACTTAAGATACCAGGTCAGCAATTAGAGCTCTTTTAAAGCAATAAATCCCGTCCAAATGGGCGGGATTTATTGTTGGAAACAGAATTTTTCTTTCGTCTAATATGTTGTCTAATTTGTTGATTGTCATAAAGTAATAGCTAATCTGCTGTTTCCTATAAGACAAAGATACTAACTTGAAAGCAAATCACAACGGAGATAGAGCCGGTCGAGCAGCTCGGTGTGCTGTTTCCTATAAGACAAAGATACTAACTTGAAAGCAAATCACAACCAGAGCTAAAAGGGTTAATGAATGTAAAAGCTGTTTCCTATAAGACAAATGTACTAACTTGAAAGCAAATCACAACATGAGGCGGTGAGAAGCGAGATCCTGAACGCTGTTTCCTATAAGACAAATGTACTAACTTGAAAGCAAATCACAACCAACGCCCATTATATGCCATAATCCGCCCGGCTGTTTCCTATAAGACAAATGTACTAACTTGAAAGCAAATCACAACACTGTCCCGCCTTGTACATCGCGCCGAGGATTGTTCTCTATATGAGAAAGATACTAATTTGAAAGCAAGTCACAACTTAACCAAACCTTATGCTTGGCAAAGCCAAACTGTTTTGATGGCGCAAAGATACGAATTTGAAAGTGATTCGCAATAGGCGACGTACCCATCTTAAAGATTCCTTAAAATACTAATCTGAGAGCAAGTCACGACACTGGCTCCAAAAGTTTTTGATGAAGCCGGCACTTGCTCACAAAGATATGAAATCGAGACTAAACCGGGGCGGATCGGGGCTTGAATCTTTCCTTTTTACCAAGAAAGGCAATTATCGGCATACCGCCTTCCTTGGGAAACTTGGTCATCTTTCCCGAAAGAGTAGGGAGACTTTCCCGGAAAACATGGAGATGGATATGGGATGAATATCCTTGAGATAAATATCCTGTTCCAGAAACGATTTTTTGGCTCTTATCATTTGTGTTTTAAATCAAAAGCGTTATCTTCGCGCTTGATTTTTCCGCAGAGGGTAGAGAAGTGGAGCCGGAGACGGATCCCACCCCCGGGACCTAACCTGTTTAAATACAATTAAGACAGATGTACGTAATCGTAGAAATTAACGGACAGCAATTCAAGGCTGAGCAAGGCAAGAAATTGTTCGTTCAACACATCCAGAACGCCGAGAGCGGCGCTGTTGTGGAGTTTGACAAGGTGTTGTTGGTCGACAACAACGGTGAGGTCAAGGTAGGCGCTCCTGTAGTAGAGGGCGCGAAGGTAGTATGTGAGGTATTATCTCCGCTGGTAAAGGGTGACAAGGTATTGGTATTCCACAAGAAGAGAAGAAAAGGATACCGCAAGATGAGAGGTCACCGTCAGCAATTCACTGAGGTAAGTATTAAGGAAGTTATCGCTTAACGTTTAAAGGAGAAGAAAGAAATGGCACATAAAAAAGGTGTGGGTAGTTCTAAGAACGGCCGTGAATCACAAAGCAAAAGATTAGGTGTTAAGCTGTTTGGCGGCCAGTTCGCCAAGGCTGGTAATATCATCGTTCGCCAAAGAGGTACGGTTCATCATCCGGGCGCTAACGTAGGTATAGGCAAGGATCATACGCTGTACGCGCTGGTCAACGGTGTTGTCACTTTCCACAAGGGAAAGGAGAACCGTTCGTTCGTATCCGTGAAAGAGGTTGTCGCTGAGGCATAAGCCAAGGTGGATCCTGAGAATATAGTGAAAGAGGTGTCTGTCGGAAGATGGATGCCTCTTTTTTTATCCCGCTCGGGCGGGAAACGATCGAAATTTTGGAGCATATCTAAATAAACTCGTAAATTCGCGTACTTAAACATAAAATACAACTTACAAGACAATGGGCGGTTTTTTCGGAACTATTTCTAAGAAGGCCTGTATCGCGGACCTTTTCTATGGTACAGACTATAATTCGCATTTAGGGACCCGTAGAGGGGGTATGGCCACATACGACAAGGAGGCGGGGTTTACCCGCTCGATCCACAACCTGGAAAGTTCTTATTTTCGTACGAAATTCGAGGCCGGCCTCCCGAAGTTTGTCGGGAACGCCGGGATCGGCATCATCAGCGATACCGACGCGCAACCGATCGTGATCAACTCTCACCTGGGGAAATTCGCTATCGTGACGGTCGCCAAGATCAACAATATCGGCGAGCTGGAGCGAGAGTTGCTGGAAGCCAATATGCATTTCTCGGAATTGAGCTCCGGAAAGACGAACCAGACGGAGCTGGTGGCCTTGCTGATCACGCAGGGAAAGGACTTCGTGACGGGGATAGAGAACGTGTACGATAAGATCAAGGGATCGTGCTCCATGTTGCTGCTGACGGAGGATGGGATCATCGCCGCGCGCGACAAGTGGGGGCGTACGCCTATCGTTATCGGCAAGAAGGAGGGGGCTTACGCCGCGACCAGCGAGTCGAGCAGCCTGCCGAACCTGGACTACGAGATCGAGAAATACGTGGGGCCGGGCGAGATCATCCGCCTGCGGGCCGATGGCATGGAGCAGCTGCGTAAGCCCAACGAGGGGATGCAGATATGCTCTTTCCTCTGGGTATATTACGGGTTCCCCGTCTCTTGCTACGAGGGGCGCAACGTCGAGGAGGTCCGTTTCATGAGCGGCTACAAGATGGGGCAGAAAGACGACTCGGAAGTGGATTGCGCCTGCGGTATCCCCGACTCTGGTGTCGGGATGGCGCTGGGCTACGCCGAGGGGAAAGGCGTGCCGTATCACCGGGCGATCGCCAAATATACACCTACCTGGCCTCGTAGTTTTACCCCGGCTAACCAGGAGATGCGCTCGCTGGTGGCCAAGATGAAACTGATCCCTAACCGGGCGATGCTCGATGGGAAGCGGATCCTGTTCTGCGACGATTCCATCGTGCGGGGCACGCAGTTGCGCGACAACGTGAAGATCCTTTACGACTATGGGGCGAAAGAGGTGCATATCCGTATCGCTTGCCCGCCGCTGATCTATAGCTGCCCGTTCATCGGTTTTACCTCGTCGAAGAGCCCGTTGGAGCTGATTACCCGGCGTATCATCAAGGAGCTGGAGGGCGACGAGAACAAGAACTTGGATAAGTACGCCACGACCGACTCGCCCGAGTATAAGAAGATGGTGGGCATCATCGCCGAGCGTTTCGGGTTGACCTCCTTGAAGTTTAATACCTTGGAGACACTCGTGGAGGCGATCGGCTTGCCTAAGTGTAAGGTATGCACGCACTGTTTCGACGGATCCAGCTGCTTTTGATGACACTTTTCAAGATAAAAGGGAATAGCGAGGCGATTTGTCTCGCTATTTTTTTGCCGTCTGACTTGCTTTGCCTATTTTTATGGCTGTTTTAAATAATTGGATTATGACAGTCTTAGATCGGTTTTTGAGATATGTGACATTCGATACCCAGTCGAGCGAGGAGACGGGTACGACGCCGAGCACGCCGGGGCAGCGTGTGTTCGCCGAGGAGTTGGCGCGAGAGCTGGAGGCGATCGGGATGGAGGAGATCTCGTTGGACGGGAATTGCTATCTGATGGCCACGCTTCCGGCGAATACGGAGGAGAAGCTCCCCACTATCGGCTTTATCGCCCATTTGGATACCAGCCCGGATATGTCGGGTAAGGGCGTGAACCCCCGGATAGTACGCTATGAGGGCGGGGATATTCGCTTGGACGAGAAAGGGACGGTGATCCTTTCGCCATCCAAGTTCCCTGAACTGAAAGATTATGAGGGGCAAGAGATTATCGTCACGGACGGCTCGACGCTCTTGGGCGCCGACGATAAGGGAGGCGTGGCGGCCATCGTAGCCTCCATGCAATACTTGAAGGAACATCCGGAGATCAAGCATGGAAAGATACGTATAGCCTTTACCCCCGACGAGGAGATCGGGCAGGGGGCTGACCATTTCGATGTGGAGAAGTTCGGCTGCGACTGGGCCTACACGATCGACGGCGGGCAGATCGGGGAGTTGGAGTACGAGAATTTCAACGCCGCCGCCGCGAAGGTGATCTTCTCCGGTTTGAACGTGCATCCGGGATACGCCAAGGATAAGATGCGTAACGCGTCGCTTCGTGCGGTGGAGTTCGCCTCTTGGCTGCCCGCGGATGAGCGTCCGGAGCATACCAGCGGTTATGAGGGCTTTTTCCACCTGACGGGTATGACAGGCTCCGTGGAAGAGGCTTCCTTGTCGTACATCATCCGCGATCATGACAGGGCATTGTTCGAGGAGAAGAAGGAATTACTCCGTACATTAGTGGACAGGATGAACGAGAAGTATCCCGGATGCGCGCGTGTGGAGCTGAGGGATCAGTATTATAACATGCGTGAGATCGTGGAGCCGAGGAAGCATATCGTGAATCTGGCTTTCGAGGCGATGGAGGCCGTTGGGGTCAAGCCGCTCGTGAAGCCGATACGAGGCGGTACGGATGGCGCACGGCTTTCGTTCATGGGGCTGCCGTGCCCGAATATCTTTGCCGGAGGTTTGAACTTTCATGGCAGATATGAGTTCCTTCCTGTCCGTTCGTTGCAGAAGAGCATGGAGACCGTCGTGAAAATTGTTGAGTTATCTACTAATCATAAATCATAAAAGAATCATGAAAACAACCCCATTTACCGACTTGCACATCGCCTTGGGTGCGAAGATGCATGAGTTCGCGGGCTTTAATATGCCTATTGAGTATTCCGGAATCATCGAGGAGCACATGACTGTCGTGAACGGCGTGGGCGTATTTGATGTCTCTCATATGGGAGAGTTTTGGGTGAAGGGGCCGAAAGCCTTGGACTTTATCCAAAGCGTAACCTCGAATGACGCTTCTGTCTTGCCGGTCGGTAAGGCTCAATATACCTGTTTCCCGAATGAGAGGGGCGGAATCGTGGATGATCTCTTGGTCTATCATTATGAGCCGGAGAAGTATCTCTTGGTAGTGAACGCCGGCAATATCGATAAAGACTGGGAATGGTGCGTGAACCATAATACCGTAGGGGCGGAATTAGAGAACTCTTCTGACCGGACAGCCCAGTTGGCGATACAAGGGCCTAAAGCCTTGGAGGTGTTGCAGCGCCTGACCCCGGTGGATCTCTCATCGATTCCCTATTACTCGTTTAAGACGGGAGAGTTCGCTGGCTGCCCGAATGTAATCATCTCGAATACCGGATATACGGGTGCGGGAGGCTTTGAGCTTTACTTCTATCCGAGCGACGCGATGACGATCTGGAACGCCATCTTCGAGGCCGGGAAACCGGAAGGGATCAAGCCGATCGGGTTGGGTGCCCGTGATACTTTGCGTTTGGAGATGGGATTCTGCCTGTATGGGAACGACTTGGATGATACGACCTCGCCTATCGAGGCTGGCTTAGGTTGGATCACGAAGTTCGTGGACGGGAAGAATTTCACCAACCGTGCCGAGCTGGAGCGCCAGAAGAAAGAGGGAGTGACCCGTAAGCTCTGCGCTTTTGAGTTGCAAGAGAAAGGCATTCCCCGCCACGGTTATGAGATCGCTGACGCGGAAGGCAACGTGATTGGCGTGGTTACCTCCGGTACCATGTCGCCTGTATTGAAGAAAGGTATCGGGATGGGATACGTGAAACCTGAGTTTGCCAAGGCGGGTTCCGAGATCTTTATCAAGGTACGCAACAAGAGCTTGAAGGCTCAAGTGGTGAAAGCCCCGTTCCGTAAGTGAACCCCGGTGGCTTGACCCGTAGGAAATAGGAAGGGCGATCCCTTATGGGACCGCCCTTTTTTATATGAGCCAGCCGTTGATCTGGAGACCTCTCTTAGTCTGTGTCAATCACCAATTTCCCCTCTTTATCGAACGATAGCCTGTCCATACACACCACGCGATCCCAGTTTGGCTTCTCGCACAGCGGATCCGCGTGGCGATGATAGACCATGTAAAGCCTTCCGTCCGGGCCCTCGATAACCGAGTTATGCCCCGGCGAGGAGACTCCCTTGGAGAGATCCGTGGATAGGAGAGGATTTCGCCCGTCTTTCACCCAAGGGCCTAATGGATGCTCCGCGTAAGATACCCCGACACCATAAAACTCATACCCTGTATCGTTGGCGGAATAGGTCATGTAGTAGCGCCCGTCTTTCTTGAACACGAAAGCTCCCTCATTGCATCTGTTCCTTTCCCAGTTCACTTTCTCCCACGGTTGCGAGGCACCGGAGATGAATACCGGCTCGTCGGCCAGCCCGGACAGATCCTCTTTCAGCCTCGCCCCGTAAAGCTCGCCGGTGGCAAGACTGTCTATCAGGCTGTTCTTGCTGAAATAGACGTAAGGCTGCCCGTCATCATCCACGAATATATCCGCGTCGATGGCCGAGTATCCCAGGTCGAACCAAGGGGCATATAGATCCTCGAAAGGCCCTTCCGGACGCTCGCTCACGGCTAAGCAGGTAAGCATCCTGCCCGCGTCGTTCATGTAGCAGCTATACGTCAGGTAATATTTCCCCTGGTAATATTCCACCTCGGGAGCCCAAAAACCGAATGTCCCGGGATGGTTCTCCGGCTTGCGGAACAATTCTCCCTTGTATGCCCATGATTTTAAATTTGTTGAGGTATAATAGCTGAAACCTTCCCCATCCTTCAAGGCGGTCGTGCCTGTCAGGTAAAATAAATCGCCGGCCTTATAGACAAAAGGGTCAGCCAGATGGATCACCGAGCTGTCTGAAGTCCTCAATGGATTCGTGTAGCTCATCGGATCTTCTCCCGATACGTGCGCGCAAGCGCTTAGAGACAAGCCGGCAAACGCGGCCATAACCAAATATAAACATTTCATATAAACCCGTTTTTTACGTAATTATCGCATAAAGATAAGCCAACTTCCCCATATAAGGAGGATATATGGGGATTAAGTCATCTTATTTGCGGAGGAAATCGTACATTTGTGTATCAATGAACCGGATACAGATATGGATAAAGTACGCTTTGGTGTGGTCGGGACCAATTTCATAACCGACTGGGTGATCGCGGGGGCTCGGCAGGATGAACGTTTCGAGTTGGTCGCGGTCTATTCGAGAACGCAAGAGACGGCCGACGCGTTCGCCTTGAGACATGGCATCCCTCATACGTTTACCTCTTTGGAGGAGATGGCGGCGAGCCCGTTGATCGACGCGGTTTACATCGCCTCCCCGAATTTCCTGCACGCCTCTCAGAGTATCCTCTGTATGCGTCATGGCAAGCATGTGCTGTGCGAGAAGCCTTTTGCCTCGAACGCCAAGGAGGTTCGCTCGATGATCGAGGCGTCGCGTGCCTATAATGTAACGTTGATGGAGGCGATGAAGCCGACTCTTACCCCTAATTTCCTCGCCTTGCGGGATAATTTATCCCGGATAGGGACGGTTCGCCGTTACTTCTCTTGCTATTGCCAATACTCGTCCCGATATGACAAGTTTAAGGAGGGGATCGTGCTGAACGCCTTTAATCCGGAGCTTTCCAATGGGGCGATGATGGATATAGGGATTTATACGGTTTATCCGATGGTCGTCTTGTTCGGTCGTCCGGAGAAGGTGGATGCCTCGGGCATCGTCTTGTCCTCAGGGGCGGATGGGCAAGGGGCGGTGAATTTCTCGTACGAGGGGATGAACGCCACGGTACTTTACTCCAAGATCGCCAATTCAGCTTTGCCTACCGAGATACAGGGTGAGGAGGGTAACCTGACCTTGGACAGGATCAATACGATCCGTCGTGTGACTTATACGCCTCGTTTGGCACCGGCGATGGGGAAGGGGCCGGAACCTGTTCCGGAGGATCTCAGCCGGCCGACCGGGATGGATGAGTATTATTATGAGATCGCCGAATTTATCGACTTGGTGTTATCCGGGAAACGGGAGTCGGAGATCAATAGTCACGAGAACTCCCTAATCACCTTGGAGATCATTGATGAGGTGCGTAGGCAATTAGGGATTGTCTATCCTGCGGATTGAGGAAAGCCACGCCCCTTGTTCGATCCTATATGCTTTAAAAGCGAGGAACCGCTGCCAGATTCCCTTATGGAAAAGGGATGATCCGGTAGCGGTTCCTGTCTTTTATGGAGGTTTGTTTTAAAGATTCTCGATCTCTTGTAGCCAAAGCGTGGCCATCGCGTCGCTGGGCATCCGCCAATCCCCGCGTGGAGATAGGCTGATGGAGCCCACTTTGGGGCCGTCAGGTAGGCAACTACGCTTGAATTGCTGCTGGAAAAAGCGGCGGAAGAAGGTATGGAGCCACTTCTTAATCGTTTCTTCCGGGTAACTTCCCTTGAACGCTTGCTTAGCCAAGTAGAAGATCTTGGCGGGAGAGTTGCCATAGCGTAAGAAGTGATACAGGAAGAAATCGTGCAGTTCGTACGGACCTACCAGATCTTCCGTTTTTTGTTGGATGTTCCCTTGCTCGTCGGCGGGGATCAACTCTGGACTTATCGGGGTGTCTACAATATCCAACAGTGTCGGTCGGGCGATCTCGTCTAACTTATTGTAGGCTACCCATTCCACCAAGTAGCGAACCAATGTCTTGGGAATGCTGGCGTTTACGCCATACATCGACATATGGTCGCCGTTGTATGTGGCCCATCCTAAAGCCAATTCGGACAGATCACCTGTCCCGACTACCAATCCGTTAGTTTGGTTGGCGACATCCATGAGAAGTTGCGTGCGTTCGCGGGCTTGGCTGTTCTCATAGGTCACGTCGTGTACCTCCTTGTCGTGGTCAATATCCTTGAAATGTTGGATACAAGCCTCCTTGATTGAGATCTCCCGTAGAGTAACTCCTAATGCCCGTATCAAATCACAGGCGTTGGTGTAGGTACGATCTGTCGTCCCGAATCCGGGCATGGTGATGCCGATGATCCGATCACGGGGGATCTTCAACGCATCGAACGTCATGACTGTCACCAACAGAGCCAAGGTTGAGTCCAACCCTCCTGAGATTCCTACTACCGCTGTAGAAGCGTGCGCATGAAGTACCCGTTTGGCAAGTCCGGCCACTTGGATGTGAAAGATCTCCTCGCAACGCTCTTTCAGGGCATCCCCTGAAGGAGTGAACGGATGCGGGTCGATGGTGCGGGTTAAGTTCAGTACTCGATTGGGCAAACAGAACGGGATGATCGATCCGTTCGCCATGTTGTGGTTGAGATACCCTTGCATGAAACTGGTGTTGACCCGCCGGTCATTTTGCAAGTTCTGGATGTCGATCTCGCTGATCACTAACTGCTCTTCCATCGAGAAACGCTCAGCTTCCTTAAGAATCGTGCCGTTCTCTGCGATGATACCATTACCTGCGAATACCAGATCGGTGCTGGACTCTCCGAATCCCGCTGAGGTATAAACATACCCGCAAATGCAACGGGCCGACTGTTGGCTGACCAACGAACGGAGATAAGCGTGTTTCCCTATCAGTTCATTACTTGCGGACAGGTTAAAAATCAAGTTCGCCCCTTGCATGGAAAGCTCCGAGCTGGGAGGAATCGGTACCCAAAGATCCTCGCAGATCTCGATGCCTATGCGTACTTGCTCGTACTCGAAGAGCAGATAGCAGTCCATTGGCACTTCCCGGTTACCTATTTGAATAGAGGTTTGTTGCAGGTTAGGGGAGGCGGTGAACCAACGCTCTTCCTGAAACTCCTTGTAGCTGGGCAAATAGGTCTTGGGTACAACGCCTAATATCTCGCCTCGTTGGAATGCTACCGCCGCATTGATGAGTTGATTCCCGCTGACAAGAGGGCAACCCACGATCGCCAGTACATCCAAGTCAGCCGTGGCGTTTACCAAGTCAAGCAAGGCTTTCTCTGCGTTCCGTAGTAGCGTTTCCTGCGAGAACAGATCCATGCAGGTATAGGCGGTGATCGCCAATTCCGGGAACGCCATGATTTGCACCTCTTTCCGGGCCGCTTCCCGCATCAGCCCTTCCATTTGCTGAATATTGTAAAAGCAGTCGGCTACCCGCACGTGTGGGATAGCTGCCGCCACCTTAATGAATCCGTAGTCCATACTCGTCTGTTTTTTCAGTCGCAGTTTCTCTTTTATTCAAGATTTTGCGCCTTTTGCTGTTTTAGAGGATCCAAAGGTAGGTATTTTGCGTGGCATAAAAAAGAGGAATCGTTATGCTTATCTGACCGGATTACTATTATAAAGATCCAAGGTGGCATTGATCTATGAAATGAGTGCGGTGGTGAGTCTTTACGTCCGGCTGCCCCGTAGGGTTTGATATGAAAATACCGTGATCCCACTATTTCGGGATCACGGTATCTTATGCGTCTTTATCCGGATTTATAGCCTGTTTCCCGCTATTTAATCGCTTCGTAGATCTTTTCCAGTACAGCGAGACGAGTGGATTTCCCGGCTTCCATATCGCTTAAGTCGATGCCGCTTAATTTCTTCCAAGCGGAAAGAGTTTCCTTATCCACCGGGTCTTGCAGGCGAGCCTCCCATTCCGGCAGGTACCCTCTCAAGCCGAAATATTGTACCAGCCGGAAATTCGGATCCGTGTAGCGTACATCCTTGAAATACATCAAGGTGGCGTTCTGATCCAATAAGGCATCTTGCAAACGGACAAGATCAACGTTCTGTACCTTCACCTTCTCGTCGATCGCCAAGGCAGAGGCGATACCTGCCGCCTGTCCCATAGCCATCCAGCAGGGCTCCATGCGCAGCGTGGAGAAACCGATGTGCGATCCGGATACCGGTACCGGAAGCAACAGGTTATCTACCTCTACCGGCACAATTACCCCGTAAGGAACCGTATAGACCGCTGAGGGATAACTCAAGAATCCATCCAAGTGGACACGTCCTTGCTCTCTTTTCCGTACGGCATGAGAGTCGAGCGCGTAATGGCTTGCCGTGATACTGCTCGCGTGGATAGGCGGACGGCTTCCGATGGATACGGGAACTGCGTCGTTCGCCGTGAAGAAGTAAACGCCCTCGAACCGGCGTCCCTCGCGTACATATACTTGGCGGGGGAAATTCCCGTTGTCCGTATATTCATCTTTCGCCAAGCCCCATTCTCTCGCCGCCTTGCGGAAATGGGCGGGGAGCTCGGGATCATTCTGGGCGAACCAGAAAAGCCCTTCCGTATATTCCCGTAGGCGCTGCGCGAACTTGTCGCGCCATTCCCAGGAAGAGGTAGGCCAAGGCCAGTTTTCCTCCGGCAGATCGGTCGATACGAATACGCCATGCTGGTTATTCGCGTCCGTTTTCATGTTGGGCACGTGCACGATATTGGTGATCTTGGCGATTCCCCATTTATCACCCGGCAGCTTGGAGGGATTTCCCGCCTGGATATGTTTCCGGTTCTCCTCCATCATGGCCTGCGTTACCTTTTGCATGGCTTGATCCGTGTTCCGTCCTGTCCACACATCCTCCACGATAGAGGCATAATCTTCCCTATTATAACGAGCGGGCTTCTGGAATAACACGCGATTCTTCGGGTCGTTTGTCAAGCAGAGCCGGTAGTTATAGGATTGGACGGCGTTATCCCGCTTGAACGTGCTGCCTTCCCCTTCCGGTCCGCCCCAGTATTTATAGACCCTTCCGGCTCCCGGCTCGTTAAACTCCTCCTTGCCTTCGCGTCCTACCCGGAAAGGTACGCCCGCGGCGGCACCTAAATCCCCTTCATAGGTCGCGTCGAGGAAGATGTCGCCCGTGTATTCCTCCATCTCCCCACTCTCCCGGTTCAAGATGCGGATCTTCTCGATACGATTGTCGCGCATGATGATGTTCTCATCCTCGGCATCAAACTGGCGCATGGTGAGCACCGTGATCTTATCCTTCTGCTCATTCAGCATTTGCTGGAAGATCCGTGCGCCCACCGAAGGCTCGAAATGGTAACCATCGCTGCACACTTTCACCTGCTCGGAGTTGGCACCGTAGGTATCGATGTAATATTGCTTCACTTGATCCACGAATTCCCGGAATAAGCCCGTGGTCGCCTCGCGGGTAGCGATGTCGGTCGCGCCCAAGCCGTTGGCCGGCAATCCTCCGATGTAGCGCGTCCGTTCCAGTATCACCGAGGTCTTTCCCATGCGTGCGGCGGATATGGCCGCCATGATGCCCCCCGGATTCCCGCCCACGATCACCAAGTCGTATGAGGATTGGGCAAACAGGCTCGATCCGCTGAGTAACAGGGAGAGCAACAATAATTTCTTCTTTCCCATCATATCGTATCTGCTTTATTTTTTACTGATTAATACTTCGTAAGCGTAACGAGCGTAATGTCCTTGCAATCCATTCGCGTAACGCTCCAATACCTTTTTCCCTAAATCATCTTGGTCGCCGCATAAGTAGAGCGCCCTCGCGATGTGCAATTCCTTCAACGCCGCGTTGCGGGTGGAGGTGTCGATCTCTCCGGGGACTACCCGTGCGCGAGCCTCTTTGTATGAGTTCAAGGAATGATACCTCACGCCCGGTTCCGTGAGCATTTCAGCCAATACGGGGACCGCTTTCGCGTCGCCGATCGCCTCGGTCGCATGGGATATGGCACGGAAATGCGAGAAATAGTCTTCCGGAGCCAGCAGGTTGGCTTTCTCCAAGACCGCGGGAAGGGCGGCGCTTTCTTTCGCCCTGCCAAGAGCCATGATTAAGGCATCCAAATGGCTGAGGCTCATGCCGAACTGGTGCATACCGGTATAATGCCAGCCCTTGTCCCATTGGGTGTAGCCCTGTATCGCCTTCGTGAGCGCGGATACCGCCCGCTTGTCACCCAGCATACAGAGGATGCTGGCCAGGATAGTCCGAGCCTCCTCGCTGCCTGCCTCCTCGAACGCCTTGCCGACCAAGTTGACACATCGTTCGGGGTCGGTGAGTAGGATCTCCAATCCCTTGTAATTGTCGGACACGCTTTGCGCTGCTTTTTTCATCTCGGAGCGGCTGAATCCCTTGAATTCTTTATCCGTCAAAACCCTTGACGGTAAATTGCCGATTTCTACGAGATGTTTTTGGATTTTCTTGATGTTGATTTCTCGTAAACTCCGTCCTTCTTTTACGCATTGTGCGGAGAGGTATCCTACGGCGTAGCCCTGGTTCTGCAAACAAGGTTGCATACGGATGACCGGCATCGCGTCGCGGTGCGCGCTCGCCCCGAGCCCTGTGGTGAGGATTCCCTCAATCCCCTTGGGCAGCAAACTGCGTAAAGGTACGTCGGCATTGTAGATGACGTGCCGTTGCATAGGGGGCGACAGGATGAAATAGGGATCGACGATCATGCCGTGCGTGTCGAACGAGCTTTGGTGATAGGAGATCGTGTCCGGGTAATGCCGGTGATTCAATACATCATAAACCGAGATGACATATTCTCCCACTACCCGGCGACGCTCGCGGGTCTGCGGTATCTTCACTATATCATAAGCGCCTTTCATCTTTACTTTCGCTTGGATGAAGGTACGGGATACATCTAATATATCCGTATCATCGATGAAGAGCCAGTCGTTGTTGTTGTAGGAATCTCCCGGTTCCCGCTTTCCGCCTCCGGCTCCTTGGACTGCCAAGGTCTTCTTCCCCGTATAATCGAAGGGAGCGCCCGCTGCGATGGCTATATCCGCGCTGCCGGTGCTGTCGATCAATATCTTGGATTGGATCAAGCCTCTCCCGAAGGGGGTAGCTACCACCAACCCTTTCACTTGGTTGTTCTCAACCAAGGCTCCACAGCCGAGTACCCCGAACCATAACTCGCCGCCAGCCTTCAATAACTCTCGGCGATACCATTCCATCTTCCAGTCGGATACGGTGCGGTTTTTCCAATCTTTCTCCTGACGTGGATGATCCGCCGGTGCCATCTCGTGGACTCCCTTGTCTATCGTGGCGGTGAATCCTTCCCTGAAGCCGTCCCAATAGCAGCCGATCAAGCCTAACGTGCCTAAGCCTCCTAAGCCGTGCAGGTATTCGAGCACCAAGGTTTTCACGCCTTGGCGGGCGGCTGAGATACCGGCCGAGGCTCCCGCCGTACCGCCTCCCAATACGATCACGTCGTACTCGCCCAAGACGGGCAGGCTACCCGCTGGGGCGGATACGGTTCCTTTTTGAAGTAGAGGACGGAGTGGCTGAAGGTACTCCTTGATCTCGCCGAGATTAGAGGGATTTCCCTTCTTCCGGAACACGGTCGCTTCGCCCGGTGCGGGTAACGCTTGGGCCGCGAAGCCGATACGCTCGCCAAGCAGCTCGCCCAAGAACACGGCGTTCATGGGGCGCATGAGGCTCTTCATCGCTTCTCTCGGAAGGTCGGCGCATGGACCTACGACCCATAAGTTGGCGAACCGCTTCGTCTCGAACGCGGTGAGTGGCAGCTCTCGGATATTGTCGCTTGTGCCTTGATAGCTCTCTTTGCCGAGGATGGATCGAGAGGGGATGTACCATAGCAGATCCGAGCTGTCCACCTGATCCGGATCCCATGTAAGGGTACGGGCGGTTTGCTCGGCTTTCATCAGCGAGGCGTAAGAGGTATCCTCATAAGGTAGGCGGAACGTGTAGCGGGTAACCGGATAGGTTTTCTCTTTCGATACGACCGGAATGGCCAATTCTTCCGCCTTGACAATTTCAGCGGCCTCCTTTTTCCCGTTACCTACCACGGTATGGCAAAACTCCAAGGGTGAATGATCGGCAGTATGCGTCGGACAGTCTAACAGGCGTGCCACGGAAGCGTTGTGGGTCGCGTCGATGATCGCCTTACAGCGGATGGCCTGCCTCCCGGAACGGTTCGCGATGACGACTCCTGCCGGGGTGCCGTCACGACTCACCAGTACATCCGTCACGTAGCTGCTATACAGGAAACGGATGTCATGGTCGATCAGCTCATTTTCTAATACAGTCTTATAATGAAGCGGACGGAACGACTTCACCTCGTCGAACAATTTATGGGCGAGCGCTGTCCGGGGAATCTCCTCCTTATCGGTGTCGTACAGGAGCGATCCGCAGATCTCATCCCCCAAATAGGGCATATAGCCGATCAGGAATACCCGGCAACCGGTTCTTGCCGCCGCCACCGCTGTCGCGACCGCCCGTGCGCTTCCGCCTGCCACGACTATATCCACCTGGTCTAACAGGGGGATGTCGCGTGCGGACTCATGGCAATAATCCTTATCGGGAACGGCGGCCAATACCGCGGATCGTGCCTCTCCTATGTTCCCAATGGAGGCGAGCGCGCCACTGGCTGCCGTTATTTTCAGAAAATCTCGTCGTGTAATCATGTGAGATGGTATTAGATTGTAAGTTAATTCGTGGGAACCAGCAGGATCGCATCCGCGAAGATAGCACCTTTTGACTGATTACCCATTATTTTAATGTAGGATTGGTCTCCTTTCTCGAAATCATAAGTTCCCAGATCCAGCCATTCTCCTTTGTGCGTACGGGGCTGAACCTTGATTTGCTTGCTCTGTCCGCCCTTAGCCGCGATCTCGAAAGCCATCTCCTCCGCCATCTCCGCGTCAGTCAGGCTCGTGCAATAGAAACGGACATTGTAGCGTCCCGGTTTCTTCACGATCGGCATGAAGGTGAACGAGGCCTTCCGGTCTTGGTTGTCCGACCATAGGAAGCTGGTCTTATAGTGAGCCCCGAACCGTTTGGTCCAAGCTCCTTGCCGGGCTATCTTGTCGATGTCCGTATCATCCACCAAGATCTCGGGGGTAGTGCCGTCCAGATAGGGATTCTCTCTCAAGATACGTCGCAGGTTCGTCACGTCGATCTCCTGTACGCTCTTGCCCTCGTCGATGGCGAGCGCCGAGGCTACCGCCGCCGATTGCCCCAGAACCATGAATACCGGCTCCATACGGATCGATCCAAAGGCGATATGGGTGGAGGATACGCAGACAGGCACCAGCAGGTTGACGCACTCTTCCCGCTTCGGGGTGATGCTCTTATAAGAGATCGGGTAGGGAGGGAAACCATGATATTGCACGTCGCCCTCGTTCTTCACCATCCCGTTGACAACGATACGCTGGCAGTTGTGCGAATCCATGCCGTAAGCCGCCATCCCGATCGCGTCGCCTACGGTCTCCTCGCCTTGGCAATTCTTCTGCGTCATGATATACTCGCCATTCAAGCGACGAGCCTCGCGCACGTAGAGCTGGGTGGGGAAGTTATCGTTGTCCGTGAACTCATCTTTCGCCCAGCCGAAACGGGCTACATCTTTCCGGAGTGATTCGGGTACCCGCTCGTCGTGGGTCAGGAAATACAGCAAGCCTTTCGTGTATTCCACATGCTCGTTCCAGATACGCTCGCGAGTCGCGTAGTCGCCTTCCGGATACTCATAATTCATCCCGATCATGTCGGTCGAGAGAGGCCCGCGGTTATTTACGTCATATTTGTTGTCGGGCATGATCCCCCAGTTGAACAGGAGATAATTGTCTATATTGGGTGTCATTTTCTTCATGGCACGCGCCAGCAACTCATACCGGGTAGGGTCGTAACTTGCCGGTTTCTCGAACGGACGCCGGTTCTCGGGGACGTCGGTTACACAGAGGCGGAAGTTATAAGCCTGGATCAGGTTGTCGCCACTTCCTTTCGGCTGGAGGGTATTGTCGTTGATACCCCAGCAATAGCCGCTGGTGGGATCGCCCTCGATGCGGTATGGATCTACCCCGTCCGGGAATTGGTGCCATACGGACATCTGCACGCCGTTGAGGGTCTCGTCGTAGGTCTCGTTGCTCTCGCGGCCGGTAAAATAGGAGACACCCGCCCGTGCCATCAAATCGCCCTCGTAGGTGCAATCGATGAACTGCTTCGCCTTGATCTGGAGATGGGGTTTCTCGTTGGGAGCCTTGGAGTCCTCCAAGGTGATAGACGTGATCCGTTTGTTTTGTACGTCGGCCTGAATGATCCGGCGGTAATAGACTACATCGAGATCGGCGTCGTCCACGAAACGGTTCATGGCCTTTGTCGCTACGCTGGGCGGGAAGGTCCATTGCTCGAACTTCCCGTAATGGTCGCCAATACGGCGATAGAACAGGCGAGCCAGTCCGGTCACGGCATATTTGTTGCCTATGTCGGTCATGCCAAGCCCGCCGGTTGTCATGCCTCCCAAGTATTTGCCCGGTTCGATCAAGATGACCGATTTACCCATCTGATGGGCGGAATAGGCGGCTACTACCCCCGCGGATGTCCCGCCATATACGCAAATGTCTACTTCCTTGACGGTAGGGGCCGGTGCGCTCGCGGCTTTTTGAGCCGGAAAAATCAACAAGGTGAGAGATAATGATAGAAAAAATCGTTTCATGATAGAATTGGATTTATGAGATGTTGGTTAGATATTGTTTTATTTGAGGATGTTTTTCCAAAAACAAGGGGTGGTATCGAAAAAAAGAAGGTCAACCTTCTTGCGGAAGAAGCCTTCCCCCGACGGGCGGCTGCCGCATCGGGGGAAAGTTCAGCAAAAGATTATTCGTATCCGGGGTTTTGAACCAAAGCCTGGTTGGTCTGCATCTCGATATACGGGATCGGCCAGAGGTAATCCTTGTTCGGGTCGAACTTCCGAATATCTACGACACGCAGTTTGTAGTCGGCAGACTCTCCGTTCTCGGCGATAGGTATATCATCGTAGAACGGGGTTCCCCACTCGTCTACCCGCGGAGCCTTGTCCGGGCACGACTTCTTCATACGGCCCAGCAGCGGCTGGTTCATGACGGTTTCCGCGATCTTCCATCTCCGGATGTCGAAGAGGCGCAATCCCTCGCCGGCGAACTCATATTTACGCTCGCGGGCGATAGCGTAGAACAGCTCGGTAGGATCGGTCGTCGTGATCGGTGGCATATTGACCGACGGACGTTGGCGAACCTTGTTGATTGCCTCCAATACGGAAGCGTCTACCTCTCCGGCCTTTACTTTCGCCTCGGCGTAGGTCAAGAGCACTTCCGGGTAACGGATCAGGATGGTGTTCATCTGGCAGTCGTTGATCGCGTCTTTGTCATCTATGTTCGCGTATTTACGCCAGCAGATGCCCGAGAAAGTCGCGTAAGCGTGCGTAGCCTCCAAGTTGTCCACCCGTTGATTGGTCATGTAATTCCAGCAAAGCGTGCTGTCTCCGTGAGTCTCGAACTGGTATCCCAAGAACTCCGAGCCGGATACCGCCATCGTATATCCCAATCGCGGGTCTCGGTTAGCATACTGGTTCTTAGGATCGTAAAGAGGAGACTCGTCGATCTGCAATCCGTCGATGCACTCATAAGAGTCACCCAGCTGATAGGCGGGAATCTTGTTGGAGTGAGCCAAAGCGTTCCGGGAGCCGAACAGGCGGTAAAGCGCGTGCACTTGCGTACCTAACAGGTACTGAACGGAGAAAATCACCTCCTTGGAGTTCTCGCCCTCATAGGTGAATAATTTGGAGAAGTCGTCCTCGATGATATATTCCGTACCCTCCATCTTCATCACCTCTTGCGCGGCGGAGATGGCATCCTGCCAACGCTCGTTGTACAAGGCGGTACGGGCTTTCAAGGCGAACGCCGCTCCCCGGGTGGCATGGCCGGATGTCGGGTTGTTCGTGGTAGGCAGATCCGCGGCGGCCTCGGTGTATTCCTTGAGGATGAAGTCGACGATCTCACTCTTCGGGGTACGGGCTTGCTGGCTGTTATCGAGTGTCAGCTCCTCCGTGATCAAGGGTACGTCACCATAAAGCTCTATCAAATAGGAATAATAGAGCGCCCGGAGGAAGCGAGCCTCCGCCTTGATCTGGGCGAAAGTAGCGGCCTGTACGTTGGCCTCACCGCGTTGCATATTATTAATCAAGAAGTTGCATCGGGAGATCCCTTGGTAGAATCCCTGCCAATAGTTCTTGGCTATGTCCACGTTCGCGTCAGCGGATCCCTGTCCCATGATCTGCAATCCGTTGGTGTTTCGATCATAGCCAATATCCGAAGCTTCATCCAACGCCATGAAGAAGGTCATGGTCTCCCAGTTTAGCCACAACTTGTTGTAGCATCCCGCGAGCGCCATCTGCATTTCCGTCTCGGTCATGAGGAACGTCTGGTCCGAGGGATTGCTCAGCGGTTCCTTATCCAAATAATCGCTACAGGAACTCATGCTTGCCATGACGGCGCAAGCAGCCGCGATTGTTATGATTGTTTTTTTCATCTCTTGGTACGTTATAAAGGTTACACATTAAAACTTAAGATCAACACCGATACTGAAGGTCTTCACTTGCGGATAGTAACCACCATTACCTACCGGTGCCTCCACGTCGAATCCATCCCAGAAGTTGTCGATAGTCAGCAGGTTGTCCCCACTCACGTAAAGCCTAAGATTAGAAATCGGGGTCTTTTTCAATAACTTCTTGGGGAAGGTATAACCGAGCTGTACGTTCTTCAAGCGGAGATAAGCCGCGTTCTTCATCCAGAAAGAGGAGTTCTGGATATTGTTCGTCTCGTTGAAGGCCAATCTCGGGAACTGAGCGTCCCGGTTCTCCGGTGTCCAGTAATCCTTATGCTGCTCTTGCACGGTACCACCTTCCACGAAGGTCTGGATACCTTGCCCGTAGATGTATCCGTCAGCCTTGCCGACCCCTTGGAACAACAGGTTCAAGTCGACACCCTTGTACTCACCATAGAAGGAAAGTCCGAAAGTGTAGCGTGGGATGGTACCACCGAATACCACATAATCCGAGGTGTTGATCACGCCATCACCGTTTTGGTCCTTATATTTGATGTCGCCCGGTCCGAAATTACCGTATTGGGTAGCGCCCATGTAATTCCCGTTAGCGTCGTAATCCTCCGGTACGATGTAACCGATCGCCTCCAATCCGTACAAGGAATACATCTCATGTCCCTCGCGGCTCACGGTCAGGCTGGTCTGGTTGACACCCTTCATGTCGAGGATCTTGTTGCGTACGTCCGAAAGGTTGAACGAGGCACGGTAGTTAAAGTCGCCTACACGATCCGCGTAACTGATCGCGAACTCCCAACCTCGGTTCTCCACCTTACCGGCGTTTTGCGACGGAGCGTTCATACCGATAATTAAGGGCACGTCCAATTTCATTAAGATGTCGTCCGTAACCCGATAGAAATAATCGGCGGTGATATTCAGCTTATCCAACAAGGTAATGTCGACACCTACGTCGGTGGTGGTAGTCGTCTCCCATGTGATGTCGCGGTTAGCCATGTTCGTGATGGCAGCTCCCGAGGCGATCGTCTTGTCGAATATGTAGCTCGTGCTCAAGTCTACGTTCGAGAAGTAGGGATACGGATCAATCGCTGAGTTATCTGCGTTCATTACGTTCTGGTTACCCAACTTACCCCACGAGGCTCTTACCTTGAAGTTGCTCACCACGTCCTTGATCGGTTCCCAGAATGCCTCCTCTGACATACGCCAACCTGCGGAGAAGGAGGGGAAAGCACCCCATTTGTTCCCGCTCGCGAAACGAGAGGATCCATCATAACGGACATTTGCCTCTAACAGGTATTTTCCTTTATAATCATAGTTGATCCGTCCGAACCAGGAGCGTAACGACCACTCCCACGAGTTTCCGTAAGACTTCTGGTTCTCGGCACCTCCGGCATCCAGTACGGGATAATCCGGGAAGGCGTAGTTCTCGCGGTACCCTCTGTGCATATCGTACCGTTGATCCTCCTGTTGGTAACCGACCAGCACCTTGAGGTTATGATCTTCCTTGATCGTTTTCTCGAATGTCGCTGTCAAGGTCAGCAAGTTCTTCATGTTCCGTTGCGTCTCCTCATTCAACGTACTCTTCTGGGGAGCGGTATAGAACGGGCTGCCGTCCGGATGGTAGGTCTGTACCATCTTATTGAAGTTGGAGATATGATTCTCCCAATAATTGGCGGCATAGTTACCTTCCAATGTCAACCATTCGAAAGGTTTGTAGGTCAAGGCGGCGTTCGCCACTACAGTCGGCTTCTTCTGCTTTTTCAATCCACCGTCGTTGGTGAAAGCGATCGGGTTATCACCGTTCCAGCCCTCACCCCATTGTCCGCTGCTCAATACGCCTGCTTGGATTGCCGGGATACGGCTCATCCAGTGGAAGGCATCCGAACGAGAAGGCTCCTTCTGATCCACCATACTGAAGTGGGCGTCGATGCGGGCGGTCAGGTTGGAGGCGATCTCCATATCCGTGTTCATGCGGAAGGTATAACGTTGGTAGTTCGTGTTCTCGATGATACCTGCCTGATCCAAGTAGCCGAAGCTGGCGTTTGTCCGGATCCGTTTCGATCCACCGCTCAGCGTAACGAAGTGATTCTGCATCAACCCGCTGCCGGTCAAGCACTCATCGTACCAATCCGTATCGGGATAAGTGTCCGGATCGGTCAGCATGCCTTGACGGTACTGCTCGATATATTCGTCGGAATACAGCGGCGACTTACCAATGTTGGTATAAGCCGTGTTCGTCATGAGCATATGATCGATGGCTCCCACCTTGTTAGGCAGGTTTGTCGCGCTCTGCCATCCCACGTATCCGTTGTAAGATACAGAGAATGTATCCGACTCCGCGCGCTTGGTGGTGATCAAGATGACACCATTCGCCGCACGAGAACCATAGATGGCAGCCGAGGCCGCATCCTTCAAGATGGAGATCGACTCGATCAAGGAGGGGTCAATATCATTGATTCCCATCTCGACTCCATCCACGAGTACCAAGGCATCGTTGTTGTTCAAGGTCGTTTTACCACGGATACTGATGGTACCTCCATCGGCACCCGGCTGACCGCTACGTTGCGTGACGGCGACACCCGGAGCCAAGCCTTGCAAGGCCATAGAGGTCTGTCCCACCTGTCGCTTCGTCATCTCGTCGATCGACACGGAGACTACGGAACCCGTCAGGTTCGTCTTCTTCTGCGTACCGTAACCGACCACGATCACCTCGTCGAGGTTTTGCGTATCTTCCCGTAATTGGATATTGAACACCTCCTTGTTGCTTACCGATACCTCCTGCGTCAGGTAGCCGATATAGGAGATTTGCAGGGTAGAGGAGGGAGATACATCCAAGGTAAAGTTACCGTCGATGTCGGTGATGATACCGTTGGTCGTGCCTTTCTCTATCACGTTGGCGCCGATGATCGGATTACCTTGCGAGTCTAACACCGTACCCTTGATTTTCTTGGTTTGTTGTTGGGCGTACGCGCTTTTGCGGGTGATGTTGACGTTTCGGTCGTTAATCGTATACGTAAGGTTTGTCCCCGCGAGCGCCTGGGAAAGGATCTCGTCGATCTGCTTGTCCTTGGCGGATACGCTGACCTTGATACCCGCTACATCCTGATCCACGTAGAAGAAGAGGAACTCGCTCTGTTTCTCGATCTGCGAGAGTAATTCAGTGAGCGCGATTTGCTCAGCGGTGATGGTCACCGTCGCTGACTCCTGGTAATCGGTTTCCGCCGCGATGGTGGGGAATACGGGTGTACAGAGTAAGGCAGCCGTGATTCCCATGATTTTCGACGATCTCTTGATGTCTTTACAAAAAGACAAATTGTTCCATTCGTTTTTCATCTGATTGGCATAGATTAAATAAAGATTAACATTTTTGAAAAAGGACAGATCTTCCGTGATCTGACCGGCCCTATGTACATAGGGTAACTAAAAGCGAACGCTTTTAGTTGGATGATTCTACTGTGATTCGGCTACTTCATAGGCTGATTATTTGAACGGTTATAGGATTGAATATAGTAAGTGTCATCTTGATAGACCCATTGGATCGGCAGGCTGCGAGAGATCACGCGCAATATCTGGGGAATGTCTTGCTTCCGGTCGAAAGTACCGGAAACCGTGATGTCCTGTTGGCGCAATGTCTCGTCGTCGATCCTTATGGCGACTTGATATGTATCTTCCAGCTCCTTGACCAAATCGGGGAAGGGGATGGACTTATACCGGATCACCCCGTCTTTCCAGGCGGTATCGATGTCCGGATCTGTTTTTGTCACCGTGATCTGGTTCGTGGAGCGGTCGAATGTAAGCTGTTGCTCCGGCATCATGACGATTTTCTGGCTTGCCCCGTTGAATTGGATGGAGCCTTTCACCAGCGTGGCGGTGATCTTGTCGCTACCGGCCTCCGCCTTCGCGTTGAACTCCGTTCCCAATACCGTGATGTCGGCTCCATTCAGGTTGACCACGAACGGCTTCGACGGATCCTTCGCTACTTTGAAAAAAGCCTCACCAACTAATCGCACATCCCTCCCGTCTTTTCCGAAAAAGTTGGAGTAGATTAATTGGCTGTTCCGGTTCAGCTTGACCGTTGTCCCGTCAGACAAGGTGAAATCGGATGGGCTCTCATTGGTCAGTAGCGTGTAGAAGGTGGTCGCTTCCCGGAGCCCAAACCTGTAAATCGAGAGGGATAAGGTAAACAGGATCGCAATCGCCGCGGCTATGGAGAGCGCGATTCCCAATCTTCTCCGTCTCGCTTCCCGGCGAGCCTGCCTGCCGATCGACGCACGGACCTTCTCCCACGTGATCGCCGGCAGCGTCTTCCGGGTATAAGCTACTTCAGCGTCCCAATATTCCTTGAGCCGCGCGAATTCTTCCCTATGCGCCGCGCTTTCGTTCAGCCACTCGCATAGCGACAGGATCTCCGAGGAAGAGCCTTCCCCGCTTATCACCCGTGAGATAATATGATCGATTCTTTGACCCATTTTGACTGGTTTCTATCTCATGAGTCGTAAAAAGAATGAAAAACCCTTAGTGAAGATGAAATTTTTTTTCAAAAAAATAATAAGCGTGGTTTGGGATAAGAGGGCGAGGGGCAAACAACCTTTACCCGGAAGGATCCCCGGTCCCGGGAGGAGGGACGCATGGAGAGGATCCAGGATCACCCGGCTTCGGGAATGTTTGCCCCAAAGAGCGCTTCACAGTGCCCTTCCCTCGTAAACACAAAACAATCAACAAAAAACTATTGTCTGAAAGAGTCGCTATCGGATAAATAGAAGTTCCCTGTATTTCGGCAGCGTCCACATCTGGTCGTCGACGACCAACTCCAATTTGTCGATGTGGTAACGTATCGCCTCCATCAGCGGTACGATCCGGTCGTGGTAAGCTATGGCCTTTTCCCGTTCGCTCCCGATCTTGTTGGCCACCTTGCGAGCCTCTACCATCTCGTCCACCTTCTCCTTGATGAAGATCGTCCGTTCTGCTATCTCCTCGATGATCTCCATGTTCTTGGCCGACAATCGCTCCGCCTTGTCAGCCGGGAATAATTCCTTCAGTTTATATACGTTGTCGATCAGGCTCGATTGGTACTTGGTCGCGATCGGGATGATGTGGTTCATCGCCAAGTCGCCCAGCACGCGAGCCTCGATCTGGATCTTTTTCGTGTACATCTCCCATTTTACCTCGTTACGCGCCTCCAGCTCCTTGCGGCTCATGACTCCCATCGTCTCAAACATCCTGACGCTTTCTTCCCTCAGGTAGGCATCGAAGATCAGCGGGACACTGGTCTCGCAATCCAATCCCCGGCGTGCCGCTTCCGCTTTCCATTCCTCGCTGTATCCGTTACCGTCGAAATGGATTGCCTCACACGTCCGGATCTCCTCGCGTAAGACCTCGATGATCGCCGCGAATTTCTCCTTCCCATCCGCAATCCTTTTATCCACCTTGTCTTTGAATAAGGTCAGTTGCTCCGCCACGGCGGTGTTCAACGCCAACATCGCCGCCGCGCAGTTAGCCGACGATCCTACGGCACGAAACTCAAACCGGTTGCCGGTGAAGGCGAACGGCGAGGTACGGTTACGGTCGGTGTTGTCGATCAGCAGCTCCGGTATCCGGGCGATGTCGAGCCGCATGCCCTGTTTCCCCGCCAGTATGAAATCTTCCGTGTCCGAGTTTTTCAGATGTTCCAGTACGTTGGACAGCTGCGTTCCCAAGAAGCAGGAGATAATGGCGGGAGGGGCCTCGTTAGCGCCCAGGCGGTGTGCGTTGGTCGCGCTTGATATGCTCGCTTTCAGCAGGGCATTGTGCGTATATACCGCCTTCAAGACATTCACGATAAAGGTCACGAAGCGCAAGTTCTCTTCCGGGCTTTTTCCGGGAGCCATCAGCAAGATGCCGGTGTCGGTCCCCAGCGACCAGTTATTATGCTTGCCCGAGCCGTTGACACCCTTGAACGGCTTCTCGTGAAGCAGGACCCGGAATCCATGTTTCCGGGAGATCTTCCGCATCAATGCCATAATCAAAAGGTTGTGATCGTTGGCCAAGTTACATTCCTCGAAGATCGGCGCCAGCTCGAATTGGTTAGGCGCCACCTCGTTATGGCGGGTCTTTACCGGTATCCCCAGCCGGAGCGCCTCAACCTCCAGCTCCTTCATGAACTCCATCACACGGGTTGGGATAGCCCCGAAATAGTGGTCTTCCAACTGTTGGTTCTTCGAGCTCTCATGTCCCATCAAGGTACGTCCGGTCATCAGCAGGTCGGGACGTGCGGCATACAACCCCTCGTCCACCAAGAAGTACTCTTGTTCCCAGCCCAAGTAGGCATATACCTTCCTGACGTCCGGGTTGAAATAGTGGCATACGGCGACCGCCGCCTTATTTACCGCCTCTAACGCTTTCAGGAGTGGCGCTTTATAGTCGAGAGACTCGCCCGTGTAGGCGATGAACACCGTCGGGATGCACAGCGTGTCGCCCACGATGAAAGCGGGAGAGGAGGGATCCCACGCGGAATATCCCCTTGCCTCGAATGTATTACGGATTCCCCCGTTCGGGAAGCTGGACGCGTCCGGCTCCTGTTGGGTAAGCAGTTTGCCATCGAAAGCCTCAAGTACGCCGCCCTTCCCGTCATGCTCGATAAACGCGTCGTGCTTCTCGGCGGTTCCCTCGGTCAGCGGATGGAACCAATGCGTATAATGGGTAACCCCTTTCTCCAATGCCCATCTTTTCATTCCGGCGGCTACGGCATCCGCCGTATCGCGATCCAAAGGGGTACCGTTGTCTATGGAATCCACTAACCTCTCGTACGCTTTCTTGGACAGGTACTTGAACATCTTCTCGCGGTTGAATACAAACTCCCCGAAGAATTCGGAAGGTCTTTGGGAAGTTTTTTCCAATTCATGCGCCTTTTTTCCAAAAGCTGTTTCTACTACTCTGAATCTTAATTTCGACATAATGCGGAATAATTGTGATGTTAATGATTTGTTAACCTATAGTTCTCATTCTACGATGGCATGAGAATACTCCTCTTTTTTCGCTTCGGTCTGTCTTTCATTTGAAAACCTAAATAATCTTGCCTTATCAGGACTAATAACTCAGTCGCTCCATTGCCTTAATCGCTCCATCGCCTCCAGCGTATCTTCCCGGTCGCCGAAAGCGGTCAGCCGCAGGTAACCTTCCCCGCTGGGGCCGAACCCTACGCCCGGTGTGCTGACAATCTTTGCTTCATAGAGCAATTTATCGAAGAACTTCCAGGAGGAGAGCCCGTCGGGAGCCTTTAGCCAAAGATAAGGGGCGTTGTCGCCGCCATATACCGTGAATCCGCAGGCTTGAAGCCCCTCTTTCATGATCCGGGCGTTGGTCATGTAATACCGGATCGTCTCTTTGACCTGCTGCTTTCCCGCGGCGGAATAGACCGCCTCGGCGCCACGTTGGGTGATATAGCTCGTGCCATTGAACTTCGTGCATTGGCGACGGTTCCACAGTTTGTTGAGCTGTACCCGCTGGCCGTTCAGCGTGAACGCTTGAAGCTCCTTGGGCACGATCGTGTATCCACAGCGTACGCCCGTGAAACCGGCCGTCTTCGAGAAACTCCTGAACTCGATCGCCACCTTTTTCGCTCCCTTGATCTCATATATGGAGTGCGGGATGTTCGGATCCTGTATATAGGCCTCGTAAGCGGAGTCGTACATGATTAGCGCGTCATTGGCGAGCGCGTAGTTCACCCATTTCCGTAATTCTTCTTTTGTCAGGGTTGTCCCGGTCGGGTTGTTGGGATAACATAGGTAGAGTATGTCCACCCTTCGGGCCGGGAGGTCGGGGATGAATCCGTTTTCCGCCGTACAAGGGATATAGACCACGTCGCTCCATTTGCCATTCTTCAGTACCCCGGTACGGCCGCTCATCACGTTTGAGTCGATATAGGCCGGATAGACGGGATCCGTCACCCCGATACTGTTGTCGTGCCGCAGCATATCCCCGATATTGCCGCAATCACTTTTCGCCCCGTCGCTGATGAACACCTCACCCGGCTCGATGAATACTCCCCGGCTGGCGTAGTCGTGCTTGATTATGGCGTCGATCAGGAACGGATACCCCTGTTCCGGGCCGTATCCGTGGAAGGTTTCCTTGGAAGCCATCTCATCGACCGCCTTGTGCATGGCCTCGATCACCGCGGGGGCGAGAGGCTGCGTCACGTCGCCTATCCCCATCCGTATGATCTTGTCCTTCGGATGCGTCACTTTGAAGCTGTTTACCTTCTTGGCGATGTCGGAAAAAAGGTAATTGTTTTGCAGTTTCAGGAAATGTTCGTTAATGAGTGTCATGTCTTATTGATCTGTTTTATGTTTATTGTTTGTGTTCGCTTGTATCAAGGTTGGATATATCCCTCGAAGACCTTGGCTGCCCCACCGGTCATATATACCGGGCTATCCTCGTCCGGCCATGAGATACGTAGGGAGCCGCCGTCCATGATTACCTGTGGGGCGCAGTTTGTTTTCCCGTTCATGATCGCCGCTACCGCCGTGGCACAGGCTCCCGTGCCGCAGGCTTGGGTGATGCCTGACCCTCGTTCCCATACCCGCATCCGGATCTCGTCACGCCCGCGGATCTCGGCGAACTCTACGTTCGTGCGGTCGGGGAAAAGGGGATGCCACTCCAGTAGCGGGCCGACCGTGGATAGATCCACCTCTTCCACCTTCTCCACGAAGATCACGAAATGGGGATTCCCCATCGAGACGATCGTCCCTCGGTATTCTTTTCCACCCGCCTCGACAGCGATGCCGGTGGCGCCTACGATTGGCTTGCCCATGTCGACGGTCACCTCGGTGACTTGCCCATCAGTTACGCGTAGACGCAACCGCTTGATGCCCGAGAGGGTCTCTATCGAGATATTCTCCTTACGGGTCAAACCCTCCTCATAGACATATTTCCCGATACATCGGGAGGCGTTCCCGCACATCATCGCCTCCGATCCGTCCGCGTTGTAGATGTGCATACTGAAATCGGCCTTGTCTGAGGAGCCGATCAGTACCAGGCCATCCGATCCGATCCCCGTATGAGGCTTGCTCCACTCGATGGAGAGGCGTGAAGGATCCGCTACCGGATAATTCATCGTATTTATATAGATGTAGTCGTTGCCTGCGCCTTGCATTTTCGTGAATCTGATTGGATTTGTCATTTTGGTTAATTTTTTATCTTGATTATTTCTTTTTGATTTATTCTTTTGCAAATATATATCTTAATGATATAAATGAATCCGTTTTGTGTTTGAAATGTTTTATTTAAACTATGTGTATGATAAATTAAAACTTAATTGCCTGTTTTTATTTTAATTCAATATAAAAATTGACTATTATATTATATATTGTGATAACCTTGATATGGGAGGGGCTCGGCTCGCCGGTTTATGACGAGAAACTTGACCGACTTTCGGGGAAAAGCAGGTCACCTTTTTCGAAAAAGTCGGGGGAGTTTTCAGGGAGGTGTCACCTGCTAAGGGATCCTTGTGTGTCCGGAGGTTTATCTCGATTGGTTTTTAAAGGACTTCATGAATGGAGAGTGGGATATTTTGCGTACATTTGTTTCAATAAAATAGGTGGAAATGGTACAGAACGAGAGAGAGATCAGGCATGAGCTCGTGGTGCAGGCGGCACGACGGATGATGACCGCCGCCCGTACGGCTCCGAAGGGGAAAGGCATAGACATCATCGAGGTGGCGATGGTGACGGGTGAGGATATTCTCCGTGTGTCCGAGGAGATGCTCCGGATGGCGGAACAGACGGGCTTGAAGTTCCTGATCCGCGACGCGGAGAATATTAAATCCGCCGAGGCGATGCTGATTATCGGCACGGATCAGAAGGTGCAGGGATTGAATTGCGGCCATTGTGGTTTTTCTACCTGCGCAGCGAAGCCGGAGAGGATCCCTTGTGCCCTCAATGTGGTAGACCTCGGGATCGCTATCGGATCGGCCTGTGCCACCGCTGCCGACGAACGGGTGGATACACGGGTGATGTTCAGCGCCGGATGGGCTGCCCAGCGGATGGGGCTGTTAGGCGTCTGCAAATGCGTGATGGCGATACCGGTGAGCGCGTCGTCGAAGAACCCGTTTTTTGATCGTAAACCCAAGGAGGACCCGAAAAATAAAGAATGAGCGATGAGTGATTCTATCCTGAGATTCGAGAATAAGCTGGAGCTTCGTTATTCGTTCAATAACAAGTCCAACTATATGGACTCCCTGATCTTGCATCGTTGCGAGAAGGAGATCCTCGCGTTGATCCGTACCGTGGCGGATATGCTCGATGTGCGGATGACGGTATATAACGAGCCTTACGACTCGGCTGGTGGCTTCCGCGAGAAATTGGCGGTCGCCGGGGCGAGTAGCCGGTCGATCTCGATCGTGTTGAACATCGTGATGCGGATCTTGACCCGCCCCTCGCTCTCGGTTGGTGGACAGCCATTGGTGGATCGCTCGGAGGCGGACGAGGAGGAGATGCAGCGTGAGCTGGCTAAGTTGCGCCATGAGTTGCGACTGAAGACTCCGGGCGTGGCGCCTTCCCATCGGCTGGTCGATCTGCTGAATGGCTTGCCCCGTTTCTGCAAATGCAAGTCGAATTTCTATGAGGCGCTAAAGGGTTATCCGAAAGTAAGCAAGATCGCCATGCGCGAGTTGAACGGGAGCGACCGGATCCGCTCGGGCTTGTTGGAGGTAAAGCGGGATCAGTTCGATTACTTTATCCTGAGGAGCGACGACCTGCCTACCGTGAAGGATAACAAGGCGACGATAGAGATTATCTCGCCGGTGCTGAAAGACAGCAAATTCCGCTGGAAAGGGATTTATAATAAGGGAGGGGAGACGATCGACTTCTATATGCAGGATGAGGAATTCAAGAAGCAGATGTTCGACGACAAGATCTCGTTCACGAGCGGGATGTGCATCGATTGCGTCTTGGAGATCGCCCGCCGCCTGTCGGAACTGGGCGAGGTGATCAACGTCAGCTACACCGTGACGACCGTGATCCGCACCCGGTTCGACAAGATGGAGATCATCACTCCGCAAGGGAAGCGCCACTTGCGTAAATTGGAGGCGGAGAAGAAGCAGCTTACCCTCGACCTATTTGGCTGATCCTGCTTCGTGAGGTGCATATTTGCGCGGGTATCCGAGCAGGATGGCGAGTAGGGCGCCGGCCCCCAACAGGTAGGGATAATAGAGGTAACGCATGATCTCGATCGGGGAGGCTTGTCCCAATCCCGCGGCCATCAGGAGTTGCGCTCCATAGGGGATGATCCCTTGCACGGAGCAGGAGAAGATGTCTAACAGGCTGGCGCTGCGGCGGGGATCCACATCGAAGCGATCCGCTATGTCCTTGGCGATCGGTCCGGCCATGATGAGGGCGATCGTGTTGTTGGCGGTACAGAGGTTCGCAAAGCTCACCAAGGCGGCTATGCTGGCCTCTGCCCCTTTCGTGGAGCGGATACGGGCGGTCAGTTTCTGGATGATCCAGTCGATTCCCCCGTTGTAACGGATCATTTCCAGCATACCTCCGGCAAGCAGGGTGACGATGATTAGTTCTCCCATGCTCATGATGCCACTTCCCATTGAACTGTTCCATCCCCAAATATCAAAACTGCCGGTCCAAAGCCCGACTACGCCGGACAGTACGATGCCGATCAGCAGGACGAGCATCACGTTCACGCCGCAAACCGCGGTAACCAGCACGACCATGTAGGGAAGTACCTTGCTCCATTCCACGGACGCGGGGACATAACTGTTGGCTGCCCCACTTCCTTCTATGATATATACCAGCCCCGTGAGGATAGCGATCGGGAGGGCTATGCGGATGTTTACCTTGAACTTGTCTGACATCTGGCAGCCTTGCGTACGGGTGGCGACGATGGTCGTGTCGGAAATAAAGGATAGATTGTCGCCGAACATGGCGCCACTTACCACTACGCCCAGCATGAGGGCGTCAGGCATTCCCGACTTGTCCGCGATCCCTACGGCTACCGGGGCCAAGGCCACGATCGTCCCGACCGAGGTCCCTACCGAGAGCGAGATGAAACAGGAGGCAAGAAATAGTCCGGAAGCCAAGAGGTTGCTTGGCAGGATCGTCATCGCGAGATTCACGGTAGCGTCGATTGCCCCCATCGCCTTGGCTGTTTGCGCGAACGCCCCGGCGAGGATGAAGATCAACACCATCAGCATGATGTTGCTATTTGCCGCGCCTCTACAGAACTGCTCGACCCGGTTGCTTAGTTTGCCGCCTTTCGAGATGGCGATCGCCACCACCGATGAGATGACGAAAGCCACCGTGATCGGCATCTTATAGAAGTCGCCTGCCGCGATGGAGACAACTAAATAAGTCAATAAGAATACGACAAGCGGCGTGAGTGCCCATGCGTTAGGTCTGCGTTCCAGCTCTTTCATGCGATGTTCTCTTTCCATTGGTTATATCCTTAAAACGTGAATCGTAACGCGATGCGTACACCGCCTTTCTTGATGTTGGGCTGGTCTAAATAGGTCAGCCGACGGTAATAATCGATTCGCAATATCTTGAAAATGTTCTCCAAGCCGACGCTCGCCTCCAAGTACGGGGTATTTCCCATAGGGGAGGTTCCTTCAGGTAACTGATACAGCCCGGTCGGATGAAGAGCAGGGTTATTCTTGTCGGTCAACCCGCCATAGAAGCCGCTGAACGACACTACCTCGCGGAGTTGTAGCCACTTGATTCCCGGGATCCGGTTCAGGATCCACCCTTTTAGGTAATAGGTGAGGTAAAAGGCCACGTATTGGTCGCTCACGAACTCAAGCGCCCGCATCATGTTGAACGCTTGTGGCTGGATCGTGATGGACTGGTTCGTGTTAGGCAGGATCAACAACGGGAAGGGTACCTTGTCCCATACCTTCCCGGCTGTCACCAACGCGTCGATATGCCCGAAGGAGGATAGCCAGATCCTCTTCTCCGCGCTGATCTCGGTATGGTTATAATTAAAATCCCCTCCCAATACATTCTCCAAGCCGACTTGGTGGGAGAGCTTGAATACGGGCGCGTCTTTCGAGAGATTGAAGATCGAGTTCTTGCCTTCCCGGCTGTTGTATGCCCGTTCGCCCGGGGCGAAACGAAGCTGGAGCCCCAGTTCCGTATTGGTGAAGCTCCTGATGTTGGTCAGCGACCCGTTCGCGTTGTAACGGTCGTAGCGGAGCGTTCCCGCGGCCTCGTTGTTCTCGTTGCGTGCCCATGTGGTGAGGGTCAGCCCGTTCAGCCACTCTTTCTGGTATTGCAGCATGGTCTTTCGGATATACTGCATCTTGGTTACCGGCTCGCCTACCTTCCAGGCGACGAACATATTGTCCTTGCTGGTGAAGAGGAAGTCCTGTCCCGGCGTATATACGTCGTACTCCTGGATGAGAGAGAGGTTGTTGACGGGGCTTTCCCCCTCGTGATATTTCTTCTTGTTGACGCTATATGTCAATTTCGCGTTGTATTTCAGCTTGCGGTCGTTCGTGCCGTAAGCCAAATAGCCGCTGGCGAACCAATGCGGGTTCAGGTTGGCGGTCGTCATGCCTCCCACACGCATCCGGAATCCCTCCAAGTGGTTGGCGCTGAAGGTGGTGTTCATGGGGCCGAAGTCGAACAGGCTTTTGCTCTTGTCGGCGGTGGTCGGCACATAGCCCGTGATCAATATCTCGGCGGTCTTGATAATCACGTTGAAGGCCGGTACCTTGCGGAGCTGGGCCAGCAGGTCGTCGAGCGCGCTCTCCTTCTCCTTTAGCGGGATATGCCGGTTGTTTACCCAAAAGGTATCGGCCCGTTCGGTCGCTTCCGGCAGGATATGGGTCGGGCCGAGCAGACCGAATATGGAATCGGCCTCCTGGATCTCGAACCGATACTTGTCGAAATTCCGTACCTGGTGGGCGTAAAGCTGCTGCGCTCCCTTGACGATATAGAAATTGACGTAGGTGTTCTCGTCGCTCAATACCCAGGTGCTGTCGGGGAGTTGCTTGAATTCCTGCTCGATGCGTAGCTTGTCCACCCAGTTGAGATTGATGTTGGCGGGTGTGTTGAGCAAGAATTTCTTGACGACGTACCTCCCGTCCAGCGTAATATAGAGCCGTCCGGTGAATCCGTAGCTCTCGCTGTTGGCTGGCACGAAGGCAAGATCCACGCAGCGGTCGCCCGCCACGTCGAGCGTGTCCATGATGTAATATTTATAGTAGGAGGTGGCGAGCGTGGAGGATAGGGGGCTGACAAAACGGTTCAGCAAGATGCTGATATTGTTGTCGAATATATTGACTCCCTTGAAGATCTCCTCCAAGTTGGCGGAGATGGAGCCGCCATCGTCCAAGGTCTTGTCCACGCCTTGTTGCCGCTTGGCCTTGGTGATCGTCTTCTCGGATTTGGGATGCTTGCGGTAGTAATAATCGGAGATCGCCTCCCGGACGGAGATCGTCAGGATAGGTTTCCCGTTAAACTCCGAGGTATCCAAATAATTCTTGATGAACTTGAAATTCCTGAGGAACTTGTTTTTCTCCAAGTTCGGGTTGAAATCGTCGAGCGAGAGGCTGAGTTTCTCATATACCTCGGTCTGGTATTCCGCTTTCGCCTCGATGTGGTTGTCGTTCTTGTGCTCGATCACCTTCTTTATCAGCTCGACCGCCGGATTGTCCTTGCGTGAATATCGCTCTCGCTTGGGCTTCACGACCACCTCGGAGATCTCGAACGTGGTGGGGCGCAGGCGTATGTCGAGCCCTTCGTTGCGTTGGCCCGCCTTAAGGATGACCGCTTTCTCGTCGTAGCCCAGCGAGGAGATGACAAGCTTGGTCAACCCCTGGTCGTTTCGCAGGCTGAATGCCCCGTTGTCGTCGGTCATCGCCCCGATCGTTGAGTTCTCGAACAAGACGGATACGTAGGATAATGGCTCTCCGCTGATCGAGTCGCATACGATCCCGGAGGCGGAGGTGATGTTTTGGGCGTTTAGAAGTGTGATGAATCCGGTCACGGCTTGCAACAGGATCGACCAACTTATGTAACGAATTGATTTAGTCATGAAAAAGCAATCAGGTTAATTCCTTCACGGATATTATGAATCGCAAAAGTAGCCTTTTTTCGTTCGGGAAGAGGAGGGGAGAATATTAATAATCATTAAGCCCGGTTGTGTCAGGGTGCAGGCGGTTCCTCGTATCCCAAGTCATGGATAGGGGATTACCACCTGCCGGAAGCGTGATTTCCAAGGCGTGGAAATGAGACTCCCACGGCATGGGAATGAGGCTCCCAAGCCGCGGGAATCACGAAAGAGGCCTCCCTTTCCGGGAGATGCCGCTATTTAAGAGCTTCCTTGTTCCAATGATTCGCGGGATTCTTCCCTTCTGGCGTGTAAAGCTGGGCGATGCGTCCGGCGTACACCTTCTCCACCTTGCCGCGTACGATCTTCATCGTGCTGTTTACCATGCCATTTTGCTCGGTAAACGGCTCGGGAAGGAGGGCGAACGTGGCGGGGAGCCAACGATCCGGGAACAGGTCTGATAAATCGCCTCCCTTCCGGAAACGGTCTATTTGATGCTGGATGATGCGGATCGCCTCCTCCTGCCCTTGATCGCTCGTGAGGTCTAATTGTTGGGCCGCGAGCCTTTTCTTGAGTTGTTCCTTATTCGGTACGACCAAGGCGGTCGTGTAGGGATTCTGGTTGTTGTATAGTATGACCTGATCGATGCACGGGGAATGCTCGACCAACGCCTCCTCGATCCCTTCGGGGCTGTACTTCTCGCCGTCGTTCCCGATCAACAGGCTCTTGAACCTGCCGAGCACGTAGAGAAGCCCGTCGCGCATATATCCCATGTCGCCCGTATATAGCCAGCCATCCTTGATCGTCTCGGCGGTGGCTTGTGGATTTTTCCAGTAACCAGCCATCACGTTCTCGCCCCGGATGACGATCTCTCCCTTCTCGCCATGCGGCAATTCCTTCCCGTCGGCATCACAGATCTTCAGATCGAGCGGGCGAACCAACACGCCGCTGCTGCTGAACGCGTGGCGCCTCGGCCCGTTAGTGGAGATGACCGGGGTGGCTTCGCTAAGTCCGTATCCTTGATACATGGGGATCCCCAAGGCATAGTAGAATTTCTGCAAGTCCTTGTCTAACAAAGCTCCTCCGCCAATGAAGAAACGCAGCTCCCCGCCGAAGTTCTCCCGTATTTTGGAGAATAAGATCTTGTCGAACAACCGGACGAACGGGCGCAGGAGCAGGCGGAACCCGCGGCCCTCTTCCCGGTCATCGTTCCCGTTGTACAGGTAACCTATCCGCAGGGCTAAATGAAAAAGACGGACTACGTTCTTCCCTCGCGCTTGGATGCCTTGCTCGATGTTCTTCTTGAAATTCTTGGCCAGCGCCGGTACGCTCAAAATGAGGTGAGGCTTGAACTCCTTGATGTTGACGGGGATGTTCTTCAATGTCTCCATCCCGGTTCGCCCAACCTGTACGGTAGCGACGGATGCCCCTTTCGACATGAAGATATAGAATCCCACCACATGGGCGAAACAGTGATCCAAAGGCAAGATGACCAGCGTGCGCCAGGTGTCGTCGATGTCCACGCAGGTGAGCGATTGCTCCACGTTCGCCGTATAATTACGGTGGGTCAGGATCACTCCCTTGGGATCCGCTGTCGTGCCGGAGGTGTAGGTGATGGTGGCATAATCGTCGTTTTGGAGCGATTGTCCTATCGAGAGAAACTCCTCCAAAGGATGCTCCCGCAGATAACGCTGCCCCATCTCCCGGATTTCCGCTAAAGATATTTCTTTTTCCTGGTACTCTTTTTGCGCGTCGAACACGATGATTTTTTGAAGCGTTGGCAACTTTTCCCGGATGGCCCGTATCTTTTTCAGCTGTTGCCCCGATACGAGGATATACTTGACCTCAGCGTGAGTTAATCGGAAGAGCAAATCGTTGGCCTCCTCCAGCTTGATCGATAGAGGGACATTGACGGCTCCCGCGTAGAACATGGCCAGTTCGCCGATGATCCAGTCGTTGCGCCCCTCGCTCAATAAGGCCATATTGTCACCTTTACGTACGCCTAAAGCCATAAGTCCGGCGCCCTCCTCGTATACCCGCTCACGAACTTGTGAATAGGTGGTAGGCTCGAACTGTTTTCCTGTTTTCTCCCATAAGAAAGGGTTGTTGGGGTATTGCCTGACCGTGCTCTCGAACAGGTCGATGATTGTCTTTTTTGCCATATCGCTCTTGTTGGGTTACATTTTTTCCATCTCTTGCAAGTAGGAGCAAGCCGCCTCTACGGTAGGGACTTTCTTGATCACGATGCTGCGTTTCCCGTTCTGCTCGCGCAAGTTGCAGTCGCGCGGATGCTTCTGGATGAAGGCGATCAATTTGTCGAACGCCTCGCTCCGGTAATAAGGACTGTCCGGATTGCTCACCAAATACAGGGCCATCTGCCCCTTCTTCAAGGTGATCCGCTCCATGCCTAACTGTTTCGCCATGCGTCGTAGGCGTACGACCCGGATCAGCTCCTGTCCCTCCTTGGGGATCTTCCCGAAACGATCTTCCAAGCGTGCGCTGAAAGCCAAGATGTCCTGCTCCTTTTCCATGTTATCCAATTCCCTATAAAGCGAGATCCGCTCCGAATCGTTCGGGATATAGGTCGGGGGGAACATCATCTCGAGGTCGCTCTCGATCGTGGTCTCCCGCACGTATTCGCTACCCGTATCCCGCTTTCCGGCGGAGCCGTTGGAATAAAGATCCGCGAACTCCTCGCTCTTCAGCTCATCCACGGCCTCTTCCAATATCTTCTGGTAGGTCTCGTAGCCCAGGTCGGCTATGAATCCGCTTTGCTCCGCCCCGAGCATATTCCCGGCGCCGCGGATGTCGAGGTCTTGCATGGCTATATGGATGCCACTGCCTAACTCAGCGAAGTTCTCGATCGCCTGGAGGCGTCGGCGAGCCTCCTGCGTCAGCGTCGACAAGGGTGGGGACAACAGGTAGCAAAATGCCTTCCGGTTGCTCCTCCCGACCCGCCCGCGCAGCTGGTGGAGGTCGCTCAATCCGAATTGCTGGGCGTTGTTGATGATGATCGTGTTCGCATTCGGTACGTCGATACCGCTTTCCACGATGCTTGTGGCGATCAACACGTCGTATTCGTAATTCACGAAATCGAGGATAATTTTCTCTAATTTTTCGGGTTCCATCTGGCCGTGTCCCACGGCGATGCGGGCATCGGGAACCTCTCGTCGTACCAATGCCTCCATTTCGTATATATTCTGGATACGGTTGTTGATGAAGAATACCTGGCCGTTTCGGCTCATCTCGAAATTAATCGCTTCCCGGATGATCTCCGGGTTGAAGCGCTCCACCTCCGTTTGTACGGGATAACGGTTGGGAGGTGGCGTGGTGATGCTCGATAGATCTCGTGCGCCCATCAGTGAGAACTGCAAGGTTCGCGGGATAGGGGTGGCGGTCATCGTCAGCGTATCCACGTTCACCTTCAGCTGACGCAACTTCTCTTTCACGGAGACACCGAATTTCTGCTCCTCGTCGATGATAAGCAATCCTAAATCCTTGAAGTGTACGTCCTTCCCTACGATACGATGAGTGCCGATCAGGATATTGATCTCCCCTTCCTTCAGCGCTTTCAGGGTCGCCTTGATCTGGGATGCGGTACGAGCGCGGCTGATATAATCAATCTTGCATGGGAAATCCTTCAGGCGTTCGCAGAAGGTCTGGTAATGCTGGAACGCCAATACGGTAGTCGGTACCAATACCGCTACCTGTTTGTTGTCGGATACGGCCTTGAAAGCGGCACGGATCGCTACCTCCGTCTTCCCGAATCCCACGTCACCACAGATTAACCGATCCATAGGGCGGTCGCTTTCCATATCCGCCTTGACCTCGGCTGTCGCTTTCATTTGGTCCGGGGTGTCCTCATAGATGAAGCTCGCTTCCAATTCGTGCTGCATGAAGCTGTCAGGACTATAAGCGAACCCTTTCTCTTGTTTGCGTTGGGAATAAAGCCGGATCAGGTCTCGGGCGATGTCCTTCACCTTCGTTTTCGTACGCTCCTTCATCCGTTCCCACGCACCTGTGCCCAACTTGCTCAGTTTGGGAGGTTCGCCGCTCTCTTTCCCCTTGTACTTGGAGAGCTTATGCAAGGAATGAATGCTTACGAAAATGATGTCGTTATTCTGATAGATCAGCTTGATCGCCTCCTGCATCTTACCATTTACCTCGGTCCGTACCAATCCTCCGAACTGTCCGATCCCATGATCGATATGCACGATGTAATCTCCTTGCGAGAACTGGTTCAGCTCCTTGAGCGAAAGGGTGATTTTCCCGCTGCGGGCCTTGTCGCTTTTTAGGTTGAACTTGTGGAACCGGTCGAATAATTGGTGGTCCGTGAAAAGGCAAACCTTCAGGGTTTCGTCGCTGAAGCCCTCATGGATCGTACGATTTACTGCGGTGAAAGGGATTTGCTCGCCCCGATCCTCGAAGATCATCCGTATGCGTGTCGCCTGTTTCTCTTGGTCACTTAATATATAGAGCGCATAGCCCTCGTCAAGATAACCGCGGAATGATTCGCTTACCAAGTCAAAGTTTTTGTGGTAGATCGGTTGAGGCCGGGTAGAGAACGCCACTGTCGCGTCGGGTGTTCCTAAAGGACGTGTCCCGGAATGAAGCTGTCTGAAATCTAACGCCTCTCGGAGAAACTCCTCCGCGGGGACTAATTTGCGGCGCATCTGCTCGATGTCGGCAAACGACTCCTCGTCGCCTGTTATAGGCTCCTCGTTCCAGATGCTTCCTATCCGCTCCTTGCACCAAGCGAGATCGTTGGTCGCTAAGATCGTGCCGGCGGAAAGAGAACTAAGCAAAGAGGTACTCTTGGCTTGGCTCTTGCGCATTTCCGGGACGATATGGATGCTCTCTAACTTTTCTTTGCTGAGTTGTGTCTCTACATCGAACGTACGGATAGTCTCCACCTCATCACCGAAGAAATCGATGCGGTAGGGAAACTCATACGAGAAGGAGAACACATCAAGGATACTACCTCGTATGGCATACTGCCCCGGCTCATATACGTAATCCACCTGCTCGAACCCATATTGATCCAGCACATCGGATACGAACATATTATCTACTTTCTCCCCGACGCTGATCTTGAGGGTATTCTCTTTCAGCGCTTCCCGGGCCACGACCCGTTCGGCTAACGCGTCAGGGTAGGTGACGATCACGTAGGAGGCGTCCGTATCTTGTAGATGACTAAGCACTTCTGTCCGTAAGATCTCGTTGGCCGGATCCACATGCCCGTACTTGATAGCTCGCCGGTAAGCCGACGGAAAGAAGTACACCTCGTCGCTTCCCGTGAGCTGCATCAGGTCGTGGTAGAAATAACCCGCTTCCTCCTGATCGTTCAGGATACAGACGTAATTCCCCTTCCTCTTCAAGAAAAGAGAAGCTATCGTGAGTGCTGGTCCGGAACCGTTCAACCCTTTCAGGTATAGATTGCGAGTCGTCTCTTTTTGCAGTAAGGAATCCACCGCGGCGACTTGGGGGTGAGCGGTATATAATCGTACTAATTCTTGTATTTCCAAAGTGATATTCTGTTTCCGCGAAGGTAACATATCCGTCATAGATTACATAGTTTTACTAATAAATATTTACTTATTTTTTGATTTTAACCGATAAACCTTTCTTCGTGAAGGCAGTCAAATCAAACGATTCGAATTAGAAAAGTCAGAATTTAGTCACGGAAAAAATGAGAACAGAGAAGAAGGTGTACGTGTTACTGGCTGGCATGTTGTTCTGTTTAACGACGGAAGTAGAGGGTAAAAATGTAACAGGTGTAGCAAGAGTAACAAATGAGGCAAGTATAGTTGATGGCAAGATTCAAGGTGTCGTGATGGACGGTGCGCTGGGAGGTCCCTTAGGCTTCGTCACGGTCCAGGTGAAGAAGAAAGGGGCGGATAAGGCCTATCGGGGGGCTGTCACCGGAAACGACGGGAAATACGTCGTGGATGGCTTGCGCAAAGGCGACTATGTGGTCGTCTTTACCTATATGGGATATAAGGATATTTCCCGGAACATTTCGATAAAGGATAATGGGCAGGTGCTGAATCTCGGTGCGATCACGATGCAGGAAGACACCAATCAATTAGGCGAGGTGGAGGTCGTGGCCCAGAAACCCCAGATGCGTTTCGAGATCGACCGGAAGGTGTTCGATGCCACGCAAGACATCTCCTCCGAGGGAGGATCGGCAAGCGATTTGCTTTCCAACATTCCTTCCGTCGAGGTGGATAACGAGGGAGAGGTCTCGTTGCGGGGCAACTCCAGCGTGACGATCTGGATTAACGGAAAGGCATCCGGACTGACATCCGATAATCAGGCAGACATCTTGGAGATGATGCCGGCGGAGAGCATCAAGCAGGTAGAGGTCATTACCAACCCTTCCGCCAAGTATAGCCCGGAGGGTACGGCAGGTATCATAAACATCGTATTAAAAGACGACCGTAAACCGGGCTATTACGGTAGCGTGAAAGTCGGGGGAGATACCGATGGCGGTTATCGCGCGAGCGGAAATATCAATTATAGCAGCAGCAAGGTGGATGCTTACGCGAACATCAATTATCGGAAACGCGAGTTCGACGGGGGAGGAATCACGACCCGGCAGAATACCTTCGATAATAGTTTCCTGAACCAGACCAGCGCTTCTGAACGTAGTCATAACAACTGGTTCGGGCGCTTCGGTGCCACTTGGCATATCACGAAAAAGGACGATCTCGCCGTGAACCTGACCGGAATGACCGGTGGAGGAGATGACGAGGAGAACATCCATTATATCTCGACGGATGGAGATGGAGGGACGGTCTATACCCGAGATCGTAACACGTTGGGCGACTCGGATATGAAGATGTATAATATCGAGTTGAATTATCTGCACAAATTCTCAGAGAAAAGCAATATCGATTTGACCGTTAGCAATAACCAGTGGCGGCGTGATGGAAAAGATATTTTCCGACAGTCCACGGCATATACGGATCCATCGCAATCAGAAGCTCCGGTATATCAGACGCAGGAGAATGATATTCGCGACAAGAACTGGGAGGTGCAGGCGGATTACACGAACACGCTCTCGGAGATCGCCCGTATCGAGGCCGGTTATAAGGGCGTTTTCCAGCGTAACGCCAGCCCGGTGGATACCTATACCGGTACGACCGCTGAGGATCTTAAGCAAGACGAGACGCTTTATAACCGGTTCTTGTATAACCAGGATGTACATGCCTTGTACTTTACTTATGGCGGCAAATGGGGCAACTTGAGTTACCAGGCCGGACTTCGCGGTGAATATTGGAAGGTAAATACCCGCTCAATCAACTTCGACCAGGAATTTAACGGAGCGCCTTCGGATGCCTTCTCGAAAGACTATTTCAAACTGTTTCCGAGCGCATTCCTGTCGTATGCCTTGCCAAAGAACAATGAGATTCAGATCAATTATACACGCCGGTTACGCCGTCCGTGGGGTGGGCAATTAAACTCGTTCCGCGACATCTCCGATGTATCCAACATCTCTTTCGGTAATCCGGAATTGACGCCGGAGTATTCGCACTCTTTCGAGTTGAACTATATCAAGATGTGGGAGTCGGGGCATACGCTCTCCTTGTCCGGCTATTATCGCTCTACGGATGACGTGATCCAGCGTATCCGTTTCTTGAACGTGGCGGACAACGTGATGTATACGACCAGTGAGAATGTGGCCAAGTCGCAGTCGAGTGGCTTGGAGATCGTGGGGAAGGATGATTTGTTCGAGTTCCTGAACCTCACCACGACCGTCAATCTCTATTATTATAAGTTGGATGGATTTAGTTATATGCCGGAAGGCGCGGAGTCTCCGGTCGTGGGCGAGACCGATGAGAGCTTCTCGTGGAATGCGCGGATGATCGCTAACTTCACCTTGCCGTGGGACATCTCCATGCAGGCGACCGGTAGTTACAACTCGAAGCGGCTTATGGCGCAAGGACATCGTGAGCCTAATTACGCTTTAGATTTGGGTTTGCGGAAATCTTTCTTGAAAGACAAGCTCACGCTTAGCGTGAATGCCCGCGACTTGCTGGATTCCCGTAAATTCCGGTCGGTCACCTCGGGCGACGGCTTCTGGCAGGATTCCGAGAACTGGCGCGGAGGCAGGCGGTTCACGTTTACGCTGACCTATAACTTTGGCAGTATGGGAAAGAAAAAGCCGGATCAACATCCGGGTCACGGAGAGGGCGGACCGGGTATGTTCGATATGGATGATTAAAAGGCGTTGAGCGAGGATATGACACAGAGTAGGGTTCATTATTTTGATCTGGCTGGAGGAATCCTGATCCTTTGGGTGATGGTCTTCCATGCCATGAGCATGAACAAGGCGTTCGGGCCGGTCGATCCCCGTGTCGCCCTCCCGTTCCTGACTTTCTCCATGCCTTGGTTCTTTTATAAGTCAGGGCAATTCTTCAAGGTGCTCAAATGGCGTGAGGGTGTCAGGAAGGATTTCCGGAAGCTCTTGATCCCATTCCTTAAATGGAGCGCGCTCGGGTACGCTATCTATTTGGCAATGCAACTGATCGATGGGACATTTACGTGGCGGAACTGCGTGATGGATCCCTTGCACACGTTCTATATTTACGGTTATATCCCGGTAGATGTTCCTGCCTGGTTCCTGTTGTCCCTGCTTTTTGTTCGTGTATTTGCCCGTTTTCTGATCCGATGGGCAATCCCTCCCGTCGCCTGTATTATAGGAGGGATCGCTATTGGCTATTCCCTGCATTTGCTGGGTAATCCATTGCCGTTCTATTTCCCGAATATCGCGATGGGCATCACCTACTTCATGATTGGTTACCGGTTCGGGCGTTTTGAGAATAAGAAAGGGCTGTTCGCTCTTTGTTTGGCTGGCTATTTGGCTTTCCTGCTTTTCGGTACTTCTATCGTGGGGCATCATCGGAACATTCTTCTCTCGGGGCATTACCTGCTTTGGCCGTTGTTCGCCTATTGCGGTATCGTGACGTTTAACAATATTTGCCGTTGGGTCGATGCCTTCCTGTCTCGCCCCTCGATCCGTGGTTTCCGACCGATCACGTTTGTGGGCGAGCATACGATGACGCTACTTGTCGCCCATGCGCTGATCTATATGCCGGTCACGCACTATTCGACACTATCGCCTTGGCAGACTGTCGGCCTGATATGTGTAGGATATGTCTTGCTCCTCACGCCGCTGTTGTGGTGGCAGAAGCGGCATACGGCTTGATTAACTCGCTATTGAGATATGATCGAAAGTAAATCAAAGTACATGAGCCTCGTGTTCAGATGTGCGTCTTGTTCTATATGACGATAATCCTTTTCTTGTTTATCCGTACTGAATACGGACTTAAATCCATTGCGTCTATAAAAAGCTAATGTCTCCGGATTGTTGTATGCATCCACGATCACGAAACGACATCCTGTTTTGTTATTTGGCTCAACAAACCAATATTTTACGAAATCAAGGACTTCACTGCCAATATGTTTGGAGCGAAATTCACGAGCGACCCCTAATCTGCCTACCAATACGGCGGGATAATCTTTGAGTGATTTTGCGTGGGGAATGTCTGTCTCTATTTTCTTTTTTCGGGCGTTTGGCAAATCATTTACTCTAATACTTGCATTGGCAAGCGTAAACGCACATACGATTTTGTGAGGATTCTCATCCAATTTGTAACAATATGTCTTCCCCAATAATTGCTTGGCATATCCAAAACAATCATTAGAAAAGAAATCGTCTATATCTTGGTCTCCACATATAAATTCCCCGATCTTAGTGGGGTCAGTCATTTCTCCTAAGGTGCAATGTTCGAAGAGATAGCTCATACTCCTTTTAATGTAGATTTAGCCAATATGTCCCTTACCATTTGAACCCCTTGCCCATAGCGAGTATCTTTTTCGTTTTTTAGGTCAGATGCCCGTTTCACGTATTCATTATATGTCTTTTTTGCTTGAGCCTCAAAATTCTCGGCTACTTCACCCGTCAAAACGGGTATTGACGCTATTGTCGATGCCATGATTATTGTGTTTTAGTTCCACAAAGGTAGTAAAAATCACCTGATTTTGTAAAAGCCCTTTTCTGTTTTAAGTTGAAACATTCGTACATTCGCGGCAGTGGAAGTGTCGGTGATGGGATCCGCGCTGACGCTTTCACGGGATAAATATGGGTTACTTTAAAAAACGCCATTGATAAAGGAGGAAGAACGCCTATGAACGAATTACGAATCAAACGGGCTTACCTGCCTGCCGAGCCATCGGATGGATACCGTATATTGATCGACCGTCTGTGGCCTCGGGGATTGTCGAAAGAGAAGATCGCCATCGACGAATGGGCGAAGGCTGCCGCTCCATCCGCCGAGCTCCGTAAATGGTTTGGCCATAAGGAGGAGAATCTGGAGGAGTTTGCCCGCCGTTATCGTGAGGAGCTGGACACCAATCCTGCCGCTATCGGTTTTGCCAACCATTGCGGCGAGCTCTTGCGGGAGAGTGATGTCACCTTGGTTTATGGAGCCCGCAGCGCTACCTGCAATCATGCCGTCATCTTGCGCGAGTGGATTATCAAGCGTTGTGAGAAGATCCGGTAGCGTTTTTCGTGGGCTTCCCCATGTTTCCGGGAAAAGTACGCGAATGTTTTCCGAAAAGCTGGGGAAGACCGGATGGATACAACGAAAAGCGCCTTTTTAGGCGACAGATGGAAAAAATGTATAACTTTGGAGAAAAATTCGGGGGCGCACGCGTCCGCGGATGAGGTTGATCAACTATTAATTGATGCAAGTGTATGTCAGACAGTATCGTCATCATTCCGACTTATAACGAGAAGGAAAATATCGAAGCGATCATTCGTGCCGTTTTTAATTTGGAGAAGGAGTTTCATGTCCTTATCATCGACGATGGTTCACCCGATGGGACGGCTGCCATCGTCAAAGGCCTGCGGCAGGAATTCCCCGACCGGCTTTTCTTGGTGGAAAGGCAAGGGAAACAGGGATTGGGCACCGCCTATATCCGTGGCTTCAAGTGGGCCTTGGAGCGAACGTATGATTTCATATTCGAGATGGATGCCGATTTCAGCCATAACCCGAGCGATTTGCTTAAATTGTATGCCGCCTGCACGGAGCGAGGTGCCGACGTGGCGATCGGGTCACGCTACTGCAATGGGGTGAATGTGGTGAACTGGCCGTTAGGCAGGGTGCTGATGTCTTACTTCGCGTCGGTTTACGTGCGTATCGTCACCGGGATGGACATCCGGGATACCACGGCGGGATTCAAGTGCTATCGCCGGGAGGTATTGGAGACGATCGACCTCGACCGGGTACACTTCAAGGGATATGCCTTTCAGGTAGAGATGAAGTTCACGGCTTATAAATGTGGGTTCAAATTGATGGAGGTGCCGATCATCTTTATCAATAGGGCATTGGGAGTCTCGAAGATGAACTCCTCCATCTTTGGAGAGGCGCTGTTTGGCGTACTCCAGTTGCGCTGGTGGAGCTTGTTCCGGAAATATCCCCAAAAGAGGCGCTGAGAGGCTCTGCCCGGATTGGAAATAGAATGAAACTATCGTAATCCTATGAGAAAAATATGTATTCAAGACGCTAAGATCATCAACGAGGGCCGTTCTTTTATCGGCTCGGTGTTGATCGAGGGCGATAAGATCGCCGAGGTACGCGAGGGTAAATTCCCCGAGGAGATGGTAGCGGGGGCGGATCAACGGATCGACGCCACGGGCAAATGGCTGCTTCCGGGGGCGATCGACGATCAGGTGCATTTCCGGGATCCGGGGTTGACCCATAAGGGAGACATCGGGACGGAGAGCCGTGCGGCCGTGGCGGGGGGAGTAACCTCCTTCATGGATATGCCGAACACGAAGCCGCAGACTACGACGATCGAGGCACTCGAATGGAAATTCAACCGGGGCGCTGAGGTATCGCGAGCGAATTATTCCTTCTTCTTCGGCGGGACGAATGACAATATGGATGAGATCCGCCGGCTTGACCGGAGCCGTGTCCCCGGGTTGAAGCTCTTCCTTGGCTCTTCCACGGGGAATATGTTGGTGGACAGGCGGGAGGCGCTCGAACGTATCTTCGGCGAGACGGATCTGCTGATCGCCGTGCATGCGGAGAAGGAGGAGGTGATCCGGCGTAACATCCAATATTACACGAATCTGTATGGGGAGGATCTGGGTATCGCCTTTCATAGCAAGATCCGGAGTGAGGAGGCTTGTTATCGCTCGTCGGCGGAGGCGGTGGAATTGGCCACCCGGTTAGGCTCCCGGCTGCATATCCTCCATCTTTCCACGGAGAAAGAGCTGTCGTTACTTAGTAACCGCTTGCCGCTTCGGGAGAAGAGGGTCACGGGCGAGGTCTGCGTGCATCATCTGTGGTTCCACGATGGGGATTACGCACGGTTCGGGAACCGGATCAAATGGAATCCTTCGATCAAGACTTTGGCGGATCGTACGGCTTTGCGCAAGGCGGTAAACGACGATAGGATCGACATCGTGGCTACCGACCATGCCCCGCATCTGCCGGAAGAGAAGTTAGGATCTTGCCTGAAAGCGGCCTCGGGTGGCCCGTTGATCCAGCATTCCTTGGTTGTCATGCTGGAGCTGGCGGGAGAGGGGGTATTCTCCTACGAGAAGGTGGTGGACAAGATGGCGCACAAGCCGGCGGAACTTTTCCATATTGATAGGAGAGGATATATCCGTCCCGGCTATTATGCCGACTTGGTGCTGGTAGATCCGGATAAGAGTTGGACCGTATCGAAAAACAACATCTTATATAAATGCGGCTGGTCGCCCTTCGAGGGTTATACCTTCCACCATGCCGTATGGAAGACTTTCGTCAATGGCGAGCTGGCCTACGACGATGGCCGCGTGATCGATGAGGTCCGGGGGAGGGAACTCCGGTACGAGGCTTGATGAAACAGGAAGCGGGATGGATCTTTCAAGAGATCCATCCCGCTTGTCTTTTACCGGATATTAATCATCTTGTGGGTTTGTAAGCTGAGCCGCCAGATGGGATGCCGGAGGATATAACTCACGACCTCCTCGGTGTTCCGGCAGGAGCAGGGCTGGAGGTAGTGATGCCGGGCGTTCATGTTTGCGTATGGCGTGAGATCTTGCCCCGTATAGACTACCTTTACCTCGTCGATCCGGTCGAGAACCACCTCCGCACCTTCCTTGGGTGAGCAGGTGATCCAGTCGATTCCCTCTGGAAGAGTACGCGTACCATTGGTCTCGATGCAGATATATTTCCCGGCTCCATGTAGCAGGTCGACCAATGGTTTGTCTATCCAAAGGGCAGGTTCGCCACCGGTAAGTATCACTGTCCGGGCGGGATAAGCGGATACCTTTCGCAGGATCTCCTCGTCGGTCATCCATTCTCCCTCCTCGTGACGGGTGTCACAAAAGCTACATCGTAGGTTGCATCCGGAGAACCGGATGAAAATGGCGGGGATGCCTGTATGGAAACCTTCTCCTTGCAGGCTGTAAAAAATCTCGTTAATCTTTCTCATAGATCACGGTATTTCCTTCAGATTCTTGAACCTCTACCTTGAAGCACGAGGGGATTTGCTCGCATACCCATCGGGCGATATTTTCCGCCGTGGGGTTGAATGGCAAAATATCGTTCAGGTTCTGATGATCCAGACGAGACTTGACAGCTTTCTTGATATGGGTGAAATCGACAACCATGCCGTCCGCGTTCAGTTCCTTGGAGCGGCAATAGACAGTGATAATCCAATTGTGACCATGCAGATTTTCACACTTGCTGGGATAGGACAGGCTCAGGCGATGAGACGCCGAGATCTCCATCCGTTTGATTACGGTGTACATACGTGTTTATATAATTATTTAATGAATGAATCGCCGTGCCTAATGTCACCTCGGCACGGACAAGGAACCCGCTTTCGGGACTTCCGGGCGCGAATATAGCGTTTATCATCAAAAAAAGCTTGGGCAAGAAATGCGAATTTCCCCTTTTACGTGAATTTCTCAGGGTGGAGGAGCGGATATTTTTGTGTAAGTTCGCGCTTGCGTAAGCCTAATTGGATCGAAGGAGATGGATAGGAACGGAAAATATGTGGAAGATAGGTTGACCGGATGGTTGATCGCTGTCTTTTTCGCTGTGGGATTGTCGGCTTGCCGTCCGGAGATGCCGGTGATCTCTTCCATAACGGTGCAGGCGGATGGGCTGACCATTCCCGTGAACCGGGATCTGTATGGACTGACTCTTGAGGAGATTAATCATGGTATAGATGGTGGATTGTATGCGGAGCTGATACAGAATCGCAGTTTTGAGGACGGGGTTCCTCCCTTGAACTGTCCCTATAACGCCGCGAGGAACGTGCTGCTTACCCCGAACGGTTGGGCAATCCCTTTCATGCGTGCCGATTCGATCCCCGGTTGGCGTAGGATCTCCGCTACGCAGACCTATCTCGATACGAAAGAGTTAATCAATGAACACAACCATAGGTCGCTCTTGGTAGCGGTCTCCGCATCGGGGGAGACGGGAAGAGGGGGAGTGATCGCGGAGGGATACCGGGGGATCGCTCTCCGGAAAGGCGAACGTTACGCATTTTCGTTCTATGCTAAAGGAACGAGTTTAGTGCCGAAAACTGTCCGGGTGGCTTTGGAAGACTCGGCGGCATCCTCGGTTTTGAGCGATGTGTTCGAGGTGCGACCTACCACGGAATGGAAACGTTACCGTCATACCTTCACGGCAACGGGGAATGCATCGGATGGTGTGTTGACGATCACGGCCGATACTTCCGCTATGTTCTGGATAGACGTGGTATCCCTTTTCCCGGAAAATACCTGGAAGGGACGGCCGAATGGATTACGGCCGGACTTAGCGGCGCTGATCGACTCACTCTCTCCCCGGTTTATACGCTTTCCCGGAGGGGAATTTGTGGAGGGTTACACGGCCGGCACTTTCCCGATCTGGCGGGAGACTCTCGGCGATATTGCGGTGCGTAAGCACTTCTGGAACGTTTGGGCGTATGGGACGACAAACGGCATGGGTTATCATGAGTACTTGCGTCTGTGTGAAGATCTTGGAGCCGAACCGATCTATGTGATTAACAGCGGCGTGACAAGCCAAAGCCGTCGCCCGCGTTATGAGGATATAACGGCGATGGATCGGCTGGTCAAGGATGCTTTGGATGCTATCGCTTACGCTAACGCAGCGCCTACCGATACGGCTTGGGGCGTTTTGCGGGCGAGAAACGGGCATCCGGAGCCGTTCAACCTGCGGTATGTCGAGATTGGTAGCGAGAACTATGGCCCGGAATATGAACGACGGTTCAAGTTGTTTCAGCAGGCGATCAAGGAGGCTTATCCGGATATCACGGTGATCAGCAGCTCGCATATCGCCAAGCGTGTCCGAAGCGAATGGGTAGATGCCCATTATTATGCCGGAGGAGATTTCTTTGCCTCCAACTCCGATCGGTTTGATAGTGAGCGTTATTCCCGGCGCTCTCCGGCGGTCTTTATCGGAGAGTTCGGGACGGTGGAGAAACCTTTGGCGGGCACTCTCCGGGCCGCCGTGGATGAGGCCTGTTTTCTGTTGGGAGCGGAAAGAAATCCGGACATGGTACGCCGCTTGGCATACGCCCCGGTCTTGGGAAATGTGAACTTTGAGAATCAGAGATACCCCCTTATATTGTTTGATACGGATCGGACGATCGTGTCCCCTTCGTACCATTTGTTGCGTATGCTGTCTCATCACCGTGGAGATGAGGTGCTGAATACGGTCGTGCATACGTATGATAAACCGCAAATCTATACCGGACGGGCGGGAATCGAGCTGTTCGACAATAGTTATGACTTCAGGGAGGTCCGGATCAATGGAAATCCTGTCTCTAAGGTTTCCGTACTGAGCGGTGGATGGAAGGTCGCTGAGGGGGGGACCTTGATCCCGGACGCTAACCGTTGGAATAGGGTCGTGTTTGGCGATTCCACTAACTATTCGTATGAATATACGGTCAAGATCCGCCGTACAAAGGGGAGTGGTTTTATACAACTTCGTCTGCGGGATAACGGTTGTTTAGATGAGCAGGCGGATTATATCTGCATGACGATCGGGGCAGGTGATAGTGAGCTGTATCGTCAGGTAGGAGGGGTGAAAGATGAGTTGGCCCCGACGGTGGAGTTTCCGTTCGAGAGTAATCGTTGGTACACGGTGCGGATGGTTTGCGACAATGAGCGCATCCGTTGTTTCGTGGATGATGAATTGATACATGAGGTGGATATGCGTCCGATTCCTTCGTTGGTCTCCGTGGCTACGTTGGACAAGGCTAAAAAAATGATTTACCTGAAGGTGGTCAATACGACCCGGCATGAGGAAAAAGCCTCCTTGCGTATTGAGGGCGTTAGCGTGAGCAATGAGGCAGAGGCTCTCCAGTTAAAGGGGAATCCTGAGGCCCGTAACACGTTCGAGTGCCCGGATGCTGTGGCACCAGTCAGCGAACATATCTCTTTCCCTCTAAGCGGGCCGCTTGTTTATAGCTTTCCCCCGAACTCGGTCACGATACTGAAACTTTCATTAGAGTAGGAGGCAAAGGAAAAAAGAAAGGCGATCCCGGAATTTTCGGGACCGCCTTTTTTCATTATGCTCGGCAAGGAAATCCAAATCCTTGCCCTTGTTTTTAATGGAATAACATATCTGCCGTGATAGGGGTGAACTTCTCCGTGTCAGATTTACGGAGCTTCACGCTGCCATCGTTCCAATTGGAGGGCCAACCTCCGATGATATGGCCGAGGAATACCACCTTGAACTCGTGCAATCCTTTCGCCAAAGCCGCGGATGTGTCATGGCGGGAGAAGCGTTTTACCTCGCCTTTATTGTTGATCATCAGCTTGCCATCAATCCAAACCTCCTCTAAATCAGAAGATATGAAGTAAACACCGTCCTCCGGGATGTTCACGTATCCAGTCGCGATAGCGGCATATTGCTTGACACCACGCATCGCCTCATTTACTTTCACGTAGCTCGTTAGGCTTCTCATGTCCTTGAAGGGCACTTTCTTCCAGTCTTTTACATCGGCCAACTGGGAGGTTTCGAGGAACATCCCATCCGTTATTTGCATCTCTAAGCCAGGAGCCGTTTTTTCTACCTCTTTAGCGGGGGCAAGTGCCTGTTTCTCTACCTGGATCGTGCGAGGTTTGCACATCTTGCCCGAAGGCAAAACGGAAGCGATCTTCACGGTTGTTGTCTCCGTGATGTCAAACGGTGCCGTATAGATGGTCGATTCGGGCGTAGGCTCCGACCCATCGAGCGTATAGACGACTTTCATCGGGCGGTTGGTGGTGAATTCCATCGTCGCTTTGTCCGTGAAAGCCACGAAATTGCACGATCCGTTAGGTTGCTCCGGCTGGGGAATGTAGTAATTGATCCCATGTCCGTCAAGACGCACCTGGGCATTATCTAACCTGCGTTCGAAGTCCTTGTAATCTTTACGGTCCAACGGGGTCCAGGCGATCTCTGATAATGCGAGGATACGCGGGTAGATTCGGTATTCCATGATGTCGGTGTTATACATATATTCGCTCCATGCGTTGCATTGTACGCCTTTCACGAAGTGTCCCTTGCCGGTGGTCGCCAAGGTATCAGGCACCGGGTTGTAATTATATACCCGCTCTATCGTGGTGAATCCTCCGATAGACACCGGATTGATCTTGTAGTCGCCTTGGAACTGATCGATATACATACCTGCGTTCGACGGTGTCATGATAATATCGTGGTTCATGCTGGCCGCGGCTATACCACCTTCCTCACCTCGCCAGGACATGACGGTAGCCGATGGCGCCAAACCACCTTCCAGGATCTCGTCCCAACCGATCATCCGTTTGCCTAATTTATTGACAACCTTTTCCATCCGTTGAACGAAATAACTTTGCAATTTCTCCTCGGCTGTATGCTCCTTGTCGCCTCTCAAGCCTTCCTTGCGGATACGCTCCTGGCAGAGTGGACAATTTTTCCAGCTTGTTTTTGGACATTCATCACCACCAATATGGAAATACTCGCCGGGGAATAACGCGGCTACTTCCGTGATAACATCCTCCATGAACTGGAAGGGTTCTTCCTTCCCGGCGCACATCACGATATCTTCCACGCCCCAGATGACACGGGGAACGCCCGGTTCTCCTTTGCAGGAGAGCTCCGGATATGCGGCTATCGCGGCCATCTCATGCCCCGGAAGCTCGATCTCGGGAACGATTGTTATGAAGCGATCCGCGGCGTATTTAACGATTTCCTTCACCTCTTCCTGGGTATAGAAACCACCGTACTCAGTACCCTCACCATCGATCCGCTTGGAACCGATCTCGGTCAGCTTCGGATATTTCTTGATCTCGATACGCCATCCCTGATCGTCGGTCAGGTGCCAGTGCATCCGGTTGATCTTGAACAGGGCAAGTACGTCAAGTTGTTTCTTGATGTTCTCTACCGGGATGAAATGACGGCAAGGATCCAGCATGATTCCTCGATAGCCGAAGCGGGGCTCGTCCTTGATCGATACGGCAGGAGCTGCCCAAGCGATCCCTTTTACGATGGATGGGCTTTCGATCTCGGCTGGCAGCAGTTGCATGAATGATTGCATGCCGTAGAACAATCCCTGCGGTGTCTTGGCCTTGACACGGACATCTTTCGGTGTGACATCGAGGGTATAGCCTTCGTCGTTGGTGATGCTGTCGTCGATGACGAGTGAGATCCCGCCGGATGCTTCCTGGTCTGTGACGGTAATCTGGTAGCCTGTCGCCGTGTTCATCTTGGAGGCGAAAAATTCAGCCACGGTCTTGGCCTCAGGAGTAGAGGCATAGATCTTCGTGTTCTTGTTTAGTTTGTAACTTCCCTCGTTTTGTACGAGGCTAACCGGTGCGGGAATAATATTGATCCCGCGGTTGTACGCTTTCATCTCTTGAGGCGATTTGTCGCATGAAGCTGTCAAACCAAGCAGCATCCCGGCGCAAATCGAGAAAATGAGCTTCTTCATAGGGGTAAATTTTGTTGTTGTTAAAAATTAAATTAATAGCGTCTTTAATGAAAAATTGGGAATGAGATCGGAAAGATGGAGGTATTTTCATCCTTCCGAGCCCACTCCCAACTGTTTCGATTCGCTTACCAAGCGAAGATCGGATATTCTCTCATGATATGGTTCACCTTCTCACGTACGGAATTGATCGTCTTGTCGCATTCAGGAGCGGACAGGACAGTGTCGATCATCTCCACGATCTCCTCCATCAGAGGCTCCTTTGCTCCTCGAGTCGTAATAGCCGGCGTACCGACACGGATTCCCGATGTCTGGAAGGCCGAACGGCTGTCGAACGGCACCATGTTCTTGTTGACCGTGATGTCTGCCGCCACGAGCGCTTTCTCGGCCACCTTTCCGGTCAGGTCGGGGAATTTCGTGCGTAGGTCGATCAGCATGCTATGATTGTCGGTGCCGCCTGATACGATCTTGTAACCTTTATCCATGAAGGCTTTCGCCATTGTCGCGGCATTCGCCTTCACCTGCTTCTGATAGGTCTTGTATTCCGGCTCCAGCGCCTCGCCGAAAGCGACGGCTTTCGCGGCGATCACATGCTCCAGCGGTCCGCCCTGAATACCCGGGAAGACAGCGGAATCCAGCAATTGAGACATCTTCTTGATCTCGCCTTTCGGGGTCTTTTTACCCCAAGGGTTCTCAAAGTCCTTGCCTAACAGGATGATGCCTCCACGCGGACCTCTCAATGTCTTATGCGTGGTGGAAGTGACGATATGGGCGTACTCTAACGGATTATTCAGCAATCCGGCAGCGATCAATCCCGCAGGATGCGCCATGTCTATCATCAACAAGGCTCCCACTTTATCCGCGATCTCGCGCATTCGTTTATAATCCCAGTCGCGCGAATAGGCCGAACCTCCTCCGATAATCAATTTCGGTTTCTCGCGCAACGCTACCTCCTCCATCTGGTCGTAATCCACGCGTCCGGTATCTTCCTTTACGTTATATTCGGTAGCTCTGTACAAGATACCCGAGCTATTTACGGGAGATCCATGTGAAAGGTGCCCTCCATGCGAGAGATTCAGCCCGAGGAAGGTATCACCCGGGTTCAATACCGCGAGGAGCACGGCGGCGTTCGCCTGCGCTCCGGAATGAGGCTGTACGTTCGCCCACTCCGCGTTGAACAATTTCTTTATCCGCTCGATGGCGATTGTCTCGCTTTGATCCACCACCTCGCAACCTCCATAATAGCGCTTCCCGGGATACCCCTCGGCGTACTTGTTGGTCAGGCAGCTGCCCATAGCCTGCATGACTTGGTCGCTCACGAAATTCTCCGAGGCGATCAGCTCAATTCCCTTCAGTTGGCGCTGATGTTCCTTTTCGATGATGTCGAAAATAATGTCGTCTTTTTTCATTACCTTATAAAATTGGTTATAGCGTTGATCGGCTCCCTTTTTGTGGAAAGGGACTTCCGCGAATGTACTACATTTATTTACTATTTTTAGGAATATCTTGTTTTTTTATTCAAGGTCGATGCTCCTTTCTCCCTTCCTTACCACGGGGTGAGTGTTACATTCCTGAATTCCACCTCTTTGCCCTCACTTTGCAGACCGATATGTCCTTCTTTTACAGGGCAAGTCCCGGTATTTTGGTAAACGCCGTTGATATAAACGGTGATAACGCCATCCCTTACGAAGATATTTGCCTCATTCCACTCACCAGCGGGCTTCTCGCTGGAGGGATTCACGTTCTTCACGACCGGGAAGTCCGGGCGTTTCTCACCGGGGCGCGACTGGTATTCCACTAAGTCCGCTCCACCCAGCAGCACGAACAACCCGGCCCTTCCCGCTTGCAGGTTACATTCGATCGTATTAGGGAAAGGGTTCGTCAGATCCGTGATGTGAAGGAAGATACCGCTATTGGCATTCGTGTCTCCATTGGGCCATCTCCATTCCACGTGCAGCTTGTAGTCGCTATATTTCTTTTGGGTGTACATATAGCCGAAAGGTTGCCCAGTGATGAAGATATGTCCGTCGCGCACGGAATAGACCTGGTCGGCGGGCTTGGCATCTTTTTCCACCACGAAACTCCAGTTAGACAAATCTTTCCCATTAAACAGTTTCTCGGTCTTTTGGGCATCCGCCACGTTTGATACGCCAAGCAGCGCGGCGGCCGACAAAGCCCATGCGATCATTCCTTTTCTCATGTTTTCCTGATATTTAGTTGATGATTAGTCTACGATTAGTTTACGGTAACGTACCCGTTTCGGCTCCACGTTCCCTTGTGTCTTACGCTTGTATTCCTCGTATTCCGAATAGGATCCCTCGTAGAACACCACGTTAGAGTCTCCCTCAAACGAGAGGATATGTGTACAGATACGGTCGAGGAACCAGCGATCGTGCGATACGACCACGGCGCAGCCGGCGAAATTCTCCAAGCCCTCCTCAAGCGCCCGGAGCGTGTTCACGTCAATATCGTTGGTCGGCTCGTCGAGCAGCAGCACGTTCGCATCGGCCTTCAAGGTAAGCGCGAGGTGCAACCGGTTACGCTCTCCTCCCGACAATACCCCGCACAGTTTCTCCTGGTCGGATCCTGAGAAGTTGAACTTGGAGAGATAGGCCCTGGCGTTCACCTCCTTGCCGCCCATGCGGATCAGTTCTTGCCCGCCTGATACCACTTGATAAACGCTCTTGTTCGGATCGATGTCCTTGTGAGTCTGGTCCGCATAGCCAATCCGTACGGTCTCGCCCACCTCAAAAGAGCCTTTATCCACCTTCTCCAATCCCATGATGAGCTTGAACAGGGTCGTTTTTCCCGCTCCGTTCGGGCCGATCACGCCTACGATACCGTTAGGCGGAAGGGCGAAATTGAGATCGTCGAACAAGAGCTTGTCGCCGAACGCCTTCGCCACGTGCTGAGCCTCGATCACCTTGTTGCCCAATCGGGGACCGTTCGGGATGAAGATCTCCAACTTGGCTTCCCGCTCTTTCTGATCCTCGTTCAAGAGCGCCTCGTACGAGTTCAAGCGCGCCTTTCCTTTTGCCTGTCGTGCCTTGGGAGCCATGTGGATCCATTCCAGCTCTCGCTCCAACGTCTTGCGCCGTTTGCTTGCCTGCTTCTCCTCTTGCGCCATGCGTTTGGTCTTCTGGTCGAGCCATGAGGAGTAATTGCCTTTCCAAGGGATACCTTCCCCGCGATCCAGCTCCAGGATCCAGCCTGCCACGTGATCCAGGAAGTAGCGGTCGTGGGTGATACAGATCACCGTCCCCGCGTATTGCTGGAGATGCTGCTCTAACCAGTCGATCGACTCCGCGTCGAGGTGGTTGGTCGGCTCGTCGAGCAATAGCACGTCCGGTTGCTGGAGCAACAGGCGGCAAAGCGCTACCCGTCGCCGTTCTCCTCCAGAGAGGGTATCCACCACTTGATCCTCGGGCGGGCAGCGCAACGCGTCCATCGCCCGTTCCAACCGGCTGTCAAGGTTCCAGGCGTCGGTGGCGTCGATCTTGTCCTGCAACTCAGCCTGCCGGTTGATCAGCTCATCCATTTTGTCGGGGTTCTCCAGCACCTCCGGATCACCGAACCGCTCGTTCACGGCCTCATATTCTTTCAAGATGTCCACGATCTCTTGCACGCCTTCCTGCACGACCTCCTTGACGGTCTTGCCCGGCTCCAGTTTCGGGTCCTGCTCGAGGTATCCCACCGAGTATCCCGGAGAGAACACGACCTCCCCTTGGTACTCCTTGTCGATGCCCGCTATGATCTTGAGCAAGGTGGACTTACCGGATCCGTTCAATCCGATGATACCGATTTTCGCCCCATAGAAGAACGATAGGTAGATGTTCTTAAGCACTTGCTTTTGCGGCGGGAAGATCTTGCTGACCCCCACCATCGAGAAAATGATCTTTTTGTCGTCTGCCATATATGAAAATTCAGATATAATATCCCGCTGATTAAAAAGTGGGGTAAATCTACGCAAATATCTTTGATCTTACAAGATTCTATTAAGAAGGGATGAATCCCTTTTGTGTGGTTTGGAGGGCTTGGATATTCTCCTTTAGCTGTCGCTCGGATTTTTCCATCTCCCTCTCGAATTCCTTGTATGAGGATATATTGGCCGGTATTTGGAATGGATATTTTTGGAGGAGCATATTGTGCCGTGTCCCGTATCCTTTTAATTGATAGGTCGTTGAAGAGCTGTCAAACCGTGTCGGCAAGATGAAGATCCCTATATGTCCTTTTAGACGGAACAGGTATGAAATCATCTGGTTAATATCCGTTACCTCGTTGATTTCTGTCTTGTATTTAGCGTCTATGACAATCCCATCCGGCTCCTTGTCATAAAAGTCAGGGTAACGTAAGAAGGCATTCGTTCGCTTCTCCATCTCCATTCCCAAGTAGATCCCTCCCTTATTCCATCTGTTATCGGGATGCTTGAAGCCATGCGGTTTCAGTAAACCGGCCAAATATTCCTCCCAAAGCCACGATACGTCGAAAAGGATACCGAACAATTCGTTGGGATCTTTCCCGTATTTCAGGCGCTCGTGTCGCAATATCCTGATACATAGCTTTTGCAAGGGCGCGTAATGCGTGAAATAAGGGTGGCTTATATTCTTTAGGTTCTCCCACACGACCTGTCGCCTGTCTTGCTTTTGGTACGTGGCGGTAGCCTGAACGATTTTCGCCACGTTCATCTTGGTCTCCTCGTCGCTTCGCAGCAATTTCCTGCCAATTCCCCGGCTCCGGATATATTCGATGGTATGACGTACCAGCTGGGTGATCCGGTTGTCGTGGTCATATTCGTGTACCCGATAAGCCACTCGCCCGTTGAACGGGAGGTTCATCCTTATTTGCTTTCCGACGTCGATGCGCCCCTTGATGCGTGAGTCGTTGTACTCATTTCGTTTATATTCCTTATATAATCCTTGCGACAAGGCCGCATTTAGGAATGGAGGAAATAGATACAACAAGAAATCGAGCGCTTGCTCAGGACTCGTCGTGTGCTTAAGGTTGAACAAATTGACCGACAATACTTTTTGGAGCATATAGTGCAGGAAAAAATCCTCTTCTCCATCTTTCTCCGAGAATCGGGAGCGGATAGAGATGGACTGACCGTCGATACCGATGAAACCGGCCAAGTTTCCGGTTCGCAAGAGGTAACTCTCGCCTTGAGGCCATAGTTCCATCAGGCATTGTTCGCCGATTTTGTCTTTACAATCCTTGAATGAGAAGGGGAAAACGAGCAAGTTGCTGCCGGCTTTCTCAGAAATAGCCTCTACGGTATGATTGGCGATCTGCCGATAAAGGCTGATCTCCTCTCTTTCGTCCAGCAGGTAGCGGGTGTTGTCTCGTAGGTCTCTCATTCTTGCGTGGGGTCGGAATAATAGATTTGTTCCAATGTCCTCAAGTTCTCGGCGGCGTTGAGCGAGCCTCTAAGGTATTCGTGGAGTATTCCCCGCAAATGGTTCTCCCATAGTTTGCGGAAAGCCTCGTCCTCGTTCGAACGCTCGTGATCCAGGTAAAGCCCTATCTTCATGAAATAGGCGCCACCGATATGATAAGCGGTTCCAAGCCCTTCGATACCCTCGTCTGTTCTCTCGTTCCATATGGTGTCATTCAGACGATTCATTTTCCTCACGATCGTCTCTTTCAGATCCCCGAATTCATTCAGCATATCCGTATGTTCGTTGGCTCTTACCTCTTTCCATGCGAAACGTCTTCGCATGGCGAAATCCATGTTCTCGACACTGCGGTCTATGTCGTTCATCGTTCCGATGATATATAGGTTGTCAGGTACATAAAACCCTTTTCGGAATGGATCGGATTCATCGGTTATCATGTTTTGATATTGGGTCTGGATCAATCCCTCCTTGCCACGATAGCCCGGGTCTATGCAGCAAAAGAGCTCCCCGAATATTTTTGATATTTCCCCGCGGTTGATCTCGTCGATGACGAAAACAAAAGGGAGGCTTTCGTTGGCGAGAGCTTTCTTGCAAAAGGCCTTGAACGCCCCGTCCTTTCGTTCGAACCCGATATTCCCGTTCCGGTCGGGAGGTGTCGGTCTAAGGCCTTCCACGAAGTCCGTATAGTCATAGGAGGGGTGGAATTGGACGAGAGTGAATCGCTCGCTCTCTTGGAGAGATTCGCTTTCCTGAAGGCCGATTATCCGTTTGGCTATCTGTCGAGCTAAATAGGTCTTTCCCGTGCCCGGAGCCCCGGTGAGTATCAAGTTATGGTTGCTTCGGACGAGCTCGACCATCGCTTGGATGTTATTTTCCCGCTCGTTTTGTTTTTCTTCCATCTCCTTAAAATGTGTCAGTATTTGCCAAGGATAAGTGATTATGTCTAATGGGTTTTGCGGTCGCAGCGCTTTTTGGAAAAGGGCAAGGATATGGTAACTGTTCTTGAACCAATCGCCGCCATTGAACCGGGGCAACTCCTCCGAGGAATGGGCTTTCAGCTTGTAAAACAGCTCCTCAAGGCTCTCTTCCTTGACGATCGTGCATAGAAGGTTGGGTTGCAGCGACGCGATCAGGCGGTTGGTGGCCGCCCTCCGGTCTTGGAAAGTCAAGCTCCTTATCAGTTTCTTTATTTGGTGATAAGTCTCCCATTGAGGTTCATCCTGGCTTTCCGCTATTTTCTTGAGAAGGGGAGCTATCTTCTGCCAGTTGGATTTGATTCTTTCTTGTTCTTCCTTGGTGAAATAACCTTGCTGTAACGAGGATACGCATTGACCGCTCGATCGTTCGAAGAACTCTCTGAATAGATTCGGTTCCCAATCTTCCCAATGCGTTTTCGTCAAGGCCTCATCGATGAATCGCGGCACGTATCGCTTGTATCTCTTTCGCCAATCCTCCCATACAGTCAGTTCATCACAATATTGTTTTAAGGATTTCTTTGTTCTCTTCATGGCTATATATCTAAGTGTTGGTGCGAAGATAAGAATTTGTAGGGGGGGGATTTTCCGGAAAGTCGGGGAATCTTTCCCGAAAAGTAGGGGAGCTTCGTTCCGGGAATCGTCAAAAGTGATTACCTTTGAGACCCCAAAAAAAGGAATGCATGGCAAAAAAAGAAAGCATATCGGAAGGAACCAGACTTTCCGGGAGAGGAAGGAAGAAAAGCTTGGAGGAGATGCTGCCCGCTGATTTGGGCAGGAAGCCGCCACAGGCGCGTGAGCTGGAGGAAGCCGTCTTGGGCGCGCTGATGCTGGAGAAGGACGCGTATTCGATCGTCAGCGAGATCCTGAAGCCGGAATGCTTCTACGAGAAGGCGCATGAGAAGATCTACGCCGCGATCGTGGATTTGGCGTTGAACCAGCGTCCGGTGGATATGCTTACCGTCACCGAGCAGCTGAAGAAACGAGGTGAGCTGGATGAGGTGGGAGGGCCGTTCTACATCTCGCAACTTACCGGCAAGGTGGCGAGTAGCGCGCATATTGAGTATCATGCCCGTATCATCGCCCAGAAATATTTGGCGAGGGAACTGATCTCGTTCACGGCGATGATCCAGGGGAAGGCTTTCGACGAGACGATCGACGTGGACGACCTCATGCAGGAGGCGGAGGGGAAGCTGTTCGAGATCTCGCAGCGTAACGTGAAGAAGGATGTGACGCAGATCAATCCTGTCATCAAGGAGGCGCGCGAGATGCTGGAGAAGGCGGCGAACCAGAAGGAGGGATTGAGCGGCTTGCGAACTGGTTTCGATGGGCTCGACAAGATCACCTCCGGCTGGCAAAACTCGGACCTGATCATTATCGCCGCTCGCCCCGCGATGGGAAAGACGGCGTTTGTCCTCTCGATGGCGAAGAACATGGCGGTCAACTTCAACACGCCTGTCGCCCTCTTCTCGCTTGAGATGAGCAATGTCCAGTTGGTGAATCGCTTGATCGTGAACGTGTGTGAGATACCGGGGGATAAGATCAAGAGCGGACGCTTGGAGAGCTATGAGTGGGAGCAGCTGGATTTCAAGATCAAGGAACTTTACGACGCTCCGATCTATGTGGATGATACACCGAGCTTGTCTGTCTTCGAGTTGCGTACGAAAGCGCGTCGGTTGGTGCGTGAGCATGGCATCAAGTGTATCATTATCGACTATTTGCAGTTGATGAATGCGAGTGGAATGAATTTTGGTAGTCGCGAGCAGGAGGTGAGTACGATCTCCCGCTCGTTGAAAGGCTTGGCCAAGGAGTTGAATATCCCGATCATCGCCTTGTCGCAGCTGAACCGTGGCGTGGAGGCTCGTCAGGGAGCGGAAGGGAAACGCCCTCAATTGGCGGATTTGCGTGAGTCCGGGGCCATCGAGCAGGACGCGGATATGGTGTGTTTCATCCATCGCCCTGAATACTATAAGATCACCGAGGATGAACGGGGCAACTCCTTGATAGGCCTGGCCGAGATCATTATCGCCAAGCATCGTAACGGTGCGGTGGGGGATGTGCGTCTGCGTTTCAAGAGCGAGTTCGCCAAGTTCATGAATATCGAGGAGGACGTGCCGATGAGGGAGTTCGCTTCTACAATGAATGAGGGGAGTCCGTTGCCGCCGATCTCTTCTCCCGGGGCGGATTTCCTGAGCCAGAGCAATAATGAGGTGCCGTTCTGATAAATATGGAGGACTTTCCCTTTCTTGTGGCGCGAGTTTAATCAGTTTGTAGAACAAAAAAATCCCCGGGATAACTCAACATTGATTGAGTATCCCGGGGATTTTTATTTATGGATTCTAATCAGTTCGTCTCTTTATTTGTAAGGCTCGCCTTTTACGGCTGCGATACCCGGAAGAACTTTGCCTTCGATTGCCTCAAGCAAAGCGCCACCTCCCGTGGATACGTACGATACACCGTTCGCTAAGCCGAACTTATTGACGCAAGCGACGGAATCTCCACCTCCAACTAACGAGAAGGCGCCATTCTTCGTTGCCTCTACGATAGCCTCACCGACAGCACGAGATCCGTGAGTGAAGTTGTCAAACTCGAATACGCCCGTCGGGCCGTTCCAAAGGATCGTCTTGGAGCCCTTGATTACGTTGGCATAAATCTCCTCAGTCTTAGGACCTATGTCAAGACCTTCCCAGTTGTCAGGAATTTGATCTACCGGAGCGAAGTCAGTCTTGGCGTCGTTGCTGAAATCGTCGGCGATCTTAGCGTCAACAGCCAATACTAAGTTGACACCTTTGTCCTTCGCTTTCTTCATCAGCTCGAGCGCAAGATCCAATTTGTCATCCTCACAAATGGATTTCCCGATCTTACCTCCTTGAGCCTTGGTGAACGTATAGGTCATACCTCCTGTGATGATCAGGTTATCCACCTTATTCAACAGGTTCTCGATGATCTCGATCTTGGAGGAAACCTTCGAACCTCCCATGATAGCCGTGAACGGACGTTTGATGTCGTTCATTACCTTATCGACAGCCTTCACCTCTTTCTCCATCAAGTAGCCGAACATCTTGTGATCCGTATCAAAGTAGTCGGCGATCAATGCCGTAGACGCATGAGCTCGGTGAGCGGTACCGAATGCGTCGTTCACATAGCAATCGGCGTAGGATGCCAATCTCTTCGTGAATTCTTTCTGGCTTTCCTTGACAGCCTTCTTGGCCGCTTTCTTCTCCTCATCGGAAGCATCTTCCGCCAATCCTCTGGGTTTACCCTCTTCTTCCGCATAGAAACGAAGGTTCTCAAGCAGCAAAGCCTCGCCCGGTTGCAAAGCGGCAGCTTTTACGCCAGCCTCTTCTCCGATGCAGTCGTTCGCGAATTGAACGTCTATGCCCAGCAACTCGGAAAGGTGTTTCAATATATGTTTTAAAGAGAACTTATCTGTAACTCCTTTCGGGCGACCTAAGTGAGAACCGATGATCACGCTACCGCCATCAGCCAAGATCTTTTTTAAAGTAGGGAGGGCGGCACGCATACGGGTGTCGTCCGTAATGTTGAAATTCTCGTCCAAAGGAACGTTGAAGTCAACCCGAACAAATGCCTTTTTGCCGGCAAAATTAAAATTGTCAATTGTTTGCATAACTATTGTATTTTAAAGTCTCTATAAAAAGTTCTTTTTACCGTTTGCAAACTTACGGAAAATCTATGGAAAAACCTCCGAAATTCGGCAGATTAACGCAATATAATCTGTGAATTAAGTAGTTAGGAGAAAATCGTGGAAGTTGGGGAGAGAGCTGAAAACCGTTCCTGAGCGGATTGAAGCAGAAGAACGGTTTCCTATTCATTACCCGATGAAAGTGCGGATTTAACAATCATCGTTCCGTTTGCCGCGCTCTGCGTAGGTTTGCTTGTCAAGGTTTAACTCGTTGATTTATAGTTTTGCAACCAAAAAGAACGAGTATGGCAAGAAGTACATTTCGCGTGCTGTTCTATGCGAACGGCAGCAAGGAGAAGAACGGAATTGTCCCCATCATGGGACGGGTTACAATCAACGGAACGGTGGCGCAGTTCAGTTGCAAGCGGAGCATCTCAAAGGAACTTTGGGACGCAAAGGGCAACCGTGCCAAGGGCAAGAGCGTGGAGGCGAGGGAAACGAACCTTGCGCTCGACAACATCAAGGCGCAAATCATCAAGCACTACCAGCGCATTTCCGACCGTGAAGCGTTTGTGACGGCAGAGATGGTGCGCAACGCCTATCAGGGCATAGGCGGTGAGTATGAAACGCTGCTCAAAGCCTTCGACCGTGAAAACGAGGTGTTCAAGAAGCGTGTCGGCAAGGACAGGAAGTTGGCGACCTATCAGTCAAGGGTAGTGGCAAGGAACTATGTGGCGGCGTTCATCAAGTCGTTCTACAAGCGTAGCGACATGTCGATGCTGGAACTTACTCCCGACTTCATCAAGGAGTTTGCGGTCTATCTCTCCACAGAAGCGGGATTGCGTAACGGCACGATATGGGAGAAGTGCATGTGGCTGAAAGGCGTGGTGATGCGTGCGCACTTCAACGGGCTGATACCGAGAAACCCGTTTGC
>CASFNG010000007.1 GCA_949296075.1 uncultured Parabacteroides sp. | reverse complement strand
TAGCGTATCTGTCATTTGCTGATTCGAAACGTAAAATGTCAGCCTTTAATTGTGATAACATTAAGGAATTTTCAAAAAAACTCCGATATAGATAAGCTATATCACCATTAGCATCAGAAAGTTCTTCCATTATATCACGCGAAATTTCCCATAAAACACTGTTTTCTACAGCATCCATCATAAGATGTGTTGGCTCTCGGTTAAAATAGCTGTCAATACACCAGACAACATCTTTTTCACATGCTAAATGTTCTATCACCTCCTTATCATGCTTTAGGTAGTGCTGTCTAATAAATCCCTTTTCTATATAAAATAGGCAATTACAGATATCACCTTCATTTAGAATTATATCACCTTTTTGATATTTCTTAGGCTGGATTCACCGGGATTACGGCAAGACGGAGAGGAGCACAAGCAAAATCAAGTGTCGCCCCAAAACGTAATAGATTGATTCGAGAAGCCAAAGTCCCAGTTAATTTCAGATGGCTTTAAAAGAGGACTGGCGGACTTGAGATAATCAGATCCGCCAGCAGGGGTGGGACTGTTTTCTCGCGGTCATTTTTTCTTCAGGAGAAATGCCGGTCGGTGTGATAGTGATATTTATATCGTTAATCAATTAGTTAAGCGATACTCATTCGGCGTAACCCCTGTCTGTTTCTTGAACCATCGGCTGAAATGTTGCGGATATTGGAAGCCGAGTTCATAGGCAATCTCGCTGACGGACTTCCTCGTATTGAACATACGCTCTTTCGCCATCTCCAATGCCTTCTGTTGGATATGCTTCAATGCGGATTCTCCCGTTTCCTTTTTCAGTAAGTCGCTCAGATAGTTAGGGGAGAGGCAAAGCCGATCTGCGCAATATTGTACGGTTGGCAATCCTTCCGTGGCAGGTTTGCCGGAGTGGAAATACGCATCGCATCTTTCAATAATATAGTGTAAATGCCATATAACTTACGCCCGAAACGCAAGGGTTTTGCCTCGCGTCCGTCCGCTGACCAGCGGATGCCGCATCTCCACGCCGAAGTAATCGTTATAGGTCTGTACCGAATCGATTTTCATTATTTCGTTCATATCCAATCTGTTTTTGTATCTATATCACTTTATAGCAATCTGCCATTATCATTCCATTCACCATATATCACGCCGAGGCGGGTGTTGTCGATGAACTTTTTCAGGCGGTTTTCAAAGAGAGGACGTTGTTTTTTCTTGATTTGTATCGTGTCGATGCGCACACGCCGGTATAAGGGTGGGAAGTTTTGGAAGTTCCGCCACACGATGGGGTCTTGCTGGAGGGCTGACAGGATTTCCTCGTCGATGGTGAAACCTCCGGGTGACATGTCGGGCAGTACAGCGCGTCCCGCATCTGTCATGCGCCCTAACCGATCCATGCGGCGGCATCGTTCCTTGTTCAGTTCCGACCACAGGCTGCCTTTCGCACGTGGCGCAAACCGTTGGTATGCCTCGCCGTCCAGCCGTTTCAAAGTGCTGTCAATCCAGCCGAAACACATCGCTTCTTCCACTGCGTCGATATACCAGAATGTCCCATCGTCCATAGGATGCCCGCGTTTGACTTTCACCCAACACTCCTTCTCGGTGGCATGATGCGTCATAAGCCATTGGCGAAATTCGTCGCGGCTTTGTATGGATAATATATTTTGTGGTTTTATGATACTCATATTTTTACTGGTTGTTTCGTTTGCGAAGATAGGGAAGATCGGGGAGTGGGGCAAGGGTTATGCCCTTGTTCCCACGAAATCCGTCAAATGCCCCCGACCATCGGCACGATAGATTTCGAGGTCTATTCGGATGCCTACGCCGCCTGCACCTGATGCGCCAGTGGGCGAAGATGCTCAACGACTTGGGCGGAGATGTGACCGTCGTCCATCTGCCCGAAGCCGGGCTACATGGTAACACGCATTTTCCGATGTCGGACTTGAACAATGCGGAGGTGGCTGAATTGATGTATGATTGGCTGAAAGAAAGAGGACTGGATTAGGCTCCCTCTCCGTGAGGTACGTTACGCTTTTGGGGAGAATACGCTATCTTTGTTTGCGTAATCAAAACGTGAAGATGATGAATATCGAGGAATTTCGGGAATATTGCCTCTCGTTCAAGGGCGTGGAAGAGAGGATGCCTTTCGGGAAGGCGGCGTCGGCGTACGACTGTGATCTGCTGGTATTCTCGGTTTGCGACAAATGGTTTTGCTTCGTGAATATCACCGTGTTCGACTTTTGCGACATCAAGTGCGATCCGGAGCTGGCCGCGGAGTTGCGTGACCGCTACGAGGGCATTCGTCCCGGTTACCACATGAACAAGCGGCATTGGATTAGCGTCTGCTTCAATCAAGACGTGCCTGATGCGGAGATCCGCGAGTTCGTCAGGCGGTCGTATGAACTGGTGGTCGCCTCCTTGCCGGGAAAGCAAAAAAACGCCTTGATGGTTCCGTGAAAACAAGGCGAAGGTTTCCGGAAAACAACCGCCTGTTTTTCGTATGGGAGGAACGTGAGAAAGAAGATTCATTTTCCGGACACGGAGATTGGAAAAGTAGAAGAAGATGCCTATCTTCGTCCCTATCTTAATTAAGCGGCTATGAAGGTTAAGTGGACACTTGTTTTAGCGATGGTTGGATGGATGAATATGCTTATGGCACAGGAAGATCCTATTTTGTTATTCCCTAAGGGAGCTCCGGGCGAGACGATCAAGTTGATCGAGAAGGGCGATGTGGAAGGCGATGTCTTGCGGATCACGAACGTGAGCGAGCCTACCATTACCGTCTATCCGGCTCCGGAAGAGGTCGCCTCGGGTGCGGCGATGGTCGTTTGTCCGGGTGGTGGTTACAATCTCCTTGCCTACGATCTGGAGGGAGATGAGATCTGTGAGTGGCTGAACGATCTGGGTATTACGGCGGTGTTGCTGAAATACCGCGTTCCCCGCCGGGAAGGACGGGCGAAGCATGAGGCTCCTTTGCAGGATGTACAGCGTGCCTTGGGCTATGTCCGGGCGAACGCCGGGAAATGGGACATCGATCCGGCTCGTATCGGGGTGATGGGCTTTTCCGCCGGTGCCCATTTGTCGGCTATGGTGAGCAATAATTTCAAGGAACGTACCTATCCTGCCGTGGATGCCGCCGACAAGGTGAGTTGCCGTCCCGATTTCTGCTTGCTGGTCTATCCAGCCTATCTGTCGGGAGAGAACTTCCAATTGGCTCCGGAGGTGAAGGTGTCGTCCGAGACACCGCCTACGATGTTGATCCAGACGGAGGATGATAAATCCTATATTGATAGCAGCTTGTTCTATTACTATGCCTTGAAGGAGGCCGGGGTGCCCGCTTGGATGCACCTGTATAGCCAGGGTGGGCATGGCTATGGCCTGCGGGATCGGGGAGCCGCGGTGAACGAGTGGCCCGACCGTGCGGAGGCTTGGTTCCGCGAGTTAGGCGTGATCGAATGAATCTCTTCGTATAAAAATTGTTGGTTGAGGGGCCTGTCGTAAACTTTTTAGCGATAGGCCCTTATTTTATGCGAACGTAGTAAAAACGTAGTGCGGCAAATCCTGTTTTAGGGCATATCGTATCTTTAGAGTAGCCGATTAATTGGCAGATTCCTGTATTCAGGCTTTTTTCGGGATAAAAAACGAGATCATGAGACGTTGGAGAAATTCTATGGTATGTATCGCGGTGGCGTGCGCGTTTTCGGTCGCCGCGGATGCGATCGCGGCGGATGAACGGATCACCCGTGCGGAGGTAGAGCAAAAGGATCGGGATACTTTCTTGGACGATCTGTTAGGAAGAATGACGATCGAGGAGAAGATCGGGCAATTGAACTTGCCGGGCTATGGAAACGTGCTGCCCGATCCTAAAAAGAGTCCGATCGCCCAGCGTATCGCCCGTGGGGAAGTGGGAGGTATTTTCAATATATTCGGGGTCGATGCGATAAGGCAGCTGCAAGAGGTGGCGGTGAACGAGAGCCGATTGGGGATCCCAATCATCATCGGGGCCGATATTTGCAATGGCTATAAGACCGTTTTTCCCATTCCGCTCGCGCTTTCTTGCGGCTGGAAGCCCGAGAATATCGAGACCGTAGCCCGTATCTCGGCGAAGGAGGTCGGGGCGGACGGAGTCTGCTGGACGTATAGCCCGATGGTCGATATTTCGCGTGATGCCCGTTGGGGACGTGTCAAGGAAGGGGCCGGCGAGGACCCTTATTTAGGTAGTGTGATGGCGCGGGCTTGGGTGCGTGGTTATCAAGGGAACGACCTCGCCGCGGATACGACCTTGATGGCCTGCGTGAAGCATTATGCCCTCTATGGAGCGGCGGAGTCGGGGCGGGATTACAATCCTGTCGATATGAGCCGGGTGACGGCCATGAACTATTATATGGCGCCTTACCAAGCTGCCGTTGATGCTGGCGTGGGAAGTGTCATGACCTCCTTCAATGAGTTCGAGAGCGTGCCGGCGACCGGCCATTCCTGGCTGTTGCGCAACGTGCTTCGCGATCAGTGGGGGTTCGATGGGTTCGTGGTTTCCGACTTTACCGCTATACCCGAGATGATTAACCACGGCGTGGGCGACAGCTTGTCTGTGGCGATTCAGGCCTTCGATGCCGGGGTGGATATGGATATGATCGCGGATTGTTATCCTGCCAAGCTGATGCAGGCTCTGGAAGAGGGGAAGATTACGGAGGCGCAGATCGATGCTGCCTGCCGACGGATCCTGCTCGCCAAGTATCAGTTGGGCCTGTTTCACGATCCGTATCAGTACTGTGACCCGGAACGGGGCGCGAGGGAGTTCCAGTCCGAGCGTAATTTGGCGGAAGCTCGCCGGATAGCCGCTGAGTCGTTCGTCTTGCTGAAGAATGAGGGGAATCTCCTTCCGCTCAAGGGATGCCGTAAGATCGCCGTGGTAGGGCCTTTGGCGGACAGTAAGGCGAACATGGCTGGCTCGTGGACGTATGATGAGAAGACAGGCACCTATAATGGTTTGGTGGAGAACCTGCGGAAGGCGTTAGGCTCGGAGGTGGAGGTTGTGTTCGCCAAGGGGAGCAATTTGGTGGACGACCCTACGTATGAGGCGAATTTCACCGACGCTTCCCGCTCGACGCGCGACGGACGTACTGATGAGCAACTGGTAGCTGAGGCGATGAAGGCGATCGAGGGGACGGATGTGGTAGTCGCTGCCTTGGGCGAATCGATCGATATGAGCGGTGAGGGAGCGAGCAAGGCGATCCTTGAGCTGCCCGCTTGCCAGCGGAAATTGCTCGACGCGATCGAGCGGAGCGGTAAGCCGACTGTCATGTTGCTGTTCACCGGTCGTCCCTTGGCCTTGCAAGCGGAGGAGAAGCAGGTAGATGCCTTGCTGAATGTCTGGTTTGGCGGGACCGAGGCGGGTGCCGCGATAGCGGATGTGCTGACGGGCAAGGTGATGCCTACCGGTAAGCTGACGATGACTTTCCCTCGTGTCACCGGACAGTGCCCGATCTATTATAACCATAAGGTGACCGGCCGTCCGATGGCTCCGGAGGCGTGGTACGTGCGTTACCTCTCGAACTATATCGACGTGGTGAACGAGCCGCTTTATCCTTTCGGTTATGGCTTGAGCTATACTACCTACTCGTATGGTGAGATCTCGCTCGACTCGGAGGTGCTGGCTCGGGGCGGTAAGATCAAGGCTTCGGTGACGGTGACCAATACGGGCGACCGGGATGGCGAGGAGATCGTGCAGCTGTATATCCGCGACAAGGTGCGTAGCGTGACCCCTCCCGTGAAAGAGCTGAAAGGGTTCCGGCGGATCGCGCTGAAGGCGGGTGAGAGCAAGGTGGTGACCTTCGAGATCGACGAGAGGATGCTTAGGTTCTATAATTCCGACTTGGATTTTGTCTCCGAACCTGGCGACTTCTCTGTGATGATCGGCGGGGATAGCCAGAACGTGAAGGCCGCCTCGTTCGTATTGCGGTAAGGAATTGATTTCACCTCCCCCAGGTTTTCGCAAGAACTTGGGGGAGGTTTTTTAAAAGTTTTGGAACGTAGAATAGTTTTCGTATCTTTGTGCCATTAGAACCTGCCAAGCCTCTTTGCAATGCTCAAATCGGCGGGTCTTTTTTTATTAAACCTACTATGAAAACACGTTTTTCTGAGCCTTATCTTTCTCCGGGACAAATAGTCCAAAATCTGAAAGAGCGTGGTATGCTTATGGATAATGAGCGGAAAGCCGAAAAGTATCTGATGAACATTGGGTATCTTTATCGGTTATGTATGATTCGATATTTCCTTGGCTCTGTTTCTCCGAACAATAATTTCAATGAAAAGCTTGTCGATTTATTGGCCCGGTTTCCTTCGGTTGATGTTACGGCAATGGAATTTTGCGAAAATTGGCGACATGAACCTTTGTGGCAATAAAACTATATGAATTGTAGTCCCCAAGAATCATGGGGAGCGTGAACAAAAGGCGGGGTTCTCTTGTTTTATAAGGACTAATTTGCTTCGCGTCATGTAGAGGGGCGCGAGCTGTTTATATATACGATTGTCCTGAAGTACGAGTATGAACAAGAGTCGTTTGGAAGCGTTTAGCGATGGAGTGCTGGCTATCGTGATCACTATTATGGTCTTGGCGTTGTCTGCTCCAGATGCGGTAACCTGGGAGGCCTTGCGCCCCTCTGTCCCCGTGTTTGTCAGTTACCTGATCAGTTTCGTCTACGTGGGGATCTATTGGGTCAACCATCATCACCTGATGCACGTCACCCATCACGTCACGAATAAGATTCTATGGGCGAACCTGAACCTCCTGTTCTGGATCTCGCTGATCCCCTTCTCCACGTCGTGGATCGGAACGTTTTACACCTCGCCCATCCCGGTGGCATTTTATGGGGGAATCCTGTTTATGTGTGGTATCGCTTTCCGTCTCTTCGAGGTGAGTTTGATCTATGCGGACAAAAGCTGTGTGGAGGGGGCGAAGATCCGCCGGTTGCGTAAGAAGGAGGTCTATTCGCTCGTGATCTACCTCTTGGCGATCCCCCTGTCGTTCCTGTCCGTATGGATCGCTATCGCCTGCTACGCTTTCGTCCCTTGCTGGTGGTTGTTGCCCGACCTGCATGTGGAAAGAGCGGACGAGGAGTGACAGGAGAGGCCGTATGATTTTATCAACCTTTACTGAACTATATGAAAATCCAGACATTTCTTGATAGAATGATTCGCTGGTCGGCTTGTACTCTCTTTCTGCCGCTCCTGATGCTTGCTTGCGGGAAAGGGCGGGGAGGAAGCCCCTCGTTTGCCGACCGGGTACAGGTCTTGGAAAGCGACCCAAAGGCGGCGCTATCCGAGTTAAGCGTGTATCGCGTCGATACGATCCATGAGGAGGAAGACGCCACGCTGTTCCTGCTCTATTCGTTGGCGGGATACTATACGCAAGAGAAGTATATCCCCGATACGCATAAGTTGTCGCGAGCCGCCTCTTTCTTTCGTTCTAAGGATACTTCGGAGCAATTATTGGAGACCTTGTATCTGTTGGCGCAGATCTATCGGGACCGGAAAGACTTGAAATCAGAGCTTAATACCTTGGAGGAGGCCATCAAGATCGCGCAGGATGCGGGACAGGCCGACTGGCTGTTTTACCTATATAATCACTTGAGCGATATGTATAGGCGGAAGTACGATATATTGGACTACGCGAAATACCGGGCATTGGCCAACAGGCAGTTCGAACGGTTGGATCAGGATCGGCTGAATGTAGAGACAAGGCTGCTGGCAGGTGAGAACTATCTGCTTGCCAACGAGCCGGAGAGGGCGATCCTTACCCTCCGCTCGGTGGATATTGACGAGAGGCACGAGTTGTATGCCGACCTGAAACGATTGATAGGTATCTATCATGTCAAGAGAGGGGAGTGGCAGGAGGCGATCGAGGCAATCGAGGAGTCTCTGCGATACGAGAAACAGCCGGGGCATAAGTTTACGGCTTGCGCGGCATTGCTGGATGCCTATACACGGATTGGGGATCTGACGAAGGCGGCTCATTATAGGGATATGGCTTTGTCGTACGAGGATCCGGAGGAGATCAGCTATGCGAAGACGGATTTTTATAAGTCCTGCTCGGAGTTGGCCCGGATGCAGGGGCGATATGAGGAGCAGATGGGCTATATGCGGAAGGTACACGAACAGTATGAGTTGATTATCAACGATCTGAATAATGAAACGCTGAACGAGGCGATACAATCCAACGAGCGGAGATTGGAACGGAGGCACCATTACCGGCAGCTCCGGGAGTATCGCCTCTACGCCGTCTTTTTGGCGCTTGGCCTCGCCGGGGCCGTGATTCTCTATCTGAACCGGAAAAGACGGCAGGCACTCCGGATCATCTCCTTGCAAGAGCGGATCAGGCAACTGGAGTATTTGGGCTGGATGAAGGATGAGGCCAAATCGTTGATATTTAAAGATATTGAGACGGAGAAGCGGATTCTCTTGTTACGCCATACGCAACAGGAGAAGTGTAATAAACTGTTGGGCGAACTCTGTAATTTAGGGATCTTGCGGAATGCGGAAGTGTCCGACTTCCAATGGGATAAGTTCTACCAGCATATTGATATCCTGTTAGACAATTTCCATGAGAAACTGATCGGGCGGTATCCCCTCTTACAGGAAAAGGAGATCCAGTTGTGCTGCTTGATGGTGGCGGGATTCCGTACCGAGGAGATCGCGGCGGTATGGAACCAAAGTGTCTTCTCGGTACATAAGACGAGGACGGGCGTACGCAAGAAGTTGGATATGCGAGAAGGCGGGGATATTGTCGATTCCTTGAAAAAGGAGCTATCCATTCCGGCTGATTAAGACCCTTTACAAGGTCGAATAGGGCATTTACAAGATTTTTATTTTGCATGTCTTGATTGTCAATTAGATATAAAGACGATTTACAACTAAATATAACCCCTTTACCAATGGCTGTTCACCGAAGTTTCCATATCTTGCGGTCGCAAAAAGCTCCTAAGTAAGGAGGATTGTTTATCAACCTTAATTGTTTAAATTATGAACACGAAAAGTTGTGTAAGCGTACTGTAGATCGTGGATGTGGCGCTTATCAGTCGTCAAGGCTTCCGCAATATCATGAATGCGGAGAGGCATAAACGAGTTCACGTCCCCGATGTGGGTATCAGCATCTTCATACCTCTTCATACGTCACATTAGAGGAAACTCTTTAGTGAATAGCTTTGTTCTAAATTGGAAGAGTCCCCGTAGGGTATTCCTACCGGGGGCTCTTTTCATGTCTCACCTGAGGCCATGTCATGGAATTTTCGTAAGTTTGTCCTTCAATATTGAATGAGATTGGACAGATGATTAGTTATCTTCAGATAGACAAACTGACGAAGAGCTTCGGGGATTTAGTGCTTTTCGAGGACATCTCCTTTGGTGTGGCTCAAGGGCAGAAGATCGGATTGATCGCGAAAAACGGAACGGGCAAGACTACCCTGCTGAATATTATCGCTGGCAAGGAGGATTATGACGCGGGAGAGATCGTATTCCGCAAGGATCTGCGGGTAGGCTACTTGGAGCAATCCCCCACCTATCCGGAGGAACTCTCGGTCTTGCAGGCTTGCTTCTACTCGGAAAACGAGATGGTGAGGCTGATCGCCGAGTATGAGGAGGCGGTTGAGAAAGAAGATCACGCCCGTTTGGAGGAATTACTCACACGTATGGATGGTTCGAAGGCTTGGGATTATGAGCAGAAGGCGAAACAGATCTTGGGCAAGCTGAAGATCCATAACCTCGATCAGAAGATCGGGGAATTGTCGGGCGGGCAACTGAAGCGGGTTGCGCTCGCCAATGTGCTGATTACCGAGCCGGAACTGATTATCCTTGATGAGCCTACCAACCATTTGGACTTGGAGATGACCGAGTGGCTGGAGGATTATTTGGGTCGGGCGAACATCAGTATCCTTATGGTGACACATGATCGCTATTTCTTGGACCGCGTCTGTGATGAGATCTTGGAGATCGACAATAAGCAAGTCTACTCCTATAAAGGTAATTACAATTATTACTTGGAGAAGCGGCAAGAGCGGATAGAGGCGATGGATACCGATGTGGAACGAGCCAACAACTTATTGCGAAAGGAGTTGGATTGGATGCGCCGGCAACCTCAGGCGAGAGGCTCGAAAGCGAAATATAGGATTGATGCCTTCTACGAGTTGGAGAAGCGGGCAAAGCAACAGCGTGAGCAAGGCTCCGTGAACCTCGACGTGAAGGCCTCGTACATCGGCTCGAAGATCTTCGAGGCGGAGCATGTGAGTAAGCGGTTTGGTGACTTGAAGATCACGGAGGATTTTAATTATGTATTCGCCCGCTACGAGAAACTCGGAATTGTCGGGAATAATGGCACGGGAAAATCCACCTTTATCAAGATGTTGATGGGAGAGGTGGCTCCCGACAGTGGGCATTTCGATGTGGGAGAGACGGTGCGTTTCGGCTATTATAGTCAGGAAGGCTTGCGCTTCGACGAGCAAATGAAGGTGATCGATGTCGTGCAGAATATCGCTGAAGAGGTGGATTTAGGCAACGGTCAGCGGATGAGGGTGGCTCAATTCCTGAATTATTTCCTGTTTACGCCCGATAAGCAACACAATTATGTTTATAAGTTAAGTGGAGGGGAGAAGCGGCGCTTGTACTTGTGTACGGTACTGATGCGGAACCCTAACTTCCTTGTCCTGGATGAGCCGACCAATGACTTGGACATCATGACCCTGAATGTCTTGGAGGAATACTTGCGTAATTTCAAGGGATGTGTGATTGTCGTCTCGCACGATCGTTATTTCATGGACAAGGTGGTGGATCATCTGCTGGTGTTTCATGGCAACGCGGACATCCAAGACTTCCCGGGTAGCTATACTCAATACCGGGAGTGGAAGGAGGAACAGGAACGATTAGAGAGACAGAAGAAAGAAGCCGCTTCAGCGATAAAGGCGCCCAAGGCTCCGGAGAGGTCATCCAACACTGCGAACGAGCCGAAAAAGAAGCTCTCTTTCAAGGAGCGTCGGGAGTTTGAGGCGTTAGATGCCGAGATCCCTGCGTTAGAGGCGGAGAAAGCGGCCTTGGAAGCTGAGATGAGTAGCGGATCCTTGTCGCCGGACGAGTTGCTGGAGAAGTCGAATCGGATAGCTCAACTGCTGGAAGAGATCGACGAGAAGAGCATGCGCTGGTTAGAGCTCAGCGAGTTAGCTTGAAAAGAGGGGGAGGAGGAAGATGAGCGTTACCAAGCCTGTCTTATGGAACCGGAATTTCGTACAGTGCTGTGTCTCCTATTTCCTGATGAATTTCGCCTACTATATGCTCATGCCGACCTTGCCGGTCTACTTGGTTGAGGAATTGGGAGTAGGAACCTCGGAGGCGGGGATGGTACTGTCGGCCTATACGATCGGATTACTCTGCGTCCGTCCGTTTTCCGGTTATTTGGTAGATTGTTTTTCTCGTAAATCACTTTATTTATTCGCTTTCACTGTTTTCGCGGGACTTTTCGTAGGATATTGGTTCGCGCTGGCAGTTGGTGCGCTTATCGTCGTACGCCTTGTGCAAGGCGGCTTCATGGGGCTTACGTCCGTTGCCGGCAACACGATCACGATCGACGTGATTCCCTCCCAAAGGCGAGGCGAGGGCATGGGCTTCTATGGATTGACAATCAATTTGGCGATGTCGTTCGCCCCTTTAGTCGCTGTGGGGCTTTACGACCGGCAAGGCTTCGGGTGGATTATCTTGGTCGCTTTGATCGCCGCGTGGTTAGGAGTCGGCTCCGTGGCCCTGATCCGTTATCCAAAGCGCGAGAAGGTTGTCCGTCCCGCATTCTCTTTGGATCGTTTTATCTTGGTCAAGGCGCTCCCGGCTGCCTTAGCCTATTTGCTTGTCGCTATCCCATACGGGATGCTGCTCTCCTTCGTGGTTCTATATGGGCGGGAGATCGGTGTCTCTGATTCCGGTTACTTCTTTATTTTCATGGCGATCGGGGTTGGTACCGCCCGCTTGGTGTCGGGGCGTCTGGTCGATCACGGGCAGATACATCGGGTATCGATTGTCTCGTTAGTCTCCCTGACGCTCTCTTTCGGCGTGTTCGCTTCCGTGCATACGACGTTCGCCTTCTTCGCTTGCGCGCTGCTGATCGGAATCGGTTTCGGCGTCAGCGTGCCCGCTTTCCAATGCCTGTTCGTGAATGTCGCTCCCCATCAGATGCGCGGGACCGCCACCTCCACTTACCTTTCTTCTTTCGATTGCGGCATGGGAATCGGGATGCTCTCCGCCGGATTCATCGCCACACACGCTAATCTGGCGATGGCTTATGCCGTAGGAGCGGCTTGCTGCCTGCTCTCCTTGGCTGTCTACTTGCGTTGGGTGAGGGACTCTTATGAGAGAAACAAGCTCGTCGATTAAGCGGATCCCTTGAATTTCCTGCCTTCTATTCAAAATATCATTCTTTTTGCTTATGAAATATATTTGTAACATAATTGATGTTATAAACGAAATGTGTATTGCAAAAAGATCGTTAATCGCCTTGATATATGTCAAAAGAGAGATTGATTTGCAAAAATTAACCCTGCTGAAGAGCGATGCTTTAGAACAGATCTTTATATTTGCGATGAAGAAAAGAGAATAGATAACGGCACGGAAAGGCCGTGCCAGCGTAGTAATTTTAAAGTTTAGGTTAAGATGGAAAGTATGATGAGACGTTTAGGTATGATGTCGGTCGCTTTGATGTTGGTAGCGACAGTAAGTTTCGCCCAGAAGGGGAATGAGGCAAAAAACATGAGCTTCGATAAGTTGAGCTATTACTTGCGGTTAGACGAGAGCCAAGAGGCCAAGGTCTCCAAGATCTATGCCTATTTCGAGAATCAGCTGGGCCAGCCATTGTCCGCGGAGGCTATCTGCAATAACCCGAACCCGGACAACGCCCGCAACGCCTTGTTGTGTAACTTGAAGCTGATGAAGCAGGCGCTTACGAAGGAGCAATATCGGAAATACGTGGCATTGATTAACGTGACTCGCGCGAACCAGGCGGAGGACACGGTTTCCAATCCATTGCTTGATAGTTATTTGGCGGACAAATGATCCCCGTCCGGATAACACCAGATTTAGTCTTTAAGTGTAAATTTAGATTGTTAGGTTATTATGAAACGTTTTGGAGTGATTATAGGCGCTTTATGCTTGAGCGCTACCGTGGCTTTCGCCCAGAGACCGGATTTGAGCCGGGAACCGTTCGTGGTAAATACGGATCAGTTGATCCGGTACTTGCAGCTTCGTTCCAGCCAAGTGGACGAGGTGGAGTCGATCAATGCGTATTTCATCCAGAAGCAGCATGAGAGTATGCGTGCCAAGGCGGAGGCGCAAGATGAGAAGATGTACCAAGCCGTTTACGGGAACTTGAAGCTGATGAAGCGGGTACTGACCGATGACCAATATCGTAAGTATCTCACCTTGCTGAACGTGACGAACAATAACAACCGCGCGTTCGGGGCCAACACCTTCCCGGAAGTCTATTTGGCAGACAGAGTAAGCGAGTAATAGATCGAGTTTTAGTTGGACTCCCCACTGTTCCCAAGTTTTCAGGGAAAGGTGGGGATATTTTTTTCAGGAGATGGTGAGCAATCAATCGGAAGATTGCGTATGTTTGCGTCGATTTTTTCACGCATAACTTTGAATCGAATCATGGCAACACGACAACTTTCCGTACCATCTAATGCTACGTTGAGAAAAAACGTGGGAGATTACTCCCTGATCGTGGTAGGCGCTTTCCTGCAAGCGCTCAGTTACGTGCTTTTCCTCGCGCCCTACAAGATCGTCCCGGGGGGCGTTTACGGCATCTCCATCGTGATCCATAACGTGACGCAAGGGCTTTTCCCGCTCTTCCCCGAGGGGCTTCCCATGGGAACTACCGCCCTCTGCTTCAATATCCCGCTGATGATCCTAGCGATGAGGAAGATCGGGCTTTCCTCGGGCCCTAAGACGGTCGTGACGTTCGTCTTGATCTCCCTGTTCACCGATTTGCTCTCTTACTTCTTCTCCGAGCCGTTAGTGGAAGACGACGCCTTTATCGCCGCCTTCTACGGCGGGGCGATCTTGGGATTGGGCGTCACCTGCATCTTCAGGGTGAAAAGCACGAGCGCCGGGACAGACGTGCTGGCCCGGGTGATCGCCGACGACTCCAACCTGAAGGTGAGCAACATGATTATCGTGCTCGACTCGGCTGTGGTGTTGCTGGGCTTGATCGTGTTCCAAGACTGGGCGATCCCGCTGTATTCCTGGTTCACCATCTTCGTGTATGGCAAGGTCGTGGAGATGTTCCAGAGCGAGAATCCCAACCGGGCGGTATTTATCGTCTCCCAGCGGACACAAGATTTGCGGGAGATGATCGTCAAGAAGTTAGGGATGCGAGGCACTTTCATCCACGGAAAAGGGATGTACGAAGGACATGAGACCGAGATCATCTTCACCATCGCCGAGCGGAAGGATATGCCCCGCCTGAAGGAAGAGGTGAAGGCGATCGACCCGCACGCGTTCGTCTCGACCATGCACGCCAGCAAGGATTCGCCCAGGCCCGGTATTTGAACGGGAATGAGCGTCCGGGCCATGCGTTTTGTGTCGGCGAAATCATACATTCTCGATGAAATCGCGTATATTCGCGGGCGTTAAATAAACAAATAGATCGTAATGCCCAACATATCACAACGAGGAGTCGAAATGCCGGCTTCTCCTATCCGGAAACTGGTCCCGCTGGCTAATAAAGCGAAAGCGAGAGGAATCAAGGTGTATCATTTGAACATCGGACAGCCTGATTTGCCGACCCCGGAGGTCGCGTTGGACGCGATGCGCCATGTCGACCGCAAGGTGTTGGAGTATTCGCCAAGCGAGGGGATCCGTAGTTTCCGTGAGAAATTGGTGAAGTATTACGCGAAGTTTAATATCCACGTGGACGTGGATGACATCATCATCACCACCGGTGGGTCGGAGGCCGTGTTCTTCTCTTTCATGGCGTGCCTGGATCCGGGCGACGAGATCATCGTGCCGGAGCCGGCCTATGCCAACTACATGGCTTTCGCCATCTCTTGTGGGGCGGTGATCAAGACGATCCCCTCCTCGATCGACGAGGGGTTCGCCCTCCCTTCGATGGAGCGGTTCGAGGCGCTCATCACGCCCCGTACGAAAGCGATCCTGATCTGCAATCCCAATAACCCGACCGGCTATCTCTATACCCAGAAGGAGATGGATCAGCTGCGCGACATCGTGAAGAAGTACGACCTGTTCCTCTTCTCCGATGAGGTATATCGCGAGTTTTGCTATACGGGGGCTCCCTATATCTCCGCCTTCCACCTCAAGGGGATCGAGAACAACGTGGTGCTGGTCGATTCCGTATCGAAGCGTTACAGCGAGTGCGGTATCCGTATCGGTGCCTTGATCACCAAGAACCGGATGGTGCGAGAGAATGTCATGAAGTGGTGCCAGGCCCGCTTGAGCCCACCCTTGATCGGGCAGATCATCGCCGAGGCCTCGCTGGATACGCCGGAGGAGTACATGCTCGATGTCTATAATGAGTACGTGGAGCGGCGCAAGTTCCTGATCGATGGATTGAACCGCATCCCCGGCTGCTATTCGCCCATACCGATGGGCGCCTTCTATACGGTAGCCAAGCTGCCGGTAGATGACGCCGACCGTTTTTGTGCCTGGTGCCTGGAGGAGTTTGAGTATGAGGGGCAGACAGTCATGATGGCACCGGCCTCGGGGTTCTATACGACTCCCGGATTGGGCAAGAACGAGGTGCGTATGGCTTATGTCTTGAAGAAAGAGGATCTGGCGAAAGCGCTTACCGTATTGGCGAAGGCGCTGGAGGCCTATCCCGGAAGAACAGTTTGACAAGAATTACCCAATTCCCACAGATCCGTTGAACGTAGAGCTTTTCATAGCGAGAAGAATCCATTCCAGCAAGGAGGGCGATCGGGAGGTCACTCCCCCTGCCGTGCGTATCGCTATGTTGGGTATCGCCTTGGGTCTGGCGGTGATGATCCTGTCGGTCTCTATCGTCATCGGGTTCAAGAAGGAGGTACGCAACAAGGTGATCGGTTTCGGCTCGCATATCCAGATCACCAATTTCGATAATAACTCCTCGTATGAGTCACAGCCGATCGCCGTGAGCGATACCTTGCTCGGGGAGCTTAGGCAGTTCCCCGGCATTCGCCATGTGGAGCGGTTCGCCACCAAGCTCGGTATCTTGAAGACGGACGAGGACTTCCAGGGAATCGTGCTGAAAGGGGTGGACGAGGATTATGATTGGTCTTTCTTCCGAGACAACCTGAAGGAAGGAAAGCTGTTCGCGATCCAGCCCGACAAACGTTCTACGGAAGTGCTTATCTCCAAGTATCTGGCAGACCGGCTGCGTCTGCGGGTAGGCGATTCCTTCCTGACTTACTTCGTGCAAGAGGAGGTAAGGGCCCGTAAGTTCACGATTGCGGGGATTTACGAGACCGGTTTCGAGGATTACGACAAGATGTTCGTGATAGCCGACATCAAGCAGATACGCAGACTGAACGGCTGGGACGCGGATCAGGTGAGTGGGTTGGAGTTGCAGGTGAGCGATTACGACAAGCTGGACCGGGTGGCGGAGGAGGTCTATTTCGCCTTGGCGGAGCGGCAAGACCGGAACGGCAACACCTATTACGCCCGTTCGATCAAGGAGCTGAATCCCATGATCTTCGATTGGCTCGATGTGTTGGATATTAATGTGGTCGTTATCTTGGTGCTGATGTTGGCCGTGGCGGGATTTACCATGATCTCCGGTCTCCTTATCATCATTTTGGAGCGGACGAACATGATCGGTATACTGAAGGCGCTGGGGGAGAGCGACCGGAGTATCCGCAAGATTTTCTTGTATGTGTCGTTCTTCTTGATCGGGAAAGGGATGTTGTGGGGAAACGTGATCGGGATCTCGCTTTGCCTGCTCCAGCGTATTTTCCGGGTAGTCCGGATGGATCCTTCCATTTACTATCTGGATGCGGTCCCGATCGACTTGAATTGGCTCTCTCTTATCCTGCTTAATATCGGTACCTTGGTGATCTCGATGCTGATGATGCTCGCCCCTTCTTATCTGATTACGAAGATCGATCCGGCGAAGAGTATCCGCTTTGAATAAGTAGCTGTCCCTATTTTCTGCATTTCTCGTTCAAGGGCAAAAGATAAAACCGTATCTTTGAGTCCTGTTCTATTCAAGGGTAGGCCATGACAGACAAGATCTCGAAAGAAAAGCGCAGTTATATCATGTCCATGATCAAGGGAAAAAACACCAAGCCGGAGATCTTGGTGCGCAAATACCTGTTTCATCATGGATTCCGCTACCGTGTCAACGTGAAGCGTTTGCCGGGTACGCCCGATATCGTGTTGCGTAAATACCGGACGGTGATCTTCGTGAATGGCTGTTTCTGGCATGGGCATGAGGGATGTCCCGATTTCCGTCCGCCCCGTTCGCGAGTGGAGTGGTGGACGGAGAAGCTGCGTCGGAATAAGGAGCGCGACGCCCGTGTGCGGGAGGAACTGCGGACTATGGGATGGAATACGATGGTGATCTGGGAATGTCAGCTAAAGCCGAAAGAGCGGCTCGCCACGCTGGAGAATGTCGTCCATCTGTTGGAGAAAAGCTATCTGGAGTCTGCCTATCATGCCCGGTTCGCTTCCGCCTATCCGCTACCGGGCGAGGAGGGATTGCCTATGGCGGCGGAGGAACCGGAGACTTACCAACCGAAAAAATGAGCGGATACCCTATTTATCCAACCGGAAGGTATGCTCGCGGGTATGCCCTGATAAACGGCGTAAGGAGAAGTAACCGTTGAATAAAGGAAGAAGGAATTCGAGCAAAAACAGCCAGCCTAAATGGGGACGCTGCTGAAGCATTTGGGCCGATTTCCTGATTACGAATGCCTTGATGGTGTAGCGGAGCGCGTATACTGTGGCTCCAGCCCCCGCTACCCACGGATGTGCCGGCAGGCAATAGGCGATCGTGCTGATACTCGCTGCTTGGAACAGGAAGAAAAAGAAGGTCTCCATCCCATAAAGCGCCGGAGTGTAGCCGCGGTAGTAATGACGTGTGGTGGCGCGTGCCGCCTTGGTTGCCATCCACTGCTTAAGACTGATCGGATCCATTTCCGTCAGGCTTTCTGGCGTATAGGCGACCTTCGTGTTCGACGGAGTGGCTGCTTCGTTGATGAACAGATCGTCGTCGCCACAACGCAGGCTCAACGATTTGTAAAAGCCCTTATGACTGAAAAACAGGTCTTTCCGATAAGAGAGATTCCTGCCGTCACCAGTATAGGGACGATGGGCGAGCGCCGCTGAGAGGTAGCGTAGTCCGCTTAGGAGATTATCGTAAGCGATCAGTTTGGCGGAAAGCCCCTTGCCACTGTCATAGCGGCAGAACCCCAATACGATGCTGATGCCAGAGGCATAAGGGGCTATCATGGACGTGATCCATTGGTTGCTCGCTGGCTGGCAATTCGCCTCGGTGAAAAGCAGATAGGGGTGTTTCGCCGCCTTGATACCCAAGGTGAGCGCGAGTTTACGCCTGCTCAGGTAGCGGGCATCCGCGGGCACGTAAGTATGATAGAGGTTATTATGGCTGTTCTGGAAGCGTTTCAAGACGTCGTCAGTCTCGTCATCCGACCCATCGTTGACGACGATTACCTCGTACTCTGGATAATCTTGGGAGAGTAACGCCGGGAGATGCTTCTGGAGGTTCTCCGCGTCATTTTTGGCATAGAGGATGATGGAGACCGGAGGTCGCTGGTTGTTCTCCAAGCAACGTCCCCTTGCCGCCATTCGCATGGGGCGGGCGTATGAGATTACGTAATAAAGGGATAAAATGAAGAAAGCGAGAATGGATATTCCCGCTATTAAAAATTCCGTATGAATGGGTAAAATCATGATAATTGGGCTTTTCCGGAAGCGTATCTGCGCTTCCGGTATGGGTCGGTTCCTTAGATCGTGTCGGAAAAATAGGCCATCGGCAGACGGCGGCAGTTGTATTGGGATGCCATGACCTCGCCGTACGCTCCTGCCGAGCGCAAGGCGATGAGGTCACCTCGGTGGGCTTTGTTCAGCTCGACCTCCTTCCCGAATACATCCGACGACTCGCAGATCGGCCCTACCACGTCGTATAGCTCTACCGGCTCGTCGCTACTTATGTTCTCGATGCGATGATAAGCGTCATACATCGCCGGACGGATCAGCTCCGTGAAGCCGGCATCGAGGATAGCGAATGCCTTGGTTTCACCCTGTTTCACATAGAGGACTCTTGAGATCAGAGTGCCGCATTGCGCCACGATCGAGCGTCCGGGCTCGAAATGTACCTGCTGTCCGGGACGTAGCCGGAGCAATTTGTGTATAGCGGCGAAATAGTTGTCGAAAGCAGGTATCGGCAAATGGTTCGGATGGTAGTAGTCAATTCCCAAACCTCCTCCTAAATTCAAGTTCTCTACGGTGATTCCATGCGCTTCCAGCTCGTCTTGTATCTCGTTGAAGCGGATGGCCAAGTTCCGGAAACCGGACATATCGGTGATTTGTGAGCCGATATGGCTGTGTATGCCGATCAACTTGACATTTTTCAAAAGGCTCATTCTTTCTAACACATCGCTGAGCTGGCTGAGGTTAATGCCAAACTTGTTTTCTTTCATGCCTGTAGTGATCTTGGCATGGGTATGGGCATCCACTTCCGGGTTGATACGAAGGGCGATAGAGGCTACCTTCCCTTTCGCGGCGGCTAACTCATTGATGATTTCCAACTCCGCAGCGGATTCCACGTTAAAGCAGAAAATGTCGTGATCCAGTCCGAGGTTGATTTCCCAGTCTGCCTTGCCGACACCGGCGAACACGATCTTACTGGCAGGAAATCCTGCATCCAACGCGGCTTGTACCTCGCCTCCGCTTACGCAATCAGCGCCTAATCCATTGGCTGCTATCAAGGATAATAGGCGAGGATTGGCGTTCGCTTTTACGGCGTAATGCACGTGATAGCCGTATTTGCCGGATTCATTTTTCACGACATCCAACGTGTCTTGCAGCAGTTTGACATCGTAATAGTAAAAAGGCGTAGAAAGTTGTTTGAACTTTTCTATTGGGAATGTTCCTTTGAGCATATAGAAAAAGTGATTATGTGAAGATAGATGAGGGCGATCATTAAAGGATCGCCCTCATTTGTTGTATCATTTGTTGAATAAATGATCGCTTAACGCTTGCAACGCTCGTTGCTTGTCAGACGATTTCACTAACAGGGAAACGTTGTAGTTGCTGCCCCCGTAAGAGATCATACGTACGGGGACTTCCTTCATGGCCTGTATGATTCTTGCCTCGAAGCCGATATTGTCCCATTCCAAATCGCCTACCACACAGACGATGACCATATCCTCGTCCACCGATACCGTCCCATATTTCTTCAAGTCGTCTACGATCTCCTCCAAGTGCTTACGGTTGTCGATTGTCACCGAGACGCCTACCTCGGAAGTGGTCACCATATCGATCGGGGTCTGGTAGTTCTCGAAGATCTCGAACACCTTCCGCAGGAAACCTGTCGCCAAGAGCATCCGTCCGCTTTTGATTTTGATGGAGGTAATATTGTCTTTTGCCGCTACCGCCTTGATCTTCCCTTTTTCCATCGTGTTGGAGATCAGAGTTCCTGCGGCTTCAGGCTGCATCGTGTTCAGTAAACGTACCGGGATGTTATTGAGCTTCGCCGGCAGAATGCATGTGGGATGGAGGATCTTCGCCCCGAAATAGGCTAACTCTGCCGCCTCCTCAAAATGCAGATGGCGAACAGGGGAGGTACCCTTCACGAACCGGGGATCGTTGTTGTGCATCCCATCGATGTCCGTCCAGATCTGGATCTCTTCCGCTCCGATGGCCGCACCTATCAAGGATGCGCTATAATCGCTACCGCCACGTTGCAGGTTGTCGATTTCCCCGTATGCGTTCCGGCAGATATAACCTTGTGTAAGGTACAGATCCGCATCGGGATGGCTGTCCAGTAACTTAAGCAATTTCTCCTTGATATAGACAGGATCAGGCTCCGCGTTCTTGTCTGTGCGCATATAATCGAGCGCGGGGATCAAAACCGAGTTGACTCCACATTCATTGAGGTAGAGATTCATCATACCCGTGGAGATCAATTCTCCTTGTGCCAGCACAACCTTTTCCTCGAACAAGGTAAAGAGGTCTTTCGTGAAGGTACGGATATAACCAAAATGGGACTTAATCAGTTCTTTGGCCTTCTGCTTGTATTCCTCGGTACGATAGAGTTCCTCTACATGCCCCATATATGTCGTGGCAAGTTTGTTGATAATCTCATTCGCCCCGTCCGGGTTCTTTTTGTACAGGTAATCCGAGATCTCGACCAGCGAGTTGGTTGTACCTGACATGGCTGATAATACCACGATCTTACGGTCTCCCGTGATTAATTTCGCTACGTCCTTCATACGTTGCGCAGATCCGACAGAAGTACCGCCAAACTTTAAGACTTTCATTTTATTCCCTATTAAATTGTTTTATTTCCCCAATCGAATACGACCGCGAAGTTATAAAAAATTTATTTCCCGACATCACTGAGACAGGTATTCTCGCATTTCACGATACGTGCTGGGTAATTATGTACAATCGTGTAATTGTGGGTCGTCATGATGACGGCTGTCCCTTGTCGGCATATGTCGTGGAGGAGTTGCACGATCTGTCCGCTGGTCTCCGGATCTAAGTTGCCGGTAGGCTCGTCGGCAAGGATCAGCCGCGGACTGTTCAGCAGGGCACGTGCGATCACGATGCGCTGTTGCTCGCCTCCAGAGAGCTCGTGGGGCATTTTGTACCCCTTATCCGGCATCCCGACTTGGCGGAGCACCTCGTCGATCCGTCCCTTGATCTCTTGCTTTTTCTTCCAACCGGTAGCTTTCAGCACGAACTCAAGGTTTTTCGAGACGGACCGGTCGGTAAGCAACTGGAAGTCCTGGAAGACGATACCCAGTTTCCTGCGTAGATAGGGGATGTTTCTCCGTCTCATCTTCGCGAGGTTGTAACCCATTATATACGCCTCTCCGCGTTTGATCGGGATCTCGCAATACAGCGACTTGAGCAAGCTGCTTTTCCCGGAACCCACCTTGCCGATCACATACACGAATTCCCCGTTGCGTAAGGTGAGGGAGGCGTTGTTCAGCACTTGGTTCTCCTCTCGGCAGATCTCTACGCCCTCTAATTTAAGCAGAATATCCTCTTCCATGTGTCAATTATCCTTTATGCCTTTTCTTTAATTCACGAGCCAGGTCCTCTAATCGGAGACCTTTGCTTGTCAGCAGTACGATCAAGTGATAGATAAGGTCGGATGCCTCGTAGATGAGACCATCCTCCGTCCCATTGGTCGCCTCGATGACCGTTTCCACGGCCTCTTCGCCCACCTTCTGCGCCATCCGGTTTACTCCCTTTTGGAACAGCGAGGTCGTGTAAGAACCTTCCGGCATCTCCTGCCTGCGCCGTTCGATGAAATCCTGCAAATACTTCAGGAACATGATCTCCTCCACGTTCCGCTCCCCGAAACAGGTGTCGGAACCCGTGTGGCATACCGGTCCGGCCGGTATCGCTTTTATCAATAAGGTATCATTGTCGCAATCCGGGGTGACGCTTACCACCTGGAGCGTGTTTCCGCTGCTTTCCCCTTTCATCCACAGACGGTTCTTCGTCCGGCTGAAGAAAGTCACCTTACCGGTGCTTATTGTCTCTTCATAGGCCTCCTCGTTCATGAATCCCAGCATCAACACTTTGCTGGTGTTATTGTCCTGTACGATGGCGGGAATCAATCCGCCCATTTTCTCGAAATCCAATCTTTTTGTCATTTTCTGTATTATAATCTTACGTTTATACCCTCATTCCTTAGATACTGTTTTAAGTCGCCGATGCGAATCTCCCCGAAGTGAAACACGCTCGCGGCGAGTGCCGCGTCAGCTTTCCCCCGCTCGAACGAATCCCGGAAGTGCTCCATCCGTCCCGCTCCGCCCGATGCGATCACGGGAATATGCAACCGCTCCGCCAGATCCGCTAAAGCCTCGTTCGCGTATCCCTCTTTCACGCCATCATGCGTCATGCTGGTGAACAGGATCTCTCCGGCCCCCCTGCTTTCCGCCTCCGAAGCCCATTGGAACAGGCGTCTGTCGGTAGGCACACGCCCCCCGTTCAAGTAGCATATCCACTCGTCGCCCTCCTGGTTCGCGTCGATCGCTACCACGCACACCTGGCTGCCGAAATGGCGGGCGATCTCCTCGATCAGATCAGGGTTCCGCAAAGCTGCCGAGTTGATCGACACCTTGTCGGCTCCGGCGCTCAGCAGGCGATCCACGTCGCTAAGCTCATGGATGCCGCCTCCTACGGTGAAGGGGATGTTTATATGGGCCGCTATACGCCTCACTAACTCGGTGAATGTCTTTCTCCCCTCGTGTGAGGCGGTGATGTCTAAATAGACTAACTCATCGGCTCCCTCCAGGCTATATCGCGCCCCCAGCTCCACGGGGTCGCCCGCGTCGCGGAAATTGACGAAATTGATCCCTTTTACGGTCTTCCCGTCCTTGATGTCTAAGCAGGGTATGATTCTTTTCGCTAACATTTCTCTTCTCGTTTAATACATGAAACGGGCAAACTCCTCCGGCTTGATCTTTCCTTCATAGATCGCCTTGCCGAAAATAACGGCCGGAATGCCCGCCTCGTCCAACTTCTCGATGTCCTCGGCGGAGCTTACGCCACCGCTCGCTATCAGGTAGAGCGACGGCATCTCCGACAGAATCGACCGGTAAAGCTCGATGGCAGGACCTTGCAGCATCCCGTCCCGCCCGATGTCGGTGCAGATCGCTTTCGTGATCCCTCGCTCTTGATATGCCTTGATGAAGGGGATCAGCTCTTGCCGGGTTGTCTCTTCCCATCCGTTGATCGCTATCTTGCCCTCCTTGGCATCGGCTCCCAAGATGATCCGCTCGCTCCCGAACGTGTCGAGCCAGCGGCTGAACCGCTCGGGATCCTTGATGGCGACACTGCCGCCCGTGACCATCCGTGCGCCGCATTCGAAAGCGATCCTCAGGTCGTCGTCCTGCTTGAGCCCTCCGCCGAAATCGATCACTAAGCCGGTATGGGTAGCGAGTCGCTCCAAGACGCGGTGATTGACAATATGCCCCATCCGTGCCCCGTCTAAATCGACTACGTGGAGGCGTTTGATCCCGTTGTCCTCAAACATCCGGGCGATCTCGAGCGGGTCTTCGTTATAGATCTTCCGGGTAGCGTAATCGCCCCGTGTGAGCCGTACGCATTTCCCTTCTATCAGATCGATGGCAGGAATAAGCTCTATCATAACGCTAAGAAGTTTTTCAGGATACATTCTCCTACCGACCCGCTTTTTTCCGGGTGGAACTGGGTCGCGTAGAAATTATTTTTTCGCAATGCCGCGCTGAAAGGATGGATGTAGTCGGTCGTCGCGATCGTGAAATCGCAGGCCGGTACGTAATAACTATGTACGAAATAGACAAAGGAGTCTTCCCGTAGTCCTTCAAACAGGGCGCTGCGGGTGTCCGCCAGCGTATTCCATCCCATGTGTGGCACCTTATCCGTGTTTTCTCGCGGGACAAAGCGCTTGACCTCTACCGGGAAGATCCCGAGGCAATCAGCGCCTCCTTCTTCAGACCGCTGGCAAAGGAGCTGCATACCTAAGCAGATCCCGAGCGTAGGCTGCCTTAGTGCGCTGATGACGCGGTCTAACCCATGCTCCCTCAGGTAAGTCATGGTGGTGAGCGCTTCTCCCACGCCGGGGAAGATCACCTTATCCGCTTTAGCGATCTGCTCCGGGTCGGCCGTGATGACAGGCGTCACGCCTAACCTCCTCAGGGCATAATCCACGGAACGGATATTCCCGGCATTGTATTTAATGATGGCGACATCCATTATTATTCCTAATTTATTAGCTTACAAAAGTAGCAAATTATCAGAATATAGGAGGAAATGATGGCTGAAAACTTGCTTTTGACGTGAATTCGTGATAAACGGGTGGATCAGTCATTTGTCCGATAAAAGGGGAAACTTCGAAAAAAATGTTTTTTTCTTCCCCAACTATTGCGGGTTTAAAAATATTACTTACCTTTGCACCGCAATCGAGAGAGATAGCGAAGAATATAAGAGGTCTGGTAGTTCAGCTGGTTAGAATACATGCCTGTCACGCATGGGGTCGCGGGTTCGAGTCCCGTCCAGACCGCCTCTTTTTGAGATTTCTTTTTGCGACCTTGGTCTGGTAGTTCAGCTGGTTAGAATACATGCCTGTCACGCATGGGGTCGCGGGTTCGAGTCCCGTCCAGACCGCGATTGATGCCTCAGGGCTTTTGGCCTTGGGGCTTTTTTGTGTCTTTTTCTTCCCTTCCGCTTACGCCGCCTCATGTTTGAGCCGCGTCTCTTGGATAGATACAAATATCCCCCTATGGCTTATGTACAGCCATAGGGGGATATTTGTTATATGTCGCCGACTTGGGCCCTCCCGGGGTCAGTTATCACGGATGGGGTATACGGAGTGTCCGAATGCCCGATCGTGAGGATAAGGCATCTCAAACCTGGTCCCTACGAAAAAATAGACGGTGTTCCCGTGTTTTTGCGAGGAGGTAGAGGCTAACCAATAATAACCGTCGAGATTCACATAGCTTGTGTTGCTCTCGCTTCCGCTGAAAGTACGCCAGCCAGGTGCGGGGAGATAGAAGAGTTGCCCGTGGGAGGGATCCGTGTAGAGATTCCATCCCTTGGATCGGGGTTGCCCCCAAGACCCATTTACGTCTGAGCCATTGGATACGCCTTTCCCTGTGGTGGTAAATCCAGTGAACGCGTCTACTGACGGTACCTTGAAACCGATGGGAGACGGGTCGTATATGGTCTTGACTACCTCCTCACCTACGGGACCTGTAGCTACCGTATAGTCGGTATCCCATAAATTATCGAAATTCTTGTCCCCCGCGTTTTGGGTTTGCATGATATCCGGATGGAGGATATAGTTCTTGAGGCATTCTATCCCTGAGGAGAGATTCCTCAAGGGAGGCTTGGCTGTCGAACGGATCCCGGAGGCATCATACCAAGGCCTTGTCTGCCCGTTGTCGTTGCCGGTGGAGGGCAGGAAAGGATCCTTACGTCCCCATTGGTAAAAGGTGGAGACCCCATTGTTATTTGTCTTTCCTGCGTTTTGTTGGATCGTGAGTTCGCGGCTTAATCCGTTGGCCGTGAACCGGGCGCGGCAAGAACGGGCGGCATAGGTGGTCGTGCTCTCGTCGATCCAGCCTAAGCTGGCCGACAGGAATTGATAGATCTTTCCGTCATGGTTGGTCACGGCGATCGTCCGGGAGGTTTCCGTCTCCGTGATCCAGATATGCCAGCTCCACATCACTTGCCCTTGATTGTCTTTAATGGCGATCAAGGCGTTGCCCGGCTGGATAGTCGCTTTATCCACCTTGAAAGAGATCGTACCGCAAGGCTCTCCCGGTGTATAGCGGATGTCTGTCACTAATTGAGGGCCATCCTGCCAGAGCAGCTCGGCGTGATCGGGCGCACAACCCGCATTGTAGTTATCCGCGATATAGGGAGAGGCTATCTCTTTCCCTAAGTGGTTTACGAAGGTGTGGAGAACCCGATCTCCTTCCCGCGATGAGGTATAAGCCGCTTTATTGTCTGTTCCGCTCTTGATCGCGTTGCCATAGACCAATGGGAAACTATACACCCCCGGTCCATTCACCACGTAGCAGTTCGCCGTATTCTCCACGTTTGAGGCTCCGCTCGTGTTCGCTAAATTGTAGGGTTGCCGTTCGCTGCCACGCTCAGGTGCGTTTCTCAGCTGTTCAATAGGCGCGCCTCCGGTGATACCTGTCTGGGCGGCTACCGTAACCGGGTAAGTGGCGGCGGTTTCACTTCCCGTCCCGGCGGGTGTGAACTCGGTGAGCCAGTCGGGACGCTGGTCGCTCCAGCTCTGCCCATCTTCTGAGAATTGGACGGTCCAGGCTATGGGTTCCACTTGGTTGGAGCTCGTGTTTTTGCGGTAGCTTGTCACGTCGTACGACTTTGTCTCACCATAGTAACCGAATGTGATCCGCTGGGTGACATTGAGTGTATATTCCCAGTTGACGGAGGCGGTGGAAATCTTGTAGGTCACCGTCTGTCCCTTGGACCATACATTCCCCGCTATGTTGCCTGTCAGCGTGTGATCTTGGGCGCCATCGTTGAATACCACCTCGATCCGTGCGTCATTCGGTGCGGTCTGCGGGATCATCATGAAGGTCTGTGCCTCAGATGTGATCGTCTCCCCGGCTGTTCCGGAGGTCCGTTTGTCCAATCCCTGCGTGAAGGAGCTTTTCGTCGTCACCCCGTCCCATGTGTTGAGATCCATGTCATACTCACCCTCTGAGAATACGTTTTTCAAGGCTATGCTCTTGATGGTGCCCGCCTTCACGTCGTCCCCGCAAACGAACTTGATCGCGGTGAGCGCATGGCGGAAGGTGAGGGGCAAGGCGGTGTTCCGGTCTCCCGCGATCTCACCGGAGCTTGCCACCAACAAGTCCTCCTGCTTCGCCACATCCGCCGGGATCCGGGTATGGAGCGTGGGAGCCCCTGCCGATGGCACGTCGATCTGGTAAGCCCCGTTGCCGGTGGGGGCGTATGCGAAGAACCGCGTCTTGTAGGCTCGCCCCGGCCAGTAATGGTCGGAACTCGGGATGCCGGATTTCCCGACGTTGAGATCGTACATGAGAGTCGGGCTTTGCGAGCCGTCCCACTCATCGGTATAGGCATAACCGGTGACGCTGAACGAGTCGTACATCCCTGCCTTGTCGTGGATCGGCGTGGCCCGGGTGATGGGCAGGCTATCGCCCGCCTCCTCCATTTTCGGGGAAGCGATACTATCCGTGTAGAGGGTATGCAAATAGAGTACTCCTCCGGGGATTTCTCCGGAGAGTGTTTTCGTCTCGCTCGCGGACGATGTCTTCACCGCTCCCCAGACGGAAGATAGTCCGGAGGTGAAGGTGATGCGTGTTGAGGAACGAAGCTGATCTGTCTCGTCTGTGCAGGCGGTAAACCCTAAAACGCCTGCGAGAAGCACGGCCGGAACAAAGCGGCTCGTGCGTATGCGTACATCATTCATCTTAAAAAATTGGTGATCTTATAATTCTTGATTTTGAATTCGCGAAGGTAGATGTATTGAACTGCCCTCCCCAATTTTATGATGTACATCTTTATTTTGTAAGTTGCTTATAATCAATGATAAATGCGATTTACTTCATGTACATTAATATTTTTCTCCATTCGCGGATGATCGAATAGGCGTATCGGAGCCTTTACTAAAGTTTGGAGAAGGTTTGGAGAAAGGATGGGGATGTCTCGCCCAAAATATCCTCATCTTTTTTCCGCGAGAAGATCTCTGGGGGGAGTGTATCGGTCTGCCGGGCTGGAATAGGATGAGGATAGTGGCTTATTTCGCTAATCAGTTTTTTTGATATTGCACATAAAATTGAATTATGTGCCGCACATTTTTTGATAAATTGTGCAGTTCTAAGGAAAAGTGCTTATATTTGCCGCCGTTTGCGCCATAGCGGTGCATGAACTGTATAATTAAATAAATACATTGTATGAAGAAAATGATCGCTTTAGCATGCTTAGCCATGCTACCTTTCTCTTATGCCGCGGCAGAGGGATACCAGGTAAACGCTCAGAGTACGAAGCAAGCGGGCATGGGACATGTCGGCGCGGCCATGAAATTGGGGGCGGAGAGTATGCACTTCAATCCCGCCGGATTGGTTTTCATGGATAAGAGCGTGGATCTCTCGGTCGGTATGTCGGGTGTGTTCGCCACCGCTAAGTTTAAACGTGACGGCTATTCGGTGGAGACTGACAATACGCCCAGCACACCGCTTTACGCTTATGCGGGATTCAAGATTTACGATAATCTGGCGGCAGGCCTGATGATTAATACACCTTACGGGAGCGGGATTACCTGGGGGCATGATTGGGCGGGGGCTCACCTTTGCCAGGAGATCTCCTTGAAGGCCTTCAATATACAGCCCACGGTATCGTGGAAGATCATGGACCGATTGAGTGTCGGTGCCGGGCTGATGATGGAGTTTGGCAATATCTCGCTGAATCGTGCCTTGATCGGTCCTGGGGCAATGGGCGACATGGCGGAGCAGATGATCGCCGGGAACCCGATGCTGGGGGCGTTGATTCCGGAGGAGATGAAGCAGATTATCGCTAAGTATGATGACGCCTCTGCCGCTTCGATCCAGTTGAAGGGGAACGCGGGGATACGCTTTGGTTTCAATGTGGGTGCCATGTACGACATCAACGAGAAGTTCACCGTCGGTCTCTCTTATCGCTCGAAGGTGATGGCCCGGGTGAAAGAAGGCGATATTGCGCTCGATTATACGAATGAGGCGGAGCTGCGCGGCCTCTTGGAGAAGGTAAATGCCTTGATGCAGGCGATGGGAAAGGAGGGGATAGCGATCCCGCCGTTGGATAACGGATCTTTCGCCTCGGAGTTGCCGCTGCCGGACAATTGGAATCTCGGGATCACCTATCGCCCCACGAACCGCTGGACGGTATCGGGTGAGGTGCAGTTTGTGGGCTGGGGCGCTTACAAGGAGCTGGACATCCGCTTCTCGCCCTCTTCGTTGAGCCAATATGACATGAAGGCCGCCAAGAAATACAAGAACTCCCGTATCTATCGCTTAGGTGCCCAGTTTGCCGCTACCAATCGGCTGGATGTACGGCTCGGGACCTATTTCGACGAGTCGCCGGTAGAGGATGACTATCTGAACCCGGAAACCCCGAGTATGGATAAGTTGGGGATTACCGCCGGGCTTAGCTTCCGTCCGTTGAAGGATCTTTCGGTGGATCTGGCTTTCTCTTATGTCACCGGCTTGGGTGGGCGCGACGGCTCTTATCAGGATACCGAGTTGCTGACAGGGATGCCTCGTACCTTTGGTGGCCATTATGATACGGTAGCCTTGATGCCGGCTATCGGGCTTTCTTATTCTTTTTAAGGTAGATACGGCCATTCTTCCCCTGCCGGGGGGAGGCGTGACTTCGCCTCTCGCCCTCCGGCAGGGGGAAAATGACGGAAAGATACGCCCGCTCTATCAATAAACAAATTCCAGTGTTTTCGTGCGGGAAATAAAAAAAGGTCAGGATTCGATCTCGAATCCTGACCTTTTTGTTCGGTTATCGGTAATGGAACTGCCTGCTTATAGCTGGATCCAACGCACGTAAGCGAAGTCCATACGGTGAGGCAATTCCTTGTTGTCCGGATAGATGCGGAAGCCTACCTTCTGCTTGCCTGCCTCCGAAGGTGTGGCGATCAGCTGGAAGTACAGCTTCGATCCCTCTTCCTTCATCAGTTTGAACGGATAGGTATGAGCCAGCTCCAAGGTGTTCTTCTCCGGGTTTTCCGTGACGACCACCATCTCGGCGCCGAGCATACCCTGCAACTCGTGACGGTCGATCACCAAATTGAAAGAATAGTCCTTTCCTACTACCGGGCCGTTCAGGTTCCAGTCCTGATCGCACGTGAACGATTCCACCTGGAAGCTGTCCCAATGAGTCGCCACCTCCTCTTTCCATGCGGCCAACTTCTTGGCTACCGCGTAATTGTCCGCGCGCAAATGAGCGGAACGAGTCGCTAATTTGTGATAGAAGCGATCCTCGTAGTCGTTCAACATCCGCTTCATCGTGTAGTTCGGGGCGATCTTGGAGATCGAGTTCTTGATGTATTGGATCCAGTCGGGGGAGTATCCCTTGCTGTTCTTCGCATAATAGGTCGGGATAATCTCCGTCTCTAAGATCTGGTAGATCGTGGCTGCGTCTAACTGGTCCTGGTATTGCTGGTTCTCGTAGGTACGTTTGTCAGTCAATGCCCAACCGGCACCTTCCACGTAGCCCTCGTACCACCAACCGTCGAGTACGGACAGGTTCAGTACGCCGTTCATCTCGGCTTTCTCGCCCGACGTTCCCGAAGCCTCCAACGGGCGGGTAGGCGTGTTCAGCCATACATCCACGCCGGAGATCAGGCGACGTGCCAGACGCATGTCGTAGTTCTCCAAGAAGATGATCTTCCCAAGAAACTCCGGCCGGCGAGAGATCTCGACAATGTGCTTGATAAGCCCTTGTCCGCCGCCATCCGCCGGGTGAGCCTTCCCCGTGAATACGAATTGGACGGGATATTTCTCGTTGTTCACGATCTTCGCCAAGCGATCCAGGTCGGTGAACAGCAAGTGGGCTCGTTTATATGTGGCGAAACGACGTCCGAAGCCGATCAATAAGGCGTTCGGGTTTATCTTCTCCAATATGGAGACTACTTTGATCGGATCGCCTTGGTTTTTCAGCCAATTGTCCTTGTATTGTACTCGGATGTAATTAATCAGCTTTTTCTTCAAGGTCTGTCGAAGCGTCCAGATGTCCTCGTCCGGAATATCTTGGATCGCTTCCCAGTATTTATGCTCTTGCTGGTGCGTGAACATCTTGGGATCCAATCTTTCCGCGAAGAACTTCTTCACTTCGGTAGCCGCCCATGTGGGCATATGCACGCCATTGGTCACGTAGCCCACGTGCAGTTCGTCGGGGAAGTAGCCCTTCCATACCGGAGCGAACATCCGTTGGGAAACCTTTCCGTGGAGCCAGCTTACGCCGTTTGCCTCTTGGCAAGTGTTCAAGGCGAAGACACTCATGGAGAACTTCTCGTTGGAACCCGGATTCTCGCGTCCCATGTCGATAAATTCCTGCCAGCTGATGCCTAACTTGCCGGGGAACTCGCCCATATAACGTCCGAACAAACCTTCGTCGAAATAGTCGTGACCGGCGGGAACCGGCGTATGTACCGTATAAAGGGCGGAAGCTCGTACCACTTCCAACGCCTCATTGAACGAAAGCCCCTCGTTCTGGATGTAATCCACCAAGCGCTGCGCGTTGATGAGTGCCGCATGTCCCTCGTTACAGTGGTAGATCTGTTTCTTGATACCTAACTTGTTCAGCATCATGATACCGCCGATACCCAGCAGATATTCTTGCTTCATACGGTTTTCCCAGTCGCCACCATAAAGTTGGTGCGTGATGGAACGATCCCATTCGCTGTTCTGCGGAATATCCGTATCCATTAAATAAAGAGGCACACGACCCACGTTCACTTTCCAGATGTAAGCGTATACGGTGCGTCCCGGGTAAGGAACTTCCAATACCATCGGTTCCCCGTTGGATTGCGTCACCTGGGTCAAGGGAAGCGCGTTAAAGTTTTGCGGCTCGTAGTTAGCGATTTGCTGACCATCCATAGACAAGGTCTGCGTGAAGTAGCCATAGCGATACAAGAAACCTACGGCGCATAAATCGATATTGCTATCACTGGCCTCTTTCAAGTAGTCGCCTGCCAGCACACCTAAGCCACCTGAATAGATTTTCAATACATTGGTTAAGCCATACTCCATGCTGAAGTACGCTACGGAGGGTTGCGTCTTGTCCGGCTCTACATTGACATAAGCCTTGAAGTCCGCGTAAACCTTGCTGATCTCTGCCATTAACCCCTTGTTCGCCAAGATCTCCTCTATCCGTTTATAAGAGAGGCTTTGCAGCAACTGGACCGGATTCCCTTCGGTCGATTTCCACAGTTCGCTGTCGATCTTCCCGAAGAGTTTAGCGCCTTCATGATTCCAGACCCACCAAAGGTTGGTCGCGATCTCATTCAGCGGCTCCAGCTCTTTGGGCAGCTTGGAGTGTGAATAAACGTCCTTCCAAACAGGACTGTTTGCGTTATTCGCCTTAATTTTCATTATCTTGAGGTTTAAAGTGTTTCGCTAAAATCGTACAAATATACGATTATCCTATTAATCTATAATGATGTTCAACGGTTTCTTTCCTCGGCGTGCCGTATGGCGATGTCAAACGCTTTCAGGTAATAAGCGATGAATTTGCTCCATTCCGCGTTTCTCGCGAGGTCGAGGCAACGTTGCCTGATCCGTCCGATTTCCGCCCGATCCTCATGGGAGAGTGTCAAGATCGCCTCCATGATAGCGTTCGCCACGTCGAAATAGTTGAAGTCCGTACGGTTGATGACCGCCACTCCCTCGGTAATGTCATCGCCCGAGACGGTGTTCTTCGCCCACATGCCGAAGCCCGCCAAATTGGTCGTGATGGTAGGTATACCGAAAGCGACACTTTCCAGCGGCGTGTATCCCCAAGGCTCGTAATAGGAGGGATATACGGTCGCGTCCATCCCGATCAGCAGATCATAATAAGGCTTGCCGAAGATCCCGTCTTTCCCGTCTAAGTAGCAGGGGACGAAGATGATCTTCAGCTTCTCGGAAGCCGCGTTCGTGAATCCGATCTGCCGGATGTAGCTCAACACCTTATCCTCCTGCATATTATTCAGCCAGTGCGTGGTGAAGGGCACCTGCAGCGGAGCGGTTGTCCGTATGTCGTGCTCTACCACCTCCTTCAAGTCCGCCCGCGGGGCACGTACCCAAGCCGGTACCATGATGAAGGCCACCACTTCTCTTTGCAGCTGCCCTGACGTGCGAACCCGGTTCATGGCCTCGATAAACACGTCGATTCCCTTGTTCCGGTACTCGTAGCGTCCGCTGGTGGAGACTAACAAGACATCCGGGTCGATCGGGCATCCGGTCAGTTTCTCCGCCACGTTGATCAGCGTGCGCCGTGCCTCCTCCCGTTTCGCCGTGTAGCTTTCTCCCTCGGGAACGAAGTTAGGTTCGAATCCGTTCGGGGTCACGATGTCGGGAGCCTTATCCAAGAGCTGCTTGCACTCCTGCGCCGTGATGTCGCTCACGGTGGTGAAGCAGTCCGCGAAGCGCGCCGCCTGTTTCTCCACGGAGTGCTTCGCCTCCATGTTCAGCTCCCTTGCCATCTGGTCTCCGTTGTAGCCTTCCATATAGGCGTAGAGCGCCTTGTTGTTGCCGGCGATGGAGCGTCCGATCGAGGTGGCGTGTGTCGTGAAGAGCGTGGCGATGGCCGGTACCTGTTTCCGGATATAGAGCTCGCCCATGCCCAACATCCATTCATTGAACAGGGCTGCCACTTTCTTTCCCTCTAACTTATGGAAATGGTAGAAACTCTCGATCACCTTTCCCGAGGCATAGGCGAAGATACAGGATTCGTCGTAATCGCCGTACGCGTGGATGGAGTCTACCTTGAAATGTTCCCACATGGTGTAGTAGAGCGCGTCGCGCTCGCCAAAGAGAGGCTTGAAATCAACCAAGATGACCGGCGGTGTCCCCGGGACATCCCAGCGCCCTACCTTGACTGGCGGCAGTCCGCTCTCCTCGGCATATCGCCTCCAGTCGGCGAACAGGGTCGCGTCTTCCTTGAAATCGGGGGCGGGAGCCTCTCCCCATATATCCGGCCCGATGAAAATGACCTTATCGTTAAAAATCTGTTGAAGCGTATGAGCTTTCGTTGATAATACAGTGTAGATACCTCCTACCTTGTTGCAGACTTCCCAGCTACACTCAAAGAGGTATTCTGGCGCCTTTATCGTCTCACCCATATTTGAGATGTTTATAATCAATGGTTTCACGGTGCGAAGATAGTTCATTTTTACGTTTTCTTGCTCTACTTTTCCGAATTTAATGACAATGTTTTTATATTTGTGGATATTTAAATCGATAAAGATATGGCTAAAAGAAGGATTTTAAAGAAAGTGATCGGGGGTGTCGCCGGTGATTTGTTCACGGAGATATTGGTTTACAAGATGTATATTCCCGGGGTCGATCAGGAGAAAGCGGACGGCTTGATGACGCGCGTACTGGATATGCAGGACAACTTCATCGCCCGGATCAGCCATACGGACGGGAAAGATAACAAGGCGCTCGTGAAGGCCTACTACCGGAAATTGCGGGAGGACTTCGAGCGTGAGGTGGACGAGATCTCAGCCGAGATCTCCGCGTTGAACAAGCAGAAGGAGGCATGAGGAAGGCGATTAGCAAGATGATCCTTCGCCTGATGGGATGGAAGCTGGGGAAGACGGATGGCGTGGAGCGCCCCAAGTGCGTGATCTGCGTGGCTCCGCATACGAGCAATTGGGATTTTGTCATCGGGAAGCTCTTCTACACCTCGATCGGGTGTAACGCGAGTTTCCTTATAAAGAAAGAATGGTTCTTCTTCCCGCTGAACCTTTTCTTCCATTGGCTGGGGGGAGTCCAGGTGGACCGGGATAGACGGACGTCGGTGACGGACCAGATGGCGGAGCGATTCGCCGCCAACGAGCGTTTCCAGCTTGCCGTTACCCCGGAAGGGACGCGCAAACGGGCGAGCGAGTGGAAGAAAGGCTTCTATTATATGGCCTTGAAAGCGAATGTCCCGATCTTGGTCGCCTATTTTGATTATGGAAAGAAAGTGGTGGGCTCGATGGGATTGTTTTACCCGACGGGCGACGCCGACAATGACATCCTCGCCATCCGGCGGATGTATCGGGGAGTGACCGCCTGCCATCCGGCCAACTTCGTGCAGGTGTGAGCGGGCTTTAAGAAAAAAGCGCCCGTGTTTTTCCGATTCCTTTCCCAAGAAATAGGGAAAACACGGGCAACAAAAAACAGGTATTTATTAACCTTAATATCTTTGATCCTATGACAGAAGACTTACGCGTCAGCATGATCCAATCCCATATCATCTGGGAAGATCGAGAGGAAAATCTATGTTATTATGGCGAGTTGCTGCGCCGGGTGAGCGGGCGAACTGATCTGGCCGTGTTGCCCGAGACGTTTACCACGGGGTTCTCCATGAACGTGGAGCGCTTGGCCGACACGATGGATGGCCCTACCGTACGGGCGCTGAAAGAGTGGGCGAGCAAGTACAAGATGGCGGTGGCGGGCAGCTTCATCGCTACCGAGGGCGGCAAGTTCTTCAACCGCGGTTTCTTCATCACGCCGGAGGGGGAGGAACATTATTACGACAAGCGCCATCTGTTCCGCATGGCGGATGAGGATAAGCATTTCTCTCCGGGCGACAAGCGCTTGGTGGTTCCCTATAAAGGCTGGAACATCTGCCTGCAAGTTTGCTATGACCTGCGTTTCCCGGTGTGGAGCCGTAATATGGCCAACGAGTACGACCTGCTGGTCTACGTAGCGAATTGGCCCGAGGCGCGCAAGAAGGTGTGGAAGGCCTTGCTGCAAGCGCGCGCCATCGAGAACATGGCTTACGTATGTGGCGTGAATCGTGTGGGCGTGGATGGGAAAGGTTTTGTGTTCCGTGGGGACTCTATGGTGTTTGACCCGAAAGGGAAGAAACTGGCGGACGCGGGCAAGCGTGAGGAGATCACCCGTACCTGCACGCTCAGCAAGAAGGATTTGGAGGCTTTTCGGGCCAAGTTCCCCGCTTGGAAGGATATGGATCGGTTTGTTGTAGAACCTTGATCCGTCAATTTATTGAGTAGATATGGAAAAAAGAAATCCCTGGGCGTGGATCCCCACGCTTTATTTCGCTGAAGGACTGCCATACGTGGTGGTCATGACGCTGTCCGTTATCATGTACAAACGGTTGGGTGTCTCGAACGCCGACATCGCCCTGTTTACGAGCTGGCTCTATTTCCCTTGGGTGATCAAGCCGGTGTGGAGCCCTTTCGTGGATCTGATCCGGACGAAGCGCTGGTGGATTTGCGCCATGCAGCTGCTGATCGGTGGAGGTATGGCGGGTGTCGCCTTCGTGCTGCCCGGGGATTTTTTCCTGCGGCTGTCGCTCGCGTTCTTCTGGCTGATGGCGTTCAGCTCGGCCACACATGATATTGCCGCCGATGGCTTTTATATGTTGGGGCTTTCGGAGGAGCGACAGGCCTTTTTTATAGGCATCCGTAACACGTTCTACCGGGTAGCCATGCTTACGGGGCAAGGGCTGTTGGTGATGTTGGCGGGGCTCTTGGAGAGCGCTACCGGTCGTATCCCGTTCGCTTGGAGCATAGTGTTTTTCGTGTTGGCGGGCTGCTTCATCGCCTTGTCGTTATGGCATCGGTATATTTTGCCCCGACCGAGCGTTGACGTGTCGCGTACGGTTCTCGCTCCGGGAGCCATATTCAAGGCTTTTGGGGATACCTTCGTGAGTTTTTTCCGCAAGAAGGGGATCGTGCCCGCCCTGCTGTTCATGCTTACCTACCGTTTGGGGGAATCGCAGTTGGTGAAATTGGCTTCTCCCTTCCTGTTGGATAGCCGGGAAGTCGGCGGCTTGTCGCTAAGTACCGGGGAGGTTGGCTTCGTTTATGGTACGGTTGGGGTGATTTCCCTTTTGGCGGGTGGCGTGTTAGGTGGGATGATGATCGCCCGGGATGGGCTGCGCCGATGGCTTTGGCCTATGGCCTTGGCGATCTCGCTCCCTAATTTGGTCTATTTGTATATGGCCTATGCCATGCCGGACAGCCTGTTGGTAGTCAATGCTTGCGTGGCGGTCGAGCAATTCGGCTACGGTTTCGGCTTTACCGCCTATACGATGTACCTGATGCTCTTCGCCGATGGGCCATATAAGACCTCGCATTACGCGATCAGTACCGGCTTCATGGCGTTAGGCATGATGCTTCCGGGGATGATCTCCGGTTGGATTCAGGAACTGATCGGCTACCGTTATTTTTTCATTTGGGTGATGGTTTGCTGTATTCCCCTGTTTCTCGTGCTTCCTTTCCTTCGCTTTGGGAAAGAGAGTGGAAAGAAACCGTAACCGGATAGCGGATATATGTGAGACAAAGAAGAGACTTCCCCCGAAGCTCAAGGTTCAACCGCTTGAGTCCCGGGGGAAATCTTTTTATTCCTTATAGTCGATCCATACTTTCATCTTGCCGGCTTCCCGGTTATCCCACGCATAATAGGGGATCCAAGTGACTGTTTGTCGGCCGCTCTCCGTGCGGATCACGTTGATCCCGTCCAGCAGATCCGGCTCGAATGCCGTGCTGAAAGTGGTTTGTGGCGTGATTGACATGTTGTCGAAGCCAACCGGGTTGTCTACCTCTTCCACGCAATAGACCAACGGCCCTCGCTGGATCGCCCGTTTCCCGAGGTCCTGTTTCACTTTCGGGTCGGCGGCTACCACCTTGACGGGCATATCCAGCGATAAGGAGATCTCGTCTCCCGATGCCCATTCGCGGTTTAATACGGCATAGCCCTTGTCTGTCGGGGCTTCTACGGGATCTCCATTGACGGCTATCGTGTACTGTTCGCACCATCCCGGGATACGTATCCGGATCTCTTGCCCGAACGAGGTGGGAGAGGTGATCGTCAGCTTCACGTTCCCGTCCCAAGGATAATCCGTCTCTTGCCTGATCGTGATCGGGGAATCACCGAGATTGATCTCCGCCGTACTGCCTATGTAGAGGTTCACCCAGATGGCTTGGTCGGACGTGCCATAGATATAGTTGCCTATCGAAGGCAGGAAGCGGGAGATCTGGCTGGGGCAGCAAGCGCAGCCGTACCATGCCTGGCGGTGATGATCGCCTTTCGACTCTAAGGGGTTGACGTAGAAGAAACGGTCGCCCGCCAAGGAGATCCCCGCCAACGCCCCGTTGTAGAGCGAGCGTTCGAGCACGTCGATGTATTTTGAGTCGCCGCTCAGCTGGTTCATGCGTTGGTTCCAAAGCACCATGCCGACCGACGCGCAGGTCTCGCAATAGGCTTCCAAGTTCGGGAGGTCATAATCCTCGGTGAATCCCTCGTTATGATGAGAGGAACCGATGCCACCTGTCACATACATATTGCGATGTACGACATCATCCCACAGACGGTCGAGAGCGGCGATGTAACCGGAGTCCTGTTTCAAGGCCGCCACGTCCGCCATACCGCAGTACAGATACATACAGCGGACGGCATGTCCGGCTATATCGCTCATCTCCCGTACGGGTTTGTCGTCCTGGTAATAGACCGGATCCCAGTCGCCCTCGCCTCCTTTCGTACCGTAGCCATGCCCTCTTTCCTCCAAGAGCCAGTTCGCGAAATCGAGGTATTTCTCCTCATGGGTGACCTTATATAGCTTGACTAACGCCAGCTCGATCTCCTCGTGTCCCGGTACCCAGTGACGTTTGCCGGGACCGAATTGGGTCATCATGTGATCCGCCATCCGGATACCCACGTCTAAAAGTTTCCGTTTGCCGGTAGCCTGATAGTACGCCACGCCCGCTTCGATCATGTGCCCGGCGCAATACATCTCATGCTTGTCCATGTTCGTCCATCGCTTGTCCAATCCGGTCAGGGTATAGAATGTATTGATATACCCGTCGGGCTGTTGGGCGGCGGCGAACTTGTCGATCCACTCGTCCGCCTTCTTCTCCAATTCAGGGTCAGGATGGTTTATCAGGCTGTAAGCCATGCCTTCGAGCGCCTTGTAAACATCCGAGTCGTCGAAAAATATCCCGGAATGTTCCCCGGATCCTTTGGCCGCGTTCTCGAAATTCCGGATGCGTCCTGTCTGGTTCTCGATCTGATCGATGCAGACGGGCAGGGTCGCCGTGGTATGCCTGTCTAACCGGGGCGACCAGAATTTGTCGTGGATGTGGATGTGTGAGAAGTCTACCTGCTCGATCTGCTTGAAGGAGTTCTCTTCGACGGGCTGTTGGCCACATCCCCCTAGCGCGAGGCAAGCCAAGGGGAGTAATACGTGTTGTTTCATGCGATTATGGGTTATTGGGTTTACATTTATCTTATCTCGTTGGTTCGAGATGCCAAATAGCTTTGTAAAGATAGGTTATTTTTTGCAGACAAGCGAGCGATAAGGAGATCGCTGAGGAAGTTCTTCGGAAAAACTGCCGCTGTTTTCCGGAAAAGTCACTCATGGATCACGGGAGCCCGGACACGAAAAAAGCGATACCATCCCGCTCTCGCGGGATGGTATCGCTTCTCTTATGAAAATGATGAAAGGGGGATGCGTTAAGCGAGCGAGTTCCAGCCTTGTGCCCGCAACTCGACCTCGCCACCGTCGCGGCCCACCAAGTAATTCCCTAATTCCGGTTTGGTGATATGCCCGATCACCTTTATGCCTTTCATGGCCTGCACCTTGTCGTGATCCGTCAGGGGGACGGTGAACAGCAGCTCGTAATCCTCCCCTCCGTTCAAGGCGGCTGTAACTAAGTTCATGTTGAACTGCTCGGCCATCATCGCGGTTTGGTAATCGATGGGGATCCGCTCCTCATAGATCCGGCAGCCTACGTCGCTCGCTTTCGAGATATGCAGCAGTTCCGAGGATAAGCCATCGGATACGTCCATCATGGCGGTGGGGATGATGCCAGCCTGCTCCAAGGCCTCGACAATATCCTTGCGCGCCTCCGGCTTCAATTGCCGTTCCAGCAGGTATTCCTTGCCGGAGAAGTCGGGCGTGAAATCTTTCTCTCCCTTGAATACGCTCTTCTCGCGTTCTAACAGTTGCAGTCCCATGTACGCGGCGCCCAAGTCGCCCGATACGCAAATCAAGTCGGTCTCCTTGGCTCCGCTCCGATAAACGACCTTCCCTTTCTCACCTTCCCCAATGCAAGTGATGCTGATGGCCAGCCCTGTACGAGAGGCGGAGGTGTCACCACCCACGAGATCTACCCCGTAAATATCGCAAGCGAGCTGTATCCCCGCGTAGAATTCCTCTAAATCCTCGATACAGAAGCGTTTGGAGATCCCCAATGAGACCGTGATCTGTTTCGGCCTGCCATTCATCGCGTAAATGTCGGAGAAGTTGACGATCGCTGATTTGTAGCCGAGGTGTTTCAAGGGGACGTACATCAGATCGAAATGGATGCCCTCAAGCAGCAGGTCGGTGGTCACCAGTACCTGTTTGTCCGTGTAGTCAAGAACCGCGGCGTCGTCGCCGACCCCTTTTACCGAGCTGCGGTTCTTCAGCTCTATTTTCTCGGTGAGATGGCGGATAAGGCCGAACTCTCCCAATGTAGCTATCTCTGTCCTGTTACTCATACGACTGGATATGTTTGATGATTAATTCCTGGAAATGTTCTTCCTTCCCTAAGCAGAAACCGATCGTGATGGGAAGGTAATAAAGATAAGGTTGCCATTCCTCCGGGAGGGAGGGCAGGTCTCGTAGCCTTGCCGCGTCTTTTTCCGTGACGAGGAGCAGCCTTTTCGCTGGATCCAAGCGTTGGAAGGCGGATTGTATCTCCCGGATGTCGTGCTTGGTGAAGGCATGATGATCCGGATAGGCCATTGATGTTATTTTTTTTGTATATTTATGAAGCTCTTCCTCTAACAATCGGGGGGAGGCGATGCCCGAGACCAATAGGATCTCGCTGTCGTCCTTGATGGAACGTAGGGGCTTCGGTGCCGCTTTGCCCGGGAACAGAGGCAAGAGATCCCCGTATTGGATGTGGCTGAAGAACAGCTCTTGGTATGGGGACGGATGTATGTCTTCCTCCATGATCCGGAAATCTATGGGTTGTACGCACGCTTCGCATTTGGTTACGATGATGATGTCCGCCCGTTTGGCCCCGTGCTTAGGTTCTCTTAACCGTCCTGCGGGGAGAAGGTGGTCATGGGTGTAGAGACGATGGCTGTCTGTCAGTAGGATATTCAGTGAGGGAATGACGTGGCGGTGCTGGAAAGCGTCGTCTAACAAGATCACCTCCGGTCGTTTGTCGGCGGGTAATGACAATAAACGACGGATGCCTCGTCTGCGATCCGCGTCAACGGCTACCAATATCTCCGGAAACTTCTGTTTCATCTGGTGCGGTTCGTCCCCGATCTCTTCGCTGGTATGTTGGTTGTTCGCCAAGATAAAACCGTTGGTTTTCCGCTTGTATCCGCGACTGAGTACAGCGATACGATAACGATTCTTGAGCATGCGGATGAGATATTCCGTATGTGGAGTTTTCCCGGTTCCGCCTACGGTTAAATTTCCCACGCAGATGATGGGCAGGTCATACCGCTCTGTCCGGAGGATCTTCCAGTCGAACAGCAGATTCCGTAGCCGTACCCCTATCCCGTATAGGAAGGAGAATGGCCAAAGCAACGCCTTGATTCGATCCGTATGACCTATAGACATAGCCGAACGATGGGTTATAAAGGTTTAATGTCATAAGGAAGCCGAGCCATGATCCCTTGACTTTCCCGGATCTCTCGTAGCTTTTTGAAATATTCGAACTCGTCTCCTAAGATGTTTTTAGCGATGTGTAGCTTTACGCTTCCGAGTTGTTTATCCAAGAACTCGTCAATGAAGTTTTTGGAGCTGCTTACGGTTCTTGTTTCATAGGTCTCCAATTTCGCCAATTCCGCAGCCGTTTGGATCGCGAGATCAATACCGCCTAAGGCATCCACGAGCCCCTTCTCGATCGCTTGCTCTCCGCTCCATACCCGACCTTGGCCGACCGCGTCGATCTCTGTGGTTGTCATGCCCCGGCCTTCCGCACAGCGAGACAGGAATGTCTGGTAACCCCTTTCCACATAGCCCTGTACTAAAGCTTTCTCGCTCTCTGTCATTGGTCGGGATGGATCCCCCATATCCGCTAAAGCGTTTGTCTTCACAATATCGGAAGTCAGGTCGAGTTTGCCAAACAACCCCGCTACATTCGGAAACATCCCGAATATACCGATAGAGCCGGTCAGCGTGTTTGGTTCCGCTATGATCTTGTTTGCGGAGCAAGCAATGTAGTATCCGCCAGAAGCCGCTACATCTCCCATTGAGACGACCACCGGCTTTACCTTTTTCAACTCTACCACTTGCCTCCAGATCTGCTCGGACAGGTAGGCGCTTCCTCCCGGGGAATTAATACGGAATACCACCGCTTTAACCTGATCGTCGTTTTTTAGCTTGATAAGTTCGTTCACGGTATTCTCGGAGATGACCTGCTCCATGTCGTAGAATCGGCTTGATACCTGTTCCTTGATCTCACCCTCCGCATAAAGTATGGCTACCTGAGGCTCTTTCCCGCTCGTGAGAGGTAAAAGCGTCTTCATTTGCGAGACCGATGCCGTGTTTAATTCCTCGCTCTTTTGCCCGGCAAGTTCCTTAACGTATGCCTCCGCTTCCGGCTTGTATTTCAGTGAATCTACCAAGCCATATTCAACGGTCTTCATCGGGTCGGCGAATGTGAGACCCTCGTTTGCGTATTGATTGACGGATTCTGCGGAGATCCCGCGGGCTTGGGCTATTCCTTCTGTTATATTATCCCAGATAGAAGAAAGATAGGACTGGATCTGTTCACGATTTGCGTCGCTCAGTTTGTCTAACATAAAGGGCTCTACGGCTCCTTTGTACGTGCCTACCTTGAAGATCTGCATCTCGACCCCGAGCTTGTCCATCAGCCCTTTGTAAAAGAGGGTTTGTGAAGCTAAGCCTTGTAGCTCAAGTAGGCCTTGAGGATTGAGGAATATCCGATCGGCGACGGAGCAAAGATAGTAATTTCCTTGTGAAAAGTGATCCGCATAAGCCACTACAAATTTCCCATTCTCCCGGAAATCGATCAATGCCCGCCGGAGTGCGTCTAAACTGGCGCTACCCGCAGATAACATGCCTGCCTCGATATAAATCCCTTTGATACGTTCGTCGTGCTTCGCTATCTGGATGGTTTCCAAGAGGTCTTTTAAAGAGAGCGTCTCTTCTTCCTCACCTATCCAGTATGCGAATGGATTTTCCTCGGAATTGTCCGCTAAAGTCCCTTGGAGCTTGATCTTGAATACGGTATTTTCTTTCGGAGTGTAAGCGGGCGTACTTCCTACGCTCGCTATGAATCCTACGGCGGTCGATAACAAGATCAGGGAGAGTATGCCTAAGCCTAATAGCACTCCGAAAGCGGAGGCGAACATCATTTTGAAGAATTGTTTCATACGGATTCCCATTTAAAGAAGAGACAAATGTACGAAAATTTCCGTAACCTCTTGGTCACTGAAGCATACTTGGCCGAAAACATCCTGAAGCAACTCTGGCGTAATCCTTTGAAAGTCTTTTTCCAAGGGCGTAATAAATAATCCCCCGACATCGGCCGCCCCCGGACTTGATAGCAGCCGCTCGTCTCCTTCGGCGGCATATTGCCAAGGTCGGTGCAGCTTGCGAGGGATCAGTGTGAGGATCCAGGATCCCTTCTCATAGGCGGCAAAGAGGTTCATGCGAGGTTCATCCTCCCCCGGCTCGACCGGTAATCGATCATAGACGGCCTGGAAGAGTGATGTCGCTACTCTTGTGCTTGCCGACCGGATCACAAAGCCGGGACGCCAGTTGCCGGTTAATAAGAATAACCCTTCTTCCGTGGAAATTCCATCGATGGCTTTATGCGATTGCCCCGGTGTCCCAATTAAATGCCTCACCTCTTGCTCCAACGGTAGGATACCCGGGGTGATCGCTTGGAAATGGGCGTGATCGGGTGCCGAGGCTCCACATTTTGGTCCATTATAAAATAAGGTAAAAGGAGCGAGGCTTCGGGAAAGCTCCAAGAAATCAGTGAATAAAGGCAGGATCCGTTGAGGCTGATGCTGGCAAGTCGGCAGCGTGAAATGCTCGGGAAAGATCGGGTACGGGTTGCACAACAGGAGATGTCTTGGTCCGGCTGATAGCTGCTCTTGCTCTTTCGGCAGGTTTCCCGGGCAGAGGAAACAAGGGCGTTCCTCGATCGATCGCTGGTCTGTTTTCGCTCCGCTGGATTGGATCCTTGCGGGATTGAACTGTATCCGGATCGAAAAAGAGCCTAACTCAAACGACTTTGTCCGCACCTGTCTCAACGCCTGGTAATTTTGCTGGGCGAGAGGCCAAGATTTCAACTGCCTGTCGAGTAAGTCGCCCGCGGTTGAATGGTTGATCCAATGTTCCTCTCTCATGATTCCTTCCTGTTTATGCGGGCCTCTATTTCCCACGTCCTGATTTTATCCTTATAGTGATTGTGCTCATTCGTGCGATGGATGTCCAATGAGGCATCCGAGTTATCCTCCCAGCGTCGGCAAAGGTAGAGCACATCATAGATCCTTCCGATCAGATATTCCCGGCAAATGCGTAGCCCGACCGCATAATCCTCTCCGTAGCTTGTGTTGGGGAGGTTCAGTTTCCGAAGTAACGGTGTGTAAAAGGCACGTGGAGCCCCGAGACCGTTGATACGTAACGCGTTGTTATGCCCGTTCTCCGGCGTCCATTCCCGATGGTCGATGATTCCGGGAGGGAGTGTGTTCAGCTTAAAGTCGGTCATGCGGTAGGATCCGATCACCATCGCGCATCGCTGCTTGTAGAAGGTCTCCACTATTTTCCGCACCGTATGTTCGTCGCTATACAGGTCGTCGCTGTCCAATTGGATGGCGAATTTGCCGCAAGCCGGGTGATGGATTCCCAAGTTCCAGCATCCCCCGATCCCGAGATCGTCTCGCTCCGGTATGAGATGGACGATGCGCGGGTCGGTCGCCGCGATCGCTCGGATCCGCTCTGTCGTCCCATCGGTAGAATGGTTGTCGATAACGATCAGGTTGAAGGGGAATGGGGCCTCTTGCCGGAGCACGGAGCGGATCGCATCCTCGATGGTACGTACACGATTCCTCACGGGGATAATCACGGAAGCCTCCGTCTCAAAAGTCTGTTCGTCCAACTCAATGGATCGCGTCCGCGGAGGCAGGTAAGCGCCGATCTGCCTCAGATGGTCAGTGCAAGCCTGTTCCATCTCGATTTGTACCGCCCGGTTTCTCGGGTTGACGTAATCAAATAATTTTTCCCCGGAACTTCTGCTGTCGTTCTCTACCTCCGTGTACAGGTATTCGTTGACGTGTGTCAGGCTTGCCTTGCGGGAAATACGTAACCGCAGGTCGTACAGTCCGGCATAAAGGTATTCCTTTGTCATCTCGGCGACCGCCTCTCGCAGGAGATCCGTGCGGTAGAGGAGGAGAGAACCAAAGTCAAAATCGTCGCGGAGGCTTCCTTTCTGGTAGTCGATGACCGGATGTGGGCGTACTCCCTCCGCGTTTTGTTCAAGATGGTCGGCATATAGAAGTCCAGACCGGGTATCGTCGGCGATGGAGACAAGGCGCTCCAGAGCATACATCCCCAGTGTCAAGGAATCCGTTTTCGTGTAGATCAGCGTATAATCCGCATCGGCCGAATCCGCGATCTGCCGCAAGGTCGCGGTGCCCCAGCTGCCTTGGGCGACGAGTATGGATGCGCCTTCCACAGCCTCGGCTTGAGGGTCGTTTGTTATCAGATAGATCTTATTTGTCAATGGCGATTGGGCAAGTTGCCCTACCGTATGCTCTATCTCGTCCCGTTTCCCATATGGGATAAAACAGTTAATTCGTTTCATATAGATTCATATATACTCATGCGTTTACAAATGTATGAACTTTACTTGGATCGTAAAGGCAGGGTGAAAAATAAACTACCCTCTGGCGATTACTAAGCGTAAACCGCCGGAGGGTAGTCTTACTTTATGAAAAAAGAGAGGGTCAGTCTAAAGGAATCAGCGTGAATCCCCAACGATATTCCCGGTTGGCCGGTAAGGTATAGGCCGGTTCGGGACGCGCTCCCCAACTATCATAGCCCGCTACGCCCTGCTGTCTCAGGTCAACGCATACCTCCACGAAATCGCGGGGCGTGATGTCGTTGATATGATGCTGGCGGCGCAACACGTTCTTTGCGGCTGCCTCATCGTGGTTCGCCACCTGCTCCGGCGTGAAGTTGCTCCATTGGCGAGGAAGATCGGTCGCCTCCTCCGCATCGAAGTCCTCGATCGCGTTGCGCAAGGCGTTGAACTCGATCAGCGTGTCCGCCTGGATCAACAAACCTTTCTTCCCTTCACGCAGGGATACCCAGCGTGTATCGGTATGATGCCCGTTCTCCTGCGGACGGACGTACGGGAAATACAACGCCTCTGCCGTGCTCTTATACAGTCCGACCGGGCTACCCGCGTTCCGGTCCCAGTAATTCTCGGCGGGACCTCGTCCGAAATATTCCACTTGGCTCATGCTTGCCGGCAACCGGAAGCGCACGCCGATACGGGGGACGTTCAGTTTAGCGCTCTTCTCGCGGGCCGCTTCCCGTCCCGGTGTGAAGGTCGCGGTACGGGTCGCCTCGGAGATCTCCGTCTGGGCGGCGTCCATATCCGTAGAGGTGAAATGAGCCGCTACGTTGACGGCCCCACTCGGGTAAACCGTATAGCGTAAGATATAGAGATTGCCCGCCGGCAGCAGATAGGTCACGTCGATTACCGCGTTCTCCCCATCCATGACACTTTTCACGTCCGTCACGAAGAACTCCCGGCTGCTCGTTTTCCAGATCTGGAGACGCTTCGGCATCCCATTCCCGTAGTCATTGTCGGTCGGGGCGCGCCAGAAATTCGGCTGGATACCGAATCCCTCGTTGAAATATTCCGTGCCATTCACGCGATAAGAGGTCACCATGCCCTGCTTCCGGTCGAAGGAGAAATGCACTTTCGAGGAGGTTACGGTCACCTTGTCCCCGTTCTCATCCAAGCTCAAGCGAGGCCCTCGGGTAGAGAAGGCCTTTGCCTCCGATTCGATCGGCAGGCGGAATTGGTCGTGAGCGATCTCGTATCCGCTCGTGAGAGGAAACTCTGCCCGTAGCGTGCGCACATAGAAATTCACGAAATACTCCGTTCCCGCTTTTTGTTTCAATCCGTTTACGGGGACCTTCACCTCCGTGGAATCTTGGGGCGCCAAGTCGATCGCGAGTTTCCCGGAACGCACAGCCTTACCGTTCGCGCATACCTCATAATGGATCGCGTATTGATTCAAATTGGAGAAATAGAAGCGGTTCATGATCCGGAAAGATCCCTCTGCCGGGTCGATCGCCTCAAAACCCACGTTTTGGTAAGCGTACTTAACCTCTGCCATCGCAGGGTGCGGGGTACGATCCGGGCCGACAATCCCATTACAGAGGAAATTCCCGTCGCTGGGGGCGTTCACCCCATAATCGCCACCGTATGCGTAATAAATACGTCCGTTCTCATCTTTCTCCAAGAGCCCTTGGTCTACCCAATCCCAGATAAATCCGCCTTGCAGGTTAGGGTAGCGGTAGATCTCTTTCCACTGATCCCAGAGGTTACCCGATGAATTCCCCATCGCGTGCGAGTACTCCGACGGGACCACGGGGCGATCGCTTCCCTCGCGGCCGATCTCTCCTAACCATTCCGCGCTGGGATATTGAGGTACGTACATATCCGTATTCCATTCCCACAGGGCCCGTTCGTAATTCACCGGACGGTTCATGCCATTCTTCTCACGCTCTTTCAGGAACAGATAAGTCTGGTAGAAATTGTATCCGTTGCCCGCCTCGTTGCCTAACGACCAGAAGGTGACAGAAGGGTAGTTCTTGTTGCGCTCGTACATATTGATCGTGCGATCCATGTGCGGCTTCAGCCATTCCGGGTTGTTGCCTAAGGTACCTCCCTTCCGTAGGTTGTAATACATCCCATGCGACTCGATGTTTGCCTCGTCATAGACGTATAGCCCATATTCGTCGCAAAGCTCGTAGAACCTGCGGGCTTGCGGATAATGCGAGAGGCGCACGGCGTTGATGTTGTGCTGTTTCATCAACTCGAAGTCCTTCCGCATCAATTCCTCGGTGACGTAATGCCCCGTCTCCGGGTTATGCTCGTGGATATTGACCCCTTTCAGCTTGATCGGCTGCCCGTTGAACAGCAGGACAGTATAGGGATTCCCGTTGGCCGATCGCTGGTCGATCCGCCGGATCTCGATCTTGCGGAAACCGACATGGAACGGCACTACCTCGATAAGTCTTCGATCCTCCTCCACTCGTATCAATAATTTGTAGAGATTTGGGTGCTCCGCGCTCCAAGTCGCTACCTTATCTATCGTGCGCTCGAAAGAGAAACGTTGCGGGACATTGGGGCTTACCCAAAGATCGTTCGAGGCGGAGGCTACTGTTTGCCCCTTGGCGTCGAGCAACTCATATCCGACCGTCAGCTTCCTTGCCTCGTCCGTATGGTTTTTCAGATCCACCGCCAAGCGAAACAGACCGTTCTCATAAGAGTCGTCCAAGGTCGATACGACATGGAAATCCTGGATGGCCAACTTCGGTTGCGACCAAAGATATACGTCGCGCTCGATACCGCTCATCCGCCAGAAATCCTGGCATTCCAAATAAGATCCGGTGCTCCAGCGGAAAATCTTCAGCGTGAGCACGTTTTTCCCCGGTTGGAGATAGGGGTTGATCCGGAACTCCGCCGGGTTCTTCGAGTCCTCGCTATATCCTACCTCTTTTCCGTTCAGATAGACATAGAGGCCGGATTTGGCTCCCCCGATATGCAGGTAAATATCCCTGTTGCCCCATCCTTCCGGGATCTCGATGTCGCGGCGATAGACGCCCACGGGATTCTCCTCGGGCAGGAGCGGCGGTTGCGGGTTACGAGGCTTGAACTCGTAGCCGTGGTTCGTGTAGATCGCCACGCCATGCCCCTGCACCTCCCAGTTGCCGGGTACCGTGATGTCGCTCCAGCCCGCGGTGCTGGCTGAGGGGTCGGTGATATTGGCGGGAAGATCCTTGTACGAGTCCACGAAATAGAACTTCCAGGTCCCGTTGAGCGAGCGGTAATAATCGCTTTCCTCAAATCGTTGGGAGAGGGCCGTCTGGCGGTTCGCATAGGTCATGAAGGAGGTCCGCGGCTTCTCCTTGTTTACCGCTACCACCTGGATGTCTTTCCAATAGGGGAGGGCCGTGCCATTATCGCCGCCTTCCGCTTGAGAGATCCCGGAGCATAGGCAGCCTATCGCTCCCGAGAGGATCATTTGTCTCAAAAATCGCATAGTTGTCGTGTGTTTTTATTTAGACAAAAAAGGTTTATAATGAATGATATAGACAAAAAAAGGTCGGGCAAGGGAGATCCCCCCGCCCGATCCCGGGATATTTTCCTTTATTTGGAAGCGAAATAGGAATGGGTAGCCGCGGCTTGCTGGAAAGCCCATACACCCGCCTGGCTCAGTTCCACGTTCATCTCCCCGCCATCCGGCAGATACATCACCACCTCGTTGTCGCCATTGAAGCGCATGAGCTTCGAGCTCTCTCCGTTCGCCTTTACGCTCCAGCTTTGGTCGGCCTCGTTATAGACCAAGTCCACGGCGGTTTCCTCGCCCTGTTTCTGGATGTGATACCCATCGGTCTTTGTCTCTACGGTATAGATCCCCTCTTTTCCTTCGATGGTCCGGATGTTACCTACATCAGCCACGGGATTGTTCCCGCTCCAGAACTCGATGGAGTTGATCACCAATATATCGGCGATCGCGGAGATCTCATAGACCGGCACGATGCAGAAGGCGATGAACACCAGCTCGTTGACAAACTTGCTGTCGATGCTCCGGTTCCAGGAGAGAAGTTTGTTGGTCAATCCGAAGGAACCTATACAAGAGGAAAATAATACGCTGCTCGCGACCGTGGCCGCCACTAACAGGGTAAAGCTTCTTTTTTTCATGATCTTAAGATTTATGTGAATGATTCTTTTGCCTAATAATTTACGAAGATAGAACTTTTTCGCGAGATGTGGGGATAAAACCGGAAAAAGTAGCCCGGATTTTTTGGAAAAGAAGCCCGGCTTTCCGCGAAAACTTGGGGAGGATGATGCGACATAGCTGGTTGATTGTGTGAATGTATGTGTTATTTTGCCCTCTTTATTTGTACATATCGGAAGAATCATTACTTTTGCGGAAAGTTTTTTACATTATTAATAAACAAAAGAGAAGTCCGCTCTGCGTATAAAAACGGATAAACGTCATTCTTCCTTAGAAAAGGTCAGTCAGGCTTCTTTTTAACTTAAACGTTCTATGAGGCATAGATCTATCACCTCCTATCGAGTTTTTGGGATCGCATACGCGATCGTAAGTTTGTTTTTTGTTGTCTCCTGTGAAGATGAGATGGAAAGCTCGTCGCGTTCTGGGATCCAGTTCTCACCGGATTTCCAGCCGGTCGTGGCGCCTCTGACCAAGGGAGATCTCCCGGCCGCTTCCGTCACCGAGGTCCGGGCGGAAGGCTTAGGCGCGCTTTATTTGCATACGCTTTACGCGGATAGCATAGCGCCCTCTTTGCCGGCTGATCGGGAACCGCATAACCTGCCTTTGACCAAGGCGGCTCCGGTGGATGAGATGTACGACAATTTCAGTGTCTCGGCCTGTTCCTATTCCGGTGATTGGAATGGACTTCAGGATCCGAATTTTATGTATGATGTTACCGTGAGCCAGGCGGGCATACCGGCTTCCAACTATTATTGGCCGGGAGCGTCTTATAAATTGCGTTTCTTCGCTTTCGCCCCGAAAGGGGAGACGGCTTATCGCCTGTCGGAAGCTACGGCGGGTATCCCGACGTTGCGCTGTACCGTCCCCGCGGACGTGGCGGAGCAGAAGGATCTGTTGGTGGCGAGCTCTGCCGAGATCGCGGGAGATGCCTCTTCGCCGGTACCCCTGTATTTCCATCATGCGCTCACGGCGGTGACATTCGTCTGTGGTAAAGACGTGAAGGCGGGTACGGTTAAGAGCGTGACCTTGAAAAATGTCTATTCGAAAGGGAATCTCGACCTGAACTTGGAGACTTGGAGCGGATGGGGCACGAAGGCTTCCTTCTCGCAGACCTTGAACAAGGCTACCACGGCGAACTCCGTGATCACGGAGGGGGCGCAGACCTTTATGATGATCCCGCAGACATTGCCGGATGACGCGGTGATCGAGGTGGTGTTTAATGATGGCACGGATCATACGCTTACCGCTCCTATCGCCGGAGAGGAATGGCCTAAGGGAAAGACGGTGATCTATAAGCTCTCGACCTCTTCCATCAATTGGGAATATACTTTTGAGGTGACCACGCCGGAGAGCTTCGATTACTCGGGTGGAACGGATACTTTCCAAATCACCAGCTACCGGACAAATGGCAAGGGGGATAAGGAACCGGTGGCTTGGACGGCTGAGTTCTCGGAGGATGGCCAAGACTGGAGCGGTAACAAGCCGGATTGGATCGATATGGTTACCTCAGGCGAGGGAGGAGAGACCTCGACCTCATATAATATAGTCGTTAAGGAACAGATGAGCGTGGCGGATCCGAATCACGCCTCGGCAATGCGGAAGATCCCGGAGGTGGGGACTGCGGCGAAACCTTACAATTTGTCGAACGCGACGGGGGACGCTCTTGTGGAGAATACCGCCAACTGTTATGTGGTAAACGCTCCGGGTGTGTATAGCTTCCCCTTGGTGTATGGCAACGCGATCAAGAACGGGGCGGACAATGCCAATGCTTATTCTACGGATGTCCAGTCTTCCGGTGGTCTAAAAGTCTTGAACCGGTTTATCAATCATTTAGGGAATGGTATTACCGATCCGTATATCGAGAATAATGAAGGGTGTGAGCCCGATCATGCTGAATTGATCTGGCAGGACGCCCGCTCATTGCTGACGGACATCCAATATACGGCAGGAGCGAATAAAGGGGAAGGCACGATCTCCTTCAAGGTGGATAAGTCAAGCATCCAACAGGGTAATGCCTTGATCGCGATCAAGGACCAACAGGGACAGGTGATGTGGAGCTGGCATATCTGGGTGACCGACGAGGATGTCAATAGTACGGTCGCCGTGAAGAACAATGCGGGGGTGACTTATAATTTCATGCGGGTGAACTTAGGCTGGTGCGAAGGGGATATGGCTACCTTCTTCCCCGGACGCAGTTGTAAGATCCGGCTCGTGGCAGGGGATGAAACGAAGGAGTTTGAGATCGCGCAGACGCAAGGGGGTAACCTCTCTAATGGAAGTGGCAACCAGCCCTATTACAGATGGGGACGTAAGGATCCGTTCCCTCCTGCGATCCCTCTTAAAGAGCCCAGGAAAAACAAGCCTTGGTATAATGCGAATGGGGAAGAATCGACCGCTTCACCTAAACTTATGGATCTGAGTCCGAACGATATCCAGAATGAGATTCTTCATCCGGAGGTGATCGATGTGAGACAAAGGCGAGAGGGATATATGAATCTTTGGGACGCGAATAACAATAAGATACTTGTTTCTACTTATACCGGCCTTCCTTCGGATCCATCTTTTGACAAGCCGACAGTCAAGACGATTTATGATCCTTCTCCGGTAGGTTTTAAAATACCGGAGGGCAACGCTTATACGGGATTCACGAGAACGGGATCTCGTGCGACGGGGACAGCTGTAAATGGCGTGTGGGATCAAAAACAGTATGGTTACTATTTCTATGCGGAACCCAACAAGACCGGGGAACAAATCTTCTTCCCGGCTGCGGGGGTACGTTTTGCTGAAAATGGCTCAGGATATCCGGGAAGTCCAAATGGTTACTACTGGGTGGCTATTCCCGGAGGAAATACAGGTAATGGATATCTGAGGTTTATGGGAAATGGAACGATTGATGTGACACCTGTAATGAGCGCAAGCGTGGATAATGGCAATCCGGATGTGATTCGGTGCGTACGGGATGATAGATAAATAACCTGATGATAAATGATAGCAGGGGCGAGGCCGGACGGCTTCGCCCCTGCTGTATAGATAGGGGCGCGGAATCCTGATTTATTCGTATCTTCGCGGTCAGTAAAACAAAGATGGTATGATTTCGGTTGAAGGATTAACTGTGGAGTTTGGCGGGTTCACGCTATTTGATGACATCTCTTTCGTGGTAAATAAGAAAGACCGCATCGCGCTGGTCGGCAAGAACGGGGCGGGAAAGTCTACCCTGCTGAAGATCTTCGCGGGCCTGCAATCCCCGACTTCCGGGACGGTAAGCATCCCCAAGGAGGTGACGATCGGCTACCTGCCCCAGCATATGCTATTGAAGGATAGCCATACCGTGCGGGAGGAGGCGGAGCTGGCCTTCGAGCATATTCATGAGATGGAAGAGGAGATCAGCCGCTTGAACCAACGGTTGGCCGAGCGCACAGACTACGAGTCGGGAGAATACCAGAAACTGATCGACCGGGTCACGCATCTGTCGGAGCAGTTCCAGATGATGGGCGGTACCAATTATCATGCGGAGTTGGAGCGTACCTTGATCGGCTTGGGCTTTAGCCGGGATGATTTCGATCGCCCCACCTCCGAGTTCAGCGGAGGCTGGCGGATGCGTATCGAGTTGGCGAAGCTCTTGCTGCGCCGGCCTGACGTGCTGCTGCTCGACGAGCCGACCAACCATCTGGACATCGAGTCGATCCAATGGTTGGAGACGTTCATCGCTACCCGGGCGAACGCCGTGATCTTGGTCTCGCACGACCGGGCTTTTATCGATAATACCACTTTCCGTACCTTGGAGATCGAGTTGGGGAAGATCTATGATTATAAGGTAAAGTATTCCGAGTATGTGAAGTTACGGCAGGAACGCCGCGAGCAGCAGTTGCGGGCTTACGAGAACCAACAGAAGAAGCTGGCGGATACGGAGGCTTTCATCGAGCGTTTCCGCTATAAGGCGACGAAATCCTCGCAGGTGCAGTCGCGTATCAAGCAGTTGGAGAAGATAGACCGGATCGAGGTGGACGAGGTGGACACCTCCTTGTTGCGGTTGAAATTCCCGCCCGCTCCCCGCTCGGGCTCCTATCCGGTGATCTGCGAGGAGGTGGCGAAGCGTTATGGGGATCATTTGATCTTCGACCATGTCACGTTTACCATCAACCGAGGGGATAAGGTGGCTTTCGTCGGGAAGAACGGCGAGGGTAAGTCTACCTTGGTGAAGTGTATCATGGGAGAGATCACCGACTTCACCGGGAAACTCCAGTTAGGGCACAACGTGAAGATCGGCTATTTCGCCCAGAATCAGGCCCAACTGCTGGATGAGAACCTGACGGTTTTCGAGACGATCGACTACGTGGCGCAGGGCGACATCCGGTTGAAGATCCGCGACATCCTGGGGGCGTTCATGTTCGGGGGTGAGGCCTCTGACAAGAAGGTGAAGGTGCTGTCGGGAGGCGAGCGTACCCGTTTGGCTATGATCCGTTTGCTCTTGGAGCCGGTCAATCTGTTGATCTTGGATGAGCCGACCAACCATTTGGATATGCGCTCGAAAGATGTACTGAAGGATGCCTTGAAGGAGTTCGATGGGACGGTGATCGTCGTCTCGCACGACCGGGAGTTCCTGGACGGTTTGGTAGATAAGGTATATGAGTTCGGGAATCAGCGGGTGGTGGAGCACCTCGGGGGCATTTATGATTTCTTGGAGCGCAAGAGGATGGATAGCTTGCGGGAGCTGGAACGATCCTCCCAACCGGCCTCGTCTGCGTCCGCTCCAGAGGCGGATAATTCGCAGCCTTCCCAAAACAAGCTCTCGTACGAGGCCCGGAAAGAGCAGAACAAGGCGATCAAGCGGGCGGAAAAGGCGGTAGCGGAGGCGGAAGCCCGGATCGCTGAGCTGGAAAGCGAGATCGCGGACATCGAAAGCAAGTTGGCTACCCCTGAGGGAGCCTCGGATACCTCTTTATATACCCGCTACTCGGACTTGAAGAAAACACTCTCGGAAGCTATGGATCAATGGACGGAGCGTACTTTGGAACTGGAGTCGCTCGCTTGAGTAAAATAATACTTGGCTTTGTAGATGAGAATGATTGAGTATTTTCGCTATATTTGCGATTCAAGAAAATAGGTAATTTAAATCAATCATTACATGAAAAAGAACCTTAGTTCTCAAATCACCTTGACGCGCATACCTTTACGGTATTACCGTCCGGAGAATGCCTTTGAGCATTCTGTTCTGACTCGTTTGGAGAAGATCCCTACGAACATTTATGAATCTGCGGAAGAGGGTTCGGTGGCTGTCGCGAGAGAGATCGCCACGCAAATCCGTAAGAAGCAGGAACTCGGGAAGTCATTCGTGATCGCTTTGCCGGGTGGTCGCTCTCCGTTGAGTGTCTATAAGGAGCTTATCCGTATGCACAAGGAGGAGAAGTTGAGCTTCCGTAACGTGATCGCTTTCGTGGAGTATGAGTTTTATCCGCTTAGCAATCCCAGTTCCGGTAATTTCGCGAGCCTGAAGGCGGAGTTGTTCGACCATGTGGATATAGATCCTTCTAATATCCATTGTCCGGATGGCTGTATGCCCAAGGATGCCATCATCGATTATTGCCGGCAGTATGAGGAGCAGATCCAGGCTGTCGGAGGTATCGATTGCTTGTTGTTGGGGATCGGAAATTCCAGCAACATCATGTTTAATGCGGCAGGTACCTCGGTTAGCTCGCGGATGCGTATGGTCTTGCTGGAAGGCGCTTCACGGAAAGAGGCAGCTCGTACGTTCGCCTCGCAGGAGAATGTCCCGGCAGGTATCATTACGATGGGGATCTCTACGATGATGAACGCCCGTCAGGTCATATTGATCGCTTGGGGCGAGGATAAGGCGAGCGTGATCGCTAAGACCGTGGAGGATAAGGCGAATGATGCTGTGCCATCCAGCTATTTGCAGAACCACCCGAACGCTAAAGTCGTGATCGACCTTTCCGCCGCTTACGACTTGACCCGTATCAGTCATCCCTGGTTAGTGACCAGTTGTGAGTGGGATAATAAACTCATCCGCCGTGCGATCGTCTGGTTGTGCCAGCTGACGAACAAACCCATCCTGAAATTGACGAATAAGGATTATAGTGAACATGGTTTGGGAGAGCTGCTTGCTCTGTATGGTTCCGCATATAATGTAAATATCAAGATATTTAATGATATTCAGCATACCATCACCGGTTGGCCGGGTGGTAAGCCTAATGCGGACGATTCCAACCGTCCGGAACGAGCTACCCCATATCCGAAGAAAGTGATCGTGTTCAGTCCGCACCCGGATGATGATGTGATCTCGATGGGTGGCACGTTGCGTCGTTTGTGCGACCAGCATCATGACGTACACGTCGCTTATGAAACCTCCGGAAATATTGCGGTGGGCGATGAGGAGGTGATCCGCTATTGCGAGTATCTGCGTGACGTATGCGATAAGTACTCCCCAGATTCCGCCGTGAAGGACAAGGCTTTGGAGATCATTAATTACCTGCGTTACGAGAAAGTGGAGAACGGAGAGCCCGAAAGAAAGGACGTGCTTTTCATGAAGGGTACGATCCGTCGGGAAGAGGCTCGTCATGGCTGCCGTTATTCAGGCGTGAAGGATGATCACGTCCACTTCTTGGATCTTCCGTTCTATGAGACAGGCCAGGTAAAAAAGAACGAGTTGAGCGACGTGGATAAGGACATCGTGAAAAACTTGTTGTTAGAGATCAAGCCAGACGAGATGTTCGTGGCTGGCGACTTGGCTGACCCTCACGGGACACATAAGGTATGTTTGGATGCCGTGCTTGCCGCTATCGACGAGGTGAAGGACGAGGAATGGATGAAGAACTGCCGGGTTTGGATGTATCGCGGCGCATGGGCCGAGTGGGAGATGGACCATATCGAGATGGCTGTTCCTATCAGTCCGGAGGAATTGCGCTTCAAACGGAATGCGATCTTGAAGCATCAATCGCAAGCGGAGAGCGCTCCTTATTTAGGAGATGACGAACGTCTCTTTTGGCAACGGGCGGAAGATCGCAATCGGGCGACAGCTGAGCTCTATCGCCAGTTAGGTTTGGCTTCTTACGAGGCGATCGAGGCTTTCGTACAATACAGACCTCTGCGATAAGCGAAGGGAAAGTATAATAAATAGAAGAAACGGGTGTATCATTGTGATACACCCGTTTTTTTGTGGACATAGGCCAGGATCGATTGGAGAAGGTGTCGTTCTGCCTGCTGGTAGGGGAAAATCGTGTTTTTTTGTCAATAGGATGCGTTAAAAGAGGGGCGAGAGGTGAGCATATATGGAAATTAATGAATAGTTTTGTACGTGGACGATCAAATCATATACAGTTAATCTTAAAACGGATAGAGGAGACATAGGTGCTGAGGCAGTCGTCCATGCCTTATGCGGCCTATCTTCCTGTTGAATTTTGGAGGAGAGAAAAGCATGGAAATCGTAATCGGATTGTTGATTATCGCGGTAGGAGCGTTTTGCCAATCAAGTAGTTATGTGCCTATCAACAAGATAAAAAACTGGAGTTGGGAGACTTATTGGCTGGTCCAGGGCGTATTCGCTTGGCTCGTGTTCCCGTTCTTGGGCGCTTTGCTGGCGGTACCTGCCGGACATACCTTAAGCGAGTTATTCGTGGGTTCTCATGCCTTGGACATCCTTCTGACCCTCTTCTTCGGGATGCTTTGGGGCGTAGGCGGATTGACCTTCGGCCTTTCCATGCGTTACTTGGGAATCGCGCTGGGGCAGAGCGTAGCTTTGGGCACTTGTGCCGGCTTAGGGACGATCTTAGCGCCGGTAATGCTCCATGTGTTCTATCCCGAGGCGGGACATCTGGAGAAGTTGACCGCCGCGGTGCTGATTGGTGTCGCGGTCACGCTCGTGGGTATCGCGATCATCGGGGTGGCCGGTAGCATGAAGTCGAGAGGTCTGAGCGAGGAGGAGCAGCGAGAGGCCGTGAAGGACTTCAATTTCCCTAAAGGGATCGTGATCGCCGTGCTGGCCGGCCTCATGAGTGGCTGTTTCAATGTCGGTCTGGAGTTTGGATCCTCCTTGCATTTCGAGGCTTCGGATGCCCTGTTCAAGACACTGCCCGCCACCTTCTTGGTTACCTTGGGAGGCTTCGCGACCAACGCCGTCTATTGCCTCTACCAGAACCGGGCGAACCGTACTTGGGGGGATTACGGCAAGCGGGAGGTATGGGGCAATAACCTGCTCTTTTGTATGTTGGCGGGCGTGCTCTGGTACAGCCAGTTCTTCGGATTGGCCTTGGGCAAAGGGTTCCTGTCAGGCTCGCAAACACTGCTGACCTTCGCGTTCTGTATCTTGATGGCGCTCAATGTTGTCTTCTCGAACGTATGGGGAATCATCCTGAAGGAGTGGAAAGGATGTTCCGCGAAGACGATCACCGTGCTGGTGGTTGGGTTGGTCGTGCTGATCGTCTCCTCTTTCTTACCCCAATTGCTGGGCTAAGGAGTAGCTATCCATTGGATCTCAATTTATAGGGGAGGGCAGGGATTATTCCCTTACCCTCCTTCCTTTTTTGTCGAATCGGGAGATCTTTCTTGTCTCTTTCATCGGAATGCTATTACTTTGCAGCCCGAAATACAAAGGATTGAAGTTATGTTGAAGTTCTTTAAGACGTGGACGCTCCCGATCTCCATGTGCGCCGGGGCTATCGGTTATTTCCTGTTTGCCAATGTCTCTTTACTGGCACCCACCAAGCCCTTCATGTTCACGTTGATCGCCTACCTCACTCCCCTCTTGATTTTCGCCCAATTGCTCCTGACCTTCTGCAAGATCTCCCTCCGCGAGCTGATGCCCTGCCCGTGGCATGGCTGGTTATTGCTGATTCAGTTGGGATCGAGCCTGTTGCTTGCCGCCTTGTTGCTCTGGCTCCCGATGAGCGAGGAATACCGCGAGGTGTTCGAGGGGGCGATGGTCTGCCTGATTTGCCCAACTGCCACGGCCGCGGCTGTCATTACCGGGAAGTTAGGGGGAAGCGCGTCGAGCCTGACTACCTATACCCTGTTCTCCAACCTGCTGGCGGCTACCGTGGTTCCTTTGGTTTTCCCGCTCGTGGAGCCTCATGCCGGCCTGACTTTTTTCGCGGCTTTCCTGATGATCTTGGGGAAGGTATTCCCCCTATTGCTATTCCCTTTCTTCCTTGCCCTGTTTTTCCGGAGGTTCATGCCCGCTGTCCATCGGTTGTTGGCGGGGTTCAAGGATCTCGCTTTTTACCTTTGGGCGGTCGCCTTGGCGATCGTGACAGGGCAGACCGTGCGTTCGTTGGTGAATAGCTCAGCGGATGTCTATGTGGAGATCCTGATCGCCTTGGGCGGTTTGATTACCTGTGCGTTCCAATTCTATTACGGGAAGCGTATCGGTACACGCTATAACGACCGCATCAGCGCCGGGCAAGCCTTAGGGCAGAAGAATACGGTGCTCGCCATCTGGATGGCCTATACCTATCTGAATCCGCTCTCGTCGGTAGCTCCCGGCAGCTATGTACTCTGGCAGAACATCATCAACAGCTACCAGCTGTGGAAGAAGCGGAAGAAAGAGGAACGGGAGTTGGCTACCTCCGCTTAATGCGCACCCGATCCCGCTTGTGAGAGACTCTGTCCTTTTTCTAAATCCAGCAATATAGCCTTGGCCGTGAGCCCTCCGGCGTAGCCTGTCAGTCGGTGATCCTTGCCGATCACCCGGTGGCAAGGCACGAATATAGCGATCGGGTTCGCCCCATTAGCGGAAGCCACCGCCCGTACCGCCCGCGGATTGCCCAATCGCTGTGCCAGCTCTTCGTAGGAGATTGTCGCCCCGTAGGGAATTTCCAAAAGAGCATGCCAGACCGATCGCTGGAAGTCGGTCCCCGCGAACCGCAAGGGAAGGTCGAACGTCGTCCGCTCGCGGGCGAAATAGGCGTCCAATTGTTCGATAGCCTGCCGTAGCAAGGGGGTGATTCTCTCCACGTATCGAGCGTTGAACGCTTTCTGTATACGGCGGTCGATACGGGAGCGGCGAGGCTCCCCGGGCCAGTCGCACAGGCATAGCGCCCCATCGAGATCCCCCAACAGTATCGTGCCGCAAGGCGTTTGATGCCAAGTGATATAGATTGGATTAGTCGTTTGATAAAGCTCGTCCCCGGATTTTTCCATAGATATTGATGAGGTGAAAAAACTACACCGGCAAATATACGAAAGACCACCAAGTTTAGGAGAAAAGCCGCTCCTGTTTTTTCGCGATCATCCGCCTCCTCTTTCGGTTGATACGCAAAGGGGATGGTTGGAAATCGGCGGAAAGATGTTATCTTTGCTTGGAGCGATCCCCTAAAGATCTAAAATAAATGATTTGATATGAGATATAAAACATTATGGGCGTTTCCCCTACTGGCCTTGATCGCCTGTTCGCCTGGAAAGAAAGTGGAGACAGCGGACTACGCGCGATGCGTGAATCCTTTGATCGGTACCGATTTTACGGGGAACACCTACCCGGGGGCGCAGGTCCCTTTCGGGATGGTGCAGCTGAGCCCGGATAACGGATTGCCGGGATGGGATCGGATAGCCGGTTATTTTTACCCCGATTCCACGATCGCAGGTTTCAGCCATACGCACCTCTCGGGAACGGGTGCCGGCGATTTGTACGACATCTCCTTCATGCCGGTGATGCGGCCTTATAAGGAGGCGGAACCGCCGTTGGGGATCTATTCCTCCTTCTCTCACGATGATGAGGAGGCCTCGGCGGGCTATTACCGGGTGCGCTTGAGCGATTATGATATTGACGTGGAACTGACCGCCACGGAGCGATGTGGCATCCAGCGTTATACCTTCCCGGAGGGGGAGGCATCTATCTTCTTGAACCTGAGGAAGGCGATGAATTGGGACTTCACCTTGGACTCGTACATCGAGGTGGTCGATTCCGTGACGATCCGGGGCTATCGCTTTTCGCAAGGATGGTCGCCCGATCAGCACGTCTATTTCTATACCCGCTTCTCCCGTCCTTTCACGGGCTGTCAGTTGGATACGACCGCGATCAGTCTGAAGGATAAAGGGAGGATCGGGACGGCATACGTGACCCGCTTCGATTTCGATACGAAACAGGGCGAGCGGATCTTGGTGAATACGGCGCTCTCTGGCGTGAGCATGGAGGGGGCGGAGAGGAACCTGGCCGCCGAGGTGCCTACGGATGATTTCGACAGGTACCGCGCCGAGGCGGAGGCCAACTGGAACAGGCAACTTTCTGCTATCGAGGTACAGAGAGGTGAAGCGGACGACCGAGTGAAGTTCTATACCGCCTTGTATCATACGATGCTCGCCCCGACGATTTATAGTGACGTGGATGGCTCCTATTATGGACCGGACAACCAGATCCACCGGGCGGAGGGCTGGACGAATTATTCGACCTTCTCCCTGTGGGATACCTTCCGGGCCTCGCATCCGCTGTTTACCTATACGGAACCGGAAAGGGTGGGCGACATGATCCAATGTTTCCTCCACTTTTATGAGCAGAGCGGGGCGCTTCCTCTTTGGAATCTGTATGGGCACGAGACGAACATGATGATCGGTTATCATGCCGTGCCGGTCATCGTGGACGCTTACCTGAAGGGGATCGGCTCTTTTGACGCGGAAAAGGCGCTGGAGGCTTGCGTGGCTACCGCCAACCGCGATGATTACCGGGGGATAGGTCTGTATAAGGAGCTGGGTTACGTGCCGGCCTTCAGCGATCCGAAGAAGTGGGAGAGCTGGTCGCTCTCGAAGACCTTGGAGTATGCTTACGACGATTATTGCATCGCCCGCATGGCGGAGAAGATGGGCAAGCGGGAGATCGCCGAGGAGTTTGACAAACGGGCGCGTAATTACCGGAACGTGTTCAACCCTGAGACGGGCTTCATGCAATCGCGCGACGAGAAGGGAAATTTCGTCACCCCGTTCGACGCGGCTACTTATACCGAGGATATTTGTGAGAGCAACGCCTGGCAATACCTCTGGTCGGTGCCGCACGACATAGACGGCTTGATCGGCTTGGTAGGGGGAGAGGAGCGTTTCGTCCAGAAACTCGATAGTATGTTCACCTATACCTCCGCCGACGAGGAGCTGCCGATCTTCAGTACCGGCATGATCGGGCAGTACGCGCATGGCAATGAGCCGAGCCATCATGTGATCTATCTGTATAATAAGGTACGCCAGCCGTGGAAGACGCAGGAATACGTGGCGCAGGTGCTGCATGATCTCTATAAGAACGCTCCCGATGGCATTTGCGGCAACGAGGATTGCGGGCAGATGTCGGCCTGGTTCGTGTTCAGCGCGATGGGCTTCTACCCGGTCGATCCGGTCAGTGGACGCTATGAGATCGGTACTCCGCTCTTTCCCGAGGTGCGGATGCGGTTGGCGAACGGCAAGACGTTCACGGTGAAAGCGACGGGGGTGAGCCCCGGGAATATCTATATCCAGTCGGTAAAACTCGATGGGAAACCCTACGACAAGAGCTATATCACGCATGGGCAGATCATGTCTGGGGCGACACTGGAGTTTGAGATGGGCAGTCGTCCGGGGCAGGTCTGGTATTGAGCGCTGTATCGTCGTCTCCTTTGAGGCAACGGAATGGAATCCTTAGCCCTTGACTCTCGGGAAATGAATAGATTTTAACTCTTTGACAGGCAAAAAAAGAAGGGGAGAGCGTGATAGTCACGCTTTCTTTTCGTTATCTTCGCGAGAAGAACAGTATAGAAGAATGTTTAATTTTTTAGGTAAAACAAAATAGTGTTATGATCTTAAGTAAGGAATTATCAGAGGCGTTCAACGCTCAGGTTAACGCGGAGATGTGGTCTTCGAATTTGTATCTCTCGATGGCGGTTTATTTCCAGAAAGAGGGATTGAACGGTTTCGCTCATTGGATGAAATTGCAGGCGAACGAGGAATTGGAGCATGCTCATAAGTTGATCGACTATACGCTGGATCGCGGTGGTGACATCACGATCGGCCAGGTCAACGTGGTTCCGACAGGCTGGGGTAGCGCGCTGGAGGTATTCGAGCACGTTTACAAGCATGAGTGCCATGTTTCCGAGGAGATCGACAAGATGGTCAACATCGCCGAGGCGGATAAGGATCACGCCAGCCGCGACTTCCTGTTCGCTTTCGTTCGTGAGCAGGTAGAGGAGGAGTCCACCGCGAAGAATATCGTGGAGCAGCTGAAGCACTATGGCGAGTGCCATGTGGGCATCTTGGATCACAGATTGGGTAAGAGATAAGCGAGCGGGCAGGATTTACCACCTCCCGTAAGGACGAACTTATTATTTGAATGAGACACCTTGGTAATCAACTTGCCAAGGTGTCTTTTTTATGGCTTGTCGCTTCTTGCCTAACTGCGATCCGTCTGACGGAGATTTATTATACGTTGGCGGAATGCAAGATGCGTATGGGCGACAAGCAGGGGGCGGCCGAATTGATTAATAAGGTGCGTAAACGCTATTTCGCTGACGGAATTGACCCAGATCCCGTGACCGCCGCCAATTTGGATAAGTATCGTATGCTGAAAGAGTGGAAGTTAGAGTTTCTGAATGAGGGGCGTCGCCGTACGGATTTGGTGCGTTGGAACGCTTACGTCACGGAGGATTGGTGGGATCATAAGGCGAAAAAAGATCCGAACCTCAACCGTTTCCCGATTCATTATAGCGTAATGGGAGCGAATAACCTGTTGGAACAGAATCCCGGCTATTGATCCGATAGAGAGAGAATAACACGAAAAAGGCCGTGCTTGGAGAAGGCACGGCCTTTTTTTGTCGTATTTTTACCGTCAGATAGGCATTATGCGATAAACAGATGATAAGGATATGAAATTAAGCGATGTATGGTTTACGGCTCTCTCGGAGAGCGAATCAGGGCAGATGATCTCTGTCTATGGGCGAGATGAGCTGAAAGAGTTCATGGAGTCCGGGAAATATAGGGAACGGGTGGAGATCACCTGGAAGTATGAGGGAGACAAGCGGGGATTGCCCGATGAGGCTCTCGCCGAGAAGATGGAGCTTGTGGAGGAAATCCTGCGGAAAGCGATGGAAAAGAAGGACAAGCTCGCTATACTGACCGGTGTCTATACGGGCGATGGCGAGAAGGTCTGGGTATTTTATACCCGTACGGTTCGTGTATTCGGCGAACGGCTGAACGAGGCGCTGGCCTCTTTCGAGCTTCTGCCCATCTCTATTTATACAGAGCTGGATCCGGAGTGGGAAGAGTATCAGGATATGTATGAGATGAAAGAGTGGGCGGTAGATTAAGACGGGGCTGTGTCAAAATGGTAAATTTTGGCGCAGCCCCTTAGGTGTGTTAGAATGGATAAAATGCAAGGCATTGAGGGTGAAGGCGACAGGAGTTTACTTCCGTAAACGACTTAGCCCGAATCCCGATAATAGCGCGGCAGTTTGTCATTATGACACACCGTCTTGATGTATCAGGTTTAGCGGCTCATCAGGAACGATTTGAATGTCTCAAAATCTTTCGGCAGTTCGATGCTCTGCTTGGTTCCTTCCATGAAAGCCTTTAAGGGGGCGGGTATATCTATATCCGCCCCTATTATTTTATCGATAGTATCCTTGAATTTGGCGGGATGTGCCGTCTCCAAGAACAGGCCTGTCTCGTTCTTTTCGAGCTGGCTGTCCGCAAGCGCCTGGAATCCGCAAGCGCCGTGCGGGTCGAGCAGGTAGCCTGTCTCTTGATAGACCCGCCGGATCGTGGCGGCGATCTCCTCGTCGGTGTAACGATAGCCGGAGATGAGGCGGCAGATAGACTCATGCGTATCCCCTTGTGAGCCGAACAGGTCCAAGATCCGGGCGAAATTGCTCGGGGCTCCCACATCCATCGCGTTCGCGATCGTGGCGACGGATGGGCGAGGGGTATAGATGCCTGTTCTCAAATATTCCAGAAATACGTCATTTCGGTTGTTGGCCGCCACGAAACGCTTGATCGGCAAACCCATCCGGTGAGCGAACAATCCGGCGGTGATGTTCCCAAAATTCCCGCTCGGTACGCAGACTACCAGTTCATCCGCTTTCCCGATCTTGTCCAATTGGGCGTATGCGTTGAAATAATAGAACGACTGAGGCAAGAAACGGGCCACGTTGATCGAGTTGGCCGATGTCAACCGCATATGCCGGTTCAGCTCGTTATCCATGAAGGCTGCCTTGACCAACGCCTGGCAATCATCGAAAGTACCGTCGATCTCCAAGGCGGTGATATTCTTTCCCAAGGTCGTGAACTGGCATTCCTGTATCGGGCTTACCTTCCCTTTGGGGTAGAGCACATACACATGGATCCCCGGTACCCCGAGGAAGCCGTTCGCCACGGCGCTTCCCGTGTCGCCGGATGTTGCCACCAATACGTTCACTTGGCTCAATCCCTCCTTACGGATAAAATAGCCAAGAAGCCGCGCCATGAACCGCCCGCCAACGTCCTTGAAGGCCAACGTGGGGCCATGAAACAGCTCCAGGCTGTATATGTTGCCCTGCACGGGCACTACCGGGGTCTCGAACGAGAGGGTATCGTTCACGATCCCGTCCAATATGTCCGGTTCTATATCCTCACCAAAAAAAGCCCTCGCCACGATACAGGAAATCTCCCGAAATGTTTTTCCCTTTAGCCCGGCAAGGATTTCTTTTTTCATGCCGGGGATTTTTTCGGGCATATACAGCCCTTTATCGCCCGCCAGGCCTTTCACCACCGCTTCCTCCAAGGAGGCGGCAGGAGCCTGCTTGTTCGTACTGTAATATCTCATGGTTAATCGTTTAGGAATTCGTGGATGAATTGGTCTTTCTCCAAAAGCCCGTATTTCCCCTCTCGCACGGAAAATTCGTCGAAGGAGCCGACCGTGTCGGGGGCCATCCCCGGTTTGTAAATCAGGAACGGCACCGGATCGCCCGTATGGGTGCGGATCGCGCAAGGAGTGGGATGGTCGGGCAAGACAGCGATCGCCACGGGCTCGTCCCATTGGCTTGTCTCCTCATAAATTATCCGTACCGCACGTGCGTCAAGATTCTCGATTGTCTTGATCTTCAAGGCCACATCTCCCTCATGTCCGGCCTCGTCGCTCGCCTCGATATGGAGATAGACGAAATCGTTTGTCCGCAACGCATCCAAGGCGGCTCGCGCCTTTCCCTCGTAATTGGTGTCATAAAGTCCGGTGGCTCCCTCCACGTGCAGTACCTCCATTCCCGCGTAAACCCCGATTCCCCGGATCAGGTCGACGGCGGAGATGACCGCCCCATTCCTGATCCCGTACATCTCTTTTAGGGTTCGCATGGCAGGCCGATAGCCGGGCGACCAAGGCCAGATGCTGTTGGCCGGGTCTTTTCCCTCGGCGATGCGCCGCCGGTTGACCGGGTGATCCTTTAAGAGCGCTTGCGATTTCAGGATCAGCTCGCTCAGTAGCTCTGCCGTCCCTTGCGCCTCTTTGTCCCCCGGATTCTCTGGCTTCGGCAAGAGTGGGCGGAAAGGGTGGAGCGGCACGTCGTGCGGGGGGATGCATTCCACTCGTTTATCGCCATTCTTGATGACCAGCAGGTGGCGGTAGGAGACACCCGTGTAGAACCGGATACGGTCAGAGCCCAACCGCTCGTTGAGGAAACGGATCAGCTCGTCGGCCTCTTCCGTGGAGATATGGCCAGCCGAGTGGTTCTTCAGGAGATCGCCCTCCACGCAAACCAAGTTGCAGCGCATAGCCATCTCGCCGGGCTGTAGGGTCACGCCGATACTGGCGGCCTCCAATACGCCCCTTCCCTCATAGACCGAGGGCAGGTCGTAGCCCAATACCGACATATTGGCCACCTCGCTCCCCGGATGGAAGCCATCCGCCACGGTCTTCAACCGTCCGGTCACGCCCAATCTTGCCAACCGGTCCATATAAGGCGTGCGTGCGTATTGCAAAGGGGTCTTACCCCCTAACGAGGCGATTGGCTCGTCGGCCATCCCGTCACCAAGAATGATAATATGTTTCATGCTATCGTATGTTTGCGATCGATATAATATCCGCGAACACCCCTGCTGCCGTTACGTCCGCTCCGGCTCCATATCCTTTGATAATCATGGGGTAATCGTGGTATCTTTCCGTAGAGATCATGATGATGTTATTGCTGCCTTCCAGCTCGTAGAAGGGGTGGTGGCTGTCCACCGCCTGCAATCCAACCTCACAAGCCCCTTTCTCCATCTTCGCCACGAAGCGGAAGCGTTTCCCCTCCGCTTCCAATTCCTGCCGTTTTTGTTCGAAATCGGCATCTAAATCCTTGACATTCTTCCAGAAATCCTCTAAGGATCCTTCGAAATAGGTATCCGGGATAAACAGGTTCTTACGCACGTCGGTTTGCTCCACAGGATAGCCCGCCTCGCGTGCGAGGATCACTAATTTGCGGATCACGTCCTTGCCGCTCAGGTCGATACGCGGGTCCGGCTCGGCATAACCCGCCTCCTTCGCTAAATGGATTGCCTCACTGAAAGGGACTTTAGCGCTTATCGTGTTGAAAATGAAGTTGAGCGTGCCCGAGAGTACCGCCTCCAATTTCAAGATATGATCCCCACTGTTTATCAGATCGTTCATCGTGTTGATGATGGGCAATCCGGCACCTACGTTCGTCTCGAACAAGAATTTGATGTCGCGATGCCTGGCAATCTCTTTGAGTTTGATATAATTCTCGTAAGGAGAGGACGCTGCCTCCTTGTTGGCTGCCACGACTGATACGTTATAGTTCATCAGCGTCTCGTAAAGAGCCGCTATCTCCGGACTCGCGGTGCAGTCGACGAATACGGAGTTGAAGATGTTCATTTTCACGATCCCGTCGCATAGATGGGCGGGGTCGCTATCTTCTCCCTTCTCTTTCAGCTCCTCCATATAATGGTCTAAGCTAATCCCTTCCCGGCAGAACAGCGCTTTCTTGGAGTTGGAGATGCCTACCACGTTCAGCTTCAGTCCGTTTTGCTGCATCAACTTGGGCTGTTGGATACGGATCTGCTCGATCAGGTTTCCCCCGACCGTCCCGACACCGGCGATAAACAGGTTCAAGACCTTGTATTCCGATAGAAAAAAGGAGTCGTGGATAGAGTTCAATGCCTTGCGGAGATACTTATGCTTGATAACGAACGAGATGTTCGTCTCCGAGGCTCCTTGGGCGCAAGCGATCACGCTGATACCGGCGCGTCCTAACGTGCCGAACAGCTTCCCGGCGATACCCGGCGTACGTTTCATGTTCTCGCCCACGATCGCCACCGTAGCTAAGTCTTTCTCCGCCACGGTGTCGTTCATGTCTCCCTGCGCGCGTTCCATCGCGAATTCCTCATTCAGCACCTGTACCGCCAGATCCGCGTCCGCATTACGGACAGCGAAGGTGGTGTTGTTCTCCGAACTTGCCTGCGATACCATGAAGACACTGATCCCGTTTTTCGCCAAGGTCTTGAAGATCCTGTAATTCACTCCGATCACACCGACCATTCCCAAGCCTTGTACCGTGATGAGGCAGGTGTCGTTGATCGAGGATATTCCCTTGATTAGCGCCTTTCCTTCCTCTTTCACCTTCTCTTTCGAGATGAAGGTTCCCGGGGCTGTCGGGTTGAACGTGTTCAGGATCCGGATCGGGATATTCTTATGGTAGACTGGGTAAATCGTAGGGGGATAAATCACTTTCGCCCCGAAGTTGCATAGCTCCATCGCCTCGGTGAAGGAGAGCCGGTCGATCACGTAGGCGGAACTGATCACTCGGGGGTCGGCGGTCATGAAGCCGTCCACGTCGGTCCAGATCTCCAAGGAGGAGGCGTCCAAGGCGGCGGCGAGGATAGAGGCGGTATAGTCGGAGCCACCTCGTCCTAAGTTCGTCACCTCTCCGGTCTCCTTGCTCGACGAGATGAAACCGGGTACCAACGCTACTTTCGGCAGCGGCGAGAAGGTCTCCTGGATCAGCCGGTTCGTCAGCTCGAAATCCACGTTATGCTTGTTGAATTGCTTGACGGTCTTGATAAACTTACGTGAGTCGTAGAATCGGGCGCCCTCGATCACGTTCGAGATAATCAGGGAGGAGAGCCGCTCGCCATAGCTTACGATCGTGTCGGAGGTCTTGGCGGATAGGTCGTTGATCAGATAGACCCCCTTGAAGATGTTCCCCAGCTCGTCCAATAGTTCCATCGCCTTCTTTTGGACCTCCATGCGTGTCTCTTTCCGCTCGATCACGCCCTCGATCACGTCGAGGTGGCGGGCGATGATCTCTGAGAGCTCCTTCTCATAGGCGAGGTTCCCCTTCGCCGCTAAGTTGGAGGTGGCCAGCAATTTGTCGGTTATGCCGCCCAACGCGGATACGACAACGATCACGGGCTCCTCGATCGCCTCTACGATTCGCTTTACGCTTAAGATACTATTTATGGATCCTACGGAGGTTCCTCCGAATTTCAATACTTTCATCTGTTGGCAAAATTGATGACCGCCGGCCGGATCGCCGCGCCTACATGGGTAAACGCCGCTTACGGCCCATACGGACGGTATGATTATAAGAAAATTGTAATTAAGGTATTTTGTAAAAAATGATGAGGTCATCCCGGCGAGCCCGCGGAGGGGAAGCGGGGATGGACTATCTCTTGAAACGAAGTGCTATATCCCAACCCCCCAAGGGGTCATCAATGCCCAGGTATAATATGCGGATTCTATACGCGTCATTAATTGAGTTTCCTGTATTTGTTTTTATTTTTGGGCAATATTACGCATTATTTTTTCAGATTGCAAGCGTTTTTGCCAAAAGATTGACAATTTTGTTACTTAAGCTACCCGAAAAGCCTTTTGGAGTGGCTTGGTAATCGTTTTTTCGAGGGCATTTCGTTCGCGTGGCGAGTGGGGGCGGACAGGATAGCCGTGCCGCCGCATGGAAAAGACCGGCTACTTTCGGGAAAAAGCAGGGGAGGGATCGGGAAAAACTTGCCGGTGTTCCGGCAAGGTGCCGGGCGGGTATAAAAATGCCCGGCGAACGATCGGATGACCTACGCTCGCCGGGCCCAGACGTGTTTATTACGATGATGCGGACGCGCCTCCCATAATATCCAGCAGCTCGTTGGTGATGGCTTGCTGGCGCGTCTTGTTGTATTGCAAGGTCAAGTCCTGTATCAGGTCATTCGCGTTATCGTTCGCTGTCTGCATGGCCATCATGCGTGCCGCGTGCTCCGAGGTGGAGGTGTCGAGCAGCGTGGTATAGATGGTCAGGTCGAGCAGCTTGGGGAACAATCGGTCGCGTAAATCATATCCGGATGGCTCTAAGATATAGTCCGTGGATGCCTCGGCGGTCTCGTCCGTCTTCCGGTTTTCCTCCTGGAAGGAGAGGGGCAGATATACCTTGTCGGTCAAGATCTGCGTCGCCGTGTTCTTGAAATGGTGATACAGTAGCTCCACCCGATCCACCTCGCCGGTCGTGAACAACGCCATCAGCCTCTTCGCGAGGGCGACAGCGCTCTCGTACGACGGCTTCTCGCCGATCGTGATGAAGTCCGTCTCGTAGGGAAGCCCGGCTTTCCGTATCTCGTCCGCTATTTTCTTGCCTACCGGCAGGAGCCGCACCTCGATCCCTTGGTCTTTGTAACCTTGTATCTTGGCGGAAAGCTCTTTCCATACGTTGGCGTTGAACACGCCGCATAGCCCCGTGCTCGACGAGAACGCGGCGATCGCCACCCGCCTCGCCTCCCTTTGGGCGGTGTAAGGCGAGTCCGTCTCGTCGGGCTCGGCGGAGAGCAAGCCGTTCAGTATAGCGGATAGCTTGCCTGCATACGTAAGCGTATGCTCGGTCTGCGCTTGGGCGTGATGGAGCTTCGCCGACGATACCATTTTCATGGCGGCGGTGATCTTCTGCGTGCTTCGTATGGAGGCGATCCGGATCTTTATTTCTTTCAGTGATGCCATAATACTCCATTTTACGGTTGGCGGTGGAATCCCGCCAACTATCCACTAATAGTTACTTGTCAACTTCTTGGCGGTCTCCTCCAAGATCTTCTGGATCTCGTCGTTGATCGTCCCGGTTTTCAGCACATCCAATACGTCGCGCTGGTGTTGCGTGCGCAGCTCTTGCAGGAACAGTCCCTCGAACTCGTGAACCTTGTCCAATGGGACATCCTTCAAGAGTCCCCGTGTGCCGCAATACAGGATCGCGATCTGCTCCTCTACCGGCATCGGGCTGTACTGGGGTTGTATCAAGAGGCGGGTGTTCTTCTGCCCCTTGTCGATCGTGAACGCCGTCACCGGATCCATCTCGCCCCCGAACTTGGAGAACGATTCCAGCTCGCGGAACTGCGCTTGGTCGATCTTCAGCGTACCGGCTACCTTCTTCATCGCCTTCAGCTGGGCGTTACCTCCCACACGGGATACCGAGATACCCACGTTGATAGCCGGGCGGTTGCCTTGGTTGAAAAGATCGGTCTCCAAGAAGATCTGCCCGTCGGTGATGGAGATCACGTTCGTCGGGATATAGGCGGAGACGTCGCCCGCCTGCGTCTCGATAATAGGCAACGCTGTCAGCGAACCACCTCCTTTTACCCGGTCTTTCATGCTCTCGGGCAGGTCGTTCATCTGGCGTGCCACTTCCGGTTGGTTGATGATCTTCGCCGCGCGCTCCAGCAAGCGGGAGTGGAGATAGAATATATCTCCCGGATAAGCCTCACGTCCGGATGGACGGCGCAAGATCAAGGATACCTCACGGTATGCCACGGCCTGCTTGGAAAGATCGTCATATACCACTAAGGCATGTCGTCCACTATCCCGGAAGAATTCACCGATAGCCGCTCCCGCGAAGGGGGCGAAATATTGCATCGCCGCAGGGTCGGATGCCGTCGCGCTCACGACGATCGTGTAATCCATCGCTCCTTTCTCCTGTAAGGTGTTGACTAATGCGGCGACCGTGGAACCCTTCTGTCCGATGGCGACGTAGATGCAATAGACCGGATCCCCGGCGAGGTAATTAGCCCGCTGGTTGATGATCGTGTCGATCGCGATGGAGGTCTTGCCGGTCTGCCGGTCGCCGATAATCAGCTCGCGTTGTCCGCGTCCGATCGGTATCATGGCGTCCACGGCCTTGATACCCGTTTGCAACGGCTCGTTCACCGGTTGCCTGAAAATGACACCGGGCGCTTTCCGTTCCAATGGCATCTCGCAGGTCTCGCCGATGATGTCTCCCTTCCCGTCGAGCGGTTCTCCTAACGGATTGATCACACGTCCGATCATGCCCTCGCTGACGTTGATGGAGGCGATACGGCCTGTTCGCTTCACGGTGTCGCCCTCCTTGATCTGGTCGGTCGGGCCTAACAGGACGGCTCCCACGTTGTCCTCCTCGAGGTTCATCACGATTGCCTCCATCCCGTTGTCGAACTGGAGCAACTCGTTCGCCTCGGCGTTGTCCAAGCCGTATACGCGGACCACTCCGTCGCTCACTTGTAGCACGGTGCCGACCTCCTCCAGCTTGACACTGGTGTTGATCCCTTCCAATTGCTGGCGCAGGATGGAGGATACTTCACTCACTTTTATCTGTTCTGTCATACTTTTTCTTTTTTATCTGTTCTCAAGTAATCCGGCACGGATGTCGCGCAGTTGCGTCAAGTAGCTGGCGTCGATCCGGTAATTACCGATACGTAAACGAAAGCCTCCGATCAGCTCCGGTTCCACGTGGCCTGAGAACTCGATCGTGTTCCCCGTCTCTTTCCGCAACTTCTCTTGCAGGTGGGCGATGACCTTGTCATCTACCGGGGCGGCCGTGTCGAATCGTACCCGGGTGATCTTCTTGTCTTTCCTGTAAAGGTGGATATAGATGTATGCGATGAAGGGCAACAGGGTCTCCCGCCGGTGTCGCAGTACCAAGTCGATGAGACGTGTGTATAGGTCGCAGACCTGGATGCCGCCCGCCGCCTTGAGCAACTTGACCTTCTCCTCCCGGGAGACGATCGGGTTGCTTAGCGCCGCGCGCAGGCCCGGCTCGGCCGAGAAGCTGTCGGCCAGCATCTTCATGTCATCATATACCCGGCTTTCCTCTCCCTTTTCCTTGGCGAGCGAGAAAAGCGCCTTCGCGTACCGGGAAGAAATAGTTCCTATATCCATACCTTATGATTTACTAAACGATACCTCATCCAGCAGCCGGTCGATGATCTCCCGCTGCCGGTCGTCCCGGCTGATTTTCTCTTTCATTACTTTCTCCGCGATGGCGATGGAGAGATCCGTGATCTCTGCGCGGACCTCCCGGATCGCTTTCTCCTTCTCCTCGCGGATGCGCCGGGTTGCCTCCTCTATCTGCGAATGCGCCTCGGAAGCCGCTTTTTGGCGGGCCTCTTCGAGGATCCGCTCCTTCTCGTCGAAGGCTTCCCTCATGATGGCGTTCTGCCTTTCCTTCGCCTCGGCCAAGATCTTCTCGCCCTCGGCCTGGATATTAGCCAGCTGCTCGTTGGCTTTCCGGGCCGTCTCAAGGGAGTTGTCTATATAGGCCTTTCGTTCCTCTATCGCTTTCACGATCACGGGGAAACCGTACTTGGAAAGGAGGACGAAGACGATCCCGAACGACACGATCATCCAGAAAAGAAGCCCTGAGTCCGGTGTTAATAAAGACATGGTTGTATCGTTTTATTATTGGAACAGTCCCAAGAAACATACCACGATGGCGAACAATGCCACACCTTCCACCAACGCACTCATGATCAACATGGAGGTACGGATCTCGCCGGCGGCCGAGGGTTGACGCCCGATGGCCTCGACAGCCCCTTTACCGATCAATCCGATTCCGATACCCGCGCCGATAGCGGCAAGTCCAGCACCTACGGTAGCTCCCATCTTCGCTACGCCCATCCCGGCCGCAGCCTGTAATAAAATAGTCGATAACATAATGTTTAGTTTTTAATTAGTAACCTTTTTATTATAACTCTAATACCTTTGATGAAATCATCCTGATCCTTTCGATGATTCATCTCGAACATTTAAGCGATTCTTCTCAATCCTTTATTTTCGCCAATCCGATGTAGTTGGCGGACAAAAGGGTGAAAATGTAAGCTTGCAGGCAAGCCACGAACAACTCCAAGCAGTTCATGAACACGCAAAAGACGACGGAGATGACCGTCATCCCGAGATTGACTATCACGCCCATCGACACCGTGATGAATATCAGGCAGGTGAGCGCCAGGATGATGGTGTGCCCGGCCATGATGTTGGCGAACAGACGGATCATCAAGGCGAACGGTTTGGTGAACACCCCGAAGAACTCGACGAACGGCATGATCGGCAACGGCAGTTTCAGGTAGATCGGCACGTTGGGCCAGAAGATGTCCTTCCAATAGGCTTTCGTCGCGAACAAATTGACCGCCACGAAGGTACAAAGGGCCAGCACGCCTGTCACCGCGATGTTACCCGTCACGTTGGCTCCTCCCGGGAAGATGGGTACGATCCCCAGCAGGTTATTGACCAAGATGAAGAAGAACACCGTCAGCAGGTAGGAGGAGAACGGCTTGTACTCCTTCCCGATCGCGTCTTTTATCACCCCGTCCTGTATGTAGGACACGACGGCCTCCACCGCTCCGAGGAACCCTCCCGGGGTCTCTAACGGATGCTTCTTGTACCAACGGGCGGCCCCGAGGATGACCCACAGCAGGATCCCGCTACTGATGAACAGCCCGAAGACATTCTTCGTCAGCGACAGGTCCAAGGGGCGCATCTCCTCGCCGGAGCTGTCGCGCTCTACCACCTTGCCGGCGTTAGCCCCTTCCGGGGCGATGTAATAGCCGTGGTAGGTCTGTCCGTGACTCAGCCGCGACGAAAGGAACATATCCCATCCCTTCTCCTCGCTTCTCACTATGATCGGCAAAGGGATCGCCACCTCGGTGTCGCCCCATTCCGTGATATGCCACGTGTAGGCGTCCTGGATATGCGAGAAGACGATCTCCTGCACGTTGACCTCTCCCTCGTCCGCCTTCGCCGGCGTGAGCAGGCAGAGCCACATCAACAGGGTAAGCCATAACGCTTTGTTATTTCTTATCGCTCTCATATTCTTTCTCTCTTCTTTCTCTTTTCATTCTTTTCTTCTCGAACAGATATAGGGTATAGGTCTCCAATCCGAGGTAAATGAAATAGAATAACATCATCGTGAACCCGAAAGCGCGAAGGTTCTCCTTGACCAGCGCGGCGTACATCCACAAAAAAACACAAGCGATCGTGAATTTGCAGAACCGGACCAGCATATACATCGTTACGGTGACGTCACCGTTCCTTCGTTTTACCCGGTCCAGGAAAAAGGTCATCGCGATCGCCATGAGCCAATAAAAGAAGGGAATGGAAGGGTACCACGTGAAATAGTGCTCGGGCCAGATGTTATAAAGCAAGCCCCCCAAAGAAATACCGATAACCGCGTTGATAAACGTTATCAGTCCCATTACCTTCATTCTTAATCTACCACTCATTATCTTATGTTTTTTATTCGACGCAAACGGATAGGCGGTCATCCTTCACTTCTACGAATCCACTTTGTATCGATTGTTCTTGTTGTTTCCCGTTTACCTCAAACCGGATCGTACCGGCCTTCAGTGCCGCAATCAGCGGGGCATGGTGTGGAAGCACGTTGAACGCCCCCGCGATCCCGGGAAAAGAGACGGATCTCGCCTCTCCTTCGAACAGGACTCCTTCCGGTGATACAATTTCCAGTTTCATATTGAATTAGTTCGCTTGTTCTTTCAGTCGTTTCGCTTTTTCCATGACATCCTCGATCGTCCCCACGTTCAGGAAGGCCTGTTCCGGGATGTCGTCGGTCTCTCCGTCCATGATCATCTTGAATCCGCGGATCGTGTCCTCGATGGATACCATGACTCCCGGCACGCCCGTGAATTGCTCCGCCACGGAGAAGGGTTGCGACAGGAAGCGTTGTACCCGGCGCGCGCGGTTCACCGTCAGCCGGTCCTCGTCGGACAGCTCCTCCATGCCGAGGATGGAGATGATGTCTTGCAATTCCTTGTTGCGTTGCAGGATTTGCTTTACGCGCTGCGCCGTCTCGTAATGCTCTTTCCCGACGATCAGCGGGTCGAGGATACGGGAGGTCGATTCCAGCGGATCCACGGCGGGATAGATACCCAGCTCCGTTATCTTACGGCTTAGCACGGTCGTAGCGTCCAGGTGCGTGAACGTGGTCGCCGGAGCCGGGTCGGTCAAGTCGTCGGCCGGCACGTAGACCGCCTGCACGGACGTGATGGATCCCTTCTTCGTCGAGGTGATACGCTCCTGCATCGCGCCCATCTCCGTGGCCAATGTCGGTTGGTAGCCTACGGCGGAGGGCATACGTCCCAGCAGGGCCGATACCTCGGAGCCCGCTTGCGTGAAACGGAATATATTATCGATGAAGAACAGAATATCTTTCTTTTCCCCTTCCGCCGCCTGATCCCTGAAGGACTCGGCGATAGTCAGCCCGGAAAGCGCCACGGACGAGCGGGCTCCCGGCGGCTCGTTCATCTGCCCGAAGACCAACGTAGCCTGCGATTTCGCCAGCTCCTCGTAGTCGATCTTCGAGAGATCCCAGTTGCCTGCCTCCATGCTCTTCTTGAATTCCTCGCCATAGCGGATCACGCCGGATTGGATCATCTCGCGGAGCAGGTCGTTGCCCTCGCGCGTACGCTCACCGACGCCGGCGAATACGGAGAATCCGTTATTCTTTTTCGCGATATTATTGATCAATTCCATGATCAGCACCGTCTTGCCTACGCCGGCTCCCCCGAAGAGGCCGATCTTGCCGCCTTTCGCGTAAGGCTCCAGCAGGTCGATCACCTTGATGCCGGTGTACAGTACCTCCTGCGTCGTCGTCAAGTCCTCGAACTTGGGCGGCTCGCGGTGGATAGGAAGCGCCCCTTTCTTGTCCAGTGAGGTCATCCCGTCGATCGGATCCCCGGTGACATTCATCAAGCGTCCTTTCACTTGATCCCCGGTCGGCATGGTGATCGGCTGCCCGTGCGATACGGCTTCCATGCCGCGCCTGAGGCCGTCGGTCGTGTCCATCGCCACGGTGCGGACGGTGTTTTCCCCGATGTGTTGCTGTACTTCGACGATCAGGATTTTCCCGTTGGGGCGGGTTATCTCCATCGCGTCGTGGATACGGGGGAGGGTTATCTCATCTTCTGCCTCGTAGTCAAAGTGGATATCCACTACCGGGCCGATAACCTGTGAAATATAGCCTTTTATTTCTCCCATAAAGCCTGTCTGTTATTAACCTAAAACCTTTAAATCTCTGTGCAATATTACGTTTTATGCCGCTTCGATGTATGAAAATATGACTTTTTGAGTCTTTTTGGGTTTAGTTAAACTTTCGCTTTTCGCCGGGTAATGTGGAAATAGACCAATTTACTTCTTGTATAGACTAATTGAAAGCCGATGACGCTTATCTAACGGATAGAGGGATAAATAGATAGACGCTATCTTCCTTTATGGTAGGAAAGAGCGGTTTTTTGTTTTATTTTGTTAATTTCATGTGGAAAGTATTTAGGGCTATTTGGCTTATCACCCGATTTTCAAGGAAAGCATGGTCAACTTCCCGCGAAAACTTCCCGTGTCTTTCCGGAATCCCCGGGCTGCTTTTCGGGATAGCTGATGGCTCTTTCGGGAGGGGAGGTGGGGCGCTTGGGATATTTTCGTATTTTTGGGGTCTCAACAATCTTCATATTCTTATGGGACGAATTATAGAGATATGCGCGAATTCCGCCTTGAGCTGCGTGGAGGCGGAGGCGGGTGGCGCGACCCGTGTGGAACTGTGCGCCGGGATACCGGAGGGTGGCACGACCCCGAGCTATGGGGAGATCAAGATGGCGCAGGCCTTGACCTCGAAGATCCAGATCAACGTGATTATCCGTCCGAGGGGGGGCGATTTCCTCTATACGGAGGCGGAAGTGGAGGCGATGTTGCTCGATATAGAGCTATGCAAGCGGTTGAAGGTGCATGGGGTCGTCTTCGGCTGCCTCACGAAAGAGGGGGATATTGACGTGCCGTTGATGCGGCGGTTGATCGAGGCCGCCAAGCCCTTGTCGGTCACTTGCCACCGGGCGTTCGACGTATGCAGGGATCCGTTTGCCGCCTTGGAGCAGCTGATCGAGTTAGGTTGCGACCGGATCCTGACCTCAGGACAGCAGTCGGATGCCGTGAAAGGTATCCCCTTGATCGCCGAGTTGGTGCGCCGGGCTGACGGACGGATTATCATCATGCCGGGATGTGGCGTGCGAGAGAATAACATCGCCCGGATAGAGGCGGAGACCGGCGCAAGGGAGTTTCATACCTCCGCGCGGAGTGTCGTGTATAGCCGGATGGAATATCGGAACGAGAATGTCCCGATGGGCAGCAGCGTGGTCACCTCGGAGTTCGAGACGGTGCGGACGGATCGCGAGAAGGTGCGGGCTTATCTTTGATGCCCTGCCCGTTCAGGCATAAAAAACGCCCAAGATCAAGCCAGCCTGGATGATCTTGGGCGTTCTCTTTTCCCGTATTATTCCCGGAAGGGGCGGTCGTAGTCTGAGTCGATCTGGTAGTAGATCACGCCCCAGCTCTTCAGCCACTCTAAATCTCTTTCGGCTTCCTCGATGTTCTGGGGGGTAACAGGCTCACGCCACGGGCGGTTCACGCACGCCATCACCTGTATCCCTTGCTCCTTGCACCAGCGGAGTATCCGTGAGTTCAGCTCATCGATGCCCGCGAAGAGGAAATAGAGATCCTTGGTCTTGTCACCGTATTTCTGGAAGAATTCCTCCCGCTCGCGGAGCAGCATCGTGATCTTGCAGCCCGTTCCCCGCAACTGCTCGCCATATCCGATGGAATAGGAGTGCTCCAGGAAGCCTGTCTCCCCGAGAATCCGTTTCAGCTTCTCGAAGAACTCGTCAGAAGGCTCCGGGATCTTGATGTCGAGCATGATCTCCTGGATCTTCCCTTGGGCATGTTTGCAATATTCCTCTAACGATACGGGTGCTTTCCCGTCGGCCCGGAGGGGACGCAATCGCTGTATCTCCTCCCAAGTCAAGTCAGCGCAGCGGTCTTTGGAGTCATAGTCCCGCTCCAAGGTGGCGTAGTGGTATAGGAACAAGACGCCATCCTTGCTCTCCCTGACGTCGATTTCCACACCTTTGTAGCCTCTCTCGATCGCTTCGTCGAGCGCGGCGAGGCTGTTCTCCGGATGGATCTCGTTCTCGGTCACGCCGCCCCGGTGACCGATCAAGTAATAACGTGAGTTTACTTTGCCGGGATCTTTGGCGAAAGCTCCCGCCACGACGGCGATCGACAAGGCGAATATCGCCATCCAAAGGTTCATTTTTCGTTTGCTTCGTGTTACCATTTCTTGTATTAATAATTAGTAATTGCTGTTCTGCACGAGGACGCCATTACTCTTGTCGATCTCTTCCTGAGGCAGTGGGAAGTAATAGTTACGCGGACGTTGGAAATTCTTGCGGCCTTGGTCGGTCGTATGCGAGGCTTTCGGGTCAGCGTAAAGAGTCACTAAGTCAACCCAGCCGATCTTATCCCAGCGAACTAAGTCGAAGTGACGGCGATTCTCCCCGGCCAGCTCCAGACGGCGCTCCTTGATCAGCTCCTCCGGACCGGCATTCGAGATAGGAGGCAAGCCTACACGAGCCCGTACGGCATTGATCTCTTGGTCGCCGGCTCCCGCTCCTGAGAGCCGTATTTTCGCTTCAGCTACCAGCAGATATACATCCGCCGACCGCATTAGGGGAATCAACAAGTCGAAGTTTAGCAATCCTTCGCTCGTAAAGGTAGTATATTTATTGAAATGATAACCCGTTTCGGAAGAGTTTGGATCATAATTTATCAAATCCGGGCCGACTTGAATTTGATCGCCTGCCGCCCACATGGTCATCTCCCGGCGTGGATCGTCGCCAAAAGCCTCGAACAGTCCGGGCAGCGGATGGAAGAAGTTCCAGCCTCCTAACGAACGCGGCGAGAAGTAGTAAATGGTAGAGGTGTTACGCCAAGTGGAAGATGAGGTGACGTACAGTAACATCTCGGGCAGCCCTTCCGTCACTTGGCGGAAGTTATCCTGATAGTTGGCCGACAGACGGTAATTGTCGTTCCCCGTCACCTGCGTACCGGCGTCGATCGCTTTCTGGAGCTTGTCCTCGTTATTCTCGATGCACGACCAATGCATATACAATTGAGTCAGGTAAGCGTAGGCGGTTCCCCGATTGATCCGTCCGGCGGTCGAGGTCTCGGGCAGATACTGGGCCGCTTTCAGGAGATCGCTCTCTATTTGAGCCAGCACCTCGTTGAGGGAAGCCTTCGGCTTGTTGTAGTTCGCGTTCTTCACGTCATCCTCCAAGATAAGGGGAACTTCCCCATAAGGCAGGTAAAGCCACCAGTAAGCGAACGCACGGAAGAAGTAGGTCTCACCCAGACTCCGGTTCTTGATGTCGTCCGAGATCGAGGTCATCTCCGGAAGGTGGATCAGGATGTTGTTAGCTCTCGACACCATCTCGTATTTCCACGACCATCCCGCTTTCAGTTGCGCGTTGCCCGCATCAAACGTGAAGGTCTCGATCGCCTCTTTCTCCGCATGGTCTCCCGCCCGGAACATATCGTCCGAGCAAATATCCCAGGCATAATCACCAAATGCCACATAATCCTCCACGATCAAGATGCCATACAATCCGCTTATGGCGTCGATGACAGATTGCTCGGTCGTGAAATAATTCTCCTCGGTATATACGCCTTTGGGGTCTGCCTCCAAGAAACTATCGCAAGAGGTGAGCGTCCAAACGCCGCATAACCAACAACAAATATACAAAATTTTTTTCATGTCTATCGTCTTTTAGTGAATGAGTGTTAGAAATTGACTTTGAGTCCGAACGTGAACTTACGGCTCATCGGATATTGCGCGTAATCGACACCTCGCTGCTTGTTGCCGTCGGTATAGCCGATCTCCGGAGAGTATCCGGAATAAGAGGTGATGGTGAACAGGTTCTCCGCCGTCACGAACAGGCGCAGGGAATGGATGTTGATCGGGTCTGTCCATTTCTTCGGGAAGGTGTATCCCAGTGTCATGGTCTTCAGCTTGAAGTAATCGCCATTCTCGATGAACAGATCGGAAGTCCGGTGGTTCATGTTTGTCCGGAGGGTTGACATCTTCGGGATCGAGTTGCTGGTACCCTCCCCGTGCCAGCGGTTCAGCGTCTCGGCATACATATTATATGAATAGCTCGGGTCCAGGCCTTGCATCCGGTCGGCGTTGTACAGCTCCGCCCCGAAGCTCCCGATAAAGTTCATGGAGAGGTCGAAGCCCTTGTAGCCGAATTTCGCCTGGAATCCCAAGGTCGTGTTCGGGTTCGGATCGCCTAAGTAGGTACGGTCCCCCTCATCGATGACTCCGTCGTTGTTCATGTCCACGAAGCGTACGTCACCCGGCGTGATATTCGCCTTGTGGGGATCGTTCGCGATATTCGGGTCGTTCGCTATCTCCTCCATGTTCTGGTAGAGTCCATCCGTCTTCCATCCGTAGAACGAGGCGATCGGGTCCCCTTCGTAGGTGCGGGAGATCTCCTGGTTCTGGCGGCCATAATAGACAGACGAGATGAAATTGTTGTTCCCGTACAGCTTCAGTACCTTATTCTTGACGAACGAGAGGTTCATGCTCAAGTCATAATAGAAGCCCGATTGCAGGTTCTGGTGGAAGCCTGCCTCAATCTCCCAGCCTCGGTTCAGCATCTCGCCGATGTTGCTGTCGGGGATAGTGGCCTGTCCCAAGGTCCCTAACGCCACGGTCGGCACGAGCATATCCACCGTCTTCTTGTTGAACCAGGTCACGGAAGCCGTCAGCTGCTGGTTGAAGAAGGTACCGTCGATACCGACATTGGTCATGCCCGTCTTCTCCCAGGTGATATTCGGGTTCGCCAAGCTGGTGATACGCGACCCGCCGACCTGCTCGTTGCCGAAGGTGTAGATGTTACCGTAGTTCGTGTTACGGGCCATGATGGTGAGGTATTGCAGGTCGGCCACGTCCTGGTTACCCAATAAGCCCCATCCGCCGATCAGCTTCAGGTCGTCGATGAAGTCGATGTCGCGCATGAACGATTCCTGCGATAATCTCCAGCCAAACGAGAAGGCCGGGAAATATCCCCAGCGCTTGCCCGGGGCGAACTTCGAGGAACCGTCGGCACGGAAGGTGACGGTCGCCAAGTAACGGTCGTTGAGCGAGTAGAATACACGACCGTAGAACGAGGCGAGCGCCGATTCCGTGTAATAGTTGCCGTTGATGGCTCGCATGGTCGCCCCATTATCCATCACCAGCTGATCCTCGCTCTCGTCGGCGAATCCCTGCTTCGTGGCGGTCATGTATTCCCCCTTGTCCTTTTGCGCGGAGAATCCCGCCATCGCGTTCAGGTTATGCCGATCCGCCCATTTCTTGGCGTACGAGAGGTATGCCTCGCCCACGAACGAGTACCGGCGCTCATAGCGCTGCGTCAGCTCGGCGTAGTTGCGTTGGCGCATCTGTTCCGTCACCTGCGGGTAGAAATCCTTGTTGTCGTACATCGTCCCGTCGAAGGCCGCGTTCCCCTTCAGGTGCAGATCCTTCATCAGCTCCAGGTCGAGCGTGACGGTAGCCAGCAGGCTATGGTTCGTCTCGGTATGATGCTCGGTGGACAGCTCATAGACCGGGTTGTTGATGTCGCCCAGCTCATTGTTGGCGATGGCTGATCCCCAACCGCCGTCGTCCAGCCGGCAAGGGATGGCGGGATTGAAACGCAACGCTTGCCATACCACGCCCGAGTAAACGGAAGAGGTGCTCGGGTTGTACCATTGACGATAGGTATATTGCAGGCTCTGCCCGATCTTGAGGCGGGAGGTCACTTGGTGATCCGAGTTCAGGCGGATGGATACCCGGTTGAAGTCGGAGCCGATGATCGTCCCGTCCTCCTTGTAATACCCGATGCTGGACATATAGTTCGATTTATCGTTACCGCCGGTCAAGCGTACGTCCGCGTTATAGACCTGCCCCTGCTCGAACAGCTCGTCCTGCCAGTCCGTCCGCTGCACGGCGTAATAAGGATCCTGCCAGAAAGAGTGCACGGCGATCCCGTCGTTCCGGTAACGCTCCTGTTTCAGCATCACCAAGTCCGGGGCCGTCAGCAGATCCAGCTTCTTGGTGATATTGGAGATACCCGCGAAGGCATTCACCTCGATATTGGTTCTCGTGTCTTGCTTACCTCGCTTCGTCGTGATGATGACCACGCCATTCGCCGCGCGAGTACCGTAGATCGCGGAGGAAGAGGCATCCTTCAGCACCTCGATCGTCTCGATGTCGTTCGGGTTCACGTCGGAGATGCTGCCCGCCGGTACGCCGTCGATCACCACCAAGGGATCGGAGGCGTTCAAGCTACCCGTACCGCGCACGCGGATCACCGGCTCGGCTCCCGGCGATCCACCGTCGGCCACCACGTCCACGCCGGCCGCCAAGCCCTGTATCGCGTTGCTCAGCTGAGCCACCGGTATGTTCTTCAGGTCGTCACCCTTCACGGCGGCGATCGACCCGGTAATGTCTTTCTTCTGTTGCACGCCGTAGCCCACTACGACCACCTCGTCCAGGTTCTGCGTATCCTCCGTCAGCGTGACGCGGATGAGTTGTCCGGCTTGCGCCTTTATCTCCTGGCTCGTGTAGCCGATGTAGGAAGCGACCAACGTGGATCCTTGGGGCACGTTGATCGTGAAATTGCCGTCGATGTCCGTCACGACACCGTTCGTGGAGCCTTTCTGTAAGATGTTCACGCCAATCAGCGGGATCCCGGCCGCGTCGGTGATCTGCCCTTTGACCGTGATCTCATTTTGTTGGGACACGCCAGGCTCAATCGCCTGTGAAGGATGGAGATTCGCTCCAAAAAGGTTAGTGGAAGAGGACAATGCCAGCGTCGTGATGATCGCGGAAACGCAGAGCAGTCTCCGTCTGGATTGCCCGAATGATAAATTACTCATACAATCGTTATTAAAAAATATTGAATTATTTCGGGGGCAAAAGTAGAGCCGGGATATGACATTCATGTTGCGCGAAAATGACATGCTTGTTATACCTTGGGGGAGTTTTCGGGAAAACTTCCGAAGTGGACGGTTCCCCCAGGATCTCCGAAGGATATGCCGACGCCGAGGCTTGAAGCGAGAACCCAAGGAAAAGCACGTGGTCAATCCCGCGATCGACAGGGATCGGCATAGACCAAACCGTCTACCTGCCTTATAATTATTCCATAAATCCATATTATTTAGGTATTAGATATAAAGTAACTCGTACACCGTACGATTTTGTAACCAACAAATACAGGAAACACGTATGAATAATTCCTCGCCGTGTAATTCACAATACGACACTATCTCATTTACATTATGTGTATTAACTATGCCTGTGCATTCCCAAGATAGTACCCCTTCTCAACTTCCCTCTAAACATGTCAATAAAAAAGACGAGCACAAAGCGCTCTTTCGTCATTTTTGTTTTATAAAAATAATAAAGATTATATATATGTATATTATGTGTATCAAAATAGTGTATTAATAAATCGAAATAAAAAAGAAATATGTTTACATGATTGGAGGGCGTTTATCGAAAATATGGCTGCTCAACTAAAAAAGAAAAGCCGGGCACGCTTTCGCGGAATGCCCGGCTTCTTTTTGGAAAACGGTGGGGGAGTGTGGGAACTTACGCTTTATTTGGCTGGTTTGAATCGTTTGCTCATTCGCTGAATTTGCTTATTTTTGCTTATTCAATAACTACCGACTGCCTTGGTCACTGCTGGAATGGCCTGTGGCAATGGCGGTTGTTGGTCAAAACAAGCGAAGCATGGATAACTATATCGTCTCGGCAAGGAAATATCGTCCGTCCACTTTTCGGAGCGTGGTGGGGCAGAAGGCGCTCACGACGACCTTGAAAAACGCGATACAAAGCAATAAGTTGGCGCACGCCTACCTGTTTTGCGGGCCTCGCGGGGTGGGAAAGACCTCGTGTGCCCGTATTTTCGCCAAGACGATCAATTGCTTGCATCCTACCGCCGACGGGGAGGCTTGCAACGAGTGCGAGTCGTGCCGGGCTTTCAATGAGCAACGCTCGTATAATATCCATGAGCTGGATGCCGCCTCCAACAACTCGGTGGACGACATCCGCACCTTGATCGACCAAGTGCGCATCCCGCCACCAATAGGGAAGTATAAGGTCTTCATCATCGATGAGGTACATATGCTCACCACGGCGGCCTTCAACGCTTTCCTGAAGACCTTGGAGGAGCCGCCTCGCCATGCCTTGTTCATCTTGGCTACCACGGAAAAGCACAAGGTGCTCCCCACGATCCTCTCCCGTTGCCAGATCTATGATTTCTCACGGATCTCCATCGCCGATATGGTGGAGCATCTGGCGTACGTATCCCGGCAAGAGGGCGTGGAGGCGGAGCCGGAAGCCTTGAACGTGATCGCCCAGAAAGCGGATGGAGGAATGCGCGACGCGTTGTCGATCTTCGACCAGGTGGTCAGTTTCACGAATGGGCATATCACGTACCAAGCGGTGATCGACAACCTGAACGTGCTGGATTATGAGTATTATTTCCGCCTGACGGAGGCGATTCTCTCCGGGAATGTCCGTTCGTCCCTGTTGATCTTGAACGAGATATTGGGCAAGGGTTTTGACGGCCAGAATATCATAACCGGCTTGGCGGGGCATTTCCGTGACCTGTTGGTATGCCGGGATGAGTCCACCTTGGTGCTGTTCGAGGTGGGCGCCTCCATACGCGAGCGATATAAGGAGATGGCGAAACGTTGTCCGGATCGCCTTCTGTTCAAGGCGATAGAACTGGCGAACAGCTGCGACCTGAATTACCGGGTGAGCCGTAACAAGCGCCTTTTATTGGAGCTCACCTTGATCCAACTCTGCCAACTGGCACAAGGAGAGGGGGGAGAGGATAAAAAAAAAGGGCTGATTGAGCCGCTCGCCGAGGGGAAGCCGGCAAGTCGGCCGACCGGGGAATCACAGCCACGCACGATACAATCCTCCCGCCCGGAGCGATCCGTCGGCGCGCCGCAAGTGATAAGTACCCATATCCCGGCCTCGGCGCCAGTCCCTCCCTCGCCCCGTCCGGAGGAGCGTGTCGCCCCCAAGAAAAATCGGCTGATGGGCATCTCCATCAAGGAGATCGGGAAAGAGAAGCCTCAGGAGCAACCCCAGGCGGCTCAGGGCACCACTGTCGCGAGCGATATGGCGACACCTTTCGACGAGGCCGCCTTGATACGGGAATGGGATAATTATGCCGCCTCTTTGGATAAGCAGGTTTATCTGAAGAATACGATGATTAATTGCAAACCCGTGTTGCAGGAGAACGCCTATTTTGAGGTGGCCGTATATAATCCGGGGCAGCAGGAGGAGCTGGCCAACCAAGCCATACACATCCTGCCTTTCCTTCGTCAGCGTCTGAAGAACAGCCATATCCAGATGCGCGTGCGGATCGTGGAGACCAACGAGAAGCATCTGGCCTATACCTCAACGGAGAAGCTGGATCTGCTGATGAGGATCAACCCCACTTTAGGGCGTTTGCGCGATGAGTTTAACCTGACGCTTGATTAAGGCCTGACGCTTTCCGCCGGGGTGATGGCGATCTTGATCACCCCATCTTGCTTGTTCTCGAAAACGCGGTAGGCCTCCTCGATCCGGTTGAGCGGATAACGATGGGTAATCAAGGGGGTGGTGTCGATCTGCCCCGCCTGGATCAATCGGAGGATCTCCTCGCAATCACATCCATCTACCCCACCTGTCTTGAAAATGAGGTTCTTCCCGTACATGTCCGGTAAGGGCAGTATCTGGGGCTCGTCGTAGAGAGCCACGACCGTGACGATGGCGTTTGGCCGGGCGCATTCCCAAGCCAAGCGGAAAGTCTCTTTCCCGCCAGCTACCTCGATGACGACATCCGCTCCCCCGTGAGCGCTATATCGCGCTACGGTCTCCGCGCAATGCTCGGGCGTGGTCACGATGACTTCCGGATAATGGGCCTGCACGAAACGGATTCGTTCGGGAGATCGCTCGCAGACGATGATATGTTCAGGTGTCTTCAGTTGGGCACAAAGCAAGGTACAGAGGCCGGTCGGGCCCGCCCCGATGATAAGCACGGTATCCTCGGGGGTAATCTCGGAGATCCGGGTCGCCCAGAATCCGGTGGCTAATATATCTCCCACGAACAAGGCCTGCTCGTCGCTTACGGAGTCCGGGATACGGTTTAAGCCTTGATCGGCGTGAGGTACCCTCACGTATTCCGCCTGTCCGCCATCTATACGGCAGCCCAAGGCCCAGCCACCGTCCGGATCCGTGCAGTTGTTCACGTACCCGCGGCGGCAGAAGAAGCAGCCTCCACAGAATGTCTCCACGTTTACCGTCACCCGGTCGCCGGGCTTGAGCGTGGTGACGGCGCTTCCGGTCCGCTCCACGACTCCCACCATCTCATGCCCGACCGTGATGCCCGGTACCGCCCGGGGAACGCTCCCGTGCTTGATATGTAAATCGCTTGTACAGATGCTGCTGAGTGTCACGCGGACGATCGCGTCTTTGGGATCCCTAAGGGTAGGAAGGGGCTTATCCAGCAATTGGAATTGATGAGCCCCGATATAGGTATAAGTTAGCATAGCCTTTGTTTTTGAATATGTGGCGAAGATACGGATTTTTATTCGGGGACGTTTCCTGCATGATCCGTAATTTGGGTACTTGGCATCTCGTTTTTCTTCCTTACCTTTACAAAACATTAAAAACGAAAAAGGATTGCTTTATGAGAAAGAATTTTGGGGCGAAACCGCTTTGCTATCCGCAGCCCGTATTTATTATCGCGACATACGGCGAGGATGGTACCCCGGACGCGATGAACGCGGCTTGGGGTGGTATCAGTGAGATGGACGAGATCAGTATGTGCTTGAGCGCGGGGCATAAGACGGTGAAGAATATCTTGAAGAGGAAGGCTTTTACGGTCAGCATGGCTGACGCAAGTCACGTCGTGGCTTGCGACTACGTGGGGCTGGTATCCGGTAATAAGGTGGCAGATAAGTTCGCCCGCGCCGGGTTTCACGCGACGAAATCTGGGTTCGTTGACGCTCCCTTGATCGATGAGCTGCCGGTGGCGATTGAGTGTCGGTTGAAGGACTATAATCCGGATACTTGCATCTTGCGGGGAGAGATCGTGAACGTGAGCGTGGATGAGCGTGTCCTCGACACGAGTGGCAAGGTGGATGTCGCTAAGGTGGCCCCGATCATTTTCGATCCGTTTAACAAGGCCTATCTGAAGGTAGGGGAGAAGGTAGGTAATGCTTTCTCGGACGGTAAACAGTTGAAGTAATATATATAAGGTATGGCAGACAACTATCTGGAGAATAAGTTCGAGGCGTATCAGGCTCGGAAGTCATCGGGAACCCGTAAAGGGCAGGTCTCACGACATACGCATAAGACGAGGCGGGTCTTTGTTACGGGGGGAGCGAACGGTATCGGGCTGGCGATTGTCCGGATGTTCCGGGGTGCCGGGCATCGGGTCGCCTTTTGCGATAAGGATGAGGAGGCCGGGAAGGCGATCGCTTTGCGGACGGACGCACATTTCTACCCGGTGGATGTGAGCGATAGTTCCGCCTTGGAGCGTTGTCTGCGATCCCTTTTTGAGGATTGGGGGGATATAGATGTCCTGATTAATAACGCGGGTGTCAGTCGCTTTTCCCCGATCACGGAAACGAGCGTGGCGGATTTTGATGAGATCTTGGCGATCAACTTGCGCCCTGTGTTCGTGACATCCCGGCAATTGGCGCTTCATCGCCGGTCGCTCGCTGAACCCAACCTGTATGGGCGGATCATCAATATCTGCTCTACACGCTATTTGATGAGCGAGCCGGGGAGCGAGGGGTATGCGGCATCCAAGGGCGGGATCTTCGCCTTGACTCACGCCTTGGCGCTTTCGCTCTCGGAATGGCATATCACGGTGAACTCGATCTCTCCCGGATGGATACAGACGGTCGGCTATGAGGCGCTCCGCCCGGAGGATCATGCGCAGCATCCATCGGGGAGGGTCGGGAAGCCGGAGGATATAGCGAGGATGTGTCTCTTCCTCAGTCAAGATGAGAATGACTTTATCAATGGGGAGAATATCACGATCGACGGGGGTATGACCAAGAAGATGATCTATTTGGATTAGTATCATAATCTAAAATACCTAAATCCCTGTGAAAGGGCAAGGATGTTTGGTGGGAGTGTGTTATCTTTGTGTGTCCTTACGAACAGCAATGGATGGATAGGTTTTATGATTGAGGTAGAGATTGATAAGGGATCCGGATTCTGTTTCGGGGTGGTTACGGCCATCGCGAGCGCGGAGCGTGAATTGGAGAATACCGATACACTGTATTGCTTGGGTGATATTGTCCATAATAGTTTGGAGGTGGAGCGGCTTGAGAAACGGGGGCTCCATACGATCGATCACGAGGCGTTCGCCTCATTGAGGAACCAGAAAGTGCTGCTTCGGGCGCATGGGGAGCCACCCTCTACTTATGCGTTGGCCAAACAGAATAACATCACGATTATTGACGCGACCTGTCCGGTGGTCTTGCGCTTGCAACGTAAGATCCACAAATGCTATCAGGAGACAAGAGACAAGGATACCCAGTTGGTTATCTATGGGAAGAAAGGACATGCGGAGGTGAATGGCTTGGTAGGACAGACGGAAGGAACCGCGATCGTCATCGAGAAGGTCGGAGACTTGGATCGGTTGGACTTCAACCGGGCGATTTGCCTGTTTTCCCAAACCACGAAATCGCTGGATGGTTTTCAGACGATCGTTTCTGAGATCAAGAAACGTATGGCGGATGGGGTGGAGTTCAATTATTATGATACGATTTGCCGTCAAGTGGCAAACCGTCTTCCTAACATTAAAGAGTTCGCTTCCTCGCACGATTGGGTATATTTCGTGGCTGGCAGCAAGAGCTCGAATGGAAAGATGTTGTTTGAGGAGTGTCGGCAAGCGAATCCTAATACGCAGTTTATCTCGGCGGTGGAAGAGATCACGGAGCCTTTGCCGGAGGGAGTCCGTACGGTAGGCGTTTGTGGAGCTACCTCTACCCCTAAGTGGTTGATGGAGAAAGTAGCAGTCCGGATTAAAGAGCTGAATGTCAATAAATGATCTTTCAGGAATGATCCCGGTAGAACTTTCCGTCGCGGAAAGGGACTTATAACTGAAATATTTCTTACTTTTGTAGGGTACATCAAAATCAATGACGCTATGTCAGCAATTAAATGTGTTGGAATTTTAACATCTGGAGGCGATGCTCCAGGAATGAATGCCGCTATACGTGCGGTAACACGTTCCGCTATTTATAACGGAATGAGAGTGAAAGGTATTTACCGAGGGTATAAAGGTTTGATCCTCGATGAGATTGAAGAGTTTAAGACGCAAAATGTCAGTAATATAATCCAGCGTGGCGGTACGATCCTGAAGACCGCTCGTTGTACGGAGTTTCGTACTCCGGAAGGTCGGAAGCAAGCCTATGATAAATTGCAGGAGCATGGGATCGATGCCTTGATCGCCATTGGAGGAGATGGAACGCTGACAGGCGCACGTATCTTCGCTCAAGAGTTTAATTTCCCGATCGTCGGTTTGCCGGGTACGATCGATAACGATCTGTATGGTACGGATACGACAATCGGTTACGACACGGCTTTGAATACGATCATGGAGTGCGTCGATAAGATACGTGATACGGCTACTTCGCATGATCGCCTATTCTTTGTAGAGGTGATGGGGCGCGACGCCGGTTTCCTTGCGCTGAATGGAGCTATCGCTTCGGGTGCGGAGGCGGCTATCATTCCGGAGATTTCTTTGGAGAAAGACCAGTTAGCTGAGATGATTGAGACAGGATTCCGGAAATCCAAGAATAGTAGTATCGTCTTGGTGGCCGAAAGTGAGGTAACTGGCGGTGCTATGGGAGTAGCGGAACGTGTGAAAAAGGAATATCCTCAGTTTGATGTCCGGGTATCGATTTTGGGGCATTTGCAAAGAGGAGGCTCGCCTTCCGCACAAGACCGGATCTTGGCGACACGTATGGGCATCGCCGCTATCGATGCGCTGTTGGATGATCAGCGAAACGTGATGATTGGTATCCAGAACGACCAGATCGTTTACGTACCCTTCGCCAAGGCTATCAAGAATGATAAGCCTATTAATAGGGATCTGCTGAATACGTTGCGGGTTTCTTCCATTTAAGAGAACACTTTTTGGGGTATTATGGATAAAAGCCTCCCAAGGTCTTTGATCTTGGGAGGTTTTTTTATGCGTTTTGTGGCGATAGGAACAACGAAGGCCCTCGGGGAAATGGGAATCTTGAGGGATTCTTTCTCGAGGCCCTTTGTCGTATACGGTGGATTCTCGCCTTTAGAGCTTGCGGATCCAGATGTTGCGGAAGCTGATCGGCTCGCTGGGATCACCGTGGCTTTGCAGGATGATCGGGCCGGCGCCATGCTTTTTCACTTGCGGGAAACCGATCCACTCGGTCGTGCCTAAGATGGTCGTATGGTTTTGCAATACGACTCCGTTGTGGATGACCGTCACGGTCGGGTGGGTACGGTAGCTGCCGTCGTCCTTGAAGGTGGGGGCGGTGTAGATGATGTCGTACACGTTCCACTCACCCGGCTTGCGCATCGCGTTGGCGAGGGGGATCGATTGCTTGTAGATGCTACCTGTCTGCCCGTTCACGTAGGTCGGGTTGTTGTAGCAGTCGAGTACCTGCACCTCATACAGGCCTTGCAGGAAGATACCACTGTTGCCGCGCGCTTGGCTCTCGCCCGTGATGTTGGTGGGCACCTGCCATTCGATATGTAACTGGAAGTCGTTGAACTCCTGCTTGGTACGGATGTCTCCCTTCTTCTTGTTCACGGTGAACACGCCATCGTGGACGTCCCATTCGGCGGGGCCGCCCTTCACGCTCTCCCAAGCGGAGAGATCTTTGCCGTCGAACAGCACGATCGCGTCAGACGGGGCGGTGAACCCTCCTCCCTTCAGCTCCGTGCCGGGCGTTACGACAGGAGGTACCGGTTCGTAGAATTCCGACATCTCATGGCTCATGGGAGCCGGCTGTTTTTTCTCTTGGGCCACCAACGTGCAACTAACCAAGGCGAGAGAGGCGGCCATAAGTAATTTCTTGTTCATGATCGATTTGTTTTTAAGTTAGCACTTTCTTCACAAAGGTAGAAAATACAAATGAAAAAACGCGCCTGAGGAGACGAGTATCTTTACCGGTTATGCTCGAATAGCCGTTTTTCCGCCAGCTTCTCGTATTTGGTCCCTGGCCGGCCGTAGTTGCAATAGGGGTAGATGCTGATCCCTCCTCGTGGGGTGAACACACCCGTCACCTCGATGTATTTCGGATCCATCAGCCGGATCAGGTCTTTCATGATGATGTTCACGCAATCCTCGTGGAAGGCGCCGTGGCCGCGGAAGCTGAACAGGTATAGCTTCAGGCTCTTGCTCTCCACCATCCTCACGTCGGGGATGTAGTCGATGAGGATCGTCGCGAAATCGGGCTGCCCGGTAATCGGGCAGAGGCTGGTGAACTCGGGGCAATTGAACCGCACCCAATAATCATTCTCCTGGTGCTTGTTCGTGAATGCCTCCAGCACCTCCGGGGCATAGTCTTGCTTATATACGGTGGCGTTGCCCAGCAGGTGCAACTCGCCCTCTTGTTTTCTGTCGTCCATCATGTCTATCGGTTTATTTTCTTTTGGATTGTCTTCTCGCCAGATATTTTCTCAGTCCCTCCTCGCGTAGCTTGCAGGCGGGGCAGTGTCCGCAGCCTTCGGCCATGATCCCGTTGTAGCAGGTCAAGGTCCGGGTACGCACGAGGTCGAACACCCCGAGCTCGTCGGCCAGCTCCCAGACCTCGCTCTTGTCGCGCTCCATCAAGGGTGTGTGGATCACGAACTGCTCATCCATCGCGAGGTTCAGCGTCACGTTCAAGGAACGTACGAAGGTGTCGCGGCAATCCGGGTATCCGCTGTAATCAGCCTCCGATACCCCCGTCACCAAGTGGAAGATCCCCTTGCTCCGTGCCAGGATCGCGGCGAAGGTGAGGAACACCATGTTACGCCCGGGCACGAAGGTGTTGGGGTAGGAGTCGGCCGGTTTCTCGCGGTCCATCTCCACGCTCGTGTTGGTGAGCGAGCAGCTCGTGTCGAGCTGGCTGAGCAGCGACACGTCCAGCAGTTGGAAGGGCACGTCCGCGTCCGCCGCGATCTGTCGGGCGACCTCGATCTCTAAGGAATGTTTCTGTCCGTACGTGAAGCATACGGCCTCTACTCGTGAAAAACGCTTCTTCGCCCAGAACAGGCAGGTGGTGGAATCCTGTCCACCCGAGAAGCATACCAAAGCGGCATCTTTTTGTCTCATCTTGTTCTTGTTTTTAATACGTGGTTAAGCAAGCACACGTGAAAGGCACCGGCCTTTCGGTCGCGAAGATAGCTGTTTTTTCGCTTTCTCCTCTCTTCCCGGCCTGTGTATAGAAAAAGATGAGGAGCCTTTTTGTGAGAGATCCTCTTGTTTCCGGAGATCTTTCCCCTGCGTTTTTGGATTGATGGAAGAGGCAGGAAAGCTTGTTATTTTGGGGATTCGCGGCGCGACGGCCAAAAAAGTGGTCAAAAAAAGCGTCCGCCTCTTGCGAGATTCAAAAAAAGGATCTACCTTTGCACCCGTGATCGAAAAAGATCCCCGATTGGTGCCATAGCTCAGTTGGTAGAGCAAAGGACTGAAAATCCTTGTGTCCCCGGTTCGATTCCTGGTGGCACCACCCAGACAAAAGTCAAATCGCTAATTCTCACGGAGTTAGCGATTTTTCTTTTAGTCCCTACAGGGCGTAGTCACTATAATAGTCACTATCTAAATCGCTATAAACCACGATAAATCGGCTTGATTAAACGGTATTAAAAAGTAGCGTTTAATTTTAATCCGATTAAACTCTACATTAAATCCTCCGCAAAATAATAGTGACTATCGGCGTGGTGCGTTGAGATAGTCACTATTTCATTCTTACATTGTAAGCCGTGTGCCCGACTGACAATCGTCGATGTCGTCGTAGCGGGAGCGGTTGCCGACTTCGTGCTCGCGCTTGTAGCCGGATGAGCCGGAACTTACATTGAGGGAAGATAGTGCGTTGGCAAGGTTTAATGTGAACACTTGCGAGATTTCCGGGGAGTAGTCCTGTGGTCGGGAAGGGAGAATACGGACTCCGGCTTTTGATTGGGTATTCTGTTTTATTCTGTCTTTAACCGCCTCGGCATCCTTTCGAGTAAGATGCAGCATGGCTATTGACAGCAGGAAATCCTGTCGGGCCTGTTCGTCAGTATGGAGCGAACGGAACTTGGCTTCTTCCTCGGGAGTTAAGTCTATCAATGGAATATAGCCGTCTGTCAGTGCTACGCGGAGGCAGTAGTTGCCGTTTCTATGTTTGACAACTGCCATGCCTTTTATCCTCTCTTGATGGTTGTATATAGGATGGCGCATGAGATATTCGGTTAATATCTCCTCGGAGAACATCGTGGCTGCTATTGTCAGACCTACATCCTCGCGCTCGTCATCTTTCACGCCGTTATACCATGCGTACTGCCTCTGTGAGATTGGCTTGCGGTACGTCGAGCCGTCTTTGGCATTGATGAGCATATAGTTCCCTTTGCCGTCTTTGCCCACCTCGACAGTGAACAGGTCGCGGTACACGTCAAGCGGCGACGGTTTCCTTTGCGGCTTGATGGCGAAATCAATAAGCTCCGACAGTTTTATCACCTTGCTGCCATCGAAAGCTATCTTTTCGGCATGGTCGATTATACTGTAGCCTCTCACCCTGCCGTCCTTGTCCTTCTGGAAACTGATGTCTATGCCAAACTTTGTCTTGAGGACATCAATGAGAGTCTGTATGTGCTGGCAGTTCTCCTCGCTCAACGGCTTGCCGTGGTTATCAAGTATTTTGCGGATGTCGGTGTTCAGTTTTGCTTTTACCGGCTTTCGCTTCTTACCTTTTGACACTTTGACATTATCAACACTTTGACATTTTCCATCGGCTATCTCACTCTTGTATTTCCGGATTATGGCGCGAAGCTGCGTAGCGCGGTCTTTGCGCTTGGGGCTGTTCTTGGTGATTCGATTGAGAATGTCGCTGATGGCGATATTCCCGGCATTGCCGCCACACTTGAACAGACGGTAGTCGTCGAGCGATTTCTCTATCTTGTAGCCGTGAGCCTTAACTATATTGGCAAACTGCCCCTCCGTTTCGTAGTCGTAGCCGAAAATACGCTCTATGTCTTTACTGATGTCAGGCGCGAGTATGCGGTTGGCACACTCGTTAAGCCTGCGCCTGTCCTGATGGTCAGAAATGGCATAACCGTTAGGCTTTATTCTCGTTGAGAGAATATGCACATGATTGTTGCCGGTATCATGATGGGCGTAAACAAAATACGGCTGACGGGCATAGCCCATCCCCTCCATAAGCTCACGCGCGAAGTCGGTGAGTTCTTCCGGCGACATGGCGCGTCCTTTCACAGAGGCCGACACATGGAACTGAAAACGTGTCGTCTTTGTATTGCCATAAGTCTTAGAGTTTTCTTTCAGATACCTCTCGACTTCTGCCGAGGCATCAAGGCCGAAACGGTGCAGCGTCTCGACATTGTGGCGCAACGCCTCGCTGACGTTCTCCATCGCCATAAGGGTTGCCACACCATCAGCAATCTTTTTCTCGTTATATCGAGCGCCGGGGAAACCGCCGCCGGACACATCGTTGAGCTTCTTGACTATCATTTCCCTGATATTATCATGTTATAGAGGTAAGTCAGCATCTGCCGGATTTTATCGGTATCCTCGCAAAACTGACCGAAGGGAAGAAGATCTGCCGCCCGCAACGAGTAAGGACTCATTTTCTGCTGTTCGTTGATGTGCTTTGCAACCTGATTTGTGTTGGTACCGGTCCGTTCTATGAGCTTGATAGCGGACTTGATCAAGGCAAACATCCGGGGATTATCGTGGTCGGTAATCGGCTGCTCTTCATATTTGAGTGTGGCGCAGCGTACAAACGCGCTTAGGTTGCCATCGGTATATCTGTCGGCTCTTGACTGTATTTCTGCGTGTGTCTGCGAATCGACACGTATTTTTATAGTAATGGATTTTTTATCCGTCATAGAGATTGACTTTTTAAGATAGATTGGTTTGATAGATTGGTGGATTGAATATTTGATACAATGAAGGCTGTGTGACTTGATGACTTGGAACCCTGATGTCTTGATGATTTGATGACCTGGTACCTTGATGATAAAATACCTGAATGTCTCAATCATCTGATTACCCAATGCTCCGTTACCCGATGATACATTATCCAATGACTCGTTATAACTTATCCCATGTACCGATTATCCGATGTACCGATGACCGATAAACCGAAGTATCACGGTTCATGATAAACGCGATGCTGAATAATCTATCAACCGCAGATTTTCAGTCTATCATCATTCATTTTTCAGTCTATAATCGTTCACGGACAATGTATCATTAGACAAAAGACTGCGAGTTTCGAGCTGGATTGACCCTCCCCTCGGGGGAGGCGGGATTGCCGTTGTGGACACAATCGGCATATCTTGCCAAAGCAAGGTCGATACTCCAAATCAGGCGTGAGTAACCGGGGTGTCTCAGTCAGTTCGACCTCGGTCGAAAATGTCATAATGTCAAAAGTTCATAGTGTCAGCGCATGCGTCATATTTTATGATAGCAACCGTGTGACTTTTTCTTCACGAATCCTCGGCCTCCGTCTCTCAGGAATCTCTTGACCGAGGATTCAGAGATTCCGAGTTGCAGAGCTTCCCGGACAGCTTCTGCCGTGGTGAACGAATCCCTGAGGTTTCCGAGTAACTCGGTGAACCGGTTGTCGAGGATGCCGGTTTCAATCTCCGGAGCAATCCGGCTCTCCATGTTTCTGAAATATTCGGTGAGCCTTATGGCGAGTTCGGCAGTTTTCGGTTCAATTTCATTCATTCCCGATTCTCCACAGATACCGTGCATAATCTGTATGACCAGACAGAAGCGGACGAGATAAGTTTCCAGTTTGCCGCACAACGCCCTGACAGCATCCGAATCCGTTTCAGCATAGGCTTTGTTATTGACCTCGTCTTTCCATTGAATTACGCGGAGCTTCGCCTCTTGGGAAAACATTAGCTCTATTGAGGTTGCTTTTCCCTCTTGGTCTGTTGAAGGAGTGACTGTTACCACCTTTCGGATAATTCGCTCCCATTCTTCAAGAACGCCGTCCGGCATGGCGGTGTCGTTCCACGACGGCATCTTGTCAATTTCGGGATAGACTTTCAGAAAACGTGATGAAAAGCCATTCATCATTCGCTTGCCGCCGAACTGTTCGCCCAAACGCCCGGGCTGCGTAGAGCCGATAATCGAACAGTAGGGATTGGAGAGGAAGATATGCTCGTTGCTTGACTTTCGGCTGTACTTGAAAGGCGTGCCGCTGAACAGACTGAGAAAGTAGCCCTCGTCCGAACCGTTATAGCGGTTGAAATTGGAAAGAAGGCTGTCTATCTCATCCTTGTAAATCAGCACTCCGCGTGGATTGTCGCGCAACGCTCCGATAAGAGCCTCTACGGTCGAGTCAACCACCACATGGCATTTTCGCTGAGGCATCTTCATTTCTTCAGGTAGAGAATATCTCTCACGCTGCTTTGCCGACATGCGTTCCCACCGGCGGAAGGTTTCCATCTCCTTACAATATAACACGTCATACCCTCCGTCGAGTTTGAGAAGAGGTGCGACCGCCTGTTGCAAAGGCGGAGTCTTGCCGCAGCTCGGCGAGCCGACAAGCACCATGTAGATTATCGGTCGGCTTACCCACCCGGTCATGAAGCGGACTGACCATGTGTTGCCCATAGCAGCCGCGAATACTGTAAGGAATGAAGCCGCTGTGAAATCAACATTATAGTTCTCATACTCCTCAAGAGCCTCGATGATGTCTCGGATAGCTTTCGGGAATATCTCTAAAGGGAAAGAAGGAGTTTCGGCAGTTTTACCGGAAACGCTGGTAAAGGCAATGCTATCCTCCTCGATCAATCCACATCCGGCTTCCAATGGAACGCGTGGATGGTTGTAATAGCCATTCGCTTTCATGTTGCTTGGATATTGATGTTACGTTGTCCGAGAGCTTTGCGTACCTCATATTCCGGATACATAATCTTGTTGCCGGTCTTGACAGGTTTGAGGATTCCTTTGTTCGCCCAATGCCATAGTGTTGCATCGCACACTCCGAAAAGTTCCTTGACTTCGGTTTTGGTGAGCATTCGTTCCTTCTTTGCAGCCTCTACCATTGAACCGAGTTCATCCTTTGCCCGACGGATCAGGTCTTCGGAAAACGCCTTGAGGTCTTCGGCGCTCATCTCTACCTTGACGTGAGCGCGACCTTCATTGAGAATATCTAAAAGATCTTGCATATTTATGTCTATTGCCATCATTTTTTGGGCGCCTCCGCTGACGGCTTAAGACGGAAACGCCACCGCTCCGAAATGGAACGATGGCGCAAAAGTATAGCGTAATTTCTTGGATTAAAAAGAATTGGCGATTCGTTAAGTTTGCGAACTCTAAAACGAATCAAACGAATTGAAAAGAGGCTATTTCAGTCTACTCCATCAGTGCTGATTCGCAAAATATCAGTCTTTATAGAATCAATAGCGAAGCGATGTTCAGGCTCGTCTTTGATGAATTGCTTGCGATTGGGGGATAAGCCTTGGAGTGTGCTTACACTCTTCTGTACCTGACGGCCGCCGACTATTTTGCATTCAGGGAATGTGGCGGATAGTATCCCGACAAATCGCTTGACAGGTGTTGACGGAGCCAGTTCGCCAGACTCGACAAGTGCGACATATAAGTGTGCGATGTCAACGCCACGGATATGTGTTTCTATCCATTTGCCAATGCGCTTAACAATCTCACTGTCGTGAGATGCCAAAAGGGAAAGAAGGCCATGGGGCAATTCCGTATTCTCCGTAATTTTAGCGGTCGGTTTAGATTCGTCGATGCCCTCCAACGCCCAATCAGCCAAATTGCCGTTATCGATACTTTTTCGATAATCAAGATACTCCTTCAAATCCTTGCGCGAGCGTCGTTTGTCTTCAACTTCCCTCGCAAGAAATGCCTTCAGGAACTTTGCAAGCTGCCACTGGTACTGTTTGTTGTCAATCGACAGTGCCGCTTCCTCAATATTATCCACCATCATTTCAAAAGAGCGTCCATATTTGAGCCATGCGGCAAAGGGCAACCGGTATTTAGCCCATTCACTCCCTTCTGCCTGTTCGCCAAATATCTTCTCAGCAAAATCCGACTCTTGAAGAATCTTCAAAAGCTCATCCAAGTCCATATTGTCAAGGTCAATCATATTCTCCAGCCGTTTTTGGAACTCCGGCGACGTATTAAACGCAGCCGAACCCAACAGAAACACCTCCAGCAAGTCCGCTTCGCCCATCGCCGCAGCAAACTCGCCATACTCCTGAGGATGTTCCTCCATCCACGCCTTCATATCAAACTTCTCCCTTCCAGAGATATTATTCTCGTTGCCATTATCCATATATCGTGTGTTTCGTTTGTCTTGTAAAACAATAAACTCACAACAAATTTCGCATATTTTCGCCATTTAACTGCTATGTATAGACAAAAAATCTGATAACTCACAATATATTCTCACATTATCCTACCTTGGATTATGTATGAGTGATAGCTAGAATTCGCTCTAATTGTCATAATATATGGCTCTAATTCATGGTGGCATTATACTGATCCGATATGGCTGGCACACCAACTGTACTGACCAACTGCGCCAGCCGCAATATATATATGTTTATCAGATTATTCGCTTGTCAACTCAGAAAAATTCACTAATTTTGCATTGTTGAATACGGATCTATATAGCATAATTGCTTTATGCATACTAAGACACGATATGAAGAAAGCGCTTAAGAAATATTCATGGATAATAATATCAATAATTTCAGTTGTTTCGCTGGAATCAATGTATGCATCTCCAAGCGGTAACACGGAGAGTGTATATTATTGTACTGGGCCAAAATCTAAAAGATATCATATCGCCAAAGATTGTAAAGGACTTGAGCATTGTTCTGGTGAAATAAAGAAGTGCTCAAAAATTAATGCTATAAACAAAGGTCTAACACCCTGTCGATACTGTTATAAGAAATGATTGAAATCTATAGAGATTCTTTTGGAGTACCACACATCGTTTGTGATGATTTCAATGATGGGGCAAGAGCAACGGCTTTATGTCACTGTGAAGATGATTTCTTTTCTATTCAATTATGGTTGCTGGCTGTTAATAAAAAGGCCGGGCGCTTTGACGACTGGGATGGCGTTTATCTCGACTTCTTATACGAATTCTTCAATATAGAAAAAGCTGTATCAAAACTTAAGGCCCAAATATCTAAAGAATATTTATCAGCAGTGTCATACTATTGCAACGGCATTAACGAATATGCCGAAAGTCACTCTGATCAAATACTTGACACCGGGATATTCCCAGTATCAGCCGATAAGGTTATTGAAGCTCAACATCTGTTAGAAATTGTTGGAATTCAACTTGATAAACCATATTCTTACCTGAGGGGACCTAAAAAGAGAAGTAAAGGATTCCCAAACAAGGAAGGATCGAACATCTTGGCAGTGTCAGGGAATCATACAAGATGCGGCAATAGTATCATAGCAATTTCCCCTCATCAACCGCTTGAGGGTATTTTTTCGTTCTATGAGATTCATTTATTTTACCGAAAAAGCGGGTGCGAATTATTCGGATTTATCTTGCCCATAACCTTTACGATTTTTATGGGGACAAATTTCAAGGTAGCATGGGGCACAACTGCAAGTTATCCTGATATGTATTCTGTATACAAGGTTGGCTTAAAAGGTGTGTTTAATAAGAGACTTAATGTAACAGAGGGGCTTATTCCATTGAATAGGAGTGCTTATTTCAATTACACCCTGTTATATGGAAAGTTCCCGGCTCCGATAGTAAAACAATATTTCACAACACCGGACGGTAAGCCTATTGTCAAGATAAACCATCGTTATTTTTTGATTGACATTCCATTGATTGGATATAAATTAGGAACGGAATTGAATTATAGGATATCTCATGCCCAAAGCAATAATGAGATACTTGCATTAACGCTTGATTACGGATATCCTTATCTGGATCTGGTTTCTATCGATACAAAAAATAATATCCTATATGTTCATAATAGCCATGAGCCAATACGTGCATCCGAAGATGAATATATGTCTGACATTCTAAGCCTTGACAGCCTGACCCAGCTTGATAATGGCTTTGAGGATGGAATGTTTTATATAGAAAATCCGAAATCCGGTTATATATGCAGTGCAAATCAGTCTCCTTTGAAGACTGATAATGATTGCAGAAGATTCAATAAAAATGGACTTCATTATTATAATGATAATTCAAGATCCACAAGAATAAAAAAATGAATGTCCGCAAACGTCCAAATTAGCAAAGTTTAAACAGGCTCTGAGATGCCAATGCAGGCATAGGAACAGAATTTGCAGGCATTCCATGTAAAACAATTGAAAGGAAACACAATGAATCTGCTTGACTTCTACCGTCAATATCCTGACGAAAGCTCCTGCGAGGAGGCTCTCCGTCGTTTCCGTGAACGCCACGGTCTTTTCTGTAGCCGCTGCGGCGGTTTGCGTTTGAGTTGGAATCCGAGCCACCGTTCTTGGACCTGCATGGACTGTAAGCATGAGATGACCTTGCGTTCCGGTACTGTGATGCAGGGAAGCAACCTGCCCATCCGCGACTGGTTCGCCGCCATGTACCTTCTGACGGCGACCAAACGTGCCATATCCTCCAAGGAAATCCAACGTCAACTGGGGCGCAAGCGTTACCAGCCCGTATGGGAAATGGTGCACAAGCTTCGTGACGTGATGGGCAAGCGTGACGCACGCTATAATCTTCATGGAGATGTGGAGATAGACGAAGGGTTCTTCTCCACCGAGACGCCTGAGGCTCAGAAAGACTGCCCGCTCAAACGTGGACGTGGAAGCCAGCGCAAGACATCCGTCCTTGTCATGGCTGAAAGCAGTTTCCCGGACACTCCTTCCGATAAGAAGCGGAGTACCCCTAAAATCGTGGGACACATAAAGATGGAGGTAATAGATGATTTGAAGGCTTCCACCGAAACTCCCAGGATAAAACAGGCGACAGACGGGAAGGCAAATGCCACTACGGACGGTTCCAGCACATACGCATCCCTTGAAAAGGACGGGGCAGTGGCTTCCCACAAGGCCGTTGTCATGGATGACAAGAAAAAAGTCGGAAAGGTTCTGCCTTGGGTACATATCGCCATCAGCAACGCCAAGAGGAGCATCCTTGACACCTACCATGACATAAAGGCGGAATTCCTGCAACTCTACCTTAACGAATTCTGCTACAAGTTCAACCGAAGGTATTTCGGTTTTAGGCTCTTTGAGAGGTTGGAACTCTGTGCTTGCACTTATAGAGCTGAGTTTAAACATCGAATTTACTAATTGGATATCTGCGGACATTCATATAAAAAATTTGCTGGAGACGGAGATTGCCAAAGGTAAAATCGATCTGGAGACTCTTGCGAATATTTTTTCCGATACGAGGGTTATCCTTCCGATAGTTCGTGGTATAGATTTTTCTGTAATCTATGAGGTGGTTGCGCATGGCAATAGAGGGTTTCTGCTTGACATATTGCAAAAATGGGATGGGGAAGCAGATATAATGTCTGAAGGAGCTGCCGTATTTGCACTTCTATTCTATAGATACAAGGATATGTATTATACATATCATAAGAACCCGGATACAATCAAGGTAGCCTCTGCATCCGAAATCAATGAATGTCTTGACTGGGTATCGAAAAGATATGTCAAAGGAATGACTCTTGGAAGCATTCAATTTATCAAACGCGGTTCGGTGTCAAAGCCAATCGGAGGTATTCCAGATTCTGTAAATACAATTCGTTCCTATTTTGAGAAAGACAAACTCGTAGCGGAAGAAGGGTGTGCGTTCAGAATGCTGATAAATCTGAATGAGAGAGATATACGTACATGCCATCCTTATGGGACATCTTCGGATGAAGCTGCAGAGCATTATACATCTCAACTTGACTTATTTCTAAATAATGAATATAAACAGTTGAGACCAATGACATACTATAAACAAAATTACAAATCTAAAATGATAATCAAATAATGACAAACGTTCCTACTTTTATGATGAATATCCCGTCATCATATGATACTGCTGTACGAAACAATGTATGGATGGAGGAATATGACGATGAGGATATTATTGTAAATAAACCCAAAGCGATACGTGAGATGTGGGAGGTTTATTCATTTCTTGCTTCCCAAGGCTTTGTATATCTATTGCCTACACCCATTGACTGTAAACTGCAGGATTTGGTTTTTGTGGCGAATAACGGAATCGTACTCCAGCATACGCCCATATATATTGGGTCTAATTTCAAAGCAACCAACCGTATAGGCGAGGAGGTGATTGGAATGAGATTCTTTGACTCGTTGGGATATAAGACAATCCGCTCACCATTTGAATTTGAGGGAGAGGCCGAACTTAAATACCTCAGAGACAATATCTATATAGGAGGATATGGAATTCGCTCGGATAAGCGTGCTTACGAGTGGATGGAGTCGGAATTTGGAATGAACATTATTAAGCTTGAGCTGAAGGACCCGAAGAACTACCACCTCGACTGCACGATATTTCCTCTCACAAACGAGAGTGTGATAGTGGCGGTAGACTCTTTCACGAAGGAAGAGATCAAGAGTATAGAAAAAGTGGCTGATATAATCCCCATTACCATGGATCAGGCACATACCGGACTCACCAACTCGGTAAGGGTCAACAATTATCTTCTGAATGCATCCGATATCGACTTTCTGTCGAAGCGTTCTGAGGATTACAGATATGAATCGGATAAAAACCGCAGGCTTGAGCAGATTGCTGCGGACAATGCTATGGAGGTGTGCTATTTCAATCTTGAGGAGTATATGAAAGGCGGCGGTCTGCTGTCATGCTTGGTCCTTCATGTGAATTATGAAAGAATGCTGACAAAACTAATCTGAAATTATGGCAGAAGCAATTTCCCAATGGCGGAAGAGGATAAAAAGCATCACACGGGACTGTACTGTAGACTATTTGTCTTCAGAGTTCTGTTTCAGGGATCCTATCAGGCCTATTAAGAACAATTCCGGAATAATATATTCGCCTGCTGATGGAATAGTGATAGATGTATCCAAAGTGGATTCTGTGGATCAACTTATATACACCAAAATGGGGAATGTGTGCCTGTCGTCACTGTGCCATGGCATGATAGAAAACGGCAACTATACCTGCGTATCGATATTCCTTACATTTTATGATCCGCATATTGTCAGAATGCCGTTTGACGGAGTAGTTTCTCGTAAAGACTTACCGCCATACTATGTTCTGGACCATCCGATGCTGGATTTCGAGAACACTATCATTAACGGCAGGATTTCTGAAATAGACCGTAGGGAGATAGGGACCTTTGCCTTTAATCAAAGATCCTTGTTTGAGATTTTCTCTCCGATGATCGGCCGGAAGCTATTTCTGCTTCTCACTGCTGATTACGATATTGATACTATAGTCAGTTTCTTCACGGGCAACAACCGTCCGCTGAAACAGAACCAGCGAATAGGTCAGATCAGATATGGCAGCATGGCCACTCTCATTATTCCATCTGATATTAAGTTTTCTCCATGCGTCAGAGAACTTGTGCATGTCGAAGCCGGTATTGACCCTATATTTATGTCTGATGAGAAATGAAGATCTCAGGTTGGATGCTATTGCACGACTTGCCGCCCCGGTAATAATAAGTGAGTTTTTGGAAGAAGCCCTGATTGTGACAGACTCCATACTGCTCTCTTATATGCCGTCGGTATATCTGGCTTCTGTAGGAATAATAGATGCTATTCTTCTCATTATTTTAGCCTATGGCATAGCCTTGAATGATTCGTATCAGAATTATTTTGCAAGATATAGAGATAAAAATATTGTGGAGGTGATTGCGGTTTTCAGAAAAGCATGGCTAAAATTCGGAATATCCGGAATAGTTGTTTCTCTATTTGTAATCCTGCTTTCATCATTTGGCGCAAGATTTCTCGGGGACAATGACGTGATTGAGTGTGTTGGGCAAGTAATATGGTTTATCTTGCCCTTGGCGTTATGTTCATATATATCTATGTGGCTCAATTCATTTTTAATGGGATTGGGGCATTATCGGCTGCTGGCATGGATATCTATATGCTGCGTTGTCCTGAATGGCGTATCTGGCTATGTTCTGCTGTTTAAGGTCTCGACGCATTTTAATCCGACAAGTATTGTTTTACTGACTTCGGCATTGTCTGAGCTTTTCGCAATAATAATGATGGGAGTATATGTATTGAGACGATATGTGCCCTGGAAATTCGATGTTCCTATCAGACATAACAGGTTGCTGTCCCGCATATTCTCGTATGCGTCAGTATATCCAGCTATATCAGAGATTGGCTTCCATGTAGGTTCTCTTGCCCTTTTCTTGTTTTGTTCATATTTCTTCCCTAATAATCAAGTCGCGCTTTTGACATTAATCTTTTCATATTGGGGATTGATTCAGGTTCCGGTTGATGCACTGCAGGAAATCACTTTGAATTATTTTGCTGAAATATATAGTAAAAAGCAATCCGGCAAGTTTTCGCCATATTCACAGATGTTAATCAGATTTTCAAGAATCTGTTGTGTCATACTGTTTATTATTATTGCGGTTTCGGATCTTGTATTAGAGGGGTGGTCGGTTTATAAATGCTTGGGGCTATGTATCGTGTTCGTGATTTCTTTGTTCGCTTGTGGGACGGAAGTATTTAATACTTCCTTGATTGTTAGATTAAAGAACGACTCTTACATAATCAGCAAACTTATTTTTGGGGTGATATCTTGTTTGTTAATTATAATTGGTAGATTTGTAATTGGAATAGAAAATGTTTTAGCCATACTAATTCCATTCCTATTGGCTCAATTGGCAGAAAACGCATATTCGTCATATAGAGCCCGGAAAGCATGGAAGTAGAACATCGTTATATTTGTATATTAGCATAACTGAGCAAAAGAAAAACTGCAATAATTATACTTTTCTTTCATGTCATAATCGGTGGTCTACATTCAAAGATGGAACGAGAAAGTCAAGGACGGGCTTGTACTATATTCATCGCCCCATTCGAGGCCACCGCAACCAGAGCATCGCGTTACATCTGTCAACAATGCAACGAAACGTCGCTTCCATCTCCGACGCAAATTCTGCATCACCCATTCCTGAGAAAGGATTTCGCGATTCCATGCTCCAACTATTACAAATGTGTCTGTATCGACAATGAGTCCTTCCATTTCTTAGGCTCAATTTGAGCAGCAAAATTAGATTTTTTATTAAATCACCAACCGACACCTAATATATTGCGTAATATATAGACAATCAGCAGCTTTCTTGTTGTGAAAAACCCCTTTGACTTTTATGGACAAGGCGTCAGTTATTCTTGTTGATGAGGTTGACGATGACTTTAACCATTGTGTCCTTTTCCTCAGTGCGGCTTTCTGCTATCATAAGGGTAAGGGCGACGAGGGTGTTGTCGGCAATGCGCTTTGTGCCGTCTTCGTTGTAGAGAATGCCATTGCCGTTGAGGAACCACAGGAACAGTGTGGCGGCAATGCGTTTGTTGCCGTCACTGAACGAGTGGTTTTTGGTAACGAGATACAGGAGCATGGCGGCTTTCTCCTCCACTGAGGGATAGAGGTCAACGCCTCCGAAAGTCTGGTAAATCTGACCGATGGAGCTTTTGAAGGAATCATCTTTTTCGTTGCCGAACAATGTGCTACCTCCAAATTTCTCATGTAACTCGCGGATGACTTCCATGGCGTTTTCGTAGGTGGCATGAAACGACTCTCTACCGGTGGTGTCCTCAATCTTCAGTTCCTGATAGTCGTAGCGGTCAAGGGTGTCGAGGGCGTATGTGTAATCGACGACAACATCAAGCAATGAACGGCTATCCTCCGTAAGCCTTTCTTGATTCTGGATTGTGCGGCCAAGCACTTTTACCAACTGACTCAGTTCGTCATATTTCTGCGCAGCTATGCGTTCGTTTATAGCATAGCCTTGAAGAAGATACTGCTTCAATATCTTATTCGCCCAAATGCGGAATTGAGTGCCACGTTTGGATTTAACGCGATAGCCAACAGAGATAATAACATCAAGGCTGTAAACTTGAGTCGGCTTGTACTTCGACAGAGTATTATGCAAAATTTGCATATTACTCTCTTTCTCCAGCTCGCCTTCCTTGAAAACATTAGAGATGTGGCGGGCAATAACTGACTGATCTTTGTCAAAGAGTTCGGCCATCTGCCCTTGGCTCAACCATACGGTATCATTCTGAACTGTCACATCAATCGACATATTTCCGTCGGGTGCCTGATAGATTACGAGCTGTGAATTATTTGTTTCCATATTCAAAATTACAATTTATATTTTGATTTGTAGCTGTTTCTGAGTAATAATAGTTAAAATACTTCCGTTTTACTGCCATTGGCGATAGCGTTAATCTCGTCGGCAATTTCATCGGAGGAGAGTTTGATGTAGTCCATGAAGGTCTTTTGCGTTTTGTGGCCGCTGACGTGCATCATCTGGACTATGGAGTATTTGTGGGTGAGGTACATGTTGGTTATTCCACTGCGGCGGGCTGTGTGGGTAGTCACGCACTTATAGCGGGGCATTATCACCTCTCCCTTTTCGTTGTGCTCGACAACGAGCTTGCCGTCCTCCACCAGTTTCTTCTGCTTTTGAGTAAGCTTGGTTACTACCATCCTGGCTAAGTCGGGCACTTTACCGGACAGCTCCTTTAGAATCTCCTTTATGTAGCGGTTGAGTATCACGTCAACAACATAAGGGAGATTGTAGTCGTATTTTTCGCATATAGCCTTTAGGTTGGGATTCATTATAGGAATCTTTACCTCGTTGCGGGTTTTCTTCTGAATGAGGCGTATTACCGGTGTTCCTTTGGCAGTAGTGGTGAAACAATCCTTGTCGATGTCGTTGTAATCGCTCACGCGCTGACAAGTGTAGCACCCGACAAGAAATATATCGCGCACCTCTTCCTGCTTGCCTGACAGTGGCATTTCATACAATGCCTGAAGCTCTGCCTCGGTAAGGTAGATTTCGATAGCCTTGTCTTTCTCTTCAATTTTCTTTTTTGCGAAATATTGCAGGGCACGGTCATTGTTGTGGATTCCGTCTGCATAAGCGTAGCTGATAATTGCACGGAGATCAACCAGATATTTATTCTGCGCAGTCACCATATAATCTTTCTTCTCCATAAAATTCAGGAATTTGGTGACGAACGCACGGTCTACGTCATACCATGTGTTGCGATGCTTTCTGTCAAACAAGTCATAGAGCTTCCTAAAGCTATTCCATGCCTTCACAGTGCCGGGCGCATATCTATCATGACCATTAAGCCTGGCACCGCTCTTGATTTCATTGCAAAATCGGTCTATGAAATTCCATATTTTGGCGCGTTCAGCATCGATGCCTTCCTTTATCAGACGTTCCTGCTCTTCCTTTATGCGTTCTTCCTCGCGTTGCCGTTCCTCCTCTTCACGCTTCGCTTTCATTATGGCTTCTGCCTTTTTCGGATTGGCGATAGCGAGGATTTCGGCCTCAACATGCGACTTGTCGAAAGACATGCCTTCGACTTCCGATTTTACTACCAGTTCAATCCTATTGAGTGAGTCGTGTAAATTAAAGTTCGCCCTTTGATGTCGCATCCATTTTTCAGGACACGACAAAGCCTCTTTCCACTCCGCAACATTCACACGGATCTGAGAGGAAAAGAGCGTATCGACTTTGTGTTTCTTATTCTGCACCCTAAAGAAAAGAGTTGCGATTTCGTTCTTCTCGTCCTGCTTGCGGATGAAGAACCGGGAAAGAGATTTTGCCATAGAATCCAAGGTTCGATTCCCTTATGAATCGGACACTGCAAAGTTAGTGACTTTTTCCGGATAGTCACTACAATAGTCACTATAATTTCTAAAACAGTCACTACTCGCCTAAATTGAAATTCGTTTAATTAGCGTTAATATCAACATATTAGCATATATTTGGATTTAATCAGATTGATAATAATTTAACATTTATATTCCTGGTGGCACCACTTTGAAGAAAAGCAAATAGCAGTAAACTCCTGATTCCCAGGCGAAATCGGAAGTTTTTGTTTTCTCCGGAAAGATGATGTCCCGATAAATGATTGAATTTATGCTTTCATGCGGACAACAAGCCGCGAATTTCGCGGTTAATTATCCGCTAAACCGTATATTTGCAGAAAACAGAGATGCCTATGTATATACAAGAACATAAAGGGATCCTACCGAATCCTTCCGCTAATATCCAGGATAACATGGGTCGAGTATCCGGTTCCTTCAGTGTTAAGGCAGAATAGTGAAATAACCAGTTATCAATAAAAAGCGAAATACGGAATAGCGAGTCAATGCCAGTACCTATTATCATAACGTCAGCTAACGAGCTGATCCGGGTATATCCTGAGCGGATCGTCTATATCTCATCGGATGGGAATTATTCGGTGATGGTGTTGCACGACCAGACGGAGCATCTGTTCTCGTTTAATCTTTCCCATTTCCAGCAGATCTTGGAGAGGCAGATGAAAGCTGAGGCCTCTATTTTTATACGTATAGGGAAAAGCTTGATAATCAACCGAAGGTATATCTATAAGATCAATATAGGTAAACAGACGCTTATCCTATCTGATATGCGGATAGGGCAAGCCTTTACGCTCTCGGCCTCCAAGGAGGCGTTGCGGCAGTTGAAGAATTTGGTGGAACAAGAAATAGAATAAATATGAGGTTTATAAGGGAGATAAGAGATAATGGCGAGGACGAGATCGAGGTGTTGGGCACCACCTCTAAGCGAAAGCATGATCCGTGGAAATGGCTCTTGGTGTTGGCGATACTGGCCATCCTGATAGTCGTCGCGATCCTTTATATCAAGGAAGACTCTTCCATCCCTGAGGAGGAAATATCGGAGGAGGTGAGCGAGGAGATGGTTATGGAGGTACCGCCGTTGGCGAACGACAGCCTGCCGAGCGTCGTGATGCGGAAAGATTCCATCAACGACGTCGTCCTTGATATTTATGCGCTCCATGATTTGGAGGCGAGGCTTTCGCTTAGCTTGCCGGAGAAGACGGATACTACCGTTCGCTTCGTCTTGCAGGCGGCGGATATACGGAAGGATAATAAACAGATCTTGGGGGATTTTGTCTTGGATGGAGAGCAACTCTCCAGGGGCAAACGGAAGACCGGTTATTGCGCTATCGTGGATGGGAAGGTGACGCTGGGGAATAGTGATAGCGACGAGATGAAAGATCATTGCATAGAGCGCCGGGGCGATTTCTTCAGGCAATACCCCTTGGTGATGGATGGAGAGGTGATTATCAATGCCCTGAAAGGAAAAGCGAACCGCCGGGCATTAGCGCGGCAAGGGGGTGATCTTTATGTGGTCATGAGCCGGAATAGGGAATCGCTTTACGACTTCTCCGAGGCCTTGGCGGATATGGGTTTCACGGACGCGTTGTATTTGGTGGGCGGAACCTCGTATGGCTGGTGCCGCATCGGCTCAGAGACCTATGATTTAGGCGTGCGAAAAGGGAATCCTTTCCCTAATGCCAATTATATCGTTTTTAGCGATAAGAGATCCTTTAGATAAACGTCATTTCATACAATACGGATACTATTTCATACAAAGGGAATCCTATCGCTTGGGATTCCCTTCCCTCTTTATATAACTTTGCCGATAGAGACGGATAAAGAGCCGGAAAACGCAGGCTTATTGGATGAATGTCTAATAGGAATGTGCGGTTTTTTCACTGGTTATATACGATTAAAACGAGGGAGAATGATGAGGTATTTAGTGTTGTTATTAAGCCTGTGCATGATGGGCTGTGGCAATCAAAACGGGCTTGTCGGGGAGAAACGTTCCGATGAAGCCAATAAGCATGGTATATATTATTGGAAGACGGTATTTGATTTATCGGATTGGGATAAGAACTTCCTCCATGAGCACGATGTGGAGCGGATATATATGCGTTTGTTCGACGTGGCTTATGAATATGATAACGACGGGGTGCAAAAGTCCGTGCCTGTCGCCACGGTTCGGTTTAAAGGAAAGATTCCCGACCGGATAGAGATCGTCCCGGTTGTATATATAACCCAGGAGGCGATCCGGAATGATCCGGATTTCCATGAGCTGCTTTATAAGCGGATCAAGGCGATGGCTGCCAAGCATGGCTTTACGAATCTCAAGGAGATCCAGCTGGACTGTGATTGGACAAGGAGCACCCGGGATAAATTCTTCGGGCTGTGTCAGCGTATGCGGGCGCTCATGCTCGCGGACAGTGTCTCACTTAGCGCTACAATCCGCCTTCACCAGCTAAAAGACTCTGTCCCTCCGGTAGATCGAGGCGTGTTGATGCTGTATAATACCGGCTCTATCTATGATCCGGAGACGGAGAATTCTATTTTGAGCTACGATGATGTCGCCCCTTATCTGAAAACGGAGATTAGTTACAAGCTGCCTCTCTCGCTGGCCTACCCTGCTTATAGTTGGGGGATAGCCATGCGCGATGATAAGTTCATGTGTATCTTGCACCAGACTGATTTTAGTGATGATAACCTATACCGATATACGCGTGACAGTATCTTTGAGGTCCGGCGCTATCATGATTTAGAAGGTCATGCGATGTCTAAGGGGGATCTGATAAGATTGGAAAGGCCTTCGTTTAATGAAATTGAGAAAGTGAGAAATTTAGCCATAAAACAAATAGTATCCCCGATAGAAAGCTCTATTATTTATCATTTGGATTCTATGGAATTATTTCGTTTTACCTCAGAAGAAATCGATAAAATTTTGCGATAAATGAAACATCTTTTTTACCTTTTATTCGGGATGTTATTCCCTGTCGTGCCTGTTTTCGCTTGTGGCCCTTTTGACAGGAATTATTTGGCGGAGGATTATTATATGTTTCGTCTTTTAGGAGATAACATGAAAGGGAACTATCCTCAATCCTCATTGGAGGCGCAATACCGGGAGAATTGCGAGGAATGGGCAAAGATCACGTTGCGTTCTATCCCATTGGACGATATTAAGCGAGTAGTGTATAAATGGAGTATTGAACAACTTGATTCACTTCGTGCTCCGGGTATGCGCCATCAAGATAATTCCTTCGCGAGATGGATCGTGGAACATCAGGATAATGAGGTGATCGACTTCCTGCTTCTCGCCAAACGCAGTGAATGGGTTCGTGCCACTCGGAGCAGCAAATGGTATTATCCGGTGGATGGGGACGAGGAAAGTCTGTCGCTTGACGAAATCTCGCGGACATCATTGGCTTATACCGGCGAGCGCTTAAAAGACAGGTATTTGCTGCAAGCTATCCGGGCGTTGTTCGCCATGTCCCGATTCGACACGTGCATAGAACTGTGGAAAGAGCGTGAAAAGGATTTCCGGACAAGGGTTATCAAGGAATTGGCGGCCAACTATATCTACGGTGCTTGCGAGCGTGTAGGCGACACCTGTCTTCTTCCTGAATTACCGTTGATAAGAGAGATGAAAGAGAGGCATCTGCTTTATGAGATACAAAGAGGACTGCATGGAATAGAGAGTTATTCGGATCCGTCTGCTTTAGTGAAGTATTACCAAAAGGTCGCGCAGGTTATCCAACAGGGAGACTTGAAATATGAAGCGCGATGGCATTATACCAAGGCTTTCCTCGCGGACAGGTTGGAGAAACGGGAGGAGGCGATGTCGAGTATCCTTGAGGCAAAGGCTCATGCGAAGGATACCGAGATCAAAAGCGTGGTACGTATTTTGGAGATCTATCTGAGGACAAAGTACGCGAAGGTGTACGATCCCGATCTTGAGAACTATTTATACAGGGAATTGTCGTGGTTGGATCATAAGATCACGGATAATTTGACAACGGGGATACAAGCAGAGATAAGAGATTATGGGGACTATAATCATATTTGTGGTTACAGTCAGTACTATTGGAACGATATGTTACGGAAAATAGTTATAGGGAACGTGGTCCCTTTGTGCATCAAGTCTGATTATAAAACACGGGCTCTTCAGTATTTGAATATGGCGGATAACGGGATTTTCAATAAGGTCCCGCAAAAGGGAGTCGAGTATTTTGAGTCGGATACTGATTGGTGTGTGAAAAAAGATTTGTTATCCTGGGAAGAGTATCGTAACAGCCTTAAATATAGTAACGATTATGATTACAGAAACGACTTCTTCATTAATCTGGATTCGATAGGCGTGAAATATGTCGAGCGGCTTGCGTACCGGATGGCGAATCCGATCAGTCCCTTGGATAGCTTCTTGAATAAGAATAGCTATATCGATCCGCAATACCTTTATGACATTATAGGGACTCAACTTATAGCGGAGAGGAAATACAAGGAGGCGGCTTTTTATCTGGCCCAGGTGTCAGAGCAATTCCAGCGAAGCCGGAATGTGGCAAGCTATTTCAATCGGGATCCATTTTCCTTGGAGAAAAGAGTTAAACCATCAGACCCTCTGTATAAATTGCGTTTCGCGGAAGAGATGTCTCGCTTGGAGAGCGATATGCGTCATGCGGCAGATCCCAATGTCCGGGCGGAAAGTATGCTACGTTATGCCCGTGGTATGCAAAACTCTGTGGGAGACAACTGTTGGGTGCTGACAAGTTATTATAGGGGGGAGTGGTATGGGTATCCATTCTATGGCCAGAACCAGCGCCGTTTGGCGGAAGAGATCGTCGCTGAGTCCCAAAAGTTAAAGGAGAAAGCGTTCTCTTTGTTTACGGATGATGAGCGGGCGGCGAAAGCTTACCAAGACTGGTGCATGTGGGCGACAGCCGTAAAGAAATATCCCGACACGAAAACATCCAAGCGGATCCGTGGCCATTGCGATAATCTGGTGGATTATCAGTTGTCCCCCTCCTTAGCGTACAGGGATAGATACGATTAGGCCCTTATTGTCGGGTCGTTTATTGGCTGTTTCCCCTTGAATTTTGATTATTTCCCATGTTTTTGGAAATTTATCCGGATCTTTTGACTAAACTCGCGGGAACTTTTGTTGTCTTAATCACCTAAATGTGATGAATGTAATAAAGTGTGTGGGGCGTCGTATGGGGGGATACGTGCGTTTGTCTGATAACCAGTGGATTGCGCTGGGGATGTTGTTCTCGAAGTTTATTCTTTTTGACTTGATCTGGTCATATAGCACGACATTTTCCTCTTTCTCGTTCGTGCAGGGCTATGTGAACAAGATCGCGGTATGTCTCGTCTTGAGCCTTCCGTTGCTCTTGCCGTTTCTCCGCACCGCGGGGCGCGTGGCATGGACTGTCGCCGTATTGGGGATATTGACCGACGCATTCTTGGTGTCGAACCTGATGTATTTCCGTACTTATGGTACGGCTATCCCGTTGGATAGCTATCGTTTGGTTGGCAACTTGACTGATTTTACCTCCAGCGTACGCGACTCTCTCCGCTGGATCGACACGCTTTTCCCGTTGACCACCGTGATCGCTTGCGTGTGGGTGAGCCGGATTGGCATGGCCCGCCCGAGGGGGAGGAACCATCTCCTCCTCACCCTGCTGAGTTGTTTGGTGACCGGTTGTTTTTTCCATTCGTATGGGGGAATCATGCGGGAGGATAAGGATATGCAGAACGCCCATTATTTCACGGTGCGGGTACCTGTGTTTACCCTTTTCGGCTCCCTGTTCTGCCAATACGAGGCGGAGCGTTCCTGCCATGAGCCTGCCGAGGCGGGGAAGGTGGAGGCGTGGCTCGCGGCGAGGTCGCCTCATGTGGCGCTGCCCTATTCGCCGGGTAGGGACAACTGCTTCTACCTCCTGCTGGAATCATTCGAGAGCTGGCCTTTGGGCATCGAGGTGGAGGGGAAGGAGATCACGCCCAACCTGAACGCGTTCCTGCGGGAGAAGGATGTATTCTTTGCCCCCCGGGTGCTCTCGCAAGTGAAGGGCGGCCGCTCGATCGACTCCCAGCTGCTGTTTAATACCGGACTGCTGCCTATCAACGACGGGGCGTATAGCATCCGTTATCCCCATTCCTGTTATCCCTCCCTTGTCAAGGCTTTCAAGGAGGCCCACCCGGATGCTTTCACCGGCGTGGTGACGGTGGACAAGGATATTACGTGGAACCAGCGGGAGGTGGCGAAGGCTTTCGGTTATGACAGCTTGGTGTGGAAGAAGGATTTCGTGCTCGATGAACGAGTAGGCTCCCGCGAGCGATTGGGCGACCGTTCTTTCTTCACCCAGTGCGCACGCAAGTTACGGGAGGGCGATTTCGACCGGTCAGATCACCGGCTCATGGTGTTCATCACTTACTCCGGGCATAGTCCGTTCGTGCTGCCCGAGCGGTTGCGGACGATCTCGTTCTCGTCCGCTGTCCCCCGGCGAATGGCTGATTATCTGACGATGGCGCATTATACGGATCAGGCCGTGGGTGATTTCGTGCGTGCCATGCGCGCGGACGAGCGTTTCCGCGACGCGATGATCGTGATCACGGGCGACCATGAGGGGCTGGCTTCGGACCGGAAGCCGCTTCGCTCCACGGAGATGGGCCGGCGGTATATCTCCGAGGGGCGGTTTGTGCCGCTCATCGTCTTGAACTCGCCCGTCAGTCGCCGGTACGAACCGGTGATGGGGCAGGTGGATATTTATCCTACTTTATTGAATCTCCTTTCGTTAGATCATTATGGCTGGACAGGTCTCGGCCATAGCGTGGCAGGCGATTCCGGTCTGGGATTCGCCGTGGATCCCGCCCTTGTCGCGGTAGGCGACACGCTTTCCTCCGGAGCCCAAGGCGTGAGGCGGGCACGTGAGGCATGGACCATATCCGACCAGCTGATCCGATCCGATTATTTTCAGGGGAAATATTGAAAGGCATCTTGTATCCCCATATCCCGGAATTTGTATATCTTTGGAGGAGTAAACCTTAAGGATAATACGATATGGAAATGGGTAAGCAAGGAGTTTATGGAGAGGTTAACCCGATTGAGCAACAATATTCAGATACGTGCGCTATCAAGTCGCAGCAGTTGATCTTGCAAGATTTCGGGATCGAGGTCACGGAGGACGATCTCGTGGCATGGTCGGCGGAGCATGGGCTATATACCGGCAACGGCACCAGGATGAGCGACGTAGGTATCCTCTTGCAAGAGGGTGGGATACCGGTCACGGGCAAGGTGGACGCGACGGTGTTCGATCTGGTCAGCGAGCTCTCCCAAGGACATAAGGTCATCGTTGGTGTGGATTCCGGAGAACTGTGGGATCAAGGCTTGAAGGCCGATCTGAAAGAATGGTGGGAAGACCTGCGCCACGGTGATACGGGCGCCGATCATGCCTTGATCGTGGCTGGCGTTGACAATTCGGATCCCTCGAATCCAATGGTGCTTCTGACCGATCCGGGAATGGGCGACCTCTGTAAAAGGTATCCGTTGGATCAGTTTATGGATGCTTGGAAAGATTCGAGTTGCTTCATGGTTTCTACGGACATAGCTCCGGCGGAGTTCGCGAGCGTGCAGACCGCCAATGGGCAGCCCGCCATGCATTTGGCGGATGTGGCCGGCAATAGTTACGCGGATTTCCAGCTTTTCCACGACGTATCCCAGGCTTTGCCCGATATGCAAGGCTGGGATCCTTCGCGAGGCGCTCATCCCATAAGTTCCCTCACACAGGCTTATTTGGATTACGCCCGGACAGATGATCTGGCCCGGCTGTTGGATGAGGGACAATATGATTTCATGACCCAGGTAGATCCCTCGCAATTCATATCCAATTACGCGAGTACATATATGCAGAACGACATGTTTAGCCATTCCGGGATAGCCGATTTTGTGCATGGAGATGCTACGGCGGATTACTTGAGCGACTATTTCCAGTCGCAAGCCTCGAACTTCGAGGCGATGGGCGACCTTCGAAAGGCTGATTTCTATGGGCAACAGGCCCATTATATGGAGTTTTGCCAAGCTTTTGGCATCAACCCGGTGGACGCTTATGGCATGGATATGGGCTGGAATGCCGATCCGGGAATGGGATTCCCGCAGGGTTGACCGGCTTTCGCTTCATTTAATCATTAGAACCTTAAATAGAATGACATGAATATACCAATGGAAACGGCTCAGCTCCGCAAGATATGCGAACAAGCCCAAGGTGTGCTTCGCGGAATGGGGAAGACGCGTGAGCTTGGCGTGATCGATACATATTGGGAACGGATCGACCGGCAGGAGGTATCCGTGCTGGTTTGCGGGGAGTTCAAGCGTGGTAAATCCTCTTTCATCAACGCCTTCTTGGGCGAACAGGTATGCCCGGTGGACGTAGGTATAGCGACCTCCGCTGTCTCGTTGATAAGGTATGGCGAGAAGTTTCGCCTTGTCCGGCAATATGGGGAGTTGAATGACCTGAAAACCGAGGAGTTGTCGAGCCGGGACGACATAGAGCGTTACGCGAAAGGCTCGGCGGAGGAGATCGATAATACCGTCTTGCTGGTGATCGAGCTTCCGAATGAGAAACTGAAAAAGGGAATAGCCCTGTTTGATACGCCGGGCGTGGGAGGACTGGATCCCCGGCATGCTTTCCTGACCACTTACTTTCTTCCGAAAGCGGATGCGGCGATCTTCGTGACAGACACCGGCGAGCCTCTGACCGGCGCCGAGATCACTTTCTTTAAAAAGAAGATACTTCCTTACTCCCGCCAACATATTGTGCTGGTGAACAAGGCGGATAGCTTATCCAGCGAGCGGAAGGTGCAGGAATGGGTCGCTGATGTGCGAAACAAACTTCAGGAGCGACAGTCCCTGACCGTGATCCCTGTTTCTTCCATGTTGATGCAGGATTATTTGGATAGCGGGGATGAGATGAGCTTGGAGGAATCGAATTTCGCCGCGGTTGAGAAGGAGATCGATAATCTTATTGAGAATGTCCGGAGGGGGCTGTTGCTGGAGTTGCGCGATTACTTGATCGACGTCTTTCGTGGAATCTTAGAGCCTATCAAATTGAAAATGGGGCAAATCAAGGTGCCGGATCCGCACTTGATCGGGAAGCTTGAGCAGGAGTTGACCGAGCTGCGCGACCAGAAAGAGCGTCTTTCTAACCCGAACTCGAACTATCGGCAGAAGATCGCCTCTACGATCCGCCAAGCCCGTAGCCAAGTGGAGACACGCCTTTCCGAGGAGAGTGTATTGCTCTCTACCGATCGTTTGCAGGCTTTGCTCTCTTCTCCGGAGGCAAAAGACTCGACTTGGTTGCTGCGTCGGCTGAATGATGGCATAGGTAGTATTTCCGCTGAGCTGGACTTGATGATCGACGCGGCGGAGGATCAGGTGATCCAGCTCCTTGGAATGAACACGATGCATACCTCGGCGAAAGGATTCCGGTTCGAGATCCATACCGACTTGTCGCCGGTGGAGCGGTCGGTCGGGAGCAAGGTGTGTAACGTGGCTCGCCACGTGATGCCGGGCTTGGGCATCGGCGGATTGGCTGCTGGTGTTGTCGCTTCCCTGTTTACGGGAGGGATCGTAGGAGGGGCGGCGTTGCTGATTGGGGCGGCCTCCGCGTTGGGCTATATAGGCAAGACGGTCTCGGAGGCAAGCTCAAGCGAGCAGAGGGCGTTTCTCGCGGGTAAGTTGTCGCCGCAGATCTCGATTGCCGTGAATCATTTGCGCAATTATATCAATAACCGGTTCGAGGAATTTAATACGTCGTTGATCGCGGCGATGCAGCAAGGTACGCAGGATTTGATTCATCAGATGGAGAGTACGTTGAGCGACTTGAACCGTCTGAAGCAAGAGACGATGCAACAGAAGCAGCTGAGGACGAAGCTGTTGGAAGATGAGTTGAAGCCGGTGGAACAGATCTTGGGGGTATTGAAGGTTTTCTTGACCAACCCTTTCGCGAATGTTGGTAAGGTTTCCGCGGAAAGGTCGGGATCTTTTTCCCGGGATTCCCGGGCGGAAGCATCGGATAAGGGTGACGCAGGTATGAACCATGAGGCGACAGTCGGATGATGGATGGCGAGTTCAATATATTGGCGAGGATTACCGCGCTGGCGCGGGAGGCGCAAGAGGATTTATCCGGGAGTTGCTTCGAGGATTTGCGCCAGGCTTTCGCACGGATACCGGAGCGACTCGCCTCCCCGATGCAGTTAGCCATTGTCGGTAAGATCAGCTCTTCTAAATCGACGTTGGTGAACGCTATCCTCGGGCAGCCGGAGGTGGTGCGTACCGGAGCGATGGAAGAGACTTGGAACGTCAGTTGGCTGAAATATGGCGATCCGGAGGGTGATGTGGTGGTGCATTATAAAAAGGGGACTTCGGAGCGGATCTCTCGGAAAGAGTGGGCCGAATGGGCGAACCGGAAGCGGGATGATAATGAGCAACTGCGTGATACGGTCTCCTATATAGAGGTCACTTCCGATCAGGAGATCCTGAAGCAGATCAATATCATCGATACCCCGGGCTTGGACTCTTTCTATGGCACCGACTCGCGGAACACGCTCGATTTCTTACGACAAGTGCGTCCTGACGCGGTTATCATGCTATTCGCCAAGAGCATCAACGCCGATACGCTGGGGATCATCGAGGATTTTCGCCAAGGCGTGGGGAATGGCTTTCTCCCGATCAATGCGATGGGGGTGATGTCGAAGATAGACGAGATCTGGGCATCTGATCCGGAGCTGGATCCTTTGCGGGAGGCCCATCAGGTGATCGACGGGCTGCGTTCGCAGGAAGTTGTCCGTAATACCCTGTTCGACATCTACCCGGTCACGGCGATGCTGGCGTTGTGCGTCAGTAGCGCGACGGAGGAAGATCTGCGCTTATTCAAGGCGTTAAGCCGGTTGGACGGGGAGCGGTTCAAGAGGCTATTGAAGTCTGAGAGGCGATTCTTGGCCGTTTATGAGGATGTGGAGGTGAGCGAGGAGCGACGCGCTGAGTTGCTCGCTAAATATGGGCGTTATGGAATTTATTTAGCCGTGGAATACTTGCGGCGGAATGGCGAGGATGCCTCGTTGGAAGGTATGAGGCAGATGTTGCTCCAGAAGAGCGGTTTCGACGCGTTCATGAAGGTGGTTCGCGAGCATTTCGGTGAGCGGGCGGCTTTGATAAAGAATTATAGCTCACTTTATGCCCTGTCGGTTCGTTGTCATCAGGAGGGGGATCGCCTTTGCCGGCGGTCGGATTCCGCCTCGATAGCGAACCGTTTGCTGTTGAACAAGGTACTTCGCAAAGTCGACGAGGTGATGGAGGTGTTGTATGTGGAGTTCCAGAAGGTGGATTTCCTGATCGAGATGTACGAGGGTAAGCTGGAGCTGGAGGAAGAGGAGTATGAGGAGTTGAGGCGTGTATGCGGAGAGTATGGCGCTTCGTGCCTGAACCGGATCGGGTTGCCGGAGGGGGCGACGGTCGGGGAGATGGTAAGTAAGGTGTCGGAGCGGCTGGAGTATTGGATGGGGAATTATAATTCCGTGGGGATACTGTTTCCCTCGCGGGCAAGGTTCATGAAGCTGTTTATCGATTCGTACCGGCTGTTGTTGAATGATATACGGACGGCGCAATGCAAATTGGACGCGGCTTCTCGTTTTTTATATGGAAAGTGATATGGCGAATTGGATGAGTATAGATTTCGGGACGAGCTCGTCGGCCGCTGTCATTATTCGCGGCGGGGAGCCGGAATTGGTGACCCCTCTGATGGCGGACGCGGCGGGAAGCAAACTGTTTCCCACGGTAGCTTATGTGGATGGACGGGGGCGGATCTCGGTGTGTCATGAGGCAAATCAGATGTATATTCACGACCCGGTACGTTTCTTGCGCGAGTTCAAGCTGGATATGAAGCGGCAGGCGATACCATTGCTGGGCGTAACGTATGAGGAGGTCGTCGCGGAGATACTGAAAACCTTGAAAGCTGCCGCTGAAAGGCAACTGCAAGAGGTGATCGACCAGGTGGTGCTGACTGTTCCGGCCATCTACAATGATTTGGATGTCAGGCAGGTTATCATGCGGGAGGCGGCAGAGTCAGCCGGCTTCCGGAAGGTGGAGTTCTTGAGAGAGGCGCAGGCCGCCGCGCTCTATTACGACTATATCTCCTCCGCGGGACAGGGAGAGCGGGCGGAGAGCGTGTCATTGGTCTATGATCTTGGAGGAGGTACCTTCGATCCTGCCTTGATTAAGCATACGCCTGATGGCTGCCGGTTGATCGGCAATGGGAATGTCGGTATCCCCGTGGGAGGGAAGTTCTTCACGGAGAAGATCACGCTTGATTATCTTCGTCGCAGCGGGATCAAGCTGAATGTGCGTCTTGACGATCCGGAGTCGTTGAGGCAGATGCTGGCGATCCAGTCTAAATGCGAGTCGATCAAGCGTTACTTGTCGTATAAGGAAGAGGGATCTTTCCCTGTCGGATCATCCGGAGAGGAATATAGGCTGACCCGGAAGGAGTTCGAGGCGATGATCTCCGGCATGATCGACCGGACGTTGGAGACTTGTGACTTGCTGTTGCGGAAAAACGATGTATGCTGGGAACAGATCGCCCGTGTGCTGATGATCGGAGGATCCTGCGCTATCCCGTTAATCCGTGAGAAAATACGTTCGTTTCTTAATGCCCGTAATGCGTCTAACGGCGCGATCGTATGGCGTACCACGGAGAACGGGAGAGATATAGATCCCCAATTTGCCGTGGCTTTGGGCGGAGCGATTTTCGCCAAGAAGAAAAGCGCCCCTCGACGTCCCCGGTTAGGTTATATTGAGTATGGGGAACAAAATAAATTGTGTACCTTTGTCTTCGATCGGGAAGGCGAGTTTGTCTTGGGGCGTTGGGTCGCGGGGACGAGCGTGGAGATCCCGATCCATTTCGGGCCGGATGAGAAGCGATTGATTAGCCGGGCCCATTTAAAGTTTGTGATCCTGTATGACCAGCCGACCAACCGATACCTGTATTTTGTGGAAGATCTGGGAAGCACGAATGGTACTTTCGTGAACGACCGGCGTGTCTCGGGCCGGGTTTTGTTGAATAATGGTGACGTGGTTCGTGCCGGGCATCACCTTTTTACGTTGAACGCTTAAATCTAAAACCTTATGGTAGTTTCGATACATACATCTTCTTATTGCAATGAGATCGGACGTCGGGAAAATAATGAAGATGCCATTTATCCTCGTCCCGGATTGGCGGCGGGAGACACCCGTCTTTTCTTGGTCTGTGACGGAATGGGAGGCCATGAGAAGGGGGAGGTGGCCAGTGCCATTACCTCTGAGGCTATCGCCCATTATTGGATGATTAATGAGGAGCAGGATGATACGACCCGTAAGCTGATGGCCGCTATCGAGGTGGCTGTCGGGAAGATGGGGGCGCTTGACGTAGATGCTGACGAGGGAAACGGCATGGGAACGACGCTGACTTTATTGAGTTTGGGGAAGGAGGCCGTGTTCGTGGCTCATGTAGGCGACAGCCGGATCTATCAATTCCGGCCGGGCGTGGGGATCGTTTATCGCTCAAAAGACCATTCCTTGGTGCAACGTTGGGTTGACGCGGGTATATTGACGGAGCAAGAGGCCAGGAAGCATCCGAAGAAGAACATCATTACGCAGGTGATTCTGTCCGTTCCATCAGATAAAATCAAGCCGGAGGCGGCTATATTGACGGATTTAAGGTCAGGCGATTATTTTCTCCTCTGCACGGATGGCGTGATCGAGGGTTGGACGGACGATGAACTTGTGGATCTTTTTAATACCGGAGGGGATGCGGAAGATAAAATGAGCCAGATCGTGGCGGTATGCCGGGAGCGTTCTCGGGATAACTTCTCCGCCTATTTAATCCAGATACAGGTGGAAGGGGCAAATGATACTTGCCGTCTGGAGGAACAGCAGGGGAAGGAGTTCCTGTCGGATGAGGATTGGCGTGATATTCATCAGGCACGTGTCATGAGAGAGGTGGAGGAGGCGCTTGGAAATCCACATAGGGAAGAGGAGGATAACTTGGAACAACCGGAGAAAATATCGTACTTGAAGGGACTGTTGGACAAATGCCTTCATGCCATTAATCTGCTATTAAAGAAAAAAGAATCCTGATAGAAACGTGTTATATAGAGGGGATCGTTATTATGATAGGGACAGTTATCGATGGATATAAGCTCCTTCGTCAGTTAGGAGAGGGGGGAATGGCCACGGTTTATTACGCCGAAAACAATCTCCACCGGAGGGTGGCCATCAAAGTGTTGAAAGAGAAGTTCTCGAAAGATCCAGAAGTGATCTCCCGTTTTAAGCGAGAGGCGCAAATCATGATGAGGCTGGACGACGTGGAGAACGTGTGTCATGTCTATGATTGTCGGGAGTTTGAGGGAAAGTTAGTCATCATTATGGAATATCTGGAAGGGTTGAATCTCCGGGATTATGTGAAGAAAAAAGGACCGATACACGACTATGGCGCCATCCGACGGATGTGTGCCCAGGTATTGAACGCCTTGTCGGTAGCCCATAGCCGTAATATTATTCACCGGGATATTAAACCTTCCAACCTTTTCTTGGTGAAGGGTGGGATCATCAAGCTGCTGGATTTCGGGATCTCTAAAATACTTTTCGGGGAAGATGAGGAGGCTACCGAGCAGGAGACGCAGACCCGGCAGAAGATGGGGACCATCTCGTACATGAGTCCTGAGCAGATAAAATCGACAGCCGAGGTGGATGGCCGTACCGACATCTATGCGTTTGGCATGACGCTTTACAACCTGATGACCGGTAACGACCCGCTTGAGATGGAAAGCGACTCGCTGAATGAGATCCCCGATGAGCGATTGGTAGCAGCGATCCGCCATGCGATCCGTAAGAACCTCGAACGGCGTACGCCGGATTGCCAGACTTTCCTGAAAGAGCTCCAGGACACCGGTGCCCGATCTGCCCAGCCTGAAGAGGAAGAGACCCGGAGAAAGATGGAAACCACGGGGAGAAATGAGGCCACCTTGGTGTTGAGTTCGAAGGAGAGCGCCTTGTATGACGTCTATATGGACGGGAACTTCCTGACGACGGCCCGCGGCAATTCCTGTACCCTGACCATCCCGGCGGGGAAGCACGACCTGGATTTCAAGGATAAGATGGCTAATCGCCTGACCGTGCATTGGATCAACGGATATTATTATGCGGGAGAGACCTGCCGGCGGGAGATCGCGTGGGGAAAAATCGTGGGAACGGCTTCAGATGCCGACCCTTCCTCTTCGGCCTCGGCGAGCGATAAACAGGCAACTATTATGTTTATGACGGGAGGAGTCCCCTGTGATGTTTATGCGGACGGTGAGAAGATCGGTTTCGTGGATGGCGTGGGGAGCCCGTTGGTAAGCTGTCCTCCGGGTAGGCATACGTATGAGTTCCGTGAGAGAGAGGGAGCGAATCGTAAGGTCAGCCAAACGTATGATTTCGCCCCGGGGGCGTCAAGTATGGAGATGATACTGTTTCCGGTGCGGGCTTCCACTACCACGACGACTACCACATCCTCTTCTCATACCACCACGAAGCATACGCATACTTCTTCTTCCTCGGATGATGACGCCTACCGTCCTATTGGGGTACTGGTGATCCATTGGTTGGTCGCTATCGTTCTCAGCATTGTGATCGCGATGGCGGTAGATCCGGATATTGGGACGGCGTGGACGGTGACCGTGATGATCTGCGTTTTTGCGATCGGTGGCGCGATTGATTGGATATTGAAGAAGATAGGCGTTTATTATTGAGGCTGAGGCTAACTTTTGCCGGGCGTAATCGCAAGAAACAGATCCCGGGAGATCATTCTCCCGGGATTTTTTATTTTTCTTAAAAAAGACTAATCAAGACCGCCACGGGCAGAGGTGTAACATTTGTTACGCTGTTTCCACGAGGCCTGCCCTACTTTCGCGACAAACCTGAGGAACATCCAAAGGATTGTTCCTGATGATTTTCGAATATTGTAAGACACCTAAATAAAACGACTATGGACGCTAAAATGTTTTGTTATCAATGTCAGGAGACCGCCGGTGGAGCCGGTTGCAAGCTCGTGGGAGTATGTGGAAAGAAGCCCGAGGTGGCTAACGCGCAGGATCTGCTGCTTCACTTCGTGAAAGGGATATGTGCCGCGGCCGGGCTCTGCGATGCCGGACGCGACGGTGGCTGCCCGGATAGAGGGAAACTGTATGATTTCGTGAACGACGCCTTGTTCTCTACGATCACGAACGCCAATTTCGACTTGGAGAGTATTTATGACCGGGTGGATCAGGCTATCGCTTGGCGGGATAAGATCGTCAGCCGGATGACCGAGAAGGGGGTACGTCTGCCGGAGTTGGACAGCCTTACCTGGAAAGGTGGTCGCGATACCTATGGAGAGAAGGCGAAAACGGTTGGCGTACTGGCTGAGAAGGACGAGGATGTGCGTTCGCTGAAGGAGCTTACGATGTATGGGCTGAAAGGAATGGCCGCCTACCTGGAGCACGCCGCCCGTTTAGGTCAGGTGGATCCGGCGATCAACGAGTTCATGATCCATGCGTTGGGCGAGCTGGCGCTGAATGAGGATGCCGCCGCGCTCACGAATCTTGTCTTGGCTACCGGCGAGTGGGGCGTGAAGGCGATGGCGCTTCTGGATAAGGCGAACACGGAGGCCTACGGGAACCCGGAGATCACGGAGGTCTCCATTTCAGTAGGGAACCGCCCGGGCATCTTGGTGAGCGGACACGACCTGAATGATATAGAGCAGCTGCTTGAGCAAAGCAAGGATAGCGGTATCGATATTTATACGCATGGCGAGATGTTGCCCGCGCATTATTATCCCCGATTGAAGAAATATACCCACTTGAAGGGCAATTACGGGAACGCTTGGTGGAAACAGCGCGAGGAGTTCGAGACCTTCAACGGGCCGATCCTGTTCACCACCAACTGCATCGTCCCGCCTACGGCGAAGGCTTCTTATTCCGGCCGGGTCTATACGACCAACAGCACCGGCTTCCCGGGGTGGAAGCATATCGCGGCTGATGCCGACGGGAAGAAGGATTTCAGCGAGATCATCGAGCTGGCCAAGAAATGCGAGGCCCCGACGGAGATCGAGCATGGCTCCGTGGTCGGCGGGTTCGCCCACGCGCAGGTGTTCTCGCTCGCCGACAAGGTAGTGGATGCCGTGAAGACGGGGGCTATCCGTAAGTTTATCGTGATGGCGGGCTGCGACGGACGTATGAAAGACCGCTCGTATTACACGGAGTTTGCGCAGGCGCTCCCGAAAGACTGCGTGATCCTGACGGCTGGGTGCGCGAAATATCGTTACAACAAATTGCCGCTCGGCGACATCAACGGCATTCCCCGTGTGCTCGATGCCGGGCAGTGCAACGATAGCTACTCCTTGGCGCTGATCGCCTTGAAGCTGAAAGAGGTGTTCCAGCTGAATGATGTCAACGAGCTGCCCATCGCTTACAATATCGCTTGGTACGAGCAGAAGGCGGTGATCGTGTTGCTTGCGCTCCTGAGCCTTGGCGTGAAGAACATTCATTTAGGGCCGACCTTGCCTGCCTTCCTCTCGCCTAACGTGGCGAAGGTGCTGGTGGAGAACTTCGGCATTGCCGGCATCAATACGGTTGACGAGGATCTGAAAGTGTTCGGGCTGCGATAGGCGGACAGGCCCCGGATGGGGCGACGGCGTTGTTTTCCGGCTTACCCCGGTGTGGCGAGGAGAATTAAAGGAAGGGGAGGGGATATTTTCCTCCCCTTTCCCATTTCTTAATATTGGGATACTCTTGCCGTGAATCTCGCCTTTTATTTATACCTTTGTTTGGCTAACAATTAATTCGTGAGACTATGGACGAGAAAAGGAGATTGACCCGTTCCGACAATAAGATGTTGGGCGGTGTTTGTGCCGGGATAGCGGAGTATTTAGACCTTGACCCGACGGTTATCCGGGTGGTTTGGGTACTGATGGTCTTTTTCGCCGGGGTCGGCATCTTGCTTTATATCATATTGTGGCTGATTATGCCTAAAAAACAGCAGATAGGATAAGGAATGAATTTTGAAATATCCTCCTCCTTCAGTCCCACGGGCGACCAGCCCGAGGCGATCGCTGCTTTGTCGGAAGGGATCAAGAGCGGCGTGCCTTTCCAAACCCTTCTCGGGGTGACAGGATCCGGAAAGACATTCACCATCGCCAACGTCATCAAGGAGGTCCAGCGGCCTACCCTGATCCTGAGCCATAACAAGACGCTCGCCGCGCAGCTGTACAGCGAGTTCAAGGCTTTCTTCCCGAACAACGCCGTGGAGTATTTCGTCTCTTATTACGATTATTACCAGCCGGAGGCCTATCTTCCCTCGACAGATACCTATATCGAGAAGGACTTGGCGATCAACGAGGAGATCGACAAGCTGCGTTTGCGGGCTACGGCTTCCTTGCTCTCCGGGCGGAAAGACGTGATCGTGGTCTCTTCCGTCTCCTGCCTTTACGGTATGGCGGATCCTACCGCCTTCGCGGAGAAGGTGATCCATCTGGAGCGAGGCGCACGTATTGACCGCGACCGGTTGCTGCGCCGCTTCGTGGAGGCGCTTTATGTGAACAACAAGTTGGAGTTCAAGAGCGGCTGTTTCCGGGTGAATGGGGATACGGTCGATATTTTTCCTGCGATCGAGACCTTCGACGGGATGGCCTACCGGATCGAGTTCTGGGACGATGAGATCGACCGTATCTCTTCGTTCGATCCGCAGACGGGCGAGGAGTTCGACGAGCAGGACGAGCTGAATATCTATCCGACCAACCTGTTTGTCACCACGCAGGACCGGATCAATAAGGCGATCAGCCAGATCGACGTGGATCTGGGGACGCAGGTAGAATATCTGAAGGAGATCGGAAAGCCTTTCGAGGCGAAACGATTGTATGAGCGGGTCACCTTCGACCTGGAGATGATACGTGAGTTGGGGCATTGCTCAGGGATCGAGAACTATTCCCGCTATTTCGATGGCCGGGAGGCAGGCGAGCGTCCTTTCTGCCTGTTAGACTATTTCCCGAAAGATTTCTTGTTGGTGGTGGACGAGAGCCACGTGACTATTCCCCAGATCCGGGCGATGTATGGTGGGGATTACGCGAGGAAGAAGAACTTGGTGGAGTATGGTTTCCGTCTGCCTGCGGCGATGGACAACCGGCCGCTCACCTTCGAGGAGTTCGAGTCGCTCACCCCTTTGGCGATTTACGTGAGCGCTACTCCGGCGGACTATGAGTTGGAGAAGAGCGAAGGTGTCGTGGTGGAGCAGGTGATCCGACCGACCGGTCTGCTGGATCCCGTGATCGAGGTACGCCCTACCCTGAATCAGATAGATGATCTGATGGAAGAGATCACGCGCCGCGCCGCGAAGGATGAGCGGATCTTAGTCACGACCCTGACCAAACGGATGGCGGAGGAGCTGACCTCGTATATGACCCGTTTGGGCGTCCGTTGCAACTATATCCATAGCGACGTGGATACCTTGGAGCGGGTGCAGATCATGGATGACCTGCGGAAAGGGCTGTTCGACGTGCTGATTGGCGTGAACCTGCTGCGTGAGGGCTTGGATTTGCCGGAGGTCTCTTTGGTGGCTATCTTGGACGCAGACAAGGAAGGCTTCTTGCGCTCGCATCGTTCGCTGACGCAGACGGCTGGTCGGGCGGCACGCAACGTGAACGGGATGGTGATCTTCTATGCGGATCGGATCACGGATAGCATGCGGCAGACGATGGAGGAGACGAACCGTCGACGGGAGAAACAAATGGCTTATAACAAGGCGCATGGTATTACCCCGCGGCAGGTGATGAAAAACAGCGTCTCTATGTTAGTGGAAAGGCAGCAGGCGGCAGAGCCTTACGCTTATGTGGAGCCGGAGCCTACCTTGGCGGCTGATCCTGTGGTGCAATATATGAGCCGGGCACAGCTTGAGAAGGCGATCGAGCGTACCCGCAAGCAGATGATGGAAGCCGCGAAGAAACTGGAGTTTATCGAGGCTGCCCAGTATCGGGATGAGCTGATCCGGTTAGAGGATATGTTGAAGACGAAGAAGGATTGAGCATGGGCAGGATAGCGATTCTCGTGTTTGTGTGTTCGTTTTTGTGGAGTTTGGGCATGATCCGGGCTGATGAGCGTTCCTTCCCGTTGTATTACACGGCGGAAGATAGCGTCGTGTTCGAGCGTTATGTGTGTTCGATGGAGGAGGAGGCTGGCGGGGATCTTGAGGATCTGTTGATCCGTACCGCCTTGTTTTTCCGGGAGACGCCTTACGTGGGAGGGACGTTGGAGCAGGAACCGGAAGGTCTGGTAGCCAACTTGCGGGAAATGGATTGCACGACATTCGTGGAGAGCGTCTTGGCTTTAGCCCGTACCCTGCGGGAGGAGAGCCCCTCTTTTTCTTCCTTCCTTGATAACTTGCGTGAGATACGTTACCGGGAGGGTATGATCCGGGGGTATACCGACCGGTTGCATTATATGACAGACTGGGTCTATGAGAATGAGCGGAAGGGGATCGTACGGGATATCACTCGTGAGTTGGGCGGTTCCCCGTGGCGGTTAGCGTTATCGTTTATATCGGCGCACCCGGATCGCTACCGGCAGTTGGAGGGTCACCCGGAGCTTGTCCGCGTGATGCGGGATAGGGAGAGGGCGATCAATGGCCGCCCGCATTATTATATCCCGAAGGAGGAGTTGGCGCGTCTGGAGGGAGGCATACGAAATGGCGATATAATCAGCTTCGTTACCTCGATCAAGGGACTGGACGTGACGCATACCGGGATCGCCTATTGGCGAGAGGGCGAGTTGACCTTCATACACGCTTCCTCTGTCGTCGGTAAGGTGATCGTGCAACCCTCCTCATTAGTGGAATACATGACGGGGATCAAGCGCTGCGTAGGCTTGCTGGTTGCCCGCCCTATTACGGCTCATTGAAATAGCTCGAACGCGAACTTAAAGCCCATCCCTTGGTATTCCCAGCGGTCGAATGAGGCGAATGCCGCGATATTGAACAGGTGATTCCCGATCCCGTACCCGATCTCTGTATAGCTGGGCAGCATAGGAGTCCAGAGCTGGCTCAGGTAAAAACGCTCGGAGAGGATATACCGCGAGACCATCCTCAGGAACTTCCTCTTGGAATTGATACGTAAGATCTTGAAGAGCACGAAAGGGCTCTCGTACATGAGATGGGCCTGCACATATTTGTCGGAGGCGTTGTACCACTCCCCTTTCAGCAAATTGAACACGCCACCGATCTGATCGTCCCAGGTCTCCGGGAAATTCCTTCTGGCGAAATACTTGAAATCGGCGAAATAGGTGGATCGCTGGCGTGTATAGAGCCCGCCGCTGACGTGATAGTTCAGCCGACGGCACAGGCCCAGCATCAGGCTTTGGTGAATGTCGGCCTCGATTCGGGCATAGTCGCCGGTGCTTTCCCCGATTCCTGGGATAGCTTTCGCGAATTCGATGGACAATGTGGGATAATAGGAATACACATATTCTTTCTTGTAGCCGTCCATGCGGTAATATTGCCGTGGGGTGTAGGATATACCGATGGCCGGGACGAAGTCGTTGTACTCTTGGTTCAGGATCTCGGTCACGTCTTCCCCCGGATTGATCGCCGCCTGTCTCTTGGTCGGGATCCGCCGATGGTAAGAGATTCCCGTGGTCAGCAGGAAACCGTTGGACAGCTCGATGTCGTTTTTTAGCTCCGCGTAGTAATGCTTGAAGTACTCCAAGTCTAAATCCTCGAAATTGAAGGTGGAATCCCGCAGTTCCTCATTGATCCTGTCCGTGATCTCGGAGGAATAGCTCTCGTTGTCGTTCGCCACCTCCAAGGACAAGGTCCCCATCCTTTGGGGTAGATATTCCCATTCACCCCGTATCTTGAAGAACAGTTGCTTGCGTTTGAACACGTAGCCCACTTCCGGGTTGAAACGTATTTGCCTGTCTCGATCGAATAGCTTCCGGACGCGGAACGCCTGCTTGTAGGTGATTCCGTTACGCGCTGAGTAACCTAATTGAAAGGGGTTGAGCAATCCGGAGTATTTGATGCGTGTCGATTTGAAATCCATGTTGACGGTATTGGTCAGCTGCTTGGTCAGCTTGACGTACCTCCGCAGGTTATTCTCGGTCGTGTCGGTGCCTTTCCCCTCTTTCGCCCCAACCATTTGATATAGGGCCTCCTCTTCCGGCATCAAGGGGAGATCCCTGTGCTCTGCCCAAAACGCCGGGTCTTTCACGATCGGGATCGTATCTGCCGAGATCTGGGCGTAGCTGGTCAGATCCAAGGAGGCCCTTCGCGAATGCCGTGCGGAGGCTGTCTCTATTCTCTTTACCCGCTGGTATTGAAAGGAGGAATGATATGTCGAGACGATCGTGTTGCCCAATACCTTGTAACGCAGGAAAAGATCCGCTTGGGTGGGGAGGATGAACTGGCTTGAGTCGCGTCCGTAGCTCATGGCCAAGTTGAATTCAGCGAACGAGTAGCGCCCGTTTATGTCGATCCTGTCGATAGACCAGACCTGGTCCACGATGTATAGGTAGCCGCATGCTAACTTTTGGCTCCATTGCTTGGGCAGGAAACTGATCTTGTAGATGGTGTATCCCTGGACTTCCTCCGATGATTCGAGGTTGAACGCGTAGTGATCGAAAGCGTTCTCGGCGATAGGCATGAAAATGGCGTCGTTGTAGACGGTGGGCGAATAGACGTTCAGGTTCAGGAAGGCCAGTACCTCCTCCTGCTTCTTCCCGTCAGGGATGCTATTCCCGTTGACGGCCTCCAAGTTGTGCGTGTAGTGGTTGGGGGAGGTGTAGGTGGATTGGCTCACCATCTCGAATAGCATATCCTTGTTTTTCCAATCGACGGGGATGATGTGTGGAGCCAGCCGGATCAGGATGTTCTGTCTCAGTATCTCCGTGCGCCCCTTGGTGTAGATACGCGCGTCATATTCTGAGACCGTGTTCTCGTATTCGGTCGCTTTCCGGATGACGATGCGCATGATCGAGTCCGCTCGCCTGATCGTTTCCCTACGCTCGGGCGTCAGTGGCGAGAGTCTGTCATCACGCGTCTCGCTCCCTCTGGCGGGAATGCCATTGAGAACGATCAAGATCCAGATGGCTATCGAATATAGCTTTCTCAACGATTTTACATTCTTTAGAGGCAAACATAATGAATAAATCTAAGTTTGGAGGTAAAAGAAAGTAAAATGTTATCATATCATTAGATTAATCGTGAAAATGTTTTCTCATTATAAAAAGAAAAATTGTATATTTGTGCTTCGTAATTATGTTATGTAACAGTTGTGGTTAAACAGCAAAAAGAAGAAGTCGATTTCTCGGCTAGTTTATCAGAAGTTTGGAGGGTATTGACCGAAAAAGAGCGGGAGATCCTCCGTGGTAATTCGACGATCCAGCATTTCAAACGTAACGAGTTGATCTATTGCGAGGGTGACGAACCAAAGGATATGATGTGCTTATTAAAGGGTAAAGTAAAGATTTTCAAGGATGGCGTAGGAGGCAGGAGCCAGATTATCCGGATGATTAAGCCAGTGCAGTATTTTGGTTACCGGGCTAGTTTCGCTCAAGAGGATTATTTGACGAACGCTTCCGCTTTTGAGGCTTCCACCGTTTGCCTGATTCCTATGACTGTCGTGAAAGACCTGCTGATGAGCAATCCGAATTTGGCCATGTTCTTTATCCGCCAGTTGTCCATTGACTTAGGCATAGCGGACGAACGTACGGTGAACCTCACGCAGAAGCATATTCGCGGGCGTTTGGCTGAATCTTTGTTATTCTTGAAGGATAGTTACGGGTTGGAGGAGGATGGCGCCACATTGAGCATCTATCTGGCCCGTGAGGATCTGGCTAATTTGTCGAATATGACTACGTCTAACGCGATCCGTACCTTATCGACTTTCGTGGCGGAGCATATTATCGCCTTGGATGGCCGTAAGATCAAGCTGATCGATGAGGATCGCCTGAAGAAAATCAGCCGGATGGGATAACAAAGTTGACAAATTGATCGGGATAGATAAAAAAGAAAGGGAGCTTTTATGCTCCCTTTCTTTTTTATCTTATAGGATCGCTTGCCGTAAGCGAACCAGACGGGTGAGAAGGCCTTCCAGCAGATCGAGCCGTAGCATGTTCGCTCCATCGGATTTGGCTTGGCTGGGCTCTGGATGCGTCTCGATGAACAATCCGTCCGCTCCGATGGCTATGGCGGCTTTCGCGATGGTCTCGATCAAGGCGGGTAGGCCACCTGTCACGCCTGAGGCTTGGTTGGGCTGTTGCAGCGAGTGAGTCGCGTCCATGATGACGGGGAAGCCGAACGCTTGCATCTGGGGAATTCCCCGGAAGTCCACCACTAAATCCGTATAGCCGAAGGTGGTTCCCCGCTCGGTGATCATGACTTGCGGATTACCTGCGTCCACTACCTTCTGGACTGCGAATCGCATGGCGTCAGGCGAGAGGAACTGTCCCTTTTTTATGTTCACGATCTTGCCTGTCCTTGCCGCCGCTACCAATAGATCTGTCTGACGGCATAGGAAAGCCGGTATCTGGAGTACATCCACGTATTCCGCCGCCATCGCCGCCTCGTGGCTTTCGTGGATGTCGGTCACGGTAGGGATCTGGAATGTCTCCCCGACCTTCCGCAAGATCCGTAGCGCCTTCTCGTCGCCTATCCCGGTGAAAGAGTCCAGTCGGGAGCGGTTCGCTTTCCGATACGAGCCCTTGAATATGTAAGGGATACCCAATTTTTCCGTTATTTCTGTTATTTTCTCGGCGATTCGCAGCGCCATTTCCTCTCCCTCTATTACGCAGGGACCTGCCATCAAGAAGAACTTCCCATCCTTGTTCAAGTCGTTTATCGTTATCATAGCTGATTGTTTAGGAGTCGTAAGGTGATGTTTATTTTTTCCTCGGTGGGCAATCCGGCCTCTATCCAGTGGATTTGGAAGCCTCTCCGCTCCATTCCCCGGAACCAGGTCATTTGCCTTTTGGCGAATTGATGTATGGCTATCTCTAATTGAGCGAACATTTCGTCGTAAGTCAGCTGGCCGGTGACATAAAGGGTGAGGTACTTATATTCCAACCCGTAGTAGATGAGATCCTCTGGCTTGAGGCCTTTCGCTAACAGTCCCCGAACCTCGTCCACCATGCCTTCGTTCAAGCGAGCCCGCAATCGGTCTGATATTTTCGAACGGCGTCGTTCACGGTCAATATCGATACCGACGATCAGGCTCTTTACCGGGGCATATTCGTTTACGTCAGGAGCTTGTGTCTTATAATACTCCTCGATCTCGATAGCACGGATCGCACGTTGCGCGCTGTCCACGTCGGTCTTGTTGTGCAAGACTTTGTATGAGGCGAGGATATTCTCCAGCTCTTGGAGTGTCTTCCCTTTCAGCGATGCCCTCAATGCCGGGTTAGGCGGTACGTCGAGCAGCTTGTATCCCTTCAGTACCGCCTCGATATACATGCCTGTCCCTCCGCAAAGGATCGGTAGTTTTCCTCTTCTCCGGATTTCCTCATACACCCGGAAGAAGTCGTGCTGGTACTCGAATACATTATACTTGTAGCCCGGCTCGCGAATATCGATCAGATGGTAGGGGACATGCTTCCCGCCTACCTCATAGTTTGCGAGATCCTTGCCGGTGCCGATGTCCATCGAGCGGTAGATCTGCCGGGAGTCGGCGCTGATGATCTCCGTGTCCATGCGAGCGGCGAGCGCGGCGGCGAAACCCGTTTTCCCGGAGGCGGTAGGGCCCAGTATGGTAATCAGTTCGTACTTTTCCATAGTGGGGCAAAGATATACAAAAAAAGCCGCACCCCGAAGGATGCGGCTTCATTCTATTGGATTGCTTGATTAGCAGTTTACAGATGCCATGTGAGCGATCAGATCGAGAACCTTGTTAGAGTAACCGATCTCGTTGTCGTACCAAGAAACAACCTTTACGAAGGTGTCAGTCAAGTAAACACCTGCGTTAGCGTCGAAGATAGAAGTCAACGGACAGCCTAAGAAGTCAGAAGATACGACTGCATCCTCCGTGTAACCCAGGATACCCTTCAACTCACCCTCGGAAGCCTCTTTCATGGCAGCGCAGATAGCCTCTTTCGTAGCCGGCTTAGCCAAGTTTACGGTCAAGTCAACAACAGATACATCCAAAGTCGGTACACGCATGGAGATACCCGTCAATTTACCGTTCAAGGAAGGAATAACCTTACCTACGGCCTTAGCGGCACCCGTAGAAGACGGGATGATGTTGCCGGAAGCGGCACGGCCACCACGCCAGTCCTTCATGGACGGACCGTCAACTGTCTTCTGCGTAGCGGTAGTAGAGTGAACCGTAGTCATCAAACCGTTTACGATACCGAACTTGTCGTTCAACACCTTGGCGATCGGGGCCAAGCAGTTCGTCGTACAAGAAGCGTTAGATACGAATTGAGTACCCTTTACATAAGTCTTCTCGTTTACACCGCAAACGAACATAGGCGTGTCGTCCTTGGAAGGAGCGGACATTACCACATATTTAGCGCCAGCCTGGATGTGAGCTTGAGCCTTCTCTTTCGTCAAGAACAAACCGGTAGACTCAACAACATACTCAGCGCCTACAGCGTCCCATTTCAAATCAGCAGGATTCTTCTCAGCTGTCACACGGATCTCCTTGCCGTTAACGATCAGCTTGCTGTTCTCTACGTCAGCCTCGATCGTTCCGTTGAACTGACCGTGCATCGTGTCGTATTTCAACATGTAAGCCAAGTAATCTACCGGGCACAAGTCGTTAATACCTACGATCTGGATGTCGTTTCTGTTCTGAGCCGCACGGAATACGAAACGGCCGATACGGCCGAAACCGTTAATACCTACTTTAATCATTGTTTTAAACTTTTATGGGTTTATTAATAATAAGTTTCCTTGTTTTTCATTTAGTGGACGATCGCTCTCGTCCCCTCCGTTTTTAACGGTTGCAAATTTAGTCATGTTTTTGGTTAGATCCTTATATTTCGGTTAGAAAAATATGTCCTCTAACATAAATTAATTGTTGGAGGTTATTTCTTTTTTTTGAAGAGCGATCGGCTGATCCATCTCTTGGCTTTTTGGATTCCCCAAGTCACGAGCATCGGTTGTATGATGTCCCAGGCTATGGGTATCATGCCTTTTGCGATGGAGAGATAATCCGCGATCCCCAAAGAGACGGGAGCCTGTTCCGCCGGGATTACCGAGGTTGATCCCTCTTTCGTCTTGCCTCCGGATTTATTGCCGGGAAACAGGAGCGAGGATAACCCGGATAGCAGCAGGCTTCCGGCGTTTTCCTGGATGTAAGCGAAGTCCTCGTTCAGCTTCCGCTCGTGTTGGCGGCATTGGTCGGAGACGCGCTCCTTGTCAGCGATCAGTTTCTCCCAGGGGGTCTGCTGCTTGTTCGTCATTTGTCGCGTTCGTTTTGTCATCGTTGGCCGTCAGGGCGGCTATTACTTCGTTGATCACTTTCTCTCGGATCTTGTCCTTGTTCCAGGTGATGAGGCCGATAAGCAGCAGGTAGAGCACCGCCACGATACCGAATCCCGTCCCGAAAGAGTCCATCCATTCCCCGAGGAAGAAGCCCAGCGCAAGGAAGATGAACAGGATGGCGAAGAACGCCAGGAACAGCAAGATCAAGCCGTACGAGAGGACGGCAATCACCTTGCCCGTCCTCTCGTAGGTATTCAGCTTCAGGAGCTCAAGTCGCGATTCCACGTAGGCTGTCAGATCCTCTTTCAGCGTGTGGAATACCTTGCTTGAATCTTTCTCCATAGGGGGTTACTCGGCTACGGTTTCCTCAGCGGCTTGCGCTACCTCTTGCTTGCCCTCCTTATATTTGGCGAGGGTGGCGTTGAAGCCCTCTTTTACCTTGCCGATCACGCTGTTCAGCTCGTCTAACAATTGCTCTCTCTTGTCGGTGGCGGCCAAGTAACCTACCGCGGCACCCACGGCGGCGCCTACTACCAGACCTAATAGTAATTTAGAATCTACACTTTTCATAACTTTTTCTGTTTAGAAGTTTCCACTAAGATAGGCATTTTATTTGGATAATCCTTCTGTTTTCCCGTTTTTTTACGAAAAAAATCTTTAATCGGCCTTCGGCTTGCTGACTTTCAAGGCCACCCAATGCTTTTTCTCGCTATGTGTCCCGGGAACCAGCCCGTTCGCGTGGCATTCCGCCTCGATAGCGGGGATGTCATCCTCGTAGAAACCACTCATGTAGAGCGTGCCTCCGGGGTTCAGGCTGGGGGCGTAGCGGGAGATGTCGTTCAGCAGGATGTTGCGGTTGATATTGGCGAATATCAGGTCGAACCGTCCGAATTCCGGGATCCGCTCGGCGCCTCCAAGAGCTACCTGGATCTCTTCCGTATGGTTGAGGCGGATATTCTCCCGCGCGTTGTTGTACGCCCACTCGTCGATGTCGATCGCCACGACTTTTTCCGCCCCTTTCAGTTTGGCGAGGATGGCGAGCACGGCGGTTCCGCATCCCATGTCGAGCAGGGATTTCCCCCTCAGGTCGAGTTTTAGCATCTCGCTTATCATCAGGAAGGTCGTCTCGTGGTTCCCGGTCCCGAATGCCATCTTGGGATCGATGATGATGTCGTATTTATAACCCGGCTCCACCTCGTGGAATGACGCGCGGATGATACATTCGTCGTTGATCCGGATAGGCTTGAAGTAGTTCTTCTCCCATTCCTCGTTCCAGTCCTTGTTCTCGATCAGACGGGCGGTATAGGTTATCCGCGTACCCTCGATCGGGAAGGTGGCGATTCGCTCGTCCAAGGATCGCTTGTCGTATAGGTTCTCGGGGACGTATCCGGTCAGCCCGTTCTCGCCTTCCGCGAAGCTCTCGAAACCGATCTCGCCTAACTCGGCGGCCAGCACGTCGCTGATGATCTCCCGCTCCACCGGGGAGTCATAAGAGAAGCTTAACTCGTAGTAATTCATAGTCGTCTTTTTTTTCGTATGTTCCGATTTTATACGCGAACATACGAAAAATCTCCCGGCTTCCGGGGCTTCTGGCGTGAAAAGGATGGCGGACTTCTCGCGGAAGGTAGGGCAGGTTTCCCGGGATCGCTGGTCAGGTTTTTCCGGGAACTTCCCGCCCCTTGCTGAGGGCGTGGGTTAAAAAATGGATTTTTGGAGGTGGAGGGATGAAATTTCCTATCTTCGCGGAAATTTTTCAAGGAGGAAAGGCGAATGGGGGCACGTGTAATGAGACGGATCGGGAGATGGTGCGGGAAGCTCGCGCTCTGCCTGTTCCTGTCGAGCCTGTTGGCGGTGGTCGTATATAAATATGTGCCGGTCTATTATACGCCCTTGATGCTGATCCGGTTGTATGAGCGGCATCAGGATGGCAAGGAGCTGAGGCTGGAGCATGAATGGGTACCGATGGAGCGGATAGCGCAGCCATTGGCGCAAGCGGTGGTCGCCTCGGAAGATAACCGCTTCATGGAGCATCACGGTTTCGACATCGAGCAGATCCGATTGGCGCGCGACGAGGCGGAGAAGGGCCGACGGGTGCGCGGAGCCAGCACGATCTCCCAGCAGACGGCCAAGAACGTGTTCCTCTGGCCCGGCAAGAGCTATCTGCGCAAGGGACTGGAAGCCTATTTCACCCTGCTGATTGAGTGGGTGTGGGGAAAGGAGCGGATCATGGAGGTCTATCTCAACTCGATCGAGATGGGCGACGGGATCTATGGCGCCGAGGCGGTGGCGAAAGCGCACTTCGGCAAGCACGCCTATCAGTTGGGGCGTGGCGAGGCGGCCTTGATCGCCGCTACCTTGCCCAACCCCCGACGGTTCAACTCGGCGAAGCCCTCACCGTACGTATCGCGCCGGAAAGGGCAGATCCTCTCCTTGATGGGAAAATTGCTGAAAGTGGAGATGGGATACGAGCCCGGGCGGTCTAAGCCCGCACGGCGGAACAAATAAGAAGGAGGAAAAGATGGGACGTTTTTGTTATCATGACTTGGGGCGGATCGCTTACGCTGACGCGCTGACGCGCCAGACTGAGGCGTTCGAGGCGTCGTTGGCGGCGAAGAGCGCCGGGAGATCCGTGGAGAACCAGCTGCTTTTTTGCGAGCACTTGCCGGTGCTTACGATCGGGAAGAGCGGGAAGGAGTCGAACTTGCTGATCCCGGAGGACTTGTTGCGGGAGAAGGGGATCTCGTTCTATCACGTCAGCCGGGGCGGAGACATAACCTATCACGGGCCGGGGCAGATCACGGGTTACCCGATATTCGACCTGGAGTGTTGGCGAATCGGGCTGAAACAGTATATCCATCTGCTGGAAGAGGCGATCATCCGTTTCCTCTCGCTCTACGGATTGAGGGGCGAGCGACTGGATGGGGCTACCGGTGTCTGGATCGATCCGGAGGTGCCGGGGCGAGCCCGTAAGATTTGCGCGATCGGGGTACGGAGCAGCCGGTTCGTCACCATGCATGGTTTCGCCTTGAACGTGAATACGGACTTGAGTTATTTCTCCTTGATTAACCCTTGCGGGTTTACCGACAAGGGGGTCACCTCGTTACAGGCTGAGCTGGGTGAGCCGCAAGATTTCGAGTTGGCGAAACAACGGTTGCTGACGATCTTCTCAGAGCTATTCGCTTGATATGGCAGCTATTCATTTCGCTCCTTTGCAGGGGTATACCGATCGGACGTATCGGGAGGCGCACGCCCGGATCTTTGGTGGCGTGGACGCGTATTATACGCCTTTTGTCCGTCTGGAGAAAGGGGGATTCCGGAAGAAAGACTTGCGGGATGTCGCCCGTCCCGACGCGACGGGTGCCCGGGTGATCCCGCAGCTGATCGCCTCCTCGCCTGAGGAGTTCCGGACTATCCTTCCTGTTTTTTTGGCAGAGGGTTACCGGGAGGTGGATATTAACTTGGGTTGTCCCTTCCCGATGCAGGCGCGTGCCCATCGCGGCGCGGGGATCTTGCCTTATAGGGAGGAGGCGGAGGCCTTGCTACGTACGATAGAAGAGTTTCCTTCCGTCTCTTTCTCCGTGAAAATGCGTTTGGGATGGGAAAGCGCGGAGGAGGCGGTCGCGCTTCTCCCGTTGCTCAATGCCTTACCTCTCCGGCAGATCACCCTGCATCCCCGCTTGGGAATCCAGCAATATAAGGGAAAAACCGACGAGGAGGGGTTCGCCCGTTTTTATGAGGCGTGCGAGCGTCCGTTGTTTTATAATGGCGACTTGACCGACTTGAATGCTATCCGGGAGGTTATGGGGCGGTATCCCCGTCTGGTGGGCGTGATGTTGGGGCGCGGTTTGCTGGCGGCGCCTTGGCTCGGGCTTGAATATCATTCCGGAGAGCCGTTAAGCCTTAGTGACAAAAAAGAGCGTTTGGCCGCGTTCCACGAGGCGTTGCTGGAGGGTTATCAGGCCCGTTTGGAGGGAGGAGATCACCAGCTCTTGGCAAAGATGAAGACGGTCTGGGATTATCTGTTGCCCGATGCCGACAGGAAGGCTCGCAAGAAGATCCTGAAAAGCGCTACCTTGCCTGCGTATCGGTCGGCGGTATCGGCGTTGCTGGATCGCTGACGGCAGGCGCTAACTTGGTCGAGTCGGCGGGCGCCGATGGGATGCGGAATTTCCTTCTTCTCCGGAAAATCTCGGAGAAATGCGTGAAGTCTTTCCTGAACATGATACCCACGCCTTGGATCGTAAGTGCCTGTTTTAATCCGAAATACATATCCCGTGCGTGATTGTAGGCCTTGAGCCGTATATCTCCTGATTTGGTCAGTTTGTATTCTAAGTCGAACTCCCCGATGAAGGTGTTGTTCTTCCCGGTATTGATCGTGTTGCGCACGCCGAAGTTCCCGTTAATCAGCAAACGGTTGTCTAACAATTGGCTTGAGAGCAGCATCTCGTATTCCGTATCGTCCCGGAATCCGTCTTGGCCTGCCCGGATATTTGTCCCGATTTGCACCTTGTCCGTGAAACTGTTGAGCAGGCTCGACAATTGGGCGGAGATGGCTGATGAGGCCACGGCGTTCAATTCGCTCGACCGATAAGAGGTCTGGGCATATTCCGGGGTGTAAAACTTGTTCAGCACCAATAGATATACGATTTGCCGGGTCATCATGTCCTCGGTATCGACGAAGGCTTTCACCTGCCGTTCCAGCTCCTCGTTGGAATTAGGGAACTCTAAGTCGAACGAGATGGAGGGAGCCCGTAAAGCCCCGTCGAGCAGCAAGACACAGTTCACGGGAACACTGGGACGGGCTGTCTCGTTAAGCAGGCTTTCATCCAAGTCTCCGATGTTAGCCGTCAGGTTGTAGATGGCATTGATGTTCATGTGCGCGTTGAGCGGATCTCCCCTGAAGTTGATCGTGCTGCCTTCCCGTATCTTGAAGTCCTTATGGATGATCTGTTGCAGGCTGAAGTTATAGTTACCTTGCACGATGTTCATGTCGCCGTACATCCGCAGATTGTTCCGGGTACCGTACTGTATTTGCAGGCTTCCGCTCGCGTTGCCCTTGATATGGTCGCCTGCCACCGGATCCATGATCAGGTCGATGTCGGCTTCCGGGGTGATGTCCAGCAGGAAGTTCATGCGGAGCTCGGCTCTCTCCTCGTCGGGCGAGACCGCCAATGGGTTAGCCTGGGTGGAATCGGGGGCGGATGCTTGCTGGCTCTTGTCGATGAAGGTGATAAAGTCGTACTCGGTCGCGGAGTTGTTGTTGATGAAGTCCAAGAAGACTGAGGTATTCGGCTCGTTTTGCAGGTTGATGTCGAAATCGACCAACTTGCTGTTTCCCTGGATCCGTGCCGTCCCGCTTGCGAATACGGTGCCATATATCAACGGATTCTTCTTCTTGTCGGCGTCGTACATCAACATATTATTCCCTTGCACATCGACTAAGAAATTGTAATTCTTGAAGTGGGTATGGTTAAAGCGTAGGCTGACTTTTCCGGAATTGCCGAATTTGTCTTTTAGCGTGACGCCGCGGAGATTGACAGAGGTCGAGTCCAAATGCACGGAGTCGGCGAAGGTGTAGTAGGTGTTCAGGAAATCCACGCCAAGTCCACCGTCTTTGACGTAGGCGTCTCCCTCCACGGTCAGCCCCTTGAATGGGCCATGCAGATGGACACTTCCGTACCCTTTTCCCCGGAGATCCTTCACGACGGTCTCGACGAATGGCCGTAAGAAGGCGAGATCCGTTCCGTTCGCGTCAAAATAGAGGGAGAGTCCCGCTTTCGGCCCGACGGGGAATACGTAGCCGTTTACGTTCGTCCATGTCGTGTCGTCCTTAAGGATATTACCCATCATGAAGATCCCTTTCTGCTCGTCGTCCCATTCGCTGAACAGATCCAGCTGGCCGAGTGTCACTTGGTTGAACGAGAAATCCCGGATTTTCAAGTTCGTGTTGAGCATACGCCGGTCGAAAAGGTCGTTCGCGTAGATCTTTCCGGTCGCTTCGCCGCCAAACTGGAGGACAGGGATGTTCAGCACGTCGAAAACGTAGCTCAACTCGATCTGCCTTAAGTCCACCAAAAGTGTATCTGTCGGCTCTTTCGATACCTTTCCTTCCATCGTAAGATATTGGGAGCCGTGATCGATCTTGAAACGGCTGACCTGGATCTTCCCGTCTTGTATCGTGATTTCCGCAGGATGGATAGTCCAAAGCGTGTCATTCACGATGAGGGGACTTTGCTTCAGGGCCACTTCCGTGCGTAAGCGTGAGGAGCCATCCTCGTTTTCTTCCTCCACGAAGCGGGTAGAGGTGGCGATGTCTGCCTTAAACAAACGCTCCTTGCTGTTGGCCCATCCTATCAAAGTGTTCACGAGGTTGTCTTTCGCCTCAGACTTGATCTCTATGTAATTCCTTATCCCTTTTTTGCTTTGTTGGGTTGCCTTGAGCTGAAGGTTCACCTTGTCGTCTTGGTTATCGCAAACCAAGTGACCGGATTCGAATTTGGATTTCCCGATGTTGAATTTAGGAAGCCAAGCCTCGATGCGGAATTTGTCGTAGATATTGTTATAGTGCCCCGTGATCCGCCCGGGTTGCACCATCGAGAAGGGCAATTTCAGGGTCGCTGATAACGCTTCCGTGTTCTCGATCGTCAAGAGGAGGGCGAAGTTGTTCTCCTTGGTGGCCTGTTTTTTCCGGGTCGTGTTGATTAAAGCCGGGACGTATCCCTTGAATGTGCCAAGCAGACTGGGGACTAAAGTGTGGAACGAGTAAGTCCCGGTCACCTCTCCATTCAGGATGTCGGAAGAGATGGTCAGCTGCCGGTCGATACTGTCGCCCGAGGCGGCGATCTCCATCCGTTTCAGGAAAAAGTGATTAGGAGCGGTTCTGAACAGGAGGCTGTCAAGGCGGATATTCCCCGAAAGGTTGTCGATGTTATTCCCCGTGAAGTCCGCGTTGAGCGAGAGAGATATTTCAGGTTCCTCGTATTTATCGGTCAGATGCAGCCTGTCCGGCCGGAAATGATCCAAGTGAGCGGTGAAATTAAACAGGGAGTTTTCCCCTTCTCGCCTGACGATTCCCTGTGCGAACAGCTCCCCGTTCGGATCCGCCACGTAGACAGTTCCGTCGAAACTATTACGTTTGAAGTTGCCGGACAGGTTGATGTCCTTATACGTGTAGCCCTTGTAGTCAAATTCCTTGACCTGGGCTTGGATATTCCCGGCGAAGGATCCTCCCGGCGTCTTGCCCGCGTCGATCTGGATGTCAAGGCGCACGTTCCCGAAGGGGTTGTTCTCCGGGAACAATTCCTGGATGTGCAGGTCGCTCGATGTGATATGTCCGCGCAGGTAAGCGTCGATATTCTTCTCTTTGTCGCGACCAAAGATCAGATCCGTCTGGATGGAGCCGATCGGGGACGACAGTTTACCGAATGCCACTAAGTTATCGAAGAACCCGGAGATCTCCCCCGTAAAGTTGATCGTCCCCAACTTGATGAGCGCATCCGGCAGGTTCTTCTGGCGATTACTGAAATTTCGCGCTAAATCATCGATCCCTTCCGTGGAGATATACATCTTGTTTACCTTGCCGAATAGGTACGCCTCTGCCGGATGCGTGATGTTTTTCAATCCCATCTGCCCGATGAAAAGCATCTTGTCGCTGTATTTCAAGGTGAGATGGCTCAAGTCAAAGTTATTGACATACCCACCAGCCTCCGCGGACAGCTCGATCGTATCGCTGAAATTCCGGAATGCCGGCAGGAAAGGCGCGAGATCTCTCAGGCAGACCTGCGAAGGCATGATCCGTAGCTCGATCGGGGCTTGGCTCAAGAAATCGCGTAAGCTATCCATCTCATGCAGGTCGATCCGGGCTTTCCCGATCTTCAAGTCAGTCTGGGGCAGCCTGATCTCGAAATCCCGGAGCAGGAGGCTATCCCGGTTTCCCACCACCTCTACGGAGAATTTGTCGAGCGAGAAGCCCGACGCCTCGTCGAGGCTCATTTTCTTGATCTCGGCGTTCAAGCTGTCCTTCCGGAACGCCTTGAGCGAGATTTTGGCACTCAGGTTACCTACCTCAACATGCTTGGCGTTGAACCGCCCGGGAGTCTCCGGCGCGCTATTCTCGTGATAGCTGAAATGCCCCCTCCGGATCAGTATGGAGTTGAAGCGTAGATCGATGTTCGCCGGTTCCCTCTTGGGATCCTTCTTGGCGAAAGCGTCGATCACGAACTGGAGGTTCAGCGGCTGTCCCGGGGCAGGTTTTCGCAGGTTGACCGAGAATCCGAACAGCCTTACGGTCGTGAACACGAACTTCCCTTCCAGCAAGGGCATGACCTCGAACCCGGCCGCCACGTGATTCGCCTCGAACAAGGTACGCCCCTCCTGATCCTCCAAGTACAGCCCCTCCAGGACGATCCGGTTGAACCACTCTACATCCACGTTCCCGATCCTTACGGGTACGCCCAAGTAACCGGATAACTCTTTCGTGGCGATTTCCGAGATCCGGGATTGGATATAAGGTATCCGCAACAAGATGCCGGGTAGCGCGTAAAATATCCAGAATAGAGAAAGCAGGGTGATGATTATGTATTTTAAGCCTCTGATGTCTTTTCGATTTATTTAGCGCAAATCTACAACAATATCGCGATAGATTTCGTTAATTCGCGGGAAAAAGACAAAGATATGAGCATAACAATCTTAGGGATCGAGTCCTCTTGCGACGATACTTCCGCCTCCGTGATCCGGGACGGCGTGATGTTGTCGAACGTAATCGCCAGCCAAGCCGTACACGAGGCGTACGGCGGGGTGGTTCCCGAGCTGGCCTCGCGAGCCCATCAACAGAATATTATCCCGGTGGTTGCCGAGGCGATCAAGCGAGCCGGCATCGATAAATCAGAACTGAGCGCCGTGGCGTTCACCCGCGGCCCGGGATTAATGGGATCCTTGCTGGTGGGGACCTCGTTCGCCAAGGGATTGGCGGCATCCTTGGAGATCCCGATGATCGAGATCAACCATCTTCAGGCGCACGTGTTGGCGCATTTCATCAAGGAGAGCCCGGAGGATGACCACGCCCCCTCGTTCCCTTTCCTTTGCCTCTTGGTGTCGGGAGGTAACTCTCAGATCATCAAGGTGAACGCCTATAACGACATGGAGGTGATCGGGCAGACGATAGACGATGCCGCGGGCGAGGCTTTCGACAAATGCGCTAAGGTGATGGGATTAGGATACCCGGGCGGGCCGGTGGTGAACCGCTTGGCGAACGAAGGGAATCCGGAGGCTTTCAGCTTCAGCAAGCCCCATATTCCCGGATACGATTATAGTTTCAGCGGATTGAAGACCTCTTTCCTTTATACCTTGCGCGACAGGTTGCAGGAAGATCCCGATTTCATCGAGAAAAACAAGCGCGACCTTTGCGCCTCCTTGCAGGCTACCGTAATCGACATCCTGATGAATAAATTACGTAAGGCGGCGAAAGACCTCCATATCAAGGAGGTGGCCGTGGCGGGAGGCGTATCCGCCAATTCCGGTTTGCGCGACGCCTTCTTGGATCATGCCAAGCGCTATGGATGGAAGGTGCATATCCCGAAGTTCTCCTTCACGACAGACAACGCCGCGATGGTCGCCATCACGGGATATTACAAGTACATGGATCGGGATTTCTGCCCGATGGATGCCGCTCCCTTCTCAAGGGTAGTGATATAAGAGGATAGTTCCGTCTATTCGTGAGCCGGGGTTTCCCTTTAAGCTGAGCAAGTTTTAAGGGAAATCCCGGCTTGGTTTCCCAAAAAGATCAACAAGAAAAATGAAGAAGTTACCGATAGAAGAGGAGATGGGGCGTACGCTTTTGGAAGCGGGGCTCATGATGGGTACGGCAGAGAGCTGCACGGGCGGCTCGATAGCGAGCCGGATTACCTCGGTGGCGGGCAGCTCCGCCTATTTCAAGGGCGGGATCGTGTCGTATTGCAATGAGGTGAAGCATAACGTATTGGGCGTGTCTCAAGACGATTTGGAGCGGTTTGGTGCCGTGAGTGAGCCGGTCGTGCGTCAGATGGCGCGAGGGGCGATGCGTGTGTTGGGATGCGATTGCGCCGTGGCTACCTCCGGAATCGCGGGACCGGGTGGGGGGACCCCTACGAAGCCGGTCGGTACGGTATGGATGGCCGCCGCCTATAAGGAGCGGACAGTTGCCGTATGCCATCATTTCAATGGGAACTCCCGCGGGGAGAACATCCGCCTTTCGGTAGAGGCCGCCTTGCGGATGTTGCTCGATTTGCTGCGGGAAGAACGGATAGGAGAGCCTAAGCCTTAGCGGGCTATCTCCTCCACGATCCGCGAGTAGCCCTCCTCGTTGGGATGCAGGCCATCAGAGAAAAGAGACTCGTCTATCTTCCCCTCTTTTGATAAGAGATTCGTGCCGGGATCCCGGAACAGGCAGCCTGCCTCTTCCGCCACTTGACGGATGCGAGAGTTGATCCGCTCTACCCATTCCTCCCGGTCGCGCCGAGGCAAGATCCCGATCACCTTGAGCTTCGCTTGGGGTTGCCGTAGCCGGATGGCGGAGAGGAGGACGCGCATGCCCTCCACGATCTCGTCGTCAGTGCTGATCCCCTCATTGTTCGTGCCGATCATCAAGACGATCTCTTCCGCCTCGTATCCCTCTAACTCATCGTGATAGACACGCCAGAGCACATTCTCTATCCGATCCCATCCGAAGCCCAAGTTGCGGAATCCGGCAGGGCGCATGAATTGCTCCCAACTTTTTGTCCCCCGTTTGGAGGGACCTTCCGGCTCGCCTCCCCAGAAATGGGTGATCGAGTTGCCTATAATGACCCTCCGGGGCGGAACCTCCCGGTTGAGCGCGAGGATGTCGCGATGGCGTCGCTGCCATTCGTAATTGTGTGGCTCGCGGCGTTGGGTGACCGGTCGCGTGGTCTCTATCGAACCATCCGGGATATGCAGGATCTCCCGGATCTTCCGCTCCACGGCTTCCGCCTGCGTATGCATACCCCAATCCGATGGATGCACGGTATCTGTCCATGCGTCGGCAGGCATCCCGATCTCCTCATGGCTCAGGTAATGGATTCCCGGGATCCCTTCCGCTTGTAAAAGCTCGAAAGCCTCGCGCGATCCCCGGTTCATGCGCAGGTAATCGTTCTCTCGTTTGGGGTTGGCGCTCGCGTCGTTATAGCCCGCGTGCTCCACCAACAGGATGGGGGCGGAGTGATTCGCCCTGATCTGCCGGACGGCGGCCACTACCCGGCGGGTTACCTCTTCCTCGCTCTCGCCGGTTAAGTTCGGCAGGCAATCCAAGATGTAGAGACGTGCGTCCACCTCGTCGATGAGATCCAGCACCTCTTTCTCTAAACGACCGTTGCCCGAGAAGCCGAGGTTGATCAGCGGGTATCCTAACGATCGCTGCACGATCGTGCTCCAAGCCATTCCCGGACGGGAGGCGCAGGCTCCTTGTGCGATCGAGGTGCCATAAAGCAAGATCGGTTTTTCCGGAGATTTAGGAATCCAGGTGAGGCTCGCGCTGTCGGGAATCCCCACCTCTAACCAATTCACGTGATTATATAAAGGGAGGTAAAGACGGAACTCATAGCCTAAGTCGTGATATTTGTCTTTCCCGATATTCTTATAGTGGCATTGGATCGTGTCGCCGGACGGGTAGCCTCCGGAATACCAGTGCCAGCTCCCGTCGCTATCGATACTATATAGGTCTACGCCCGATACGCCGGTTGCCGGCATATGAGGCAGACTTATCGGATCGCTTACCGTATAGCGCACCTTGATCTCGGTGGCGTTTGTGTAGAAATGGAGCGCCAGTCCGGCGGACGCCCGCGAGAGGTTCCATACCGGTTCGCGTACCTTTTCTTCAGCCCTCGGGGGCAGGCGGTTGTACGTTTTCCCGATTTCTTCTGTCCAGCCCTGATTTTGAACGACTGGATATTCACACTCGAACGGATTGATCCATTTCCATTGGGCCTGCACGCCGATTATCGGCAAGCACGCCAATAGCAAGAAAGATAGAAGTGGTCTCATAATTATTGGATTTTGTTACTAAACGCGAAGATAACGCGTATATTTGTTGCCATGAACTAACTTAAATCTATAATTTATGAATAAAGGAATCATTTCCGTTTGTGCCCTTTTGCTTGGCGCTTGTCCGTTATTTGCGCAAAAGAGTTATCAACTCCAGTCGCCCGACCGGAATGTGACCGTGGACGTCACGGTGTCTGATAAAATTACTTTCTCGCTCCAGCAATCCGGCTCGGAGGTGATGAGCTCGGAGGTCTCGATGACCTTGTTGGACGGTGAGGTGCTTGGAGCGAATCCCAAGGTGTCGAAGGTGAGACGTACCTCCGTGGATCAAACGATCGCTTCCCCCTTTTATAAGAAGAAGGAAGTGAAAGATGCTTATAATGAGATGCGTATCTCTTTCCGGGGAAATTACGGCTTGGTCTTCCGGGCGTATGATGATGGCGTGTCGTATCGATTCACGACTGACCGGAAGGATTCGCTTTATGTGAAAGAGGAGGGAGCTGAGTTTGATTTTCCGGCGGATTATAAGACCTTCACGGCTTACGTGAATAGTACGAAACCTACCTTCGAGGAGCAGTTCTTCAATTCGTTCGAGCAACCTTACGCCAATGAGCCGATCTCTAAACTGAATGACGGACGGTTGAAAATATTGCCGTTATTGGTTGATTTGGGGGATGGACGTAAGCTATGTATCACCGAGGCCGACATGGAGGATTTTCCCGGGATGTTCTTGAACAATGAGCGGGGAAAGACGAGCTTGAAGGGCGTTCATGCCCCTTATCCGAAGGTGACGGAGCAAGGAGGGCATAATATGTTGCAAATGCTGGTGAAGGAACGGGAGGACTTTATCGCGAAGACGGCCGGGAAACGGGCATTCCCTTGGCGTGCGTTCATCCTTTCCCAAAACGATAAGGAGCTGGCGGATTGTGATATGGTATATCGCCTGGCATCTCCCTCACGCTTGGACGACATCTCTTGGATCAAGCCGGGGAAGGTGGCTTGGGAATGGTGGAACGACTGGAACCTGTATGGCGTGGACTTCCGTGCGGGGATCAATAATGATACCTATAAATATTATATCGATTTCGCCGCGGAGCATGGCATCGAATATGTGATCCTTGATGAGGGATGGGCCGTGAACCTGAAGGCGGATATGTTGCAGGTGATCCCGGAGATCAATTTGACGGAACTTGTGGAGTATGGCAAGTCGAAAAACGTGGGGATTATCCTGTGGGCTGGCTATTGGGCCTTCGCCCGCGACATGGAGAATGTGGTGAAGCATTACGCGGATATGGGGGTAAAAGGCTTTAAGGTGGATTTCCTTGACCGTGATGATCAGGAGATGGTCAATTTTGTTTACGAGGCTTCCGAGGTGTGCGCCAAGTATAAGATGCTCTTGGACTTTCACGGCGTGTTCAAGCCTACGGGCCTGCAACGTACCTATCCGAACGTGTTGAACTATGAGGGCGTGAATGGTCTGGAGCAACTGAAATGGTCGCCTGAGTCGTACGATATGGTGACTTACGATGTCACGATCCCCTTCATCCGCATGGTGGCTGGACCGATGGATTATACGCAGGGAGCGATGCGCAACGCGACGAGGGGTAACTATCGCCCGGTCAACTCAGAACCGATGAGCCAAGGTACCCGTTGCCGTCAGTTGGCTACGTATGTCGTGTTTGAGTCTCCTATCAATATGTTGTGTGATTCTCCTTCCAATTACCGGAACGAGGGCGAGTGTACGGAGTTCATCGCACGGATCCCGACAGTTTGGGACGAGACAGTAGCCTTGGACGGAAAGGTTTCCGAATATGTGGCGATCGCCCGTCGTCATGCTGACGTATGGTATGTGGGGGCGTTGACGAACTGGTCGTCGAGAGATCTGGTACTGGATCTTTCGTTCTTGGGTGACGGCGATTATTCGCTGGAGTTGTTCAAGGATGGCATGAACGCTGATCGGGCGGCCCGCGATTACAAGAAAGAGGTTGTTCCCGTGCCTGCGGATCGGAAACTGGCAATCCATATGGCACCCGGTGGAGGCTTCGCTGCCCGTATCGTGAAGAGATGATCCTGTCAGAGCCAAGATGATAGAAAAGCAGGGTGAGCCGATCGGTTCATCCTGCTTTTTTCAGGTATGGATCATGCCTCCGTTGATGAAAAAACGGGGATGAATGTTTTGCTTTTTAAAATAAAAACGTACCTTTGCACCGCGATCGGCGGGAAGGTCGATTCGTGTAACGGGGTGTAGCGCAGTCCGGTTAGCGCACCTGCTTTGGGAGCAGGGGGTCGATGGTTCGAATCCGTTCACCCCGACGATTAGATAGTTAAGGAGTTGCTTATGAAGGCAGCTCCTTTTTTTCGTACCTGTTTTCAATCGGGAGCTTATCACGTATAGTATCAATCGCTTGGCGTTTTCGGCAATCTCTTTTCAATACAATATATACACTATTTGGATTATAGGATAGATGACGGCATCCGTTCATGTCGGGTATGGCTTAGAGTGTGTTAATAGTAATTAAATAATTGGCTAAAGCCCCTAAAATTTCACTTTTTAATCTTGCTTGATTTAAAAAGAGTTTATATTTGTACTAACAAATTTGTTAGTCAAGTTGGTTAATTGACTGAGGCGAGGTATGGAAAAGAAATCAGCTTATTCCCAAGATACGGAGACGAGGATTCTCGAAGCGGCGGAGAAAGAGTTTTTCGAAAAAGGATATGCGGGGGCGAGAACCGCTTCGATCGCGGAGGCCGCGGGTGTGACGCATGCGATGCTCCACTATTATTTCCGGACAAAAGATCAGTTATTTGAACGGGTGGTCTCCGGAAAGATGAATATGCTGGGGAATATCGTATTAAGCGCTATCGGGGATGATGATCTGCCTTTGGAGGATCGGATTCGTCAAGGCGTGGAGCGCCATTTTGACTTTATCGCATCCAACAGGAATCTGCCAAGGTTTATCATAAATGAGGTTTGTACTCACCCGGAGCGTGTCAAGATCATTAGTGAGGGTCTGCGGAAGATGGTGAATGGCCTCTTGGATAATTTGCAGCGCGAGATCGATGAATATGCGGGACGAGGGCTTTGCGAACGAATAGATGCCCGGGTACTGATGATTGACATTGTGTCGTTGAATGTATTCCCGCTTATGGCAGCCCCGATGCTTCAAGAGATTGTCGGTAATCCTATTGGGGACGCTAATGCGTTTCTTGAGATGCGTAAGAGGGAGAATGTGGAGACTATTTTGAGAAAACTTAAAATCCGCTGATTATGTTGAGACGGTATGTATGGTTGGCGTTGATGCTTTTCATGGGGATTCATCTCTCCGCCCAACTTACTCTGGAGCGATGTGTCGAGCTTGCGCGAGAGAATTATCCGCTTATCCGGAAGTATGATTTATTGCGTCAGCTTAAAGAGGTGAACCTGTCAGCTATCAACAAAAGCTGGTTGCCTCAGGTTAATGTGTACGGGCAGGGGAGCGTGCAGAACGAGACACCCTCTTTCCCGGAGTCGTTGGCTGGGATTATCAGTCAGGCTGGCACGGATATTGTAGGATTAGATGAATGGCAGTATAAAGTGGGCACCGACATCAACCAGTCTATCTGGGATGGGGGAGCGGCCAAAGCCCGGCGGGAGATAGAACGTGCGCAGGATGCGGAACGACAGGCCGCCGTGGATGTGCAGCTTTATGCTATCCGGGAGAGGATAGAGGAGCTGTTTTTCGGTATATTGCTTATCGAGGAACAGGCAGGGCAGACACGCCTCATGCGGACATTGCTTCTGGGAAATCTGGATAAGTTGCGAGCCATGTTGAAAAACGGGACGGCCATGCAAAGCGACGTGGACATGATAGAGGCTCAATATCTCAGTGTCGGTCAGCAATTGACGCAAGCCGAGAGCCTATCGAGGAGCTACAGGAAGGTACTTGAGATGTTCATAGGGGAGAACTTGGATGGACGGACTTTGATAAAGCCGGATGCTTCTGTCCCGCAAGACTTGATGCCGGACAGACCTGAGTTGCGGCATTTCGAGGCTTTGTTACGGAGTAATGAGGCAAGGAATGCCGGTATCGCTTCAAGTACGATGCCAAAAATAGGATTGTTTGCCCAAGCCTATTATGGTTATCCCGGGCTCGACTATTTTGAGAGCATGATGAGTCGTGAACTATCTTTCAATATGCTTGCCGGAGTGAGGGTCTCTTGGAATATAGGGGCTTTCTACACGAAGAAAAATGACCGGAGGAAGTTACGCCTCTCTTCGGAGGATATATCTGTGGAGCGGGATATTTTCCTGTTTAATACCGACTTGAAGATACGTTCCCAGCTCGATCGTATCCATGAGTTGGAAACGATCATGAGGGAAAACGAACGGATCGTGGAGTTGCGTGCTAACGTGCGGAAAGCGGCGGAGGCTCAACTTGATAATGGAGTTATCGACGCGATCGATTTATTGACGAAGCTGACAGATGAGAAGCAGGCTCGTCTCACCGCTTCTTACCATGAGATCCAACTTCTTCAAAGCATTTATAAACTTAAATATACGTTGAATAGATGAAAAAGACAGCGTTGTTTTTTGTCACCGTGATTTTGTCGGTCGCCTGCTATGACAGCCGGGAGTATGATGCTACTGGTATTTTCGAGGCGAATACCGTGACCGTATCTGCTGAGGTAAGCGGGAAGATCGAGAGTCTTGACATCGAAGAGGGTGATAGTGTCTTGGCCGGGCATGAAGTTGGGCTGGTAGATACTACCTTGCTCTCGCTCCAGCGCAAACAACTTCAGAGCCAACAAGCGTCAATTGAGAAGTCTTCGCCCGATATTGCGGCGCAGGCGGCGGCATTGAGGGTGCGGATCGCCCATCAGCGGCATGAGTGTGATCGCGTAGCCCGCTTGCTTGCGGACGGTGCGGCTACCCAGAAGCAGCGTGATGACGCGGATGCGCAATTGAGGACCCTGCGAGGACAATTGGATGGATTGCTCTCGCAGCTCGATAAGAGTAGGGGCTCTATCTCTGAAAGCGCTTCGGCCTTGCAATATCAGCGGGAACAGATAGAGGTACAGATACGTAAGTGCCACATAGCGGCTCCGATAACTGGCACTATCTTGGAGAAATATGCGGAACGGGGAGAGTATGCTACTCCGGGAAGACCCCTTTTCAAGATGGCAAACTTGGATGCTGTTTATTTTAGATGTTACTTTACGGCTTCCCAATTGGCGCATATCCGGATTGGGCAGGAGGTAACGGTTATCGCGGATTTCGGCGGGGATGAACAATACGAGTATCCGGGAAAAATCACTTGGATAGCGCAAGAGAGCGAGTTTACCCCAAAAAACATCCAGACTCGTGATTCAAGAGCTAATTTGGTGTATGCGGTTAAGATCGCGGTCAAGAACGACGGCAGGCTAAAGCTGGGCCAGTATGGGGAGGTTCGTCTATGAACGATATGATAGACATCCGCAGCCTTACGAAGCGATATGGGACACTGACCGCCCTCGATCGGGTGACATTTTCCGTTCCCGAGGGTTGTTTGTTTGGCCTTATAGGGCCGGATGGCGCAGGAAAGACCACGCTTTACCAGATCCTGACCACTTTGCTCACACCGGATGAGGGTATGGCTTCGATAGCGGGATTAGATGTGGTGACGGATTACAGGCAACTACGTTCAGAGATAGGCTATATGCCGGAGAAATTCTCGCTGTATCCGGATCTTACCGTCCGTGAGAACTTGGGTTTCTTCGCCTCGCTTTTTGGTGTGGACGTGAAAGATAGTCTCGATCTCATCGCTCCTATATTTGATCAATTGACGAGATTCCCCAATCGCATGGCTGGTGCCTTGTCCGGGGGAATGAAGCAAAAACTGGCTTTGAGTTGCGCGTTGATACACCGCCCGAGGGTCTTATTCTTGGATGAGCCGACCACTGGCGTCGATGCTGTGTCGAGGGGTGAGTTTTGGGACATGCTGTTCGCTCTCAAGGAAAAGGGGATTACGATCCTCGTATCTACATCTTATATGGATGAGGCCGGGCGTTGTGATCGGATCGCTTTGATCAATAAGGGGAAGATCTTGGACTTGAATACACCTGACGGGTTGGTTGACGGGTTGGACGAGAATCTTTATAATGCGTCATCGAGGGAGATGTACCCGCTTCTGCAAGCTTTACGCAGGATACCTGACGTGAAGGATTGCTATACCTTTGGCGCGACGCTACATATCGTGGCGGGCGATGGTTTCATTCCGGAGGAGGCGGTTAGGAAACTTCGGCTGGATGGCTTGGAGGATGCCCGGATTTATCCGGCTAAAGGGAATATGGAGGATTTATTTATCAAACTGGCTAAGTAGTATGGATCGGGAATGGGCCATATCGGTCAGGGATCTTACGAAGAAATTCGGGGATTTCACTGCCGTGGATCATATCACTTTTCAAGTTGGTAGAGGGGAGATTTTCGGTTTCTTAGGGGCGAACGGAGCGGGCAAGACCACGGCCATGCGTATGCTTTGCGGACTTAGCTACCCGACCTCAGGCAGCGGGAGCGTAGCCGGGTACGACATTCTCCGCCAGGCGGAGGAGATCAAGCGGCATATCGGTTATATGAGCCAAAAGTTCTCCCTTTACGAGAACCTGACCGTGTGGGAGAATTTGAGGCTTTTCGCCACGATCTATGGGATGTCCGCCCAAGAGATCCGCCGAAAATGCGGAGAGATATTCGATGTCTTGGGTATGGTGGGAATGAGGGATGCCTTGGTAAAGGAGATTCCGCTTGGATGGAAACAGAAATTGGCGTTCACGACCGCTACCTTGCATTCCCCGGATATTGTTTTTTTGGATGAACCGACCGGAGGTGTTGACCCGGCCACGAGGAGAAAGTTCTGGGAGATGATATACAAAGCCTCGTCGGAGGGCATGACCATCTTCGTGACCACCCACTATCTGGATGAGGCTGAATACTGCGATCGTCTCTCGATCATGGTGGATGGGCGCGTCAAGGCCTTGGACAGTCCTGCCGGACTGAAAGAGCGTTACCGGGCGGAAAGTATGGACGAGGTGTTCCGGATTGTGGCTAAAGAGGCCAAGCGGTCGGAGTAAATAGCAAACGATTAGGGATTATGTCGATATTCAGTTCTCTTATAAGGAAAGAGGTCTTGCATCTTCTTCGGGACTTCCGTACCGTAACGGTCGTGTTGATTATGCCCGTTGTCCTGTTACTGTTGTTCGGTTTTGCCATATCGACTGAGGTCAACGACGTGAAGGTGGCTGTCGTGGCAGACCGGCATACCGACGACACTAAGCGAGTTGTAGACCGTCTCAGGGCCAATCCTTATTTTACGTTCGAAGGTATTGTCGCTTATGATGATGTGGAAAACCTCCTGCGGAAAGGGGAAGTGGACGCTGTTGTCGTGTTCCGTTCCGAAGGTGGTGCCCTAAAGCATCAGATCATCGTGGATGCTTCCAATACCAATATGGCGCAGACTGCCACGGCTTATCTTGAGAGTGTGATCGGGAATGCCGCGGCTATACCGGTGGTGAGCGGCACGCTTTACAACCCGCGACTAAGGAGCGCCTATAATTTCGTGCCGGGCATCATGGGAATGATCTTCATCCTTATCTGTGCCATGATGACTTCTGTCTCGATCGTAAGCGAGAAGGAGACAGGAACCATGAACCTCTTGCTCGTCTCTCCGGTACGCCCCCGCACGATCATCTTGGGCAAATTAGTGCCTTATTTCCTCCTGTCGTGCATAATCTTGACCTTGACGCTTGTGTTGAGCTACACCGTGTTAGGGATTCCTTTCTCCTTCAGCGTCGTTCATGTGATATGGGTGAGCCTCTTGTACGTGATCCTGGCGCTCGCATTGGGATTATTTATCTCAACGATCGCCTCTACCCAAGTGTCGGCGCTACTCGTTTCCGGTATGATGTTCATGATTCCGGTGGTTTTGTTGTCCGGCATGATCTTTCCGGTGGAGAATATGCCCTTGGTCTTGCGATGGTTTTCGTGCGTCATCCCGGCTCGTTGGTATATCTCGGCCATGCGTGTCCTGATGATCCAGCAGTTGTCGGTAGAATACGTGTTGACGGAGGTCGCGGTCTTGTCGGGCATGACGTTGGTTGTCCTGGTCTTGGCCGTCAAGAAGTTCAACGTTAAGAAATAGAGAAGCGTCATGGATACGAGGATCTTGAGGATTTTATTGAAGAAAGAGATCGCCTTGATAAAGCGAAACCCGCTTATCCCGCGTTTGATCATAGCCATGCCCATCTTGGTGATGCTGGTTATCCCGCTTGTGGCGACGCTCGACGTGAGGAATGTGGGCGTGGTGGTAGTAGACAACGACCGTTCGGAACTGTCGCGGCGGATGGTCGCCGATATGGATGCCTCTGAATACATCTCCGTGGCAGGTTGTTATTTCAGCTATGACGAGGCGTTCCGGCAAATAGAGAGAGGAGAGGCGGATGCTATCGTCACTATCCCGGTGGATTACCTGAGCGACTTGGGCAATGGGAAGAGACCGATACTGGATTTGAAGGCGAACGGCGTGAACGCCACGAAGGGAATGCTCGGGGCAAGATATGCCACCCTTTCCATCGCCAGCACCCTTTCCCGGTGGCAGGCGGAACAAGGGATCCCCTTACCTTCGGTGGAATCTTCCGTGATAAACCTCTACAATCCGACACTCAACTTCCGCAACTATATGATTCCTGCCCTTATGGTGGTGTTGCTTATCCTCATTTGCGGTTTTTTGCCAGCCTTGAACCTGGTCAGCGAGAAGGAGAGCGGCACCATCGAGGCGATGAATGTCACACCCGTAGGGCGATTGGAGTTCGTTCTCTCCAAATTGATCCCTTATTGGGTGGTAGGCATTCTCGTCGTGACCGTGGGAATGCTTATCGGCTGGTTGGTCTATGGGCTTGTGCCGGAAGGGAATGTAGCGAGCATTTATTTGGCGGCGATCCTGTTCAGTTTGGTCATGTCCGGATTGGGGGTGTCCATCGCGAATCAGTCCTCCACCATCCTGCAAAGCATCTTCTTGATGTTCGCCTGCATCATCGTATTCCAGCTTATGGGCGGCTTGTTTACCCCGATCGCCTCCATGCCCCGCTGGGCGCAATATATCACCTATCTTGTCCCGCCCCGTTACTTCATAGAGATCATGCGTTCTATCTACCTGAAAGGGGCTACCATAGCCGATCTCTGGGTACAATATCTCTCCCTTTTCGGTTATGCTCTTCTCTTTTTCCTTGTGGCCGCGGTCACGTATAGGAAAAGAGCTTGAACGTTTTTGGAAAGTATCAGGAAGTCTTCTCAAGATGATTGGGAAGACTTTTTTGTTTGTGTGGTGGAAGGGAGATAAAGAGTGGGAAGCGTTGATAAATGCGGTCACTAAAAAAGAGGAGAACTTATTCTTGATAATAGGTTCTCCTCTTTTGATTTATGCCAGAGGCCTGTGTTATAGATCCATAAGAGACCTGCTGATTGTTACGAGTGGTCAGCCGATGATGTGGATTGCGGTCCGAGGTATTCAGACCTATTTGTAGAGGCTCTTGGCGATACCCATCTCTAGCCCGCGTAACTCCGCCAATCCGCGCAGGCGACCGATGCAGGAATAGCCGGGATTGGTCTTTTTCCGCAAGTCATCCACCATCTGGTGTCCATGATCGGGGCGCATCGGTATCGATACCTTACGGCGTTGCTGGAGCGCTAACAGCGCCTTCATCACGCCATACATATCCACGTCTCCCTCCAAGTGATTCGCCTCGTAGAAATTCCCCTCGGAGTCCCGTTTGGTACTCCGCAGATGGACGAAGCCAACCCGGTCGCCGAACTCCTCCATCATGCTCGCCAGCTCGTTGTCGCTTCGCACACCGAACGAGCCTGTGCAAAGACATAATCCGTTCGACTTGTTGGGCACGGCCTCGATCAGTCGGCGGAAATCGTCCGCCGTAGAGAGGATCCGGGGCAATCCCAAGATCGGGTAGGGGGGATCGTCCGGATGGATCACCATCTCCACGCCCACCTCGTCGGCTACCGGGGTGATCTCTTTCAGGAAATAGATCAGGTTCGCGCGCAGTCGCCCGGCGTCGATCTCCTTGTAGCGATCGAGAGCCTCCTGGAATTGCTCCACGGTGAAGCTCTCCTCCGAGCCGGGCAGCCCGGCGATCATGTTACGTGTCAGCAAGGTCTTGTCCGCCTCGGTCATCTGCTCGTAGCGTGCTTTTGCCTTCGCCTTGTCCGCTTCGCTGTATTCCTGCTCGGCACCGGGACGTTTCAGGATGAAGAGGTCGAAAGCCATGAAAGCGGCACGCTCGAACCGGAGCGCCTTCGAGCCGTCAGGCAGCGTGTAAGCCAAGTCCGTGCGCGTCCAGTCGAGCACAGGCATGAAGTTGTACGTCACCACATAGATGCCGCATGCCGCCAGATTGCGGATGCTCTGCTTGTAGTTGTCGATATACTTTTGGAAATCGCCCGTCTGGGTCTTGATATGCTCATGGACGGGAACGCTCTCCACGACGCTCCATGTCAAGCCTGCATCGGCGATCATCTGTTTGCGTTTTTCGATCTCTTCGATTGTCCATACCTCCCCGTTCGGGATATGGTGCAGGGCGTGGACTATATCGGTAGCCCCCGCTTGGCGGATGTCCCATAGGCTCACGGGATCGTTCGGCCCGTACCATCGCCATGATTGTTTGCAAAGATACATGATATGCTGTTGTTTTTGGGGAATGCCCACCCTCCTTGAAGAAACGGATGAGCATCCCCCGATTGATAGTTTGTTTACTTTTAAGTGATTAGATCGAGAAAGCGTCAAATCCTCCATCGATCACGGTTAATGTGCCCGATACGAACCGGGAAGCGTCGCTAGCCAACCATTGCAAAGTGCCGAGCAGTTCCTCCGGCTCACCGAAACGGCCGTAAGGCGTGTGCGCCAAGATCGTATGCGAACGAGGCGTGAGGCTGCCATCCGGATTGGTCAGCAGCGTACGGTTCTGCTCAGTCAGGAAGAAACCGGGCGCGATCGCGTTCACCCGTAATCCCGAGCCAAACTTGGTAGCCAGCTCACCGCACATATATTTGGTGAAGTTCACCACGGCAGCCTTGGCCACGCCGTAGCCCGCCACACGGGTCAAAGGGCGCAAAGCGGCTTCGGAGGCGATATTGATGATCGAGCCCTCTTTCTGTTTCACCATCGCCTTGGCGAATACCATAGTAGGGATAATCGTGCCGAACAGGTTCAGTTCCACCACTTTCTTTACCGCGTCGATGTCTAAGTCGAAGATCGTCTTGTCCGGGGCTATCGTAGCTCCGGCCATATTGCCGCCCGCGCCGTTGATCAGTACGTCTATCCGGCCGTATTGGGACATGATCTCGTCGTAATTCTTCTCGACGGCCTCCTTTTTCAGTACGTCGGTATAGAGGAAGAGCGCTTCCCCTCCCTTCTCTTTTACCTCATTCGCCAACTGATTACCGGCCTCTTCGTTACGATCGAGGATCACCACTTTCGCACCTTCGGTGGCAAAATGGCGTACCATCGACCGTCCTAAGATCCCGGCGGCACCTGTGATGACGAATACCTTGTCTTTTACGCTAAATAATTCGTTTGCCATAGTAGAAAATATTTTTGAGATTATACTAAAATGATCGGTTTGTATTTAGGAACCAATGCTTTCATGATCGCCCAGGCCACCAAGTAAGCCACGGCGCAGATGCAGAAGATAATCATGTAACCCGCCTCTTTTCCGTAGAAACCCATGAAGTGGAACGCCTCGCCCAAGCCTTCCGAGTAGGTGAAGAGGGCACCTGCTCCCTTATTGATAAGGAATGAGCTCACGCCTCCGGCCATGCCTCCGATACCCGTGATCGTGGCGATAGCCGATTTAGGGAACATATCGCCGACGGTGGAGAAGAGGTTGGCCGACCAAGCCTGATGCCCCGCTCCTGCCAAGCCGATGATGATGGCGGGCCACCATACCGAGACCGTCCCGGCGCTTTGGGCGAACAGGGCGGGAAGCGGCAGGAAGGCGAAAAGCAGCATCGCCAGCATACGTCCGGCGTATGGGTTCATCTTCTTGCGATCCACGAAAAGCTTCGGCAGATAGCCACCGAAGATTGACAGTACGGTCACGATGGCGTAAAGCGTGAAGATCAAAGCGATACCCATCCCTGAATTGGAGGAATAACCATATTGATCCGAGAAATAGGCAGGTGCCCAGAACAGGTAGAACCACCATACGCCATCGGTGAAGAACTTACCCGCGATGAACGACCAGGTCTGCCGGTAGGTGAAGCATTGCCAGAAAGGAATGATCTTTTCCGGCTCGCCCGTCCGTTCCTCCTCGTCGGGGATGCTCTCCTCGGCGTCATCCAGGTGGATATACGCCAGTTCCGCTTCGTTCACGTGTCTTGATTTCTCGGGTTTCTCGTACAGGAAGATCCACAAGCCCATCCACAGGAAACCGAGCGCTCCGATGATAAGGAACGCCATCTCCCAGCCTCCGCCTATCCCCTTGTTCTTGAAGTACTCGGCGATCAGCGGAATGGAAGCCGGGGCAACCAAGGCGCCAACCGATGCGCCGGCGTTGAAGATGGAGGTGGCGAAAGCGCGATCCTTCTTGGGGAAATACTCAGCCGTCACCTTGATGGCGGCGGGGAAGTTACCCGCCTCGCCCAAGGCCAGGATACAGCGGGCGGCGAGAAAGAGCCATACACTCGTCGAGGCGACCGCGAGAGCGACGGCCGTACCCGCCTCGACGGAGGTCATCGCCTGGATGGAGGAGAAACCCTCGATGTGCATCGTCGCCCAGCCGCAGAAAGCGTGCAGGCAAGCCCCCACGGACCATACGCCGATCGCCCACAGATACCCTTTTTTCGTGCCCATCCAGTCGATGAAACGACCCGCGAAGAGCATACCGATCGCGTAGATCAGGGAGAAGACGGCGGCGATGGTTCCGTAGTCATCGTCGGTCCAATGGAACTCAGGGGCGATGAAGTCTTTCCACGTCAGCGAGAGCACCTGCCGGTCCAAGTAATTGACCGTGGTCGCGACGAAAAGAAGTATGCATATCCACCAACGAAAGTTGGTCATCAATCTCAAGGATGTTGAAGAGGTTTTTGTCATATGATGAAGATGTTTTAAGTCGATCTGGAAGTCGCATCTTTTCAAGCGATTAGATTAAGGTGAAACTTCATGGATACGTGTTATGGTTTAACTTTTGGATCATTCGCCGAAACCGAAATAGCTCTTGGCGTTGTAATACGAGATGTCGGCCACCATTTTCGAGAGGAAACCCATCTCGCTCTTGGGCAGCCTGCCGCTTTCCACATCCTCGCCGATCACGTTGCAGAGGATCCTGCGGAAATACTCGTGGCGCGGGTAGGAGAGGAAACTGCGGGAGTCGGTGAGCATCCCCACGAAGCGGCTTAGCAAGCCCATAGCCGATAGCGCGTTCAGCTGCTTGCGCATCCCGTCTTCCTGGTCGAGGAACCACCAGCCGGAGCCAAGTTGCATCTTGCCCGGTATCGTCCCGTCGTTGAAGGTATAGGCCATCGTGGCGAGTACCTCGTTGTCCTTGGGGTTCAGGTTGTAAAGGATCGTCTTGGCCAGTTTGCCAGCCGAGTCGAGCCGGTCGAGGAATTTATGCCCGGCCGCGGCGCATCGCTCGTCGTGAATGGCGTCATAGCCCGTGTCAGGCCCCAAAAGCCGGAACATACGGGTGTTGTTGTTCCGTATCGCCCCGATATGGAACTGCTGCGTCCAGCCCTTCTCGGCATCCATCACGGCCAAGTCGTAAAGGATCCCGCTCTTGAATTTGAGGATCTCCTCCTTGGAGGGGCTTGTACCGGCCATCACCTTGGCGAAAATCTGCCTTAAATCATGCTCGGTGTAGTCTTCCGCATAGAAAGTCTCCAGCCCGTGATCGGACAACTTGCAACCCATCCCGGCGAAGAAGTCGTGCCGTTTACGCAAGGCTTGTGTCAAGTCATCATAACTCTTGATCTCCATATCGGCCGCTTCGCCCAATCGCTCGATATAGGCTTTATATTCCAACGGGTTTTCTATGGCCATCGCCTTGTCGGGGCGCCATGCGGGAAGTACCTTCACGGCGAAACCGCTCTCCTTGATCTTCTTGTGATACGCTAATGAATCCGCCGGGTCGTCGGTCGTGCATACCACCTCCACGTTGCAGCGCCTCATCAGGGCCTGGGCCCGGAACGCCTCGGTCTGGAGCTTGGCGTTGCACTCGTCGTAGATCTCGCGGGCAGTCTCCGGATTCAATAACTTGTCGATCCCGAAAATCCGCGACAATTCTAAGTGCGTCCAGTGGTAAAGCGGGTTGCGCATGGTATAGGGGACTGTCTCCGCCCATTTCATGAATTTTTCGAGATCGGATTTATCACCGGTGATATACGCCTCGGGGATACCGTTGCCGCGCATGGCACGCCATTTGTAATGGTCGCCGCCTAACCAGATCTCGGTCAGGTTCCGGAACTGGTAGTTCTCCGCTATCATCTGGGGAACCAAATGGCAATGGTAGTCGATGATCGGCAGGTTTTCCGCGCTTCCGTGATACAACTCTCGGGCGGTATCGTTGGTGAGCATGAAATTCTCATTGATAAATTTTTCCATCTGTCGTTATCTTTTTAAGTGTTTCTTCGTTCCAGTTAACAAAATGTCATGTAAGGACGCGCTAAACGCCAAAATCTTGCTCATGGTTTTCAAAAGTATAAAAAAAATTTGAAGCCGTGCACGTGCACGGCCTTTTTTTATATATCTTTGTTTGCGTCGAAGGGATAAACTTTTACGATCCCCCGATAGGGGCAAGTCCGGTACGGTATGGAGAATGACAGTAGGAAAATCACGATCAAGGATGTGGCTAAGTTGTGCGGTCTCTCGAAAGGGACGGTCGATCGCGTGTTGCACAACCGGGGGGAAGTCTCGAAGGAGAGTCGGCGCCGGGTGCTGGAGGTGATCCAGCGGATCGGTTATAAGCCTAATATCAATGCGTCGCTATTGGCCTCGAAGAAGCACTATACGCTGCTTTGCCTGATCCCCCAGTTCGCTCCCGGCGAGTATTGGGAACTGATCTATACAGGGATCAATCGTGCGATGGAGAAGGCTCGGGACTATAACATCGGGATCGAGGTGATCTTTTACGACCAGTTCGACCGGGAATCGTTCCGCCAAGCGGCGAGGCGGTTGCTTGATCGTAACCCGCAGGCGGTCATGCTGGCGCCGATTTTCGGGGAGGATGCGTTGGATCTTACCTCGACCCTCTCCGCGCGCGACGTACCTTATGTATATATAGACTCGAAGTTGGAGGAGGATGGCTATCTGGCTTATTTCGGGATGCCAATGTATCAAAGCGGCTACTTGGCCGCCAGTCTGCTGGTAGATCAACCGGATGTCCGGGAGGTCGCCAACTTCCGTTTTGATCGCGGGGGGGACCGACCTCAGGATAACCCTACCTCGTGCAGGAGGGAAGGGTTCATGGCTTACGTCGCCGAGAAATTCCCGGAATGTCGGTTGCATGAGGATTTCCTCAAGCCCTATGACCCGGAATATAACGTACGGGTATTAGACGCCTTTTTCGAGCGTCATCCGGATGTACGTCATATCGTTACCTTCAATTCGCGGGCGCATCTGATCTCCGAGTACTTGGAGAAACGGGGGATCAGTGATCGGGTCTTGGTGGGATTCGACAAGCTCGCGAGGAATCTGGATGGGCTGCGTAAGGGATCGGTCAAGTTCCTTATCACCCAACGTGCGGAGGCGCAAGTTTATCGGGGGATCACCGCCATTATCGAGTATATGGTTTTCCATACGGCACCCGCGGAACGGGATAATTTCATGTCGATGGACATCCTGACGAAGTACAACGTGGATTATTATACGGATAACTATGAATTCTAATGGATCAAGTAAGGCTATCATGAGACCTTTGAACAGGGACAATGTTCCCAATAAGCGTTATCCCGAACGGATCATACAGTTTGGGGAAGGCAACTTCCTCCGGGCGTTCGTGGATTGGATCGTATGGAACATGAATGAGAAGGCGGGCTTCAATAGTGGCGTGGTGGTTGTCCAACCTATCGAACGCGGCATGGTGGATGTGCTCAACAGTCAAGACGGACTTTACCACCTGAATCTCCAGGGTATTGACAAGGGAAAGGAGGTAGACTGCATCCAGCTGATCGATGTCATCCGTCGTGGGGTGAACCCTTATACTCGGTTTGATGAGTTCTTGAGGTTGGCCGAGAACCCGGACGTGCGGTTCGTGATCTCGAATACGACAGAGGCTGGCATAGCGTTCGACCCGGCTTGCGGATTGGATGACCGGCCTGCCGCTTCTTATCCGGGTAAGCTCACCCAGTTGCTTTACCATCGGTTCAAGACTTTCTGCGGGGCTCCGGATAAAGGGCTTATCATTTTCCCTTGCGAGTTGATCTTCTTGAACGGTAAGGTGCTCAAGAAGTGCATCAGGCAATACATTGAGCTGTGGCACTTGGGAGATGAGTTTCTCTCATGGTTCGAGACGGCTTGCGGGGTTTATAGTACGTTGGTCGACCGTATTGTCCCGGGTTATCCGAAAGATACGATTGATACGATACTTTCCAAGGTTGGCTTGGAGGATAAATTGGTGGTGAAAGGAGAGATCTTTCACCTATGGGTGATCGAGGCTCCTGCATCGGTCGCCAAGGAGTTCCCCGCTGATAAGGCCGGACTGAATGTGCTTTTTGTCCCGGATGAGCGGAGTTATCATGAGCGGAAGGTGACTTTGCTGAACGGGCCTCATACCGTACTCTCGCCCGTAGGCTATCTGTCGGGGCTGGATACGGTCAGGGAGTGCGTGGAAGATCCCGTGATCGGAAAGTTTGTCCGCATGGTCATGTTTGAGGAACTGATCGAAACGCTTGATCAGCCTAAGGAGGAATTGGATAAATTCGCCAACGATGTCTTGGACCGCTTCCGTAATCCGTTCGTCCGGCATCTCCTGACAAGCATTATGCTTAACTCTTTCTCGAAATTCAAGACCAGAGACCTGCCCGGCCTGAAGATCTATCTGGAACGAAAAGGCAAGCTGCCTCGCGGATTGGTGTTAGGCTTGGCCGGGATCATCACCTATTATAAAGGGGGCAAGCGGGGTGAAGACGAGATTATCCCTAATGACGATCGGGAAATCATCGACCTGTTAGGGCGACTTTGGGCGACGGGAGATCTTCATCGTGTGGCGGAAGGTGTCTTAGGGGCTGAGTTCGTTTGGGGAGAGGATCTCAACCGGATCCCGGGGCTGACCGACTTACTTAGCGAAGACTTGGGGTTAATTCAATCCGAGGGTATGAAAGCTACCGTGAAACGAATCGTATAATTTTTGATATATGGCTGCATTTATTCGGATCCATCCCGCGGACAATGTGGGAGTGGCGATCGAGCTTTTGCGCAAAGGCTCCATCGTACGGGTGGATGATGAGGATATTGTCGTGAGAACCGATGTCCCTTCCGGACATAAGTTCGCGTTGAGACGTCTCGCTCCCGGTGAGAATGTCATCAAGTATGGTTATCCGATCGGGCACACTTGCGAGGAGATTGAGCGAGGGGCGTGGGTTAACGAACGAAATATCCGGACGAATTTGGACGGAGTATTAGCGTATAGTTACCAACCTCGACGGGTGACGCTCAATATCCCGGAGAGCGGGCGGACGTTTCGAGGGTACCGTCGTGCCAATGGCTCGGTGGGGATCCGTAACGAGATCTGGATCGTTCCTACCGTGGGTTGCGTAAACGGGACCGTGAGCCGCCTGGCTGAGATGTTCCGTGCCGAGACCCGGTGCGAAGGGCTGGACGCTATCGTGGCCTTCCCGCATAATTATGGCTGTTCCCAGCTTGGCGATGACCATGAGAACACCCGGAAAATCCTGCGTGATCTGGTGCTCCATCCTAATGCCGGAGGTGTATTGGTGGTAGGATTGGGCTGCGAGAACAATCAGTTGGCGGCTTTTCGGAAAATGTTGGGAGAGATTGACACTGACCGTGTCAAGTTCATGGAGATCCAGAAGGTGGTTGGTGATGAGCTGGAAGAGGGGATGCGGCGGCTTCGCGAGATTTACGAGGTGACCCGTAAGGATGAGCGAGAAGATGTGCCCGTCTCCGAGCTATGCGTGGGGCTGAAATGTGGAGGGTCGGACGGTTTCTCGGGCATTACGGCTAATCCGTTGCTGGGGCGCTTCTCTGACTGGCTCGTGGCGCAGGGAGGAACGACTGTCCTGACTGAGGTGCCTGAGATGTTTGGCGCTGAGACGATCCTGATGAACCGTTGCCAGGATGAGGAGACGTTCGCCAAGACTGTCCGTTTGATCAATGACTTCAAGGACTACTTTATCGGGAACGGGCAACCGGTCTATGAGAATCCTTCGCCCGGTAACAAGGCGGGCGGTATCTCCACCTTGGAGGAAAAATCGCTGGGCTGCACGCAAAAGAGCGGGCAATCGCTTGTCCGTGACGTATTGTCGTACGGGGATCGGATCAAGACCCGGGGATTGAACCTGCTGTCGGCTCCCGGCAATGACTTGGTGGCTGCCACGGCGCTCGCCTCGGCCGGGTGTCAGATGGTACTCTTCACCACAGGCCGAGGGACTCCGTTCGGCACTTGCGTCCCTACCTTGAAGGTTTCCTCCAATAGTGCCTTGGCTGCCAACAAACCGGGCTGGATCGACTTTAATGCCGGCGCGGTCTTGGAAGGAAAGACGCTTGAGGAGGTGTGTGCCGATTTCACGGATTATCTCATTCGCGTGGCGAGTGGCGAAAAGGTCAACCATGAGAGATCCGGATTCCGCGGCATCTCCATTTTCAAGATGGGAGTTACATTGTGAGCCTTTCCTCTCAAGCGGGAATCGCGGATAAGAGGCAGGCCATCATCCTAAGGTAAATTCCTCGGATGGTGGCCTGCTCTTGTGATAGATCATTCAGGATCTATACCTCTATTCCGTAGGTTATAAAATGGGTAGCAAATGTTTCCATATCAAGTTCAGCTCCGCCTGCATATCCGGGATGTGAGCGGTGACCGCGATCACGGCATCTTTCTCCGGCAGCACCAAGATGTATTGCCCATTGGCTCCGTCGGCGCGGAATGCGTTATGCCGGCAACGCCACATCTGGTAGCCATAACCTTGTACCCAGTCGCTGTTCTTCGGGGTCAGCTTGCGCTGTTTGGCCATTTCCGGCTTTACGCCAGCCGGCAACGACGGTACTTGGGCGGAGGAAGCCTCCTTCACCCAGTCGGCGGGCAAGAGCTGTTTCCCTTCCCATTTTCCTCCTTGCAATAATAAAAGTCCCATCTTGGCTAAATCTTCCGTCTTGAGGTATAATCCCCAACCACCGGTATTGATGCCCTGCGGACTCTCTTCCCAACGTACATTGACGATCCCCAAAGGGCGGAACAGGCGGGGCCATAGGTAGTCTACCACCTTCTCGCCCGTGACTTTCTGCACGATGGCTGAAAGCATATATGTCCCTAAGCTGTTGTATGCGAAGAATGTTCCCGGTTTATGCTCTACGGGGGCGGCGAGGAACTCCTTGACCCAATCCGCGTCTTTTTTCTCTCTTATGCTATTTGTCGGGTCTGTATCATGGCCGCAGTTCATGGTAAGCAGATCCCGTACCGTCATGGCTTTCAAGTTGTCGCTTACATGGGCAGGCAATTTATCCGGGAAGAAGGAGATGACCTTGTCGTCCAAGCTCAATTTGCCCTCGGCGATAGCGAGCCCTACTGCCGTTGAGGTGAATGTCTTGCTGACAGAGTTCAATATATGGGGCTCGTTCTCCTTCCCCTGGCTCATCCAATGTTCCGCCAGCACCTTGCCATGCTGCACGATCATCAGGCTGTGCAAGTCCTGTTTCTCCTTCCGCACGGCGTCTAAATACTTCTGGATCGCCTTTTGTTGTTTGGATGTCGCCACGCCTCGCGGCAGGCTTTTGGTCAATTGGTTCACGTCTATCAGCTTGATGCCCCGCTCCTCGATAGCCTGTTTTACCCGGGGATTAGTCAGCAAGTCCGTTACCCCTTGGCGATCCGAGGCCACATTCTCATAGCCGATATGGAACACGGTCTTCATCTCATCGTTATCGTACGCCGGATGATCCAGGAAGAGGTAGCGTTTGCCTGCCTCCATCTTGTCCAAGGAAGCCACGAAGCTATCCTCCTTGTCCTGTGCTGTCCGGTTAGATCCCGTATAGCCGATGTACTGAAAATCGAAGTCCTCATTAGAACTTCTGCGGTCTATGCAACTCAGGTTATATTCCTTGGCCAGCCGGAGCGTCAGCTCGTTCACCTCCTCGCTGAAGGCGGTTGATGCCATGTGCCCGGTAAGGTGGCTCACCTGGGGGATGTTTCGCAAGGCCATCTCGATCTGCGCCCGGAATTCCCGCTCGATCTCGTTGATGTCCCACTCATGCTCGGAAAGCGCCTGCCCCGGATAATTCGGGTTCGGGGCGATCATGGGATAGAAATAGCCGTTCTGGTCGGTCAGGCTGGGGCAATGCGTCAGCGGACGCCATTTCACGTTCTCCCATTCGCTGGTCAGTGTCAGGTGCACGCCCACGTCTAACCCGGGATTTTCCCTTAACATCTTGACCGCCTCCGGGAACCAGGCCGCCACAGGCATCACCTCCACGCTTCGGGCGATGCCGGAACGGTAAGTCTCCACGCAGGCCTCGTTCACCGAATGGAACGCGCCCATGTCGTCAATACGTATCACCAACTCCGTGGGAGTATCCTGTCCCCAAGCGGGCAACGAGCCCGCGCTCATCAGGCAGCCCGTCAAAATAGCGAAAAAATCTTGTGTTTTCATAGAATTACGAGTATAGCGAAAGACCCTTCCGGGCCATATCTTGTGTTCCACAAATATACGGATTTTTTGGGAATGGGATGTTTGCGGGTGGCTTTCGTAAATGGAATGGCCATTACATGTCTTGCTTGGTGATATTATCGCCCATCTTTTAAGGATTAGATCTCCGACATTTCCTGAAAACATCGTGTGCCTATTCCGGTTTCTTTCTCCGATTCCCTTGTCTTGATGAATTGCCGTTGTTTTGAATCTTATGGTGAAGACTCTATGATAGGGGGGATTTATCGGGCGGAGCCGGTTGAATATAAAAAAGCCCCGTGAACTTGCTTCGCTCACGGGGCTGCTTTAGTTATGGATTATGTAGGGATTACAAACGAGCCTTGATCGCCTCGGATTCTTTCTCGTATCCCGGTTTGTTCAAGAGGGCGAACATATTTTTCTTGTAAGCCTCCACACCCGGCTGGTTGAACGGGTTGACACCCAGGATGTAGCCGCTGATTCCGCAAGCCTTCTCGAAGAAATAGAATAACTGTCCGATATAGAAAGCGTTTACTTCAGGCATCGTGATCTTGATGTTGGGCACTCCGCCATCCACGTGAGCCAGCTGGGTACCTAACTCGGCCATCTTGTTCACCTCGTCCACGTGCTTCCCTGCCAAGAAGTTCAATCCATCTAAGTTTGCCTCATCGGTGGGTACCAAGACGCTGTGGTCCGTCTTCTCCACGGAGATCACCGTCTCGAAGATCGTACGCTCTCCATCCTGTATCCATTGCCCCATCGAGTGCAGATCCGTCGTCAAGTCCACGGAAGCGGGGAAGATGCCTTTTCCGTCCTTACCCTCGCTCTCTCCGTAAAGTTGCTTCCACCATTCCGCGATGTAGTGCAACTTCGGATGGAAGTTGGCCAGGATCTCGATCTTTTTCCCGCTCTTGTAAAGTTCATTACGGGTAGCGGCGTAGATAGCGGCCATGTTCTCTGCGAACGGGACCGTCATGTCGGTCGCTTTTTCCATGGATACGGCACCGGCAACTAAGTCGCGGATGCTGATCCCGGCCACGGCGATCGGCAGCAAGCCTACCGGGGTCAGTACGGAGAAGCGGCCTCCCACGTTGTCGGGGATGACGAAGGTCTTGTAGCCTTCTTGGGTAGCCAATGTCCGGAGAGCGCCTTTCTTGGCGTCGGTGATGGCTACGATCCGGTGTTTCGCCTCCTCTTTCCCGACAGCGTCTTCCAACTGCTTTTTCAGGATCCGGAAAGCTAACGCCGGTTCCGTGGTCGTCCCGGACTTGGATATGTTGATGATTCCGAATTGCTTGCCTTTCAGTGTCTCGCTGAGTTCATACAGGTAATCCTCACCGATGTTATGTCCGGCATATACGATGACCGGATTCTTGCGATCCTTTTGCAACCAGTCGAAACTGTTGTTCAATGCCTCTACAACCGCTTTCGTGCCTAAGTAGCTGCCACCGATACCAATAGCCACGACTACCTCACATTTGGAGCGGAGTACGTTGGCGGTATGCTCTATCTCGGCCAATTCCGCGTCCGTGATCGAGGAGGGGAGATGCAACCAACCTAAAAAGTCGTTGCCGGCCCCATTGCCGTTATGTAACGTGGCGATGCACTCCATTGCCTTGGCTTCCTGCGCATAGACCTGCTCTTTTGAGACCGTGCCCAAAGCCTTGTCGATGTTTAAACTGATATTCTTCATATTTTTGTTATTTAAACGTTTCCGTTAATTGACGAATGACGGTCGTAGGGGATTTCTTCTCGTATAATATGTCGTAAACGGCATCCAGGATTGGCATATTCACCTTATATTCCTCATTGATCTCCCGCATGCATTTTGTCCCATAGTACCCTTCGGCAATCATTTCCATCTCAAGTTGTGCCGTTTTTACGGAATATCCTTTACCGATCATGGTGCCGAACGTGCGATTCCTGCTGAAGCGGGAATAGGAGGTGACCAGTAAATCACCCAGATAGACGGAGTCTGTTATATCCCGTTCGAGACCATGTACGGCATCTACGAAGTTTCTCATTTCCTCGATGGCGTTCGATAAAAAAACCGCTTGGAAATTGTCTCCATATTTCATCCCATGACAGATGCCAGCGGCGATAGCGTATACGTTTTTCAGTACCGCCGCGTACTCGATCCCTCGGACGTCCTTGCAATACGAGTTCTTTAAATACTGATTCTTGAAGACCGGGGAGATCGTCCGTACCTTATCTATGTCGGAACAAGCTAACGTTATATAGGAAAGCCGCTCTAAAGCGATCTCTTCCGCATGGCAAGGCCCGCTGATCACCGCGATGTTTTCTGCCGGCACTTTGTAGTATTCGGTGAAATAGTCGGTGATAAGCATATTCTCATCCGGCACGATCCCCTTGATCGCCGAGATGATGAACTTCTCTTTCAGCGGAGTCTTCACTTTTTTCAGGTGTTGCTTGAGAAAAGGAGACGGAGTAGCGAAGATCAAGGTGTCTGAGTCCTTGATCGCTTGATTGATATTAGAATAAAAGGTGATCTTGTTCGTGTCGAACTTGACGGAACTCAAGTAAGAGGGATTGTGCCCCAATTGCTTGAATTCCTCAATACGGTCAGGCCTACGCATGTACCAGTTGATACTGTCTTGTGTAGAAAGTACGATCTTGGCCAAGGCGGTAGCCCAGCTACCACCTCCCATTATCGCGATTTTTCCGGGCAAATCCATCGTATCACGTTTTTAGTTCCCTGCGTTTGCTATCCAAGTCTCTACCTCTTGAGCCGTAGGATTTTGCAGTTCTAACTTGTATTTCTTATTTAATTCACAAAGATCTTGTCTTAATTTGTTCGCGTTCGCCTCTCTCAACATATCGACAGTTACGTATCCCGCCTTCTGAAGTGCCGGAACCCATGCTTCCGGAATGCCGATCGTGATGTACTTGTCCGCGTTGTCTTTTTTCACCGTTTTCTCCGGACGCATCTGCGGGAACAGCAATACCTCTTGGATCGTGGTCTGTCCGGTCATCAGCATAACCAAGCGGTCGATGCCGATTCCGATACCCGATGTAGGCGGCATGCCGAACTGCAGGGCACGCAAGAAATCCTGGTCGATGAACATCGCCTCGTCATCACCCTTCTCGCTCAGGCGTAATTGCTCCTTGAAACGCTCCTCCTGGTCGAGCGGGTCGTTCAGCTCACTATATGCGTTCGCCAACTCTTTACCGTTCACCATCAATTCGAAACGTTCTGTCAGACCCGGCTTGCTGCGGTGCATTTTTGTCAGCGGGCTCATTTCCACCGGATAGTCGATGATAAATGTAGGCTGGATGAAGGTCCCCTCGCAGAACTCGCCGAAGATCTCGTCGATCAGCTTGCCCTTGCCCATCGTGTCGTCGATTTCCATGTTCAGTTTCTGGCAGATTTCCCGGATCTCCTCCTCGCTCTTGCCATTCAGGTCGTAACCCGTTTTCTCCTTGATAGCGTCCAATATCGGCATACGGCGGAAAGGCGCCTTAAAGCTGATCGTCTTGCCGTCGACCGTGCTTTCGCAAGAGCCGTTCACGGCGACACAGATACGCTCCAGCAACCGCTCGGTGAAGCTCATCATCCAATTGTAATCCTTATATTGTACGTAAAGCTCCATGCAGGTAAACTCCGGGTTGTGCGTACGATCCATTCCCTCGTTGCGGAAATTCTTGCCGATCTCGTATACCCCCTCGAAACCGCCCACGATCAACCGTTTCAGGTATAGCTCAGTAGCGATCCGAAGGTATAGGTCGATGTCCAACGAGTTATGATGCGTGATGAATGGGCGTGCGCTCGCACCTCCCGCTATGGATTGCAGGGTCGGGGTCTCCACCTCCGTATATCCCGCCTCGTCCAAGGCGTCGCGCATGGTCTTGATGACCAAGGCCCGCTTCATGAAAATATCTTTCACGCCATCGTTCACGATCAAATCCACGTAACGTTGACGATAGCGTAGCTCCGGGTCGTTGAATCCGTCGTAAGCCACGCCGTCCTTATACTTCACGACCGGCAGCGGGCGGAGCGACTTGGAGAGCACGGTCAGCTCCTGCGCATGGACGGAGATCTCACCCATCTGAGTGCGGAATACGAATCCCTTGATCCCGACGAAATCGCCAATATCCAATAACTTCTTGAAAACGACGTTATACAGATCCTTGTTCTCGTCAGGGCAGAGGTCATCGCGCGAGATATATACCTGTATCCTTCCCTTGGAGTCTTGCAACTCCATGAACGAGGCCTTGCCCATGATACGGCGGCTCATGATACGTCCGGCGATCCGTACCGGTCTCGGCTCGGCGTCATCCTTGAAAGTCTCTTTTATCTCTTTGGAGAACGCGTCCGTTATATACTCTGCGGCGGGATAGGGGTTGATCCCCATCTGGCGCAGCTGTTCCAAGCTGTTGCGTCTTATTATCTCCTGTTCACTCAGTTCTAATAGATTCATTACGCTATTCATTTGTATAGTACGTCGCGAAAGTACAAAAATATTTCTGATTTTCGAGGGATAAGCTTCCGCGATAACGGTTCAATGCTTACCGGATCCCGCGAAATAGGGACGTACGCCTTCCGGGAGGAAGAAGCGGATGTCCTTGCCTGCCCGGTATGCCTCGCGGATGAGCGTGGAGGATATTTCCAAGATAGGGGCATTCACGACCTTGACATTCGGGTAACTATCCGGGATATTCACCTCGAACCCGGGGCGGGGATATATCAATAGGTTGTACGTCTCCAAGATCCGCCGGTACTCTTTCCACCGGGGGAAGAGTTGCCAGTTGTCGGCGCCCATGATGAAATAAAAGTCTCTTTCCGGAAATTTCCCCGACAAGGCTTGTAGGGTATCGATCGTATAGGAGGGCTTCGGCAGTTGGAACTCGATGTCGCAGATCTTGAATCTCGGGTATTCCCCGATAGCCGCCCGTGCCATCTCCAGCCGCAGGGAATCATCCATCAGCTCATCCCGCTTTTTCAGGGGGTTCTGGGGAGTGATCACGAACCACACCTCCTCAAGCCCCTCGAACTCGCATAGCCAGTTCGCCAAGGCGAGGTGCCCGATGTGGATCGGGTTGAAGGAGCCGCTGTAAATACCCGTCTTGCGTCCCATTGTCTGTCGGTCCCGTTTTTTTATATCTTCTTTTGCCAGCCTCTGAAGTTCTTATAGCAAATGAAGATATTGAGCAAGAGCGCGCCACCTATGATATATTCTTTATAATAGAGGCAGATAGCGCCGATGGCGAGGCTCGCTACGCCACATACGATCGAGAGCCCCATCATGAAGCGGTTGTTCTTGAAGATATTTGTCATGGATCAATCGTTTAGGAATTCCCGGATGAAGGACAAGGCCTCTTGGCAAGCCGGCTCTAACTGGTCGTTGACGACGATCCTGTCGAACCGCTTGGCGAATCCTAACTCGTATTCCGCCTTGGCGATCCGGCTCTCTATCACCTCGGGAGAGTCGGTTCCCCGTCCGGTCAACCGCTCTCGCAGCGCCTCGATCGAGGGAGGCTGGATGAAGATGGAGAGCGCCCGCTCGCCGTAAAACTTCTTGATGTTGCATCCGCCGACCACGTCCACGTCAAATATCACGTTGTCGCCCTCGTTCAGGATACGCTCCACCTCGCTTTTCAGCGTCCCGTAGTATTTGTCGGTATATACCTCCTCATACTCTAAGAAATCGCCCTTGGCGATACGGGCCCGGAACTCGTCGGGCGTGAGGAAATAGTATTCCACCCCGTCCTTCTCTGTCCCCCGCGGCGCCCGGCTGGTCGCCGATATGGAGAAACGCAGTCGCAATCCCTGCTTCAGCAGGTAATTAATGATGGTTGATTTGCCGGATCCCGAGGGAGCCGAGAATATGATAAGCTTGCCTGCCATACCCGATGTTCTCGTTTATAATACGTTTAACACCTGTTCCTTGATCTGCTCTAAGTCATCTTTCATCTGGACGACGATCTTCTGCATCTCGGCGTGGTTGCTCTTCGAGCCCAGCGTATTGATCTCGCGCCCCATCTCTTGCGAGATGAACCCGAGCTTCTTGCCCTGCCCGTGCCCGCTTTCCATCGTGGTGATGAAGTATTTCAGGTGGTTGTCGAGCCGGTTTTTCTCCTCGTTGACATCCAATTTCTCGATGTAATAGATCATCTCCTGCTCGAACCTGTTCTTGTCGTAATCCTGATCCGCCACCTTTTGCAGGTTATCCATGATGCGCGACTTGATTTTCTCGATCCGTTCCACCTCGTATTTCTCTACCTCGGTGAGGAGCTCGGCGATATGGGCTATTTTCTGCTCGAACAGCCGTTGCAGCATGGCTCCCTCCTGGATGCGGAAGTCGCGCAGTTGTTGTATGGCCTTCTTCACGGTATCCAATACGACCTCCCACTCCGACTCGTCGGCCTCGACAGGCTCCGACTTGATCACGTCAGGCATCCGGAGCAACGTCTGGAACCAATCCGTCGGCAGGGCGATCTGGAGCTTGTCGGCGATCTCCTTGATCTGGTTGTAATAGTTCTCCACCGCCACGGCGTTGATCTGGGTGGGGGTGTCTTTTCCTATATATTCTATGAAGATGCTGAATTCCACCTTTCCGCGCTCTAACGACTGGAGCAGCAGGCTTCTGAGCTCCATCTCCTTATCCTTGTAGATGGAAGGGATGCGGGTGGATAGATCCAATTGCTTGCTGTTCAATGCTTTTATTTCTACGGTTACTTTCTTTGAAGGGAGCTCGGCCGTAACCTTACCGAACCCTGTCATTGATTGTATCATTTTCTCTCAGATCTTTACGCGAAGATACGATAAAGAAACGAAAGGTGGTGAAGATCAAATCCCGAAAACTTACCCCTGTTCGCGTGCGTGAGGTGGTTTTTTTATACATTCGCGACGATTAATCCGTGGTTGGCCGACTTTTCCGGCTTTCACGGGCAACCTTTTTCAAATTCATTATGGCGTTTATTTTAAATATTGAGACATCCACTTCCGTCTGTTCGGTAGCCCTGTCGGAAGGGGAGAAGGTGATTTTCGAGAAGGCTTCGTTCGAGGGTCCCTCTCACGCGGCTTTATTGGGCGTTTATGTGGAAGAGGCCTTGAAAGAGGCGAAAGCGAAGGGCCGTAAGCTCGATGCCGTGGCGGTCAGCAGCGGGCCGGGTTCCTATACGGGGCTGCGTATAGGGGCATCGGTGGCCAAGGGGCTTTGCTTCGGTTTCGGCATCCCTTTGATCGGGATCCATACGCTTGATATTTTGGCGGATACGGCGATCCGTCGTCAGGGAGAGCGGGATATGTTGTATTGCGCGATGCTGGACGCCCGCCGGATGGAGGTATATGCCGCCATTTACGACGCGGATTCCCGGCAGGTGCGGGCCACCTCCGCCGATATTGTCGATGCGGATACGTATGCCGCTTATTTAGAAAAGGGGAAGGTCTGCTTCTTCGGGGATGGGGCGGCTAAGTGTAAGTCGGTTATCACCTCGCCTAACGCGCTTTTCCTGGATGATGTCTGTCCGCTGGCCGCTAATATGGCGTCTCTCTCCGGGCGTGCGTTCGAGGAGGGGAAGTTCGAGGATGTGGCCTACTTTGAGCCTTTCTACCTGAAGGAGTTTCACGCCACGATCGCCAAGAACAAGGTCTTGGGGAATCGGTGATGCCTTAGTCTTGTGCTTCCCTTGATGATGGCGGGGATGTGTCCTGTCTCACAGGAAAAAGAGGAGGGGATAGCCCCGATGGATCTTTAAGTCCTTGGGCTATCCCCTCTTTCTCGTTTGTCTTGGTGACTTATTTTTGCCGATAATAAGCCAAGTCTTCCCGGTCGAAGTGGTCGATGAACGACTCGATCTTGTCCACTTCCGCCTGGCCGTAATGGATATATACCTCGGCGGAACGGCGGAAGCTCTCGTCCGTATTAGCGTCTTGCAGCAACAGGTAGCCGAATACGCAATGGGCGCCTGCCTCCACCAAGCGGCGGGCATGGAAATCGATGTATTCCGGATCCTTCGCCTCGGTCACTTTCGCTACTAACTGGCTGTACTTTTCCGTCATGGCATCCAGTTTTTGCTTCAGCGGCTCCAGCTCGGGTTTGTACTCTATCTCCTGGTATTCGCGGATACGGTTCAGGTAAGTGCCCGTGGTGACGTGGCGGATCGCCGCCACCACTTGCAGCTGGGTCGTACCCTCGTATATGTTCGTGATGCGGGCATCGCGGTAGATCCGCTCGCAGGCGTAATCCTTCATGAAGCCGGATCCGCCGTGTACCTGTATGGCATCGTACGCGTTCTGGTTCGCGAACTCTGTCGTCATTCCCTTGCCCATCGGCGTGAACGCGTCGGCGAGCTTGCTGTATTTCTTGAGCTCCTGGCGCTCCTCGGGCGTCAGTTTGCGCTCTTTTGAAATATCTTCCAACGCTTTATAGACATCTACGAACCGGGCGGTCTCGTACAGCATGGAGCGTGACGCATCCGCTTTCGCGCGCATCAGGGCGATGATCTCCGCTATGGCGGGGAACTCGATGATCGCTTTCCCGAACTGTTTCCGGTCGAGAGCGTATGCGTAGGCCTCACGGTAGGCGGCCTCGCTCAAGCCGACCGCTTGTGCCATGATCCCTAACCGGGCGCCGTTCATCAGGGCCATCACGTACTTGATCAAACCTAACTTGCGGTCGCCGCAAAGCTCTGCCTTCGCGTTCTTGAATACTAACTCGCAGGTTGGGGATCCCTTGATACCCATCTTGTTCTCGATACGGCGAACGTTCACTCCACCGTTACGCTTGTCGTAGATGAACATGGAGAGCCCGCGACCGTCTTTCGTCCCCTCTTCCGAGCGGGCAAGCACTAAATGAATGTCAGCGTCGCCATTCGTGATGAAACGTTTCACGCCGTTCAGGTACCAGCAGCCGTCGGTCTCGCTGTAGTTTGCCTTCAGCATGACCGATTGCAGGTCGGAACCCGCGTCAGGCTCGGTCAAGTCCATCGACATCGTTTCCCCTGCGCAGACACGAGGGATGTACCGTTGGCGCTGATCCTCGCTGCCGAACTCATACAAGGTCTCGGCGCAGTCCTGCAAACCCCAAAGGTTCTCGAATCCCGCGTCGGCGCGAGATACCAGGTCGGCGGCCATGATGTAAGGGACAATCGGGAAGTTCAGCCCGTTGTAACGCCTTGGCATGGCGATACCCATCAAGCCCGCTTGGCGCACGGCCTCTAAGTTCCGCTGGGTCCCCGAGGCGTAGGTGACACGTCCGTTCGCCACGCTGGGGCCTTCATGATCTACCCCTTCGGCATTGGGGGCGATGATTTCCCCGCAGATCTCGCCTACGATCTCCAGGACTTTCTCATAACTATCCATCGCGTCCTCGAAGTCGATCGGCGCGTAATCGTATGAATTCTTGTCGGCAAAGCCGCGTTCTTTCAGCTCCACGATTCGCTTCATCAACGGGTGGTGAAGATGATGCCGCAGGCTGGGATTATCTGTATAGAAATTAGCCATAATCTTACTTACTGTTCTTTTTGTAATACTTAATCATCTTGGGGATTACCTCCTCCACCGTGCCGTTGATCACATAATCGGCGATTGTATTGATCGGGGCGTTCTCATCGTTATTGATTGAGATGATGATGCCTGCGTCTTGCATGCCGGCGATATGCTGGATTTGTCCGGAGATACCGCAGGCTATATACAGCTTCGGCCGTACGGTCACGCCTGTTTGCCCGATTTGGCGGTCATGGTCGCAGAAACCGGCGTCCACCGCAGCGCGGCTGGCACCCACCTCGGCGTGCAATTCCTTGGCGAGATCGAACAGAAGGTCGAAATTCTCTTTCGAGCCCATGCCGTATCCGCCGGCCACCACGATCGAGGCTCCTTTCAAGTTGTGCTTCGCTTTTTCCACATGACGGTCGATTACCTTTACCACATAGTCCGTCTCGGGCACATACTTCGCGACGTCATGCTTGATTACCTCGCCTTGATAATTCTCATCCAAGACCTCTTTCTTCATTACGCCCTCGCGTACGGTCGCCATCTGCGGGCGGTGTTCCGGATTGACGATCGTGGCGACGATATTGCCTCCGAACGCCGGGCGGATCTGGTACAGCAGGTTCTCGTAGGTGATGCCCGCCTTCTTGTCCTCGTGCGAGCCGATTTCCAAGGAGGTGCAATCAGCGGTCAGTCCACTGGTTAGGGCTGAAGAGACGCGAGGCCCCAAGTCGCGGCCGATCACGGTAGCTCCCATGAGGCAGATTTGGGGTTTCTCCTCCTTGAAGAGGTTGATTAATATAGATGCGTGAGGGAGCGACGTATAAGGGAACAGTCCCGGATCGTCGAACACGTGTACTTTGTCCACGCCAAAGGGCAAGACCTGTCTCTCCACGCCGTCCAACCCGGATCCGGCGAGGATAGCCTCCAACTGGCATCCCAACTGGTTGGCCAGCTTGCGCCCTTTCGTCAAAAGCTCAAGGCTTACGTCGGCAACACTGGTGCCTTCAAGCTCGCAATATACAAATACGTTGTTCATAATCTTATCCGATGGTGTGGTTAGCTAACAATTCAACAATCAAATTCTCAACCTCCTGGTCAGAACCGGAGATCGTCTTGCTCTCCTTTGCCTGGAAGACGATATTCTGGATGGATTTCACCTTTGTAGGCGAGCCGCTGAGTCCGCATTGAGCCAAGTCGCCGTCCACATCGGCTACGCTCCACTCCTGTATATTCAGGTACGGATGTGTCTCGTATAATTCCGGATAGCGAATATCGGAGGCTGCCGCCATCTCTTGTTTGCCTAAGGCGTGCTTGTACTTCTGTACCAATTTGGCGTTCCGGGGGCGGCAAGGCGCCGCGGATCCGTTTACGGTGATCACGATGGGGAGAGGCCCTTCCACGGTCTCCACGCCCCCGTCGATATGACGTTTCACGGTGATACGCCCGGCTTCCTTATCCACGTTTAAGATCTCTTCCGCGTAGGTGATCTGGGTCAGCCCGAGCTTCTCGGCTACTTGCGGCCCTACCTGAGCCGTGTCGCCATCGATCGCCTGGCGACCTCCGATGATAATATCATACTCCTTGATTTTCTTGATCGCCATCGCGAGCGCGTAAGAGGTGGCCAAGGTGTCGGCTCCGGCGAACGCGCGGTCGGTGAGCAAGAAGCCCCCGTCGGCCCCGCGGTACAATCCCTCGCGGATGATCTCGGCGGCGCGTCCCGGCCCCATTGTCAGCAACGTGACGGTTGTCCCCGGATAAGCGTCTTTCAAGCGTAACGCTTGTTCTAAGGCGTTCAGGTCTTCCGGGTTGAAGATCGCCGGCAGGGCGGCGCGGTTGATAGTGCCGTCAGCTTTCATGGCATCCTTCCCCACATTGCGTGTATCCGGGACCTGTTTCGCTAAAACAATGATTCTTAAACTCATGCTATAAAGAATATTAGATTTTTTTAGTTAGATAGATATTCTGCTCCAGATTCTCTCGCGAATCCCGAGTTGCAAAAGTAATCAAACATTCTTGATAAAAAAGCGCTTTACAGAGGATTTTACGGTAAAATTGCACAGTTTGACCTATTCTGAGCATAGGCCGGATGGCTTTAGGCAAGGATAGGGGCTGCTTTCCCCAAACCGGGAGGGCGATCTGGGCGTACCCCTTGAGAAACAGGCTGTACGTTTTTTAAAAACATCCTGCCCTTTTTTCAAGGACATGCCGTACGTTTTCGGATTTCTTGGGAGGAACCCGATTTCTCCTATGCGAAAACGGCGGGATTTGCCGGAAAAAGGCAGATCCCGCCGATAAAGTTATGGCTTAAGTGAGCTCACTTGATCTCGAAGGTCGCGAGCAACGCCTTGTGATCCGTGGGCCATACCCCTACGGGGGCGATAAAAAGATCCTCGCAGCCGGGCTCTTTCTCCACCCGCTCGCCGCGCAGGATGTCACCCTCGGGCCCTACGATCCGCATATCGTCTATGGATAGGGAAGGATCCGGGTAGTAATAGATGAAATCGATCCGTTCCCGCTCATCGGCTGTGGGCGACCAGACCAATTTCTTCAAGTCGACCTGCGTGTTGTTGCCGGGGAAGGTGAATCCCGGGTGGGTGATCGGGTCGGGATAAAGCTCCCGGAAAGCGTCCTTATAGCCGTTCTCGGTCAGGATCATGGAGCAATCCCATTCGATAACCATCCCTTGGTGGTCGCGGATGTCCTTCGTATTCGCCTGCCAGTCCAAGTGGGAAGGCTCGTTGAAATCGCCGCCGATCAATACGATCCGTCCCTGTTCCCGCTCCTTCTGGGCGTCGTTCACGATCGCTCGCACCTCGTCGTCGCGGAAGGATGCCCGGTTATCTGCCAATACGGAATCCACTCTCAGGACGGGGCCCGAAAGGGGTTTCCAGGTACACCCGTCGTAACCTCTCGGCAGGTAGTAAGCGCAGTTCAGCCAATCTAAATGGGCGGAATAGAGGGCGATCTCCTTGTCGCCCATCCGTACGCGCGCCTTGACCACGGATCCCCGGTCGTTCTTCAGGGGATAGACGATCTCTTGCGACAGGATCTCGTACTTTGAGAGGATCCCCGTGCTTTCGCTCTCCTTCCCGTAATAATGGACGCCTCTCGCCTCCAAGTCCTTCATGAGGCGGGGGATCAGGGATACCCCATTGTAGTTGCGTACCTCGCTGAAGGTGATGAGATCAGGGTTCAGGCTTACGATATTGTCTATGATTCCCTCGTACCCGTTTTCCACGACAGTCCCTGCCTGCCAGATATTGAACTGGAGCATGGTCAGCCGTTTGCCTTTAGGTTGGCAGGCGGTCAGCAAGACCGCCGCCAACATCGCTATACATATATGAAGTCTCATGGGATCGGTTTACTTTAAGAGCCACATGACCTCGTTAGGCGTGTCGCTACCGCCAAACTGCCGGTCGATAGCCGCCTCGATGTTCTCCCTGTTCTGCGAGTACTCGCTCTCCGGATACATCCAGCGGAGCGGCAACTGCGTGTTCACCTCGTTCATGTTGGTCGTCGGGTCGATCGGGATACGCGGGAATCCCGTGCGGCGGTAATCGTAGTAGTTGTTGAAATCCGATTGCCCGAAACTGGCGATCATCTTCTGGTTCATGATCTGCTCCAGGCCATTGGCCGGGTCGAACTTCGCTTTCCCGTTGAGGTAAGCGTCGATGTAAGCGTCGTCGATCACGACCCCGTGCCGGTAAGCTTCCGGCGTATTCTCGAACGTGAATTGCATGGTGGCGCGCACGGCGTTATTATAATGTTGCTCCGCGGAGGCAGGCGTACTCCAGCCTCTCAAGGCAGCCTCGGCCAGGATGAACTGGATCTCGGAGTAGGAGATGAACCGTACCGGCTCTCCCTCGGGCACGAGGTGATAACGCTCGTTGAAGTGAGAGTGCAGGCCCTCCGTGAACTCCGCCTGTACCGTACCGTAATCGAGCACCGGGTTCACCCCACTGTACGAGTCGTACGAGTCGGCCGGGTCGTTCTCATGTATCGGTGCCGGCTCGGCGTAATAGAACAAGCGGCGATCCTCCAGATCCTTCAGCATGTCGATCAGGAAGGAGCTCATCACCGGGTACGACCAATAGTTCTGTACCTCGAAATAGAAGGGATACCATTGCGCGCTCTTGCTGGAGTCATATACTCGTTGGTACGACTCTCCCTCGTTCTCCATCAGCGGCTCTTTCGCCACCTGCTCGAAGAGGTCGCGCACACGGATGCCGCCCACGGTCTCCTTCTCGCTCAACATATTCAAGACACGCAGGGTGAAGCTGTTCACGTTCTTGAGCCAAAGGGTGGGATCTCCGTTGTAGATCGGATCGCCCGAGAAGGCAGCGGCGTTCTGGAACAGGCTGGAAGCCTCGCGGAGATCGTTGAGGATCGTGGTGAATACCTCCTCCTGGGTATCATATTTGGGGGAGAATATACCGTCGCTCTCCGCCATGATCGCCTCCGAGCAGGGGATGTCGCCCATCTCCATCGTCGTCTGGTAGAACACGAACGCCCGGACGAAGAGGTTAAGTGCCCGGTAAGCGTTCTTTTCTTCCTCGGACATGGTCTCGTCTGCCTCGGCGAACTCCAGCATCTTCTTCGTGTCGGTCAGGTAACTGTACCGTGAGAAGCTGGAGCGTTCGAACTTATTATAGAGGTACCACTCCATGTGCTCCGTGCACGAAGAGGTCTTCATCAGCCATGAGCTCTGCCAGAAAGCCTTTCCGGTGGAGCTTTCCGTCGTTTTCAGGATCACGTTTGTAGCCAGGAAGTCCGGCGTCACGACCGTTGGCTTGTCCGGATCGGTGTTGATCTCGTCAAAATCGCCACAAGAGAATAGCGTGCCGACGGCCAGTAAGGATAAAAGTATTTTTTTCATATGCTATGTTCATTAAAAAGTAAGATTGACATTAAAACCGATATAACGCGAGGTCGGTGAGTTCAGGTTCTCTTTACCGCGATCCGGGTCGGAGAACTTAAACTCTTTGGTCCACATCAACAGGTCGCGACCGATAACACCTATCTGTACGTTCTTCATCAGCAGTTTCTGGGCGATGTTAGCCGGAAGTGTATAGTTCAGGGCAACCTCTCTCAGCTTGATGAAACTTCCGTCCTTGATGTTCTGACGAGCCTCGTGATCCCAGGGGTTCTCGTTGTAATTCTGCACGTAGGTCTGGTAAGACACCGCCACGTCGTTAGGAGCGAACTGCCGGGTATCCTCGATCACGTTCCCATAAGGGTCGTAGGTGGCCGAGCCGCTTACCACCTTCACGCCCTGTCCGACGTAATTCTGCTTGCCGTTTACCACCTCGTCATACCGCCATTGGTTGTCGCTATCCGGATGAACGCCGGAATGCCACATGGCCTGCTCGGTCCAAGAGTACATCACGCCTCCTATTCGTCCGTCGAACGAAACGGTAAGGTCGAAGCCCTTGTACGAGAAATTGTTCGTCCATCCCAGGATACATTTAGGATCCGAGTAGCCGATGACGGATTGGTATTTGTTCTTCACGGGAAGTCCTGCCTGATGCACGATGTTCCCCTCGTGATCGGTCTCCCAGTCGGTGAAGAAGAACTTGTCGTAACGCTCGCCTACGCCGATGCGCGGATCTTGGGAGCTATACACAGGATCCAGCTTCGCATAGTACCAATGCCAGAAAGAGATGTTCAAGGCGCTTGTCCATTGGAACTCCTTATTCATGATCGGTTTGCCGGAGATGGTGAACTCCATGCCCTTCTGACGCAATTCCTCCGCGGTGTTCGTGATGATCTTTTGAGCGCCGGAGGCCTCAGAGATGCTCGCCTCGATGATCCGGTCGTAGCGAAGCCGGCTGAAGTAGGTGTAGTCGATCCCCAAGCGGTTGTTGAAGAAGCGGAAGTCCGTACCGATCTCGTAAGAAGCCTCTGTCTCCGGCTTGATGTTCGGGTCGCGAAGCGTGGTCGGATAGGTGGCCGTGGAGAGACCATTCCATACGTCCGTGCTTACATCGAATACCCGGTTGATCTCATAGACATCCAAGTCCTTTTTCGCCACTGTCCACGATCCGCGGAGTTTCCAGTAGTCAAGTACGCCCTCGAACGGGTTGTAGAACGCGGTCGGGATAAAGCTACTCGACACAGAGGGATAGAAGTAAGAGCGGGAGTCGGAAGGCAACGTAGACGACCAGTCGTTACGGCCGGTCACATCGACATAGATACCGCCTTTCCAAGACAAGCCGACTTTCCCATAGACGCTGTACAACGCCTTCTCCTCGACGGTCTTCGAGGTACCCGGGCGTTCCACGGAGGCGTTCAGGGAGTAGAATCCCGGAACCGACAGTCCGCCGCGGGTATAGGAGTCCAAGTCGTCGTTTTTATACCAATAGGAAGACAATCCGATGATTCCGTCGATCGTGAAATCCTTCCATGTGTAATCGCCGTTCACGATCAAGTCGTTGTTGAATGAGGAACCTCCCTTCTTGCGATACTCATAATACCCCCGTTTCTCGCTACTGTCGCCTACGGATCGCCTCAGCTCCTGGTTGTTACTGTAATTGTCGTAACCGGAGCGCAGCGTCACCTTCAGGTTGTCGAATATATCGTAGCTCATCGTCGCGTTCGCCGTGAACAAGTCTTCGTCGCGCGAGTCTACCCGCTCGTTCACCAAGTAGTAAGGATTATCGTACCAAGCGGTGAAGCCCCAGTTCTGTTGTTGGTCGGGCACCTTCCAATAGTTCTTGAAATCCCGGATGTCGTACTCCGTACCACCCCAGATCAACATATTATAAAGGATATTACCATTCGAGTAATTGACTACGGGCATATTAGGCGCCTTCATCTTCGTGTACGACATACCCGCATCGAGCTTGAACTTCTTATAGGTGATGTTTCCGCTCGCGTTGACGATGTACTTGTCCAACGAGGTGCTTGGATAGGATCCATTCTGGTGCACCTGCGTAGCCGATGCCCGGAATCCGCCCAGCTCGCCCGATTGCGAGATGTTCACGTTCGTGTTGGTCACCAAGCTCGGGCGCATGAAGTTCTTCACGTTATCTTTTCCCTTGGACACCAATGGCATGACGCGCATGGTCATTGTCTCCGGGTCGTATTGTTTCACCTCATGTCCGTCCATGTAGTCGCCCCATACGTAACCACTGTCGTACTCCATACGCCCGTAGTTACCGGTACTGTAACTCGATTGCACCTCCGGCAGGCGCAAGTAGCCGGCATGGAACATCGTGTTGTTCGATACGTTGACGGTCAGGTTCCCGTCCTTGTCACCCTTCTTCGTGGTGATCATGATCGCTCCGGCACGTCCGCGCACACCATACAAGGCGGATGCCGTGGCACCCTTCAGCACGTCGATGCTCTCGATGTCGTCGGAGCTGATGTCGCTCAGCGTCAGGTTGCCGTAGGCCACTCCATCAACCACGATAAGCGGATTCTCGCCTCTCAACTGTATCTCGGGCGTCTCAGCGATCTCGGTACTGTTGTTGACCGACAAGCCGGCGATCTTACCCGTGAGGTTGGTCGCCACGTCGGTACTCTTCACCGCCGTGAGCTGCTCGCCGCTGATCTTCTGTACGGAGTAACCCAAGGCCTTCTCCTCACGCTTGATACCCAATGCCGTCACCACCACCTCGTCGATGGTCTGCGTATCCTCGGTCAGCTTGACCGTATAGACGGAAGCGCTGTTGATAGGTATCTCCTTCTGGGTATATCCGATGTAAGAGATGACCAAGATCGCCTTGTCCGGCACATCCAGCGCGAAATCGCCGTCGATGCCGGTGATCGTACCGATCGTAGTCCCTTTCACCACGACATTGGCCCCGATGATAGGCTCCCCGTTTTGATCGGTGACGATACCCGAGATTTTCTTGGATGCCTGCTCGGAGAAGATACCGGATCCCGCTTTCTCTTCAAGGATCCCGTTCGTTGAGCTCTCTGGTGTGGCATGGGCGAAGCTGATAGAACCGGCCAATAACACGCCGGCTATCTTTAAGCATAATACCTTCCTGCCACGATCTGTGCAGATGTTTCTCATAGATGTAGATGTTTTAATGTAACAAAGACTATAACTGTTTACGCTTTTAAGAATAAAAACCAGGATCTATTCATCCTCTTTTCTTCCAAAACTGCTTTATTGGTTCTGATTTTAAAGTTAACAAACGCTATGACCCTAACTTTGGATTCTTTCGAAACGTGCCGTAAAATTAATAAAAATAACAAAAAAGCAAGGGGCTTGAAAAAAATAAGGCCTTGTTTTTTCGGGCAGACGGGGATGTTTCTCCAAAAGGATGCCGATGATTTCCCTGATTCTTAGCCTACACCCCGCTTATTCTCCCTTTTTCTTTTGAAATCTTAAAACTTCCCCTTACATTCGTGGGCGATAACCGGACAACGGAGATCGTGATCAGGCGGAAACTACCGGTGGCGTGGTCTCAGTCCGTTTGGAAGGAGTAAGTGTTAACCAGTTAAAACTAAATCTAATGACATGAGAAAATACGTGCGTTCCCCTTTTGATTCCTCTTGATGATGGGCTACTTATACGGGCTGTCGCTTGTTTGTTAACCTATACCTGTTTCTGGAATAATCAATCTAATACCTATTAAAGATGCTAAAACTAAAGTTTGATCTCAAAGGGGGGATCGGCCTGATCCTCCTATTGTCAGGATTGTTCGTCACACAAGCGTTCGCGCAGGACGTGACGATAACCGGAACCGTGAAAGACCAGTCCGGCGAATTCCTGATCGGCGTGAATGTCATGGAAAAAGGGACAACCCACGGTACGATAACCGATATGGACGGAAGATACCGCCTCCCCGTGAACGGAAAAGGATCTATCCTCGTGTTCTCCTATATCGGGCATCGCTCCTATGAGATAGAGGTCGGTAGCCAGCGGGTGATCGACGTGACCCTGCGGGAAGATATGGAGGAGCTGGAGGAGGTGGTCGTGATCGGATACGGTACGGCCAAGAAGAAAGACCTGACCGGGGCGATCTCGCGCGTGAAGACGGATAAATTGGAGAGTGAGGCACCCCGCTCGGTACAGGACTTACTGCGTGCCAGTGCCTCCGGGCTGTCGATCTCCATGTCAACCGACGCCGCGGGTACGGCGGATCTCCAGATCCGGGGAAAGAACTCGCTGAAGGCGGGATCCTCCCCATTGCTGGTCTTGGATGGGGTGATCTACGACGGATCCCTACAAGACATCAACCCGATGGATATAGAGAACATCGACGTGCTGAAAGATGCCAGCTCGGTGGCTGTATATGGGGCGAAGGCCGCCAACGGGGTAGTGGCCATTACCACGAAAAAGGGGAAAACGGGGAAACCCGTGATCTCGTTCAATGCGAATGTGGGTGTGGTCAGCAACGCGCGCCTGCCCAAGACCGTGGATGGGGCGGGCTTCATCAAGTTCAGGCAAGAGTACGGGGAGAGCCTGATGACCGCAGAGGAGATGGCGGCCCAACCGGGAAAATTCGCGGATCCGCGCACCTTGTCGGCCGCGGGGATCGATCCCTTGGCTTGGTATAACTACGACCAAAAGACACCTGTGTCTACCTTGCCGGATGAGAAGACGATGATCTATAAATGGCTGACCCGGCTGAACTTCAAGACCATCGAGATGGAGAACTATTTGAATGGCGTGGAGACGGATTGGGATGACGTGGTTTTCCAGAACGGATTGCAGCAAGATTACACGGTGAGCGTCTCCAACCGGAAGGAGGATCTTTCCTACTATTGGTCGCTGGGCTACGCGGACCGCGAGGGCGTGGTCGTTGGGGATCGTTACCGTAACTTCCGTTCCCGCCTGAACCTCGAATCGAAAGTGACCTCTTTCCTGACGGTAGGCGTGAACGCCCAGTTCGCTAGCCGTTTGGGCGGTTACTTGTCGGCTGACGTGGAGCAGCGCGAGCACAACTCCCCCTTCACAACGAACGACATTGACATCGAGGATAGCCCTTACCGGATGTATCCCTCGGGTGATAACAACACGAAAAATCCCTTTTTCGACAACCTGTACCGGGATAGGAGGGATATTAATCACGATCTCAACGCCAATTTGTACGCGATCGTCCGGTTGCCTTTCGGTTTCGAGTACCAGATGAATTTCACGCCCCGCTATCATTGGTACGAGTACATGAACCATGAGTCGTCCAAGCATCCCGAGTGGGCGGGAGACGGCGGCCGCTCCGAGCGGAAGAACGAGAAGACGTTTAATTGGCAGATCGACAATATCGTGCGTTGGAAGAGGGAGTTTGGCGAGAATCACCGGGTGGAAGCTACCTTCTTGGCCAACGCGGAGAAGGAACAATGGTGGCAGACCGTGGCGGGCAACAAGCTCTATTCGCCCAGCGACGTGCTGAGTTTCCATAACCTCGGCGCCGGCATGGCTCCTTCCGTCTCCAGCAATGACACTTACCGGACGGGCGATGCCTTGATGGGTCGCTTGTTCTATTCATTCAAGGATCGGTATATGCTGACAGCCTCGATCCGCCGCGACGGTTATTCCGCGTTCGGGCAGATGAACCCGCGGGCCACCTTCCCGGCGGTCGCCTTGGGATGGGTGTTCACCTCCGAGAGCTTCATGGAAGGTAGCGCTCATTGGTTGAATTACGGTAAGCTGCGTTTCTCCTGGGGGCAGAACGGAAACCGAGACATTGGCCAGTATGAGGCGTTGGCTCAGCTCAATTCCGGGCCTTATACCTATATAGATACGAATGGCAACGTCTATCTGACCTCGCAGGTCTATATCAACCGGATGCCTAACAGCCAATTGAAATGGGAACGGACGGCATCCTATAATATCGGGTTGGACTTCTCTTTGTTCGGGGATAAGCTGAGTGGTAGTGCCGAAACCTATATGGCGGAGTCGAACGACCTGTTGGTGAACCGTTCCTTGCCGTCCATCTTGGGATACGCCAGCGTGATGGCCAATTTAGGAGCTTTGACAAATCGCGGTTTTGAGCTATCTTTGAACGCCGATCTGATCGATCGCGACAATTTCTCCTGGAACGCGAGCGGCACTTTCTCGTTCAACCGGCGTAAGATCAAGCATCTGTATGGCGATCTGGAAGAGGTGAAAGACGAACAGGGGAACGTGATCGGCCATAAGGAGGCCGACGACTACGAGAACCAATGGTTCATAGGCCATGATACGGAGCAGATCTGGGACTATAAACGCGATGGCGTTTGGCAATTGGATGAGGCGGAAGAGGCCTCTAAATACGGGAACAAGCCCGGCGACTTCAAGTATGTCGATCAAAACGGGGACGGGGTTTTGGACACGAAAGACAAGGTATTCCAAGGTTATAAGACACCTCGCTATAATTGGTCCTTGCGCAACGAACTGACCTTCTTCAAGGATCTGACGCTCTCGTTCATGCTTTATTCGCACGTAGGGCACTATAATACGTTTAACCGTGCGGCGAACACGGGAGGGATGTACGACCGTTATACGATCGTGGATATTCCTCGCTGGACAGCCGATAATCCGACTAACGATTACGCCCGTATCGGATCCACGAACAAGGGGAGCAATTACGTGCGGAAGACCTTTGTCCGCATGGAAAATATTACTTTGTCGTATAACGTGCCGAAGAGCTGGCTGAAGAAAATCGCGGTGCAAAATATGCGGTTCTCGTTGGCTGTTCGCAATCCGTTCGTGATAACCGGCTGGAGTTTCGGCGATCCGGAAGGAGGCGATACGACACTGCGTACCGTGAACTTTGGCGTGAACTTTACTTTATAACTCATCTGAAAGACTAAAGACATGAATCTCAATAAGAAAAAATGGACTATCCTCGCGTTGGCGATGCTGCCGATGCTGAACTCGTGCAGTGAAAGTTGGTTAGAACCGAAGCCGCTCTCTTTCTATTCACCGGAAAATACCTATGTGGACGCGAACGGGCTTTATGCCGCACTGACGGCTTGCGAGCGCAATATGCGGCATGAGTTCTTCGGGGATGGCGCCCCGATACTGACGGAGATGTACCTGACCGATATAGCTGTCCACGGGAAGACGGACGAGAGTGGCTCGTTGGTGGATTTGGATAACGAGATGATGCCCTCGCGTACCAAGAGTGACATGAAAGGAAAGAACAAATGGTATTGGGAAGAGGGCTTCAAGGGAATCAAATACGCCAATATCGTGATCAGCCGTTTGGACGCGGCTACGTATAAGGATGAGGCGGAGCGGAAGGCCGTACTGGGAGCCGCTTATTTCCAACGTGCCTATCGTTACTATAAATTGACGCACCAGTTTGGCGATGTCCCTTACCTGAACAGGGAGATCACCGAGCCTAAACTGGATTTTTATACCTATGACCGGTGGAGTATCCTTGAGCAATGCAAGAAAGACTTGGAGTTCGCGTATCGGTGGGTACCTGAGGTACAGCCTCGCGGACGTGCCAATAAGGACGCCTGCGGTGTCTTGTTGATGAAAATCTGTATGGCTACCGGCGATTTTGACCGGGCTGTCGAGATCGGGAAAGAGGTGGTAGGGCGCCATCCGCTGATGACGCGCCGTTTCACGGGTAACCAGACAAAGCCCCATACGAACCTGATGCACGACCTGCATAGCGTAGAGGCGAAGACAGACATGAGCAACACGGAAGGGATCCTCTATGTGGTAGCTCACCCGACCACGACCCCGCTGGATAAGGACAACCGGATCTATACGATGCGTAATGGCCTGCCTTATTGGGCGAAAGGGGGAGCCATCAAGACCCCGGACGGCAAGAGCGGAACCGCCATCGCCCCGGATAAGGCGGATAAGAATACGGAAATCGATAATGACTCCCGCTATGGGCGCGGCATCGGCACGCTGCGTCCTACGAATTACTATCAGTATGAGATCTGGACCGACAAGGAGAAGAACGATCTGCGCGGGCCGTTCAACCACGATAGCTGGATGCGCATGGAGGAACTGCGTTACAATGATCCGGGATTGAAGAAGGGGAATAATCCCTATTACGGGCAGAACCTGATCCGCCCGGTCGATCTTTCCGTGGCCGACTCGATCCGTTGCTGGTACATGTGGCCTCATTACAAGCTGTTTGTCCCGGATCCTACGAAAACCCAGGACTTCCAGGGAGGCGAGACGCCGTGGTATGTCTACCGCTCGGCGGAGGTTTACCTGATGCTGGCGGAATGTTATTATTGGAAAGGAGATATGGCGAATGAGGCGGCGATGCTGAACGTCGTCCGTGAGCGTGCCGGCGCGGAGCCGCTGAGCGGGAATGTGGGGATCGCGGAGGTGTTGGCCGAGCGTGCCCGCGAGTTGTATTACGAGGAGAACCGCCATGTCGAGTTGGTAAGGATCTCCTATCTCTACGCCAAGACCGGAAAACCCTGCGAGGCGTTCGGCGGACGGGTGTACGGCTTGGATAATATCTCCGGGCCGGGAGGTGTCGGCACTAATCGCAAGGATACGGGCGTGAATTTCTATTTCGACTGGGTGACCAGCAAGAACAATTTCTTCAACAAGGGAGTCAAGATCCCGAACGGGGAATACCGCATGAGCGTCCACCATATCTTGTGGCCTATCCCGGAAACGGCCATCACGAGCAATACGGGAGGCGTGATCAACCAGAACAAAGGTTATCCGGGGGCGGAAAACAATATAGAGCCTTTGGTGGTGGAGCCGGTGGACCCGGACATTTAAGCCATCCGGCAAATAGATATAGCTCCGGATGATATGGAAAAAGGGGCACGATGTTTCGGTAAAACGAACCCGATGTTTTACCGGAAACGTGCCCCTCTTTTTGTGAATAATAACGTATCTTCGCCGTGTCAAACAGAAAGGACAAGCCATATGATCAGGAATGTGCGTTTAAGCGACGCCCGGGCGATCGCGATGATTTACAACGAGTATGTGGAGCATAGCGTGGCGACGTTCGACACGGAGCCCGTGAGCGAGGAGGATATGCGGGAGAGGATCGGGGCGATCGCCTCGCGCTACCCTTATATGGTCTATGAGGAGGAGGGCGAGGTGGTCGGCTTTTGCTACGCGCACTCCTGGAAAGAGAAGGCCGCCTACCGGCATACGGTAGAGACGACTGTCTATCTCTCGCCGGGACATACGGGCAGGGGGATCGGGCGGAAGCTGATGGAGCGGCTGATCGCGGCCTGCGCCTCCCGCGGCTACCGGGCCTTGATCGCCTGCATCACGGAGGGCAACGAGGCGAGCTTCGCCTTGCACGAGAAATTGGGATTCAAGAAAGTCTCATGTTTTGAGCAGGTTGGGTTGAAATTCGGTTGCTGGCTGGATGTGGTTGATTACGAGCTCAAAGTTTCGCCATCTCGATAATAATGCGTAAATTCGCGCATAAACAATATAGCGAAGAATGAAATATAACACAGAAGGAAAAAGATTGGCCCTTCCCGAATACGGACGTAACATACAGAACATGGTGGATTACTGCATCACGATCCAGGATCGGGAGGAGAGGAAGCGTTGCGCCAATACGATCATCAATATCATGGGGAATATGTTCCCGCACTTGCGCGACGTGAACGACTTTAAGCATATCCTTTGGGATCACTTGGCGATCATGGCGGATTTCAAGTTAGACATCGACTATCCCTACGAGATCGTGAAGAAAGAGAACCTATATACCCGTCCGCCACGTATCCCTTATAACAATAACCGGATCCGCTATCGCCATTACGGGAAAACCCTGGAGCTGATGATCCGGAAGGCGACGGAGATGGAGCCCGGCCCCGCGAAAGACCAATTGGTGCATATGCTGGCGAACCAGATGAAGAAATCCTTCCTCACCTGGAATAAGGAGACCGTGGATGACGGGAAGATCTTCAAGGATCTGGAGGAACTGTCCGGCGGGCAGATCCGCTTGAGCGAGGAAGAGCATAAACTGACGGAGAGCCGGGAGATACTGGCTCGTAATAATAGCGGAGGAAACAAGAGAAACTTTAGCCGGAAAGGACGATGAGCTCGTTTGTCATAGAAGGGGGCTGCCGTTTGTCGGGCGAGATCGTCCCGCAAGGGGCGAAGAACGAGGCGCTGGAGGTGATCTGCGCCACGCTGCTTACCCCGGAAAAGGTGACGATACACAACGTGCCGGATATACTGGACGTGAATAACCTGATCCAGCTCCTGCGGGATATGCGGGTGAAGGTGGAGCATCTCTCCTCGGATACCTACACGTTCCAGGCGGATGAGGTGGATCTCGACTACATGCGGACAGACGAGTTCCTGCGGAAAAGCGCCAGCTTGAGGGGATCCGTGATGATCGTGGGGCCTTTGGTGGCACGGTTCGGCAAGGCTTTGATCCCTAAGCCCGGTGGCGACAAGATCGGCAGGCGCCGGCTGGATACGCATTTTGTCGGGATCCAGAAGTTAGGAGCCTGCTTCAGCTACGACGCCGAGCGGCAATTATACGAGATCGAGGCCCGGCAACTGAAGGGGGCGTATATGCTCCTTGACGAGGCCTCCGTGACAGGGACCGCGAATATCCTGATGGCGGCCGTGTTGGCCGAGGGGATCACGACGATCTATAACGCCGCTTGCGAGCCTTATCTTCAACAATTGTCGGCCATGCTGAACCGTATGGGCGCGAGGATTTCCGGAGTCGGCTCGAACTTGCTGACGATTGAGGGCGTCCGCGAGCTGTCGGGCACGGAGCATACGATCCTCCCCGACATGATCGAGGTGGGCAGCTTCATCGGGATGGCGGCCATGACCGGTTCGGAGATCACGATCAAGGATACGGGCTACGATAAGCTGGGCATCATTCCGGACTCTTTCCGGAGGTTGGGCATTACCGTGGAGCAACGGGGGGATGATATTCATATACCCCGGCACGACTCGTACCAGATAGATACGTTTATCGACGGCTCGATCATGACGATCGCTGACGCTCCTTGGCCGGGGCTTACGCCAGACCTGCTGAGCGTTTTCTTGGTCGTGGCTACACAGGCGGTGGGCAGTGTGCTGATCCACCAGAAGATGTTCGAGAGCCGCCTCTTTTTTGTGGATAAATTGATCGATATGGGTGCGCAGATCATCCTTTGCGACCCGCATCGGGCCACGGTGATCGGACTGGGTAACCGGTTTAGGTTGCGTGGCTCTACGATGGTCTCCCCGGATATACGGGCGGGAATCGCCTTGCTGATCGCCGCCATGAGCGCGGAGGGTACCAGCACGATCCATAATATAGACCAGATTGACCGGGGTTACCAAGATATTGATAAGCGCTTGAACCGGATCGGCGCGCGTATCACACGGATTTAAGGAGAAGGAGAGAGCATGATCAGGGAAGACGAGGTTTTCAAGATTGGGCAATTCGCCAAGCCTCATGGCATAAAGGGGGAACTGTCGTTGGTGACGAGCAGCGATGTGCTGGAGGATGCCGAGGATCCTTATATCGTATGCGAGATGGATGGGATCCTGGTCCCCTTCTTCGTGGAGGATTATCGCTATAAGACGGATACGGTCATCTTGGTGAAGCTGGAAGACGTGGATTCCGAGGAGGAGGCCCGGATGTTCGTGAACAAGGAGGTGTTCTATCCGCTGGACGCGGTGGACGAGAGCGAGCTCGCGGGCAATATGACGTGGGACGGCTTGATCGGGTTCCGGGTACATGACGAACATAAAGGTGATCTTGGCGTGGTGACCGGCGTGGATGAGACTACGATCAATGTCTTGTTGCGTGTCGAGCATGAGGGCGAGGAGTTATTGGTCCCCGCGGCGGAAGAGCTGATTAAGGAGGTCGATTGGGAAAGTCGCGTCTTAAAGGTTTCTTTGCCGGAAGGGCTGTTAGATTTGTAAAAGAGCGTATCTTTGTCTTGAGATCTCAGGGTATATGCGGCAAAAGAAGAAAAATACGAAATCATTTTGGCACCGGATTCGGTTCAAGTATAAGCTGTCATTTATTAATGAGGGGACGTTGGAGGAGGTCTGGTCTTTCCGGCTTTCCCAGTTGTCCGCGTTCTTGATGTTGGCGCTGTTCGCGTTCTTCTTGGTGGCCATTACCGCATTTATCATTATCAAGACCCCGATTCGCAATTATTTGCCGGGCTATTTGGACGTGGAGGTGCGGAAGGAGATCATGCAGAATGCCTTGCGTGCCGATTCCCTGGAGCGGATGATCGAGATCCAGTCCTTGTATTTAAATAATGTCGCAGGCATCCTATCCGGGACGGTTGAGCTGGATTCGATCCGGGAGATCGATTCCTTGGCCCGGAACAACATGAACTATGAGATTCCCCGGGGCAAGGAAGAATCCGCTTTCGTGAAGGAATATGAGGAGGAAGAGAAGTATAACCTGTCCGTCTTGGTGGATCCGGGAAAGAACCTGACAGACAAGTTCTTTTTCTATAAGCCGGTGAACGGGGTCATCTCGTCCCGCTACCAGACAGACATTCACCATTATGGCGTGGATTTGGTGGCGGCCCCGAAAGAGAGCGTCTTGGCCACGTTGGATGGCACGGTGATTTATTGTGGATTTGACCCGAATCATGGCAACGTGATCGAGGTGCAACATAAGAATGGTTTCGTATCTGTCTATAAACATAACGAGTTGTTGTTGAAAGAGGTAGGCGATCATGTAGTCGCGGGTGAGGCGATAGCGTTAGTCGGTAATACCGGGAATCTGTCAACCGGCCCGCACCTGCATTTCGAGTTGTGGTATAAAGGGAGTCCGGTCAATCCGGAGGAATATATAGCTTTTTGAAGTCAATGAAGAAAAGACAGTTAGCGATCTTGGGCTCTACCGGCTCTATCGGCACTCAGGCCTTGGAGGTAGTGAACGAACATCCGGATCTTTTCGAGATATATGCCTTGACCGCGAATAATCAAGTGGATTTATTGATCCGTCAAGCCCGGAAATTTATGCCGGAAGTGGTGGTTATCGCCAACGAGAGCAAATATCCTGAGCTAAAGGAGGCGTTAGAGGATCTGCCCATCAAGGTGTGGGCGGGAGCGGACGCTATCGCCCAGATGGTACAGTCCGAACCTATCGATATGGTACTTACGGCGATGGTGGGATATGCCGGACTGAAACCGACTATCGCCGCCATCAAGGCGGGAAAGGCGATCGCCTTGGCAAATAAGGAGACCTTGGTTGTGGCGGGAGAGCTGATTATGGGGCTGGCCGCTGAGCACAAAGTCCCTATCTTGCCGGTGGATTCCGAGCATTCGGCTATCTTCCAATGTCTGGCGGGTTCCTACGATAATCCGATCGAGAAGATCTTGTTGACCGCATCCGGGGGACCGTTCCGCCAAAAGTCAATGGAGGAATTGGCTGCCGTGACGAAGGAACAGGCGTTGCGTCATCCTAATTGGACAATGGGAGCGAAGATAACGATCGATTCCGCCTCGATGATGAACAAGGGCTTCGAGATGATCGAGGCAAAATGGCTGTTCAACGTGACCCCGGATCAGGTACAAGTGGTGGTGCATCCGCAATCCGTGATCCATTCGATGGTGCAGTTTGAGGACGGTGCCGTGATCGCTCAGTTAGGGATTCCGGACATGAAGTTGCCGATCGCTTATGCTTTTTCCTTCCCGATGCGCATGAAGAGCATGGCTCCTCGGCTGGATTTTCATCAGTATGCTACGTTGACTTTCGAGGAGCCGGACATGGATCGGTTCCGGAATTTGGCGTTCGCTTTCGAGGCTGCCCGACAAGGCGGGAATCTCCCTTGCGTGTTGAATGCCGCCAATGAGGTGGTCGTGGGCGCGTTCCTGCAAGACCGTATCGGTTTCTTGCGTATGAGCGACGTGATCGAGCGGACGATGCGGAAAGTCTCTTTCATCGCCAAGCCTTCTTATGAGGATTACGTGGCGACCGATGCGGAGGCTCGGAGAGTCGCGGCGGAGTTATTTTAATGAATTCTTAAAAACAGACAAATAGAAATAGATGGAAACTTTTTTGATTAAGGCATTTCAGCTCATCTTGTGCTTATCCATATTAGTGATTGTCCACGAGTTCGGGCACTTTATTTTCGCCCGGATTTTCAAGGTTCGGGTGGAGAAGTTCTACCTGTTCTTCGATCCGTGGTTCTCTTTGTTCAAGTTCAAGCCGAAAAATAGCGATACGGAATATGGCGTTGGTTGGCTGCCGTTAGGTGGTTATTGCAAGATTTCCGGCATGATCGACGAGAGCATGGACAAAGAGGCGATGGCACAGCCTCCCAAACCTTACGAGTTCCGTTCCAAATCAGCGGGGAAACGTTTGATGATTATGGTGGCAGGCGTATTGTTCAACTTCCTGTTGGCTTTGTTCATTTACTCTATGATCCTGTTTACTTGGGGAGATACTTATCTGCCCTTGAAGAACATGAAGATGGGAATGAACTACAGCGAGACATTCCAAAACATCGGTTTCCGGGATGGCGATATACTGTTGAAGGCGGACAACGAGGAGCTGGAGCGTTTCAACAGCGACTGTTTCCGTAAGGTCGTGGAGGCACATACCGTAACCGTGCTGCGTGAAGGTAAGGAGACGGTGATACCTATCCCGGAGGATATGATGCAACGCTGTTTGCGTGACGAGAAAGGGTTCGCCGATCCATTGCGTATCCCGATGGTCGTGCGGGAGCTTGCCGGAGACGATACCCCAGCCGCGTTAGCGGGAATGCAGCCAAAAGACAGCGTGGTGGCGATCAACGGTACGGCGACACCCACGTTTTACGACGCTTCCGACCTGTTGGCGATGAATAAAGGGAAGGAGGTCACGATCGATTTCTATCGGGCCGGAGAGCTCCGCTCGCTTACTTTGCGGACGGATTCGTTAGGTAAGATTGGCGTGGCGGTGATGTCGCCGATGGATCTGTATGAGACAGTTACTCGCACGTACGGCTTTTTCGAGTCGTTCCCGGCAGGAATCCAATTAGGCGTGAATACCTTAAAGGGCTATGTGAGCGACATGAAATATGTATTCACGAAGGAGGGCGCTTCCAGCTTGGGCGGTTTTGGAGCGATAGGGGGATTATTCCCTTCTGTATGGGACTGGCGGATTTTCTGGGAACGCACGGCCTTGTTATCGATCATGCTGGCGTTCATGAATATATTGCCTATCCCGGCGCTCGACGGTGGCCATGTGATGTTCCTGCTCTACGAGGTGATCGCTCGCCGTAAGCCCAGCGATAAGTTCTTGGAGTACGCTCAGGTGACGGGTATGTTCATCTTGTTCGCCTTGATGATTTACGCGAACGGGAACGATATTGTCCGCTATTTCTTCAAGTAGGACGAGTAGCCGCATAAAAGAGGGAAGGGTCCCGGAGATTGATGGCAACCGCCCATCTCCGGGACCCTTCCTTTTCTTATGTCTTTCCCTATTTTCCCGTCTGTTTTTTCTCGGATCCCATCATACAGGCCCCGTTAAAGCGAGCGTTCGGCTCGATCTCGAGCGATTGGGTGGAAAGGTCGCCATTGATGATGGCTGTAGCCTTTAGCACCAGCTTCTCGGCGATCTTCAAGGAGCCGTTCACCTCACCTAAGATCTCCGCGTTCGCGGAGATGATGTTCCCCGTCACGCTTCCTTTAGGGCCGACCACGATTTTTCCTTTACAAGTGATGTCACCCTCCACTTTCCCGTCTAACCGGAAATCCGTCTCCGTGATGATATTCCCCTTGATGGTTGTTCCCGCGGCCAAGGCATTGTGCAATCCCCCCGTGGTGATTTCTTCTTTCTGTTTCATTCCTATCATGGTATATTGTTTCTAATTTAGACAAATATAGACTATTTTCCCGCAGGAAGGTTTATTCCCTGTCTATTTACACACAAATTAAGGATATTGGTTTGGCCCTTCTCCCATCAACCCTTCTTCAACTCCCGGTATGCGGTAGGTGACATTCCCATGATTTTCCGGAAGAGGCGGGAGAAATAGTAGCTATCCTCGATCCCGATCTTGTAGCAAATCTGGTTGATCCTCATATCCGTGAAGTCGAGGAGCTGGCACGCCCGTTGTATTTTCAGTTGATTGAAATAGGCCAGCGGCGAATAGCCCGTTCGCCCGCTGAAAAGAGCCGACAGATGGGAGGGAGAGTAACCGGTATGTTCGGCGATCGCCCGTAAGGAGAGCTTTCGTTCGATATGCTCTTTCATAAAGTGGATCGCGGCGATGACAATATCCCCGTTACCGGTCTCATCATGGGTGGCGGCCCTATAAGGCGACAAGTAGCGTAAGGTAGCCAGGAAATGATGAAGGATAGAGCAAGCGTAGAGCAGGTTCTCGTGGCTGTAGCCCAGTTCTAACGTGCGCAAGATCTCATCGAACAAGGCGATACGATCGTTGATCCGGGATTGGATACCGGGCCTGACCTCGATGGGCCGGGGATTAGGGGAGGCGAAGCGAGAGGCGAGTTTACCTTTGAAATGGATCCAGTAGATAGTCCACGGAGCTTGCCCGTCGGCTCCATAGGCATGCGCCTTTCCTGCCGGCAAGACGAAGTATTGGCCAGCCTCGACCGCGTATTCCTGTCCATCTACCCGATACCACCCCTTCCCCTCGATACAATAGATCAGCACATATTGCGAGATCGGTTGCCTGCGCTCCCTGAAGTGGAACCGTGCTTTCGGGTAATAGCCTATATCGGTGATGTATAAGACAGACGATAAAGGGTCAGCCTCCATCTCCTGGAGGATGGATCGTGGAAGCACGATCGCCCGTTCGCCCGTGAAACCCTCTTTCCGTCTGATCATGGCAAGCCGATTGATACCTATCGCGAACATACGATTAAAATCGGAAGATTATCCATCCCGCCATGATTTTGTTCATTCCTTATTCGGGAGAGAACCTATTATTTCGCCTTCATCATCCCAAAAACAGGAAAAGCCATGAAACGAACCTCTTCTTTTTTATTCTTGATCTGCCTCGTGTCAGCGATGGGAGGATTGCTATTCGGTTACGACTGGGTCGTGATCGGGGGAGCCAAGATCTTTTACGAACCCTTTTTTGATATAGAAAATTCGGCCGCCATGCGCGGATGGGCGATGAGCAGCGCGTTGATCGGCTGCTTGGTAGGAGCCTTGTTATCCGGGGCATGGAGCGATCGCTACGGCAGGAAGAAGATGCTGATCGCCGCCTCCTTCCTCTTTGTCGCCTCCGCGGTCGGCACCGGGGCGGTCGATTCTTTTGCCTGGTTCGTGATATATCGGATCGTGGGTGGTTTCGGGATCGGTATCGCCTCTAATGTATCCCCGGTTTATATAGCGGAAGTATCCCCCGCCTCCGTCCGGGGGCGGCTTGTGTCGCTCAACCAATTGACGATCGTATTGGGGATCTTGATGGCTCAGTTGGCGAATTGGGGGATAGGAGCCTATTTCACGGCCGGTACCGATACATTGAGCGACACGGGTATCGAGTGGGCATGGCGCTGGATGTTCTGGGCGGAACTGATCCCGGCGGTGATTTTCTTTCTTCTCTCGTTCCTGATCCCTGAGAGCCCGCGCTGGTTGGCGGCGGAAAACCGATCCGCGGAGGCCGGCAAGATCATGGAGCGGATAGGCGGTGAGAGCTATGCCCGGCAGACATTGGCGGAGCTGGAAAGCCTGGCAGTCACCAAGGGCGAGCCAGTGCATTGGAGCGCCCTCACGCGGCCCGGCATAAGGAAAGTGCTGGTTATAGGAATCGTGCTGGCGATCTTCCAGCAATGGTGCGGCATCAATGTCATTTTCAATTACGCGCACGAGATCTTTTCCGCCGCCGGTTATGCCGTGTCCGACGTGTTGATGAATATCGTGGTGACCGGTATCACGAACGTGCTCTTTACCTTCGTGGCCATCTATACGGTGGATCGTTGGGGAAGACGGGCGTTGCTGTTTGTCGGCTCGGCAGGATTGGCGTTGATCTACCTGATCTTGGGATTCGGGTATTTCATGGAGATCAGCGGCTGGCCGATGCTTTTGCTTGTTGTCTTGGCGATCGCCTGCTATGCCATGTCGCTGGCTCCGGTGGTCTGGGTGGTTCTTTCCGAGATCTTCCCCGTGAGGATACGGGGGATGGCGATGGCGCTCGCGACCTTCTTCCTGTGGGTGGCCTGCTTCGTGCTGACCTATACTTTCCCGATCTTGAACGAGGCGATAGGCGCCGCGGGTACCTTCTGGCTATACGCGGCGGTTTGTCTGGCGGGATTTCTCTTTATCCGTAGCCAGCTGCCCGAGACGAAAGGAAAGACCTTGGAGGAGTTGGAAAAAGATCTAACCGAATAAATAAAATGTACAGGATGGAATGCGTAAAAGTCTGGGAAGAAAAAGTGCTTCTTCCCACCTATGGTATCGGTAAGCCGGAAAAGAATCCTATGTTCTTGGAAAAGAGGGTTTACCAAGGAAGCAGCGGGGTGGTCTATCCCTATCCGGTGATCGAGCGGATCGAGGACACTCGCGAGGATAGGCCATATCAGGCGGTCTATTTGGAGAACGAATATATCAAGGTGATGATCCTGCCCGAATTGGGAGGGCGTGTGCAGTTGGCCTATGATAAATTGAGGAAGCGTCATTTCATTTATTACAATCACGTGATCAAGCCGGCGTTAGTTGGTTTGACCGGTCCTTGGATCTCAGGGGGGATCGAGTTCAACTGGCCGCAGCACCATCGCCCCAGCACCTTCCTCCCGGTGGATTATACCATCGAGCGACGGGAGGATGGAAGCGCTGTCGTATGGGTAAGCGAGCGGGAGCGGATGTTCCACCAGAAAGGGATGGCAGGCTTTACGCTACGCCCCGGGCGTGCCGTGTTAGAGATCGAGGGGACGGTGTATAATCCGACACCGATCCCGCAGACCTTCCTTTGGTGGGCGAATCCGGCGGTGGCGGTGAACGAGCATTATCAGTCGGTGTTCCCCGGCGACGTGAACGCCGTGTTCGATCATGGCAAGCGGGATGTATCCCGCTATCCGATCGCCACGGGCACCTATTATAAGATGGATTACTCGGCGGGTGTAGATATTTCCCGCTACAAGAATATACCGGTCCCGACCTCCTATATGGCGATCTGTTCCAAATACGACTTTGTCGGAGGATACGAAAATGATACGCGGGCCGGGGTACTGCACGTGGCGGATCATCATGTAGCCCCGGGAAAGAAGCAATGGACTTGGGGAAATGGGGATTTCGGGCAGGCTTGGGATCGGAATCTCACCGACTCGGACGGCCCTTATATCGAACTGATGACCGGGGTATATACCGATAACCAGCCTGATTTCTCTTGGCTGCAACCGTATGAGGAGAAGCGCTTCACGCAATATTTCATCCCTTACCGGGAATTGGGGGTCGTGAAGAACGCTACGGCAGACTTGCTGATGAATATAGAGCCGGAGGGCGATGAGGCTTGTTTGCGCGTTTTCGCGACCTCCGCTCGAAAAGGCTTGCGTATCGTGGTCGCTAAAGAGGGAGAACGGTTGCTGGATATTGTGCGCGACATGACGCCCGAAGCTGTTTTGGAGGAGCGGGTATCCATGAAAGATCTCGCCGGGACACGGGTGTCTATCCATGATCCGGCGGGAAAGATCCTGCTGGAATGGGAACCGGAGCCGGATGAGGTCCGCGAGATCCCGGAACCGGCTAAAGCCGCGCTTGCGCCGAAAGAGGTGAGCACGACGGAGCAACTCTACCTGACCGGCCTCCACTTGGAGCAATACCGTCACGCCACCTACATGGCGACCGATTATTATGAGGAGGCGCTTCGGCGGGATCCGACGGATGCGCGTAGCAATAACGCGATGGGGCTGTGGCTGATCCGTAAAGGCCAGTTCGCCAAGGCGGAGCCTTATTTGCGACGGGCGGTGAAGACCTTGACGGAAAGGAACCCGAATCCGTATGATGGAGAACCCTTTTATAATTTAGGGCTTTCCTTAAAATATCAAGGGAAAGATCCGGAGGCTTACGATTGTTTCTACAAGGCCTGCTGGAACTCCGCCTGGCAAGATGCGGGTTATTATGCGTTGGCGCAGTTGTCTGCATCGAGAGGGGATTGGGAGCGTGCGCTCCTTGAGATAGACCGATCGCTTTCCCGGAATTGGAGGAATCCGCGTGGTCGGCATTTGAGGACGATCATTCTTCGCCATTTGGGGCGCGGGGAGGAGGCCTTGGCTTGGATACGGGAGTCGCTCGCGATGGATCGGTTTAATTTTGGTTGCCGGTTCGAGGAGTATCTGCTGACAGGCGAGGAGGAGATCTTGCGGGATCTGCTCTTACGGATGCGTACCGATGGACATAATTATGAGGAGCTGGCTACCGATTATGCCTCTGCCGGCTGTTGGGAGGAGGCTTTGCGGGTGGTTGACGTGGCGTGCGCTTCGGCTACCTCCGAACGTACGATGCTTTATTATTACAGGGCGTGGTTCTTGCTTTCCTTGGGTCGGCTGGAGGAGGCGGAAGAGGCGGTACGGCTCGCCGAGCGGCAACCGGCGGATTATTGTTTCCCGAACGCTTTGGAGGCGATTCTCGCTTTGGAGGTGGTGATCCGTCTCTCGGGGAATACCCCGAAAGCGTCCTATTATTTGGGGAACTTGTGGTACGATAAGCGGCAATATCCCGAGGCGATCGCCGCTTGGGAACGTTCCGCCGAAGCGGACGGCTCGTTCCCTACCGTCCTTCGCAATCTGTCGTTGGCCTATTTCAATAAGTTGGATAAGAAGCAGGAGGCGGTGGCCTTGTTGGAACGGGCATTTGGCTTGGATCCGACGGATGCCCGTATCCTGATGGAGCTGGATCAACTGTACAAACGGTTGAATCGTCCCCACACCGACCGGCTGGCTTTCTTGGAGGCTCACCGGGATGTGGCCTTCTCGCGGGATGATCTTTATTTGGAGTATATCACTTTGCTGAATCAGTTGGGGCGTCATGAGGAGGCGATACGCCTGATTGACGAACGCCATTTCCATCCTTGGGAAGGCGGTGAGGGGAAAGTCCCCGAACAGTATCAGCTGGCACGGCTCGAACTGGCGAAAAAGGCCTTGCGATCCGGGGAGAATGAGCGGGCGTTGGCTTGGATCGAGGAATGTTTCGTGTATCCGCCTAATTTAGGGGAGGGTAAATTGCATGGAGCGCAAGAGAACGATTTCAATTATTACAAGGCTTGTGCCTTGAGGGCGCTGGGGCGTGAGGCGGAAGCCCATGATTGCCTCTTGGCCGCGAGCGTGGGGAATAGCCAGCCAGCCGCTGCGGTTTATTATAACGATCAGAAGCCGGACAAGATCTTTTACCAAGGTTTGGCGCTTCGTGCCTTGGGATGCGAGAACGAGGCCAAAGGACGTTTCAATCGCTTGATTGATTTTGGGGAGAGGCATCTGTTCGATACCTTCCAGATGGATTATTTCGCCGTATCCCTTCCCGATCTCCAGATATGGGAAGATGATATGGACAAGAAAAACCGTGTCCATTGTGCCTATCTGATGGGGCTTGGCCACTTGGGGCTGGGGCATTGGGAGAAAGCGGAGGCCTATCTGGAGAAGGCTGCCGGTATGGATAACAATCATCAAGGGGTACAGTTGCATCTCCTGATGGCGAGGCGGCGGGATGCCTTTGTCTAAGAGTGGGGGAAAGTGGATCTGTCGGCTATACGGTGGGCGAATAGGGCTTGCCTATTGCCCGGGAGGTTTACTTTCCCTACCTTTACGCGTAAATTAGATGGATATGATGACGACAAAGATCCGATTGCGGCAGATGCGTTTTTATGCGTATCATGGAGTGGCTGCCCAGGAGAATCGGGTAGGGAATACCTTTATCGTGGATTTGACCTTGACGGCGCCTATCGAGAAGGCGACGCGGACGGATGAGCTGGAGGATACGATCAATTACGCTGCCGTATATGAGATCGTGAGGGAGGAGATGGCAATCCCTTCCAAATTGATCGAGCATGTGGCGGGACGTATCGCCCGGGCCTTGCGGGAGGCTTTCCCGGAGATCACGGCGATCGAGCTGACCGTTTCCAAATTGAATCCTCCTTTTGGCGGGGATCTACATAGTGCCTCTGTCATTCTGGAAGAACACTTTTGTTAAAGGTTGGAAACTTTTATTTACCTTCGCGCCCAGAAGTAAAGCGATATACTAAAAGCACAAATTAGGAATAAGTATGGCATTTACCAACAACGTAATGATCGTTCGTCACGGATTGCTGGCGAAGTTAGTGAAGCTATGGAAAGAACATCGTCTTTTGGAGGAGATCGATCGTCTTCCGCTCGAATTGAGCCCCCGTAAATCAAAGGTGAGAGGCCGATGCTGCGTGCATAAGGAACGAGCGGTCTGGAAGTATAAGACGCTTCCTCTGTTAGGGTTTGATATGCAAGATGAGGAAGATGAGCTGACTCCTCTTTCCGAATACGCTAAACAGGCCTTGTTGCGCTCGGAGAACAAGAAGGAAAATATCATGTGCGTGGTGGACGAGGCTTGTTCTTCCTGCGTCTCCGTCAATTATGAGATCACGAACCTTTGCCGGGGCTGCGTGGCGCGCAGTTGTTATATGAACTGCCCGAAAGACGCGATCCGCTTCAAGAAGAACGGTCAGGCCGAGATCGACCACGATTCTTGTATCAGTTGTGGAAGATGCCATCAGAGTTGTCCCTATCATGCGATCGTTTATATCCCCATCCCATGCGAGGAGGCTTGCCCCGTGAAAGCGATCAGCAAGGATGAGTATGGGGTGGAGCATATCGATGAGTCGAAATGTATCTACTGTGGTAAGTGTGTCAACGCTTGTCCTTTTGGTGCTATTTTTGAAATATCCCAGGTCTTTGACATTTTGCAACGTTTGCGTGAGGGAAAGGAGATGGTGGCGATCGTCGCTCCCTCGATACTTGCCCAGTTCAGCGCCCCGAAGGAGCGTGTGTATGGGGCGATCAAGTCGATGGGATTCGTGGAGGTCGTGGAGGTAGCCCAAGGCGCGATGGAGACTACCCGCCATGAGGCGGAGGAGCTGGTTGAGAAACTGAGGGAAGGACAGCCGTTCATGACAACGAGCTGCTGCCCCTCCTACGTGCAGCTGGCGGAAAAACACATCCCGGACTTGAAGAAGTTTATCTCTTCCACGGGGTCTCCGATGTATTATACGGCTCGTATCGTGAAGGAGAAGTATCCGGATGCGGAGATCGTGTTCGTCGGGCCGTGCGTGGCGAAGCGTAAGGAGGTAAAGATGGATCCATGTGTCGATTTCACCTTGACCTTCGAGGAGTTGGGTTCTGTGCTGGTTGGTTTGGATATTAGCATCGAGGAGGCCAAGCCTTTCTCCGTATTGTTTAATTCCGTCAGGGAAGCGCATGGTTTCGCTCAAAGTGGGGGCGTGATCCGTGCCGTGAAAACGTATCTGAAGGATGACAGTGTAAGTGCCGTGCAGGTGGCGAACCTGACAAAGAAGAACGTGGCTCTGCTCCGTACGTATGCGAAGACAGGAAAGGCCCCGGCGCAGTTTATCGAGGTGATGGCCTGCGAGGGTGGTTGCGTGACCGGCCCTTGTACGCACGCTGATAAGGATGCCGGTCAAAAACAGCTTATTAAGGTCCTTACACAGTTCTAAAAAAGATTTTCCACCCCAAAAGAGTTGCTATATCTCGCGAATTGTGCTTCCTTTGGGGTGGACTTTTAATCTGGATCGCTATGGAAGATTTGTTGCCTTTTGCGCTATTATGCTTTACCTCTTTCTTTACGTTGACTAATCCGCTTGGGACGATGCCGGTCTTCTTGACCATGACCAATGGCATGGAGGAGCGGGAGCGGAGAACGGTCGTGCGGCGGGCTACGATTGTCTCGTTCATCACGCTGATGGTCTTTACCTTCTCTGGGCAATTCCTGTTTAAGTTTTTTGGCATATCCTCGAATGGATTCCGTATAGCGGGCGGCTTCATTATTTTCAAGATTGGCTTTGATATGTTGCAAGCCCGCTATTCCAGCGCTAAATTGAAGAAGGAGGAGGTGAAGACGTATGCCGACGACATCTCGATAACTCCCTTGGCTATCCCCATGTTGTGCGGTCCTGGAGCGATCGCCAACGCAATCGTATTGATGGATGATGCTACGACAATCGCCCTGAAAGGCGTACTGATCGGGGTAATCGCATTCGTCTATTTCCTGACCTTCCTGATCTTACGGGCATCTACCCGGCTTGTCAGCCTTTTAGGTGAGATGGGAAATAACGTAATGATGCGCCTGATGGGATTAATCTTGATGGTGATTGCCGTAGAATGCTTCGTAAGCGGGCTTCGTCCGATACTGATTGATATTTTTAGGCAGGCTACTACCTGATAACCGTTGCTGATCGAACGGCCTATACCTCTCTGTTTTTTATCGCTTCATCAAGGCCTTGAATGTCTTTTTACCCTTGAGGTAGAAGGAAAGAATGAGACTTTCCCGGCGTAACTCGGGAATGTTTCCCAATACCTGTTTCTCCAAGTTGATTTTTCGTTTAGGGGCGTATGAGGGTTTTAGCTGCCGAAAAGCTTTCCGGGCCTCATAAATTGCTTTAGCGTTGGCGAAGTGTCCCTCTAAGGCGAACTTCGCCGCCGCGATATAATCTAACCAAAAACGTACGAGCATGACCTGCTTCAGGTCTTTTTCCAACGAATTTTTATAGAGCATCAGCAGACTGTTGCGGAAATTCAGGAATGTCTTTCTTGGATTCTCGGCGTTCAAGGTCGCTCCCCCTACGTGATAAACCACGGATTGGGGCGTGCATAACAGCCGATACCCTCGTGAACGTAAGCGCCAGCATAGGTCGATTTCCTCCTGGTGGGCGAAGAAGCCGGCATCCAACCCTCCCGCTTCCTTATAAACGGCGGTACGGATGAACAGGCAGGCGCCCGTGGCCCATAAGATCTCCGCCGTGGTGTCGTATTGGCCTTCATCCTTCTCTACGACGTGCAAGACCCGCCCCCGGCAAAACGGATAGCCGTATTTGTCTAAATACCCTCCGGCGGCTCCGGCATACTCGAAGTAGTCTTTGTTCCGTTGCGCCCTGATCTTGGGCTGCACGCAGGCGACCGACGGGTCAGCGTCCATCGTCTGTATCGGGATTTCTATCCAATGCGGGGTTACTTCCACGTCGCTATTTAGCAGAACACAGTATTCCGTATTGATTTCCCGGAGAGCCCGGTTGTACCCCTCCGCGAAGCCATAATTCCGGTCGAGCCGGATAATGCCTACGGATGGGAAACGCTTCTCTAACATCTCCAGCGAACCGTCGGAGGAGGCGTTGTCGGCCACGATAATCTCCGCCCACTCGGGTGAGTAAGCCACGACGGAAGGGAGGAACTCCTCCATCAGCTTCTTTCCGTTCCAGTTCAATATGACGACGGCTACCCTTTTCATTTCTTCTCCTCGTGCTTGTATTTCCAGCGTTTGTGTGTCCATAGCCAATAAGCGGGATCACGTAGGATCATGCGCTCCAGCAGGCGGGCGTATCGTTCGGTGATCTCGTTTTCGGCGGTCTCCCGGGGATATTCTGTCACGAGTTGTAGCTCAACGGAATAATACCCCCTACGCTCTTTCCGGGTGTCTAAGAAGATCACCGGCAGATCCAGCTTGCGCGCGATACGCTCGGGGCCGGTCAGGATCGGGGTGTCTTGATGAAGGAACTCCGTCCAGTAATGCAAATTCGCCTTACTGGGGGTCTGATCCGCCAGGAAGATGACAACCGAACGGATCTTCTCCTGCTTAAGCCGCAAGATGTCCCGTATCGTGTCCTGTTTCTTGATGCCAAATGAGCCAAACTTGGTGCGTAACCGGATGAACAGCCGGTCGAAAGCCCGATTGTTCAGCGGGCGGTAGATCTGATAGATCCGGGAATCCTCGAAACGGGAGGAAGAGCCTGAGAACCACTCCCAGTTCCCGTAATGTCCCATGAGCAAGATAAAGCACGTATGCCCTTTCTCCATGAGCCGATCCACGAGCTCCGGGTTTTTCACGTATGCCCGACGTTGAAGCTCGGCCAGCGAGATATGCATCAGTTTAAGCGTCTCTACCACATAATCCGCGAAATGGTGATAAAAGCGGTGCTCCAACTGGCGTAACTCCCGTTGATCCTTGTCAGGGAAGGACGCCGCCAAATTACGGCGCACCACCTTCACCCGGTAACGGGCCACCTTGTAAATAAGGAGATACAGTACATCGGCCAATCCGTATAATACCCGCATCGGAAGTAACGCGTGGACTTTCACCCAAGCGTACAAAAGCGCATATTCTACTTTCGACCACATGATTTAACCCTCCCTTGTAAATGTTTGAGCCACTGTCAGGGCGGAATGATCCTCGTTCCAAGGCCCTAAGACGACCGTGCGGGTCTCGTTGACCAACGCCTCGTCGTAGGGGATCTCCACCTTGATATAATTCTCCGTGAAACCGTGCATCTTGTCCTCTTTCCTCGTATGCTCGAACAAGACGTCCGCCTTTTGTCCGATATGCGCCTCGTAGAAAGCGTGCAGTTTCTTGTCCGAGATGTCCAACAGTTGCTGGCTCCGTGCGTGCTTCGTCTTGGGATCCACCACATAGTCGATCTTCAGCGCCTGGGTCCCCGGGCGCTCGGAATAGCTGAACACGTGCAGCTGGCTGATGTCGAGGCTCTCGATAAATTGGCGCGCCTCCTCGAAATAGGCGTCCGTCTCGCCCCTCGTCCCTACGATCACGTCCACCCCGATGAAGGCGTGCGGCATGATCTCCTTGATCTTCTCCACCTTATGGCGGAACAAGGCGGTGTCGTACCGGCGGCGCATCAGTTTCAGCACGGCGTCGCTCCCGCTTTGCAGCGGAATATGGAAATGAGGCGCGAACCGCTTGCTGCGGGCCACGAAATCGATCGCCTCGTCGGTGATCAGGTTCGGCTCGATGGAAGAGATACGATAGCGCGTGATCCCCTCCACCTCGTCCAGCGCACGGATCAAGTCGATGAAAGTCTCGCCCGTGCTCTTGCCGAAATCGCCGATATTCACGCCCGTCAGCACGATCTCCTTCCCTCCTTGACGGGCCACCTCCCGGGCCTGCTCCACGAGGCTGGCTATCGTCCCGTTGCGGCTGCGGCCGCGGGCGAAGGGGATGGTGCAATACGAGCAAAAGTAGTCGCAGCCATCCTGCACCTTCAGGAAATGGCGGGTACGGTCGTCCGCCGAGCAAGAGGGGGAGAAGGTACGTATATCCTTGCTTTCGGAAGCGATGACCGCGCCCCCGTCCGCTCTTTTCTCCAAATTATCCAAATGTTGTAAGATCTCTAATTTCTGTTCGGCGCCAAGCACGAGATCGACCCCCTCGATATGCGCCACCTCCTCCGGTTTCAGCTGGGCGTAGCAGCCGGTCACCACGATAAAGGCACCCGGGTGCTGCTTCCCGATCCGGCGGATCGCCTGCCGGCATTTCTTATCGGCCAGCTCCGTCACGGAACAGGTGTTCACCACGCATATATCCGCTTTCTCATTGGGGCGAACCTTGCGCACCCCCTGCTCGGCAAGCAGCTTCCCGATCGTGGAGGTCTCCGCGAAATTCAGTTTGCATCCCAGCGTATAATACGCCGCTTTCTTGTTGTTGAATATGCTTTGATCGATCATGCCGTGTTTTTGTTTGCCCGCGAAGATACATTTTCTACGTCAAGTTTCTTGCGTTTTCCCGTCAAGTTTCTCGCGATTCTTCCCCGGGTTTTGGTAAACAAGGGGGATAGGTATCGCCGGACCCGGGAAAGTATGGATCGCTGTGCGCCTTGAATTTCAAATATTGTAAAACATTTGCTTAAAATCTATTTAATAAAATGATCTATTTGTTTGGAAATGAGGATATTTATTCCTTAATTTATAGCGGTGAACGAGTAGCTAAAACGCCAATCCTATGAAAAGATCATTACTGTTGTTGCTCTTCTTGCTGATACGCCAAACGATCTTCGCCCAGTTCGCCGGGCAAGTATCCGACGTCGATAACCAGCCGATAGCGTACGCCAATGTCTGCCTCCTGTCCGGCGATTCCATATTGATCTCAGGAACCGTGACCGATGAGAACGGGAGGTTCAGGATCGAGCAAACGGCTGATCCCTGCTTCTTGCGTATCTCGTGCATAGGATACCAAAATCTTTATGAGCGATTGGATCCGGATAAGCATCGATATGTCTTAAACGCGTTGGATATGCGCTTGGATGAGGTGACGGTCAGTGCCCATCGGAAGAACGTGAAGATCCAAGGTACGAACTTGATCGCGGACGTGGAGCACTCGGTATTGAGAGATTTCGGCACCGCGGATGACATTTTGGACAAGATTCCCCTGGTTTATGGGAAAGATGGACAGTATTCCGTGTTCGGGAAAGGGGCGGCGGTCGTGTATATCAATCGCCGGAAGGTGACGGATATGTCGGAGCTAACGAGGCTTAACAGCAAGGACATCGCCTCTGTCGAGGTGATCCGGAATCCGAGGATCCAATATGACGCGGATATGAACGCCGTCATCAAGATAAACTTGAAGCGTAACTTTATTGAGGGATGGGGTGTCGGGGCTACTCTTGGCGATAAGCAGGGGCGCAGGAACTCGGACAATGAGCAATTGCAACTGACCTATGGCGGCCAAAAGATAAATGCCTTCGCGGCCTTCTCGAATTCTTCCCTAAGGCTATCTACCGACCAGCGGAACGAGGAGCGTGTGGATACGGAAGTGGGGCAGTGGGTGCTTAAGAGCGATATGGACAGATGGCCGTCTAATTACTATAACCAGGATGTGACAGGCGGATTAAGCCTCTTCCTCCATGAGAACCATACGGTAGGAGGGCAGGTCTCTTATTCAGAGGAAACGGATCGCTGGGGAGGAAGCTCGGTAAGTTCCGTGATGAGAAAGGAAGTTGATTTTGAAAGCCTGCGTGCGGATATTAACGCACGTTCCCGTTACCGGCAATGGAACTCGAACCTGTATTATGAGGGGAAGTTGTCTTCTAAGCTGACCTTGAATGTCAATGGGGATATGCTTCGCCGGAAGGCGAACGGCGGGCAGGTAAACGTGGAAAGTGGCGACTTGACGGACTCGCACGTGGTAAACTCCCGCGACGAGAATGAATATGCGATCTATTCCGGCTTGCTCACGATGGATTATGCGCCGAATAGCTCGACCTCCTTTACTTGGGGCTCGAACGTCTCGTTCGTGGAAAACAAGTTGAGGAACCAATCCGCGGACGAGACGGTGGAATATAATCTTTCCGCGTTGCGCTCCAAGGAGACCAAGTATGCCTTCTTCGCTGAGGGCGGTTATAGCTATAAAAGGTTCGCCGCCCGCTTGGGCTTGCGCTACGAGAGCTTCAAGATGAGCTATACGGATGATTTGACCCACGCAGCCTTGGAGGATCGCGTTTATAACCGGCTTTATCCCTATCTCTCGTATACCTATTCCGGCAAGAATGTCAAAATGGGGATCAGCCTCTCTACCAAGGTGAGACGACCTACCTATTATCAGCTCCGGAACAGCATCGACTATCTGAATCGTTACAGCATGGAGCAGGGCAATCCCCTCTTGCTGCCGCAATATACTACAAGCCTCTCTTATACGGCGCAGTATCGTACGCTGACGTTCTTCGTGGATTATCAATGGATAAAGGACTATATCATGTCCGGAAACGTCGTGAGCCGGGCGGATCCGTTGCTATTCCTGTCCAAACCGGTTAATCTTTCTCATTATACGGCCTTGAACGCCGGTTTCTCCTATAATACGGCTATCGGTGTTTGGGAGCCGGAGGTCAGCGCGAATCTGACGCGTACTTATCTCCCGATTTATGATGAAAATCATCGGCGAATCAACGGGAATCGCCCGTACATCCGGGCCTCGCTCAATAACTATTGGAGATTGGGAAAACAATGGATGCCCTATCTCTTGATCGGATACAATAACGATGGATATATGCGTGAGTATCGGATCAAGCAAAACGCGATGATCAGCCTCGGGATCAGCAAGCGGTTGTTCGATAATCAGTTGTATGTACGCTTGAGTGTCGAGAACCTCTTGGGAGCCAAAGAGGATGAGATTCGCTATGATACCGGTTACGTCTTCTCCAAGAGTAAGTACAAGGATAACCGGAGAGTGGGGATTTATATCCGTTACAACTTCAACGCCAAGAAGAAATACAAGGGAAAATCGTCCGCCAGCGAGGAGATGAACCGGCTGTAAGGTTGGTGTGGAATTGGAATAAATCAATCTTATATCCAATAGTTATAAACGTATAAAAGGAGGTGAAGTATGAAAAAGAGATGGCTTTTGAGGCGTAAATATCTTTTGGCGTTGGCCTCCCTTTTGCTGTTTACGGCAGCCAACGCAAGTGAGATCACTAAGGATACGGTACCGCGTCGGTTTGGCGTGGGCATTGCGTATGGCTTTAAGGATCGGGTGAAGGGAATGGTACATCCGATAGAGCTAACGGTACGGTATAAGTTATCGGATAGGCATTCGCTTTATATGAACGTGCCTTTCGGATGGAGAGAATGGGGTTGGAAGTCTGCTGTTTACCCTTTCACGACTCCTCGTTCAAGAGAGGATTGCACACATAAAATGAGATTGTATGGCTTGGGCATTGGCTATGATTACTCTATCCTGACATATCAGGATGTGACGCTATTCGCGGGTGGAGGCTTGGAATACCAGCGGCTGTATTGGCGGTACGGAGGCACGCTGGACGGGGAAACTCAACCGTCGGGATGCGCTAAATTCAATGATTATTCGGTATATCCTAAAGTTGGCGTGAGATATACTTGGCGATTCGTGAGTGCTGAGCTGGATTATCGCTGCTATTTAGCCTATGGACAAGATAAGTATTCCGCGCTATTTTACGAATATCTTCGTGAGAAAAAGTCTGGTGCTCATATCGACCATTCCTTGCGTATTGGCATTTATTTTTTGTTTTAACCTTTAAATTGATTTGCTATGAAACGAACGAGATTCTTATTGACCATTGGGATGAGCTTGCTTTCATTCTTCTCGGCAGTCAATGCGGAGGAGGTAGTCAAGGAAAAGATGCCGTATCGGTTTGGCGTGGGTATCTCCTACGATTTTAAGAATCGGATCAGGCGAGCCATGCACCCGATAGAGTTTACGATACGGTATAAGCTCCCGGAGAGGCATACCTTTTACCTGAATGTTCCTTTAGGATGGAAAAAATGGAAGGATGATTACTCGTTTCCGGCGACTTATAGAATGAAATTATATGGTATTGGTTATGATTATTCCATCGCACGATGTGAACATCTGGAGCTGTTCGCGGGTGGAGGCTTCGAATACCAGCGGCTCAATTACCGGTATAAGGAAGAAGATGAGGAGTATGACATATTCGTTCCGCCTGGACCCATTCGCCTCTTCAACTCCTTTGGAAGCGCAAAATTCAATGATTTCGCGATCTATCCTAAAGTGGGATTAAGATATACGTACCGCTTTGTCGGCATTGAGTTTGATTATAGATACTATGTTTCTAGGAGAGGAATGCATGAGTATTATAGTGGTGGTCTGTTTTCTTATGAATTTGTCCATGATACGCGTCTTAGCCATGCATTCCATTGCGGCGTCTATTTCTTGTTTTGATTTTTTTATCTGATCGATCATGAAACGAACGAATTTGTTATTGTCAATTTGGGTATGCTGTGTCTCTTTATTTACGGCAGCCAACGCAAGTGAGATCACCAAGGATACGGTGCCGCGTCGGTTTGGCGTGGGCATCGCGTATGGCTTTAAGGATCGGGTGAAGGGAATGGTACATCCGATAGAGCTAACGGTACGGTATAAACTATCGGATAGGCATTCGCTTTATATGAACGCGCCTTTCGGATGGATGGGTCAAAAAGATACACGTTGGCATTGGGGTGAGGTCTTTCCTCCTCACTCTTATTGGCATACGGATACGGATAAAATGAGATTATATGGTTTGGGCTTTGGCTATGATTATTCCATCGTGCGATGTCATAATCTGGAATTATTCGCGGGTGTGGGAGTGGAATACCAAAGGCTCTATGTGAGGTATCAGACAATTTCTGAAGGGGAAACCCTTCCGTATCGTCATTATAGATACAATGATTATTCGGCCTATCCCAAAATCGGGTTGCGATATACGTGGCGATTTGTGGGCGCTGAGCTGGATTATCGATGCTATTTCTCTGAGAGAAATAAGTATACCATGCTGTTTGGAGAGTATTCTAAAGAAGAAGATTATGATATACAGATTGACCATTCCTTGCGTATTGGCATCTATTTCTTGTTTTAACCTTTAAATTGATTCGCTATGAGACGAACGAGATTCTTATTGATTATTGGGATGTGTTTGCTTTCATTCTTCTCGACAGTCAATGCGGAGGAGGTAGTCAAGGAAAAGGAGCCGCATCGGTTTGGCGTGGGTATCTCCTACGATTTTAAGAACCGGATCAGACGGGAGATGCATCCGATAGAGTTTACGATACGGTATAAGCTCCCGGAGAGGCATACCTTTTACCTGAATGTACCGTTAGGATGGAGAAAATGGAAAGACAGTTACACGGTCGCTGGGTATGACACGCATAAAATGAGATTATATGGCTTGGGGATTGGCTATGATTACACCATCGCGGGATGTAAGCATCTGGAGCTATTCGCGGGTGGAGGCTTCGAATACCAGTGGCTCAATCATCGGAATCAGACCATTTCGCACGAGGAGACCAAGTCGGTTGAACGTTCTAAGTTCAATGATTACGCGATCTATCCCAAAGTCGGGTTGCGATATACGTGGCGATTCGTGGGAGCCGAACTGGATTATAGGTTCTATATCTCCGAGAGGGCAATGGAAGGGGATTACTACGGGCGTAATACATTTCGTGGCATGTCTGGTTATGGCGCGCATAGCCACCATTCCTTCCATTGCGGCATCTATTTCTTGTTTTGATCCATAAAGGAAATTCACGGAAAAAAGCTCCGCCAGTAAACCGGCTGTAATGGGGATAGGTTTACCTTTTTTCTCGTATATTTGAGCCAAAATAGCATGAGGATGGATCCTTTATTTAAAGAAGTACGCCGGAAAGACAGACTTTTGGAGCCTGAGCGGGCGATCTGGCTGCTGGAGACCGGTGAATATGGTTTCTTGGCGATGGAGGGTGCGAACGGTTATGGCTATGGCATCCCGATCAGTTTCGTGAAGGCGGGAGAGTCCATTTATTTCCATTGCGCTCCCGAAGGCTACAAGTTGGAATGCCTCAGGAAGAACCCGAGGGTAAGTTTTACCGTCGTGGGAGAGACGCGGGTGATCCCCCGGCAATTCACCACCGCTTACGAGAGCGTGATCGCTTTTGGGGAGATCCACGGGAATTTACCCGAGGAGGAGCGGAGGGAGGCTTTGCGCCTGCTTGTCGGTAAGTACGCCCCTGAGTTCCGGGAGATCGGGGAGAAATATATCGAGAAGTCGTTTGCCCGGACCAATATCTTGCGCTTGGATATCCGGCATATCTCGGGAAAATCGAAACGGATACCTATATAATTCAGATAGATGATGAGATCATTTTTTCGGTTGGCCGCGGTGTGTGGGGCTTTGTTTCTTAGCCTTCATGCGGCGGCGAGCGACACGAAGCGTTACGTGAATATCGTATTTATCGGGAACAGCATCACGGAGGGGGCCGGCTTGGCCAATCCCGTGCGCGAGGCTCCGCCCGTAAAGGCGGCGTTGTACTTGAGCAAACGCGAGGGAATCGGTGCCGTGAAGTACGCGAACCGTGGGAGGAGCGGTTGCACGACGGTGGATTACCTGCCGGAGACGGGGACACTTTTCCCTTGGGCAACGGCCGCCGCCGACCAGTTTAGCGACGAGACTTGGGCTGATTTGGTCTTCTCCATCATGTTAGGCACGAACGATAGCGCGATCTCGGGCACGAATGGGGCTCCTGTATCGCCCGGAGATTATGCGGTTAACCTGCGGAAGATCGTCGATCGCCTGCTGGCTTTGTATCCTACCTGCCGGATCGTCGTTCACCGGCCGATCTGGTATAGCCCCAACACGTATAATGGAGCGAAATACTTAGAGGAGGGATTGAGCCGGCTGCAAGCTTATTATCCGGAGATCCGGCGGCTGGTCGCTGATTATGGAAAACGTTTCCCGGGGCAGGTATTCCTTGGCGATACGGAAGGGTTCGATTATTTCAAGGAACACCATTTGACAGATTTCCAGGCGGAGGAGGGCTTCGCCGGTACCTTTTACCTGCATCCGAACCCGCAGGGGGCGGTTCATTTGGGAGAGCATTGGGGAAAGGCGATTTACGAGGCGTTGGGCTTTGGCTCGGAGGAGAAATAAAAAAAGGGTTCGCCCCTTGTCGGGGCAAACCCTTTTCTATTATCTTATGTGCTTATCCAGAAACCTTTGACAGGGTTACTTGATCTCGATCGTTTTCTCAGCCTTTTGAGCCTCTTCAGTGGTGCGTTTGGGTATGCAGATGTCCAATACGCCATTCTCCACCTTAGCCTCGATCCTGTCTTTTTCCACATCGTCAGGCAAGACCATCGTCTGCTGGAATTTGCTGTAAGAGAACTCGCGTCTCAGATAACGTCCGTCTTTCTTGTTCTCTTTCTTATCCTCTTTCTTCTCCATCGAGACGACCAAGTTGTTGTTCTCGTCGATCTTGATATTGAAATCCTCTTTCGTCATACCCGGGGCGGCTACCTCGATCTGGTAGTCCTTGTCGGATTCGATCACGTTGATGGCTGGAGCTGTAGCGTTCGCTTTGATCATCCAGTCGTTGTCAAACAGATCATTGAATACATACGGTAACCAATTTTGACTTCTTCTCATCATCGGTGTCATAATACAGTCCTCCAATTATTTATTAAACATTCTTTTTAATCTCTCTTTGAACCCATCCTTTTTCAATTCCGGATTCGCCCGATAAGGTTCAAATGCCGTGCCAGCTTGAAAATCGGAGGGTTAAAGCGTATAAAAGATGTTGAACAAGGTTTAAGTCCGTCTCCCGAAGCGGGAAGTATAGGCCTTGACGGAAGATTCTCTCGCTCGCTAAGGATAGGGTAGGAAAGGTGTTTCTCTGGTTCTCCTGCAAGATTGGCGCATTTTAGGATATATTGACATCTTTTCTGCCGCATAAGGATAATAAACAGGTTGCGGCTGTCGTTATTTTATATGAAGTCAAAATGGGAATCGAAGTCAAAAATCACGTATATTCGAATCATGAACAAGTTCATTCAAGTGTCGGTAGAGGTCTTTAGAGGCGCTATACGTATCCATCCGGTTGAGTTTGTTATTATAGGAGTGGCTTGCGTGTTAGCGATCTACGACTATGAGTACACGTCGGTCGATCTGCAAGGCAGGCTTCCTTTTTATCCAATATTATTTCTGTTGGTCTATACGCTGAACGGAGTTTGTGCCGGCAGTCGGTTCCGATGGGGGTATTATGCGTCCGTCGCGTTGGCCATCCCCGTTTTCTTGCTGCCGGATTTAGATCCGGATTCACCTATTTACTGGGTCTCGTTGGTCGGGGCACAGTTATTGTACTTGGTGAGTGAGAGGAGCCGCGATAATGAACATTTCTTTAAGCGGTTGCTTTCATATCTGTGGTCGGGGATGCTGGCCGGAGCTTTTGCTCTGCTGGTTTGGCTTCTCCTGTATTCTGTGTATGAATGTATCCGATATATTTTCGGCATTTGGCAAGGAGGTAATGAACGGTTCTTTTCCTATGCCGGGATAACGGTCGGGATGGGACTGTTCCCGCTCTTGTTCGTTCTGTTTAACCGTCGGCACGAGCCAATATGGCAGAGCCGTATTTTTCAGATACTCCTTAATTGGGTATTTTCGCCGTTCCTGTTGGTTTACACGGTTATCCTGTATCTGTATGGGGCAGAGATCCTGCTTTTCTGGTCATTACCGAAAGGAGGGGTCGCCAATATCGTGGCTAATTTCGTAATTGCTCTGTTTGCCTTGAAGGGATGTCAGCCCTTTTTGGACAAACGACATTATGATTGGTTCTACAGTCGGGCAAGTTGGGTGGCTCTGCCCCCGCTTTTGCTCTTTTGGGTTGGCACGTGTTATCGGATCTGGGAGTATGGATTTACGGAGGACCGGGTTTATCTTGTGGTCGTTGGCGTGATCTTGACCGTCACCTCGCTGCTGTTCTTGCGGAGGCGGTGGGCTTCATACCAATATGCGACGTGGTTGGCGATCATCCTGTTGACGGGTGTTACGTATATTCCCGGAATCACGGCGAGGGACATCGAGCGGATTTCTCAGTCGGCCCGTGGCAATTGGCCCATGAGTAAGAAGGAGAATCCTCGTCCCACCCTCTTCCATATCCGGACAGATGAGCCGATGGATATACGAGGTTATGCGACAATGAGTCCACTGTCGTATGGATACGATCATTCGAGGCCGTATATCGAGTGGAACGGTACAGAGTTGCGTGTATATGATTCGGCGAAAGATACCTTGGTGTATCAAAAGCCGGTTGAGGCGTTCTGGAGTGATCAGCTCCGGAAGGTAGGGCTTTCCGGCCAAGATACGATCCCGGAGACTGTTTATCCGGAACTGCTCCGGATAGAATGGGATAGCGCTATGGTCATCTTGGAGGAGATTACCGTGAACCGGCTGGATGCTTCGTCGGAAGTGCGTGATATAAGAGGAGCCTATTATTTAAAGAAATAAACAAGTATGTCGAGAAGTGAGGATTTGATAGAGGTAGCGAAGCGGATCCGTGCGTTAGCTCAGACCGGATTGGTTTACTCAATGAGCCCGTATGATACGGAGCGCTATGAGGAACTGACCCTTCTGAGCGACGAGATCACGGCGTTGGCTACCGGACTGACTCCGGAGGAGGTGGCGAGTAGCTACTGTCCCGCCAAGGAATATGTGACCCCGAAGGTCGATGTGCGTGCCGTCGTGTTCAACGAGCGAAAGGAGATTTTGCTGGTCCGTGAGCTGGCGGACGGGCATTGGTCGCTACCCGGTGGATGGAGCGACGTGGGCTTTTCCCCGAAAGAGGTCGCCGTGAAGGAGGTTCGTGAGGAGACTGGCCTGATCGTGCGCCCAATCCGTTTGCTGGCCATGATGGATATGCGTAAACATCCCCATCCTCCCATTCCTTATTATGTGTATAAATGCTTTATTTTGTGCGAATGGGTGGGTGGGGAGTTTACCGAGACCTTCGATATTTCAGGGAAGGGATTCTTTTCCTTGGACGACCTGCCTCCCTTGTCGTTGGAACGGGTGTTGCCCGAGCAGATCCAATTGACGCGTATGTATGCCGAACATCCGGAAAAAGGGGTTTACTTAGATTAGGAAGCCGGGCGGTATAATTAGCGCAACATCTTCATCAACTTATCCAATTTCGGGGCCATGATGATTTCCGTACGTCGGTTTTTGCTTCGCCCATCAGCGGTCTCATTGTCGGCTACTGGCATATATTCGCCCCGTCCACAAGGTTGTATTTGCAAAGGGCTTACACCATAATCCGCGGTGAGGATGCGTACCACGGAAGTTGCCCGGATCACGCTCAGATCCCAGTTGTCCTGGAATTGAGCCGTGTGGATCGGCTTGCTGTCGGTATGTCCCTCGATAAAGACATCAATGTCGTGTTGCTTGTTCAGTACTTCCGCGAGCTTGCCTAAGGCCTCTTTCCCTCGTTTATCCACTTTGGCGCTACCTGACTGGAATAGGAGCTTGTCAGACATGGCGACATATACCTTGCCATTTTTCTCGGTGACGGTTAGTTCTTCACTATCGAAGCCAAGGAGAGCGTCTTTGACGCTGTTTAACAGATCTTGCACTTGGGCGGTCTGGGCATCCATCATCTCCCGCAATTCATTGATGGTACGTTCTCGCTCATCCAGCTCGCCCATTTTCTGTCTTAACAAGGCGTTCAGCTTGTCTTGCTCACCCAGGTTGCTGTCCAGCATATCCTGATAATTGCGTATATCTCTTCCCATCGTCGCGGTGTCCCGAACCAAGGTCGCGATACGATTGTGCAGATCATCGTTCTCATCCTTGCATCTTACTAATTCTTCTTTCAGGGCTTCGCTACGCCCTATCGCTTCCAGCCTGCCATTTTCGGCAAGCTGGAATTTCTTTTTACTCACGCAGGAAGAAGAGGCGCCCGCGAGAAGAGCCGTGATCGTGATCAATACTAATGGTTTCATCATCGTTTGAATTTTCTGCCTAAGATACGATTTACGGCTCTTCTTTACGTAAAGGTTTAGAATATTTGTGTCTCGTAAACCTATATTAATCTCCTGACTTAGTGATGTCGGCGCCACCACTGGCCGATTTGCTCACTTTCGGATTGCCTTTGTAGTGGATGTCGCTGCCTCCACTGGCGGAAGCGTCGAGCGTCTCAGTCGCGCGAACATAGATGTCGGAGCCGCCACTGGAGTCACACTTTACTCGTTTGATGCTCATCCCGTAAGCCTTGAGGTCGGAACCTCCGGATGTGTCGAAGGAACCCTCTTCGGCATTTCCTTTCAAGTCTATGTCGCTTCCTCCGCTACACGCGGCCTTGATACGCTGGCAGCTCAGGTCGCTGAACATGATGTCCGCACCGCCTGAGGCCGAGATATTACATTCGGTCAATCGTACGGGATGCTTCATCTTGATGTCGCTGCCGCCACTTCCTTCCACTTTCAGCTTATCGCCGGATAACGGACCGCGCAGGATGAAATCCATGCTGCCTGACATATCTATTTCCTCTAATCGTTTGGAAGACCCCTCGATCTTAAGTTTCGTGGGGGATAGCTGGGTATTGGCTTTCGCCGTAATTGATAACTTTTGCTTGTCCACCTTGACGTTGAGGTAAGGATAGAGGTTCTCGTCGATGGTGATACGGATTTCCGGCTCATTCCCTTGCGTATATTCAAAAGCGTATGATTGATTATGTTTTCCGGAGAATAAAGAAGACAAACTCCATCCATTCCGGTTAAGGAGAGAGTTCCCTATTTGTACGGCATCGTAATCCTGTACGGAGATCTCCTTGGTGATGATATTCCCGTTTCCCTCTATTTTCTCTGCCCGTGCGGGTAACGCGAGGCAGGTGACCAAAGCCCAAAGGGCGATTAATTTTGTTTTCATTGCGATATGATTTTGAATGTTTTTATTGATTAGACGAATGATCGCGGGAAAAGGTTGCAGTTTTAGGGGATAAAATTGTAAATCTTTTGAAAAATATTCTCTCCCTTGATATAAATAGTGTAGATGGGATAAAAAGAATGTGCGCCAAAAGATCCTTTTTGGCGCACATTCATGCAGGAAGCCCACTTGTGCTTATTTTTTCTCTTTCAGAAGGTCACGTATCTCGGTGAGCAACTGTACGTCGGCGGGCGGTGTCGCCGGGGCGGCAGGTTTCTCTTCCTTTTTCCGGTTGAGCGAGTTGATCCCCTTGATAAGCAGGAAGATCGCGAACGCTACGATAAGGAAATCGAGTGTCACTTGGATGAAGTTCCCGTAGTTGATGGAGACGGCGGGGGTGATTACCTGGTCGCCCTCCATGACGGCCTCCTTCAATACGACCTTCAGGTCCGTGAAGTTTACGCCTCCCACTAATAACCCGACAGCGGGCATGATGATGTCTCCAACGATGGAAGAGACGATTTTCCCGAAGGCACCACCGATGATGATACCTACTGCCATGTCGATCACGTTGCCTCGCATGGCGAATTGCTTGAATTCTTGCAAGATTTTTGTCATGGATATATACTTTTTAAATTAACTATTTATTATAACCGCGAAAGTACTCGTTTGGTTATGGATTTCTGCGTTATTTTGTAGCTTTTGGATGATGAGACGTTTTTTTTATTCCTGAGGATGGAGGTGCCCTTATGATCCCGATATGTCGCTGGCGCTTTATTTTCGTTGAGGGGGGATGATCTTGCCTGTTTTATGGGTTCCCGACTTTTTGAGAAAACATCCCCTGCTTTCCTCCGGTTCCTGCCGAGCCTTTCCCCGAGGCATCGCGGGGGATCCCGGAAAGCGTGGGGGAGGGGGTGAGCGGCGTTTTTCCCGCCCCGCTGGGGGCGTTTTCTCATCCCCGGATGATATAATGTACACGATCCCCGCCTTGGGAAATATTTTCGAAAAAATGCCGTAAAAAATTTGGAAGTAAGGAAAAAGCGCGTACCTTTGCACCCGCAATCGAGAAACGATAGCGAAGTTCTTTGAGGATATTACATAACGCAACGAGAAGTAGTACAAGTATTATGGAAGGATGAATTCCATTTGATACCGTCAAGAGACACAGGAATCGTTGAGAAAGACAGGGAATCCGGGCCGAAGGATATGTAAAAATACAATTCAGACAACGAAGAGTTTGATCCTGGCTCAGGATGAACGCTAGCGACAGGCTTAACAC